>JAXGMN010000001.1:0-8539 GCA_040768665.1 Thermoguttaceae bacterium
CAGTTTTTCCGAATTCACATCCGCTTACTGTGCGTTCCGGCCGTTTTCGTGTGATTTTTTCGCCGTTAGAGGGGTTTTCGGGATCGGTTTCGCCAATTCAGAGTTCCGTGTCAGGAATCGGGGAAAGCGAGTTACGGGACAAGGGAGGCGAGCTGCGAGTCCGGGGCTTGGAAAGCCGTGGAGGTGATGGCTCGGCTGATGGGCGGAGACATTACGCGTTAGACGCGGGCGCTACGTGGATAATCTGGGCTAGTGCCTTCCGCTCTTGGTACCTATCCCCGAAATTCTTCGAAATTCTCTAGAATCTCTGACAGACTTTTGATGCCGCGGGGGAATGAGCAAGGGAGGCACACGATGGACGAGCCGCAGACGACCCGCGAGAGCCTGTTGATCCGTTTGAGCGACGGACAGGACAGGCAGGCATGGTCCGACTTTGTGGATCTGTATTGTCCCGTGGTCTACGCCTTTGCCCGCCGCCAGGGCCTCCAGGATGCCGACGCGGCGGACTTGGTCCAAGAGGTGTTGCGGTCGGTCGCGGGCTCGCTGCCCAATTACGACCGTCAGAAAGGCCGGTTCCGGAATTGGCTGATGGCCGTGGTGCGTCACCGGCTGAGCGAATTCTGGGCGATGCGGCGGCGCGAGGTTTCCGGCAGCGGCGACACGCGGGTGCTTCGCCACCTGGAACAAGTCGCCGTCGGAGACGATCCCGACCAAGTGTGGGACCAAGAATACCGGCAGAGCGTGTTCCGCGTGGCCGCGGCCCGCGTTCGCCACGAGTTCGCGGAGGCGACGTGGCAGGCCTTTTGGCAAACCACGGTCGAAGGAAAAGCGACGAAGGAAGTCGCCCGCCTGCTGGGAATCTCCGAAGGGGCGGTTTATCTCGCCCGGTCCCGTGTGACGGCGCGACTGAAGAAGCAAGTCCAAGCCCTGAACGAATGACCTTTCTGCTGAGAAAAGGAGCCGCCTCATGGCCGAACCGCAGTCTTGTCCGAACGAAGCCGAATTGAAGTCGCTACTTGACGGGACGGCGTCCGACGAGCGTCAAGCGGCGTTCGCCTTGCACCTCGAATCCTGCGACGCTTGCCGGCGGCGGCTGGACTCGTTGGCTGGCCAAAGCAACGTGGTTCCTCCAGAGGTGGTCGCCGGAGCGGAGTCGCCGGGCCGCTCCGAGGCATTGGAGGAAGCGATGCGCAAGCTGAAATCCGACGCCGGCGCTACGGTTGAAACGTTGGCCGGGCCAAGCATGGCCCCGCCGTCGTTGGCGTTCCTGGGGCCTGCCACCAATCCGCGGCACTTGGGACAGTTGGCCGGATACGACGTCCTGGAGGTGATCGGCCGCGGCGGCATGGGCACCGTGCTTAAGGCCCGCGACGCGAAACTCGAACGGATGGTGGCCGTCAAGGTGCTCAATCCCGACTTGGCGTCCAGCGGCCCAGCCCGCACCCGATTCCTGCGTGAAGCTCGATCAGCGGCCGCCGTGACTCACGAGCACGTGGTCACGATCCACGCAGTCGATGATGCGGGCGACGCGCCGTTCCTAGTGATGGAATACATCGTCGGCGTGTCGTTGGAGGACCGCATCCAGCGAAGTGGGCACTTGAAGTTGGAAGAGATCCTTCGGATCGGCATGCAGATCGCATCCGGTTTGGCGGCCGCTCATGCCCAGGGCTTGGTCCACCGCGACATCAAGCCCAGCAACATCCTGCTGGAAAACGGCGTCGAGCGGGTGAAGATCACCGATTTTGGCCTAGCCCGCGTGGTGCATGAAGCGCAGATCACTAAGAGCAACGCCATCGCGGGCACGCCGCAGTACATGTCGCCCGAGCAGGCCCGCGGCGAGCCGGTGGATCACCGCAGCGACCTGTTCAGCTTGGGTTGCGTGATGTACGCCATGTGCGTCGGCCGCTCGCCGTTCCGCGCGGAAACGCCCACGGGAGCAATCCATCGGGTTTGCGAGGACACCCCGCGCCCAATCCGCGAGATCAACCCCGAAGTCCCCGAATGGCTCGTCGCAATCATCGGTCGCCTGCTCGCCAAAAAGCCGGAAGACCGCTTTCAGACGGCCGGCGAAGTGTCAGAAACGCTTGGCCAGTACCTGGCGCATGTGCAGCAGCCGTCGAGGGTGCAGTTGCCAGCTCTCTCACTGGCGACGCGGGCTACATGCGATGGTGCATCTGTGTTTCGAACCCGGCGGCTTCCCTTGGCTTTCGGTACGCTGTGTCTCGGCCTGATCCTTATTGGAACGCTGGAGCTGACGGGAGTCACTAGCCTGCGGAATCACCTTAACATGGCGAGAGCGCCCGAAGGCCCTCAGAAAGCGAAAAGCGGGCCCGGTGTGCTGGACCCTCCCCCGAGATTTCAGATCGTCGATATTCAGCCGTTTGCCAACGGCGCACGGACGGAACCGACGGATGGAAATGACTCACGCAATAATCTCGCCGAGCTGCCGGAACAATTGGAAATCGACGGTGTGCCCTTTCAGATCGGTAGCCGCTACATCCAACTTGGCCGCGATGAGGACTCAGGATGGCCCACCAAGCTATCGGGAATCGCGGTCAATCGGCGAGCCGCCAAGCTCCACTTTCTGCACGGATGCGCGCGCGGAATCCCGCTGTACGGACCAGTCGCTGCTTCATACATCTTGCACTACGACGATGGCACAACCGCAGAGTTGCCGATGGTTCTGGGCCGGCATTTTCTGAATTGGTGGGTGCCCGAGCAGGACTCGATCGACGCCACCCGTGCAACGGCTTGGAAAGGTAGAAATGCGTGTGCCGCGGAAAAGGGTTGCCGGATCGAAGTGTTTGCGTGTCCTCAAGAGAACCCTCATCCTGAAAAGCTCATCACCACGATTGATTTCGAGTGCGGCTCACTTCGATGGCCATTCCCGTTCTGCCTTGGAATCACCTGCGATCGGGACGAAACGCGGCTAGCCCCCGAACCCGGAATTCTGGCTGTTGCGAACCAAGGTTTCGCGGGGAGCAACAGATACTCGATCACAGTTGCTGGTCAAACACCATTGTCGCTGGCCACCAAAAGAAGACACGACATCACTCTCCCGCCGGGTCGTTACAAGGTTCAAATCCGCGATGGTAAGACCTTTGTCCGGGGCGGAGCAGTGCAGATATGGGCAGGCGGGAGAGTCTGGCTGGACATCGACGGTGAGCAGGCACTGATTCCGCTCACGGCTCCCCAACCCGAGCCGGCCGAGGAGTTGATCGGTCAATTGGGAGGCATCAACAACGCCACTTTGTCGGACGACGGCAAGACTCTGGCCACCGCCGCTGGCGATGGCACCTTGGCAATCTGGAGGCAGGAGCGGGATGCTTGGAGGCAAGATGCCACTTTGCACGCTCACCACCGGGCCGTTTCTGGAGTTGCGCTGTCGCCGCGGGGGGGGGCGGCGGCGACAGGGGGCGCCGACGGCCAACTGCTGCTTTGGGATCTCCGTGAAATGTCGCCAATGGTGCTAAAAGCAGACAACGTAGGTGTCAATGTCGTGGCATTTTCTCCCGATGGGCGGATATTGGTTTCCGGCAATTTTGATGGTACCGTGGACGTCTGGAACGTGGCGACTCGCACGAAGCTCAATTGGTTCCGCGCGCATCCAGGTAAGACTCTCGCTGCAGTATTCTCGCCGGACGGCAAACTGTTGGCCACAGGCGGCGTCGGCGAGAACTTTGCGAAGCTCTGGGAGACCAAAGGATGGCAACTTCGGCAGACGCTCAAAGGACATACGCTCCCCGTCGCCGCGGTCACATTCACGGGCGATGGTACGAGACTTGCGTCGGCAAGCGGCGATTCGACGGCCAAGTGCTGGAAGGTCGAAACGGGAGAACTCTTGCAGACCTTCATTCACCCTCAGGACTTATACTCCGTCGCTTTCAGCCCGGACGACCGTCTCTTGGCAACGGGCGGCCTTTTCCACACGGTTCGCATTTGGGATCTGGCGACCGGGAAACCGCTGCATGACTTTCACGCGCATTGGGCAGACATACGATTCGTTGCATTCACTCCCAATGGCGAACGATTGCTGAGCGGAAGTATGGACAACACGGTGCGAGCGTGGTCTGTATCTAGTCTTCCAAAGGCGTCCGAAACTGAATCTCACGGTATCTCGCCCGTCGCAACCTTTAGGGTTGCGGAAGACTGGAGCATGTGCGCGGCCTTCGCACCGCGTACGGGAAACTGGCTTGCCGCCGTAAGCATCCAGCCAGATTGCCTCAGCGTCTGGGATTTGCAGGATTTCTCCCGCACGGCCTTCTTTTCGATATTGACGGGCAAGCCGGAAAGCTCGAGTTATCAATCTCTTGCGTTCACGCCGGACGAAGGCACGTTGATCACCTGCAAATCCGGCAAGGGTTCTCCGCTAATCGGGTTGTGGGACACTCGTCATGGGTATCGGCTTCGAGAGAAACTCTCTGTCGATTCAACACTCGGACAGAATGACTTCTCCTTGGCATCGATGGCCATCTCTGGCGACGGAGCTGTGCTGGTGGTCGTTTCGCGAGAGCAAGGGATTGTGAGCGCAATCGACCTGAGCACTAAGAAGTCGCGATGGTCGGTTGCGATGGCTCCGGGTGATCCGTTTACTCCATCCTTTTCGCCGGATGGTAAGACGGTGGCTGTCGGAACGGTTGACGGGCTCATCTTGTTGCTCGATGCGCGCACCGGCAAGGAGATCCGTCCTCCGCTGCAACATGGTCGCGAACCGGTCGCTGCCGTGGCTTTCGCCCAGCAGGGGACGCTGGCGTCCGCAGGAAAAGATGGCAACGTGAAGCTCTGGTCCGCGGAATCATTCGAGCTGACCACGTTGCCAAAAGTCCACACCGAGACCTTGTTCTCGGCGGCCTTTTCTCCGGACGGCGGACTCTTGGTCACGACGGGCGGTATGTGGGTACCGTGGGAGCCCCTCGGTTCCCACAAGGGAGAAATCTGCGTTTGGGACGTGGCAAATCGTAAACTGCTCACCAAGTTGCACGCTCACGACGGCTGCGTGTCATGCGCCGTTTTCAGCCCCGATGGCAAGCGTCTCGCTACTACCGGCCGTGGCGGGAAGATGTACCTGTGGGACGTGGAGGATCTTCTGACGTACGGGACAGGCAACGAATAGCGGGTGTGATCCGCGTCGTGTCCCCTGGTTGCCCCCGCTGAAAGCACCGAAGCGGTCGGAGGTGCCGCGACCCGTTACGTCCATACCTGTCGTGTCCGGCGGCAGTCCTCTCACTGGCAGGCCGCGGACTTGGTATACTGGCCGCCGTCACGTTTTTGGCATCCTGTTTTCTCCAATTCTCGACGGGCGGCATGGACGAGCTTGCGATTCAGGCATTTATCACGCGGTGGTCCAAATCGGGAGGGGCGGAGCGGGCCAATTACCAGCTGTTCCTGTCCGAGTTGTGCGACGTGCTGGAAGTTCCGCGGCCGGAGCCGACGGTTGAGGACGACAGCCGGAATGCTTACGTCTTTGAACGCAGCGTGCTGTTCGACAACCTGGACGGGACCCACTCCACACGGCGCATCGACCTGTACAAGCGCGGTTGCTTTGTGCTGGAATCGAAACAGGGCGTCCAGCAGGAGGAGGAAACGCTGCTGCTGTCGGCCAAGCAGCAGGAGCGACGGGCGAAGCGGAAACGAGGACACGGCACACGCGGCACGGCCGGTTGGGACGACGCCATGTTCCGCGCTCGCGGCCAAGCGGAGCAATACGTCCGCGCCTTGCCGGCCGAGGAAGGACGCCCGCCGTTTATCGTCGTGGTCGATGTGGGGCATTCGATCGAGCTGTATGCCGAGTTCTCGCAGACCGGCGGGGCCTACGTGCCGTTTCCGGACCCCAAATCCCATCGGATCAGGCTGGACGCCCTGGCCGACGAGGAAATCCGGCAGCGGCTGCGGCAGGTGTGGACGGAGCCGCTGAGCTTGGACCCCGCCCGCCGCTCGGCCCGCGTCACACGCGAGATCGCCGCCAAGCTGGCCGAACTGGCCAAGTCGCTGGAAGCGGCCGGCCACCACGCCGACGACGTGGCCCATTTCCTGATGCGGTGCCTGTTCACCATGTTCGCCGAAGATGTCGAACTGTTGCCGCGGGAGTCGTTCCGGAACCTGCTGCACAGCATGGACGATGTGGCTCACTTCGTGCCGCTGGCCGAGGAACTGTGGCGGACCATGAACCGCGGTGGCTTTTCGATCCAACTGCGCACCAGCTTGCTGCACTTCAACGGCGGCCTGTTCGCCGACCCGTCGGCCCTGCCCTTGACGCGCGACCAGTTGGACCTGTTGATCGAAGCGGCCGGGGCCGACTGGAAGGACGTCGAGCCGGCCATCTTCGGCACGCTGCTGGAACGGGCCCTGGACCCGGTCGAGCGGCACAAGCTGGGGGCCCACTACACGCCTCGGGCCTACGTCGAGCGGCTGGTGATCCCGACGGTGATCCAGCCGTTGCGGGAGGAGTGGGATGCCGTCCGCACCGCGGCCGTGACGCATGCTCGCGAAGGCGACCGGAAGGCGGCGGTGGCCGAACTGGAAGCGTTTCACGACCGGCTGTGCGACGTCCGCGTGCTGGACCCGGCGTGCGGCAGCGGCAATTTCCTGTACGTCACCCTGGAACACCTCAAACGCCTGGAAGGCGAACTTTTCGACACTCACGAGATGATCGCCGGCACCCGGCAAATGCGGCTGGCCGGCGGGCACACCGTCGATCCGCACCAGCTGTTGGGCATCGAGATCAATCCGCGCGCCGCCGCGATCGCCGAACTGGTGTTGTGGATCGGCTATCTGCAATGGCACTTCCGCACCCACGGCCGGATCAGTCCGCCGGAGCCGGTGATCAAGAACTTCAAGAACATCGAATGCCGCGACGCTGTGCTCAGCTGGACCAGCAAGCAGCCCGAACTGGACGAACACGGCAAGCCCGTCACCCACTGGGACGGACGCACCACCAAACCCCACCCCGTGACCGGCGAAGAAGTCCCTGATGAAACGGCCCGCGTGCTGTCGTTTCGCTACCTGAACCCGAAGAAGGCGGAATGGCCGCAGGCGGAGTTTATCGTGGGGAATCCGCCGTTTATCGGGACCGGCCGCATGCGCGACGCGCTTGGAGATGGCTACGCTGAGGCGATCCGCGGGGTCTACGAAGACGTGCCGGACTCGGCCGATTACGTGATGTTCTGGTGGGACACGGCAGCCGAGTTGGTACGAGCAGGTCAGTCGAAACGATTTGGGTTAATCACCACAAACAGCCTACGTCAAACCTTCAATCGCCGTGTACTCGAACGCCACTTGGGGGCCGATCCGCCGTTGTCGTTGACCTTCGCCATTCCGGACCATCCGTGGGTGGACAGCGTCGATGGCGCGGCAGTGCGAATCGCCATGACGGTGGGAATTACGGGCGATCGTTCAGGGGAGTTACAGCAAGTCATCAGTGAAATGCCTGGCTACGACGACACTGAGGACGTACAAGTTCGTGCGAGGCACGGGATCATTCACTCCGATCTAACAGTCGGGACCGACATTACGAGTGCTTCTCCGCTCAAGGCAAACCAAGGAATCGCGACTCGAGGTGTGACCTTCATGGGAAGCGGGTTTGTAATTGATGACGAGATAGCCAGAAAACTTGGTCGAGACCGAATTCCCGGGCTATCTAGGCACATAGTACCAACGAGAAATGGCCGCGATTTGACGGCATTATGTCGCAACCAATGGGCAATTGACCTCGATGGGTTAACCATTGAAGAAGTTAGGACCAGATTCCCCGATGTTTACCAATGGATTCTGAACAGGGTCAAGCCAGAGCGCGAGCATGTTCGCGAAGATTATCGACGGGAGAACTGGTGGCTCTTTGCTCGCAAGAACACCGATTTAAGGGCCTCATTACGAGGACTGGAACGATTCATTTCGACACCAATGACCGCGAAGTATCGGAACTTTGTGTACCTTGACGGCAGCACTCTTCCCGATCAAGGCTTGATTGCCATCGCGCTTGATGACGACTATTTTCTCGGCGTGCTTTCGAGCCGTATCCACTTGACATGGACGCTGGCGGCGGGTGGGACCCTGGAAGACCGACCCCGATACAACAACTCTCGGTGCTTCGATCCATTCCCGTTCCCGGTCGCTACAACGGCACGCGAGGCGCGCATTCGCGACCTTGGCGAGCAGCTCGACGCTCACCGCAAGCGGCAGCAGGAACTGCATCCGGGCTTGACGATGACGGGCATGTACAACGTCCTGGAGAAGTTGCGGGCGGGCGAACGGCTGAATGCCAAGGAGCAGGCGATCCACGAGCAGGGGCTGGTCTCGGTGCTGCGGCAGATCCACGACGAATTGGACGCGGCCGTGGCGGACGCTTACGGCTGGCCCGTGAATCTGCCGGACGAAGAAATCCTCCAGCGGCTGGTCGAGTTGAACCATCAGCGGGCCGAGGAAGAGCGTCGCGGCATCATCCGCTGGCTGCGGCCCGAATTCCAAAACCCGGAAGGCCGGACGCAGCAGGCGATCGCCGCCGAACCCGAGGAAACGCCCGCCGAAGTGAAAAAGGCCGAGG
>JAXGMN010000002.1:0-4715 GCA_040768665.1 Thermoguttaceae bacterium
GAGAACTTGCCCGTCGTCGTCGGGCTTGCTACGATGCGAAGTAGCCATGACGTGAACCTCCACAGTAGGTTTACGGAATTGGTTAGAGCCGTGCCGGGCGTCCCCACGCCCCACGGCTCGCGTCATTCTACGCCAGCCACGGAGCGTTGCAACTACTCGTCCAGCAGTTTTTCTTCCGTCAGTTCCACGGCGGGCGGCGACCACCGATCCCGTTCTGGCAGTCCGGCCCGTTTGCGGCGCTCCGCTGGCGTCCAGGTGGCCTGGATGCGCTCCATTTCGATCCTGATGTGTGCGTCGGCGGTGCGCTCTTCGGCGGCGGTCCTGGGGCTGGCGAGTCGGTCTCGTAGCGGGCGGCGTCGTCTCATGGCATTGTCACCTGACACCTACGAAAAACGGCGCGGCGGGCGTAACCTCGCAAAACCGTCCGCCGCGCCAGCCGCCGAAACGATCGGCGGTGTACGAAACCGGCGGCGCGGGGCGTCCGGCTCCCCAACGAACCAGCCGCCCGCGCCAGCCGGGCAACGATGCGTCACTCGCCGGCGTGAACCTGCTCCGCTGCCCATTCGAGCACGCGGGCGACCGAATCAACGGGTGCCCCGTTGGCAAGCGTCGTGCTGGCGGCCAAACAGCCGGCGAGAATCCGGCGCAACGTGTCCTTGGCCGTGGGCGAAAAAGCGGCGAGAGAAATCTCCTCGGACGTGTAGAGTCCTTCGGTCGGGATGCTCTCGCTGATCGGTACGGAAATGGAAACGGGCATGACTGAACTCCTACGGTGAAACGGAAACGAAAACTGAAAATCAAAACGCCGGGCGGCGTTCGATACTCCGCCGCCCGGCAAGCCGGCGCGTCCCACCCGATGAAGCCACGCCGGCGATACGTCAATCAGGAATGAGCGCGGCGAGCATCCCGTCAAGCTCGGCTCGCAGCCCCTGGCCAGCTTCTTCAAGCCGGCTCGCCTCGGCTTCGGCGGCGTCGGCTTTGGCCCGTAACTCTTCGACGTGGGCGGCCCATGCGACACGGTTAACGATGTTGAATCGCTTGTCTCGCACCTCGGAACTTCGGATGCTGGGACACACGTTTTCAATCTTCGTCGTGACCAGGGCTTCCGGGGCTTTGGTCGTGTACGCGTAAGCGGCGATGGCATCGGGATCCCGCTCGGCGTCCAGTCCGGCGAGTCGGCGGTAGCCGTCCGCCTGGTGGCGAAGCTCGCGGCTCGGGCGGCCGTGGTCACGTTCCCAGCGCTGGCGGGCGGCTTCGAATCGGCTGCGGTGCGGCTCTCCCAAGTGGACCGGATCACGCAACGCATCAACTGCCTGAACACGTCGGTCGTGTTCCGCCTGGGCGTCGGCGGCGGATTTCTCCAGGGTCTGCAGGCTGGCCTGTAGCTCGGCAATTTTGGCGACGATCGCCGGGCCTTCGCTGGCCAACTTGGCGGCGGTCTGCTGTGCGGCCTGGTCGGCGGCGTCCCGGTCGGACCGGCTCCCGGCCGTGCGGCGCAATTTGACGTACTTGGCGACTCGCGACATTTCCCTGCTGCGGTCATACTGATCCGGCCATAGGTGCCTGAGAAATTCAAGCTCGTCCGGCGTCAGTGTTTCACCGGCGACTTGCCGGACAAAAAGTTGCTCCGCTACGGCAAGCTCGGCGGCGCGTCTGGCAAGCACGTCGGCGGCGACGGGGGACGGATCGGGCGGCGGTGCGGGCTCGGCCACGGGCGACGACGGCTCCGCGGCGACGCCGGGCGCGTCGAGGACATCCTCGTCGAGGACGGGCTCGTCGAGGACATCCTCGTCGAGGACGGCGGTGGCGGCGTAGTTGTTTTCTTCAACGGGTTTGCGAATTCTTGGCATGATGGTGGTTTCCTTCTGTGCTTGGCGGCGGTGCTTGGAAAAAGCCCGCCGCGCCCGGCCCGTCCCCAAGCACGACGGAACCGCGCGCGGCAAAGTCGATCAGCGGGCGGCGAGGGCGCGCGGGCACGGGCGGCCTTTTCGCGGTCGCGCTTGCTGACGGTCGCGTGCCTGGTCGTTGTGGTCACGCAGGTACGCGGCGTGCGCGGCGGGGTGGTCGATGGCCACAAGACGCATGGCCTTGGCCTTTGGCAAGCCGGCCTTCATGTGGTCGAGCACGAAATCCCAGAAGCACTTCGGCTTCGGCTTCTCGTCGGCGGGGGCGGCCTTCGCGGCGGGGGGTGCCTCGGCGGCCATCGCGCGGGCGCTGGCGGCGGGGTGAGGCGAGTCACCAAAAAGCTCGCCATGTCGCCACGCATAACGGCCCGAATCTGAGCAAGTGAGTAACGCATCGGAAAACTCCTCTTTGGTTGTGCGGCCGTCCCGGCGTCCAACGAGGGCCCCGGGCGCGGCCGCGGTGGTTTCATCGTGCAGACGCCAACCACGGGCGGCCGTCCGGCAAGAACGGCGTGCCTGCCTGGCGTACTTCGTTGTCTTCGCGGACTGCTGCGCGGACCAGCGACAGGACCAGAGCGCGGAAACGTGCCTGGTCGTCGTCGAAAGCGGCGCGGCGTAACTGGCTCCATTGTTCGGGGCTGATCTGCATGGGGCGTGCTCCTATTCGGCTTTGCCGATCAAACGCAAAATTGGGTCTTCGTTCTCGTCGTGGGCCTTGGCGGCGGGGCGGCGTTTTCGGAGTGCGTCGGCTAACTGGCGAACCGCGCGCCTCTCTTGCTGTACAACCGTCAAGTACGGCGATACGCCAGCCGTCCCGCCAGAGGCGCGAACTACAACGCCAAGCTCGGCAACTTTCGTTTCGGCTTCGACCATTCGCGCGTGTGCTGCCGCGTAGGCGGTCAACAAGTCCAACGTGACCGGCTCCCAGTCCGCCAACGTGGGCAGGGTCTCCAGCCACTTCGCGCGGGCGGCGTCCGTCAAGTGCGGCGGGGGTTTCGGGCGGCGTCGGCTCACTTGGTCAACTCCCGGTCGAGTACTTCGGCTATCCATTGGGCGTGCCAGCGGGCAAGCTCCGGGTCGCCGGATATGACGCTCAACTCCTGCATCTGGCAGGATCGCAAATTGCTACTGCTTTCAACCACGGTCGCGCGTCCGTCGATGAACTCGAACGACAAGACCTTGGCGTGACATTTCGCCGGCCTGTGTCGGCTCCCTCGTTGGGCAAGCTCATCCGTCAACCGCTGGCTTTGGCTGGGGTTGTGGGCGGCATGATAGATCGAGGAAACCACGTCGATACGGGCGATACGGTGGGCGTCGAGTTCGGCAAGGAGTAGATCGGTGCAACGGTCGTCGAATCCCAGACTCGCAACGCTCAACAGCCGACAGGGGCAAGCCGCCAAGTCGAGAATCACGGGGATGGTGTGGGCGTGTCGCCACTGACCGGACCAAAGGTAATGGAGGCTTTCGCCCGGTCCCGGCAGTCGGTCGATAAGCTGCCGGGCGTTGCTCACGCCGCGCCGGTCTTCCGCCTGGTGCTGGGTCTTTCGCCACGTTGCGCGGGGCTCGTCCAGGGCAGGCCCACGCGGATCGGGAAAGAGCGCGGGCAGGGCGCTGCAGTCGAGTTCGGGGAGTGCGTCAATCCAAGTGGCGGTCATACTTCCGCCTCCTCGTGCTCGCGGCGGTGCTGCAATGCGCTGGCGAAGTCGCCCCACCCGATGCCGGCCGATGCCGGTGGAAACAAGTTCGTGGGGTTCGCCGGCTTCGCACTGGCCAGCCGTCTTGTTGCCCGGTCCAGCGTGCGGTCGTAGATCGCGGAAACGTCTTCGTCCAGTGTCCATTCATCGCGGGGGCGTGCTGGCCGTCCGGCTGCGAGTGCCTGCCGGCCCGCGGCGGTCAATCCGATCCACTGATGGGAATGGCAGTCGTGCCAGAAGTCCAGAAAGCCGGCCGTGACGAACGGCAAGAGTCGAAACCGCTGTAGCCGGATGCGGGCGGCCTGCCCCTCGTCGCCGGTGTACGGCTCGGCTCCGCAGGTGAAGGATTCCGGCAGCGAGGGGATCCCCGTCTGATCGATCAGTTTTGCGAGTCGCCGGAACACGGGCCAAAAAACATACGTGCAGCCGGTGGCACACAAGCACCTCGTCAGAGTCTCGCCGGTGAACGTGAATCGAACGTGAGTTCTTCGACCCCCGTCCGCTTTGATGGTGACCAGCCCGGCGTCACCGAGTCGCTTCCAAAGCTCCTCGTTGACCTTTCGGCCGCTGGCGGTGGGCGCGTGCTCGCGCATCGGCAGTCCCTGGCCGGAAATCCAGCCGGCGCGAAGCTCCATGCAAGCACCGATGCAACGGGTCTCCTCGTTGCCAGCAAACGGAAAAAAAACGGCGTCCAGCCTGGCCAACAGGGTGGCCAGCGATCGCATTTCAGGTTTGGCGGAAGTTTTCATGTTCGTACCCACAAACTGTGTAACTGTCACTCGGCCCGACTAAAGGTGGGGAAGGGCAGCCTACTCCCCCCGGCAAAGTACCTCGAACCCGGCCGGCTCCTGGCCCGCTGCTGGCGTCCCGGCCGGCGACGGCTCTCCAGTCACGCCGGCCGCGTCGTCGTGCGTCTCCGTTGCGCCAACGGCCTGCTCCGTCCGCAGCCAGCGAGTTACGCACCTTTGGCAACGCGGCTGAACGGCCTTGGCCTCGTCGGGGGAAAGCCCGGCGCGGATCAGCCGGCCAAACTGTTGCCGTTGCTCAGCCCATGTGATCGTGTAGCCGCAGCCCTTGCAGATCGTCTTGCTCATCTCGTTACTCCGCTCGTTGGAAT
>JAXGMN010000003.1:0-4177 GCA_040768665.1 Thermoguttaceae bacterium
TGGCCGCTAGACCCGATGTCCTCAGCCACTCGCGGCGATTCCAGAAGTTGTTCATCTTGGCTTTGTCTCCTGAAAAGCGTGTACGTGTCGGCGGAAACGGGGGAGTAATAAAGACAGGCTCTTACTGGTCCACGGCCGCCTTGAAGCAGTGGATCGTGCCGCGATCCGTGCTCGCAAACAGACGGCCGTTGGCCGCAACCAAGCCGTGAGCCCTGCCCGTCACCGGGACCGATCCAAGCTCTTTCCCACTGGCTGCGTTGAAGGCAACGACCCGATCATCACCTCCGGCAAACAACGTGTTTCCGGCCAGGATCAAATCGTGCGGACAGTCGGCCGTTGTTTTCCAGATGTAGCAAGCGGCCATTTTCGGAGGCATCGCGGCCAGTTCCGATTCGATTAGCTTGAGTTCTTCTTTCAGATTCTCACCTGCCGTACCGCGCGATGGTTCAGGGAGTTTTGCGAGCTGCTCCTGGATGGCTTTCCGCCGCGATTGGAGCTGGGTCTGGCGTTTGGCCAACTCGATATACCTGGCCCGGTCAAAACCGCCAATCTCCGTACCGACATTCAGGTAAGCAACCTCGTCTGTGACAACGATGTGCCTGGCTTTGGGAAACGTGACGAAGTAGTCCCGGCTATTTGCGTCAAACCCACGGAGTTCTCCACCCGAACCGTGGTTCTGGCCGCGACCGCTGACAAACTCGCCGGTCCGGGTCACGACGGCGAAGACTCCGCCCTGGCCGGCGCCGCCAAATCCGCCGAGTGAACGGCCCGTCGCTCGATCGAACAGCTCCGGCCGTTGCCGGCCCTGGGGCAGGTAGAGCCGGGATTCGGTTGCCAGCATCGCCCCTTGCATCGTCAGGTGCTCGAACGCGACACAATAGCGCCCGGAGCCCTCCTCATCACCCGATCGGGCATCCACCGCGCACAGGTAGGACTTTTCCCACGGCAGCAGCGATGCGCCGTAGTAGGCGAGACTGTCGTGGATCAGCACTCCCGTCCGGCACGGCCAGTGCGAAATCAACTTCCCGTTGCTTAGCATCAGGGTCTCCGGCCCGGACGGTTTTCGCTTCCAGACCAGCGATCCGGTGGCGGCGTCCACACAGTACGCATGCCCGTCGTCTGAACCGAAATAGACTTTGCCCTCGTGCCAGGAGGGAGGAAGACGCACCGGCCCTCCGGCAGGAAACACCCATTTCTCCGTGCCGGTCTCTACATCCAGGCAGTGAACGGCATCATCCACGGACGACCCGAAATAGGCCGAATCTCCGACCGTGGTCACGAAAAACGCGGCGTCGAAGTTCCGCATGGATTCAAGTCGGCGGAGGTTGGCATAGGAATCCCATTTTGCCGGACCGGTCCAAGCCATCTGAGGCGGCGTCGGGGCCGTGTAAGTCCAGGCCGGAGCCAAGGGAAGCCGCAGCGGCTCCGGCGTGACGCCGCTGCGACGGTTGTCCGCCCGGTACGTCGGCCAATCCGCGCTGCTCGCTGGCTCGGCGGCGGCACTCGCCGCGGCAATGAGAGCCAGAAGAGTGAAAACGGTTCGAGACGGATCGTTCATGAAAGCTCCCCGTTTACTTGGCTGCCGAACTCGGCGCCGGCGCGAATCCGATGGAAGTTTCCAGCCAGTTGCCGCAACTGCAACCGCCGCCGCCTTCGGGCGACAGTACCATTCCGTTCGCGGGCACGGTGCTCAGCCAGCAACTCGGACGCAGGTTGTACCAGCCCGTGACCTTCTCACTGGCAACATCCCACATGGAGATCCGCCCTGCCTCGCCGCGATAAATCAGGGCGCCGGTGGTGGCCGCGTAAGTCGCGCAGCCTCCGTGGCGACCGACGTTCTTGGTCAGCAATTTGCCGGTGGCGGCGTCGTACCCACAGGGTTCGAGATAAACGGCATTGCCGACGAGCACCGGATGCTGCATGTGACCGCCGTGGTTGTTGCGAGTCCAGTCGTGGGCGGTATGCCACAGGCTATTCCCGTCCGCTGCACTGAAGGCGTACAGGTGGTATTGGCCCGCCGCGGAAGAGGCGATGAATACCCTGTCCGCTGCCGCCAGGAGGTAAAACACCACGCTCCCGTCGACCGTGTCGATCGGCTGTTCCCACAGTTTGCGGCCGGTCGCCGCGTCCAATGCCACGAGGAACTGATCCTGCCACAATTGCGGCGATCCAATCCGGCTTGTGGCCAGTGTTTTGACTTCGGGATGGCGGCATTCGACAAACAGAACCTTGCCGCCGGCCACGGCGATGGTCGTATTGAGGATCACTCCGCCGCGATAACACCATTTCAACTCGCCGCTCGTGCCAGCCAGCGCGAACAAATCATCGCTGCACACCTTTTCCGTGCCTGCGCCCGACGTGGCGTCGTACCAGCTTTTCCCACCCCAGAAGTCGGTGTACGCCGCGCCCTTCTTGACGCTGCTGCCGTAAAGGAAGTTGTCGGCCTGGGCGACATAACCCCATTCGTGTGTGGCGCGCAAGCCCGCATCGGCCAAGGAGAGCGTGCGGATCACTTCGCCGGTTTGCGCCGAAATCACCCAGCAGCGGTCCTTGATCGCGACATACAGGTGATGCGGGTCGGCACACCAGTTTCCCGCGTCGCGCGGCATGTTCACTCGCCGCAAGGCCGGGATTTCGAGCGACCACAAGACGGCCCCGTTGTAAGAATCGAGCGCGGCAATCCGGTTCATGCCCTGGTGAAATAATCGTCCGTTGATGGCCAACGGCGCCGGCATGCGCGGGTTGCGGTCAAGCCCAAAATCTCCGCCCGGCCTGCCGAGCCATTGCACTTCGAGCCGATCCGTGCTGGTGACGCCCTGCAAGTCTTCCTGGCCGTTGGCGGAATTGCCGGCATCGCCGTACTGGTGGGTCCACGCGCCCGTGCCTGGCGGCAATTCGCGTCGGGCAACCACCCACCCGCCCAGGCTGGTTTCCACGAAGTCCCAGTGGGCCTTCGTCTTGCCGAGCCAATCCTCCACGCGGCCTTTGGCAGCGGCCGAAGAGGCGGCTCGCAGCGGCCCGAGGCAGGCCACGCCACCGGCAGGTTGGAGGAGGGGAATCACTTGGCTGGCAGTGGCGGGCAGTTCGCCACTGACGATCCCGTCTTCCGCCACGATCAAGTTGGCGAACGATTGCGGAAACGGCAGACGATCGGCTGCAGCCGCGTGGTGCAGCGTAATCCGCGAGCCATAGGCGGCCGCCTTGCCCAACGCCGCCCGAGCCCGCTCAATGCGGTGGCGATCACTGTCCACGCCGACAACGATCAAGTCGCTTTGCCTGACGAGTTCGCAAGCGAGTTGCCCGTCATGGCAGCCGAGGACCAGGCAGTATCCCCGGGTGATCCGCGTGGCGGAGAGAATTTCTTGGGCCGCCTGGCGGCAGCGTTGGCCGCGCTCATCGGATGCGTAGGGAGACGGGAGATCTGGCACCCGCGCAACGGTGTAATTCAAGGCATTGTCCAGCTCAAACACTTCGCTGATCGAGGCTGGCTGCCCGGGCCGGTTCGCTCGAATGCGATACTGGCAGCGAGCCTTGGGTTCCAGCCCGGCCAACGTGATTCGATGCGACGTTTTTAGTGCGGCATCCCGCGCCTGCCGGTCCCACTTCTCCTCGAGGCCATACTCGACGATGCTCTCGCAAGGTTCGTCCGTCTCCCAGGCGACGACCGCCGCGTCGGGGGCGATAAACCTCGCACAGGGCGGTACGCGAAACGCCAGAGGCTGGGGAATCTGGGTTTCGGTGGCCGCCCGATCGACCACCGTCACCCCTTTGACCTGGTTGGCATCAAACGTCCACCAGCCCAATGGCTGGGCGGCGGCATGGCCGCCGACTGCCAACAGAAGGACCAGGGCCGCCAGAAGCACGCCCGCCGCACTTGACCGCAACATGACAGATCTCCACAAGAGCAAGGAATCGGTGGAAGACCGAACCGGCCGCGTCGCCAAGGGGAGTGTCGTGAACGTCGCCTACGGAATCGTCCACGGCGGCAGCCCGGGCTGACCGCGCACCAGCGTGTTGGCCTCCTCGTCGCCGGGGCATTCTTCCTTCACGGGATCCCACTTCAGCTTGCGGCCCAACAGACAGGCGATGTAGGCCAACTGCACCACGGTGCTCGAACGATGGCCCACTTCGGCGTCTTCCAGCGTCTGGGGCTCGCGCGCTCGCACGCCTTCGATGA
>JAXGMN010000004.1:0-4050 GCA_040768665.1 Thermoguttaceae bacterium
TTCGGCTTGCCACGTTTCGCTGCCAAACGGGAGCGTAAAAGGTGTCAGGAACCTTTTTCTTGACAACCGGGTGGCGGTGTGGTTAGAATCGTGGGGAGTTGAACCAGGGAACCTTTCTGGGGAAGGGAGGGCAAGACATGGGGCGAGCGAGACGGGCGGCGGACGGAGGCGTCGTCTATCACGTACTGAACCGCGCCAACGCACGTTTGCCGATTTTCGAGCGCGATGAAGACTTCGCCGCCTTCGAGCGGATTCTGGCCGAGGGGCGCGAGCGCTACGATATGCGGATCCTGGCGTACTGCCTGCTCTCGAATCATGAATTATGTCAAGCTTGACATAATTCGTGTTATGTGAAGCCCGCCATTATGTAAAGCTGGGCCTGCTGCTCACCTCCGCGTCCCCATCATACCGGCTGTTTTGCGTGAGGCAAAGGGGTGGCTCTCCACATAATTCCGGCGTATGACAACTCCTAAAGGCCTTGTTCGATAAGGCCGAGAAAGGAGCTGATCATGACAATGGAACAAGTGTGGGAGTGTCCCATGACACTCGCGAGGCTACGGAGCGGTCCGTTGGGGACCCTCCTGGAAGGTTTCTGTGATTGGTTGCTGGAGCAGGGCTTCAGCCGCGGTGCGGTGCGGAACCATCTGTCCCACCTCTCTCATCTGAACGAGCATCTGCGCCGCCGTGAGAATTCGCAGGCCCAAATCGTCAGGCCGGAGGATCTGGACGAGTTTTTCCAGGCCTACCCGTCCCGCTCGCGCCACCGCGGGTCACGCGAAGAGCATGTCCGTCGCGTACGATGGTCGGTGAACCGTTTCATCCAGTATGTGAAACGGCAGGATCGGTTCGTGGATTCCGCACCCCAGCCGATCTATGCATCTCTGCGGGACGCCTACCTCGATTGGATGGATCGTTACCGGCATGCGGCGACGGGAACGTTGGAAGTACGTGCCCACAGCCTGACGCAGTTCCTCCAGTGGCTCGGCCCCCAAGCCACGCCTGACGGTCTGCGAACGCTCGGTGCCGAGCAAGTCGAACAGTTCTTCTTGGCCTACGCCCAGAACACGGGCCGAGCAGGACGCCGTTCCATGCAATCCGCTCTGCGGACCTTTTTCCAGTTCTGCCTGCACCAGGACCTGATCGTGCAGCGTCTGGATCGGGCGGTTCCCACGCTCCGGACCTATCGACTGGCGACCGTTCCACGCGGACTCAACGAAGAGCAGGCCCAACAAGTACTCCAAGGGATTCGGCGCACTGGTCCCACCGGCCGGCGCGACTATGCCATCGTGCAACTGCTGTTCACCTACGGTGTACGCGGTGGGCAGGTGCGTGCGCTGCGTCTGGATGAGATCGATTGGGTGCAAGACGAAATTCTCTTCCGCGCAGCCAAGTGTGGCAAGGACGTGCTTCTGCCGCTGACCGCGGAGGTGGGCGAAAGCCTTTTGGATTATCTCCGTCACGCGCGTCCTGCCTGTGCCTGCCCGGAGGTGTTTCTCACCTGCCGGGCGCCCTACCACCCCTTGAGGAGCTCGAGCGTCCTTTCCGCCATGGTGGAGCGCCACATCCGGGCTGCGGGGATCGACTGCGAGAGTGCGGGCGCCCATGCATTTCGCCACGGTTTCGCCACCCGCATGCTCCAGCAGGGCCACTCGTTGAAGGCCATTGCGGACGTGCTCGGTCACCGTCACCTCGGAACCACGTTTCTCTACACGAAGGTCGATTTTCAGGCTTTGAAGCAAGTGGCCCTGCCGTGGCCGGAGGAGGAGTTGTCATGAGCGATATCCAGCTTTCCTCTTGCCTTGCCGACCAGATGCAGCGCTTCATCGATCTGCGGCGTCTGGCGGGTACCGATTACGGCAGTCAGGCCCGATTGCTGAGTTATTTCGACCGATTCCTCAGCGCGCAAGGCGTAACGGAACCACGGATGACACGCCCGATCATCGACGCCTATCAATGCAGCCTCGGCCATCTCCGGCCGCGGGTCCAACAGAATCGCTACGGCGTCGTTCGGCAGCTCTGCGAGTATCTCGCACGCACCAACCCGCTCGGTTACATTCCCGAGTCCTTCCGAAGTCACCCTTCCCAAGACGCGACACCGCGCTACATCTACAGCCCCACCGAGGTGCAGAAGCTGCTGGCCGCCGCCGGCCAACTGCCACCTGCCGATTCGCTTCGTCCCCTAACCTACCGGACGCTCTTGGGGCTCCTGTATAGCACAGGCATTCGCATCGGAGAGGCGTTTGCCTTGAACTTGGAGGATTTTCACCGCGATACGCCGAGCCTGTTCATCGCGGAGGGCAAGTTCCGCAAGGCCCGCTGGGTGCTGCTGAGCGGTTCCACCTGCGACGCGTTGGCACGTTATCTCCAAACCCGCTCCCGGTTCAGCCCCCACGCGCCGGATTCCCCGCTGTTTCTGAACCAGCGGTCCCGCCGTCTGCACTACCCCACCGTGCGTCAGACTTTCCAGCGCCTGTTGCGGCAGTGCGCGCTCCCGCAGCACGCTTACACCGGGCCACGCATTCACGATCTACGGCACACGTTTGCCGTCCACCGATTGCTGGCCTGGTACCGCGACGGACAGGATGTCAACGCCCGACTCCCCTGGTTGGCCACCTACATGGGCCATGTCGATATCCGATCCACGCACATCTACCTGCAGGCGACCGCGGAGTTGCTGGAACAGGTCGATCGACGCTTCCATCAGCACTATCTCGAACACATTCAATCGCACGGAGCTTCCGCATGAATCCGTTCCTGCCCAACTCGATGAAACGGTTTTTCAGCCATTACCTTCCGGTGCAGAAAGGCCTTGCGGCCAATACCATTTTGGCCTACCGCGATGCCCTCCGGCTACTGCTGTGCTATGCCGCTGACAGCCGAAAGAAGAGCGTCGACGAACTGAGCGTGGAAGACCTCGACGAACCGCTGGTGCTGGCGTTCCTCGACCATCTGGAAACCGCCCGCGGCTGTAGCGTGCGAACCCGCAACGCCCGGCTGGCGGCGATCCGCGCCTTCTTCGCCTTTGTGGCGAGGGAAGAGCCTGCCTTGCTACCGCATTGCCAGAGGATCCGCGGCATTCCCCTCAAACGGGCCGAGCAGAAGATGCTGGGATATCTGGAGGACCAAGAGGTCCAGGCAGTGCTCGACGCCGTGGACGCCGCCGCGCGCAATGGCCTGCGAGACAAGACGCTCTTGCTGCTGCTGTACAACAGCGGTGCGCGGGTGAGCGAGATCGTGAACCTGAAACTGACCGACTTGCGACTGGACGACTCGCCGCAAGTGAAACTGCTAGGCAAGGGAGGAAAGCATCGAAGCTGTCCGATTTGGCGCGAGACGGCCGAGGCTCTGCGGGCCTATCTCGCACAGCGTGTGCCCCGTCAACCGGGTCAGGGGCAAGTCTTCCTGAATACCACCGGCTTACCGCTGACCCGTTTCGGAGCCAGATACATTCTCCGCAAGTACGTGGCCAAAGGGCAGAACGCATGCCCGTCTCTGGCTGGCAAACGCGTGAGCCCGCACACGATTCGCCACACGACGGCCATGCACCTGTTGCGTTCAGGAAACGAGGTGAACATGGTCGGCTATTGGCTAGGCCACGCGGACCTCAATACCACGCACGTCTACGTGGAGATCGACATGGAAATGAAGCGACAGATGTTGGACAAAGCACCAGCACCCGCGGTTGACACCACCGTCCCCTGGAAAAAACCAGGACTACTGGACTGGCTGAGTCGCCTGGCCAAGGCTCCCGAATTATGTGGAGCCCCTCAAGCACGAAGACCGCATGATCAAGCACTAACTGCAGAAAAACAAGCCGAAATCCACATAATGCCGGGCTTGACATAACATTGGCATTGGGTTTTGTGGCCGAAGAGGGACGCCGACCTGTCGCGGTTTGTGGGATGGGTAACGCTGACGCACACCCAGCGTTGGCATGCGTATCGGGGTTCGACGGGGAGCGGGCACGTGTACCAAGGCCGCTTCAAGTCGTTTCCAATTCAGGACGACGATCATTTCTATGTGGTGTGCCGCTACGTGGAGCGGAACGCG
>JAXGMN010000005.1:0-1634 GCA_040768665.1 Thermoguttaceae bacterium
TACCTTGCCCGCCCCGCAGCTGGCGGTGAAGTCCACCAGAAAGTCTGTGATCGCCCGCTCGCTGGCTTCGATGCTCGCCTCGTCGGCGGGATAGGCGGTGACGCTGCCGCGCGACGGCCAGCTGAAAAAGGCCGTCGCGCCGGGCACCTTCAAGTCCACGCCGATCTGGGCCGCGCGGATGGCCGCGTCCTCGAACGTCACGTTGAAGCCGTGCAGGAAGAACAAGGCGTGCGGCGTCTCGCCGCTCTCCCGCGCCGTTTGCATGGCGGCGTGGATGTCGGCAAAGAAGGCGTCCCGCTCCTGACGCTCGACGTGCTGCACCCGCAGCGTATCGTCGCGGAGATCGAAACGCCGCAGTTTCGTCCAGAACGACGACCCGGTCTCGCCGAAGCGGTGGGCCTTGGGGACGTAGACCTCGACCCGGCCGCGGGTGACGCGGTCGTACCGCTCGTTGGTGAATCCGCTGCTGAGCGCTTTGGGCTTGCGGTTGGTGCCGAACCAGACGGGATAGACGACGCCGTCCGTGTCGGCAGCGCCCACGCCGCGTTCGGCGCGCAGCACGTCGAAGCTCAGGACGCGGGCGTCGGGGACGGGGCGGTCCAATTCGGCCAGCAGTTGGCGAACGCGGCGTTCGACGGCGGCCTGTTCGTGCTGGTCGCGCACCAGCTGTTGTTGGATTTGCCGAGCCAGTTCAAACGTCCGCAGGCGGTCGCCAGTGCGGACGGCGGATTCGAGTTGGGTCAGGAGTTCCGTGCAGGTTGGCATGGGGTTCGTGCTCCCTTGGTTTGTCGCCCATTGTCGCCCATGGTCGCCTTTAGCTCCGCGCAAAATCGCCTCCTTTTCCGGCTCGCAAGGCGCCGCCATTCGCCGCGCACTTTCGCGGAGCGAAAGGCGACATTATCCCTCGAATCGGCGATAGAGGTACTCGCCGGGCCTCAGGCCGGCCTTGTTGGGGTTCTCGGCAATGTATTTCCTCAGATACTCGTACTGTTCGACACTGCGGACCAGGTGGTCGAACGGCTCCGGTTGCCAGAACTTGCCCTTCCTGCCGATGACGCGGTTGATGCAAGTTGCCGTGTAGTGCAGCCAGGAATCACATTGCACCTTCATGCCTTCCGCGGTTCCGAACACGGCCAGCAGATGCACGTGATTGGGCATCACGATAAAGTCCCCCATGCGATAGCGCTGGGCGTCGAAGTGCAGCAGCGAGTCCGCGACGATCTGGGCCAACTCGGGGCGTCGCAACAGGCACTCACCCTGGCACGTATCGAGAAAGTCTTCCCGGCACCGCTGGAACTGCTTTTGAAACTGGCCGCGTTCCTGTTCGGAGAGCAGCGGGAGGATGTCGCTCCAGTGTGGTCGCGCGTCATAGCCGTGCCTCATGAGCCAGTCGAGTTTTTCTCGATCCCAGCGGTCGATGACCTCGCGGGGAATGGAGTCATGCGTGCGAAACGTGAGGAAGACCACCGTTCCGGCCTGCGACCAGTGCGGCCGGCAGTGCTCGTAGATCAGCGTTTCGGCTTTGGGGTCGAAGATTTCACCGAGCATGACAGGGACTCCAGCGTGTGATTGTCGCCTTTCTGATTGTCGCCTTTCTAATTGTCGCCTTTCTAATTGTCGCCTTTCGCTCCGCG
>JAXGMN010000006.1:0-1597 GCA_040768665.1 Thermoguttaceae bacterium
ATGCCTGTTCGCCTTCAAGCTGGCCAATCGGACGATGGCCGCCGCAGCCCGGCAACGGATGGGCGTGATGCTGGGCAAGGACGCTGCGACGATCCAGCCGGCCTGGCGCCCGTTCCAGCTCGCCTTCATCCTGATGAATCTGCCCGGCCTCGCCGACCCGACGCACACGGACCGGGACGTGGTTGATCTGTTGTTCTTTCCCACGGGCGGCGGCAAGACCGAGGCGTATCTGGGATTGGCGGCCTTCGCGTTGGTGCTGCGCCGGCTGAAGAATCCGGGGATCACGTCGGCCGGTCTGACGGTGTTGATGCGTTACACCTTGCGGCTGCTGACCCTGGAC
This sequence comes from Thermoguttaceae bacterium, assembly GCA_040768665.1. Taxonomy (GTDB): domain Bacteria; phylum Planctomycetota; class Planctomycetia; order Pirellulales; family Thermoguttaceae; genus JABWBD01. The sequence continues at coordinate 341 of JAXGMN010000006.1, forward strand.
CAGCTCAGCCGTGCCGCCACGCTGATCTGTGCCTTGGAACTGGAGCGACAGGAGGACGTGGAAACGCTCGGCGATTGGCCCTTCGAGATTGGGCTGTGGGTCGGCCAAGCCGCCACGCCCAACCGGATGGGCGCCAAAGGCGACGGCGACAGCCGGTCGGCACGAGCCAAGACCATCGCCTTTCAGAACGACGACCGCAAGCCATCGCCCATTCCGTTGGAAGAGTGCCCGTGGTGTGGGATGAAGTTCAAGGCCCAGTCATTCCAGCTTGTCCCCAACCCGGACCGGCCAAACGACTTACGAGTGGCGTGCGTCAATCGGCGCTGCGCATTCAGCCGCGGCCAGCCACTGCCGATCGTGGCGGTCGACGAGCCGATCTATCGCCGGCTGCCGTGCTTCATGATCGCCACCGTGGACAAGTTCGCCGCCATGCCTTGGACCGGCGAGGTGGGCGCGTTTTTCGGCCGGGCGCAACGCCATGACAAAGCCGGATTCTACGGCCCCTGCGATCCGACCCAAGGCCAGCCGTTGCCTGGCGGATGCCTGTTACCGCCCGACTTGGTGATCCAGGACGAGTTGCATTTGATCTCCGGGCCGCTGGGGACGCTGGTGGGGCTGTACGAATCCGCCCTGGACGAGTTGTGTGTCCGCGAGGTGGACGGCCACAAGATCCGCCCGAAAATCGTAGCTTCAACTGCCACGGTCCGCAGGGCAGACAACCAGATCCAGGCACTGTTCAATCGCCGGCAAGTCGATGTCTTCCCACCGCCCGGTCCAGATCGCCGGGATTCGTTCTTCGCCGAGACTCACTCGCCTCAGCGTAGCAACGCCCGGCTGTACGTGGGCGTTGCCGCCCAGGGACGCAGCCCCAAGGTGGTGATGTTGCGGGTGTACCTGGTGTTGTTGGCTGCGGCTCAGAAGGCGTACAAGGCGGAGGGCGGCACCAAGAACCCGAACAACGCGGCCGACCCGTACATGACCGTCCTGGGCTACTTCAACAGCCTGCGAGAACTGGGCGGCGCTCGCCGCGTGGTCGAGGATGAAGTCAGCAACCGCGTCAGCGGTTACGGCAACCGCAAGCGTGTGGGCGAAATCGCCGGACCGTTCGAGAACCGGAAGATCGCCTACGAGCCCGTGGAGCTGACCTCGCGCGTGAGCACCGACAAGGTGGCAGAAGCCAAACGCAGGCTGTCCCGGCCGTACCTGGAGAAAGAGCGGGTCGATGTGGCCCTGGCCACGAACATGATCTCCGTAGGT
>JAXGMN010000007.1:0-468910 GCA_040768665.1 Thermoguttaceae bacterium
GGTCAGGAGGTCGGAGTCAGGAGGTCGGAGAGCTGAGGACCGGAAGTCTGTCTTGCTGTTTCCTGTTTCCTGATTCGCTGGTCTTCAGGGGTCAGAGGTCAGAGGTCAGAGGTGAGACTGAAGACTGATTACTGAAAACTCATTGGTCATTGCTGCCTGGTCATTGGTCATTTCTTGGTCTTCACTAACCACTAGCCGCTGACCACTCCGCCTGTCATTGGTCATTGGCCTCTGGGCCTTTCTGCCCTCTGACTTCTGATTTCTGACTGGCTGGTGCTCAAGGTCAGAGCGTCCAGTCTTCCACCAAGAGATTGGGGACTTTCTGGAAATCGACCGCGTTGCGAGTCAAGACCGTCATGCTCTTCGTGAGTGCGATGGCCGCGATCCGCAGGTCCATGGTTCCGATGCGAATCCGCCGGTGTCGCAGGTCCTCAAATGTACACGATTGATCAGTCGCGATCCGCCTGACGGAGTTCTCGCCCAAGGCGCAGGACCTCGTCATATTCCGGATCGTCTTTGAACGAGCCGCGGACTTGGTCAATCCAGTTGCTCGAGGCCCCAAGGCGGTGCACCTCGGACTTCAACTGCGTCAGATCCCGCTCCACCCGCGACACTCGCTCTTCCAATTCCAATGTTTCGGACATCTCAAGACTCGCAGATTCGGACTACTTGCCCCACCATGAATTTTAGCTCAGTCGGGTGCGGAGGGACAGGGGGGGTGAGGGTTGATGGAGGGAGAGAAAGGGTTGATGGTTGATGGTTGATGGTTGATGGTCAGGGGTCGGGAGTCAGGGGACAGAGTTGGTCATTTGTCACTGGTCATTTGTCATTTGCGGTTCGGCCGGCTCGACCCTCGACTCTCAGCTCTCGACTATCTGATCATCCCCAGTTGCTGAGAAACTCGATGTGGTTTTGCATTTCTTCGGCGGTTTTCGCGGCGATCCGTTTCAGGAGGCGGCGCACTCGCTGGCCGATGGAATAACGCTGCTGCGACGCCAAAATGATACCGGAGTGTGACCTTCCTTGCGACAACAACTCGGCATGGATTCGAGAAAAGTCACAGCCGTTGAAACTGAACAACACTCGCGACTCGGAGTGGGCGAATTCAAGTTGTTCCAGGTCCGTCAGCGTCGTGGTGCCCGCTTCGAGCGCCGTCGTCGCGTCGACGCCGCGCGCACGCAAACCCACGACGACCGCGCGCTCCATGGAATCGACATCGAAGTAAAGGCGAATGGTGCTCAAGGAGCGTTGTGGCGATCAACTTGATGACCGGCAGCCAAGCGATCGTATTCCGCCTCTTCGTGGGCCAGGTCGGCGTCGATCTCGTCGCGGTTGGCGTGGTAGTAGGCTAAAGCGGCGTACACCTGAGCCAAGCTGAGATGGCCGTACTGGTCAGCGATTTCCTCCGGGCTGCGCCCCAGCTTGTACCAGCCCGCAACGCGGCGGACGGAGACGCCCGTGCCGGCGATCTGCGGCCGGCCGCCACAGATGCCCGGCGAACCCGTAATCAGGGAACCAATGTCGGTAAGGGTCGGCATGGAAAGGCTCAAAAACTAGCGGACTCAGGCTAGGCTTTGTCTCAAAACGGGGCAGGCACCTCGCCACAGCCTGTTTTTCGCCGGATTCGTCGATTGGGGTCGGAGCCAGTCCCCGTTTTGAGACAAAGCCTAGTTGGCACACTATGAATTCTAGCACGGTTGGGTGGGGAGGGGAAGGGGCGGAGAGAAGCGGTTGATGGTTGGGGGCTGAGGGCGAAGGGCAGAGGGCTGAGGTCAGAGGACGGAGGACGGAGGACAGAGGACGGAGAAAACGGGTTGATAGTTGATGGTTGACGGTTGATGGTCAGCAGTCGGAGGACGGAAGTCGGAGACCAGAGCAACCATCAACTGCCAGTGCCCAACCGGCACAGCCGGTAGTCGCCGGAGAGGATGTGCTGCCACCAGTCGCGATTGTCGAGGTACCATTGGACGGTTTTGCGGAAGCCGGTGTCGGATTGCTCTTGGGGGCGCCAAGCGAGCTCGGTGCGGATCTTGGCGGCGTCGATGGCGTAGCGGAGGTCGTGGCCGGGGCGATCGGTGACAAATTCGATTTGATGGGCGTAGGGGCGGCGGTCGGCGCGGGGGTGCAGCTCGTCGAGGATGCCGCAGAGCATGCGGACCAAAGCAAGGTTGGTCAGTTCGTTGTTGCCGCCGATGTTGTACGTCGAGCGGGGAGTGCCGCGTTCGAGCACGGTCAACAGCGCGGCAATGTCTTCGACGTAGAGCCAGTCGCGGACGCTCTCGCCCGCGCCGTAGACCGGAATCGGCTCCTCACGAAGGCATTTCATGACCACGGGATCAGCTTCTCGGGGAACTGGTAGGGGCCGTAGTTGTTCGAGCAGTTGGTCACCAGCACCGGCAGCCCGTAGGTGTCGTGCCAGCGCGGGCGAGGTGGTCCGAGGCGGCCTGCTCGCCGAGTGCGCGAGTGCGGCCGGTAGGGCGTCTGTTCCGTGAAGGCCGCGTCGTCCATCCCAAGCGACCCGTAGACTTCGTCGGTGGAGACGCAGGAAACGGAACGGGCGGCGTCTGGGTTCGTCGAGGTTGCGGTAATGGCCCAAGGCGGCTTGCAGGAGGTTGAAGGTTCCCAAGATATTGGTCTGGATGAACTGCCCGGGGCCGTCGATCGACCGGTCGACGTGGGACTCGGCGGCGAGGTGCATGACGGCGTCGGGATCGGCCTCGGCGACGGCCCGGCGCACGGCGTCGGCATCGCACAGGTCGACCTTCACAAAGCGGTAGCGGGGATCGTCTTCAACGTTGGCCAACGAGCGCCGGTTGCCCGCGTAGGTGAGGCAGTCGAGGTTGACGACCCGATGATTCGTGTGGCGGAAAATATGCCGCACAAGGTTCGAGCCGATAAAGCCGCAGCTGCCGGAGAGGAGGAGGGACATAGGGGTCAGGGGTCAGGGGTCAGGGGTCAGGAGGAATGGTTTGGGTGCTTCGGATCATGGCACCGAGCATCTTGCCGACCTCGTTGTTCAAGGAGACGAGATGGGCGTGTTGGTCAGTGGTGATGTAGCCGCAGTCGCGCGCGAAGTCGAGCGAACTGTCCGTCTCGCTGCTCGCCGTCGCAGTCGGTCAGTTTGCTGACAAAGTGGGGCTTCATAGCGCCGCTTCGCCCAGGCTTCGCGGAGGTTCAGGCAGACGGAACGGGAAGAGCGGCGGATCCGGCTGGTCAAGGAATAACGCTCGTCGGGCGGGAAACCCTTGCTGATCTGAAACACTTCCATCGCCAGCCGGTATGCCTTCCGGTAAACGATCAGCTCTTGACGGATTGACGGACACGGGCGCAGCGGGCAGTGGTCAGGGAACAGGGTCAGGGACAGGTTTACGGAACACTAATCTCCACTAATCGGCACTAATCCTGATTAGCGAGGATTAGCGCGTAGATTAGTGTTCCAGGTCATTGGCTCTTCGTCTTTGGTGGAAACTTTCCTAAAGCGGTAAGCCGCTCCTTGGTCATTCTTTGGTTCACTAACCACTAACCACTCCGCCTGTCATTGGTCATTTGCCCGTGGCTCCCTGCCCCCCGTCCCCCGCCCCCCGCCCCGTCTCCTGCCCCCAGGCGAGCCACACGTCCACCCCGCGACGAGCTTGGCAAAAGTCTTCGAGGTGGAGGATCTCGGTGGAGAAGCCGGCGGGGTCGGGAGGAGGATTTTGACAGGGGGCCAGTCGTCGCTGCCCCAATGGGCCGCGGCGGACGCGGCGGAAGTCGTCGTTGTTGAAGATCGTATCCTTGCCGAAGTGGTACCAAAGAAGACGCGTGCTCAGTCCTTTGAGTCCACAGGGAGAAGCTGACGGGGATCTCATAGCTGCTGTCGGTCTGGAGCGGGCGGGCGCTTGACGCTCTGCTGCTCGTAGCCGGCCCCGCGGAGGCAGTATTGGGGAAGTGGTGCGCTCCTCTTCGGTGTAGTTGATGACACGACCAGGCAGCGAGACCGTATTTCCGCCGGGGTGGCGGTACTGGCGGTTGACGGTGTATTCGCTGCCGGTGGCCTTGGCGATCCGGGTCCAAATCTCCTTGTTCGCTGATCCACTCGCCCAATTGCCTGGGCAGCGATCGCATGTCGGGATTGGCAGCGGCACATCGTGCGGCAAGTGCTGACCAGGTGATCCAGGAGGTGAGGTGGAGGGCGGCGAGGGAGACGGCGGCGAGGGTGAGGCGGAGGAGCATGGGGAGAAGGGGTTGATGTGGTTGATGGTTGATAGTCAGAGGTCAGAGGTCGGAGGCCGGGGAGGTCGCAGGTCGGAGGTCAGAGGCTCGTGAGGTCGAGGGCGGAGGGCAGGACTCAGACTCAGGACTCAAGCCTTCAGGAGTCAGAGGTCAGAGGGCTAAGGGCGGAGGGCTGAGGGCGGAGGGAACGGGTTGATGGTTGATGGCTTAGGGCAAAGGGCGGAGGGCAGGACTCAGGACTCAGGACTCAGGAGCCAGGGGTTAGCCTGGAAGACTGATCTACTGAAAACTGATCTACTGAAAACTGATCTACTGAAACTGACTACTGAAAACTGAATCGCCCGGCTTCGGCGCTCGAGAGCCAGCAGGGGGATCAACACTGCTTTAGCCGGCGGACGGGATCTCGAGTTCGGCCAACGTGCGGGCCGTGGCAAACCGGTCCAGCCAATCGTCCAGTTGATGCGAGTCGGTTGTCGCCTGGATGGCGTGTGCCAATTCGGGGGTACGTCCCCAAAGCTGCTTGCGAAGCTGGCGTAACAGCGTTTGCTGCCGCGTCTCAACCGCAGCCTCCGTTCGCCCTCCGTTCGGCCCTTTTCCGTCAGTACATCAGCCATCGTTCTGGTCATTTCCAACACCTCCTCCTGCAGTTCCGCGCCCTGACGGAGCGTTCGACCGCCTCCTGTAACTTGGCGTGTTCAGTCTCCTTCTTCATGATAGATCGCGCGCCAATGCAGGAAAGAGAGCCCGCGCCAGCCGCCAGCGCTCGGCGGGGGCACCCCGAAAGCGGGTAACGACGCTTGCCAGAACTCGCCTGAACTCGGCCGCACGGCATCGCGCTGCTGCACCAGGCGGAGCAGCCAGCCGAAATAGCCGCCTCGTTGGAGCCTGGCTGCGGCAAGTCGGGTAAGTTGAGGAACAGCGGTTGCTCGATAATTGGGGTCACCGAGTGAATTCGGCGCCGCGTCATCAGGTCGGCTAACGTGCCCACCTGCGGCCAGGGCCGCAGGCCGGTGCAAGACGACCGGAGCACTGCCAGCCGGGCACGCGCGGGCGAGCGAAAGCGCTTCCAGCCACTTGCGGAGTTGGAATCGGAAGATCTGCACTTGGAGTCCGCCAGACGCAAGCGGGCATCAGCCGATCGGGTTGCGATTGGTGCTCGATGAGGGATGCCATGAAGAAAGTTACGCGATCGGCCGGGGCCGAGAAGCGCGCCGTCAAAACGATGTCGGATTCGAGGTGACGGTAGTCGCGACGGATGAACGTTGTCTTGATCTTTGCTGAGGCGAGCGAAGTCGATTTCATCGAGCCAGGGCGTGTCGAGCAGGCTCAGGTCCCGACGTTCGCCGGAGTTCTGCATCACCTTCATGCTGTTCTCGAACTGCCGGACCAGTTCGCGGATTCGCCTTCGGCGGCACGTCGTCATCCAAACAATGCGGCAGAGGTCGGAGGACGGAGGACGGGTCGATGGTTGATGGTTGATGGTTGATGGGGGGCAGGTAGAAAACGAGTTGTTTGTTTTTCACTATCAACGAGCAATGATCAACTAGCATCCAGCTAGATTCGTCGGGACGGAGCGGATGGAACGGATGAGGGCGGAGAGCATTTCGCCGATGCGGACAGTCTGGCGGACATGGGCGTTGGCGCGGTCTCGGCCGACAGAAGCCGGCGTCGGCGGCTTCGCCGGAGGCCAGTTGTCAGCCGTCAGTGGGTGCAGGAAGGGATAAGAACTGCTGTTTTCGGCCAACGTCTTTGTCGCCAAAACAGGTCCATCGGCCGAAAAAATGGACCAGTTCCGCGAATAATCTGATCTGCCGAAGCCGCGGCGGCTCGCGGCAGGCGTCCAAGTCCTCGACATCGAGGAACAACTCGTGAGCCACGCGCCAAACCTCCAGGTCGGTGAAGTGCTCAACCTTGCCCGGCCGCTCATTCTTCCCACCATCAACCATCAACCAGCAACTATCAACTAGAGGTCTACCTGGGGTGGTGGGGTAGGATGGTGGAGTCGATGACTTGGGACTGGCCGCGGCTGTGGATGCCGCTGCCGGTGCCGGCCGTGGCGCGGGCGTGGATGCCGCTGCCGCTGGCCCGCTTGTGGATGCCGCTGTTGCTGCCGTTGCCGTTGCCGTTGCGGCGGTGGTGGATGCCGCTGCCGCCCGTGCTGCGATTGGCAGCGGCACTGACGCTGCCGCCTTCGGCGGCGGCGGCCATTGCCAGGGCGACGGAAGATGGTTCCGGGTCTTTGACGGGGATGGCCAGGGCGGCCTCGCTCAGCGCGATGAGGCGGGACTCCAGGGGAGCGAGCAGCTCGCGGATCAGGTCGATGTGCGACGCCGTGCCCGCGCCGGTGGAGTTGCCGGCGATGGTGAGCCGGCCGACGGAGCGACCGCAAACGATCAGGGGGAAATCCATCTTCCACCGGTCCTCGGGGGACGGCGGGACGGGGCGGTCCCAGGTGGCGTTGTAGCTCTCTTGGATCAAGGGGAGATTGATGTCCAGATGCACGCGGTCGAGCTGCATGCGCTCGGCCGTTTCGGTGAGGTCTTCCCAGAGCTGGTCCCAATGTTGGCGGCCCTGCAGGCGGACGGACGTGCGGATCGTCCTTTCGGATCGCGGAACCAGCGGGTGGGCCAGCGAGGAGGCGGCGCGACGGACCCGCATGGCCACAAGCAACATTTCGCCGCGGCCGAACAGACCCGTGGTAGCGAAGATGACGACGACGCTCACGGCGGCGATGATGGCGAGGATGTCGCTTTTGGTGGCGACGCTCAAGAGCGATCCGGTGGAGGTGACGACGCAGGCCAGCGCGACGACGCCGAGGACCTTGCGGTTGGTGCCCAGGGCCTCGAACAGGCGGTGGTGGAGGTGGCCGCGGTCGGCGGTGTAGATGCTGCGGCCTGTAAGCCGGCGGCGGATGATGGCTGCGGAAGAATCGAGGATGGGGATGGTCAGGGCGGCCAGCGGTGCGGCCAGAAGCACGGTGATCGGTCCCTTGAGCGAGGAGTGGATCGCCAGCCCACCGACCATCAGGCCGATGAGCATGCTGCCGGCGTCGCCCAGGAAGATGGTGGCGGGAGGAAAGTTGAACCGGAGGAAGCCAAGGAGGCTTCCGGCGAAGATCATGGCGACGGCGGCGACCAGCACGTGGTTGGTCATGAAGGCCATCACGGCCAGCGTGATGCTCAGGAGAATGCCCAACGTGGTCGCCAGCCCGTCAATGCCGTCCAGCAGGTTGATCGCGTTGATGGCGCCGACGAGCCAGAAGATCGTGACGGGGATGGCCAGTCGGCCCAGTTCGATTTCGATGCCGAAGATGCCGACCTTCTGGATCGCCAGGCCGCCGGTGGCAACGAGGATACCTGCGACGGCGATCTGGCCGAGCAGCTTGTGTCGGCCGCGGATGCCGTGCCAATCGTCGACGAGCCCCAGCGCAACCACGCCGGCACCGCCAGAAGAAGCTGGCGAGGTCGCGCCAGTCTTGCTGGATGGCGAGGTTCCAGGATTGGGCAGCAGCAGGATTACGCCGATGACGGTGCAGGCGGCCAGGAAGATGGCCAGCCCGCCGCCTGGCCGCGATCGGCCGCCGGTGGAGCTTGCGATGCCCATCGGGCCGGTCGGTCAGGCCGACGCGAAGGCCAGGCGACGGACGTGGACGTCAGGGATGCTCACAATGCAAGCCGCCAGAAAGCTCAGGATGGTTGCGAAGATCATGGTTTGCCCGGGGGCAGGAGACAGGGGTCAGGAGACAGAGAGAACAGGTTGATGGTTGATGGTTGATGGACAGAGGACAGAGGATGGAGGACGGATTGGGACGGAGATCAGTTACCACTAGCCAAACCACTAGCCACGCTCGCGGAGCGCGGGTGTGTTGGGTGTAGTTCCTGTAGGCTTCTTCCATTGTGCCGGTGACGATCGAGCCGATCGCGTGAACGCCGAGATCGTGAAGGATGCGGTGGTAGGCGGATTCGATCCGCGTTTTCACGTCGCGGAGCACCGAAAGGATCACCGCGTCGGCATGCTGGGCGAGGATCCGTGAATCGGCACCGGAGACCGGACTGCCGTCGATCACCACAAACTCGAACTCGTTGCGGAACCTGGTGAACAGCGTCTCCACCGCGCCGCCGGTGAGCACTTCCAGGCCCTCGTCGAGCCAGCCGCCCGCGGTGACCAACCAGAGGTCGTCGACCGCGGTATCGGTGACGACGTCGTCCAGTTGGGCCGTTTCCAAGAGCAGCTCGCTGACACCGGGCTCCAGGGGGACGTCGAAGGCGTTGTGCAGGGCGGGGCGGCGGAGGTCGCAATCGACCAGCAGCGTGCGGCGGCCCGAGCGGGCGAGACTCATGGCCATCTGCGTGGCCAGCGTGGTTTTGCCTTCGCCGCTGGCGGCGCTGGAGATCAACACCAGGTGCATCGGTTGCTCCCGTGCCTCGCGCAGCAAGCGGACGACGACGTTGTTGATCGACTCGGCCAAGAGCCGCTGCCACCGCTGGTGGCGACGCGACTTCGCCCCGGAGTCGTGAAACGCGCGGGCGGGAATCACCGGCAGGCTGCCCAACACGACCAGGCCCAGGCCTTCGGAGACCTCTTCGGGGCTGTTGATCCGCTTGGCGCGGACGTCCCAGAAGAGGATCGCCGCCGGCAGGAAGAAGCCCGCCATGCTGGCCATCGCCGCCATCTGCAGTTGGCGGTCCTTGTCGGTGGTGGAGGGCCTGGCAGCCTCTTGCTCTTTGGTAATGCGGTCTGCTGCTGCTCGTTTCTGCCGCAAGCCGATCGCGTTCGGTGCGGTAGGGGTCGAGAAACTTCGCCTGCGCGATCTCGTCCTTGAGCCGCCAGGAGCTCGATTGAGGAGCCGCCAACCTCTTGATATTGCGCTAAGAGCGTCGTGTTCTTTTTGAAACTGTTCGTATTGAACGGTCGCTATACGTAGCTGCAGCTCCAGTTGGGCAACTTCCGATTCCAGTGCGCTTCGCCGCTGGTCCTTGTACTCTTCTCGGAGCTTTTCTCGACGCTTTTTCAAAAGTTCGCCAATCGACTCGATGTCCTGCCGGTATCTCCGCTCGTATTTCGACCGGGCGTCGGGCTGAACCGTCTGTTCCACTTCGTTAAGCAGGCTGTTGAGGGCATTGAGCTTGGTTTGCAACTCCACCGTGGTCGCATCGGTGCGGGCGAAGGCGTCGAGTTCCGCCTCGGTCACCGCCTGCTCGGCAGCCTTTTCGTCCGCCTGCCCGACAGCCTTTTCAACCTCCTGCCCGGCGGCCTTTTCGACCTCCTGCTCGACAGCCTTTTCGACCTCCTGTCCGCTGGCCTTTTTGAGGATCTGATCCTTGAGGGCTAGCTCGCCTTCCAGCCGCTTCGTCTCGAACTGCAGTCGGATCAGCTCCTTGCGGTATTCGCCCAGTCGCTGCAAATCGAGCTGCTGCTTTAGCGCCAGGTTGTTAGAATCGTTCATCCCCAGAGTTTTGCTAAGTTCCTCGAAATCTGAACGCAGGTTTCTCAGCTCCTTTTCCTTGTCGGTGCAAATCGCTGTCAGTGTGTCCAACTGCTCTTGCCGCGCTTTGCTCTCCTTGTCGACAACTACGTTCTTGTACGCATCGACCACGGCGTTGACGATGTCGGCGCTCGCCTGGGCATTGTCGGTTGACAATCTCACTCGGACGATCTCGGTGTTGGCTGGCGAGTCCACCTTGAGCTCGTCGGCCATCCAGCGAAACGGATCAGGCTGCTGAGCGAGGAGCTCTCGCGCGCCTCCGTTCGCCAAACGGTCATCCTGCAGCGCGGCGGTAAGGACGTTGTCACCTTTCAGGAGCACCTGCTGTGTGCTCTTGTAGAGGTCGTAGTTGACCCGGGCGGCGGAGGAGGCGTTGGGAATAATCTGATCCTCACTGGAAGCAATCCGCAACATGGCGGTGGCCGTGTATTGCGGCTTCGGCGCCATCCAGGCCAGGGGGGCAGCCACGGCGGCGCAGACAAGCCCGACGGTCATCACGGCGAACCAGCGGCGGCGGAAGGCGTGCAGCCACGCCGACATCCCGCCGCCGTGGGCCTGCGGGGGTGCGTCGAGCGAGGACCCGGGCGCATAGTACGGCGCCGGTTCCGCAGGCGCCGGCTGCGCGACGGGCAACCGCTCGCGATCGGACGAAACGTCCGATCCAGGGGATTCGTTCGTACGGTCCATGCCTCAACTCATTTCCAAATCAATTCCGAAGATACCTGTTGTCGCTCACGTGGCTTGCCTCAGTCGGCGGCTGTCGACGGTTGCACGCCACGGGCTCGGCCCATGGGGCCTTGCCAGGATCGCCACGGCTCGCCGAAATCGACTTCATCAGCGAGCCCCCGCGTGACCGCGCGGCCGGGGCCGCGGCTTCTTTGCCTTTTTTTTTGTCTCTGCGTTCAGAGACAGCACCATGGGCTCGTCCGGCTCCTCGATGGTGAGCGTGGAAATCAGCCCCAATTCCAGCCAGAGCAGCCCCACGGCCAGCGGCATCATGAAAAACCCCGCCACGTCGTGGAACAGCTTGTCGGCCAGGTCATGGCTGACCCACTCGTGCAGCACGCTGGTCACGGTGATCCGCGCCACGTTGGCAATGACGGCGATGGGAATCGCACTGAGGACGACCACCGTCTTGCGGAGGAAACCGCCCTCGATCACCAGCGCCGCCCCGGCCGAGACTGCCACGAACAGCATCATCATCCTCAGGCCATTGCAGGCCTCGACCACGCCGACTTGCCCGGTGGCCAGCACGATCACGTTGCCGCGCGAGGTGCAGGGCAGGCCAATCGTCTGGATCACGTAGGTGCTCGCCAACGTGCCGATTCGCTGCAGGGGATGGCTCAACGTGCCCGCGATGAACCCCGGCAGGGGCACCATGAACACCAGGAACACGATCGCCGGCCACGCCCATCGCAGGGCCCTCCAACCGCCGAGAAACAACGTCAGCCCGGCCAGACAGGGGACCAGCGACATCGGGTCGAGCAGCTCGTAGTAGTAGTACGCCGAGGCCCACCGCATCGCGGCAGCCAGGGCGATCAACGGCAGTCCCCACCAGATCCCCTTGACCGGCTCGAAGGTGGCCAGCTCGCGCCGCGTCCAGAGCAGGTAGCCCGAGAACACCGGTACTAAAAATCCATACAGGTAGTCCGGTTCGTTCCACCAGCGGTGGACCAGCCCGCTCACCGCATCGAAGTAGTTCCATACGACAAGCCCCACCACGGCGACGACCAGAAGCCATGGGCCCGGCCGCCGGGCGAAAGCGGCAGTTGCCTGCCGGATGCACTGGACTGCGTTGGGTCTCAAAACCATCCCCTTACTCACGGGTCTGCCGCCAAGTGTGCTTCATACTGCCTCGTCGCAAACGCGAATCCCCTCGCATGCGTCCGACAACCGTCGGCTCATTCGTGAAATGCGGGCTCTTGTTCCTCGGCTACCATCGCGAACCGCACGAGATCCGCGGTGTTGGCGGCCCCAAGCTTCTTCATGATCTGGCTGCGGCGGACCTCGACCGTGCGGACGCAGATCTTCAATTGCCCGGCGATCGCCTTCTTGCTCTGCCCCTCGGACAACAGCATCAGCACGTTTCGCTCCTTGTCGGTGAGCTGCTCCAACAGGTGCCGGTCGCGACGGTTCCGGGCCTCGACGGCCAGACGGTGTCGGTTCAATTGCACGGCGGCCTGGATCGCGTCCCACATCTCAAACTCGCGGAAGGGCTTTTCCAGGACCGTGACCGCACCGGCCTGCATCGCACGAACCGCCATCGATACGGTGGCGTAGCCGGTCAGGAAGATCACCGGCATGAGCGAACAGGCCGACAGGAGGTGGTCCTGGATCTGCAGTCCGCTGACCCCCGGTATTCGCAACTCCATCACCACGCACCCGGTGAGTTCCGGGCGATAGGCCCCGAGAAAGTCCTGTCCCGAGGCGAAGCCCTGGTAGCCGAGGTTCATCGTGCCGGAAAGCGTCTGGATCGCGCGGCAGACGGTCTGGTCGGGATCGACCACGAAGACGACCTGGTTCAGATGCTGGATGTCGAGTTCGGGAATATCTACACGGAGATCGCTCTGCTGCATCAGGTGAACGGCGGGACCCCGGGAGCCGTGCACAAAGTCCACGGCTTTGCCGTCGTGGCACCGAGCAACTCGCAAAGAGCCGTTACTCGGCGGCATCGAAAGCATCCCGAGGCGTCTGGGGGGGGTGAGTTCGAGGGCCATGATCGTTCCTTCTTAGATCAGGCGAGCGGACAGTCGTTTGATCGGTGTGCCTATCGCGATCGGTGCGCGCAGACTCCGTTCCCGTGGGTTATGCACCCGCTTAGGTGGGCAATCCTTCCAAGGGCTTCCTTGCCAAGCACTTCCGTGCGTTGAGTCCTTGCCGTCCTGGCAAGGCGTCGTTCCCTCCCTTGGCCCCGCCTTGGCCATCACTGGCCAACGGCGTCCGGCGAATCAACCGCCGGAATCGCGAAGCGTTACCGGGTTGGTACCGGCAGACCTCGCACTGCGCCTCGCGTCGGTCGGCTGCTGCCCACCGGTGCGCGACAGGATTGCAGTTGGTCAAACACGCGCTGGATCGCGGTAACCAGTATGCCTGGCATACGGATGGCGATCCTGCGTGCCGAAGGGACCGGGAAGACCGGCCAGATGCGCCCGGCTTGTGCCGGCGGCGCGGCCGCCTGCCGATGTCGGCCTCTTTCCAACACAACGCTGACGGATGCCGTTGTCGAGCATGACGGGCCACGCCTGCGAACTGCGGCGCGGCACATCGCCGAGAAGGCCTCCGCGATCGGAGAGGTCGAATTGCAACAATTGCTGGCCATCGCTGATCCCTGCGCCTCTCGGCGCGGCTCGCCACAACCGGCGAGCCTCTCTTGTTCCTGCGAGTCTGATGAACTGGGGAATTTTTCCCGGAACAGCTTGCCTCTGTCCCACTCAGAACATTCAACTCAAAGTCCCAGAATGGACGGAGCTCTGGAACTCGTCAATCCCCCACATCTACGAGTTTTGCCAAAAAAAGGCCCAAATGTTCACTTCTGGTGAGGATTGCGCCGGTACGGTCCCGCACATCCGCACCACACCGGCGCCAGCCGCAATCAGATTTCGGTTTTGCGAAGAATCTGTGTTGTCTAGCGCTGTGCTGTATATCGAAGATTGCCCCGGATCCCCGACGAACACCGTCGTCACCGGATCGCAGGGCGCTGAAGCCGACTTCGCCGGCAGGATCGACGACTGCTTGAGAGTCCGTTCCTCGCGTGCGGTGTCGTCGGACGCGCTGTGCGACGGGATCGCTGCCGCTTGAGCTGTTCGGTTCGGCTTACCGTCCGCCATCCGGGCTTGCGGGAAGCCGCCGGAGGCGGCCCGCCTACTGGGTCCGATCATGATTTGCCCTTTCGAATCTCGCCCGCGTCGGACCGCTTCGAGGGGCATTCCGCCGCCTCAGCCCGTGCCGTCCGCGCGCACACTCCGTTCCCGTGGGTTATGCACCCATCTGGGTGGTCTTGTCTCTTCAAGTACTTCCATGGCTGAGACTTCCGTGTCACTGTCGCTGCTTCCAGGCAGCTCGTTCGGCATCGTGCCGAACACGGGCGCCGCTTGCGGGATCGCTGGCCCACACGCAAGCGGCACCCGGTGGGATCATCGTGTCGGACACCGTGTGTCCGACACACGAAACCGTTTTTGGCTCGCCACGACCTAGTCAAAGCGGTGGGTCGCCTCGGGACGCGGCTTACCGAGTCAGGATCGAGTTTCTATAGGAATCTGGCTATCGTCAATAACCCGATTTAATGGGATCCCTTGATTGCGCAGAAATACGCGCCAAAGCGTATGCGTCCTGGCGATCTGAGTTAGCACATGCGCATGCAGTTTCGCACTATGCAAGATCCGTTGCGGGAATGCGAACTTGCGTGCAATATGTCACGAAGTTCTGTCAAAAATGTGTTCCGGAATCCTCTGTCATTTGCCCAGCACTTGCGATCGAGAATGAATTGCCACACGCGGCATGCCGTTCGGCCGGCCGGCAAACAACGCGGCATCCGCTCCGGAAGAAGCCGCCTAGCTCGATTGCCTCGTTGAAGACTGGGGGATCGGTTTTAACAAACGAGGTGATGGGCGAGGCTCGCACGCGTCTCATTCGGTTAGGTCGGATAAGTCAGATACGTCAGCAATCTCGGCGTTTACCGCAGAGAATTCCCCGCCTGAAAGACACTCCCGCACCGGGACGCGCGGGGGACAGCACGCTGTTCCGCGGTGCCCAAGCTTCCGCTCACCCTCGTGACACTTGAAATCACTCACCCCGTGCATCGCCCCCACACCAGGGTCATTCGGGCGGCGCCGATAACCAGTCCCGCAACACGGGAAGACACCCGCGCTTCCTGGGGGGCCAGCATTCCATTATGTCGTTATTTATCGCGCACCCTTCGGCGAAACACGCTTACTCCCGGATTATTCACGACCCCGGAGTTCTCGCGGCAGACTGCGCGATACTAACCCGATGCGCAAGCGAGGGCAACTCTTGTGCGGCCCTCGCTGTGCATCGGGTTAGTATGGGGTCGTGAATAATCCGGTTTACTTGGCCGCAGCATGCCGAAGACCGTCGCACGCTCATGATCCCATCAGTGTCATGCCGAGATATCCCAGAAACACGCCAGCGGCGCACATGGCCAGCCCCGCCAGACGGCTATGGCAGAGTGCATAGCGATCCACGTCCACCCAGCGATCCAGGGCTCGCCACTTGCTTGTTTCCGGAATCCCGAAGATTTTCCAGGTATCGACCCACCGGTTCCCGAGGTTCACTGCCGCGGAAAACAATCGCGGGTTGATGACGCCCGCCAGTCCCATCGCGACGGACAATCCCGCCATCGACAGCAGCGTCGATTTGGCCAGTGCGATGAGAAACATCTGATGCGCTTCCATCGATTCTCCTTCCATCAAAGACAAGTCAGAAAGTCATTATTCGCGCTCGCACACGTCGATTGTTTCACAACGTTTACAGCGTTTTCGTCCATCAGCATTCCCTCTCCTCCTGGATACCCACAGCTTGGGCTGGTGAAAAGAGACGGTTTCGGGCCCCATTTCTGTTCCACACACCACGCAAGGCAGAGCGATTTTCCCGTATTTTTTGGGGTCGGAACAAAAACAGCCAACGCTCTCGCAGGCAACTTTTCACCAGCCCACCCACAGCTCACGCGTCGTCACTCAATCGCACCAGGAATTGCCCGGCAATCTCGTAGAGATGATGAACTTCCGCCAACTCAATGCTTACGTCTCCTTTTGAGCTTCGCAGAGTTTTCGTGCACGCTACTGGCAGCGGCCGACAAAGCGGCAGCCGACGAGGTAACGCTTTCTGCCATCGCGCTGCGCACCCGCCACACGCACGACGCGGCAGACGACCTCGCTCACGCGCGGCGGCTGTCCCAGAGCGAGGACCAACTCCTTGAACTCGGGGACGCGATCGTAGTAGAAGGCAGCGCCTCCGGCCGAGATGTCGTGGCACTCGACCATTGCGAACTCCTCGAGCCGTGGCAACCGGCCACCGAGAATCGGCGCGAATCGCTGCCGGTACGGATAGGGGTGCCGCCGGTTCGCTCGACGTTCCGCCCCTGGCGGAGCCACTTGAGGCTCGGCCGATGCGCCACCCGCCGCGCCGATGGCGCCGGCCGCGCGACCGCCGTCCTGGTCGTGCGAGGGCGGCTGAAACACCGCGGCCACATCGGCCCCGAATCCCGCTTCCGCCAGGCGGCGAGCCTTTTCTTCGGGGGTGCCATGCAGAGCCTCCATCACGTGCCGGGCAACGGCCGTCATCTGGCGCAGCTTGTCGGTGGTCTTCCACTGTTCCGTGCGGTCGACCCCGGTCAGCATGATCGACTGGACCTCGCCACAACACAGCGCCTTGATGGTCCAGGAGACCCGCCGCTGCGAGCCGTCTTTCGCCAATAGCCAGCCCGCATACTCGCTGGCAAAGGCTTGACCGCGCGAACTGCGGAAGATCTCTTGAATGACGTCTGCTTCACCGGGCGGCACGAACTTGCTCCAGAACGGAGCGTCGCGGACCTCACTGAGCGTGTAGCCGGTCAGCCTCTGGCCTCCCGGGTTGATGTCGAGCACGCGGCCTTGGAGGTCAAGCGTCACGACGACGGCATCCACCGTCTCGAGGATCGCCGCGCGCGTCGTTCGTTCCTTGTCGAGTTCCTCCTCGGCCGCCAGCCGCGCGGAAGCCGCGGTAAGCATGTGAGCAACCGTCTCGACGAAGGCGACCTCCTCGCGGTCCCACGCTCGGCGACCGAGGGAGTAGACACCGAGGACCCCGTGCGTCCGTGCGTTCCGGTGCAAAGGGACCGTGATACCGCCTGCCAGCCCCTGGCGGCGCAGGAACGGATCGAGAACCTGGCCCGCCTCGGCGGAATCGCCGTCGACGACGACCTCGGCTCTGCGAATCACCCGTTCGCCGATCGCCGTGCCCTCGATCGGAAACGTCTCGGTCATCCGCTCACCCGGTTGCTGCGGTGAGCCGACGCAGGCCAGCGTAATACGGTACTGATCGCCCGGAATCAGTTGTCCCCATGCGCAGCGGTCCGCCTCGACTCCCCACGCCGCCAGGATGGCAGCATCCTCTACCAATACCGAGTAGGCAGGCTGAGCGGACGTGCGGCGGACGAAATTCAACAGCGCCAACTGCCGCCGCGTGGACCGACTGCCACCGCCCTCGAGGCTGCCAGACTCCGCGGCAGGCGGGTCGGCCAGTGTCGTTGCGTCCCGTCGTGGATCACCAACAGGCATCGTCGGCACCCTAATTCGAGAAGGCAGCTGCAGAGAGCTCCACGGCTGGCTGGGTAGCCTCCGTGTCCACCGTCGCCGGCGGCGCGGGGCGCTCGTCCGCGAACTCCTCCTGGGCAGCGAGGATGTCCTTAAGACCCTTGAGAAACGCGTCGACCACCGCCGGGTCGAAGTGCGTCCCGCGTCCCTCCTGGATGATCGCCAGCGCCTTTTCTCGAGAGAAAGGCCGCTTGTACGGCCGCGGACTACACAGGGCATCGAACACATCGGCGACGGCGGCAATCCGGCCTTCGAGGGGGATCGCTTCGCCTGCCAGGCCGTTGGGATAGCCCGTGCCATCCCATTTTTCGTGGTGCGTCGAGGCGATGGTGGCGGCCATCTGCAGGACCGGCGAGGAGGCTTTGGCGACAATATCGATCCCGGCCCGCGAATGCGAAATGAACCCTTTCGCGGCGTCCTCGGGCTCGCTCGAGCACAATCTTTGACCGAAGCGGGAATGCTGCTGCATCTGTTGCATCTCCAATTCATCGAGCCTGCCGGGCTTGTGCAGAATCGCATCGGGGATGCCTACCTTACCGATGTCGTGCAGCGGCGCCGCAAGCCGGATTCGCTCGGCAAGTTCCAACGGCAGTCCCAAGTGCCGCGCGATGATTCCCGCGTAGCAGCCGACCCGCACGACATGGTTGCCCGTATCGGTGTCGCGGTACTCGCCCACCTTCGCCAGGCATTCGACGACCTCCAGGTGCGCATGCACCAGTTCCGTGGTGCGAATGGCGACCTCGAGTTCAAGCTCCCAGGCATAATGTTTCAGCCGGTCCTGGTGTGCTTTCATCCGCAAGACATTGCGAATGCGCGTCTCGAGCTCCACCGCATCGGCCGGTTTGTTGAGAAACTCCGTCGCGCCCTGGCGAAGCGCGTCGAGCTTGGTCTGCCGGTCCGTTGCCGCCGTCAGGATCACCACAGGCAGATCGACAAAGCACTCATCCGCACGGAGTTGCCCGAGAATGTCCAGCCCACTCACCACGGGCATCATGATGTCCAGCAGGAGGACGTCCGGCCGGCAGGAGCGTATCAACTCCATCGCTTCGGTCGAATCCGACGTGGTGAAGAACTGCTGATAGCCGGCCAGCATCAGCATCCGCCGCACCACCCGGACGTTGACCGGCTCATCGTCGACGATGGCGATGCGGGGATCGGTGATCACGCTCTCGGGCGACGACCCGCAAACCACCGGCTCCAGGGGCGGCTTGCGAGTGCCGAAGATCGTGTGCAGGGCCTCCATGTTCGACTCTTGCGTTCCCAGTACTTGGGGGTTGTCGTTTGCGAGATTCATCGTCTCCTCCCGGGATTATCTGCAATGGGGCGCGGCCGACGGCCGCGGTGCGGACACGCGTTTGCACAGCCCCTGCGCTGCATCCAAAGCCTCTGCCACTTCTTCACGATTCTCCTGCTTCGCCGACTGTTCCAGCCGCGCGAAGGCAGCCATCAGGATTTCGAAGCCGGCCATTCCCGTCGATCCCTTTAGGCGATGCGCCAAGCGTCCGAGTTCGGCGAGATCGCCGCACGCGAAGGCCTGGTAAACGCTTTCCATCTGCTGGGGGAGTTCCGCAACAAAATCGCGCACGATCTCCTGAAACTCCGGGTCGTCTTCGGGCAACGTCGAGATGATCGGAGGACCGGCCGGGTGGGCCTCCGGCGCCAGGCCGGTCCTCGGGGCCGCGGAGGCCAGCATTCGGGCAAGTTCGCTGAGGAGCAGATCCTGATTGATCGGCTTGGTCAGATAGCCCGAGCACCCGGCCTCCAGGCACCTGGCCTGGTCGCCCTGCATCGCGTGGGCCGTCAGGGCGATGATGGGTACATCGAGGCCCGAATTCCGGAGCTTGCCGGTTGCGGTGTAGCCGTCCATCACCGGCATCTGCATGTCCATCAAGATCAAATCGAACCGGTCCTGCGTTGCCAGCTCCACGGCCGTTTGGCCGTTATCGGCCAGCGTAACTTCGGCGCCTGCCCGGCGCAGGATCAGGCCGATCAGCTTGCGGTTGGTCGGCCCGTCATCGACCAGGAGAATCCGGCTGTTTTTCAGAGCGGCAAGCGGATTGGCCGCCGCGAGGTCCGCCGGGGCGGCCTCACCGCAGCCCGGCAAAGCCGTCGGTTTACCGGCTGGCGGCGCATCGATGGTGGCGGTAAACGTGCTCCCCTTGCCGGGCTCGCTTTGAACGGTGAGCGTTCCGCCGAGAGCAGCGGCGATGCGCCGGCTGATGGCCAGCCCCAGCCCGGTGCCGCCATAGCTCCGCGTGACGGAGTTGTCTGCCTGAACGAAGGCATCAAAAACGTCGTTCAGCTTCTCCCGAGCGATGCCGATCCCGGTATCGATCACGTCGAAAGCAAGCTGGGGACGCTCTGCGGTGTCTACGGGTCGGATGGCGACGCGCACGCCTCCGGACTTGGTGAACTTCAGCGCATTGGACAGCAGGTTCATCAGCAGTTGCTTCAACCGTACCGGATCGCTCAAGACCGTATCCGGCACCCCGTCGGCCCGTTCACAGCGAAGGTAGAGGTTCTTTTCGTCGGCACGGACCCGGAGCACGGAGAATACGTTCTCCAACAAAGCGACGGGCGAACATGGGATCTGTTCCGTGTCCATCCGCCCGGCCTCGATCTTCGACAAATCCAGGATGTCGTTGATCAGTTCCATCAGGTGCTGCCCGCCGGCGTGAATCGTCTGGAGGAAATCCTGGCGGTCGGCTTCATTACCGCCGTCGGCTCCGCGGAGCAGCAGTTCGGTGAAGCCAAGAATCGCGTTTAAGGGGGTACGGATTTCGTGGCTCATGTTCGCCAAAACTCGCTCTTGGCGCGGTTGGCCGCCTCGGTGGCCTGGCAGACCTTCTGCATCGCCTCGCGCTGCTGCTCCTCGCGCACCCGCTGCTCTTGTTCGGCGACCGCTTCGGCGATCGCCTTGGCGTGCGCGGCCTTGAGTGTGTCCTGTTCGGCAATCAACTGCCGGACGGCCGCCTTCAGGCGGCCGATTTCTTCGCTGTCCTTGACCCGCTTCAGTGCCAGCAAGCCGCAGCTCCGCAAAACGGGAGCCAGCCGTTTCAGGGCAATGGGATCCTCGACGTCCGACAGGACCACGGCCAGGAGACCGCATAGATCCAGCCGCACGCCGAAGACCTGCTCGTCCGCGCTGCCGGGCACCCCGTCGACGAACGCCGGATTCTCCTCGGCAAGTCGCGCTGCCAGTCGTTTGACCGCTCGGCGAAGGGCGTCGGGGGCGAGAGCTCCGTTGCTGCCGAACGTGGCCAGGAGGCTGCCGGCCCCGTTGGCGAGAACAAGGCAACGGGGATGGAGCGTTTTCAGCCATTCGGCGATCTCCGCCAGGCTCCCCGTGCTGTCTCCGGGAAGCCCCTCGGCTGCAAAGAGCAGGTCCACAGTTTCCAAGAGCGAGTTCACGGTTTCGTCCTAAACGGTCAGAAGGGTTTGACTTGCTTCGAGCTCTCGATCCAGATCGGTGGCCAATACGAGGATGTCATCCTTCGTGAGCGACAGGGCTGCAAACGAGTTCGCGGAGAAAGTGACCAGATTCGTGCCGACCGAGGTGATCCCCTTCAGCGAGCAGATGATGTTGGCAACCTCGACGCAGCGGACAACTTCCAGAGCTTCCTCAGGACAGCGGCTCAAGTCATGGTGGTGTCGCACGGCCGCAACCACGACGTCGGGAAATCGCCACTCCTTGGTTACTCGTTCCGCCAAAATCATGTGGTCAAAGCCGATGATCTCGCGCTCCACGGCGCCCAACGAACCTCGCTCGCCGAGGGAGTCCATGGCCTCACGGAACGACGCATTGACATACTCGTCTTCCAGGACGATGCCGATATCGTGCAGCAATCCTGCCAGGAACATGTCCTCGAAGTTGTTCAGCCGGCAGCGCATGGCGATCATCCGGGCGCAAATGCCGACACTGACCAGGTGTTTCCATAAGCCCGCGCGGCTGTAGGTCCCCACGGAACCGTCCCGCTTGAACAACTCGCTGACCGCCGCACTCATCGCCACGTTGCGGATCTGCTTGATGCCCAGGTACGCGATGCCGTGCTGAAGGCTGGTAATGGGCGTTCGCAACGCATACGCCGACGAATTGACGCACTTCAAGACCCTCGCACAGAGCGAGGGATCGCACTCCATTGCCTGCTTGAGTTCCTGCGCCCCCGAACGCGGGTCCTGGGCAACTTCCATGACCTTGAGGGCCACGTGAGGAAGCGAGGATATCGAATGGATCTTGCGTACGACGGAGTCCAAGGTCTGGGGCCGCGAAAGGACGGAAGTGTTGGCTGCCTGCATGGTTGCTCCCAGGAAAGTCATTCACAACGAAGCAGTCTATCTGCTCGGCTGTGGTTGTCTCACGACCGGTGTACGCCCCCCACTGAGCCCAACCAAAGAACGGCTCGAACGAACCAGTCGAAGGGCACAATATGAAATAGGCCGGAGGAAGCCCAAATCAACCCGCGCGGCGATGTTTTTCGGGCAACCCCCCATTTTCATTCCCGCGCATACGGAAAAGCGAAATGACCTTTTCGCTTTCCCGCAATTCATTGCCGAGAATACCCTTAACCGGCAGTTCTTCGCCAGATGCGTGCCTAACTGCTTGCTGCGTCTGCACTTGGATGCGGATGAGTGTGTCGGCCTACTGCCGACCTCCCTCCTAAACCGCACAACAAACTACCCTATATAGGTAGTGGCTATTAGTATATGTATATGCTCAAACTGCTTCGTCGAATGGACACCGGTTGCGACGTTGCAGCCTCTTGGAGTGACGCACCCGCCGGACGTGGAAGAGCGGGTTCAGGCAGATCGAGAAAAGCTGAAGCTGAAGACATACTTGTCGCGACTGCATATGCCAACCACACAGACGCCGTCATGCTGCAGATCATGTCGGACGATGACGTTCGGGGACACGTCACGTGCATTGTGCGCCGCCGTTAACATAGAACAATCGCAAGCAGCAGCCAGATGAACACCACCAAGACGCCCCGACCAGCGCCGGGCAGGATGCCGTGCCAACCTCGCCTGAGGCTCCCCCATGCTGCGCCGACGGAAGCGCCGATCACAAGGTAATGTTCGACGGGTGGCCACCCAAAATGCGGACGCCGGACCAAATCCCCCAACACTGTTGCGGACAACGCAATGAACACGGTCGCAATCATAAGATTGCGCAGAGTGAATTGGAACACGCAGTACCTCCAGAACGCTGGGCGCCATGATCGGCATGTCGCAATCATAAGATTGCACAGGATGAATTGGAATCGTGGCGTGGTTGACAGCAGGGGCAGATTCTCAACCACCATTACAGCGGCGGGGACGGTTGTTCCGTCCCGTTGCGGCAAATGAAACAAGGTGATGGAATTCGAGTGGGATCCGACAAAGCTGCAAGGAACGTGAGCAAACACGGCGTCTCTTTCCAGGAGGCGGCGACCGTCTCGACCCTCTGGCCGCTGACCTATAGCGACCCCAACCACTCTGAAGATGAAGATCGTTTCTGACCTTTGGCCACTCTCCAGCGCAGATCGGTTGCTGGTGGTTTCGCATACGGACCGCGACGACCGCCACGAAGATCATCAGTGCGCGAACTGCAACTCGGAGGGAGAGAAAACAACATGAAGAAGGATGAACTTGCACACGACGACGAGGATCTCCGCCCCGAGTATGATCTCGCGACACTCAAGGGTGCCGTCCGCGGAAAACACTTCGAGCGCTATCGGGCGGGTACCAACCTCGCTCTATTGGCACCGGAAGTGCGAGCCGCCTTCCCCACCGACGAAGCGGTCAACGAGGCGCTGCGATCTGTGATGCAGAATCGCCCAGCGTGAACGTCCTCGGCGCCGCCGTCAGGATCCGCTCGTCTACAATCGGCCTTCTCGAGGTTCAACGCGGCCCATCCCCAACACTATCGACCATCGTAGCGCCGCAGCCACCGCCCCTGTACGCCTCTCCCGCTGGCGGGCAGGTGGCAAGAAGGGCTGGCCGGGGCTCTCCGCGACCGTACGCATCCTTTCGGCACGGCCTTTGTTCCGAGACCTTCGTACGCCTCGCCAACTGTAAACATTCGCCGGACACGTGCCAGGATTATTCGCAGCAAAGCCGTTCTCGGCAGTTGCGGCAGAGTGGATAGAGGTAGATCTGTTTTCGGGAGAGGTCAAAGCGACGGTGGCGGTCCTTCTTGCCCGCCCCTGCGTTTGGCCCACGTCGATCCAATTGGCCGCTCGTGCCAGGTCCCCCGAAAGCGGCTGGCATCCACAAAACTCTCCAACAGCCACGGCCGAATCCCGTAACATTGCTCCCAATCGCTCGGCAGTTGCCCGGCCGAGAGCGAGAGCAACTTGGAGGCCAGATGCTGGCAGCCAATCCAGGGCAAGATTAAGAAGCGAGCTTGCCCACACGTGCGATAAGTTCGCTCGCCGCTGCATCGTCAGCCGATCCAGCGGTCTCGAGTTCAGCCGCCAAGCGGCAGCCCGTAGCTGAATAAACCCACGAGTCGCTGGTCCGCATAGGCCCAGTAACGCAATTGGGCTCCCGCCAGCGGCGCATATCCCAAGTAATGGTAGCGGTCGAGGTACTCATTCCACAGCGGCGACTGCTCGGGCGAAACCATCGCCAGCCGCAAGGGCCCCAACTCGGACAAGGAGAATTCCTGCCGCGGTTGCGGCTCGGCGGCGGCTGTGCGAGAGATTACGTGCCGACCATTGCAGTTGCCGTTGCGTGGCGGCGGCAAGGACAACAGCCCGTCCTCCTGCATGCGCAGCAAGGCCACCCGACAGCTCATCTGTTTCAGTCTGCCGTTCGGTTGACGCCAATCCAACAAGCGACACACCTCTTGCGAGATCGCTGTTCGGCTGGCATGCGGCGAAGCCGCGATCAACTGGCGGAGTTGTTGGATCTCTTCGCTGCTGAAGGATCGGCCACTATAGTGGCGCGGAAAGACCAGGGGGCGTCGCCGGCTTCTCGCCGCAGAAGGCGGCGGCCGGGTGACAGGCGGAACTGACGCGGCGAGCGGCGATGGCGACTGGATCTCCACGCGGCCAGCCGGGGCCGACGGGAGTAGAGTGGCGGACGGCGGCCGTTGGCCGGCCGATGATGCCGGTGGAATCGTGGGCCGCGTCGGCTCGGTGAGCGGGGGCGACGTGCCCGTGAGGAAGAGCGTTTCGGCGGCCGGCCGTTGGTTGGCGGGTGACGGCGGTGGGCAAACCTCTTGGGGCAGGGGCGAAGCAGCTTGGCAAGCGGAGGGTTCCACCAGAGCGTCCAAGCAACGTCGCACCTCGTCAGGCAGAGCGTTTCCTGGCAACGGCTGAGCAAAAGCTTGTCGTTGTGAATCGCTGAGATTCCAGGGCAGCCATCGCTCGGCAGACGCCGGGGCCTTGCCGCCGGCCTCGGCACAGGCGGTCAAGTACGCGGTCAACCAGGTGCGGGCGTTCAAGCCGGCCAGCAGCAACGTGGCAAAGAGGGAAAAACAACGCTCCGCCAACTCGCCGGCCCACACCGCCCCCGAACCCCAATAGTTCTTGCGCCCCATGGCAGGGCCTCGCAAGCGGCGTTCGGCTTCGCTGTTGTCCATCGGCACTTCCGGATGCTCGACGAAAACCGTCAAACCGTCCCAATGCTGGACCACACTGCTGAGCACCTTCTTGCGGACCGCCGGGAGTTTTTCCTGTTTCAATTCCTCATCGCAGACTTGCCGGAATGCTTCCACCTGGGGTCGCAACTGGCTGTCGTAGTGGGCAAACGCTTCGCCCTGCGGATCCTTTTCCCATGCGGCCACCCAGTCCGTTGAGGTGGAACAATGCTCCGATCCGTTCCACCCAACTTTCCATCCAGGCATCTTGCTGAGGATCGCCCCGCGCGGCATCGAGAAAATCGCGTCGGGTATGAGTCCAGCAAAAGGCCAAAAGCAACGTTCCTGCCTTCACGGCCGCCAGGGCCTTATAGCTGCTGTGGCGGTCGACTACGAGGGATACCGGCGGCCTGCGGTCCAAAGAACGCCTCGGGTTCTTGGGCGCTGCGGGTCAGAGCAATGGCAAAGAACACCGCTTCGCGGCTGGCGTAGACCCAGAGGGTGCGTTTGTGACCCGGTTTTTCCTCGACCTTCACGAAGACCTTCCATCCGGTCTCGTCGGCGTGCCAATGCCCTGCGGCCTGGCAATGTTGCCGGATCGCTTCGTACAGAGGTTCCAGCAGCGGCGCGATCCGCTTCCAGTCCGCCCGCCAGAGTTCCGGCAGGCAGTTGAATGCCGTGGGTGGCCAACTCGGCGATCAACCGGTGACTGGGGCGAAAGAAGAGGAACTTGTCCAACAAGACCTGCACCCAGACGGAGATGCCGTAGCGTCCTTTGGGAATCAGTTTCGGAGGCGGGGGAGCGGTGATGATGCCGGGCCGACCGGGGCATCGGCACGTGGGGCGATATCGGCGGCGGCGGATCACGCGGCGATGGGCACGGACCTCGATTTCGATCGTTTCGGAGTCCTCGGTGCCGGGGAAGGGCTCGTAAGGCAGGCCGCACTGGGGGCACTGTTTTTGGCCTTCGGGCAGATCGTGGGGCTCCTCGACTTGGGGGAGGTGGTCATGGGAGCGACGTCGAGGACCGGGATTTTCGTGCTGCTGGCCACGCGGCCGTTTTCCGCCGCCGGGGGAAGAAGATTTCTCGGAGCGGTTCTTCTTTTCGGACTTCTTGCCAAACAGTTGGTGTTCGAGTTGTGCCACTCTGGCACGCAGTGTCTGGATCTCCCGCTCTTGCTCGGCTTCCCGCTGTTTGGAACGTTGGAATTGCGCTCGCCAATAGTGGGCTTGTTGGCGTTCTTGGAACAACTCCAGCAGCAACCGCGGCGGATCCTGAAGCAATTCCTCAGGCGCCCCACGCGAAACGGGGATTAGGGCTGTCATGCTTGACATGCCCCGTTTCTACCAAAAACGCGTCCCCGTGTCCAGATGTGTTCCGCGAATGTTTACCGCCAACTGCTCACAACTTCTTGCTGCAACTCAGAAGACCAGGTGCTTGACGGATTCGCCGGAGTTCTTCAGCTCGCGGAGCGATTCGACGCCGATCTTCAGGTGCAACCGGGCGTAGTGCTCGGTGACCGCGGCGTCGCCCGCGTCGGTCTTCACGCCTTCGGGCGTCATCGGCATGTCGGATACCAGGAGTAGTGCGCCGTGCGGGATCTTGTTGGCAAAAGCGACAATGAAGAACGTGGCGGTTTCCATGTCGATGCCGATGCAGCGGGTCCGGTGGAGATAGGCTTTGAAGTCTTCGTCGTGCTCCCAGACGCGGCGATTGGTCGTGTAGATCGTGCCCGTGTAGTAGTCCTGGTCGTTGGTGACGATCGTGTGGGAGACGGCCTTCTGGAGTTGGAACGAGGGCAGCGCGGGAACCTCGCGGGGATAGTAGCTGTCGGAGGTTCCTTCGGCGCGGATGGCGGCGATCGGCAGAATGAAGTCGCCGACGTGGACCTTTTGCTTCAGCCCGCCGCACTTGCCCAGGAAGAGGACGGCTTTGGGGGCGACGGCCGACAAGAGATCGCAGACGGTGGCCGCGTTGGGCGAGCCGATCCCGAAGTTGATGATGGTGATTCCGTCGGAGGAGGTGGCCGTCTGCATCGGCCGCTGGATTCCGCGGACCTCGACGTTTTCGTTGCGGGCGAAGTCGCCGACGTAGGAGATGAAGTTGGTCAGGAGGATGTACTTGCCGAAGGCGTCGAGCGGGGTGTCGGTGTAGCGAGGGAGCCAATTGCTGACGATATCCTGCTTGGTTTTCATGGTTTGGTCCCGGAGGGTCGGCGACGCGCCCCTGTAAATGTCCTAAGGTGTTGCGAATGCATCGTTTAACAGCAGTGCCCAACGGGCCGCGCGCCGGTGACCGATTGCCGCGACGCGCTCCGCCCCCTCGCGGCCCGTTGGGCACTGCGGTTAAACGAGCTTTTTGGGGTGGGTCGGCGACGTTGCGATGGGATTGGAGGAGGAGGTGTTTTTGGCCGGCTTGTAGGGCCACGGGCAATCCAGGGAACTTTGACGTAATCACGTAATCAAGAGCACGATGTTTGAATTGTCGTCTGCCGGGGGAAGAAGACAAGATGGGATTCTGCGTAACCGTTCAGGAGGCGGAGAGTCTGTTATCGCCACATCAGCCCGGCTGCTCGGAAGCAGCCGGGCTGATCAAGTGCCGCGTACCCCACGGCGGCGACCACAGAAAGAACCCCCAGCCCGGACGCTACTCGCCCTCTGCGTCTTGTGGACGGTTTTTCTTGTTGGGGAGGAATGCCGCGCGGCGGAGGGCGGAGTGGCCGAAGCGCTCTCGGATCTGGTCGCTCACTCGATCGAGGCCGGACTGTTTTTTCCTCTGGTCCTGGTCGAATAGGAGTCCCTGGACCAGGCCTGTATCGTCGAAGCCGCTGACGCCCATTCCCAGCAGTCGCACCGGCAGGTGCCCGGCGGGAAGCCGATGGCAGAGCATGTCGTCGGCAGCCTGCCAGAGTTCGTGGGTGATGTCGGTGGGCGAGGGAAGCGTTTGCGAGCGGGTGATGAGAGAGAAATCGGCGAAGCGGACCTTGAGATGGACGACGCGGCCTCGTAAGCCGTTGCGTCGCAGCCGCCAGCTTACCTGCTCGGTGAGATCGAGCAGCCACGCCCGCAGCACCTCCGAATCGTCGACGTCGTGTTCGAAGGTGGTCTCGTGGGAGATGGACTTCGCTTCGCGTTCGGGTACCACCGTGCGGGCGTCGATGCCGTGGGCCAACTGCCAGAGATGTTCGCCGTGCGAGCCGAGGCGGCTGCCCAGGGTTTCCAGGGGCCATTGACGGAGTTGGCCGAGGGTGCGGATCCCGAGCCGCTGGAACAGTTTGCTCCCTTGCTTTCCGACGCCCCACAGACGCTCGATGGGCAGCGGATCGAGGAATTGCTCGACCCGGCCGGGCTCGACCACCACGAAGCCGTCGGGTTTCTCCAGGTCGCTGGCGATCTTGGCGAGGAACTTGTTGGGGGCCACACCGACCGAGACGACCAGGCGGGTTTCCTCACGGACAGCCTGCTTGATGTGCCGGCCGATTTCCGCGGCGGGGCCGAAGAGACGCTCGCTGCCGGTGACGTCGAGGAAGGCTTCGTCCAGCGACAAAGGCTCGACCAGGGGCGTGAACCGCTCGAAAATCTCGCGGATCTGGCGGGAGACCTCGGCGTAGTAGCTGATCCGGGGGTGGAGGTAGATGCCGTGGGGACAGAGCCGATGCGCAGTGGCGGCGGGCATGGCGCTGTGGACGCCGTATCGCCGTGCGACGTAGTTGGCGGCCGCGACGACGCCTCGCTTTTCCGGGGAGCCGCCGACGATCACGGGATGCCCGACCAGCTCCGGTCGGTCGCGCTCCTCGATGGAGGCGTAGAAGGCATCCATGTCGCAGTGGAGGATCATCGGCGTGTGCAGTGAGGTGGCGTAGCAACCGGGGAAAAACTCTGTGGTAGGTCCCGCCTGCCGGAGACTGCTGAAAAAGGGGACTGGCTCTGCAACCGGTGGTAGCTTGACTTGACGACAGGCACAAGATGTTGCGGTGCCTGTCCCTTCAGCAGTCTCTCGGGCGGATCTGGAGAATTCGAACCGTACTTTTTTCAAAACCCTTCTTGCCGCTGGGGTCTCTTCTCGTGACTGTCTTCGCTGAACTGCTGTGTTCTCCGGCGCTTCCAGGTCCCGCCCGGCAGGCGGGACCTACCCGGAAGAGCAGTTCGAGCTTACAATGGCGGCAACGTTTCCGCAACCAGGAGGTTGAGCAGAGCCTGTGGCGGAGATATCCTGGGGGCATCGCAATTCACGCCTCCCGGCTGCCCATGCTGGTTCCTTCCCGCCTCTTGAAAGCCCAGCCATGTACCAACCGATTCCAGGACTCTGCGTCGCGTTTCTCTTGACATGCGTTTCGCTCGACGCCGCTGAGACGGCCGTGTTCATCGAGCAAGGCAATCCGAAGGACCTGCGAACCGAAGGAGCGGACTGGAAGCAGAGCGGCGGAAGTTTTGCATGTGGCGGCTACGGCAATTTCCTCTTCGGCGGCAAGTCGGTCGAAGAGGGCGACTTTCGCGTAACGGCGAAACTGGCGATCCGCGGATTGGCCAAGAGCGCTGCCACGTTTGTGATCGGCCAGAGCCACTTCGGGTTCGAAGGGGCCAATGGAAAGATGTTCGCTCAGGGGCCTTTGTTCGGCAATAAGACCGTGTTTCTGACGGATTCGAAGGGCGTTGTCGAGGAGGGCAAGCCTTTGCAGTTCGAGGCCGCGCGTACCGGCAAGGAGTTGACGATTGCCGTAAACGGCAAGGAGATGCTCAAGGTGGAAGTGGGTAGCGGATCGCTGGGGCGCGTGGGATTCCGGCCGTGGCGGAGCACGATTTGCCTGTACGAGTTTGCGGCGTCGGGGAATCTGGCGGACATGCCGCCGCAGGCAAAGCTACCGTCGCGGACTCAGGCGGACCACTACACGATTCCCACGCTGGACCTGTCGCACCAGCGGGATCGGCAGGTGGTCGTGGCCCGGGGCACGGCCGAGGTTTATCAGGGCCATCCGCATACGCTGCTGATGCCTGATGGAAAGACCATGTTTGCGGTATGGACTTACGACCATGGCGGGCGGTGCGGTCCGATGAAGCGGAGCCACGACGGGGGGCTGACGTGGAGCGAATTGCTGCCGGTGCCCGAGAACTGGTCGAGCGTGCGGAACTGCCCGACGATCCACCGGCTGGTCGATCCGCAGGGGGTCGCGCGGCTGTTCGTCTTCGGCGGGGCCGGGGCGATGCACCAGTCGGTTTCGCTCGACGAGGGCCGGACGTGGTCGCCGATGACACCGAACGGATTGACGTGCATCGTCGTGCCGATCACGATCGTGCCGATCGAGGGCGATCGCCTGCTGGCGATGTACCACCGTGGACCCCAGGACCGCGACCGATCGCCGCTGGCGCTCTGGCAGGCGATTTCCAGCGACGGGGGCCTCACCTGGACTGACGAGCGGCAGGTGGCCGCGTATCCGGGGGCCAGCCCGTGCGAACCGTTTGTGGTCCGCTCGCCCGATGGAAAGCAGTTGGCGGCGCTTGCGCGCGAGAACGCTCGCCGGTTCAACTCGCTGTTGATTACCAGCAACGATGAAGGGCGGACGTGGAGCGAGCCGGTTGAACTGCCGGCCGCACTGACCGGAGACCGGCATATGGGCCGATATGCTCCGGATGGGCGTTTGGTAATCTGCTTCCGGGATACAACGCTTGCGAGTCCGACCAAGGGGGATTTCGTGGCGTGGGTCGGCACGTATGAGGACATCGTGAAAGGTCGCGAGGGGCAGTATCGTGTTCGGCTGCTGCGGAGTCCGAAGAAGGGCGATTTGGGCTACCCGGGCGTGGAAGTTCTGCCGGACGGGACCTTCGTCGCCACCACCTATGCCGTGCTGGAGCCGGGCGAGAAGAACTCGGTGGTGAGCGTGCGATTTTCGTTGAAGGAGATCGACGAGGAGGCGGCTCGGCGGCCGCAGCAAGCCGACGTGTACCGCTCGGGCGAGGGTGGTTGTCACACGTATCGAATTCCCTCGGTCGTGGTCACCGGCCAGGGCACCGTGTCGCCTTTGCGAGGGCCGCAAAAACGGCGGCAGCGACACGGGCGACATCGACCTGCTGGTCCGGCGGAGCACCGACGGCGGCCGGACGTTCGGCGAGCAGCAGGTGGTTTGGGACGACGAGGGCAATACGTGCGGCAATCCGTGCCCGGTCGTTGACCGAACGACCGGCACGATCTGGCTCTTGATGACGCACAACCTGGGGACGGATCGGGAGTCGGAGATCATTGCCCGCAAGAGCAAAGGGACTCGGACCGTCTGGCTCGCGAAGAGCACCGACGATGGCCAAACCTGGTCGAAGCCGGTCGAGATCACCGAGGCGGCCAAGCTGCCGAACTGGACCTGGTATGCCACGGGCCCCGGGTCGGGGATTCAGCTTCGCAGCGGCCGGCTGGTCATTCCGTGCGACCACATCGAGGCGGAGACGAACCTGTATTTTTCGCACGTGCTGTACAGCGACGACCACGGGGCAAGCTGGAAGCTGGGCGGCTCGGCGGGACCGTTTACCAATGAGTGCGAGGTCGTTGAGCTGGCCGACGGGTCGCTGATGCTCAACATGCGGAACTACGATCGCGAGAAGAAAGCCCGCGCGGTGAGCCGCAGCACGGACGGCGGGCTGACGTGGTCGCCGGTCGTGCATGACACAGCGCTGGTCGAGCCGATCTGCCAGGCGAGTATTCGGCGTTATTCGCTGGCCGGGGACGGAGGGAAGAACCGGATTCTGTTTTCGAACCCGGGCGAAACGGGATCGCGGAAAGAGATGACCTTGCGGTTGAGTTACGACGAGGGGAGCACGTGGCCGGTCGGCAAGGTGCTTTGGCCGGGCGCGGCGGCGTATTCGTCGTTGGCCGTGTTGTCGGACGGGACGATCTTGTGTCTGTATGAACGGGGGCTGAAAGGGGCGTATGAGAATATTACGCTTGCGCGGGTGAGCCTTGAGTGGTTGTCGGACGGGGAGGATCGGTGAGCAGGGCGTGGACGGTTTGTGGATCAGGGTGGTTCGGAGCGGATTGGGAGTTGGCGGGGGGAGCGGGAGAGGGCGCGGCGGGGCGGGGCGGGGGGCTAGTTGCCAAACCTGGCTCCCACCGGCACGGGGCCGGTGGGGAGCAAGGAAGAGCGCGGCGACACGGCAAGGCGTTTCCCCGCCGGCCCTGTGCCGGTGGGAGCAGGGTTTGGCAACTACCGGGCAGCGCGACGCCACCACCGACCCCTATATCCAACTGCTCCGGCAGAAGCCTATCGCTTGGGGCCGGACGGCGGTTGGGAACCTTGGACAGGCGCATGGGGCCCGCAGTTGCGGATCGGACCGCAAGAGGCGCTCGTCGCTCGCTGGAAGGAAGGAAAGTAACGATGGGACGCATGGGATTTCTCGCTTTGCTATTCTGCGTGCTCGTGGCCGTGTCGTCGAGTTCAACGCTCACGGCGGGAGACATTGTGAATATCGATTTCGAGCAGGGCACCGACGCGGGCGCCTACGACGGGCTTGATCTTCGCGGAGCAACCGCCGCGATCATTCCGGGTGGTTCCGACGGGACAGGGCACTGCTTGAAACTGGTCACCAAGAAGCCCGCCACGGCATGCCCGCTTCGCATCTCACGGCCAATCGAGGTCGTCAAGAACCTCGTCCTCTCGTTCGATTACAAGGCCGAGATCGAAGAGGGTTTCGAGGGCGCGTACCTCGGGATGAGCTTTTTTGTCGACGGCCAGCAGTGGTTCTGGACGAGCGACGAATTCTCCGGCCAGTGGCGGCACGCCCGCGTGGAAATCGGCCGCCTGAAGGACGACGAGCATGTCTTGAGACCGGGCGTGGTATTTTCGAGAATCCAACTCTACGGGCGCGTGAAGGACAAGCCGGGGCTGGAGCGCAAGACGTTTGCGAAGATGACCGTCTGGTTCGACAACCTCCGTGTTGCGGCGGGCGAGCGTCCGCGAGCGCTTACGGATCGTTGCCGCGAGTCGTACTCGGATCCGCCGATGTTCGCCTGGGCGCAACCGGAGGATGGGGGTTCCCGGCGACTTCAGTACTCCCGGAAGCCCGATTTCCCCGAGGATGCAACGACGGCGGTCGACTTGGAGGGCAACTTCCATACGCCGCCAGAGCCGATCGGGGCGGGCACCTGGTACTGGCGGACCTGGACGGAAAACGAGCTGGTTGAGGGCTGGACGCCGATCGAGCGGGTGGAGATCGTGCCCGAGGCGCATCGATTCACCACGCGGCCTGTGCCGGTCGACGAGATCGCCTCGCGGGCCCGTCCCCGGTTGCTGGCGTGTGCCGAGATCGGGCAACCGCCGGTGGACGAGCGGCGGAAACAGCAACTCGTCGCGTCTGCGGAAAAGCTCTACAAGGCGGGCGTTCCCGAGCATCCGGGGCCGCATGTGCCCGGGGATCCCAGGTGGCCCACGTGGATCGATTGGTACGGCAAAGTCGCGGGGAAGATTACCGGAGGGACCGGACGACGTCTGCAAACGATCGCCGGATATGCGATGCTCACTGGCGATCCGGAGGTCGTCCGATGGGCGAAGGAACTTGCCCTAAAGGCCTGCAAGTGGGATCCGGAGGGCGGCAGCGCCATGAGCCGGGGCGATATCGGGGCCCATCACCTGCTCCGCGGCCTGAGCTGGTGCTACGACGCCTGCCGCGACCAAATGACCGAGACCCAGCGGGAGGTCCTGCAAGAGACCATCGTGAAGCGAACGGGGCAGTTCTGGCGAAGGCTCAACCCCTTCCGGCACGGCGAAGCCAACAATCACGCCTGGCTGCAAGCGCTGGGCGTTGCCGAGGCGGGCCTGGTGCTGGCCGGCGACCATGCCGAGGCCGGCCAGTGGGCTGAATACGTCCGGCAGTTGTATCTGGGCCGTTTTCTGCTGGCCCCGGGCTATCAGGGCGACAACAACTGTATGGATCGCGTACTGGGGCTACGGGCTGGGTTTCATCATCCGACTATGCCGATCTGATGAAAGCCGTGTGCGGAATCGACCTATCAAACACCTCCGTGGTTCAACCAGACGGCCCGGTTTCCGATGCACGCGCCGCCGGGAGGCTGGGCGGTGTCGTTCGCCGATACCGGCATGCCGAACCATGGGGTGCGAGGCCTGCCGCAGACCGCACAGGTCCGCGACCTCGCCGTTCGCACCCGCGACGCGTGTGCCCTTTGGTACAGCGGCGCCCGCGAAGCCGTCGACGACCTGGAGCTCCTGGCGGCTGGTCGATCTTGCACAGTCGATCCACTACCGCCACATCGGCGTGGCCATTTTCAACACCTCGCCTGCCGACGGGGCGGAGAACGTCGCGGTCGCTATGCACAGCGGCCGCTACCAGGCGGGCATCAGCACCCGGACGTCCAGAACAGCTTCGTCATCCACGCCTACGGCGAGAAGCTCGCCATCGACGGCGGTTACTACGACTGGTACGGCAGCCCTCACTTCAAAGCCTACTCGATGCAGACGCTTGCGCATAACACGCTTCTGGTCGACGGCCAGGGACAGGCGGTGTGCACGGAGGGCGCCGACGGGCACATCACCGCTTGGTTTGACTCGCCGGGGTACGGGTATGTCCGGGGAGATGCGGCGGATCCGGAGATCTACCAGCGCCGGCTGACGCGATTCGATCGCAGTATTCTGTTCATCAAGCCGGGGTTTGTGGCGGTTCACGACGTTGTCCGGCCAGCCGAGCCGGCGAAGCTGGACTGGCTGCTGCACGCGGTGGTTCCGATCGAACGGGGAACGGATGGACGGTCGTTCGCGATCACCTGCCAGCGTGCGGCGCTGCGAGGCCGGTTGTTCCAGCCAGAGGAGTTGGACATGCAGATCACTACCGGGTTTCCCGTCGAACCGGTGAACCGCTATAGCACGGACCCGGTCCCCAAAGAGAACTACTGTCCAGAATGGAGGCTTTCGGCGTCATCCCGCGCATCGAACGAGACGGAGTTCCTGGCGGCGATGCAGATTCAGCGGCTCGCGGAGCCCGCCGATCCGATCGCGGAAATCGGCTCCGTTGAGGCGGAAAACGCTTGGGCCGTCGTGATTCACGGCGGCGATTCGGATCACCTCGTGCTGTTTCGCAAGCCGGGGACTACCGGACCGATGCGGTCCGGCGGCCTGGTCTGTGAGGGAGAACTCGGCGCAATCGAGTTGGACGGCCGGGGCGAAATCAAAAAAGCCCTGGCGATCCGGGCCACTCGGCTACAATATCGTGAGCGACGACTCTGGTCGAGCGATCGTCCAGACGACTGGGCAGCGACTGCCCCCTCGGAAGCTTGCGACTAAAGGTATATGTGAATGGAACTTCTCGAACAGGCAGCCATTGGGCTGCTGGCCGGGTTGCTCGGCGGGTTGTTGGGGGTCGGCGGCTCGATTGTGATCATCCCAGGGCTGATTCTTTATCTCGACCAGACCGGGGGGGGCTATTCCGGCAGCGACCAACATTTGATCCAGGCCGCCGCCATGATCTGCAACGTGTTCGTGGCGGCGCCGTCGGTGTTTGCCCATCTCCGGGCGGATGCCGTGATGGGGTCGGTTGTCAGGGCGCTGATTCCTGCCGCGCTCGTCGGAATCGTCAGTGGGGTTGCGGTAAGCAACAGTTCGTCGTTTGCTCGGCAGAACGGCGCCTATCTGGCCATGATCCTATCGGGGTTTCTTCTTTACGTCGTGGCATACAACACCGTGCGTCTGTTTACCCAGACCGACTTGGAGAAGGAATTCGACCCGGAAAAGAAGCTCCCGGCCTGGCGGGTCGTGGCGGTTGGATTTCCGATGGGACTGATGGCCGGTCTTCTGGGAATTGGCGGAGGTGCGTTGGCCGTACCGATCCAGCAGTTGGTCCTCCGGCTGCCTTTGCGGCGGGCGATCGCCAATTCGGCCGTGACGATCGTCGTGGTCTCGTGCATCGGAGCGGTTCACAAGAACGTGACGCTTCCCACTCATGGAATCGCCGTCTCGGCGTCGCTTCAACTTGCGGCCATGCTGATTCCGACGGCCATGATCGGCAGCTATCTTGGGGGCCGCCTGACGCACCGCCTCTCGCGGCGGGCCCTTCGCGTGATCTTCGTGCTCTTCATGACGACGATGGCGTACCTGACGTTCAGCCGTGCCTGGAACGCAGCGGCATCGGCCGCCGAGAGGCAGTTATCTGGCGGTGGGCACTGCGCCGTCGCGATTGTCGATCAGAGGATGCTCGTACTCCCGAACGTCACTTTTCTTGGGCAACTCTGCTCGCCGCACGTTAACGTCCGCCGGTGCGGAAATTCCCAGGCGAGCTCGCCCGCCACCGACTTTGACGAGTCGCACGCGGATATTGTCGCCAATGACGATTTCTTCGTTCACTTTCCGCGATAGAACGAGCATGCCGTTCTCCCTGAGGCTGCGCGCCTCGGCTCGCTGGTTGGATCCATCGACATGTATTCGGAAACGGGGGCTGCCACTCTCCATCTCGCACGACTCGTCTGAAGAAACAACATCCGGGAGTCAGTCCCCGTATCCGAATAGCCCCTGAGTTAAAATGTATCAAGCAGCACGACTGGCAGCTATCCGGCAGAATGCGGCAAGGGCTTCGGAAAATTGGTGAAAAATGGCTCGGGATTTCCCTTAACCCTTCAGGTGGAGTAGAGCTGGCAGCGGGCCCCCGGCGACACGACAGAAGCAAGCCCTTGCGGAGCCAGCGCCTTTTTCATCAGCCCGCCAGTGGGCTCCGTGTGCCATCGACGCGCAGCCATCTGCGGGAAGGGTCCCCGCTGTTGTCCCATGGTGGATTATGTATATTATACGGATGTTCGATCGGGGTCCGCCTTAGGAGCCAGCCGGTGGAGACTTTCCCGACCCAGCTATCGGGCGGAATGCGAGTCCGCGAAGCGACAAGGGCCGGGTGCGGTGCTTCCAGGCATCGGAACCGGCGGAAAGGAGGCGGTTGTGAGTAGTCAGCCAGCGCAAGGTTTCCGAAGGATCACTGCCATGACAAACGGTTCGGACGTGAATGCGACGATGGAGCTGACCAAGTATCGTGTGCTGATCGTGGACGATCACCCGATCGTCCGGCACGGTCTTGCGGAACTGATCGGCCATGAGACGGACCTCGAAGTCTGCGGAGAGGCCGGTGACACTCCGGATGCTTTGCGGCAGGTTGAACAAACCCAACCTCACGTCGTCATCGTCGATATCTCGCTGAAAAGCGGCCACGGTATCGACCTGATCGAGCAGATCAAGGCCAGGGATGAGCGGATCAAGATGCTGGTCTCTTCGATCCACGACGAGTCGCTCTTCGCCGAACGTGCCCTGCGTGCCGGCGCGATGGGCTATATCAACAAGCAGGAAGCCACCGAAAAAGTCATCGACGCGATTCGGCAGGTGCTGCGTGGAGAGATTTATCTCAGCCCGCGGATGTCGAACCGTCTTCTGCACACCGTCGTCGGCGGCGATCGGCTGAACGACAATCCGATCGAAGGGCTCTCCAACCGCGAGCTGGAGGTTTTCGAAATGATCGGACAGGGCCTCACGACCAAACAGATTGCCGGGAAGCTTCATCTGAGCCCGAAGACGATCGAGACCCATCGCGAGAAAATCAAGATGAAGTTGAATCTCGCAAACAGCACGGAGCTGAGCCACCGTGCGGTCCAGTGGGTACTCGAGAGCCGCTGAGCCTTGGGGCATCGGAAAGAACCGACTCTTGCCTAGCCGCGCCAGGGGCATATTCTGCGCCGAAGCGTTCCCAGAGGTAACCGTTCACGGGGCGGCCGGGGACTGGTCCATTTTTCGGCCGGTCGACGCATTTTGGCTCCAAAGCCACTGGCCGAAAACATGGACCTGTCCCCCTCTCTTCCGCCCCGTGAACGGTTACTCCGCAGAGTGAGCCGGTCCCGGCGGTTTTAGGATAGGCCCTGAGAGAAACCCTTATCACGTTCTGCGATTTTTCCGGAAGGCAGAAACGGACGCGGCCTGATTCACGGAAAAAGTCGGGCGAGTCTAATGAGACGATATCGGTGACCGATGGAGTGGTTACACGGCTTCGTTGGAAGCCGGCCAGCAGTCGGGACGTCAACGCCGAGAGGAGCCAGCGATGACCGTTCATTGTGTTCAGACCGGATTCCGCGAAGTCGGTTGCCGACAGCCGATGGTGCCGAGGCAGCGCCATGTCCGTTTGCCGGAGGATGTGGAGGTTTCTTTTTCCAGCGAACGGACTCTGGTCGACGGGCGATCGCCCTCGGACGAGCGGGGTTTGCGAGGCGGGCGGCGTGAAGCGCGGACTCCTTACGCATGGGGCGAAGAGATCGGGGGCCGACTGGTCGGACTGCTGGGCGTAACCCCAAGCGGCGACGAGGGGGTGCGGATCCGTTGGTTGCGCGTGGATCCGGTCTGGGGAAACGCTGCGATCGTTTCGAAATTGATTCGCAACTTGCGGGACCATTGCCGCGGCCGTGGCTATGCGAACGTTCGTGTGGATGCAAGTCTGGCGCCCGGCTGGGTCTGGCGGCAATTTCAGCGGCGCGGGTTTCGGATGTGTCCCCCAGCATCTCAGGCGGCAAGTGACCTGCATTTCGTACTCGACTTCTACGCCGACTAACGGGAGGGTCTCGCAGGGCCCTTCAAGGAAAACGACAGCCGTCGCGCGGCCAGTGCCATTCGGAAACAGAAGGCTTGCTCATCGGGTAGGAGATATCCCTATCCGAGTTGCGCCAGGTTTTCCCATCGCAGTTCAGTGCTTAGTCCTGATGCACGGAGACGTTGCGCGGAAGTTATAATGTTGGAAACACTTAGAGCCTATCCCAAAACCGCCCGGGGCTGGCTCATTTTGCGGAGTCTTCAGAGCAAAATGCGCCTGTCCCCCAATCCTTCGACGGTTTTTGGGATAGGCTCTTCGGTCGGCCGATCCATTCACCGTCGAGAGGAAAACTCGACGCGTATGTACCTGCAGGAGGAGATAGCGGTGCAAGGTCTGGAAGAGCGTGTGGACCAAAACCAGTTTCAGGGCATCATCGGCGTTTCCGATGCCATTCGGGACGTCTTCGAACAAATCAAGCGGGTGGCGGAAACCGATGCGACGGTGTTGATCACCGGGGAGTCCGGCACCGGGAAGGAGCTTGTCGCAGAGGCAATCCATAAGAACAGCAGCCGCCGCAACGGGCCGTACGCCGCGGTGAACATGGCGGCAGTCCCGGAAACACTGGTCGAGAGCGAACTGTTCGGGCACGTGAAGGGGGCGTTTACGGGGGCGGCAATCGATCGGGCCGGGCGTTTTGAGGCTGCAAACGGCGGGACCCTATTCGTGGACGAGATTGGCGATTTGGAGTTGACCTCCCAAGCCAAGCTGCTGCGGGTGCTGGAAGATCACCGTGTGTCGCCGATCGGCTCGAACGAGAGCCGGGAAGTCGACGTTCGCGTGATCGCCGCCACCAGCCAGGAACTCGAGAAGATGGTCGTGGAGGGAAGGTTTCGGGAAGATCTCTACTACCGGCTGAACGTCGTTGCTCTTGCGCTGCCTCCTCTCCGCAAACGCCGCGAAGATATTCGGGTACTTGTGCAGCATTTCCTTGAGGAGGCATGCCGCGCGAACGATCGGCCGACCTACTGCATCAACGCGGAA
Organism: Thermoguttaceae bacterium; assembly: GCA_040768665.1. Taxonomy (GTDB): domain Bacteria; phylum Planctomycetota; class Planctomycetia; order Pirellulales; family Thermoguttaceae; genus JABWBD01. Next base: position 39,149 of record JAXGMN010000007.1, read on the forward strand.
CTCTGGAGATTCTTCGAGACCTACCCTTGGCCGGGCAACGTTCGCCAGCTCCGCAACTGCATCGAAAGCATGGTGGTGCTGGCGAAGTCGGATACCCTGACCCCCGACGGACTGCCGGCGATGGTCCGCAACGGCAAACCTGCCGGCGAGCCCCGTTTCGAGATCCCCAAGGGATTCACCCTCGAGGACGTCGAGAAGGTGGCCATTCGCCAGACGCTCAGCCGATGCGGCGGCAACCGCACGCAGGCGGCGCAGTCGCTGGGCATCTCGGTACGCACGCTCCAGAGAAAACTGAAGCGATGGCAGAATGATGCCGATTGGGAGGGGGATCCCGGGGCCGGGACTCACAACGGCTGGATGGAAGGCGTGGCGTCGTCGGCTTGAAGAGAGTTTGGCTGCCGGCGGCCGGTCTGAGGTCAGGCCGCGGAACGGCAGCGTGGGCACTGTGAGGACGACAAAAGGGAGAAGGACTGATGATCAAGCGAACTTCCGTAGCGATGTGGGAAGGCAACCTGCAGTCCGGCTCGGGCACGATGAGGGTCGGCGACGGTGCCTTCGAGGGACCGTATTCTTTCCCGTCGCGATTCGAGAACGGCTCCGGAACGAATCCGGAAGAACTCATCGCCGCCGCGCACGCCGGGTGCTTCTCAATGGCCCTGGCGCATGCGCTGACTCAGGCGGGGCACCCACCGGCGCGAGTCGAGACGACAGCCGAGGTGCGTCTTGAGAAATCCGGCGATGGATTCCGAATTCCCGAGATCCACCTGGAAACGACCGCGGACGTACACGGGCTTGATGAGGCCGAGTTCCAGAAACATGCCAGCGCGGCGAAGGAGAACTGCCCCGTCTCAAGCTACTGTCCGGAGCGAAGATCACCCTCGGGGCCAAGCTCTTGGCCTGACGGACTCACTGCCCCAGAGGAGGAGCCTCATGGACCGTTTCGATCGCGATCAGCTTACCGAGTTAGCCCAAAGTCGCGCGAACCCATTGCGTATCGATGTACATGCCGGCGCATCGTTCGGGCAAAGATAATGAGAACAGGACCACATCCGCCTGAAGAACCTCCTACGGCAAGCGGAGGAAAAACTCGCGGAGCGCAACCTCCGCATGGCTGAGTGCGGCCTGCTCCTTCACAACCCGCTGATGAGCTGGTCGCGAACGGGCATTTCTGGACGTTCCAGAGCGACGGGCTGGTTCTTTTTCTCTCCGCGAAGGGCGCGGCATTGCAATCTTCCGGTCCGTTTTGAAGAGGATGTGGTCGTTGGGCGGCGATTCCATCTGCTGCCGATGTTTCCACTGGTGGAGGAGGGATTTGTCGTTCTACGTGCTGGCCCTCAGTTCGGACCGGGTGCGGTTGCTGAAATGCACCGTTTCTCAGTGCTGGAGGGGATCGAGGTCCCGGAGATGCCGGAGGTTTTCAGGAGTATGCGAGCGTTTCGAGGAGCAGAGAAGCGTGCAGTTCCATTCGCAGGCTCCGCCCGTCGCGCGCCGCGGGGGCCGGCGGGGGGCGTCAAACGGCGAGCCGCGATGTATCACGGGCAGGGCAGGGCGGCGGACGATGCCAATCGGAAGGTTCGCCTCGGAGAATACTGCCGGAGTGATCGATAACGCCTTGGCGAAGGCACTGGCAAACGAATCGGCGCGCTGGTACGCGTGCGATACGACGCTTGCGGGCCTCTACCGGGAGGTCAATTCGTATCGGGGGCTCGTTGACGCGTTTCTCAGCGGCAGCCCGGATGCGAAAAGCGACGAGGAGATCCGCGATTCCGCATGGGAGGTGGTCGCGGCACTGGGTGCAGGCGAGGAAAGAGAAGGCGTTGGACGATTATGGCCTTGCGGTCAGTCGCCAGCAGGGCAGCAGTCGGCTGGAGGAGATTCTGCCGGCTGCCGTGGACGGCCGCGTGGATCGCCTGCTCGTCCAGCAAGGGGCTGATAGGGCGTGTTTGATGCGGATAAGCGGACTGTCTCTTTCAACGAAGCGCCCGACGAAAGAAAATGAAGGGATCTGCTGAATACCGCCGCGACGGAAACCTGTCTGACTCAAGGTTCGGTCTACCTGCTTCCGCGGGACCGCATGCCGGAGGGGGCGCCGATCGCGGCAATCTACCGGTACTGAGCGGATTTCGCCTGGCGTATCGCACCCTTGGCATGCGGTTCCAGTCCTCAGCGCCACGCGGTTGTCGTCTCTTGCTCAAGCCGCTCGGCGGCTGTGCGCTGACAGAGCGTCCGGTTGCCACGGTGGACCCTCGCCCGTACATTGGCGCGTCGTGTTGCGTTTACGGCATCCGAGATCGTCCAGGAGGTACACCGCGATGGCCCTGCCCTACCATGAGCCGACATCAGAACTTTCTCCGATGGCCCGCGACCTCCATCGCGCGCTGACCAGCACGATGGAGGAATTGGAGGCGATCGATTGGTACAACCAGCGGGCCGACGTGACCCAGGATGAATCGCTCAAGGCCGTGCTGTTGCACAACCGGGACGAGGAGATCGAGCACGCCGCGATGACTTTGGAATGGCTTCGGCGAAGGATGCCGGAGTTTGACGAGGCTCTGAAGATCTACCTGTTTACGACCAGGCCGATCACCGAAATCGAGGAAGAGCGGAATCGGGCGAAGGCAGCTCCGAGAAAGCCCACCTCGGCCGTCCCAGCATTCCGCCGCGTCTGCAACCGACCTTTCAAAGCGAAATCGGTACAAAAGCGCGATGATCCAAGCCTGCAGATCGAGCAGATTGGTGGCGATCAACAGCCGATCGGAACTTGCCGGCCCAGCCGATCCGCCGCCGGTCTTGCCCCGCTTGGGGTGCGGGGTGGTTCTTACCGCGACCAGACGGATCTCGTGGTCCGGGCTGGCTTCAGCCTTCGAGGTGGCGCCCAGTTCCGCGACAGCATCCAACACGATGCCCGCCTCGATGTCCTCCGGGGTCAGCGTTCGCTCCTCGATCACCTTGTAGGAACTGTTGTCCCGCAAGCGGCAAACGTAGCTGCTGTTGGCCTTGACAATCTCGTTGAACAACGTGAATTTCGCGTAGCCGCGGTCGTCCACGTAGCAACGGCCCTTTTCCAGAGCCCTGGCCAGCACCGCCCGCTCATCCGACTCGCCGGTGCCTACGCCCTCGGTGACATCGATCCGCGCCGGCACCCACCGCTCCAGATCGAACTGCGTGTGCCAACGGCATTTGCCGCGGGTCTTGGCTGCGCGCGGATCCTCCAGAGCCGCCTGGATGAGAACCGGCAGCCCCTTCAACAGCGTGCCGTCCACCAACGTCACCACATGCTGAAGGTCCTTCAGCCTTGGATCGCGCGCCACGGGCTGGCGATCCTTCCCCATCTCCGCCACGATCTCTCGAAGTTTGTCCGGGTCGAAGACCTCCGTGGCCTCACTGAGAGACCCCAGCGAGAACCGCTGGCATCCCAGCTTCTGTTGTACCTTGCGTAATCCGCTCGCCTGTTGCAGTGCGCGCATGGAGCGGGCGATGGGGTTGAACATCGCCAGGAGCATCAGGAGGCAATACTGGTCGTAGTGGAGTTTGCGGTTGCCTGCCTCATCCCGCTCGCAACCCACGTCGTTGAGGCGTTCCAAGAGCGGCACGAGCTTGTCGAAGTACTTCAAGCCCGTGATGTCTTTTTCCGTGACTTCCGCGCGCTTCTTGCCAGCCATGCCACGATTATCCGCGCTGATCCGCACCGCGCAATAACCCTTGCGCGGGGTTCACTAAAATGCGCAAATATCGTGCCGAACAGGATTGGGACGGTGGTTCATGCCGCTTCACGGCAACCGGAATGACGGGAATAGGGTATTTGGGTATTCTCCGGCATCGCCCCTATGCCATTTTCGAGGTAGTCACGGCAGCGAATCGTGGGTGAATGGGACCGACGATACAAGGTCTTGCGGAGCCAGTCCCCTTTTTCATCACCCCAGGGCAGGGTGGTCAGGGAAGGGACGCCGGTTCCCGAATAAAGCTGGGGGGTAAGCATCGTAAGGTTTCGCTGCGAAAAACCGGCAAACGGGCCTGCACCCCTCTGCCAATCTAAGCAGAGCATGCCGCCGAGGGCATCGAACTCACACCGCTTCGCTGCTAGCACGCGTCCGCTTCGGCTTGCTTGACAGGCCTCTGGAGTCCCTTTACCATCCAAACTGACGGGGTTCTGCGACCAGGTCTTGTCTTGCAAGAGCCGGCTGTTCGGACTAGCGGGATGCGTGTTGCACGACCTCATCGGGGTGCAGCCTGGCGGGGAAGTCCCCTGCACGAGGCGTAGTCAAGCGGTTTGCTCCCGGCTGAACCCAGGTCGACATCGTTCACACGGAGCGACTGACCGTGGATACTCCGACATCTCAAGCGAAGCCCGCGGGGCGGCAGCCGAACCTGCGCGAGTACGGCATGCGGTTGTCGGCGTACGACCGGGCGGCCGGGATGCTCATCGCCCTGTTGTGGTTGATCGGAATTGCCGTTTTGATCCTGCTGGTTCTCTGGTTTACGTCCAAGATTCTTGGTAGCCAGGCGGCGGTGCCCGTCACCATGGAAGAGATCGGCACGGGCGAGGGATCGTTGGGCGACAGCCAGGAATTCGACACCCCGGCCGGTGAGGAGGTCGAGTTCGAGGAACCGGATCTCCAGGAGACGCTTGCCGCGGTCGCCGATGCGGTTGCGGCCCGAGCGGCCATGCTCGATAATCCGGTCCTGAGCGACCAGATCGCGGCGGGCAGTGGCAGGGGCGGGAGCGGACGAAAACCCGGGAGCGGCGGCAAGCCCGGCCGGCCCCGCAACTGGGAGATCCAGTTCGGCGAGGGCAACACCCTGGAGACCTACGCGAAACAACTCGACTTCTTCGGGATCGAACTCGGGATTTTGCTGCCCGACGACAGAATCGAGTACATCTACAACTTGTCGAAGCCCAAGCCGGACCGGCGGACCGGTTCCGTCGACGACGAGAAGCGGTACTACCTGACCTGGCGGCGGAGTGACCTGGAGCGGGCCGACCGCGAATTGTTTGCTCTTGCGGGGTTGAACGCCCAGTCGCGGGTGATCCTCAAGTTCCTTCCGCCGAAGACGGAGCAGACGTTAGCCGCCTTGGAGAAGGAGAAGGCCGGGGCCAACATTGACGAACTACGGAAGACGCGATACGGGATCCGGTCGGAACGGGGCGGGTTCCGTTTCTATGTGATCGATCAGAGCATCGGGTATTTGCAGAGACGCTATGAGTGAACTCACCTTCTACATCGGCGTGGTCGTTTACGTCGCCCTGGCGCTGGTCGCGTTGTGGGGCGCGTTCTGCGTGACGGTCGTCTGGCGGCGGGTCGGCCAGACCCGCTTCCGCAACGAGGAGCAACAGACCGATTTCCTTGACCAGGTCGACGAAAGCCTCCAGACGGGCGATTATGACGGAGCCGTCGAACTTTGCGATGGCGACCCGCGGGCGATGCCCCAACTCGTTCAGTTGGCAATCGTCAACCGCGAGATCGGATACAACAAGGTCCGCGGCCTGCTCACGGATCGCTTCCAACGCGATGTGCTGGCCGACCTCGAGTACCGTCTAAGCTGGGTCTATACCGTGATCAAAAGCGCGCCGATGCTGGGACTGCTCGGCACGGTTGTCGGTATGATGGGTGCTTTCGGCAAGCTTGCCTCGCTGGAAAAAGTGAACCCCGACGCGCTGGCCGAAGACATCAGTTTCGCGCTGATCACCACCGCCATCGGCCTTTCGATCGCGATCCCCTTGGTGCTGTGCACGGCCAGCATCAACGTCCGCATTCGAAAAATGGAGGATCTTGTCGGGGCGGGCCTGACGCGGTTCTTCGACACGTTCAAGGAGTCCCTTCGGAAATTTACTCCGGGAGGGAGATGAGCGGTGGCAATCGATCAGACCTGGGAGGAGCAAGCGGATACGGACGAGGCGTTCGAGGAGATCGAACCGGTAAAGTTCCGGCGACCGGCGGTCGAATCGGCCGACTTGGATATCACCCCCATGATCGACATGACTTTTCTCCTGCTGATTTTCTTCCTGGTCGCCTCCACCCCCGATACCCAGATTGCCGTCGATTTGCCGCCCGCGCGGTACGGCACTGGAGTGAGCGAGCAGTCGTCGGTCATTATTACGGTCGCCGACCGGGGTTCCGGTCAGCCGGCGGCGGTGTACCTGGCCGACGGGAAGGTCGGCGAGCCGTTGCCCGACGACCCCAAGCTCCAGGAGGCGGCGATTCTTGCGGCGGTTGAGGATGGTTATCTCGGCGGCCAGGGCAAGTCGAACGTGCTGGTCAAGGCGGAAAAGGGAGTCAAGCACCGGGAGGTCTCCAGGGTCGCCTCCGCGGCGTCGCAGGTCGAAGGAATCAAACTGCACCTGGCCGTGATGGAAATGGACTGACCATGGTCGGATGAAAAAAGGAATGAAAAAGGGAACAGGCATCGCAAGTAAAGGTCGGTGATTGGGAGCGGGGATACAAGGTCTTGCGGGCTCCGTCCCCTTTTTCATCACCCCAGATTGAGTGGTCTTCACGCGAGCACCTTGAGTATGACGATTCGATTTCGATGCACCGGCTGCCAGAAACTCCTGAAGATCGCCGATTCGGGCGTCGGCGGGACGTTTACCTGTCCGAGGTGCGGGCAGCGGGGCGTGGTGCCGAAGCCGGGGGAGCAGGGTGCGAAAGCGTCGCCGGAGGAGCCGGACTCTGATCCCGGCAAGGCCGATGAGGAGTTTGAAGGCGTTCGGTTCAAGGTAAAGCGAGAGGAAGACGAGGGGATCGATATGACGCCGATGGTCGACGTCACCTTCCTGCTGTTGATCTTCTTCATGGTGACCGCGGCGTTCAGCCTGCAAAAATCCCTGGAAATGCCGACACCGGACCGGGAGGAGAGCGCCACCCAGGCTCGCACTATCGAAGAAATCGAAATGGACGACGACTACGTGATTATCCGCATCGAACGTGACAATACCGTCTGGGTGAACGACAGCGAAGCCCCAAGCCCCCAAGAGGTCCTCGTCAAGCTCCGCGAAGCGCGCGAGGGGACTCCCGGCACTCGAGGCACGGGGCCGACGAGCCTGCTCGTGCTGGCCGACGGCGAGGCTCGCCACGAAACGGTCGTCATGGCCCTCGATGCCGGCAACTCGGTCGGCATGGAGAACGTACGGCTGTCCACCGTCGACGAGGAAGATCTCTACTGACCCGGAAGTTTGCATTCCATGATTTCTGCCGAGCGATTCCTCGACCTGCTGGAAGAAAAAGACCTGTTGCCGCCGAAACTCTTGGCGAGTCTCCGCCGGCAGCTTGCCGAGGCAAAGACGCCCGAGACGCGGGCTCGGCTGACCGCGGCGCTGGTGGCCAAGCGGCTGGTCGATAGCGGTCACCTCTCGCGACGGCTTGCGCAGCGCCTGCTCGAGCAGGGTGCCGCGGGAGCGGCCCCGCAGCGCCAAGCCCCGACGCAGTCGGCGGGGCCGAAATCCGGGCAGGATCCCGGGGATCTGACTCTGGCGGAAGACGATGATGAGTTGGCTCCGCTCGACGAAGAGCTTGCGCCGCTGGAGGACGATCTGCCGCCGTTGGAGGAGGTGGGCTCGGCGCCCGAAGATGAGCCGGGTCCTCTGGACGAACTTCTTCCGTTGGAGGATTCGGCCGGATCGGATCTGAAGGTGGCATCGATGCCGAGTTCCTACGACTTCGACGACGAGGACGACGGCTCGGGGTATGAGCTTGCCGATGCCCTTCCATCTGCCGGTCGCAGCGTGCCGCCATTGCCTTCCAGCCCCGGCCTGGATTCCTCTTTGGACGATCCGGCCGGCTTCCTCGACCAACTCTCGCCGCTTCCCCGCGACGACCAGCCATCGACAGCGGGAGATTTCCTGGCGGCAGGGGCCAGCGACCCGTTCGCCGCGGCCGACGAGAAGAAGGATTTCTTCGGGCGGGGCCGAAAGATCCGGGAGAAAGGCAATGTCTGGGATTCGCCCCTTCTGCTCATTGGCGGGGGCGCCCTGTTGCTGTTGCTCATTCTGGGCGGTGTGCTGCTGTGGGCAATCTCGCGCGAGAGCGCCGAGGAGATGCTCCGGATCGCCAATGAGAGCTACAGCGCCGGTTCCTACACGCGCGCGATCCAGGAATACAACCGGTTCCTTGAAAAGGCCCCGGAAGACCCCGGGGTGAGCAAGGCGAGAATACGGCGCGGCTTGGCGCAGATGCGCCAGGTGACCGACACCGGCAGCGATTGGCCGCGGGCGCTCGAGGTGGCCAAGAAGGTGCTTGGCGAGATCTCGTCCGAGACCGATTTCCGCAGCGAGGCCCAGCCGGAACTCGCGGCGATGCTGCCGAAAATCGCCGAGGGGCTCGCTCAGAAGGCCCACGAGAAAACCGATTCGGCCCTGATCAGCCAGGCGGAAGAAACGCTGGCACTGATCGAAAAGTACTTGGCCCGCTCGTCGCGTCCACACACTCGCCTGGCCGATGTGGAAGCGCTGCTGGCGCTCAGCAAGCGCGATATCGCGCGCGGCGCCAAGCTGGCCGAGACGATCGCCGGCATGAAGTCGGCAGCCGATGCTGGAAAGACGGAGCAGGCATATCTCATTCGCTCGTCTTTGTTGCGAGAGTATCCCGATCTGTCGGAGAACGAAGAGCTCCACGCCGCGGTCCTCGCCGTCTCCCGGGCCGAACAGGCGGCCGTGAAACTCGTCCGCGAAGAAAAGAAACCCCAGACCAAGGCGCCGGACACGCGTTACCGCAAGGCGATCGCCCTGGCTCGACGCGAAACGACTGCCGAGGTGCCCGGCGCCGCCGGGCGAACGGTCTATGCCATGGCGGGAGGCGCCGTCTACGGGCTGGATGCGGCCGGCGGCGAGGTCCTCTGGCGCTGCTGGGCCGGTAACTCCGCCAATGGCCGCAGCCCGAGCTATCCGCCGACCCCGGTGAGCGATTCCCCGGGCAGCGACGTCTTGTTGGTCGATTCCCACAGCAGCGAACTGGTTTGCCTGGAAGGGCCGACCGGCAAGCTCCGGTGGCGTTTTCCGCTTGGCGAACCGTTCGACGCACATCCGGTTATCACCGGTAAACAAGCCCTCGTGGCCACGCGTTCCGGACGGCTGGTCATGGTCGATCTGGCCAGTGGCGTCTCGAGCGGCTATATCCATCTGCCGCAGGAGTTGCGGACCGGGCCTGCCGTCACATCCGACGGCGCCACGGCGTTTCAGGTGGCGGAACACTCCAATCTCTTCGCCCTGTCGCTCGCCGACGGCCAGTGCAAGCAGGTCCTCTACCTGGGGCACGAACCGGGAAGCGTCACGGCCGCGCCGGTCATCGTGGGTTCGCTGCTGGTGATCGCACGCAACGAAAGCGGCGACAAGAGCAGTCTCTGCGTGTTCTCGATCCTGGCAAAGGACGGTGGGGTGGCCTTGGCGCGCCTGCACGACCTGCCGTTGAAGGGACACGTCAACTCGCCGCCGCGGGTCTCGGGCCGGCGGCTCCTGGTGGTCACCGACAAGGCGGAGATGACGGTTTTCGAGCTCCGCGGCGCCGAGCCCGATAAGCCGCTGGGCAAAGTGGCCGAGGGGGTGGCGTCCGGAGAAGAGAACCTGGTCCGCTTTCCCTGCTTGCTCGGCGAACAGTTCTATCTCGGCGACGTCATGTTGACGAAGTTTGACGTGCTCGCCTCGCGCGGACGGCTCCAGCCACGCTGGAGCGACAACAAGAACAGCGTAACGCTCCAGCCGCTGGTGGCAATCGGAGACACGGTTTTCCAGGTCCGTCGCAGGATCGGACTGCCGGGCGTGTTGGCTTCCGCGATGGACGCCGAAGGCAAGACGCTCTGGCAGACCCAGCTCGCTGCCCCGTTGGCCGAGGCCCCCTTCGAGTCGGCCGGATCCGACGGGCCGACGCTCGTCTCTTCTCTGGGCGCTGTTTACCAGTCGCCGTTGGCGGGCTCCGACACGGTCGTGGATGAACCTCTGGCCGCAGTGCCCATCGGGGAACTATCCAACCCGATTCGCTCCGCCGTTCGTCTCGACGATGGATCGGTGGCCATGGCTGCCGGAGGCGGCGTTGAAGAGATCCTCGTGCTCAATCCCCAGGAGAGTCCGTCGCGGCTGCGCCGCTTTGCGCTGGCGGATCCTCTGGGCGGTCCTCTGGCGGCCTTCTCCGGAGGCATCGTGGCACCGCTTGAAATCGGCCAGGTCTTCCTCTTGGACCCGCGGAGCGGCGACAAGCGGGCCGAGCCATTCCAGCCGGCGGTACAAAACGGCGTCAAGTATGCATGGCAGCGAGCCGTTCAAGCCACGCCCGAAGAAATTCTCCTGAGCAACGCTCAGGGCATCTTTCGCGTGGGCATTGAGGACGCGCCGAAACGCCACCTGGCGATGCTCGCGGGCGGGGCGGCCGCGGCGCCGATCCGGTCCGCGCCGGCCGTCGTCGGCAACACCGTCTTTGCAGCCGACGCCGCGGACAATCTCGTCGCCTTTTTGCTGCCGGAATTGAAACCGGCCGGCAAGTGGCCGCTCGGCGGGCCATGCGTATGGGGACCTTTTCGGGCCGGCAAGCAGACACTGGTGGCGACGGAGGATCAACTCATCGCCGCCGATGCCCAACAGCCCCGCTGGCAGCAACCCCTGCCGTTCGGGCGGCCCGTCGGCATGCCCCTGGTCGATGGGGAGAGTCTTCTCGTTGCGTCCGCCACGGGAACGGTCTGGCGGATCGACGGCGCTACCGGCAAGAAACTCGGCCAGATCGACCTCGGTGTGGCCATTGCCCACGGTCCGCTCCGAATCGGCGAGCGGCTTCTGGTCGTCGGCCAGGACGGCACCCTCTACGAGATCGACACCCCTCCCGTCGCCGCGGAGCCTCAATGACCGTTCTCAAGCAGCAATCCGCGAGAACATCCAGCAGCCCGTCTGCCGGTCTCGCACCACGGCCCGGCTGGCTGGAAAGGCAGTGCGTAGCAGCCGGCTTTCCGGAACGCCGCGGAGGTCAGCAGCCTCGTTGGGCCCTGCTCCTGGGCGCCGTCGCCAGCGTCCTTCTTTTCTGCGGCCGTCTTGGCGCCCAAGTCCCGCTGTTCGAACAAGAGCCATTCGACCGGATCACCCTTGACAAGGCGAACGAAAACGCCGTCCTCACGGTCAAGCCGCTCGATCTTCCCGAGCGGAAAGTTCCCGATCCGCTGCCGCAATCGGGCAAGTTGATCATCCGGCTGGTCGAACAGCCGGATACTGCGTACGAGTTGCTTTGGCGCTCGGTGGAAAAGGTGGAGTTGTTCGAGCAAGTCGTTCTCGAGGAGGCCAGGAAGCTTGCCCAGGCGAAACGGTACGAAGAGGCTTACGAGTATTTCCAGTTCCTCCAGCGCAACGCCCCCCAGACGCCGGGGCTGAACGAAGCGGTCTGCGATTACCTTCATGTGCAGTTCGAATCGTTTGAAAACGCGAAGCTCTACGACAACGCGCTGGCCATGCTTCGCGAGATCTACCGTCGCAATCCCGAGCGGCAGAATCTGGGCGAGCAGTTCGGGCGCATCATCGACAGACTGGTCGAGCAGCACGTCGCCGAAGACGACTACGAATCGGCTCGGACTCTCATCGATTCGCTGTCCCGGAGTTTTCCTCAACAGCCGGTTATCCAGCAGTGGCGGGACCGTTGGCGCGAAGAGGGCAGCCAACTCCTCAAACAGGCCCGGTCCGAACTGGCCGCAGGTCGGCTCCGCGCCGCCGATGCCGCCGTCCGCCGCCAGATGCGGATATGGCCCCAGACTCCCGACGCGAAGGACACCGCCAAAGTGGTCTACGAGAAGTATCCTCGTGTCGTGGTCGGCGTCACCTCGGCGTGTGCCGAGTTCGAGCCCGGGAGCATGGACGATTGGGCCGCTCGCCGAAGCAGTCGCCTCGTTTATCGCACGCTGACCGAATTCCTGGGCCCGGGCACCGACGGCGGCAAATACCATTGCCCCGTCGGCGAACTCAAGCTCGAAGAATTGGGTCGGCGGCTGTCGTTCCAACTGAAGTCGGGGCTGCGATGGTCCGAGGGCGACGCCGTGCTGACCGGCAACGACGTCGCGCGCCGCTTGCTGGCCCTGGCCGATTCGAAGGACGCGGCCTATTGCGTCGAGTGGAATGCCTTGCTCGAAAAGGTCGCGGCGCCCGGGGTGTACGAGGTCCACGCCGATCTCCGCCAGCCCCATGTCCGTCCTCAAGCCTACTTGAAGACCCCGTTGTTTCCCTACACGAGCCCGGCGACCGCCGCAGACTCACCGCCGGGCAACGGCCCTTTCGTCCTCGACGCGCGCGAGGACCATCAAGCGGTGTACACGGCGAACGGCCAATACTGGGGCGAGGCGGCCCGGCCGAAAGAGATCGTCGAGCGGTTGTACGACCGTGGCGGCAACGCGCTTACGGCGCTTCGGCAGCGCCAGATTCATATTCTTGATCGCCTGAATCCCTGGAATCTCCGAGAGGCCCGCGAGCACAAAGATCTCGTCGTCAAGCCGTATGCCGTTCCCCTGGTCCACTGCCTGGTTCCGAATCTTCGCCGCCCCTTGATGGCCAAGGCGACCTTTCGCCGCGCCCTGGTGTATGGGATCGACCGCCAAACCGTGCTGAAGCATCTCGTGGGCGATGGCGATCCGGAGGGCTGCCGCGTGATCAGCGGCCCCTTCTCCGCCGGCATGTCGCTGCAGGACCCGCTGGCCTATGCCTACGACGACACGATCGAGCCCCGCGGCTACGAGCCACGGCTGGCCGGCGTGCTTGCCGAAGTGGCGCGAAACGAATTGGCGGCCACCGACACCCTGGGCCGATACCAGAAGCTTCCCAGTTTGGTGATCGCCCATCCTCCGCACGAAATCGCGAGGGTGGCCTGCACCTGGATTCACGACCAGCTTCGGGGAATCGGTCTGTCCGTGACGCTCCGAGAACTTCCGCCGGCCGCCTGCCATCCCATACCTGACGACGTGGACCTCGTTTATGCCGAACTTGCCATGTGGGAGCCGGTTGTCGACGCTCGCCGACTCCTTTCGGCCGACGGGCCGGCCGGCGGATGCAGCCGCTACGTGGGGCTCGCCCTCTCGCAACTCGACCGGGGAACCGACTGGATCCAGGTGAGTGCCAAACTCCGCCAGATCCATCGGCTCGCTCACAACGAGGTCGCGGTGATCCCGTTGTGGCAGATCCTCGATCACTTCGCCTACCACCGTTCGTTAGCCGGCGTGGGAGACCGCCTTGTGACGCTCTATCAGAGCGTGGAGGCATGGCAGCCGGAATTCTATTATCCCGAGGTGGGACAATGAGGCGGTCGAGGCCGGCGGTTCTATCGATGGGGCGGACCTGTTGCCGGGCGGCGATCATCGTGGCCCTGCTCGCCGCGTGGGCGGTTCCCGCGTCGGGTCAAGCCGTCTGGGAGCTCACTCCCTACCGCGTCCAGGTCTTCCTGGCCATGGCCCGGTCGCCTGAGTTGACCCAGCGGCTCGCCGAGGACATGCTCGGCGAGTTGTCCCGCCAGGTCGAGACCCGGATCGGTGCGGCGTGGGACGCCACGTTTGCCGCCGCCCCGGAACCACTCGCGCGAGCAATGACTGCGGATCTTTCCAAGGTGCCGGTCGATCGGATACCGGAAGAAGTTCTCGATTTCGACAAGGTTCTGCTCCTCGCGGTCTCAGCGGACCTGGCGGGCTACCACGTCGGGTGCCGGGAGCTCGATGCCCGTACCCGCACCTGGAATTCGGTCGTCACCGACACGGCACTGCATCCGGCGAGACTCTGCGACACGGCCTTCCGCGTCCTGTGCGACGCGTTTGCCCCCGTAGCTCGAATCGACGAGGTCGAAAAGACCGGCGTTCTCTTGCGGCTGCGGGCCGCCGCGCTGGCGCCTCGCGACCCGACCTGCCTCGGGACTGCCGCCGGAGACTTGTTCCGGCCGGTGGTCCGCTACAACAATCGTGAAGGCAAGTTCGCGCGATCCAACGAGACTCCCTGGACCTACCTCCATGTCGAGGAGATTGACGGGGCGGAGTTGAAATGCGGTCTCTACACGGGTCTCCGGAGCCCGTTGAGCGGTCGCCGGCGAGGACGCGTCGAACAGCTCGCGGTGGCTGTCCTGCCGCCAGGCCGCGAAACCCGGCTAGTGCTTCGTTCCCGCACCGATCCCGAAAAGCCGCTGGCCGGCTACGAGGTTTACCAGCAGAAACTCGGATCGAAGGAAGCGGCCAGGCTGGGGCAGACCGACTGGCAGGGGGCCTTTACCGTCGAGCCGGGTGATCCGTCGCTCCGGGTGCTGCTGGTCAAAAGCGGCGGCGCGCTATTGGCACGATTGCCGATCGTGCCCGGACTGGAGGCGGAAGTCGTCGCGCCTGTTCCCGACGACGACCAGAGGCTGGAGGCCGAAGGCTTCGTCCACGGCTTCCAGGAGGAACTGGTCGACCTGGTCACGCGCCGCGAAGTGCTCGTGGCCATGATCCGCAGCCGCATCAAGGAAGCCAAATTCAGCGAGGCCGAGGCCCTCCTTTCGGAACTCCATCGGATGAAGAACCGTGAGGAGTTTCGCCGCGATCTGGACCGTGAGCAGAAGAAAATCTACTCCGAGGATCCGGCGGTTCAACGGCGAATCGACAAGCTCTTTACCGACACGCACGAGCTCCTGCAGCGGCATCTCGATCCGTCCGAGATCGAGCAACTCGTGCGGCATCTGGCCGAATCCAGAAGGACGGCTGCCAACGCGAAGTCGTGAACGTCCTCGATTCGAACCGGATGGAGAGAAATGCTCCTCACCGAGCGGGCCTGGCCAGCTCACGTTCAATCACCGCAATCACCTCGGGAGCGTCCGGTTTTGTCCGGGGTTCGAACCGGGCGACCACGTCGCCACTGCGGTCAACAACGAACTTCTCGAAATTCCAACTGATCTTGCCGGGGCCTTTCGGCTCCGTGTCGAGAGAGGTGAGATGCCTGTACAAGTCGCAGGCATCCTCCCCGTTCACGTCGACCTTCGCGAACATGTCGAATGACACCCCGTAGTTCAGCCGGCAAAACTCCTGGATTTCCTGCGCACTCCCCGGCTCTTGTTTGCCAAACTGATTGCACGGAAAGCCGAGGATCGCCAGGCCCCGATCGGCATACTTTTCGTGAAGTTTCTGGAGCTGCTCGTATTGCGGCGTCAACCCGCACTTGCTCGCCACGTTCACGATCAAGACGACCTTGCCGCGATACTTGCCGAGATCGACTTTCTGGCCGCCCAGCGATTTCATCGTAAAGTCGAGCGCCGGGGGCGTTGCGTCCTTACTGGAACCGATCGAGGAGTTTCCGAGCAGCATAGCGCCAAGAACAAACCTGCTGAGAAGAGACATTCGAATCATTGGCGAAACCTTTATTTGTGGGGGAAGACGAGTCGCCGAACTCGCTGCACTCGTCAAGTCCCAAAATCTTACAGGGGAAGACCATACATATGACCCAAAAAGAGGGGGTCGATCGAGCCGCTCCCTCCGTTTGGCGGTGAACGAGAGCTTTCGTTCCTGCGTACGATCTACAGGGCGGTCGGTCGTCGGCCCTTTCTATAACGCCCCTGTTCAGCTATCTTTACAGACTGCGCCATGGCCGGTGCAGGAACCGCGTCCCGGGAACCGTCAGTTGTGGGTTATAGGCCTCCCAGAATTCGGTCCGTTGCGTTGACTGCTGCACTGGGACTCCTGTGTTTGCCGGCGGCGGCTCGCGCTCAAGTTGGGTCGCTGTCGGCGGGCAATCGCTTCGAACTGACCGAAACCATTCAACTCGACCGTGCCGACAATCACGTTCAGATGCACTTGAACCGCGTTCGCACCCATCTTGCCGATGGCCAATGGAATGAAGCGGTCGACACCCTGCTGCAAGTGATGGAGACCTCTGGCGGAAAGTTGCTGCCGGTCACCGAGCATCGCTACGTCGGCATCCGGGACTACTGCCAGCTTCAGTTCGCATCTCTTCCGGCCGAAGCCTTGGCCGTTTACCGCAGCCGCATTGATCCCATAGCCAAGGCGTGGTACGAACAGGGCATTGCCCAGCACGACCGCCAGCGTCTGCTCGACGTCGCGGAGCAAATGCTTGCCAGCAGTTGGGGGGACAACGCCCTTTATGCTTTGGGCGAGATCGCCTTCGAATCCGGCGAGTTTGCATCCGCTCGCGCTTATTGGGAGAAGATCGTTCCCGTGGAGCAGTCCCCCGACACACCCCGCACCTGGCTCTCGGCTGCCGACACGGATCTCGATCTCGCGGCAGTACGAGCGCGGCTGATCCTCGTTTCCATCCTGGAAGGCTCGACACAGCGGGCAAGGGAGGAGTTGGAGCGTTTCCGGCAATTGCATCCTGACGCCCGCGGACGGTTGCGCGGTCAGGAAGTCCGCTATGCCGAAGCCCTCGCTACGCTACTTGCCGAAAGCGATCAATGGCCGCCGGCGCCTGCGCGTGACAACTGGCTGACCTTCGCCGGATCGCCCTCGCGGAGCACGATTGCACCCCAGAGCATCGATCCGGCGAACGTCATCTGGCGGCTCCCGCTCCGCGAGAGCCTGCCGGCGAATCGCTCGCTCTGGGGAACCGTGGTGCCGAATCGCCATGTGGCTGAAGACGACCAGTCGCCCCTGAGCTATCATCCTGTGGTCGCCGGGAACCAGGTTTTCTTGAATAATCAGATCGAGATCCTCGCGGTGGACCTGAGAACCGGGCGGCCTGCCTGGGGACACGGCACCGCGGCTATCTACCAGGATCAGTTCGATGAGGCGGTGCACGCGCTTTATAATCCCTCCGATACGCTCGGGGTTCCCCGCTTCACCATGACCGTTCAAAACGGCAAGTTGTTTGCACGTATGGGCTCCGCCGTGACCAGTCGCCCTCGCGAGCAGTCGCCGGCCGGGGGACATGGGTATCTCGTTTGCCTCGACCTGGAAGGGGAGGGACGTCTGCTTTGGAAAGTCACCCCGGAGGAGGAAGGACTCGCGCTGGAAGGTTCTCCCGTTGCAGACGGGGGCTATGTCTACGTGGCGATGCGCCGCAGCGATATCCAGCCGCAGGCGATCGTAGCGTGTCACAGGGCCGACACGGGCGAGCTTGTCTGGCGCCAGTTTGTGTGCGCGGCCGAGACCCCGGCCCGAGGGATGCTCCACGAAACAACCCATAACCTGCTCACACTTCACGGCGATACGATCTATTTCAACACCAATCTCGGCGCCGTCGCCGCTCTCTGCACGCGCGACGGTCGGGTGAAATGGGTCAGTACTTATCCTCGTGTTCGCCGCGGCAATCTCTTTGAACCGCCGCCCCATTGGTCGCGGGATCTGAACCCGTGCGTGTTCGACCGGGGAAGGCTGTACGTCGCGCCCAGCGACAGCCCGCGAATATTTGCGCTGGAGGCTGCCACAGGCCAGATCCTCTGGCAGACCGGCCCCGAGGTCGAGGACGTGGTCCATCTTCTCGGCGTTGCCGAAGACCAACTGATTGCCAGCGGAGAAGAACTCCATTGGATCGGGCTCGAGGGCCAGGATCAGGGGAAGCGGAAGCACGTCTGGCCTGAGGGGCACGAAAAACTCGGCCAAGGACGCGGCATTCTGGCCGGCAATCTGGTTTACTGGCCCACCCGGGAGCACATTTATGTATTCGATCAGAAGACGGCGCGGCTGAAAAAGCGGATCTCCCTGTTGCCGCGTAAAATCGCCGGAGGCAATGTGCTGATTGCCGGAGGCAGATTGCTGATTGCAACCAGTAAGGAGTTGATCGCCCTGACCGACCAGCCCGGGGTACCGCCGGCCGAACCGAAACCGGTTGCCGAGAAAACCGGTTCGGCCCCATTGCATTCGGAGATTGCTTGGGATTCGCCCTTGAAGAGGCGGCAGAAATCACTGACGAAACCCAGATCGTGGACGGATTGAATTCCGCTTTTGCGCGCTAGGACCCACGCCATGCTCGAAACCGACGACATTCAGGCTGTCGAGAAGCTGAACGAGGGCTACCGGGCGATCACCGAGCAGTTGAGCCGCGTGATCGTGGGGCAGCAGGATGTGATCGAGGAACTGCTCATTGCGATGTTTGCACGGGGGCATTGCCTGCTGGTCGGTGTGCCGGGTCTGGCGAAGACGTTGATGATTCGCACGTTGGCCGAAGCCCTTTCGCTCGATTTCAGCCGAATCCAGTTTACGCCCGACCTGATGCCCTCCGACATCACGGGTACCGAGGTGATTCAGGAGGACAAGCTTTCCGGCATCCGCGAGTTGCGGTTCTTGAAGGGGCCGATCTTCGCAAACGTGATCCTCGCCGATGAGATCAACCGTACGCCTCCGAAAACCCAGGCGGCGCTGTTGGAAGCGATGCAGGAGCACCAGCTCACGGTCGGCGGAAAGCGTCACCCGCTTAGCGAGCCTTTTTTTGTTCTGGCCACCCAGAACCCGATCGAACAAGAGGGGACGTATCCGCTCCCCGAGGCCCAACTCGACCGTTTCATGTTCAACACGTTTGTCGATTACCCGGACGAACAGGAAGAGTTCGACATCGTCCGCCGCACGACAGCCGATGTCACAGTGACCGTAACCCCCACGCTCGATGCCGAGGAAATCGTCGCTTTGCAGCGGATTGTTCGCCGCGTTCCCGTGGCCGACCACGTCGTTCGCTATGCGTTGCAGCTCGCACGGCTCACCCGGCCGAACAAGGGCGACGCTCCCGATTTCGTCCGCGAGTACGTCAACTGGGGAGCCGGTCCTCGGGCGAGCCAATACCTGACCCTGGGTGCGAAGGCGAGGGCCGTGCTGCATGGCCGCTTTTGCGCCGAGTGCGAGGACGTGCGTGCGGTTGCGTATCCGGTCCTCCGGCACCGCATTATGACGAATTTCAATGCAGAAGCCGAAGGGATCAAGACCGACGAAATCATCCGGCGCCTGATCGATACGGTCGCCGCGGAGGGAGACAAGGCCATCGCCCGTGGAAAACTACCAGAAGTATTTAGACCCGCAGACGCTCGCTAAGCTCGAAGGCCTGCAGCTCCGCGCCAGGATGATCGTCGAAGGGTACGTCGCGGGCCTCCATCGAAGTCCGTATCAGGGCTTCTCGATCGAGTTCGCCGAGCACCGTGAGTACTCGCCCGGCGACGATCTGCGCTACCTCGACTGGAAAGTCTTCGGGCGGACGGACAAGTTCTACCTGAAAGAGTTCGAGGAAGAGACGAACCTGGTCTGCTACCTGCTTCTCGATACGAGCGAGAGTATGAAGTATCGCAGTCCAGGTGCGGCGATGTCGAAGTTCGAGTATGCCCAGTGCGAGGCCGCAGCACTCGCCCATCTGGTGCTCCAGCAGCAGGATAGCGTCGGCCTGGTCACTTTCGACCGCGAGATCCGGGCGCTGGTCCGTCCGAGCGGCAATCCCTCCCACCTGAAGCAGTTGCTCCACGTAATGGAAGACTCGTCCGGTACGGAAAAAACGACCACCGGGCCGATCTTCCACGATCTTGCCGAGCGATTCAAAAAGCGGGGGATCGTCGTCATCCTCAGCGACCTGTTCGACGACGTTGAGACGATGCTCGCCGGACTGAAGCATTTTCGGCATCGTCGCCACGAGGTGGTTCTTTTCCACGTGCTCGATCCGGCGGAAATGGAGTTTCCCTTCCAGCAGGCCACGCTCTTTCAAGGCCTGGAACAGATGGGCAATGTCTTGGTGGAGCCAAAGGCACTCCGGAAAGCCTACCTGCGGGAATTCGACCGTTACCTTTACCAGCTCCGGCGCGGCTGCCGAGCGCACCGAATCGATTACGTCCCGATGCGGACCGACCAGCCACTTGACGTTGCATTGGCCAGCTACCTCGGTTCGCGGAGAAGGCGGGGGAGTGGTTAGTGGATAGTGGTTAGTGGATAGTGGTTAGTGGATAGTGGTTAGTGGATAGTGCTTAGAGGATGATGGTGTTGTAATAGAAGAAATCTCTGCGGGAGAAGACATGGCACTTCGAGATTACAGTCAACTGGTAGTTTGGCAAAAAGCCATGGATCTTGTGGAGACGGTCTACCGAACCACCAAGACATTTCCGAGAGAGGAGCAATACGGCCTGACGAGTCAGATACGTCGGGCGGCCGTATCGATCCCCTCCAACATCGCCGAAGGCCAGGGCCGCCACACCACTCGCGACTTTCTCCACTTCCTGGCCATCGCCCACGGCTCACTGAAAGAACTCGTACTCAGATACTCATCGCCCATCGACTCAACTACATCAACGAGCCAAAACGGACAGAACTAACCAGCCTCACCCAAGAAGTCGGCCGCCTCATCAGCGGCCTCGTCACATCCCTCAAGAACCGCGCAACCGACGCCCCACGAACCAACCACTAACCACTAACCACCAACCACTAACCACTAACCACCAACCACTAACCACTAACCACTAACCACTATCCACTATGCCCCCACTCGCCTTCGACATCGCCAGTCCGGCCATGCTCGCCTGGCTGCTCGCAGCCGCGGCGCCGCTGTTGATCCACCTGTGGAGCCGGCGGCGGTATCGCGAGATGTCGTGGGCGGCGATGCAGTTTCTGCTGGCGGCGATTCGAAGCAGTCGGCGCCGGATGCGATTGGAGCAGTGGCTGTTGCTGGCGGTCCGCACGCTGCTGATCGTGCTGGTCGTGCTGGCCGTGGCGGAACCTTTCCTCGAGCGGGGCGTGGTTCTGTTGGCCGCGGCAGAACGGGCGCACCGTCTTCTGGTCCTCGATGGGTCCTATTCGATGGCCTACACCCCGACGGACAAGAGCCGTTTTGATCGTGCGAAAGAGCTGGCGGCCCAGATTGTCCAGCAGAGTCCGCAGGGCGACGGATTCACCCTCGTCTTGCTCAGCGATCCGCCGCGGGTCGTGATCGGCAATCCGGTGTTCGAGCCGGGCGAGTTTCTGGAGGAGTTGGATAATCTGCGGCTTCCGCATACGACCGCCGACCTGCCCAAGACACTGTCTGCGGTCGAGCAGGTGCTCACCGGGGCGCGGCGCGAGCATCCGCGTCTTGTGCGCCAGGAGGTCTATTTTTTGACGGACCTGGGGCGCGTCGGGTGGTCGCCCCCGACGGAACCCACGGCGCTGACCGATTTCCGCCGGCGCAGTAAGCGACTGGCCGATTCGGCTGCATTGGTGATGATCGACGTCGGCCAATCGGCGGCCGAGAATGTCGCGGTCACGGAGGCCGGCATCGGCCAGCCGTTTGCCACGGTGGACCAGAACGTCGAGATTCAAGCGGAGCTGCGAAATTTCGGCCGGCGGGCCCGCAGCCGGCAGCCCGTCGAGCTGCTGGTGGACGGCCGTCGCGTCGCCCTGGAGCACGTCGACCTCGCGGCCGACGGCGAGGCGGCAGCGACGTTTTCCTACCGGTTCGACGCGCCGGGCGACCATATCCTGGAGCTGCGCACCGAGGGCGACGCACTGGACGTCGATAACCACCGATGGCGTGCGGTCGCGGTGAAGCCGCATTTGAACATTTTGTGTGTGAACGGCAGACCGTCCGGGGAAGCGTTCGGCGGTGCCACGGACTATCTGGTTTACGCCCTCTCGCCCCGGGTTGGTGCAACCGACCGCACGCTCATCCATCCGGAGGTTGTCCCGGAAAGCGCATTGATGGAGCTGGAACTCGGCCGTTACGACTGCGTCTTTCTGGCCAATGTCGCCCAGTTCACGTCGAGCGAGGCGGGGGTGCTTGAGGCCTATCTGAAACGGGGCGGAAGCCTTCTCTTTTTCCTCGGCGACCGGGTGCTCGGCGACCGCTACAACCGCGAATTGGGAAAAGGTCACGGGGGCGTCGGAATCCTTCCTGCCCGGCTGGAAACGCTTGTCGAGGAGAGCCAGTATCGCCTCGATCCTTTGGAATACCGGCATCCGATCGTGCAGGTGTTCCGCGGCCAGGAGCGGGCTGGATTGTTGACCACGCCCGTCGAGAAGTATTACCGGCTTTCCATGCCCAAGGACTCGGCGGCAGAAGTGGCCCTGGCGCTGGGCAATGGCGATCCGCTGGTTGTCGAGGCGCCGGTCCACCGGGGTCGCGTGGTCCTCGTGGCGACCTCCGCCGACGCCTCCTGGACACGGATGCCGGTTTGGCCGAGCTATGTGCCCTTCGTGCAGGAACTGGTTGCCTTCGCGGTCAGCGGACAGGTCCAGCAGAAGAACCTTGAGGTCGGGCAGCCGTTCGGCGCGGCCGTCTCCACGGCGGCCGGCCACGTCCCGCTGACGGTCCAGGGGCCGCAGGGCCGCAGCGAGCCGGTCCGCATCGAGAACGAAGGCGACGATAGCCGTTGGAGCTACGCGGATACGAGCATCAGCGGCGCTTACGCCGCCCGGTTCGGACCGCCCGTGGCTCGCACCGATTGGTTTGCCGTCAATGTCGACACGGTCGAGAGCAATCTGGCTCAGTTTACCCCCGACGAATTCCGCAGCGAAGTCTGGCCCGACGTTCCGTTCGTGCATCAGACCACCTGGGCAGCTCTCGATGATTCGCCGGTCACTGCGGCCGCGGGTGCATCGCAGTTCTCCAAGATGCTGTTGTACATCGCGTTGGGGCTGTTGTTCCTGGAAACCTTTCTGGCCTGGCGATTCGGACATCACGCCTCATGACCAAGCCGTTGCCCACGTGGATCGAACGCCTGCTCGGGATCCAAACCGAGCCCGGTGAGGGTATGGCCTGGAGCCTGCACCACAGTTGGGGCTGGCCGGCGTGGCTGACGCTCTTGTTTGCCCTCTTCGCCGTGGCGTTCGTGGTAACGACCTATCTCCGCGAAAACCGCCAGTCGCCCGGTTGGTTTCGGCTCGGCCTGGCCGGGATCCGGCTGGCCCTGATTGGGATCGTCCTGGCAATGCTGGCCCGGTTCGCGTTTTCGCTTCAGCGGACCGGGCTGCCCTACGTCGCCGTGCTGGTCGACGATTCGCTGAGCATGTCGGTCGTCGACCGGTATGCCGAGGAGTTGCAGTCTCAGGTCCAGCGGAGAATCGGCGCCGTCGGCTACGAGAGGCCCAGCCGCTGGAACCTGGCCCGCACGCTTCTGATCGAAAACAATGCCGCTTTGCTCGGTGGAATTCGAAAGCAGTACAAGCTTCGCATGTACTATCTGACCGGCGAGCGATCGAGCCAGTCGGCAGACATCGGCAGGCTGCTCGACGAGATGCGGTCGCTGGAGCCGACCGGAGAGTCAAGCCGGCTCGGAGACGCCGTTCGCACCGTGCTCAGCGATCTCCGCGGGTCGGCGCCGGCCGCGATCGTCCTTCTGACCGACGGCATCAACACCGACGGCCTGACGCTTTCGGAAGCTGCCGCCCTGGCCCGCCGCAAAGGCGTGCCGCTATTTACGGTCGGACTGGGCGACGACCGGCCTGTCCGCGACTTGAAGCTGACCGATTTGCTGGTCGACGACGTCGTGTTCGCCGGCGACGTGGTCTACTTCGAAGCGAAACTCAGTGGGACCGGCTACGAGGGCAAGCAGGTGGAGGTCGTGCTGCGTCGGCGGGACAAACCGGACGTGCTGGCAGAAACCAAGGTCGCCATCGACTCTGCGAACCCGGTCCAGTCAGTCCGGCTGGCTCATCGGCCGACCGAGGAAGGCGAGTTCCGCTACATGGTCGAGGTCAAGCCTCAGGAAGGGGAACTGCAGACGGATAACAATCGTCAGGAGCGAACCGTCCAGGTTCGTACCGAACAAATCCGCGTGCTTCTGGTCCAGTCGTATCCCAACTTCGAGTACCGCTACTTACGCAATATGCTGGCCCGCGACAGCACGATCGATCTCGACACCGTCCTGCAGGAAGCCGACATCGAACACGCCGAGCAGGATGCGTCGGCCTTGAAGGGGTTTCCCGTCCGTCGGGACGAGCTTTTCCGATACGACGTGATCATCCTGGGCGACGTGAATCCCTCGCTTCTGAGCGAGTCGATGCTTCAGAACCTGGCCGATTTCGTCGACAAGTCGGGCCGAGGAGGGGGGCTGATCGCGATCGCCGGGCCGCAGTTCATGCCGTTGGCCTATCGCGATACGCCGTTGGCCCGGCTTCTGCCGATTGAACTGGGTAGCGTCCGCATGCCCGAGCCCGGCCAGGCGCTCACCGAGGGCTCCATCGTTCAGCCCACCGAACTCGGACTGGCGACTCCGCTGATGCAGTTGGGCGACTCTCCCGCCGAAACTCGCGAGATCTGGGAGAATCTGCCACCGTTGTACTGGATGATCGAAGCGCCGGATCTCAAGCCGGCTGCCCGGGTGCTTGCGGAACATCCCGACCGGATCGGTCACGACGGTCGCAAGCTGCCCGTGATCGCGATGCAGTACGTGGGGGCCGGCAAAGTGCTCTTTCACGCAACCGACGAAACCTGGCGGTGGCGGTTCCGCGTGGGCGATGTCCTCTTCGCCCGCTACTGGGTCCAGACGATCCGCTATCTGGCCCGCTCAAAGCTGAGCGACCAGGATCGCTCCGCCTCCTTGACGGTCGATCGCCGCGAGTACCGCCGTGGCGAGCCGGTGCTGATCCGCGCGCGATTCAGCGACGAAAGGGCGGCCCCCGCGGCCGACGACGGCGTCACCGTCGTCGTCGAACAGCAGGGAAATCCGACGCGGCAAATCAAACTCCAGCGGAGCACGATCAGCCGAGGAGTTTTTGAGACGCGGCTGACGAACCTCCCGGTAGGGGCGTATCATGCCTGGATCGCGATCCCCTCGGTCCAAGGGCAGGCCCCGGCGGCGGACTTCCTGGTCGCGGCTCCCCCCGGCGAGTTCGAGCGGGTCCAGCGCGACACCGCGGAACTTCAGCGGGCAGCCGAACTCTCGAAGGGTCGCTTCTACACCTTCACCACCGCCAGGCGATTGCTCGACGACCTGCCGGACGGCCGGCAGGTCCCCATCGAATCGCTCCCGGCCCAGCCGCTTTGGAACCGCTGGCCGCTGTTGGCAGTCTTTCTCGGGCTGCTCATAAGCGAGTGGATCCTGCGAAAAGCAGGCGGAATGGT
This sequence comes from Thermoguttaceae bacterium, assembly GCA_040768665.1. Taxonomy (GTDB): domain Bacteria; phylum Planctomycetota; class Planctomycetia; order Pirellulales; family Thermoguttaceae; genus JABWBD01. The sequence continues at coordinate 64,059 of JAXGMN010000007.1, forward strand.
ATAGAATGCGCCTTTCCCTCGACAGCTTTAACATACAGGCTTCCAGGCGGTCGGATCGCCTGGTCGATGCGGCGGCCGTTCGCAGCAACGATCTCAATGCGAACGCCTGCTCGTGCAGGTTCGCCCTCGCTGACGAACCGAGACCGCCACGTCAGCGTCTTCGCCACCCCCGGCTGAGCAGTGCCGCGAACAGGCAGCAAGCGGCCAGTGCGCCCGCAGCCCCAATCCAGGGCGGAGCGCCCATCGCCGCGGGCAGATAGCCGATGAGCAGAGCCGCTGCGGCGACCAGGAGGCTATAGGGCATCTGGGTTCGGACGTGCGCCACATGATTGCAGTTCGCCGCGGCGGAGCTCATGATCGTCGTATCGGAGATGGGGGAACAGTGGTCGCCGAAGATGGCGCCGTCCAGGACCGCGGCGACGCTGAGGATCGTCACGCGCCCGTACAACCCGCCGTCGATCGCCAACGCGACCGGCAGAGCCGTGGGCAACAGGATCGCCATGGTTCCCCAACTCGTCCCGGTGGCAAAGGAACTGGCCCCTGCGGTTAGGAAAACTAGTGCGGGAAACCAATCGGCGGAGATCCGCCCGCCCAGCAGCGAAGCGAGGTACGAGCCGGTATCCAACGCGTCGCAAACGCCCTTGAGCGACCATGCCAGGACGAGCACGGTGACCGGCAGCAGACTCGCCTGCGCTCCGCGAGCAATCGCACGCAACACAGCCCGGCCGCTCAGCCCGGAAAGCAGCAGTGCGAGCAGGGCACTCGACGCCAGCCCGACCGCCGACGCCAGCGCGAGCAGCAGGATCGTGCTGTCGACGTCGCTGAGAACCGCCCGCCAGGCGGCCGGCCGCAGCACGGCGAGCGGATCGTCGGCCAGTCGCCCTATGCCCCCGCCGGCAAGCCACATTCCGCCGAGAAACGACGCCAACAGGGCAAGGATGGGCACGACGGCCAGCTTGGCCTGAGGGCGCGCGGCAGGGTCGGTGGCGACGTTCATTGCTTCCGAGGCCATGGGAATGTCGCCGTCGGCCACCAACTGTCCGAATTCTCGTGCGCGGGTTTCGGCCGATCGCATGGGGCCGAAGTCGCAGCCGGTCGCAGCCAGAAAAAGGACGAAGCCGATCATCGTGAGGCAGTAGAAGCGGTAGCCGATTGCCTGGAAGAACACCGAGTAGCCGTCGGTTCCGAAGTCGAGTTGTCGCGCAATCTCGTCCAGCAGGCCGACTTCGTAACCGATCCATGTGCTGATGACGGCAAGGCCCGCGATCGGAGCGGCCGTGGAATCGACGAGGAACGCAAGCTTCTCCCGGCTCACGCGGAAGCGGTCGGTCATGGGCCGGAACGTCGAGCCGACCAGGACCGTGCTGGCGTAGTCGTCGATGAAGAACACCAGGCCCGCGACGGCCGTCACGACGCGCGCCGAGCGAGCCGATCGCACGCCGCGTGCCAGCCAGGATGCGACGCCCTCAAGTCCCCCGGCAGCGAGCATGACGGAGATGGCCGCCATGATCCCGACAACATAGGCGAGGATGAGCAGGTTCGTGGGGTCGCGCGGATCAATACTCGCCCAGAGAAAACGCACGCCCGTCACATCGGCGAGGATGCCTGCCGGATGGTCGGCCACGGTGGCGGCCGTCAACATCCCGCCCCCGACCACGGCCGCCGCGAGGCTCAGCAGCAACCGCCGGGTCGTCAATGCCAGGCCGATCGCCAGCAGTGGCGGAAGAATGCTGTACCAGCGGCCGTCGCTTGCGCCGGTCTGGTGAACAGCGGTCCAAGCGGCGGCTGCGATCAACGCGGCTGCTGCCGAGCCGACAAAGACCGGGTGAAGCCATTTGCGCCGAGCGGCTACCTTCTTGCCTTGAGACTCCGCCACAGGTGTTCACCCCCTCGCGCTTCCCGTCTTGCCTGCTTCGACACCGACACGGCGGTTGTTCAGGCAGGTCGCGACGATGCGGATCTGCTCGTAGGGCACTTCGCCGCCGAGCAGTTCGAAAATCGGTTTCAGGCGTTCCGTGCCCACCTGCCGGACCGCCGCGGCGATGCGGTCGGCGGTGGATCGATCGACCCACGGCGAAGGGTCGGTGATTTTCTCGTGGCGCACGAAGTCGGCAAGGTAGCCGTGCACGGTCGACTGCGCGCGGCCCATCTGCTCGGCAACCTCCGACACGCTCCGGCGCTGGCGAAAGTAGGGGAACGCTCGCAAGGCGGCCATTGCGGGGCCCGGCTCCGCACCGGCTGGTGACGCATCCGGCGGCGCAACGTCCATTGCCACCCCGTTCCCGCGACAGTAGGCCGAAATGCGGTCGACGAAGGCCTGCCCATAGTCGGCAAGCTTCTTCTCGCCCACGCCTCGCACTTCGATCAGGCCCGCCAGGCTCGACGGCCGGCGGCGGGCCATGTCGCGGAGAGCCGCGTCGGTGAAGACGATGTGGGCCGGCATGTTTTGGATGGCCGCCGTCTCCTGCCGCAGACGCCGCAGTTCATCGAACAAGCCGCGATCGACGCCCTCCCAGGAAACGGTTGCGGAAGCGGCCTTGGCCTTCTTGGTCGGGCTGGCCGGCCGCAGCAGCCGGGGCGTCGCCTGGCCCTTGAGCAGCCGGCGTCCGGCGCCGGTGACCTGCAGCACCTGGTATTCGCCCACCTTCGCCAGGAACTGCTGGCCGACAAGCTGCTCGATCCAGTCGCGAATGGTGCGGAGGCTTTCGCTCGAAAGGATGCCCCACGTGCTCAGTTGGTGGTGCCTCTGTTCGAGGATTCGCTTGTCTTGGGAGCCACTGAGCACCTTGGCCGTGTAATCCGCGCCGAAGCGCTGTTGCAGCCGCAACACGCACGAGAGGATCTTCTGGCCCGTCACGAGCGGTTCGTCGATCAGATCGAGCTGTCCGAGGCATACGTCGCAGGCGCCGCAGGAGGCATCCCCGAGTTGCTGGCCGAAATACTCGACGATCGCACGATGCCGGCACTGCACTCCGTTGCAGAAGTCCATCATCGCCGACAGCGAACGCACGGCTCCCTCGCGGGCCGCGGGCTCCGCGTCGTCGATAATCCGCTTCCACACACCGTAGTCCTGGCCCGAGAAGAACAGGCAGCACTCGGCCTCCAGACCGTCGCGGCCGGCCCGGCCGCTCTCCTGCTGGTAGTGCTCGAGCGACTTGGGCATGCCGGCGTGGATCACGTACCGGACGTTCGATTTGTCGATTCCCATGCCGAATGCGACGGTAGCCACAATCGTGTCGACCCGGTCCTCGACGAAGGCTTCCTGGTTGCGGCGTCGCTCGTCGTCACTCAGTCCCGCGTGGTAGGGCAGCACCCGGTAGCCCAGCTCCTTCAGCGCCGCGCTGGTCTGATCGACGTCCTTCCGCGTGATGCAGTAAATGATGCCGGATTCGCCCGCATGCCGATCGAGCACCTCGCGGACCTGGTTCAACCGGTTCGCGCGCCGCTGCACTTTGTAGACCAGGTTCGGCCGGTCGAACGATCCAACCAGGATCTCGGGATCGGTTAGTTGAAGCTGTTCGGCGATGTCGCGGCGGACCTGGTCCGAAGCCGTGGCCGTATAGGCATGAATGCCGACGCCCGGAAACGCCTCCTTCAGCACCCGCAGACCACGGTATTCCGGCCGAAAATCGTGTCCCCAGGAGCTGATGCAGTGCGCTTCGTCGATCGCGATCAGCGATACATTGGCTCTGGTGAGAAACTCAAGCGTTCCCTCCGCCAGGAGCCGTTCCGGGGCGAGATACAATAGCCGCACGCCGCCCGCGCGAACGTCTTGGGCCAGCCGCCGCCGCTCGGCCGTCGAGAGCGTGCTGTTGGCAAACGCCGCCGGCACGCCGCAGTTGCACAGCCCGTCGACCTGATCTTTCATCAGCGCAATCAGCGGCGAAACGACCAGCGCCAGCCCTGGAATACACATGGCCGGCGCCTGGAAGCAGAGCGACTTGCCGCCCCCGGTGGGCAGCACGACCACCGAGTCGCGACCGTCGAGCACGCAGTGCATCGCCTCCCGCTGCAACGGCAGAAAGCTGTCGTAACCCCAGTAGCGGCGGAGCACTTTGGTAATCGCGGCGGGTAAAGAATCAGCAGTGCGGTTGATCACGGACACGGTTGCACCTCATCAGGATCTCATCAGTTGGTCATCCCAGTTGCCAGCACGGGTCCTCTTGGAAATGGAGATTGTTGACTTGCAGCCAATGCCGGGGCGGCTCGTCCGATTCTCCCTGGTACGGCCGCGTGAGACCAACGCCCAGGATCACGCCGGTCTTGTCTTGAAGCCGCTCTGCCACGCTTGCGACCACGGCCGGATCGGGCGTTACGTGATCTTCGCCATACAAGCGGATATCGGTGACTCCGAGCTCAAACGCGTAGCTTCCCGCCATGAACTCGATGCGGATCCGTCCGCGGCCGGAAGGGTTGCGCCGCTGGATACAAACCTGCGGTCGGCCGGCCGGCACATAGCAGCCCAGCGATGCGATCCCTCGCCCCACGTCGACAGCGCAGGAGTGCGTTCCGCGCGCCACAAGGTCTTTGCCGAAGATCTCGCCAAGCTTCGGCCTGGCAATGCTGGCGAGCAGGTCCCAGAATTCGCCGCCCGCCATGTCACCCAGCACGCGAACTTCGCTGGCGTGGAACAGGTAGTCCTCGGTTTCCGGACGTGTGCCGGAATACCGGGTCCAGCCAAGGTCGACGATGCGGCCGATATCGAACGGTCCGCCGTGCCGCGACAACATTGCCTTGTGCATCTGTGAGCGAAGCATCGGGCGGACGTGCTGCCGGGTCGCCAGATCGACACCGGCCACGCATATGAAGCCCTTCTGCATCCGCGTCAAATGGCTGACGACGATCTTCATAGGTACATGGCTCGCACGTCGCCCCAAGGGTTGCTCAGATACTCCACGACGAGCCGATGGCGGCAGCGCTCGGGCGATCCGTCTCACACCGCCATGACGCGGTGAGAGAACTCGTCCGCAATGTCGCCGTTGGCTCCGCCCCGCAGTTCCCCTATTTAAGCGGACCGGCCCGCTACCTGCCAGTGCCAGTCTGCGATGGCTGCCGGTTCATCCCCTTGGCGGCAGGGGGCGCGGCGGAGTAAGATGGGAGTATCGACGTTTCCAAAATCACCCTCCAGTAGGAGAGAGTCCTCGATGGCTACCGTCGTGGGTTCCTCATTTCCCGAACAGTGGACGGCAGCCGATATGCAGGAGCACCTCGGCGGCATTTCGCTGACACGCATCCGTATGGTTCCCCCGCCGGGCACGGCCACTGAAGAAGATGTCGTCGCCATTCACGCCCGCACGGGCCGGCTTTGCGAACTGGTTGACGGCACGCTCGTGGAGAAGGTGATGGGATACTGGGAATCGCGGTTGGCGATCGTACTGGGCTATTTCCTGGAAAAATACCTGGAGACCCAGCCATTGGGGAGCGTCGCCGGTGCGGACGGAATGCTGCGGCTGTTTCCAGGGATGGTCCGGATTCCCGATCTGTCATTCGTCCTGTGGGAGCGGTTTCCGGACCGAAAGCTCCCGTCTCAGCCGATTCCCCCGATCGCTCCTGATCTCGCCGTCGAAGTCATCTCCGAGGGTAACACGGACCAGGAAATGGAGCGAAAGCTCCAGGAGTATTTTCGCTCGGGCACCCGGTTGGTGTGGTACATCGAACCGCGGAGTCGGATCGCGCGGATTTTCACAGCCCCCGAACAACAGACCACGATTGACGAGGACGGTTTTCTGTCCGGCGGTGACATCCTTCCGGGTTTCGAGTTGCGGCTCGGCGATCTATTCGTCCGGGCGGAAAGCGGTCGGTAGGAATCGGTGAACGAATTTCTGGCAGGCATTGCCATAGCGGGCAGGCTCCGTCATGCCGCAGCGGACGGCACGACGGAGCCCGCCCGCTGCTTCTTTCGTGTCAGCACACGATAGCAAGACATCCGTCTCCTGCCAGCCGGGGTAGTGACCGACGATTACCGGCTGCCTGCCCTACAGGTGCACAGCCCGCACATCGCCCCAATGGTTGCTCAGATAGTCCAGGACGAGCCGGCGGTGGCAGCGCTCGGCGGTCCGCTCGCTGCACAACAGAACGGCCGGCATATTGAACAGGTCGCGGGAGATCACCGACTCGATGCGGCGGTCGGCCATGAGTCCCAGAAAGCTTCGCTCGTATTCTTCCCAGCTTCCTTTCTTCTTCTTAAAGGCGTCGAGGAGCTCCTGCGAGGGCGCCAGCAGCGGTTCGTGCACATACTCGGCGCTGCAGATTTCCGCCAGAAAGTACTCCAGGTCGTGGCGCTTGGCAAATCCGGCCAGTTGCGAGACGTTATTGAGCCGCACGTCGATCAGCAGGCGGATGCCCGCCTCTTTCAGCTTTCCGAAGAACTCGGCGGCGCAGGTTTGGGTAAAACCGATCGTATAGATCTCCATGGCTGCTCCTCGAGTTCTGCGAATAGAAGCTTCTGCCGGTCATCGCCGGCGCCGGACTCGCGGTCCAGGTCGGCCTGCGTTTGAAGCCGCCCGTCACCGCGGATGTGCGATACCTGGATACCGCGCTCACGTAGCACCCGCCCCACGAGAAGATTCCGGTGACATTCCGCCGGGTCCTCCTCGCTGCACACTAGCGCCACGCGAAACTTCCCGATCCCTTTTTCCAGCCGCTCGATTCCTTCGAGAAATGCCGCGGATGCCGCGACGCGGTCGTACCGCACGTGGCCTTCCGCATCATAGAATTCAGGATCGGCCGGTCGGCCGCCGAGTTCTCTGCCGAGAAAGACGTACTGGATGCCCGCTTCGGTCAGGCACGGTTTGATCTGGTCCGCGTTGAAGTGGGTAGCGTATTTCGTGTAGGGCTGAGAGCGGACATCCGCCACGACCTCGACATGATGCTGCCGCAGCAGACCAACGAATGCGGCCTCGTCGTGGTTGGAGTGCCCGATCGTGAGTGCTCGCCGCTGGGGCAAGTTGCCTTGCACGCTCATGTGGAAATAGCACCGCTGGAAGGCGTTTGATGTGGCAGTCCGTCCTCGGGGGTCTCCATTAGAGCGTCTCGGTTGGCTGCCGCCTAGCACCCACCAGAACGGGAGGCACATTGCGAAAGGAAACTAGCGCTGTCCATCTTAGAGCCTATCCCCAAACCGCCGGGGACTGGCTCATTTTGCGGAGTCTTCGGAGCAAAATGTGCCTGTCCCCTTCTCCTCGCGAGGTTTTGGAATAGGCTCTTGGTGCCCCGCGCAAAATAACACGGCGTGCCGCAGAGACTTGGCTCCGCGACACGCCGTCGGACCATTCAACTTGCCGCCCTTAGGGAGGGCCTCGGCGGGGGGAAATCAGCGATTCTCGATGGGCCGCTCGGGCGTGCGCTCAACATCGACATCGACGTCGGTCTCGGTCTCGCGTTCCGTGCCCGTCTGCCACATGCGATCGGCCGAGGCAGGCCAGTTATTCTGGTCGAAGCCCTGGGCCGTCTGCATCCGGTTCTTGTCGATGTTCAGCGAGGCGACCAGTTCTGCGTCATCGCCCTGACCGCTCATCTGAAGCTGGAACGAGTCCCACGGCACCGCGACGAGCTTGTCGCCGATCCCTAGGAACCCACCCATCGAAACCGCCGCATACCGGATCTTCCCTGTCTTGGCGTCGATCGTGAAGTCTTCGATCTCTCCCAACTCCTCGCCGCCAGCGCCCCGAACGTCCAGGCCGATCAGATCGCTGGCCTTGAACAGACCCGCTTGGTGCAGGTTCACGTGTTTGTCCTTGTGGCCCTGCTGCTGGACCCGGACATCACTCTGGCCGGGGGCGGTAGGCGTTTCGACGCGCTGCTGGGCCCAAGCGGTTCCCGTTGCCATCGCCATCGCGCAGGCAAACGTCATCAAGCGATACGACAGTTGCATAGCACCTCTCCTTCTTCTCGGGGTGCATCGGGAAATGCCCGTAGTGCACCGCTCTCTTCTCCCGTTCTTGTCGCGACAACGTGCCACGACTCGACAACTCCTAGCAAGTCAAGAAGCAAAGTGCGTACCAGAGCCTTTGTTTAGGCGGCTGCGCCGGCACCCGTCCGACTCCGACGCGGGCACCTCGGCGCGGCAAATGCATGGCGGTTAATACCTTCGGCGAGACGACTTCTTGACGAACGACCAGGAGGCCGGCCTGCGAACGCTCCAATGCCCGGACTCTCGGGTCAACAGTGGTTTTTCAGCGCAACTCTCCCTGGACAACTTCGACACTCCGACGCGACGCGTTGTCGCCAGGGGAGCCTTGTGCCGTCCACGCCCCAAAGAGTTATCGCCCGGGTCGATCGATTTGGCCGTGCGTTTCGAGTATGCTGATGACACCGACCGGTGGCCCCTGGCCGCCGACACGGGATTGTTGACACCCCACTATCGCGTATCGGGCTCGGGAATGCGTCTTTGGGTCAGGCTTCTCATCACGGGGCTTGTCGTGGCGGGCATGGGTGCGGGGGCATGGTTTTATGCCAATCGCCACCCGCTTAGGCGGCAGTGGATGTGCTACCGGGTAGGCACTGCCGGCGGCTACGAGGAGGCGAAAGCCGGTTTCCGCTGGTTCGAGTCCGGACCGAATCGCGAAGCCCGCCTCGGCGAATTGGTCGCGAAATGGGGCACTGGCAACGAGCAGTTCGATCTTTTCCTGGCCCGCTATGTCGGCGATGCCGAGAGCTCTGAAGCCCTGCGAGAGCGGTTCTCGCTGGAGTTCGGCTGGCGCGACGAAATGCTGGATCGCTGGGCACGCTATTGGGCGTGGCAGGCCGATCCGGATCCTGATCGAGAGATCGCTTCGATCCTGAGCTATCTGGACACGCTCGCCGGCACAGTCCCGCGACGGGAAATCTCATGGCGGGAGGTGCTGGACCTGCAGGCAATCTTCTGCCTGACCGGCCGGTCGGAACTGGCCCGGCGTTTGAAGCCGACGAACTGGCGGGAGCGCTACCAGCAGTGGCAACAACGCCGACCGTCCACTTTGCCGTCCGTCTCCCGGCCCGCGATGCCGCTGGCCAACTGAACGATCTCTGCTTCGACCGTTCGTGCTCCGCCAAGAAACGCAAGCCGGCCGAAACCGTCTTCCTTGACGGATCCGGCCGGTACAGCGCTGTGGAAGCGGTTGCCGGCGTTACGGGCCAACCGGCCGTGGCACCGGATTCAAGAAATCTCGCGGTCCTCGGACGGTGTAATACGGGTAGGTAACTGCCCCGAAAGGCTGTGGGGCAGTCGGCGTCGCGAGGCCCATCCCTACGGTGTTCAGTCCGCACTGCCCAGGACCGCAGGCACCGGGACCGCACGTATTGAAGAATCCCGGGCAGCCTGCCGGACCACCTGCCGGACCACCCGCGCAGGCTCCGTTGACCATTCCGTGGTTACTGGTACAGCCGCTGAGGCCGGCGACCACGACGGCCGCGAAAATGACCGACAATGCGTGTTTCATATCTGCTGCATCCTTACATGCCGTGGTCTTGGGTCTGCCGCGACCGAGGCTCTTGGGCGGGAATCCGAGCAGCGTCTCGGCGGGGCGTCATGCACAGGCGGTCCTCCACGGTCCGCAACATGTGCGTTCCGACACTTCCTTGTAGATTCTCATCGGCCCACTTTCCGGCAGAGTCCAGAAAATCGGCAGAACTACTTCGTCCGGCGCCACTGTCATCCGTCCACGCTGGACGCCTGGCGCCGGAAGTGATACCGTAGACACCGGTGGCCCGGCAAATGGGGGGCAGACGACGTGGATGCCGCAAATCGTATCGTTGTGGTCGTCACCGCGAGTGGATCATGGTAGCTTCCATCGAATACATCGAGCAGATCATCGCCACATTCCGAAAAGCGGTTCAGACGAACCTTTCCGCTCCGGGGAGGGAGGGGAGCGTTGTCGTTCTGCACCCGGAGTTGGCGGGCGAGGTGATGGTGACCGGTGATATCCATGGCAATCGCCGGAATTTCAACGCAATCCGCAAAATCGCCCAACTCGATCAGAATCCTCGACGACACCTAATTCTCCAGGAGGTGTGCCACGGCGGGCCGACCTATCCCAACGGCGGCTGCATGTCGCACTTGATCCTCGAGGACGTGGCCAGGCTCGTGGTGCAGTTCCCTGGGCGTGTTCACTTCATCCTCGGCAACCACGAGTTGGCCGAGATGACCGACTACCCGATCCAGAAGAACAAGCAGATGCTCAACATCAAGTTCCGCCTGGGTCTGCAGCACATGTACGGGCCGGCGACGGAGAAGATAAGGCAGGCGTCGTGTGAGTTCATTGGCAGTTGCCCTGTGGCCGTTCGGCTTCCCGGCGGGGTGTTCATCTCCCACAGCGTCCCGGAAAACGCCGACAGCAACCGGTTCGACACAAGTGTTCTTCTTCGCGAGGTGGATCGTTCGGAGTATTTTGGGCGATCGGGAATCTTCGAGCTTGTTTGGGGACGCGACTACCGCGCGGAAAACGCGAAGGCTTTTGCAGAGCAGGTGGGCGCACAGGTCCTGATCAACGGCCACGAGCCTTGCCCCGAGGGCTACTCCACCCCAAATCCCACGCAAGTCATCCTCGATTGCTGCAACGATCGGGCGTCCTATGTGATCCTCACCACAGACCAGGATTGGACGCAGGAGCAGATTGTCCAACGCGTTCAACGGCTTTCCTGACCATGTGCGACAACGGTTCAGCTCCAGCCTCGCCGCCTCCGAAGCGCCGGCGGTTTCAGTTCGGCGTAGCGACGCTCCTGATTGCTGCGATCCCGGTGAGCCTGCTCGCAGCGGCCTTGGGCGGTATGCTGGGTCAGAGTGCCGGCAGGCCGATGATGCCCGCCCCCTTCTTCGTGCTCCTTTCGATCGCCACGCCTTTGGGACTGGTGATTGCCGTCAGTCTCGTTCGGTGGGCCGTGGACCGGTGGAAGCATTCGGACCGCTGAAGAGTTGCTGAAAGCCAATCGCGGAGTTCTTGCTGCCAAATGCCCACTTGGTCGTTGTAAGGATGCACGATTTGCCTTTCATTAACGGTTTGGACAGGCCAACGCACTTCCGGCCCCCTGCCGCCTCGTGCGGCAGGAGCCAAAGGTTCCCCAGCTAGCACGCGTCCTCCAACGCACTTCCGGCCCCCTGCCGCCTCGTGCGGCAGGAGCCAAAGGTTCCCCAGCTAGCCGCGACTTGTGTAGGACGACGAGCTCGGCACGCGGGACCTACCGGCTGCAACCGGCTCCTGAACCATGCCTGTATATCGTAAACCGCCGCCGTTATACTGGCGCCAGGCGTGGGCAAGGCCGGAACGAGTTTTCTCGGGGGAGTGTTCCATGAAGACGCCTCATCCAAAATCGCTTGCTCTGATCGGGCGTTTGCTCTGGGGGGTAGTCGTCGCCCTTATTGTTTCCACGGCCGCTTCGGCGCAGGACGTGACCGGCGGAATGCCCGACCCGGCGATCGACCCGCCGGGCGAGCCTTTTTCGTACTTCTGGCGCCCCACCGACGTAATCGCACCGCTGGATTCGCCGGTGGCCAGCGAAGTCACGCCGGAGGGCTACCTTTACACCGGGTTCGGAGAACTGATGTTCTTCACCGGAAACCCTCCTGAGCCGATCGACATTCGCGTCCGCACGCTTCGCGAGGGCTACATGCCGGTGGTCGAATACCAGATGGCGAAGCACGGCGTGCGGTATCGCTTCACGCTCTTCGCTTCCGATCTCGGCGGGTCGCTGGCGGGAGTCCCCGTCAATTTTGCCAGCGTGGAGCTGGTCAACGAAGCCGGTGAGCAGCGGGCCGCATTCCTCTCCACGGCCTTCCGCCATTTGCCCCCCAGCACGCGAATGTCCGGCCTGGGCGACTATCGATTCAGCCAGCGGGCCGATCTGCTGCCCGAGGCTCTGACCAAAGGCCAGACCGGCTATAACGCCAACTGGACGTACGGATTCACCCACGGCGCCGTGGTCCGCGACGGACGGATCCTCTACTGTTTCCCCACCGATCCTCAGCCGCACCTCGCCTCCTTGGCGTTGCGGCAGTTCGGAGTGCCGGCCCTGCGATACTTGTCCGGCGAGATCGTTCCTTACGGTAGCTCCCGCCAGGCCCACCACCCGCAGTTGCCGATGGGGCTGGTGATGTACCGCGTGGTCCTGGCCCCGGGCGAGCGGCAGCGGCTCGTCTTCAAGATGCCGATCGTTCCCTTGCCTCAAGACGGCGAAGAGGCCGACCTGTTCCGAAAAGCCGACTGCGAAAAGGAGCTTCAGAAGACGTGCTCGATGTGGAGCGAACGGGTCGGCAAGCGCAATCCGCTCCGATTCCCGGAGCCGAAGGTCAACGATTACTTGCTGGCGAACACGGTCTCCCAGATGCTTGCGGTCGACAAGATCGGCGACGACTACGTGATGTGCGTCAACAAGTTCCAGTATCACCGCTACTACGTGGGCAACGCGGCGAGCATGGACATCGCGCTGGACATGGTCGCCCAGCACGACGTCGCCCGCAACTGCCTCCTCTACGCCCGCAAGATGCAGTTCCCCGACGGCAACTGCGGTTTGCCGGGCCGCAAGGAGCAGCTCTGGTGGGAGATGACCGGCTATGTGCTCTGGGGATGGGGCCGCCATTGGCAACTGACCCACGATCGCGAGTTCCTCGAGCAGGTGTATCCCGGCGTGGTGGCCGCGGTCGGCTTCATCCAGCGGACGACCGCCGCCGACCCGCTCGGGCTGATGCCGCCGGTGGGGATCGTCGACGACGCCATGCTTTCCGGTGTGCGGCAGACCGGGCAGAACGTCTGGGCCCTGATCGGATTGCACGGCGCGGTCCGCATGGCCCAGGCCATGGGCCGAAGCGACGACGCCCGCGCGTTCCGCAACGAGTTGGACCGCTATCTGGCCGCGTTCAAGAAAGCAGTCGACGCCAAAACGGCGACGACCGGAGGCGTCATCACTTCGGCCCTGGAAGGAAAAGCTTTCGGAAACCACTGGGACAACCTCCTGATGCTCTATCCGGAGCCGCTCTTCGAACCGTTCGACCCCCGCGTCACGGCGACCCTCGCGCATGCCCGCGGTCAGCTCGTGGAAGGCTTGCTGCCTTTCCTGTTCCCGCTGGCGATCGGTAAGCGCGGCGACGATTGGCCCGGCGTAGCCCTCACCGGCATGGCCGTCGTCGAGCAGGACGGGTATATCTTCTCCGAGATGCCATCGATCCATTACTGGCAGTCGCCCGATCTCGGTCAAAACGCACTGGTGCGGGGCAAGCCGGAGGATCAACAGGCGGCCGTCCGCGATCTGTACGCCCTGCTGGTGCACACCTCGTCGACCCACGCGCCGCAGGAGTTCGGCACGGTGCCTTGGGGCTCGCGAGACCTCGGCTACGGCACGACCAACCTGCTGCCCGACGGTGCTGCATCGGCCAAAACGATCGAGTTACTCCGCAATATGCTCATCCGCGAGTCGGGAGAGGATCTGTATCTGCTGTCGGCCGTTTCGCCCGAGTGGCTCCGCCCCGGGAAGACCCTTCAGGCGATCGATGCGCCGACGAATTTCGGGCCCCTGAGCTTTACGCTGAAAGCCTTGGACGGTTCGCTTCTGCTGGATCTCGAGGGAGTCGACCGCAACCCGCCCAAACGGCTCCTCGTGCGGGTGCCGTGGTTTTTTGACTTGGCTTCCGCAGAGGCGGACGGAAAGGCCGTGAAGGCGGAGGACGGGCACCTCGTGCTGCCGTCCGACGTGCGTAAGATCAGACTGCTTGGACGGATCAAGGAGAACACTCCGCCCTTGAGTTATGAACAGGCCGTCAGCGCGTACAAGGAGCAGTACCGTCGCAAGTACGAGGAGTTCTTGCGGACCGGAGTGCGGCGCTAAATCAGATTTCCCAATTCATGGAGCAGGTCGCCGCCGGGCTTGCCCGGTGGAAGCCACGATTGCCGGCTAGAACGCCCTCTTCCCTTCTTCATTTTTTAACGGCCATCTTTTAACTACCCTCTTCTCCTGAACGAGGTGACCCGATGCCGCACAGATCCGACGCACATCCGATTTCTCGCCGCGCCCTGCTCGGTTCCACCGCCCTGGCGGCCGCCGGTTCGCTCGCCGCCGCCTCAGCCGAACCCGCCGACCAACCACCGTCGCCTGCCACCATCCGCGACCGCTTCTGGATCTACACGGTAGCGGCCGGGCTGGACAACAATTCGCTCGAGCTCGGCGGCGTCCGGAGACTGGTTCATTTTTCGGCCAATTCCAGTATGTTGGCGTCAAAGACGTTGGTTGATAACATGGAGCTGTCCCCCTCTTCCGCCCCGTGAGCGGTTGCTGGCGACGCGGGGTTCAACTGGGGAAGTGTTTCGGGCAAGGGCCACGCAGCCTACGACAACACGCCACAGTTCAAAAGACGAGTAACGCCGGAGGAGTGCTATGAAGACGCCCCAGTGTCTCATTCTTGCGACTTGGATCGTTCCGATCGTTGCTGCGGCGGCAGGGGCGGTCGAAAACTCCGATCGCGATTTTGGCCCGGAACTGCCGATCGTGCGGGGCCTCGGACTTGGCGGTTCGATGGACGCGGCCGTCGAAGGCAATACCCTGTATGTAATTGGTCAGGGCACTCTTCACGCGGCTGACATTTCCAACCCGACCGCACCGAAGATCCTGGGGCAAATGAACGGCCTGGGCAACACGCGGCAGATCGAAGTCTGCGAACAAGTGGCCTACGTGACGGCGCGCGAAGACGGCCTGTTCATCATCGACGTCACCAAGCCCGAGGCGCCGGCCCTTCGGTGCCACTACGACACGATCGAACTGGCCACCGGAATCGCGCTGTCCGGCGACGTGGCGTACGTCGCGTGCCGGACGGCAGGCGTGGAACTGGTCGATATCACAGATCCCCGGCGACCGGTCCACTTGAGCACGGTCCGCACCGGCGAGGCCCAGTCGGTCGCCGCCCGTGGCGGATTTCTCTACGCGGGCGTTTGGGGCAGTCGCGAACTGGTCGTCTGCGACGTCCGCGATCCGTACCGGCCGAGCGTGATCTCGAAGACTCCGCTGGACGGGTTTGGCGACGGCGTCTTCCTGAGCGGCCACTATTGCTTCGTGGCCACCGGGCATCATGCACGAGGATGGCGGTACGGCGACGAGACCGCGCCCGAGTATGGGGCCGGCCACGGTCTTGAGATCTTCGACGTCAGCGATCCGGTGAAACCGGTGTTCGTATCTCGCGTCAAGACTCGCCGGTTCTACCGAATCGGCATGGACATGTGGGACGTCCTGATCGCCGGCGACTACGCCTTCCTGGGCGACACCTACAACGGCGTATTCGTCATCGATATCTCCGATAAGCAAAGGCCGCGTTTCGTCGGTCACCGGCAACTCGCACCGGTTCCGGGCAAGACCGATGGGCTGGCCACGGGCGAAACCCTGCCGGGCCCCGTCGGTGGCATCGCGCTGGCCAAGGATACCCTCTACGTAGCCGGCGCGTGGACCGATCTGCACGTCGTCGACGCGACAGGCCTGGCAAAGCCGCTGGAGAGGGAAACGGCCGGCGCGCCCGATATCCCCGCCGGACGTCCGCCACGCGTCGATCCCCGCGGTCGCGTCTACCAGCCCGGCGGCCAGGCTTACGGAGTGGCGATGTGCGAAGACACAGCCCTCCTTGCCGCCGGCGCAGCAGGATTGCACGCCGTATCCCTCGAGCCGAACATCCAGCGGCTGCGCGTTTTTCCCACCGACGGCTTCGCCCGCAGCGTAGCCGTACAGGGCGACGACGTGTACGTGGCCGAGTCGACCGGCGGGCTTTCTATTTGGAAGCGAGACCGGCACTCGCTGTTGAAACGCGTCGGCCGTTATCGCCCCAAGCAGGGCGGCGTGGCCGAAGTGATGGTTCCTCGGCCGGGCCGCTACGCGCTGCTGCACGTCGGCCAGAATGAGTTGCAGATCCTCGATGTGAGCGATCCGCGCGAGCCCACCGTCATGCTGACCGATCGCCATCCGGGCCTTTTCTACACCAATCCCCTGGTCCCGGGACTGCTGGACACGTGCTACGCCGCTTGCCTGTGGCATGCAAGCGGCTACCGCTGGTACAATCTGTGCGGCGGTCCGAAACCGGTTTTTTCCGGCGATCACCTTGCCATGCGAGCGAGTTCCGCGGACGGGATGGCGGCCTTCGGCAGCAAGGCAATTTTGATCTATCGGGGGAAATACGCCGTGATTTCGCGGAAAGACCGTTCGCCCGACGACGCCACCTTTTTCAGCGTCCCGAAACGCCCGTTGACCGGAAAGCCCACAATCGACGGCACCACCCTGTATCTCTCCAACCGGGTGCGGGGCACGGTCCAGGCCGTCGACATCTCAGAAATCGAAAACCCCGACTAGTGGCCGAACTCCAACTTGACGAGCACCCCGGTCCGGTCGTGGTTCACAACGGCCGCGTATTGGTCCCCGCGGGATACCAGGGACTTGTCGTCTGGGAACAGGCGAGCCACGAACTGCGGCAGCCCGGCGTCGACACGCTCGAGTGATTCACCATCGGTTCAAACCTGACGAGACGGGCGATGCCGCCTACGGACGCTTCGCCCGTGAGGTCGCCGACGAGGCGGCCGCCCGACTGTACTATCAGGGGCTCTTCCGCGGCCATCCGGCAAAGCCGTACTACGAATCGATGGATGGGGTCGGTTTTCTGCTTTGCGCCCTCGTCCAACTGGACCGGCCAGGAGGTCGTGATGAAGTGATGAACTTCAGGAACTGGTAGCGGGCATTGGAGTTATTACGGCCAAGCTCTGCCTCCCCGACCCACCGCTCGCTAGTCCTTCAAGAAGCGAGCACGAGTCCCTATCGTCGAAAGAACCCGGCGACGGAAGTTTGGAAGCCGGGGAGGAGTTCCGGTTCGGCGAGCGTATCGGATCCCGAGAGAATCGTGATTTCGGAGAGGCTGCGGTAAACGGTCACGGTTTCGGTACGCGGATCGGCCACCCACACGCGGCGGCAGCCCGCCTCCAGCCAATCTTTCACCTTCCAGAGCAACCAGCGGTCACGGACAGTGCCCTCCGTAGTTCCCCCTATGCTACCGCTGCCGCCCGAGAGAGTCAATGAGTCGAAGATTCGACGCGCTGAGCAGCTCATGGTCCGACGTCAACTCCAGCGGTCGCCGGCGGATTCCAACGTTCGATCTTCTCGAAGCTGTCGAGCCAGACGATCTGCGCCACCCGTACGTCATCTTGCGAACGTTCACCGCGCCGACCCCCTCGCCCTCCACCAGCGTCACCGTCGCCACGCGGGCCTGCTGGTCGACGAGCACCTCGTCCGTGAACTCGCCGCTCCTGGTACGCCGCCGCCAACCCTCCCGTCTTATACTGCACGGTCTGGATCTTTCCCGCCACGCCGTCGGTGCCCGCCGTCGTCCACTCGCTCACGGCCACCCTGTCCCCGCCGGGCGCCACCGCCTGCGAGAACCCGTACTGCGGGTGCCCATCCGCGGCCGTGTCGTAGAATTCGTAGCGCGTCCCGTCCGTCGCCGTGAGGATATAAAGACCGCCCCTTCATCGATCTGCTATGCTGGGCGCGACAACCTGCCGAACTACCTGGAGCCTGAAATGCCCGCCGACAACCTGCCCGCGATCCCTTTGCCCAAGCATTGGAACGACCATGCTCGATCTGCCGTGCTCCACGTGATTTCCCTTGCGCAGCTTGCCTGCGCGTATGCGCGTGGCTGGGCGGCAGACAGCCCCAACGCCCGTGTCCGTTTGACCGCCGAAAGGGACCGCTTGCAGCAGACCGTCGCCTTGCTCCGCGAGAAGCTGCGGATCCACCACGCCCGCATGGCGCGCATGCCGCCGCAAAAACGGCCTCACGACACGCCCTCCGAGCGGATGGCCATCCTCGAAATCCGCGCCGCGCAGGGATGGTCGCTCGAGCAGACCGCTGGCGAGTTCCTGGTGACCGCGGCCACGGTGAGTTCCTGGACGCAACGGATCGACGAAGACGGCCCCGACGCGCTCGTCCAACTCCCACAACCGCCCGTCAACCGCTTCCCCGATTTCGTCCGCTACAACGTCCAACGGCTCAAGGCATTGTGCCCGTCGCTCGGCAAGGTCAAGATCGCCCAGATCCTCGCACGCGCGGGACTCCACCTCGGCCAGACGACCGTGGGCAGAATCCTCAAGGAGCAACCGCAGCCGCAGCCGAGCGACACGCCCAACGCCGGCGCGGAAGGCTTGCCGCCAGTGTCGGCCGACGCGCCCGGACTGGACTCGGGCAGCGCACCGCGCGTGGTAAGGGCCGGGTATCCCGATCACGTCTGGCACGTGGATCTGACGGTGGTACCCACCGGGCTGGGATTCTGGGCTTCGTATTTCCCGTTCTCGCTGCCCCAGTGCTGGCCGTTCTGCTGGTGGTTGGCCGTGGTCGTCGACCATTTCTCGCGGCGCGCGGTCGGCTTCAGCGTGTTCGCACGCCAGCCGGATTCGGTATCGGTGCGAACCTTCTTGGGCCGGCTGATGGCAAGTGCGCACACCGCCCCGAAATACCTGATCTGCGACAAGGGACCGCAATTCTGGTGCGACGCTTTCAAGCAGTGGTGCAGCCATCGCCATGGCATTCGGCCCCGCTTCGGCGCGATCGGCCAGCACGGCAGCATCGCCGTCGTGGAACGATTCATCTTGAGTCTGAAGACCGAATGCACCCGTCGACTCCTCGTTCCGTACAGCCGAAGGCACCTGCGCCGCGAGTTGGCCTACTACTTCGAGTGGTACAACGAGCATCGCCCGCACATGAAGTTGCACGGACCAACGCCTCACGAGGTCTACCACTCGCGCCGTCCCGCCAATCGCCAGCCTCGCTTCGAGCCTCGTCCGCTCTGGCCACGCCCTTCGCCCTGCGCCCGACCGCAAGTGCTGGTGAAAGGCCAACCGGGCGCGCGATTCGACATCCACGTCGAGTATCTTCACGGCCGCAGGCACCTGCCGATCGTCGCGCTCAAGCGCGCCGCCTGACCGGCAATTTGGCCACGGACTCTTCATGACGCCGGCGCTCGGCGTACGCGCGAAGCGCGAATTCCCAGCCTCGACCGCATCATCCCTCGTCATCAACACCCTCTGTGACCGCTCCATTGCCCAATCAACAGTCTACGCCTATTCCGTCCGCAGAAGTACATTTTCTGGCCGTCCGTTCACCACGAAAGATCGATGGACCAGCACAGCGGATCGCAATGTCCTGGCTGAAGCCAAGATCGGTCAAGATGTGATTTACCGCCATCCTGGCACCTCGCGCGTAACCGTTCACGGGGCGGAAGAGAGGGGGACAGGTCCATGTTTTCGGCCAACGCTTTTGACGCCAGAATACTCGAATTGGCCGAAAAATGGACCAGTCCCCGGCCGCGGGTGTGAACGGTTACCCTCTCGCCACGTCCCCCGTCGTTGTCAGGCCAGTCGCCTCGGAAAACGACGTTTCGTGCCGTTGGGTACGAAAGACAGCCTCGACAGGGCGATTCTAGTAAAAGTTGTCGTCCTAAACCACCTTCTTGACGCCTCAAACTGTAAACGCCACCGCCGCGGTTTATCTCAGTGGGGCGATGTTTGGGAACTACAAACCGCGATCCTGTAGGCCGTTCTTGGCGTTTGTAGTTGCCGACCATCACCCCACCGACGCGGGGTTGGTGGTGGCGTTTACCGTTTGAGTTGAGGAGCAGATGCAGCCGCCGTTCTCGCTCCGCCGGCGTAAGCAACTCCCAAAACGGCTTGGACTTTTTGGCCGGGTCGGTCCCGCTTGCCGAGCGGCCATGGCGATTCGCCAAGGGGCGACAATCGCCGCTACCTTCTCACGGTGGCTCGCTAGCGGATCGGCTGACCGATAGAATTGCACCAAGAGGCTTGCCGCGGAACGATCCTTGGCCGGGCAGATCTCGATAATAGTAGTCGCCAACGGAGGAGCCAGATGAATTCCGAACCGCAGCCAGTCGCTGAATTCGAGAAGCTGGGCAGCTTCTACTTGGGTCGCGAGTATGACTTGCAGTCCGATTCCCCCAAACCGGACCTCCTTCTCTACGACGCGAGGGACCTGACGACTCACGCCGTGTGCGTCGGCATGACCGGTAGCGGAAAGACGGGCCTGTGCCTCGCCCTGTTGGAGGAAGCCGCCATCGACGGCATTCCCGCCATCGCGATCGATCCCAAGGGCGATCTCGGAAACCTCCTTCTCACGTTCCCCGAACTCCTCCCCGAGGATTTTCGCCCTTGGATCGACCCGAGCGAAGCCGCTCGCCGCGGGGTGCAGCCGGAGGAACTTGCCGACGAAACGGCCCGTCGCTGGCGAGAGGGGTTGGCTGAATGGGGCCAGGACGGTTCGCGGATCCGCCGGCTCCGCGAGACCGTCGACCTGGCCCTTTACACTCCGGGCAGCAGCGCCGGCCTGCCCTTGGCCGTCTTACGTTCCTTCGCGGCGCCCCCGGCTGCCGTTCGCGAAGACGCCGATGCGATCCGCTCGCGGATCACCGCCGCCGCCTCGGGCCTGCTTTCGCTCGTCGGCATCCAAGCCGACCCGGTCCGCAGCCGGGAACACATCCTCCTGGCCAGTATCATGCAGCAGTCGTGGGAGCAAGGCCGCGATCTCGACCTTTCGGAGCTCTTGCGTCAGATTCAACAGCCGCCTTTCGAAAAAGTCGGTTTTCTCGATCTGGAGGCATTCTATCCGAGCAAGGATCGCACGGACTTGGCCTTGCGTCTGAACAGTCTCGCCGCCTCCCCGACATTTGCCGGCTGGCTCGAAGGCGAGCCTCTGGACGTCGGCCGCTTGCTCTACACGGCGGAGGGCCGGCCGCGGCTGTCGATCCTTTCGATTGCACATCTTTCCGATTCCGAGCGGATGTTCTTCGTAACCATCCTGCTCAACGAAGTGCTGAGCTGGATCCGCATGCAGCCGGGCACGTCCAGCCTTCGCGCACTGCTTTACATGGACGAAGTTTTCGGCTATTTCCCGCCCACGGCCAATCCGCCTTCCAAGATGCCCATGCTGACGCTCCTGAAGCAGGCGCGAGCTTTCGGGCTGGGCGTCGTTTTGGCCACGCAGAACCCGGTCGACCTGGACTACAAGGGCCTCTCCAATGCCGGCACCTGGTTTCTCGGCCGCCTGCAGACCGAACGCGACAAGGCCAGGGTGCTCGAGGGGCTGGAAGGAGCCGCTGCCGGGGCGGCGGGCCGCTTCGATCGGGCGAAGATGGAATCGATCCTCGCCGGGCTGGGAAACCGTGTTTTTCTGATGAACAACGTCCACGAAGACGAACCAGTCGTCTTTCAGACCCGCTGGGCGCTGTCGTATCTTCGCGGCCCGCTGACCGCTCCGCAGATCCAGCGGCTGACGCGGTCGCGAACCGAAGCCAGGCCGTCCGCTCCGCCTCCCGCCGAAGCCCCGGATTCGGTCGAGGCCGCTGCCCTTTCTCCATTGCCGGCTACGCATTCGAGCGACCGCCCGATCGTGCCGCCCGAAGCCGGCGAGTGTTTTCTGGCGTCGCCCTCCGCTGGCGGAACTGGTCCGGTCGTCTATCGTCCGACGCTCTTGGGCGTCTGCCGAGTTCATTTTGCGAATCGTCGGCAAGATATCGATCTTTGGCGAACCGTCGTCGTCCAGGCCGACGCTGCCGCCGACATGGCCGACTCCGTCTGGCGGGACGCAAAACACCTGGCTGCAGAGCCGGCACGGCAAGACGAGCCCGCGGCAGCGGCCGCGTTCGCCCCGCTCCCCATCGAAATGACCCGCGCGAAGAGCTACCGCGATTGGCAGAAATCGCTTCGCGACCACCTCTACCGAACCGAGAAGCTAACCTTGTGGGCGTGTTCTGCTTTGAAACTCACTTCGGAGCCCGGCGAAAGCGAGGCCGAGTTCCGGATCCGCATCGGCCAGGCATCGCGAGAACAACGCGATGTGGAGGTCGAACGTTTACGCGAGCGATACGCCTCGAAAACTTCCGCCCTGCGCGAGCGATTGCAGCGCGCAGAGGAAAGGGTCGAGCGGGAGAAATCGCAGTTCACGCAGCGATCGCTCGACACGGCAATCTCCGTGGGCAGTTCGCTTCTTGGAGCCTTTCTCGGACGCAAGCTCCTCAGCCGCACCAATGTTGCTCGAGCGGCCTCCACCGCGCGAGGGGCAGGGAGAGCGGCCCGCGAACGGGAGGACATCGAGCGTGCCGAGGATAACGTCGAAACCATTCGTCGCCGAATGAGCGATCTGGAAACCGAATTCCGCGCGGAAGTGGACGAGATTGACCGGCAGGTGCGTCACCCGGAAAGGGAACTCCAACAGGTCTCGATCGGGTGCAGTAAATCCGACAGTGAAATTGTTCGCCTGGTGTTAGCATGGCAGCCGGCGGGAGTCTGACCCTAGGCTGATAAAAACTTGATAAAAAACGGGGACAGGCACCGCAACTAATAGCGGTTTAGCCAGAGCGACCACACAAGATGTTGCGGAGCCAGTCCCCGTTTTTATCAGCCCAGTCTGACCCTAGGGTGATGTAAAAGGGGACTGGCTATGCCGACGACTCCCACACCCATGTTGCCGGTTTGGAAGGCCGGAATGAACACGCCGAGGCAGCGGAAAAAAAGGACGCCCGCCATGAGCACGGAAGCTGCTATGGTTGCGATCAGGATTGCCATCGAGCGGATCATGAGTCTTGATCCCCGTGCTCCGATTTCATCCGTTCGGTGGTTCCAGAGCTTCGTTCAGCCAAGGAGAACTCGAGTTGCAGCGCCGTAATCCGTCGACTCCCGAAGATGCTCTGGATCTCGCCCTTGAACGGTAACCCTATGGTGGAGTGTCCCATTGCTTCTGCAAGCAATCTCATGATGTTTTTCCTTTCTCGAGGCGATGTCGGCCGATCAATATTGCGGCAAGGCACCATATATCCTAAATAGGGTTTTCGGGACACGCCCTGCGGCTGGGCTGATAAAAACGGGGACAGGCACCGCAACTAATAGCGGTTTAGCCAGAGCGACCACACAAGATATTGCGGAGCCAGTCCCCGTTTTTATCAGCCCACCCTGCGGCGGCCAGGCAATCACGGCCCCCACACCGGGCTGTACGCTGCACCTTTTCACAACTGGAGTTTTCGGAGATGGAACTCCCTTGCAGAGATCCAGGCGACCAGTTGCTCCGCCCAGGAGAGATGGCCCGTTTGCGGGCACGACTGCGCAACGTTTCACACCGACACGACTTAGCAACCGTGATCGCGTTTGCGTTCGATCACCGCACACGAAGGCTCCCATTCCTCTACGCGGACATGAGAATGGCCCCGGCCGGGGTCCGGGCGGTCGGCTCGGCCATGGTCGACTCGGGGTTCCCCAAGACCCGAATCGTCCTGGGGCAGTGGAATCGGAACTTTCGGCCGTCCGAGATGCGACTGGACGGGAGGATTCCGGACCTCTTCATGGTCTCGGGCATGTTCATGCACGGGGCCCACTACCAGGCCCTCATCCGGGACGCCTGCCGGATCGAGCCGGAGCGCCGTCCCTTGATCATCGCGGGCGGGCCGGAAGCCATCTACCAGCCTTGGCGTTTTTTCGGCGCGGAGTCAAACGACCCGTGGGGCGCCGATGTAGCTGTTACCGGCGAAGAGTACGTTCTGCTGAATCTGCTCGAGGTGTTGTGCTCGATTCGCGCGCCGGGGGAACCGATGCGGTCCGCATTCATTCGGGCTCGCGACGGTGGAGCTCTGGACGAGGTGCCGGGGCTGGTCTATTCGCGATCCGACACGGACGGCATAACCGAGGAACTGGTCGACACGGGCATCCAGCGCCTCCTGGGCGATCTGGACGAGTTGCCGGATCCTGTGCTCGGTTACCAACTCCTTGAGCCTCCCAGCCCCAACGGCACCCTGGCGCCCCAAGCGCTATCCGCCGGGCAGGTCCGCAAGCATACTCGGATCGCGTCGATTGTCATGACGTCAGGATGCAAATTCGGATGTCGCTACTGCCCTATCCCGGCCTACAACCAGCGACAGTACCGCAGCAAGAGTGGTGAGCGGATCAGCGAGGAGATCGAGCGGATACACAACCACTACCGAATCTCCTTATTCTTCGGTACGGACGACAACTTCTTCAATGACAAGGACCGGGCCATAGAGATCGCGGACACGCTGGCACGAAGAGTGGATGCCGGCTCTCGACCACACTGCAAGGTCCGATGGGGCACTGAGGCGACCATCCACGACACGCTGCGAATGAAAGACCATCTCTCACTGGTCCGGAAAGCAGGACTGTGGGCACTGTGGATGGGCGTGGAGGACATCACGGGTACACTGGTAAAGAAAGGCCAGCAGGCCGACAAGACACTGGAAGCATTTCGCCTCCTGCGGGAGAACGGGATCTTTCCTATGCCCATGATGATGCACCATGATTCGCAGCCGCTATATACGTGGCGCAGCAACTACGGGTTGATCAATCAGTTGAAGTTACTCCGCAAGGCGGGTGCGCTGTCGATGCAAGTCCTCATGCTCACCCCCGCCGCCGGCGCGAAGGACTTCGAAGAGTCCTGTGCTTCGAAATTGGTTTTCGAAAGCGTGGATGGAGAGCCCATCCAGCCGTGGTTGGTTGACGGGAATTTGATTGTTGCGTCCCACCATCCGAGACCTTGGCTCAAGCAGTTGTACCTCGTGGCCGGATACCTCTACTTCTACAACCCGCTGCGACTGCTGGCCGCGTTGATACGTCCCAAGAGCAGGATTCCTTTAGCCGATTCCGAGCCGGGACCGGCGGGCGGGCTGACCCGCGGTCAATCGGGATGGAATCGGTTTCGCAAACGCATGCGACGGAAGATCGCCGCTTACCTGGGGGACGCCGGCGTGCTGTTGTTTGGGATGTGGGGCCTGACGTACACGATTCCGACCATGCTGAAGTGGTCGGTACGTCTCATGCGAGGTGAAATCAGGCGTTACGACTCGGCACCCACGAGCCGGATTCCCATGCGTAACCCTGACGGCGGCCCTGCCAGCCACGCGTTACCCGGGACTCCGCAATCCGTTGCCGCGCTGCCCGGTCGCTCGTCGGATGCAAGCCGGCAGGTCGCCTGAGCGCCGCGAGCCGGAAGTGGTTCAGGTTGGTCCGGTACGCGTGGCAACCCGACCGACCGTAGTGCGGTCTGGAGGCTGTAGCATAGCCCGCAGCGCGTCTCGTAGTTCTTTTTCACGTCGGCCGACCCATCGTACAGCGCCAGCCACACCGGCGGCAGTCGCCAGAGGGCGCCGATCCGCGCGGCGTATGAGTCTGTGTTAGCGAACGCCGTAGCCGGCGTTACCCGCCATGATTTGGCCTGGCTGGCCGCCTTCGTAGACGCTGAATTCGGACCAGACGGGAAGGTGGTCGGAGACCTCGATCGCGTCGCGGAGCGAGAGATTGAACTCCCGCATGAGGTCCATCACTCCGGAACGGCCGGTGAACTCGGCCGTCGCACGGGCCTCGAACAGGATGTTCTGTGACAGCCGCGTTCCGCGCGTGGACGTCGGCAGTCCGGAGATGGCCCAGGTGATGTTTGGGATCTCGGCGAGTTGGCCCAAGTGCTGCTCGTCGGCATGCAGGTATCCCAGCAGAATGATGTCGTCTTCGCCGCGGCCGTCGTCGCGGACCGCGCGAAACGCGTCGTCCATCAGGTCAAGTTCCTGGGCTGCCTGGGCAGGGTCGATGTCGACGCTGACCACCGAAAACGTGAACGCCTCGTTCTCCGCCGGCCCGCGGGCGCGGAACGATGCGACGAGCGGCTCATGGCGAATTCGTTTCGCGGGGTCTTCGATGAGGCAGATGGTCGTGCGATCGATCTGAACGGTTGCCCGGTCGAACAAGATGGCCGAGTATTCCTGGACCGGCTCGGTGCCGACGTGTGCGGACGTGGCGAAGTCGTAGTATCTGCCGCCGGTGTTCACCTGCTCGACGAGATAGACCACCGGGCTTTGGTTCCGTGCGACGATGCCTTGGATCGCGATCACGTCGAACCCACGGATCATTTCTGCCAATCGGCCGACGACGTGGGCCTTGCCGAGCTTGTCCTGGTCCAGCGGCCGGAGATTGACCGAGGCCACGCGGATCGTCGCCCGCCCCGCGGTCGAGTCGGCCGGAACCGGATCGGCCGACAGGCCGGCGTCCGTGGAACTGTCGAGCCGAACGCCTTTGGGCTTGATTTTGAGGTTTTCGATCCCCTGAATGTGAAAGTGGTTATAGAACCAGTAGCCGCCGGCAACGAGCGCGGCCAGTCCCACCAGGTTCAGCAGTTTCATCGATTTCCTCCTTGAAATCAGCGTCCTCGCGGATCGGGGCCGGGCGGCCTACGGGCAGCGCACCCACCCGGATGGTTGCAGAGTACCGAATTGAGCATTATGGTTCTAGTGCAGTTTGCGCAGCCCGCAACGAGTGGGAATGCTGATTTCATCGCGTGGGGGGTCTAATGAGTTAGGCAGCGACACTTCCGGAAGCCCCACCCGGACCTGTGCCGGTGGAAGGAGGGTTTGGCGGACCACAACGCGGCACCTTCCTGTAGTTTCCAGCCCCTCAATGGACTGCCCCGGCCTGGGCTGATAAAAACTTGATAAAAACGGGACAGGCACCGCAACTAATAGCGGTTTAGCCAGAGCGACCACACAAGATGTTGCGGAGCCAGTCCCCGTTTTTATCAGCCCAGCCCCGGCCGCCGAGTGAATGGTTACAAAATAAAAAAGTAAGGTAAGACAAGCAAAAAACGAGAGGGGGAGGAAGGAAAGAAAAAGAAAGCGGTGACAAGTCACACGCACTCCAAAGGAGATGAATATGACGGATCCGCAGCCACGAGAGCCGCGCCGGCGAGCGTTGCTCCGGCAATATCGCTGGCTTGTCTATACGCTGCCCTTCGCCGTGTATATGGTCGTCGGCAGCCTGGAACCTACGCCCGAACTGCCCGGTGGGGCATCGATCGGGATCTCGATCGCGTACGAGCACTATCCGATCGTCTATCTGGCAAAGATCCTCCTGACCGTGGCCGCCATGGTGTTGGTGTGGCCCGGTTATCGGCAGTTTCCCTTGCGCGTAACACTGCTGGGAGTCCTCGTCGGGTTGGTGGGCGCGGCAGCGTGGATCGGGCTGGCCGAACTTCAACTCGAACAGCGGCTGCTGGCGCCCCTCGGGGTCGACCAACTCATCGACCTCGGGCGACGCAGCGCATTCAACCCGATGGAAAGGATCGACAACGAGTTTTGGGCGGGAGTTTTTCTGGCCGTGCGGCTGCTTGGGCTTGCGGCAGTGGTTCCCGTGATCGAAGAGTTCTTTCTTCGCGGGTTCGTGATGCGTTTCCTGGTGGACGCCCAATGGTGGGAAGTGCCGATCGGCAAAGTCAATCGCACGGCCGTGATCGCCGGTACGCTGGTGCCGATGCTTGCGCACCCGGCGGAACTGTTTGCGGCGGCCGTCTGGTTCTCGATGGTTACCTGGCTGATGCTCCGGACGAAGAGCCTTTGGGATTGTGTCGCGGCGCACGCCGTGACGAACCTGGTCCTGGGAATCTGGGTGATTGCGACGGGCGACTGGTTCCTGATGTGAGGTGCACTCGTAACCGTTCACGGGGCGAGGAGAGGGGGAACAGGTCCATGTTTTCGGCCAACGTTTTTCAGGCTGAAATACCCGAACTGGCCGAAGAATGGACCAGTCCCCGGCCGTGGCATGAACGGTTACCACTGTGACCGATGCTTGTTGTCCGCTCGCCGCCCCGGCTACAATGCGTGGGTGGAGATTGTGTGGGGAACACCATTTCTTCGGGAACCGCGGCTTTGAGAACTCTTGGACTGGGTAGTTTATGCTTCCTGATCGCTTCCTCGCCGCTTTGCGCCGGTGATTGGCCGCAGTGGCGGTTCGACGCGAACCGTTCGGCGGCGACTGACGAAGCAGGGCCCGAGGACCCGGTATTGCTTTGGCAGCGGGATTTCGGGCAACCCGACCCCGCCTACGACCACCAGTACCGGATGTGCGCCGACGTGACGCACGCGCCCGTCGCCGCCGAGGGACTCGTGTTCGTCCCGTCCAGTGTGTCGGACCAGGTGCTCGCTTGCGACCTGGAAACCGGCGAGCCCCGCTGGCGGCGTTTTGCCGAGGGGCCGGTGCGATTTGCCCCCGTCTACCGCGAGGGAAGAGTCTATTTCGTATCCGACGACGGATACCTGTACTGTGTCGCGGCCGGCGACGGCACGTTGCTTTGGAAAATCCGCGGAGCCCCGGAGTCGCTTCCCGACAGCCGGATGCTGGTCAACGGCCGGTTCTGCTCGCGGTGGCCTTGCCGGGGCGCGCCGGTCGAGCATTGCGGCACCATCTATTTCGGCGCGGGCATCTGGCCGGAGGAAGGCGTCTTTGTCGCGGCCGTCGACGCGGAGTCAGGGCGGCTCCTGTGGCGGAGCGACGCCCTGTCTTACGTGAAGCAGGGCATGAGCGATCACGGCAGGGCCTACGACCTGAGCCTGCCGCCCCAGGGATATCTCGCCGTCATCGACGGCAAGCTGGCGGTGCCCAGCGGCCGCGCCCTGGCCGCCTGGTTCGATCCGGGGACCGGGAAGATGGAGCCGTACACCTGCTTCTACGTGAAGACGAATCCGCCGCGGGGCACCTGGTATGCCGCCGGCATCGACCGGTACTGCGTTCAAGGCGGCAATTGGTTCGGCACGCGTGCCGACGCCCTACGCGTGCCCCCGGAGCTTCGTGAGGCCAGGTCGGCGATTTTCCGGTCGCGCGAAACCCTTGAAAACGAACGCTATGTGATCGAGCACCGTCCTTTCCTCAAGGCCGATGCCTATCGCCTGCACAATGAGAACCTTTATACCGAGCCGGCGTTGACGCCGGCCGCGGCCTACGCGTCAGAGTTCACCGACGAGGCGAAGTACCTGGTTCCCCGCGGCCACACGCGCGTGGCACTGGCGGAGTTCGACCGCATCGTGGCCCGCGACCTGACCCGTCCGAGGTGGACGACGGCAAAGCAGATCCACCTGACCTACGGCAGGCAACAGGTGAGCACGTTAAGACTGGAGTTTCCGGTGCTATGGGAGCTTGCTTCGCCACTTCGGGTGCTCGTGAAGGCGGGCGACCGTCTGTACGCGGGCGGTCGCGACACGATCGCGACGGTCGCGATCCCAAAGCCGGGCGAAAAACCCCGCATTGCCTGGCAGGCTGCGATCGAGGGCACGCCGGTCTGTGCCTTGGTCGCAGACGGCAAACTGGTCGTCGCCGCCGACAATGGTCAACTGTACTGCTTTGGATCGAAGACATCGGGCCAGCCGTGCAACGGCGCGCGGGCGGCCACCAGGTCAACGCAGAACGGCGGCGCACCCGGCGGTCGGTATGCCTGCCTGATCGGCCACTCCACCGCGGAACGCGCGATACTGCTGGCTCGGGAGGAAACCTACCGGGTCGTTGTTTTCCAACAAGATCCGAAGCAGGCCGCCGAACTCAGGCACCGGCTTGCCGAAGAGGGAGCTCACGGCCGGCAGGTTCAAGTCGTTGAAGCATCGCCCGCGACGGCGCACGTTGCTCCCTACTGGGCCAGTCTGGCCTGCGTCGATTCGCCCGAGAAAGTCGGGCCGCCGGAGAAAGTCCTGTCGGCGGCGCTGGATTATCTGCGTCCCTACGGCGGCCAACTCGTGCTTCAAAGCGGGCGGCCGCACGCCAACCTACTGGAGCGGCTTCTGGCGGAGCGGAGCGGTTACGCCATGCAGATTGAAGCCGATAGCATCACGGTGCGGCGCGACCTACCGCCCGACGGTGCCGACGCATGGAGCCACGAAGCGGGCGGCGCAGCGAACTGTTTCGCCAATTCCGACCGGCTCGTCCGGTGGCCCTTGGGCGTGCTCTGGTATTCCGGCGACGTCGACCGCTACTTCACTCCGGCCGAGCATTTCCAGCACCAACGCCAGCCCTATCCGCTGGTGGTGGGCGGCCGCATGTTCTTGATCACCGGACAAGAGCTCCATGCCATCGACGTCTACACCGGCCGCTATCTTTGGAAAGCCGAGATGCCGATGACCCCTTGGGTGCGGACCCGACTTTTCGACAGCCGCGTTTACGGCCGTCCCACAGAGCGGAATTGCGTGGCGGCCACCGACTGGGTGTATGCCGTCACCGGGGAAGAGATCCGGGCCTACGACGCCGCCGACGGGCGTATGGTCAAGGTCTTCGATGTCCCGCCCCCGTTTGCGGATAGTGCGCGTGCGATGGCCGGCAAGGCGCGCGAGGAGCGATACATGGGAGTGCACGCCACCATCCAGGCGGCGCCCTGCTGGACCGAAGTGCGGCTCTGCGAAGACTTGCTGCTGACGGTGCTTGGCCAAACACTCGTTGCCGTCGATCGCCACACGGGCGAGATTCGTTGGAGCCGGCCGAGCACGCGGCAGACAACCACCTACGCGATCGGCGGCCGCGTCCTGTTTGGCCTCGACTGCGACCTGCCGAGCGGCGGCCGCCGCGGCATCCAGCCCGAGGGCCTGCTGTTCGCGCTCGACACGGCCACCGGCAAGGTCGCATGGGATAAGCCGCTTGAGTACGCCCCATTGCCCGAGCAGGAGGTGGAACACCCGCGTTTGTGGCTCGCGCCGGTCCTGCCCGAGCTTGCCTACAACGCGAAACACTGCCTGCTGGTGATGAGCTACAATCGCAACAGTGTGGCGGTGTTCCAGGCTGCCGACGGGTCGCCGGTCTGGTCGAAGTCGAACCCGGCGGGCAAAGACGTCGGCCAGGTCTATTCGCCGGTGGTCACCGACGACTACCTCCTGCTGTCGAACTACCAAGGCTGCTTTGGCTACCTGCTCGACGTGCGGACCGGGAAAGAGATCGGCGAGAATTCCGGCATTCCACGGCCGCGGACGTGCGCGCGGATCCTCGGCAACAACGACCTTCTGGTCTACCGCGATGCCGCCACGGAATTCTACGACATTCGCCGCAATCGCATGATCGGCTTGAACTCGGTGCGTTCCGGCTGCACGACCAGTTTCATCCCTGCCGACGGAGTCATGACCGCGCCGATGCTCGGACACGGCTGCGTATGCAATTATCCCATGTTCGCTTCTCTGGGCTTGTACCATTGTCCGGAGCTCGAGCAGTACCGGCCGGCATCGGTAACCCGGTCTTGGGTGAACCAACTGGAGACTCGAACGCCGACGGGACCTTAGCTGTCGGACTCAACGATCATGTTTTTTTCCCCACGGATCTCGAAGAAAGAACTTGCGGCACTCTGCCGGCGGGTTTCCACGTCGCTGGAAGCAGGCGTCGATTTGCGGACGACCTGGGCTCGCGAGGCGGAACGGGCCGGCCGCCTGGCCACCCGCACCCGCCTGAGGCAGATCGGCGACGACCTGAACCGCGGCCAGAGCCTGCCCGACGCCCTGGCGGACACCGGCGACTACTTTCCGGATATCTTTCGCAGCCTCGTCGAGGTGGGCGACAAGACCGGCCACCTCGGCGAAGCACTTCGACAGCTCGCCGAACATTATGAGTACCAGCTCCAGCTTCGGCGCACATTCCTGGCGGCGATCGCATGGCCGATGCTCCAGCTTATCGTGGCGATCTGTGTCGTCGGGTTCCTCATCTGGATCCTGGGGGTGATCGGTGAATCGACGGGCACCACGTTCGACATCCTCGGCTTCGGACTGGTCGGCACGCGGGGGCTGATCCTCTACATGACCTTTGTCGGCTGCGTGGCCGGAGGTATTGCCCTGATCGTTCGCGGCGCCCAGCGGGGCCTGGTCTGGACGCAGCCGATTCAGCGGGCCGTGCTGAAGGTTCCCGTGCTGGGCGGGGTGGTCGAGACCATCGCCCTCTCGCGTCTTGCCTGGACGCTCCACCTCACGTTCAACGCGGGAATGGAAGTCCGTCGTGCGCTGAAGATCAGTCTGGAAAGCGCCAACAACGCCCGCTACACCGACCAGATTCCGGCCGTCGAGAATTCCGTCCGTCAGGGCAACTCCCTGTTCGAGACATTTTCCACCAGCGGAGAGTATCCGCCCGAGTTTCTCGACACCCTTCGCGTCGGCGAACAGAGCGGCAGGGTCGTCGAATCGATGGCGCACCTCAGCGAGCAATATCGCGACCGCGCGGCCGCTGCAATGGGCACGCTCACCATGCTGGCCGGATTCGGTGTCTGGGCGATGGTGGCCATGGTCATCATCCTGATGATCTTCCGGATCTTCTCCTTCTACCTTGGAACGATCCAGGACGCGATGCCGTGAGGTTTGGCGGTGTCGATTATCCGAGAATCCGCTTCCAGCGATCCATGTTCCACTGGGCCTTTTCGGCAGGACTCATCTTGCTGAAGTCGGGTTCTTCGACGAACCCGTTCCGCGAGTGGGCGGCTGCCGGGGCCGCCGCGAGCCGCGGTTTGACCGCCTGGCCGCCGCCATAACTGGTGATCGTTGCGGTCAGTTGCAGATCCTCCTCCAGCGAACGATAGGGCTCAAGGCCGAGCTTGCGGACATCGCCGTGGTAGGCGCGAACGGCCTCTTCGGGGCCGATCTCGTCGTCGGCCACGGCGCGGAGATAGCGAACGAACGTGAGCTGGTCCTCGGCGCTGTTGATCTTCCGACCATAAAGCGCCACGCGTGCTCCGTATTTCTTGGACTCCCAGAGCATGTGGAAGGCGTCGTACGTTGTTCCCGACGAGCCGCCCAGGACGCCGACGACCAGCGAGGAATCGTAGCCGGCCAGGGCTTCCATCGCAGCGGGCCCAAAGTAGGGAATCTTCAGGAACAGCGGCCGGCCTGACCGGGTCACCCCGGCCAACGCCCGCACGATATGGTCGTTGACAAATCGGCCGACGTCGTTCGGCAGGTGCTCGCCGGGAGCGTTGGGGGCAAAAACTTCGAGGAAGTGGCGAAAACCCTTGCTCTCCGCCTCCAGTCGGAACGTCCGGTAAGCGTCCAGGGTTTCTCGGTCGCGTTCGGTGTCGTTGTTGAACGTGCACGAGTAGAGGCCAAGGTCCGCTCCGAGTCGCCGCTCGTCCGGAGCACACTCGGCCTTGCCACACATAATGTGGTCGAGCGTGGCGGTGCGAAACGGCCGCGACGCCTGGCTGGCGTAACGGCCCGTTCCCGAAGCGAGCCAGATGTCGGTGGTATCGTTGGCGCGGACCGCCGGGGTGACATGGCTTGTATCGAACAGCCGCTCCTGGATCGTCAGCAGTTCGTTGGAACTGGCGCTCATCAACATGATGTCGACCAGCCCCTGGTGGACGATATCCCGCATCAACTGCCGATATTCTGCCAAGTTACGGAAGCGGGCCTCTTGGGCATAGTGCTCGGGACTCCGTCCCGGGGCCGCCAGGCCGAATGCCATATCGGCATCCTTGGCGTCGGCAAGGATGAAGTCGCGGCAGGATGAGTCTGCCAGGATGCGTGCAAGCTTCAAGTCCAAAGACTTCTGCATGGCTGCCGTTCTCCGAAGTTCCGGCTGTCCGAAGTAGTTGCGCAATTCCCCCAAGCTCCCAAATATAGTCCATAGACCAGTCATCCGCCAGGGCGCCGGTAGGTCCCGCTTGCCGAGCGGGACCTGGAAGTGTGGGATGAATTCCGCAATCACGGGCGGCTTGGGTCGGGCCCAGCTTCAAGATCTTACGACGCCCGATTTTCAGCGAACGGCGACTCGGTAGCCTCCGCTCGGCAAGCAGCACCGCGGAAAGGCGAGACAGACTCCCCAGCCAGCGGCGGCCGGGCCCGCACTTCCAGGTCCCGCTCGGCAAAGCGGGACCTACTGGGGCTGCTTGATCACTGCCAACCTAGCTTCGTCGATTTCGACGCCGAGGCCCGGGCCGCTCGGGAGGTAGGCCAGATCGCCTTCGATTGTGAGGGCCTTTTCAAAACACTGGCAGTGAGGAACTGGGGGCCGTTCAGTGCGGCGGGCCGTTTCAGGCCGTAGCTGCCGTAGAGAATCAGCGAGGCAGCCAGCGAGAGGTCGGGGTCGGTCAGCCCGCTGCCCAGCCAGAAGAGTCCTGCCTCGAGCACCGTCTCGATCTGCCGGCGCGCCGGCAGCAGTCCGCCACACCGCGATACCTTGAGCGTCATGCCATCGACCATGCCCAAGTCGATGAATTCCCTCGCTTCGGTGGGCGAGATGACTCCCTCGTCCATTGTAATCGGCAGGGCCTTCTGCTTCTTGAGTGCTTGATACCCGCAAATACGGTTCGGTCGCAACGGGGCTTCCAACACGTCGACACCGGCATCAGCCAGTTTCGGGGCCGCCTCCAGGGCGGATGCGAGATCGTAGCCGCAATTCGCGTCGGCCCAAAGAAAGCCGCTCGGTGCCAGGGTGCGGACCCTGCGTGCCAGTTCGACGTCGAACTTCGGATCGGGGGCGATCTTGAGATTGAAATTGTGGTAGCCGCGGCGGAGCCCGGCATCGACTTCCGCCTCTGCCTCGTCCAGCGAGCGAACATTCACGGTCCAACTCAGCCGGACGGGATCGCCCGCGGGCCGGCCCCACAGTTCCGCGATCGACTTTCGGGTAATCCTGCCGGCCAGGTCGTGCAAGGCGATATCGAGGCCGGCCCGTGTGATGGGCATTCCCGTGGTAAACCCGGGAGCAAGGGCACGATCGAGTCGCTCATGGGCCCCTTCGATGTCCAACGGGTCGTGGCCGACGAGCGCGGGGCCGAAATAGTGCTTCAGGGCCGCGATGGCAGTCTCCGGCGCTTCGTAGCTCCACTTTGGCACGGGCAGGCTCTGCCCCCAGCCGATGGTGCCGTCGTCGGCCGTCACGCGAACGAAGACGACGCGGTGGCCGGCCGAGCCGGCAAGGAATTTGAAGTAGCCCGACCACGGATAACTGGCGGCAAATGCATCAACAGCATGGATTTTCATGATCGATTCTACCCTGGCGATCAACGGTCGAGGGGGGACTTTTGCGGAGGGGATTATCGGTTTCCGGAGCAGCAGCGCCAAGCGCGCGTCCGGGACCGGATCGCGTTCGGCCGCCCGGGGATTAGCTTGCCCGTCCGACGATCGCAAGCGCCTCGAGTAGGCGAATCATATTGCATTAATTAACGGTTTACACATTATTACTTACCCCACCCTAGGCTTATTTCTATAGGCTCCTCTCTTTGGCGTGACCGAGCGGGCAAACAGCGGTGTCCGTCGTTTCGCAGGTCTTGGTCTTGGGTGAGGAAGGTCTCTTCCGTTGCCGGGTGCTCCTCACTCAAGTGGTTATACACCATGCAGATCTGCCGCTTTTCACCCCAAGGCGGTGGGGTCAGGGCTTTGTCGACACTCGCGAAAACCTTTCTAAGTATTTCAGCGGGAACTTGCGACGGCTGTTGGGCGTCACAAGAGTTACGAACCCCGAAATCGGTGAGTTAGGAAAAAAAGAAAGAATTTGACACTTACACACAATTCGGCTTTGCTAAACAGAGCCTCTTCTCCTTCACGGTTAAGAAGCCCCCCCAAGCCGGCTGACGGGAACAACCGGTCCGTTTGAGCGAAAAACGCCGAGGACCGTTTTCAGCATTCTCCACGAGCAACCTGCTTTCGGGCTCCGCTAGTTCAGTTCTGAGGAAACCAACCGATGTCGCTCATTCGCTTGCCGAATCTCCATGCTCTCACTTCCAAGTTCGGGAGTTTTCGCCGCAGGAAGCGTCAGCCAAACCGCACGGAGCGTCCGATGAAGTACCGTTCGCTCCAGATTGATCCGCTGGAACAGCGGCAGTTGCTCAGCCTCGCCCCCGGCGACGTGAGGGACATCCTCATCAACGAGACCTATAGTTCGTCGCAGCAGACGATCTCGGGTCAATCCCTGGCGGTCGACAACGACGGCGACTTCGTGGCCGTCTGGAGTCGCGTCGATACGGTCCCCACCGCGAGCGGCGGGACCACCCAGGACTCGAACATCTACGCCCGCTACTTCACCAACGAAGTCCAACGGATCACACTGCCCAGCGACGTCCTGAACAACAGTATTGCAGCCAACGGGAGAGTTACGCTCCGCTACGGCGGCGACAAGGCGATCCAGAAGGTCACATTTTCCAGCGGCTACGAGCCGTCGACGTCGCGCGGCGGCCAGGAGTTGATCCACCGCACGTTCGAGCTGTCGTTCGGCGGCGTGGCGGGCAGCTTCGTCTACAACGAATCGCTTGGCGCGGAGCAGAATGCGGCCAATCTCGAGCAATTCTTACGAGGTCTCGGCCCGGGCGCCGATGCCATGAACAATGCCGTGGTGCGGCCGGTGAGCCCGCACGAGTACCTCGTCGAGTTCGACGCCGTCGAGCAGAACGTGCAGAACGGCACGCCTCAGCCGCTAATCCAGTGGGTGGGAATGGTGCCGAATGCGCTGACCGACCGCGGGTTCTTGCCGGCGGTTACCGCCGAATCGGTGCGAGAGCCGGTGTTGCTGCGCGACATTCCGGTCGTGCCGAACAATCCCGCGTTGACCGCGCTGAACATCCAGCAGGCGTATTCGCTGACATCGTTCACGGTTCCCATGGGGCCGATCAACTTCCCGCGGCCCGCGGCGTCGGGTTCGGTCGGCGGCGGCCCCTACTTCGGGCCGATTTTCGGCAGCACGGCGGTAGCGCAGGTCGAGGTGAAGGCGTTGAGCGGGACGGAGTTCGACGTCACTTTCGCGGGAACCTCCGGGATGAAGGACCACCCGGAAATGCAGATCGAATCGGTCGTCGACGAATTCGGCAATCCGCTCGTGATCCCGTCGGGGAGCGTTCAGACGCTCAAAGAGCCAAGCCCCGAGTTCCGCGTCAACCCGCCGGAGCAGGACGACCCCGACACGATCCTCCCCGACTACCTCGACCAGACGAATGCCGCCGTGGCGATGGACGCCGATGGCGATTTCGTGATTACGTGGGAGAGCGAGGTCTCGGATCTTGCGGTGCCGGGGAGCGTCAGTGATATTTTTGCGAGGCGGTTCTCACCGGTCGGCAACGAGGAAACGCCGGAATTCGTACCGTCGGTAAGGGCACTGGGCGATGCGTTCCGGGTGAACACCAATACGACGGGTCCGCAGTTCTCGCCGACGATCGGGATGGACGACCACGGGAACTTCGTGATCGCCTGGTCCAGCGGCGGACAGGATTTCAGCTTTTTCAACGGAATCAACGCGCAGCGGTTCGACCGGTTCGGCACACCGCAGGGCCTGGAATTCCTGGTCAGCAATTTCAACACCCAGGAGCACGTCGACCCCTACGTCGGGATGAGCAGCGACGGCTACTTCGTGGTCACCTGGACGGAGACCTGGCCGGGATTTTCACCGGCAAACGCCAAAGCGTTCGCTCCCGATGGGAGCGTGGTCCTGTCACAATTCGGGCTGGGAGCCGCCGCCAACCAGACGACCGTGGCGTTCGACTCCAACAGCCCCAACAACGATTTCATCGTCGTTTACCACGACGTCACGGCGGGTGCGGCCGATCTGGATGCCACGGGCATTCGCTCCGACGGCGTGCGGGCGCGGCTGTACCGTCTGCTGGACAACGAGGGCAACCCCAGCGGCGCCGTACTGCGCGACACGTTCCGCGTCAACAGCGCAAGCTTCGACCCGGACAGCACCACCTGGTGGCCGCTTTCGCAGTCCGGCCCGCAGGCGATGATCGACGCAGACGGCGACCTCGTGGTCACGTACGCGGGGTACGGTCCCGACGTGGCACAGGTCGATGTCGACGAATCGATGGAGAATGCTCTCGTCAACGCGGCCAATACGGGGGCCACGGAGGAAGAGCTCGCTCGGCTTTACGCGCAGCTCGAAGCCACGCAGGGGTGGATCCGCGGCGCCGCCAGCGACATCATGTACACGCGGTTGGACGCGCGCAACGGCGACCCGCTCAGCATCCTCGACAGCGACAGCGTGCTCAACAACAGCCGCGACGGCCACAACTCACGCTACTATCTCTCGGTCGATTCGGTCACCACCGGCGGGAGTTTCGTCCTTCGGCTGCGCCATCCCAATGGACTTAGCGCACCGGGCTTCGAGGACACGGCTGCCATCACCTGGGTCGTTCAGAACAACGTGGTCCGGCCGGATCTTACCGCTCAGAACATCGACAACGCCCTGGAAGCGCTCAATCGCTCGTTCGTCGCCTGGCCGGAAACGCAGTTCGACGGTCCCGTCAACGTCCGGTTGGTCAGCGCGGCAGAGGTCAGCAACCGTATGGGAACCCCGTGGGAAATTCCCGGGATCGACCCGACCGACTACGTCTTCGAGATCAGCTTCCAAGGGGCGGTCCACGACGTCGACATGACGTTGAACGTCCAGACGAACTCGCTGACCATGACCGGAGGCAACGCTCCCGCTCCGATCCTCCGGCACTTCATGTTCGGCGATCCGGGCGAGGTCCAGTCGCAGGCATCGTCCGGGATGGAGCCTGACGGCGACTTCGTGACGGCGTGGACGCACTTCGAGCAATACACCAACGGCGGTTTCTCGAACACGAATTTGTACTATCGGCGATTCAACGAGACTCGCGACACGGCCGGTCCCCTGATGACCGAATTGCGGGAGATCGACGGTACGGACGTATCGCCCGACGTGCCGCTGAACATCGCGCTTAGCCAGTTCGTGCTGGTCTTCGACGAGAACCTCTGGACTTCGACGTCCAACAACTTCCAGACCGGCAACGACAGCGTGCTCAACCCCGAAAACTGGGTTCTGTCTCGCAACGGCGTGGAGGTGCCGGGTGCGGTGGTCGACGTCCAGTTCGGAGTGAGCATGTCGGCCGATCTGGGATTGCCCGGGGCGCGGCCGTCGAACAAGTGGGAAGCGGTGATCACCGTCGACGATGACGCGGCCGCGGCGGGAATCCAGTCGCTGAGCAACGGTTTTTACACAATCACGGCGCGTGCCCCCATCGCCAACGATCCGGCCACGCCGGTCAACGAGGGCCAGTCCGGCATCCGCGACGCGGTGGGCAATCCTCTGGCGCTGCGCGGCTTCCGGCCCGGCGGGGCCGACATGTCGCTCTCGTTCTCCGTCGACACGTCCGGCAGCGGGGGCGACCCGCCCATCGATCCGCCGGGAGGAGGCGGCGATCCGATCAACGGCCGCACGAACGGCGAGACCCCCGGCGCGGTGGCAGTCGACGCGGACGGCGACCACGTGGTGGTCCTGACGGCGGAGGACCCGGTTTCTGGCAAGGACCGGGTGTATATGCGTCTGTTCAAGGCCGACGGCTCCGGGGCATCGACGCTGGTGCCGGTCACGTCGGCCGTCGAATTCGTCGCGGATGAACAACGGTTCGCGAGCGTGGCGGTCGACAAGGATGGCGATTTCATCGTCACCTGGACGAACTACCGGGGCGGCGACGCCGACATTTACGCTCGCCGCTTCACTGCGGCCGGCAACCCGCTCGGCAGCGCGTTCCGAGTAAACACTCTGGGAGTGGGCGGCTCCGCGTCGCCGACGACGCAGAAGTGGTCGCACGTAGCGATGGACGCCGACGGCGATTTCGTGATCGCCTGGTCGCACCAGGAGGCGGGCCAACTCGGGCAGCCATCGCCGGGCTACAACGTCTACGCACGGACGTATTCGTTCAACACGACGGACGAGGAGGCGCTGCGTCCGCGGCCGGACAGCAACCGCGAGTTTCTCGTCAACCAGGCGACCGACCTCGACCAGTTGGCCGGCGGAGTGGCCATGGACGCCCAGGGCCGCTTCGTGGTGACCTACACGACGAACGTCGGCGGCAACACCGACGTGCTGGCGCGATTGTTCGACGTCACCACGCCGCTGACGGCCGAATTCCGCGTCAACGCGACGATTGCCGGCGACCAGCGTTATCCGAGCGTGGCGATGAACCTTGGCGGGACCCGCTTCGTGGTCACATGGTCGAGCACGTCGCATCCGGACCAGAACGGCGACGGCCAACCGGACGACGTCGACTACGGCGTTTACGCACGGACCTACAGCTTCAACGGGACCGCGGCGACGCCCACCAGCGGCGAACTGCACGTGAACACCACGACGGAGTGGAACCAGATGTTCTCCGACGTGGCCATGGACCACCGCGGCGACTTCACTGTGACCTGGAGCGGGCGCGGGAGCCAGGCGGGCCAGGAGGACGAATCGCAGTTCGGCGTCTTCTTCCAGCGCTACGTCTTCAACGCCTCGGGAGTGCCCGTGCCGGCTACCCCGGATGGTCAAGTGCACGAGGTCCGTGTCAATCGCGACACGGACGGAAACCAGTCGCTCTCGTCGATCGGCAGCGACGGCGAAGGGAACCTGGTAATCGTGTGGACGGGCGAAGGAGCGTTGCCGGCCACCACGGCGGTCTACAAGTTCACCGGTCTGAACAGTGTGCCGGTGCTGGACGATGACGGCCCGATCGTCACCGACCTGCAAACGGTCGGCGGAGTGCGGGTGCTCGATGGGGACGTTTTCGAACAGCCGCCAGTCGGTCCGACGAAGATCGTCGTCCTTTTTGGCGAACAGCTTTCTACCAGCGGCGACAAGACGGGACCCGATAGCGTTCTGAACCCGGCGAACTGGGCGCTGGAGCATGACGGCGTCGAAATCGTGGGCGGCATTGCCGACGTCGAATTCCGCTTGAACTCGGCCACCCGCAAGTATGAGGCGGTCCTGACGCTCGATGGCAACGGATTCGCGTCCGGCACGGCCGCCCTGCAGAACGGCACGTACGCGATCACGGTGCGCGACGCGGTCACCGACGGGCTCAACCGTCTGGACGGCGACTTCGACGGCTTGCCCGGTACCACGGGCGGCGTCGGATACCGCCATACCTTTATCGTGCAAGGCAGCGCGGTCCAAACGGACAACCCGGTCTCGCCGGTGACCAACGGCCGCACCCAGGCGGGTCTTCCCGGCGCCGTCGACGTGGACGGCGACGGCGATCACGTCGTGGCGTGGACGGGGGTCGACAGCCTGACGGGATTGGACCGC
Source organism: Thermoguttaceae bacterium (assembly GCA_040768665.1). Lineage (GTDB taxonomy): Bacteria > Planctomycetota > Planctomycetia > Pirellulales > Thermoguttaceae > JABWBD01. The sequence continues at coordinate 104,828 of JAXGMN010000007.1, forward strand.
GTCTTCGTGCGGCTCTTCCAGCCCGACGGCACCCCGTTTTCGCTCAACGGCAATCCGATCCCCGTGACGACCGGGGCCGAATTCCAGTTGGACAATCAGCGAAACGGAAGCGTGGCGGTCGACGCGGACGGCGATTTCGTGGTGACCTGGACCAACTACCGCGGCACCGACGCCGACGTCTATGCGCGGCGATTCCGCTCCGACGGCACCGCCCTGGGCCCGGCCTTCCGTGTCAACCACTACACCACGAACACCCAGAACTGGGCGAGCGTGGACATGGACGTCGACGGCGATTTCGTGGTCACGTGGTCGAGCCTCGGCCAGGAGGACAACAACCAGCTTGGCTCGGGCTACGGGATCTATGCCCGTCGCTACGATTCGTTCGGGCAGGCGGCGGGGCCGGAATTCCGCGTGAACGAGAACACGGCGAACGATCAGAAGTTCTCCAGCGTGGCGATGGTGGAAGACGGCAGTTTTTTGATCGCGTGGACAAGCGCTCACGGCAGCACCGGGGAGGACATCTATGGCCGACGGTTCAACGCGGACGGTTCTCCGGCGACCGGCGAGGTCCGGCTGAACGACGTGACGGCCGGCAACCAGACCTTCGCCGACGTCGCGACGAATCTCGACGGCACGCAGTTCGTCGTCACCTGGACGAGCGACGCGGGCGACGGCAGCGGCAGCGCCGTGTTGGCCCGGCGGTTCGCCGACCTGGACAACATGCCGGCTTCGATCGTGGTCAACACGACGGCGGCCGGCGACCAGATGCTTTCCTCGGTCGCCATGTCGTACGACGGCAACTACGCGATCACGTGGAGCGGCCGCGGAGACCGACAAGGGCAGGAAGACACGCTAGGCGTGTACGTCCAGCGGTACGATACCGCCGGAAACCGGGTCGGCGGGGAAACGCGGCTGAACAAGGCGGTTGCGGGCTCGCAGCAGTTCGCCTCGGTCGGCATGGATTCCAAAGGGAATTTCACGGCGGTGTGGACCGGCGAAGGAGCGATCCCGGGGAGCACGGCGGTATATCGCTTCGCCAGTGTCGAACTCGGTCTCGTGCAGGACACCATCGGCCCGATCGTCAGCGATGTTCTCGACGCCGGCCAGAACCGGCTGTTTGATTCCGATACGGTGGCGCCCGGCACGTCGCAGATCACCTTCGTATTCAACGAGGAGTTGAACGCAGACCTGACCGCTGACGGCGGGCTGCACAGCGTGACGAACCCGGCCAACTGGACGATCCAGCGTAACGGCGCGCTGATTGCGGGCGGGATTCAAAGCGTGGCGCTGGCGAAGAACCCGCTCACGCGGAAATGGGAGGCCACGCTCACCCTGGACGGGAATGGATCGGCCAGCGGAACGCCCGGGCTGACCGCCGGCGACTACGTGGTGACGCTCCGCGACCAAGTGTGGGACGCCGCGGGCCTGTGGGATCCGGGGGCGAGGTTCTGGATCCAGGACGGCAACGCCCTGGACGGCAACTACGACGCCGTGCCGGGCTCGAACGTGAGCTTCCGCTTCACGGTTTCCGGCAGTTCGACCAGCGGCGCCGAGTTCCGGATCAACGGCGACGCCAACAGGCAGTTCGTCCAGCAGCTTTCGCAGCCGTACGGGACGAACCTCGGGCAGGAGCAGAGCACTCGCTCGGTGGCCGTGGACGGGGACGGCGAGACCGTGGTGGCGTGGACCAGCCTTGCCGCCGACGGCACGACCGACGTCTACTACGCGATGTACCGCCGCGACGGGAGCGTGCTGAAGGCGGAGACGCGAGTCCACAACCTGGCGGCCGGCAACCAGCGCAGCGCGGCCGTCGCGATCGATGCCGACGGGGATTTCATCATCGTCTGGGAAGGCGAGTCCGGCGACGGCGACTACGATGTCTTCGCACGCCGGTTCAACGCCCTGGGCGACCCGGTCGTTTCCGATTCCAACGGCGACGGCGTGGTCGACGCGGGCGACAACAACCTGGAATTCCGCGTCAACACGGAGACGCTCTTCGACCAGATCACTCCGGCGGTAGCGGTGGACGACTACGGCAATTTCGTCGTGGTCTGGGCCACGAGCACGGGCGATTTCAGCATCTTCAACGACATCAAGGGCCAGCGATTCGATCTGCTGGGGCAACGTGCCGGCGTCGAGTTCCTGGTCAATGCGACGAGCCAGTCGGGCGTCGGCGGCGTCGAGATGAATCCGGCGGTGGCCATGACGGGGCCGACGGGCAATTTCATGGTCGCCTGGGACCGCGCCACGGCCCAACAGAACGGGGTGATCACGAGCACCGACCTTTACGCGCGGATGTTCGATGCAACCGGGACGCCGCTTCCCGACATTGTCGGCCAGCCGGAGCCGGAGTTCCTGGTCGACTTTTTTGGCCGAAATCCCCAGATGGCGGCGGACAGGCAAGGCCAGTACATCATCGTCTACGAGGACTACTTCTTCACTCCGGTGGGCAATATCAGCGACGTCGAATTTGCTCGGTTCGATCCGACGGCCCTGTTGCCGAGCGCCCCGGTGGCGAGCGGCGTGGTGAACATGAACCAGTTGGCGCTGCCCGGCAACCCCTTCGCCGGACCTCAGGTGAATCCGTCCGTGGCCTTCGATGCGCATGGCGGATTCGCCGTGGTATGGAACGGCAGCGGCGCGCAGCCCGACCCGCTGGATCCGACCAATCCGGCGCTGTTCAGCGACCTGGACGACGAGGGAGTGTTCATCCGCTTCTATGCTTCCAACAATACGCCGATGAGCGTCCAGACGCGCGTGAATCGCACGGTCGGCGGCATCCAGCAGTTTCCCTCGATCGGCATGGAACCCGATGGCGACGCGATCGTGGTCTGGAGCGGACGCGGGGTGGGCGATCCGCATGGGGTGTTCGGCCGCCGCTACGACGTGCCCGGCGACAGTGCCGGCCCGCGCGCGACGGAGTTGCGCCTCACCGACGGCACGCGCATTACCGACGAGTCGCCCGTGCCGTCCAACGTTCAGACGCTCGTGGTTACGTTCGACGAGAACCTTTGGACGACCGGCGCCGACAGTGTCGAGAATCCGGCGAACTGGGTTGTTCTCCGCGACGGCGTGGAGATGACCGGGGCGATCGTCCAGGTGCGATTCGGCTTGAACCGATCGAGTCAACTTGGGCTGCCCGGCGCTGCGGCGACCAACAAGTACGAGGCGGTGATCACGATCGACGGCAATCCAACGGTCGCCGGGCAGCAGCCGCTGGGCGAGGGGGCATATACGCTCACGGCGCGGGCTCCGGTGGCCGCCACCGCCACGGTCCCGTACAAGTCGGGAATGCGCGACGCGGCCGGCAATCCGCTCGGATCGAGTCAGTTTGCCCCCACGGGGCGGGACATGTCGTTCTCGTTTTCCCTGTTCAACGAATTCCGCGTCAATGCGACGGAAACGGTGGGCAGGAGGCAGACCTTCTCGGAGCCGCTCGGCACCGGGCTCGGCCTGGAAGACAGTAATCGTTCGGTGGCGGTGGACCACGACGGCGACTACGTGGTCGTGTGGACGGCCTACGGCCAGGACGATCCCGGCGATCCGAGCGGCGCCGGCGTTTACTACCGGCTCTTCAACCGCGACAACGTCGCCATGACCGACGCGCTGCGGGTGAACACGACGATCGTAGGCGACCAGAAGAACGCCTCGGTGGCGATGGACGCCGATGGCGAGTTTGTGGTCGTCTGGGAGAGCGAAGGCCAGGACGAGGATGGGAGCTGGGGCGTGTACGGCCAGCGGTTCAACTCGGTCGGCCAGGCGCTGGGCGGCGAGTTCCGCCTGCACACCACCACGACGCACGACCAGTTCAGCCCTTCGGTGGCGATCGATCATTTCGGCGACTTCGTGGTGGCGTGGGCGACGACGGTGCCGGGATTCCCGCAGGTCAGCGGAGTTCGCGCCCAGAGGTTCAGCTATTTGGGCGAACGGCTCGGCCAGGAGATCCAGGTGAGCCAGGCGTCGCCGGCCACCGGCGGATTCGAGATCAACACGGCAATTGCGGCGCTCGGGGACGCGGGCGGATTCATGGTCGCCTGGGATCTCGCCAGCGCCCAGCAGAACGGAGTCGTTACGAACACGCTCGTCAATGCGAGGCGATTCGACGCCGACGGGCTCCCCGTGGGCGTTGAGTTCCGCGGCGACAACAACGCCGGTCTGGGCGGAGCGACCGGCCAATACGCGGCTCGGAATCCGCAACTGGCTTCCAACAGCCAGGGCGAGGTGGTCCTCGTCTGGGAATCGTACTCGCTCGACGACGGACCGCCCTTGGACTATGGCATTTTCTTCCGTCGCTTCACGGCGGACGGCCTGACGGCTGCCTCGGGACAGGTGAATCAGGCGCAGTTCACCGGGCACCAGGTGAACCCGTCGGTGGCGATGGACGTCAACGGCAATTTCGTGGTGGCGTGGAACGGCGTGGGGGCGCAGCCTGATCCGAGCAGCCAGACGGGGTTTGCCAATTTTGACGCCGAGGGAGTCTTCCTGCGTCGATTCGACGCCAATTCCCAGCCCACCGGTACGCAGATTCGCGTGAATCCGACCGCCCAGGGGATCCAGCAGTTCCCGACGATAGCCATGGAGCCGGATGGCGACCACGTCGTCGTGTGGAGCGGCCGCGGCGTGGGCGACCAGCACGGCATCTTCTCGCGGCGGTACGATCAACCGACCGATACGGCCGGTCCTCGAGTCAGCGATCTCGAGACTCCATCCGGAAGGCGGATCATGCCGGCGGCGCAGGTGAACGAGTCGCTTCGGCACCTGGTGGTCGCGTTTGGCGAAGAGATGACGATCACGGGCCCGGGGAGCGTGACGAATCTGGCCAACTATCGGCTGCTCCGCAACGGCGTGGAACTGGTCGGTGGAATCAAAGAGATCCAGTTCGGGCTGAATAAAGCGTCGGAGGTGATCACCGGCGCGGCGGTGACGAACAAGTGGGAGGCGGTGCTCGTGCTGGACGGCAACGGCCCGACGGCCGGCGACGTCGTGCTGCCGGAAGGCCAGTACGAGCTTCGCGTTTTCGGCATTCTGCCGACTTCGGTGCGCGACAAGGCAGGCAATCCGCTGGGAAGCAGCGTTGCCAATCCGAACGGCGTGGCGTTCAGCCGCACGTTCAACGTGCTGCCCGGAACGGGCAGCGGTGAGCAGTTGGTCAATCGCAACCAGGCCGGCAACCAGCTCACGCAGGATTTTGCCACCCAGCCCGTCGCCAGCGATGCCGACGGCGATTACGTCACGGTTTGGACGACCCAGGGCCAGGGCGTTTACGCGAAGATGTACGACCTGGATTGGACCAACACCGCGTCGGGCCGGCAGTCGGTCGCTTCCGAAATGGTTGTGACCAATCCGGCGACGGGCCTGCCCTGGCCGAACAACATCATCCAGATCACCGGCAACGCAACGGCTGAATACGCCAGCGTGGCTCGCGATGCCGACGGCGACTTCATCGTCACGTGGTCGCAACGCGACGGCGCGAACCAGGACGATTGGAACGTCTGGGCTCGGCGCTACAACGCCGCCGGCCGGCCGCTGGGCAACGCCTTCCGGGTCAACTCGGAAACGGCCGACGTGCAGCGGTTCTCGTCGGTGGCGATGGACGTCGACGGCGATGCGATCATCGCCTGGCAGAGCATGGGGCAGGACGGCGACGGCTACGGCATCTATGGCCAGCGTTACAACCCTTCGGGTGTCCCGATCGGCGGGGTCAACGAGGTGCAGATGCTGAGTTTCACGGGCGCGGTGAACGGCACATTCCGTTTGCAGTGGAACGGTCAGACCACCGCTGCGGTTCAGTTCCAGGGCAACGCGTTCGATATCGCCGACCAAATCGAGGTCGCACTGCGGGACATTAGCGCAAGCGTGATCGTCGAGGCGATCAGCTCGACGACGGTGGTGGTTCGCTTTGTGGCCGCCGACGGCAGCCAGGACCAGCCGCCGATTACCGTCGTGGCCGGCACGAGCAGCGGCCCGGTTCCCTCGACGCTGGTGGAAGGCTCGTCCGGTGAGTTCCGCATCAACGATACCACGGCCGATAATCAGATGTTCCCGTCGGTGGCGTCGGATTCGCAGGGCAATTTCGTGGTGACCTGGACGTCGTTCAACCAGGACGGCGACGGCGTGGGGAACAGCAACATCTACGCCAAGTCGCTCTCGCGCAACGACGTGTTCCAGGCTTCGCGCAACCTGAGCCTCTCGAGCCTGCCGATGGCCGCCAGCCAGCAGCAGGTGGCCACGGGGATCCCCGGCGCCCGCTACCAGACGTTCATCGTCTCGGTGGACGATCCGAGCTTGCATGAAGTGCTTCCGGGCACGCAGTTCGACGGCGTCGGCGAGATCACAGTCACTCGCCCCGGCGGCGCCGTGCTCGGCACGGGAACGCTTCTTTCCACCGGGACCCACGTGCTCACGGCCGCTCACGTCGTGGCCGACCAGTTCGGCAACCTGGCGGCGACTGCGGCGATTGTGACCTTTGATACGATCAACGGCCCGGTCGCGATCCCGGTCCAGCAGGTCTACATCCATCCGAACTACAACGGCGATTCGTTCTTCCAAGGCAACGACATTGCCATTCTCGAACTCGCGGCTCAGCCGCCGGTCGACGTCCAGCGCCATGACATCTATCGCGGCAGCGACGAGCTCAACCAGGTGGGCGACAAGTTCGGCTACGGCACGTTCGGCACCGGTACCGCCGGTGCGATCTTCGCGCCCAACGGAATCAAACGGACCGGGCAGAACCGCTACGACGCGCTCGGCTCGTCGCTCGGTTTAACCGAAAGTTTACTGGCCTACGATTTCGACAACGGGCTGCCCCAAAACGATGCATTCGGCCGCCTGCGCGGACTGAACGATCTCGGATTGGGGCTGAGGGAGGTCATTGCAGCACCCGGGGATTCCGGCGGTCCGACGTTCATCGATGGGAGGATTGCCGGGGTGACGGTGGGCGGCGTCGCGGTTCCCGGCACCTTCGACACGATCCCGGGCGTCCAGTCGAGCTTCGGCGATTTCGGCGTCGACGCGCGTGTGTCGTACTACGCCGACTGGATTGACCAGATCACGTTTTCTTCGGCGGAGTTCCTGGTCAATGAGGACAGCATCGTCACTGCGGTCGACAACACGACCGGCCAGCAGATGTGGTCCACGGTGGCGATGGACGCCAGCGGCGACTTCGTCATCGCCTGGACCAGCCGCGGCCAGGACGCCGGGGGTGACAACGGGGTGTTTGCCCGTCGCTATACGTCGATCGGCGTGGGGAGCCCGTCCCCGTTCGGCGACGCCTTCCAGGTTAACACGTCCGAGATCGGCGACCAGCAGTACTCGCGAGTTGCCATGGACGCCGACGGCGACTTCGTCATCACGTGGGAAAGCCAACAGGACCCGGACGGGAGCTTCGGCATCTTCGCGCAGCGGTATGCCCGCAACAACCTCGTGGGCGTCACCCAATTCCTCGGTCCCAACGGCGAGATCGGCGGAGAATTCCGGGCCAATACCACCACGACCGGTCCGCAACGCTTTCCGGGCGTCGGCATGGACGACACGGGCGACTTCGTGATCGCCTGGAGCGGCAACGGCGTCCAGGCCGGCCAATCGGACGCTCAGGGCGTGTTCTTCCAGAGATTCGAGAAGGGGCAGGACGATTCCGGTGCGATGGTCACCGACGTGCTCCGCATCGTGACGACCAACAACGGCCCGGTTGCGGTGCCGCTACCCGAGGGTGGGGTGCTCACCGCCAGTCCCTCGCAGTTGGTCGTTACTTTCGGTGAGAACCTCTCCACGGACGGCCTCACCAATGGCCGCAACAGCGTGCTGAATCCGCTCAATTGGCGACTGAGTCGCGACGGCCAGGAGATTGCGGGCGGAATCGCTCAGATCGAGTTCGGCCTGAGCCAAGCCGACGTTTCGGGGCTGACTTCCACGGCGAGCGCCAAGTACGAAGCGGTGATCACGTTCGACGGCGACCCGACTGCCGACGGCCGCCAGCCGCTGGCTCCCGGCGACTACGTGCTCACTGCCCGCGACACGATCGAAGACCTTTTCGGCAACGCGTTGGACGGCGACTGGGACGGCAGGCCGCTGGGCAATTTCCGGCGGACATTTTCCGTGTTCGGCGGCGCCGGCGGCGGTGGCGGCGGCGGAATCCTCATCCCCGGTGGCCCCGGCAGCCCCGCGCCGGACGACACCGACATCCCGGCGAACATCAACCGCACTGGCATCCAGGACAGCCCGACGGTGGCGACGAATGCCGAGGGAGATTACGTCGTGGCCTGGACGACGCACGAACTGCAGCCGGTGATGGACGAAAATGGCAATCCGATCCTCAGCGAGCCGCCGCGGCTGATGGGCGATATCATGGCGCAGCGGTTCGACCGCTTTGGTCAGCCACTGGGCAATGAATTCACCGTCCACACGTTCATCGCCAACTCGCAGATCCAGCCCGACGTGGCCATGGACCGCTTCGGCAACTTCGTCGTCACCTGGTCCGGGGCCGGAGAAGTCGATACCAACGGCGTGTTCGCGAAGGTGTTCGATGCCCGCGGCGCGTCGGTCGGAGCGGAGTTCCGGGTGAACCAGTTCCTGGCCAACGGGCAGCAGACACCACAGGTTGCCATGGACGCGACCGGCAATTTCGTCATCACCTGGGCCGGCGCCGGAAGCGACGACAGCGCGGGCATCTTCGCCCGCCGGTACAACTCGCTGGGCCAGGCGCTGGGCAACGAATTCCGCGTGAACAGCACCACAACCGGTGCCCAGATGGAGCCCGACATCGCCATGGGCGACGCGGGAAACTTCGCGATCGTCTGGACGGGCCCCGACGGCAGCGCCACGGGCGTCTACGGGCAGCGGTTCAACAGCAGCGGACAGGCCGTCGGCGGCGAGTTCCGCGTCAACGGCAACACGGGCGACAAGCAGATCGATCCGCAGGTTGCCATGGACTCCGAAGGCGACTTCGTCGTGGTCTGGTCCAGCTTCCTACAGGACGGCAGCGGCTACGGCGTCTATGCCCGCCGCTACAACTCCGCAGGTACCGCTCAGGGCAGCGGGGAACTGCTCGTCAACCAGACGACGCCCGCCTGGCAGCACGAGGCGGACGTTTCGATGGATGCTGCCGGCAGGTTCGTCGTCACCTGGTCCAGTTTCGGCCAGGACAACGTCGAGCGGCTGGGCCAGGATCCCAATGCGCCCGCAGACTATGGCATCTACGCCCGGATCTTCGAGGCCAACGGAACACCATTCCAGGTCGATCTGGATGGCGACGGCACCAGCGAGGATCTCGGCGAGTTCCGAGTCAACGCCACGACCAAAGGCAACCAGGTTCACTCCGCCGTTGCCATGGACTCCGATGGCGACCTGATCGTGGTCTGGGTCGGCCCGGACTATCTCATCGCGAACCCGCCTCCAATCATCGACCCTGATGATCCGGTGGTCAGTCCGACCGACACGGATATCTATCAGCGGGTGATCGCGCTGAATCCCGAGACGTACATCGACGGACCGTACGATGCCGACGACCTGGAGCTGTTTGTGGAGACCTTTTCGGATCCTGGAGATCCGGGCGATCCCGGAGATCCCGGAGACCCGGGAGATCCTGTGCCGTCGACCCGGTCGCTGGTCGGCACGGCCGGCGACGACGTCGTCCAGATCATGCCGGGCGCGAATGCCGGCGAGTGGACGGTCATCGTCAACGGCGTGTCCTATCCGGTCGCCGGTGCGAACGTCACAGTGAGCTTCGACGGACTCGGCGGTCACGATACCGTAATCTTCACCGGCTCGGCCGGACGCGACAACGCCACGATCCGTCCGGATCAGGCAGAGTTTACCGGTCCCGGCTACTCGATGTCGATGACCAATATCGAGGCGACCGAGTACGACGGCAGCGGCGGGCAAGACGTCGTGGAGATCCAGGGCACGACGGGCCTGAACGAGTACCGCGCCCATCCGGGTTGGTCCGAGATGACCGGCGATGGCGTCTCCATCAAAGCCACCGCCGAGAAGATCTATGCCCTCGGTCGCGGCGGCGGCGATACGGTCTGGTTCTACGACTCGCCGGCCGACGATACCCTGGAGTACTTCCCCACGTGGGCCCGCATGAGCGGCGACGGCTACTTCCACCAGGTCCGCGGATTCAAGACGATGAGGGCCGAAGCCGAACTGGGCGGAACCGGATCCGACAAGGTCGTCGTTCGCGGTTCGGGCCTGAATGACTACCTCCGGGTGAATCCCTACAACGAGGACCTGCAGACCTCAGTTGTCCGCTTCCTCAGCGGCTCCGGCAGCATCTGGCACATCGCCAACGGTTTCGACCAAATCGTCGCCTATGGCCTTGGCGGAGGGATCATCGATACGCTCATCATGAACGATACTCCCGGCGCCGATACGTTCGACCTCTCGCGAATGAACGCGACGCTCTCAAAGACCGCTCAAGGAGTCACGGTCACGGCGAAGGGATTCGGCACGGTGGAAGTGAGGCAAGTGGATCGGACTGCCGGCGGCAGCGCCGTCAATGACGACGCGGACGTGGTCAGGCTGACCCATTCCGAGCGCTATCCGAACCAGGTGTTCGACGATACGCTGATCGGCAATCCCGATCAGATGACAATGAGCGGTCCCGGCTACTCCAACACCGCCATCGGCTTCCCCTTCGTGCGGGCCTATAGCAGCGGCAAGGGCCACGACGTCGCGTATTTCTCGGACTTCGCCGGCCCCAACGACAACCGCGAGGCTGCCGACACGTTTTACGGTCGCCCGATCGTCTCCGAGCTCTCCGGCCCGGGATATCGGTTGTGGGCTTACCTGTTCGACGAAGTCCACGCGGAAGCCAGACGGGGCGACGACGTGGCGAATCTCAACGGTTCGCCGGGTGTCGACCAACTCAGCGGCACGGCCGCTGAGGTGAGCCTCTCCGGCACCAATGCCCAGGGTCTTGGGTTCGCCAACTACGCCAAGGGTTTTGGCACGGTCAACGCCGCCGGCGGCGACGGGCAGGACGGTGCCGTTCTCACCGACGCAGTTTTCGACGGGACCTACGGCCAACCGGCAGGTCTCGATCTGAACAGTCTGGCCCAGGCGATCTGGATGAACCAGTTCGAAAAGGTTGAATTCCGCACAAGCGGCACGACCGACATTACCGAAGCGGACAACGTCGACGCAGTATTTGCCTACTGGCAGTAGCCCGTCGCGCTGGATCCGGCCAATTCAGCAGTTCAGCAGCCCGGATGCTCCGAGCAGCCGGGCTGCTTCGTTGCGCGTCCGGGGAACTCGCTGCGGAGTCGGCGCGTCCTACATTGGGTGATTGACACATTGGTCCCCCGAATTACTCTGGAACTTGGGGGGGACCCGTCTCGCGCGGGGACCGAGGGGGGCTCTAAGTCGCTTCAGAACGAGGTGGTTGAGTATGTTACGCAGGCCCAAGTTTCGCAAACGCGGTGCCACCCACGGCGAACGACACCGCCTCGCGCGCTTGGAAGTGCTCGAACCGCGATGCGTGCTCTCCGCTCCCACACTCGCCCCGATCCCGAACGTAACTCTCTATGCCGGCGCCCCGCTGCACATCGCGCTGGACGGATTCGATGCCGACGGCGATGCCCTAACATACTCGGCATCAAGCACCGGCGCCGCTCTGACCACGACGATCCCGCAAGGCAACCGCAGCATGAAGATCTCCGTGGAGAACTACGGGGACATGGTGTTCGAGTTGTTTGAAGATCTCGCCCCGCGGACTACCCAACAAGTCGTTGAATTGGCCGACTCGAAGTTCTACGACCGGCTGACGTTTCATCGCGTGATCGACGGCGTGATGATCGTGGGAGGTGATCCCCAAGGTACCGGACTCGGTGGCTCCGGAGTCCTCTTCGACGACGAATTCCACCCGGATTTGCAGCATACCGGGTCCGGCGTTTTGTCGATGGCGAAAGGAAGCGACGATACCAACGACTCGCAGTTCCTGATCACTGATGCCGCTGCGCGTCAGCTCGACTTCAACCATACCGTGTTTGGTTTTTTGACGGCGGGCGAAGACGTTCGCGACCGGATCAACTCCACGCCAGCCGATGAGTGGAATAGGCCGCTGACGCCGATCGTGATGGATTCGGTATCGGTCTTTCACGATGAGGAAAACGGGGTTCTGCGACTTGCGGCACCCCACGGAGCCTCTGGTCAGGCCGACGTAACCGTTACGGTGAGTGACGGGCAAGGCGGCGACGCCCAGCAGACGTTCCGTGTCTCGATTCTCCCGGATCCGAGCAACTCGCCGCCATTCCTCCTGCCAATCCAAGCGATTCGAACCAGCATCGACACAGCGTTCCAGGTCAGTATCCCGGCGCAGGACATCGAGAATGACTCGATTTACTATGCCGGCGCAGGCTCCCCGGCGAATCCCAATCTTCAAGTCGACGTGAACGCCTCTACCGGCAACGTGGTGGTGACGCCGAAGAATGGCCTTATGGGCGTGCACGGTATGGTGGCGATGGTCCGTGCCGTCAATGGCAACACCTGGGACAGCCAGGCGGTGCCCATCTACGTCGCTCCCAACGCCCCGACTCAACTTCAACTGCTATCCAGCGCCGATACGGGTAGGAGCACAAGCGACCGAATTACCAATCTCGATAATGGCGATGGAAGGACGCTGCGGTTCGTCGTCAGCGGTCTCGTTCCCGGTGCCGAGGTATCCTTGTATGCCGGCGACCAACGGATCGGCCAGGCGGTCGCTGCCGCGACCTCGGCGACGCTCGAGACCAACGGCAACGTCGATTTGCTCGATGGCGTCTATTCGATCACGGCCTCGCAAACGCTTGCCAACCAGGCCGTCAATGTCGGAAACCTCCATACCCACGTCAATCTCCTCAGCCGGCCTTCGCTGCCCGTCTCGATCACGGTCGATACGCTGGCGCCGCAGTTTCTCTCCACGCCGGTCGCCGAAGCCGGCGAAGAGGTCGAGTACGTCTACGAGCCTCAGACGGACGATGACGCAAACGGACAGCCCGCCTATGCGCTGCTGGAGGCGCCGGACGGAATGGCCGTGGATCCCACCAGCGGCCGGTTGACGTGGACTCCCACGACCGCCCAGAGAGGCAACCACGCGGTCACGCTCGAGGTAGCCGATCTGGCCGGCAATGCAACCCAGCAGCAATTCGAGTTGGCCGTCATGCCGGTGAACCGGCCGCCCGAACTGGATCTTCCCGCGGAGCGGACCGTTCCGCAGAACATCGACGTCGCGATCGCGGGAATCCGCGTGTTCGATCCCGACGCCGGCGCGGCGGACATCGAGGTGAGCTGCCGGGTCGATCACGGCACTCTGGCGCTGAAGACCGACGTGGTCGGCGGCCTTACCGCCGCGGATATCGCGGGCAACGGCACGGCCGACGTCGTCCTTACGGGCTCGCCGGTTAGGATCAATGCCACGCTCGCGGCGTCGGGCGGCTTGAGCTACCGGAGCACGACCGGCTACGTCGGACGCGACACGCTTACCATCACTGCCGACGACAAGGGCAACGTCGGCGCCGGCGGAGCCAAAACGGCGGCGGGGGAGGTGGTCATCACTGTCGGTTCGGCCGCCTCGAATCAGCTTCTTCCAGGCACTCCCCAAGACGACTTAGTCACCATCACGCCCGGTGAAATCCCGGGCCAATGGATCGCCGACGTCAATGGCACGTTGTACTGGCTCGTGGGAAATAACGTCTCTGCCACCTTCGATGGAATCGACGGCTACGACACGGTGAACTTCGTCGGGGGCGGCGGCCCCGACATGGCGGTGCTGCGTCCCACAACCGCCGAACTGTCCGGTCCCGGCTACTCGATCTCGATCGCGAACGTCGATGCCATCGACTATCAAGGAGGTGACGGCGAAGATACCGTCACCATTTGGGGCTCCAAAGGAACGAATCGTTATTACGCCAATCCCGGCACGGGTGAGATGACCGGCGATGGCGTTTCGATCTTCGCCCGCGCCGAGAATATCTACGCCCGCGGAAACGGAGGCGGCGATACCGTCCTGTTCGGCGATTCCCCCGGCGACGACGTGCTCGAGTACTTCCCCATCTGGGCTCGTATGCGAGGAGAAGGATACTTCCACCATGTCCGCGGCTTCCGAACGATGGAAGCCGACGCGGAACGGGGAATCAACGGCACCGACAGGGTTGTCTTCCGCGGTTCCGGCCTCAATGACTTCCTCCTCGTCATGCCCGCCTCCGCTCGCTTCTTAAGCGGCACCGGCAGCGTCTGGCATATCGCCCGCGGCTTCGACACGATCGTCGGCTACGGCCGCGGCGGGAAACAAATCGATGAGCTCATCCTCCGCGATACGCCCGGCGACGACGCATTCAAGCTCGAGCCCCTGCTCGCCACGTTGACCACGCCAGACTATACGGTCACCGCCCATGGGTTCGGCACCGTTCGTGCCGTCCGACAAAACCTCAATGCTGCCGACGATCAGATGGCCCTGTCCGGCTCCAAGTCGGACGACACATTGATCGGCAACCCCGAAGAGGTGACGCTCGGCAGCGACCAGCTTGGGTATTCAAACACCGCCGTGGGCTTTCCTGCGGTCAGGGCGTATAGTTCGGGCGAAGGACACGACGTAGCGCGATTCTCGGATGTTACAGGACCGACCGACTCGCGGACTGAATCCGATACATTCACCGCGAATCCGATGGTCGCACAGTTGGCCGGTCCCGGCTACCATCTCTGGGCGAGACTGTTCGACGAGGTTTACGCCGAGGCAAAATCGGGCCGCGATGTAGCCAACCTGACCGGCAATTCGAATCCGGACCAGGTCCTCGCCACGGCCGAAGAAGTGAGTCTTTCCGGCACGAATTCCGTCTCGGCATTCATTCATCGCGTTCGATTCTTCGACGAAGTGAATGCTTTCAGTGGCACCGGCCAGGACAAGGCGACCCTGACCGGCGCCGCCGTCGAGAGCACCTACGGTCCGCCGGACGGAGTTGCATTGGAAAACTTGCCGCAGGTTCTATGGCTGAACCAGTTTCCCGTCATCGAACTGCAGTCCGGCGAAATTACCGACGTCGGTCGCGTATTCGCCTACTGGGGCGGACCGGCCATCGGAGGACTGAACATCAGTCGAATCCGGTGATTCGCGGCAACGCCCTCACGCTCAGCGCAACGGGGGTTGCGGACGGCGATGGAACGGTAACCAAAGTCGAGTTCTATCGCGATGTGAATCAAAACGGAGCCATCGACCCGTCCACGGATATTCTCCTCGGTGCGGACACCGCGGGAACCGACGGCTGGACCTGGACCGCTTCGACGAGCGATTTTCCCACCGGCACGAACGCCTTCCTGGCACGCGCGCAGGACGACGATCTTCTCTGGAGCGGTACCGCGAGCGCTACGGTCTTGGTAAATGCCCCGGTGAAACAGTCGCCGACCATCGGCTCGCTCGGTCTCAGCCCGAACCGCGTCGTGCGGCCTGCCCCGATCACACTCACCGCCAACTCGGTTGTCGATCCGGACGGCCAGGTGGAGACCGTCGAATTCTACCGCGACGCCAATGGCAACGGCACCCTGGAGACCGATACCGACGAATTGCTCGGCACCGACATCGACGGAAGTGATGGTTGGACTTGGGCGGGGCCCACGACGAACTTCCCGACGGGATTCAACCGCTACTTCGCTCGCGCGCAAGACAACGACGACCGGTGGAGCAACACTGTCACCGCGACCGGCGTGGTTACCCTGTCCAACCTGCAGGACTCGGAGTTGCCGAAGGCATCCTCCAACCCACCGGACGTCGTGAACTCCGGCGGCAAGCGATACGAGTTCGACGTACACTATACGGACAATGTTGCACTGGACGTGTCGACGCTCGGAAACTCCGACGTTCGCGTGTATTGTCCGCAAAATGGATTCAACAAGACCGCAACCTTCCTTCGATTCACGCCGGAAACCGGGGGGGCTTCGGTAACGGCCACCTACTACATCACTCCTCCCGGGGGAAGCTGGGACAGCATCGACAACGCGGTTTACCAGGTCCTCATGGTTGCCGGACAGGTGAGCGACACCAGCGGCCACGACGTCGAGTCCGGCCTGCTCGGCGAGTTTGTCGTGAACGTCCCCCCATCAATCGCTTCGTCCTTCCCAGCCTTTACCCCCCTAGGTACAGCCGCCTCCGCCAACGAAACGGATGACAGCATGAACAGGGAAATCGAGATCGCTTATCTCGACACGGCGTTCGCGGACTGGTGAACACTGGACGCTCGTGTCGAGCATCTCAGGAGACGGATGGCCCACTTCCTCAAGGAGTTTGCCCGAAGTGCACCGAGGTCTGCCGGCAACGGGCAGACTCCGCGCCCCTGGCTAATTGAGACTGCTGAAAAAGGGGACTGGCTCCGCAACCGGTAGCGCCTTGACTTGACAGCAGACACAAGACGTTGTGGTGCCCGTCCCCTTTTTCAGCAGTCTCTAATTGGCCAGGCCTTCCTCCGATTCTTCGCTTCCGGCCGGCTCCTGCCGGCCGGAGAGGGGGCTCACCGCTCGTTCACCTTTCCTGCGTCGCACGGCCTGGTGCAGAACGTACTCGATCTGGCCGTTAACGCTGCGCATCTCCTGCTGCGCCCAGGCCTCCAGTTCGCGGTAGAGGTCCGGGCTGATTCGCAGCAGGAAGGACTTGCGGGGCTTCATGTCAACGGCTGAATCTCGGGGTTATGTGTAGAGTGTGCCGGTGTTGATGACCGGCTGCGCTTCCACCTCGCCGCATAGGACGACTAGCAGATTGCTCACCATCGTAGCCTTGCGATCCTCGTCCAGCTCGAGGACCTTCTTTTCCGCCAGTTCTTCCAGGGCCATTTGCACCATGCTCACCGCGCCGTGGACGATTTTCTGACGGGCGTCGATGATGGCCTCGGCCTGCTGACGGCGGAGCATCGCGCCGGCGATCTCCGGCGCGTAGGCCAGGTGCGTGATCCTCGCCTCTTCCACCACGACGCCGGCCTTGATCACGCGCTGCTGGAGCTCTTCCAACAGCGCTGCGCTCACCTCCTCGACGCCGCTGCGAAGTGTAATCTCGTTGGCCTCGCCGTGGTCGTACGCGTAGCTGTTGGCCAGGTGGCGGATGGCCGATTCGCTCTGGATCTCGACGTAGTGCTCGAAGCGTTCCACGTCGAACACTGCCTGCGCCGTATCCCGCACGCGCCAGACTACGACGACGGCGATCTCCACGGGGTTGCCTCGGCGGTCGTTCACCTTGAGTTTCTCGCTGTTGAGATTTCGCAGCCGCAGCGAGATCCGCTGCTTCGCGTTCAGGGGATTGGTCCAGTGCCAGCCGCTGGTGCGGACCGTCCCGCAGTAGCGGCCGAAAAGGATCAGCACGCGCGCTTCGTTCGGCTCGAGCGTGAAATAGCCGAAACAGGTAAACACACCGGCCCCGATCACCAGAGCGCTGACCAGCAAGAGCCAGAAGTTCGGCATCTCGCGCGACGACTCGGCCTCAACAACCGAGCCGATGAACCAGGCAAACACGGCAATGCCGGCCGCGAAAATCAGGATCGTGACCGGCAACGTCGCCCAACCGCTGGGCATTCGGACTTCACGTTCGACGTTCATCGCAAGATCTCCCAATGGGCTCCGGGCGGTTCGTTGCATCCGTCTGCGTCCGTCCGGGGCAAGACCAGCTTTTTCCCCACGACCAGGTTTGCCCGTCGCCAGGCGGGCCGCCCCCATTTTTTTGCCCCATCAGACAGTCATTCGTACAAACGCCGAAGATATTTCAAAAATATATTATTATGATATCACATTGATTTCGTCAAGCTGTTTTCCGGGTTGGCTTGGAGGGCGCGGCGGCTGGCTCGGATTCCCAACGGGTCCTGGGCCAACGACAAGCGGGAATGCATATATGCGCAGCGAATTTCGCATATTCGGAGTTAACTCGCATCGCAATGCGCTTTAGCGCAGCCGGCGGGTCGTGCCATTACGTTTGACAGCCTGCAAATCCAGAGTACGTCACGGCATTCCGATGAACGATGTAGAAAGGCGTAAGAACCTGTCCTAGGATCTGGCCTGAAGAAAGGTGGGGATAGCATCACAATTAAGAGTGGTTTATCTCAGTAGCAGGTACAAGGTGTCGCGGAGCCAGTCCCCTCTTCCATCAGACCACCCAGAACGTCTGTCCCAGAACTTCTGAAGATCGCCGCCTCCTCCGGAAATTGAGGCGTTCCCGGCGGTTTTGGGATAAGCTTTAAAGGACCTGACAATAGCGGGGAGTGGCTCCGAGCCAACCATTCGCAAAACACAAAAACAGGCGTATTCGCGAGGTGCCTGTCTCCGTTTTGTTAGGTCCTCCTAAGAGGTACCTCGTGGGAATCGCGAATCCACGAACAGGTCAGCGAAATCGCTGGCGAGGAGCAACGATCCATGCCCATTCCGTCACGATTCGGTCATGCCTACCGAATCCCATGCCGTCAGAAGCCATCGCATCGGTGGCGAGCGTTCGAATGTCTGGAAGAACGCGCCCTTTTGGCAGGCTCACCCGCCGGGTTGGGGGAGGCGGCAGAATGGTCCGCATCGAGTCTCGCGGCCGATACCAGCTCTCTCGTCGCACAAGACACGGCGGCCACTCCGCTGATCGCCGTCGGGCAGCATGGGCTGCTTCCAAACACGCCGGGACAGACGATCGGAATCTTCGTCTCAGGCGGACGTCTGGTTGAGGGCGTCAACTTCAATATTCAGGTAGCGGACGGAGGTCCTGAGCTGGGCGGCAGCCAGGACGGCCCTGCGATTACCGGTGTCGACCTGATCAACGGCACGATTTTCGACAACAATAACACCGGGGAAAACGACCTCTTGGCCATGCTGGGGTTGGAATACCCGCAGGCCGCTGCGCACACGACGACGACACTCAGCGGCTCGGTGGCAGCCTCAGGGCTTCTGGCGACGGTGACCATCGATACGACGGGATTCGCCACCGGCACCTGGAGCCTGCGGATGGCGAACACCTTCAATGGGCCGACGGACTTCGCGGGAATCGCCGCTTCGATCACCGACGGATCGATCTCCGTGGGCAATGCCCCTTCGGCTAACGATCTGAAACTCGTACTGGACGAGGGGACAACTTATGCCGGCATCCTGACGGCAACCGACCCGGACCCGGGTACTTCGCTTGAGTATCGAATCGTGTCCGGGCCATCGCATGGGTCGCTGGTTGATTTCAATGCGGCGACGGGCGCTTTCACTTATCAGCCGTTCGCCGGTTACTCGGGATCCGATGAAATGGTTTTCGTGGCCAACGACGGCAGCCAGGATTCTGCCCCGGCCACGGTCACTTTTGAGGTTGCGGAAGTTCTGGGAGGCGTGGATTGGCGGGGTTGGACGATCAGCAGCCTGCAGGACGACGAACTCTGGTACAGTTTCCAGGCAAGTCGACTCGGCCGGCTCAGCGTTATTGCCTCGAACATTACCGTCGGGCTGGAGCTCTACGACGCCGACCAGCAGTTGCTGGCGAGCTCATCCATCGTGGAGGGGCAGCAGCGGATTGACGCTTCGGCCATTTCGGGCGAGACCTACCGGATCCGCGTTCACGGAACGGCCTCAAACGCCGAACTGAAGATCGCCAACCTCCTCGTTCAAAACGGGGCGTCTGTCACGGTCTACGGCACGGCCCAGGACGATCAGTTGTTGTTTGATGCCTCGGCGGGATCAGCAATGGTGATCAACGGCGTCGGCTACCAATTCAGTGCAGCCGAGGCGAGCACATTTGTTTTCGACGGTTCAGGGGGCAGCGATCACGTGCACTTTCTCGGCAGCAGCGGGACGGATACCGCTACGCTCTACCCGAATCGAGGCACATTTGCCGGCAGTGGTTATTCTCTGTCCGTCGCCCAGGTGGAATCGTTCGACTACGACGGAGGCGCTGGCGATACCGTTACCATCTGGGGATCCAGGCAGACCGAGACCTACATGGCCGAACCGGGGCGGGGATGGATGACCGGCGATGATGTGTCGATCGACGTTACCGCCGAAATGATCTACGCCCGCGGCTACGGCGGAGGAGACACCGTGGTGTTCAGCGACTCCGACGGTGACGACGTGTTGGAATATTTTTCAACATGGGCTCGCATGCGCGGGGAGGGCTACTTCCACCACGTCCGCGGCTTCAATACCATGCGAGCAAACGCCGAACTGGGGGAAAACGGCACGGACAGGGTCGTCATCCGAGGTACGCGGCTCAACGATTATCTGAAAGTCAATCCCTACAACGCCGACGGACAGACCGTCGCTCGCTTCCTGAGCGGTTCCGGCAGCATCTGGCATATTGCCACCGGGTTTGACACGATCGTCGGATACGGCCGAGGCGGAGGAATTATCGACCAACTGGTCCTCAACGATACTCCCGCGGCGGA
This sequence comes from Thermoguttaceae bacterium, assembly GCA_040768665.1. GTDB lineage: Bacteria > Planctomycetota > Planctomycetia > Pirellulales > Thermoguttaceae > JABWBD01. The sequence continues at coordinate 125,167 of JAXGMN010000007.1, forward strand.
TACCTTCGAGTTGGGACGCCAGGAGGCAGACCTGCTGGAGGTCGCCGACTACGGAGTCTCGGTGACGACCTATGGCTTCGGGACGGTCGAACTCCGACGCACGAACGCCAATGGAAGTGCGGACCGTGTCAATCTCGGCGATTCGCAACGGCCGGATCACGACGACACGCTGGTGGGTGATCCGCACCAGGTGACGATGACGGGCCCCGGGTATTCGAACCTCGTCGTGGACTTCCCGCTGGTGATGGCCTACAGCAGCGGCAACGGTTACGACACAGCCTGGTTCTCGGACCTGGATAACCCGAACGACAGCCGTGCCGGTGTGGATACCTTCACAGGACGTCCGCTCTTCTCGCAGATGGAAGGTCCGGGATACAAGCTCTACGCTCGCCTGTTTGACGAGGTGCATGCGGAATCGAAGTATGGCCAGGACATCGCCAACTTGTACGGCAACGCCAATACCGACGAACTCACGGCCACGGCCACCGAAGTGCGGCTCTCCGGCACGCATTCCAACGGGGCGTATGCCAACTTCACCCAATCCTTCCACGAGATCAACGCCTATGGCGGAGACGGGGAGGACAGGGCGCTGCTCACTGACGCCACAGTCGACCTCGCAACGTTCGGTCCGCCGCCGGGGATTGCCCTGGAAGAACTGACGCAGATTCTTTGGCTGAACGACTTTCAGAGTCTTGAGCTTCACCAGACCGCGACCGGGCAAACCACCGCTACCGCCGCCGTGGACCAGGTCTTCGCCTATTGGCCGTAAGCGTGCGGAGCTCCGGCACGCCTTGAGCGCAAAGCTGTCGCAAGCGGACTCGATCTTACGCTGTATGCGAGTCCGCAGGGAACCCTGGCGCGATCGCGCAGGAATCTGCCGGGGAAGCCCCCCCTAAGGACAGGAAGCATGGCTTTCGGCAGAGGAACTTCTTGCCGAATCTTTGCGCGCCAGCGAGTCTCGCGGTCGCTTCTTGGCCTGGGCCTTCGTTTTGTAGCATCTGGCTGCACGAAAGCGAAATTGAACCGGTCTGTTTTCCGTCGAGGCATATCGAAGTCGATGTACCCCGGCAGACTGATATGGCTCCCATCCTGAGAAGCCCGGAATTCTCCTACACGAATCCTCCGATACTAGTTAGAATAGTCTAAGTAAATGGACACTAAAGAAGGACCCCGTGGGGGGGCTAAGGAACAGAGAGGGACTGGTGGGGGATTATGAAATCCGAAGCGGCCGAGCATGTTGCAGAGGGCGATCCGGTTGCCACGATTTTTGTGGTCGATGGCGATCCCAATGCGCGTGAGGCGGTCGCGAGAATTGTGCATACGATGAATTTTCGATGCCGTACCTACGCCAGCGGCACGGAGCTTCTCGATGAACTCGACGACGAATGTCCCGGCTGCCTGGTCCTCGACATGCAACTGCCCGGCATCAGCGGTATGGAGGTGTTTAAGCAGTTGATTGCGAGAGATTTGCTGCTGCCGGTCATATTCCTGACCCAACTGGGGGGTATATCGATGGCGGTCCATATCCTCCGGCAGGGAGCGTTCCATTACCTTCTGAAACCGCCACGCGCCGACGAATTGTGGGACACGCTGAACGAGGCCGTGGCCTTCGATCAGAATCGTCGGCAGCGGCTTCGGCGGCGTCGAGAGATTCGCGCGAAGATCAGCACGCTGACTTCCGCCGAGCAGGCGATCCTGGCTCCAGTTGCCTGCGGTAGGTCCGCAAGAGAGATCGCTCACAGGTTGCACCTGACGGTTCGGGCGGTGGAACTAAGGCGTTCGAAGTTAATGCGAAAGCTAGACGTAACTACACCATGGGAATTGTATTGTGCTGCTGTTGAGGCTGGTGGGCACGGTGAGTTGCCTTGCGATGGATACGACTGAAAACCTGCAAGCTTCACTGCCGCCGGGAAACGCCCGGCGCGGATTGCAGCCGGGGCCGCACGGTGTGCCGGCAGGGGCGATTGCCGTCGATTGTCAGGTCTGTGTGAGGCTGCTGCCGCGCGACGCATGAAAATGGATTTCAAGAAGACGACAGGAAATACGCTATGCCGATCCTGAACAAAGAGCCGAGTCTCCATCCGGAGTGGCTGCTGGAACCAGAATACGAAGCAACGGTCGGGGATGGAGGCGACCAGGATTCGCCTCGCCGATGGTGGGCTGTTTATACGCGACCGCGTCAGGAGAAGGTCCTGGCGCGGATTTTCTGGGAAAACGGCTCGCATTTCTATTTACCTTTGGTTCCACGCAAGGGTGTCTATCAACGGCGGACCGTTGTCTCCCACCTGCCGCTGTTCGAAGGCTATGTTTTTCTGTTCGGTTCGGAGGAGCAGCGCGTGGCCGCATTGGCGACCAATCGGGTCTACCATATTGTTGGCGTCAACGAACCGCTCCAGTTCGTGCGAGACCTGCGGCAAATCCGGCGGTTGATCGCCTCGAACGCACCCTTGACGGTCGAAAGCCGGCTTACGTCCGGCGATCGGGTTCGTGTCAAGAAGGGACCATTGGCCCAACTCGAGGGAACCGTTCTGGTTCGGCGAGGCAAGACGCGATTGTTGGTGCAAGTCAACTTTCTACAGCAGGGCGCGTCCGTGGAGATCGACGACTATCTCCTGGAACCGATCTAGGGCATGTTGACTGGAGTCAGAAACCGGGCAACAAGAAGGTACTGGGGGGCGATCGACACCATGGCGAAGGGCAAGCTCGTTCAGGTTGTGGATGCAGACGCAGCCAATACCGCAGCCGTCGAGGCACTGCTTCAAAAGATGAATCTTCCATCGGCAGTTTACCGCTCAGGCGATCAGTTTCTGGAAATGTTCGACCTGGAGCAACCGGGATGCGTCATCCTGTCAGTAGGTCTTCCGGGCGTGAACGGGCTGCAGGTTCAACAGAAACTTATCGCCCAAGAGGCTCCGCAGCCCTTGATTTTCCTGACGCAATTGGGAGACCTGGCCATCGCCGTCCGTGCCATACGGGCGGGAGCGTTCCACTACATGGAACAACCCTTCCGCGAGCATGAGCTTTGGGCGGCCATCACCGAGGCAATTCGGCTGGACGAGGTGCGACGCGATCGCTTGTTGCGCAGGCGGAGGGCCCGGGAGCTGTTCAATCGGCTTAGTCCGGCGGAACGGCAGGTTGCCGAACTCTTGATTCATGGCCGGGACAGTGCGGAAATCGCGGAGGCGGTTGGTGTTTCTGTGCGAACCGTGGAGCTTCGCCGCTCCGAGGTGTCGCGCAAGCTCGGATCGAAACGCATCGGCAATCTGCTACAGATGTTTTGGATCCTCAAGAACTGGGAGGATCCGTACGTCTGCCATGAGGTTCCACCTCCAACACTGGTTGATGCGAACTGACTGCTTGGTCGATCAAACGCTGGAGTTGCTCGACTCGCTTTGGGCCGAGAAGTAAACTCGGTATCAACCGTAGGAGAATGCCATGTCAGCAACACGCTGGTACTTGGCCGTGGTGTTCCTCGCAATCCTCTCGCCTTGGCTGCACGTGGAAGCCGACGACGCAATTCCGCTTGCCGAGCATCTCGACAGGGCCGCGATCACGGTCGACCGCCTCGACAGCGCGCTCGACTACGCATTGTTGATCGGCAACGGCGACCTCAACGCCTTGATATACACCGATCGCGGCCAACTGAAACTGAACCTTACTAAAAACGACGTTTGGGACGCGCGGCTGGACGCCCGGCGGGATCCGCCACTGCCGACGCTCGAACTGGTCAAGAAGTGGGCGTTCGATCGCGGAGCGACGAAGGTCGAAAACGACTCCGTCATTCTCGACGACGGCGTCCAATGGCAGGGACCGGACAGCTACCACGCGCATCCCTACCCCTGCCCCCGTATTTGCGCACGCCTGACGCTCGGGCAAGCGCCGGCCGAGCCGAACTGGATCCGTATCCGCGCGGAGGGTACCACCAATCGCTGGGAGTTTCGCAACGGAACCGGCATCATGAGCATCGAGGGCAAACAGGGCGCCTCCAACGGATTCGCCTATGGTCCGCTCCGGCTCAACACAGCCGACTACCCGGAGCTCCACGTCAGACTTTCCGGCACGGAAAACGCCCGGTTCTACGTCGACCTGATGCGTGCCGAGGGACAAGGCTGCTTCGGCACCGGCTGGCAGGAAACCCCTACCGAAACCGCCGCCCGTAGCTGCCGCCTTCCCAAGGACACGCCGGTTGATCAAGTAATCCTCTATACCTGGACCGAAGACGGCAAGCTCGCCCAAAATCGCTTCGAAGAAGTGGCGATGGCAGGGCCGAGCGGCAAGGTGACCATCGATCTCGAGCCAAAGCCGCAGCCGACCTCCCCTGCTCGCCTGAATATCCGGCAGGCCGTCGCCCATGTCGCGAGCAACGGCGAGGGCATCCCGGGGGCTACGATCCGCGCCCTGGCCGATCGCAATGTCATCCTGATCGAACAGGCTTCCATGGGAAGGCTCGACGCCGCCCGCTCGCCAGATCTACCCTCGCCCCAACACGAACAACCGAACCCGGATGTCCAGACGATCGTGCAGCAAATCCCCGGTGATCCGGGCTGGGATGGAATGACCTTCGCTGTGGCGCTCGGCACCCGCGGCGACCGAATGGCTGTGGGGGTCGTCACGAGCCGGGAAGCCGAGGATCCCAAATCCGCCGCGATACAACTGACCGCGGAAACCTTGGCTGCCTCGCCCGTGGACCTGGTCAGCAAGCATGAATCCACCTGGCAACGATTCTGGTCCAGAAGCGGCCTCCATCTAGACGATGCGGTTTTGCAGGCCATGTGGTACCGAAACCTCTATTCTCTCCGCTGCGTTATCCGGCCCGGCGTCGTTTCACCGGGGTTGTTCGCCAGCCTCGTTTCCGACGGCCCGGCGTGGCACGGCGATTACCACACGAACTACAACATCCAGTCGACCTACTGGTCCGCTTACAGCAGCAACCATCCGGAGCTATCCGAACCGTACGACCGCCTGATCGTCGATTACCTGCCGCGGGCTCGATGGCTCTGCAAGCAGTTGTTCGGCTTCGACGGCGCCTATATTCCGCACGTGCTGTTTGCCTACGAACCGCCGCCCGATGCGTGCGAGGGGCCCACGCGGCGCCAATACATCCATCACGTCTGGGGATGGACGCTCGGCGTCGCCGCATTCTCGGCCCAGCCCGTCTGGTGGCACTACAAGTACGAACCCTCGCGCGAACTCCTGGAAACGGTCGCCTATCCGGTCGTCCGCGACGTCGCCAATTTCCAGGCGAATTTCCTCGAGCGATGTGAGAAGACCACGGATGGAAAGGTCGTGCTGGCGCCCACGGTGTCACCGGAACATTGGGGTTGGACGAAAGGGTTTGAACGGAATCGCAACTGCGCGTTTTGCCTGGGTATGTTCCGATACATGTTCGAAGCGGCAATCGAGGGAGCACAAACGCTCGATCGTGATGCCGACCTCGTGTCCCGTTGGAAGATAGTCATGGCCTCGCTCCCCGACTATCCACTCTCCGCCGACGAACCGCCCATCGTAGTCGACGTCGAAGGGGCTCCGCCCATCCAGTACAACATCTCGGTGCCGGCCACCCCCGTCTTCCCCGGCGACGTCGTGACCTGGTGGTCGCCGCAGGCGCAGAAGCAGTTGTTCTCCCGCACGATCGACCAACTGCGTTTCAACGGCAATAACGCGGCCATCATGCTCTCCGTTTCCCGGGCGCGGCTGAGCATGCCGGAAACGCTTCCCTGGGTCCGAGAAGAGCTTACCCGTCGACTGCGGCCTAACGGCACACTTACCCTCAATCGCAACGAGCCGCGATACCGTTTCAACGATTTCGGCCACTACACCGAGCAGTTTGCCGCCGCAATGGCGATCAACGAACTGTTGCTGCAGAGCGTGGCCGACGTGGTGCGGGTATTTCCTGCCTGGCCGTTGGACAAGCCCGCCCGTTTCCATCAATTGCGGGCTCAGGGTGGATTCCTCGTATCGGCCAACTGCGAGAACGGCAAGGTCGGACCGCTTCGCGTCGCGTCCACCGCGGGCGGCCGGCTTCGCCTGGAAAGTCCGTGGCCGGAAATCGAGTTGGTCGGCGCCCACGGCACTGTTCAAACTTTGAAACTGGATTCGGACAATATCGTCGAGTTGGACACGCAAGTTGGCCAGACTGTCGAGTTCCGCAAAAGAGAGATCGCGCCATGACGCCTCGCTGCTCGTCGGATCGTTCACCGCACCGACTGCTGAACGTCACATGCGCAGTCGCAGCACTCGCCGCTGCCTGCTGTCACGCCAGCGACGCCGTCCGGAAACCCAACGTGCTTCTGATCGTCTCGGAAGACAACAGCCCCAACCTGGGCTGCTACGGCGATCCCTATGCCCAGACGCCAAACCTCGACAAGCTCGCCGCCGAGGGAGTCCGCTTCGAACATGCCTTTGTTGCGACGGCAAGCTGCAGCGAGTCGCGCAGTGCCCTCTTGACGGGCTTGTATCCTCACCAGAACGGCCAGATCGGTCTGGCAACGCACAAGTACGCGATGCATCAAAACTGGCCCAATATTCCAAGCCTGCTCAAGCAGCAGGGATACCGGACCGGCATTATCGGCAAGCTGCACGTAAATCCCGAGTCGGCGTTCCCATTCGATTTCCGCTGGAATGACGCCGCCTTCTGCAGCTTCTCTCATCGCGACGTCTGCAAGATCGCCGATGTGGCCGAGAAGTTCATTAGCGAGTCGGATCGACCGTTTTTCCTGATGGTCAACTATCCCGATGCGCATCTCCCGTGGCTCCCTCGGCAAAATGGCTTGCCCGAAACTTTGCTGACTGCCGCCGACGTCCGTGCGTTGCCATTTGCCGGCGTCGATGCGTTGCGGCTGAGAGAGTGCGCGGCGAACTACTACAACTGTATCCGCAGGCTCGATGTCGGCATCGGGCTGCTCCTTGAACGACTTGCCCGCGCCGGGCGCGACCGCGACACCCTGGTGGTGTATCTCGGCGACCACGGCGCTCAGTTCCCGCGGGGCAAGCTAAGTTGTTATGAGGGCGGCTTGCGCGTGCCGCTGATCGTTTGCTGGCCCGGCAAGATCCGGCGCGATCTCGTGCGAAACGAGCTCGTCGCGACGGTCGACATCCTGCCGACCATCCTGGAGGCCGTCGAGGCCGACGTTCCCGACGGGCTTGCCGGCCGGTCGATGCTCCCGTTGCTCCGCGGCGAATCGGTTGCCTGGCGTGAGTATGTGTTCGCCGAGTATCATTCCCATTACCCACCGATCTACTTTCCACAGCGGACGGTCCGCGACGCCCGTTACAAGCTGATCGTCAATCTTCTACAGGATCGTGAGAATCCCGTGGCGATCTCCGCCGCTGCTGAAATCACCGGCCGTGCCTTCGTCACCTTCTCCGACCTTTCCGGGGCGAGCGAGGAAGTCGCCCAGGCATATGCCACTTGGAAAGAAGCTCCGCCGTTGGAACTCTACGATTTGGACACCGATCCGTACGAACTGAACAATCTGGCCGACCGGCCGGAATACGCGCCGGTTCGCAAGAGACTTCTGACACAACTCGCGTCCTGGCAAGAGCAAACGTGTGATCCGCTGACCGACCCCGTGAAGCTTGCCAGGCTCACCCAGGAACAGGACAATCAGGCGGAGAGGTACAGCCAGCGGCTTCGAAGCGAATCGTGGGAGTATCCTCAGTATCTCTATCTCGAGGGCGGTACGCCACGGCGCACAGACGGCTCAGACAATCATTAACCCAGGGGAGTAATTCAATGCGATGGATTCACCGATGCCGGACGGCGATCGTCGCCGCGATTCTGCAAGCACTCGTTTCTATCCAGACGGCAAACGCGCAATCAGCCGACAAACCGCACGCCGTCATCGTCGTCGGCACCCTGCACTACTCGCCGCAGAACTCCATGCCGCCTTTCTCTCGCGAGTTGGAGCGGCTTGGATTTCGCACCACCGTCATCTTGCCGAAAGGCGACCCGGAGAAGAACGAGAATCAGGTCGGCCTGCCCGGCCTCGAGGCCCTGGCAGACGCCGACGTGGCGATTTTCTTCGCGCGGTTCCTGGCACTTCCGGACGATCAGTTCCAGCAAATCATGGATTACGTCAAGTCGGGCAAACCCGTCGTAGGGTTCCGCACCAGCACGCACGCATTTCTCTACCCGGAAGATCACCCGAATTTCCGCTGGAATAACGATTTCGGCCGCTACGTATTGGGCACTCGCTACGTGGCGCACCTGCAAAGCCAGACGGAGTGCCGACGAGTCGACGCCCACAAAGATCATCCCGTACTTACCGGAGTTGCCGACGAACCATTCGATTCGACGGGTATGCTGTACCTGACGAGCCTCCAGCCGGGCTGTATACCGCTCGTGCTCGGCGCCGGCCAGGGCAAGGCAGCTCGGCTCATCGAAAACTATTTCGGCACGTACTACATCCAAGAGACGGAAACCGACATCGTGGCCTGGGTCTGGCAGAACCAGTGGGGCGGGCGCGTCTTCTGCACTTCGTTCGGCCACGTGGGCGATTTCGCCGTCGAACCCATTATGCGAATTCTCATCAATGGGATCTTCTGGGCTGCGGGTCGGCCCATTCCCAGGTCCGACACCAAGATCAATACGTTTCATGTCGAGGAAGCGGAAAGCAAGTAGCGAATTCCTCGACACCGGTCGAAGCCCCTATGGCCGGGACACTTTGGTTGCATCTGCGCGCCGCATCGGGCATGATGGTAAGTACCCGTGCACGAACAAGTTTGTAGGGCGGAATTCATTCCGCCTGGGCGGACTGAAGTCCGCCCTACGTGAAACCTACGTCAAATCTCGAAGTTGTTCACGGGCAGGTGCTAAGTCGAAGACCAGCGGCAATCAACGTCAGTCGCGAAAGGACAACCATGAATCGGATCAGCAGTAGCTTGTATCTTGCCTGGGTATTGCTCGCCACCATGTCTGCTTCGGCGGCCGAAGACGATACCCTAAAACCGAAAGACGACGGCTATCGCGGCATCTGGTTCACGCTGGGGCAGTACACCGACGCCCCGTACGGCAAGGGCAACTGGAAAGGTTTTTGGGACTACGGCGACAAGTACTCGGGCGGGCTGGGCACCTACACGGCCAAGCACGTGCCAATCGCCGTCTACGCTCCGGAAGCCAAGAAGACATTCTTCTGCTACGGCGGGTCCAAGGAGGGAAAACGTTACCTCTACAACATGATCTCGTATTACGACCACGAAAAGGACCGAGTGCCGCGTCCGACGATCGTCCACGACAAGGGCGGCGTCGACGATCCCCACGACGATTCGTCGCTGACCATCGATCCGGAGGGCCACATCTGGGTCTACGTGGCCGGCCGTGGCCGCTCCCGGCCCGGCTTTGTCTACCGCAGCGTGAATCCCTACGACATTGATCGCTTCAAGTTGATCTCCTCGGACGAGATCTGCTATCCGCAGCCCTGGTATGTCGAGGGCGAGGGAATCGTCGAGCTGTTCACCAAGTACACCGGTGTGCGCGAGCTCTACTACAACTTCCGAAAGCCCGACGGCTCCCGCGGCGAGGATCGCAAGCTGGCCGGCATGGAAGGGCAGTATCAGACGTCGTTCCAGCAGGGCCGCCGGATCGTTACCGCCTTCAACCGCCACCCCGGCGGCCATCCCGACCGCCGCACCGACCTCTACTACCTGGAAACCCGCGACCTCGGCAAGACCTGGCAAACGGTCGACGGCCACACGATCGAGCCGCCGTTGGTCAACCCCGACAACCCGGCGCGCGTGAAGGCCTACTCCGACGAAGCCCGGCTCGTCTATCTCAACAGCGTCACGCTCGACGGCGACGGCAACCCGGTAATCCTCGTCGTCACCTCCTCGCACCACCAGCCCGGTCCCCAGGGCGACCCGCGGACCTGGGAAGTTCTGCACCACAAGAACGGCGCGTGGCGGATTCACAAGGTGACCAATTCCACCCACAACTACGACACCGGCCCGATCTGGGTCGAGAGCGATGGAACCTGGCGAATCGTCGGCCCCACCGAGCGCGGCCCTCAGCGATGGGGCGGCGGAGGCGAAGTGGCCGTCTGGACCAGCCGCGACGAAGGCGCCACGTGGACCAAGGTTCGCGACGTCACCAAGGACAGCCCGCGCAACCAGTCCTACGTGCGAAAGGCATTCAACGCCGAACCGGACTCCCCCTTCGCCATGCTCTGGGCCGACGGCCACGCCGACAAGCTCTCCGTCTCGCGCCTCTACTTTACCGACCGCGAAGGCAAGACCGTCCGCCGCCTGCCGTACGACATGGAAGAGGAATTTGCCACGCCGGAAGTCGTTTTCCGCTAGGACAAGAACGTCACCTCCAGGTAACACAGCGGTAACCTTTGCGCTCGATAATTCCCGACGAGCGGTGCAGCTTGGCTGCGCCCGGTCTTTCGGTTACTCTGTGGAAGGAGGTGGAGCGATGCTCAAGACGTTCGCGATTTCGGCTGTCGGGGCGATCGGGTTCCTGGCCGCTTCGGCGGCGGCGGCCCAGTCGGCCTCGGAACTGTTGGAAAAAGGGATCTATACCGAGGAAACCGTCGGCAATCTCGACGAGGCGATCGGCATCTACAAGGAAGTGATTGCCAAAGCGCAAACCGCACGGTCGGCGGCCGCCGAGGCCCAGTATCGTATGGCGCAGTGCCTGCTCAAGCAGAACAAGCCCAACGAAGCGACCGAAGCGTTCGGAAAACTGATCAAGGACTATTCGGATCAGGAAGCGTGGGTTGCCAAGGCCCGCCGGAAAATCCCCGAGAAAGCCGGGCTGCAATTCCAGCCGGCGCCGTGGAAGGAAGGCGAGTACCTACAGCTCATCGTCAAGTTGGGCAGCGCGGGACTTCGGATCGGCAGCTTCGTCTGGTCGGTCGACACAGCGCGGAAGGGCGACGCCGAGATCTGGCGGATGAAGACCCTGCGGTCGGTCCTCGCCGACCGGGACAACCGCGGCATGAGCCTGGTGGACGTCGAGAAACAGTCTTGGCGCCCACTGTACAGCACGTTTCGCCACACGCTCTTGGGACGGACCGACGCCGACTACCGGCCCGGCGAGGTCGTCGTCACTCAATACAAGGACGGCAAGCCGGAATTTCGCACCGTGAAGCTCGACCAGGTCCATTACGACAACGAGGAAGGAACTCACCTGTTCCGCTGCCTGCCGCTGGCCAAGGGCTACGAGGCCACGGTGCCCATCTATGCATCGTTCGGAGCCGGTAAAATCGACATCGGCGTCAAGGTGGTCGGCGTCGAGGCCGTCCAGGTCCCGGCGGGCAAGTTCGAGTGCTTCAAGGTCGAGCTCAGCCCGGTCAGCCAGACGTTCTGGTACTCGGCGGACGCAAACCGTTACTTCGTGAAATTGGAGGCCGGCGGGATCACCGCCGAGCTGGAGCAAATCGGCCATAACAAGCCCGGCGAGATGAAGCCCTACCGCACCGACGACTGGGGGTTCTCCTTCGCGGTCCCGGCCGGCTGGTACTTCTACGATCTGACTTCGCCGGGCGACGGCGAGAGCAAGACGGTCCAACTGATCGATCCTCAGGCCGCGGCCAACGAGTCCCTGCGAGTCTCGAAAATCGCCGACCTCGAAAGCGAAGCCAAGAAGTCGGCCCGGGCGTGGGCGGAACACAGGCTCGAAAAGGCCGGCAATCTGTTTAAGGAGTGGAAGCCCCGGCAAGATAGCTGGAAGGAGCGGACCCTGGCGGGCTTTCCGGCGGTAAGCGTGGTCGCCGATTATGCCGCCGATGGTCGGAAGAAGGTCGCCTACGGAGTGTTCCTGCTCGGTAACGAAACGGCGACGCAATGGACCCTCAACGGCTGCGATCCGGAAGACTTCGTGCGGCTTCGCCCCGAGTTTGACAAGATCGTCGAAACCTATCAAACCAAGTAGAGACGGATGTGGGTGCTCGCATCGCACGCACCGGCACGGGCCACGATTCGCGATTGTGGCCCGTGCTCCTGCTGCTCCTGCTGGTCGTGCTCGCGCCCACGGCATGCCTCCTGTGGTTCATGAGCCGCGCGATCGAGAACGAGCGCCTGGCGATCCGCCAGAAGCTCGAGGAAGCGTACCGCCGCGATCTGGCCGGCGTGCAGTTGCGCATCGATCAGTTCTGGCGGGACCGCGCCGCCGCTCTGGAAAGACTCGACCGCGGCGAACCATCGCCGCAAGTTTTCGCCCGCGTGGTCGGCGGCAGCCTGGCCGACAGCGTCGTCTGCTACGACCCGCAGGGACAAGTGGTCTATCCGAATGCACCCGTCGATCGGCAGACGGCGGAAACCGTGCCGCCGGCGTGGGACGAAGCCCGTCGACTGGAATTCGACGCTGCCGACCCCACCGCGGCCGCAGCCGCCTACGCGGCAATCGCCCGAGAAACCCTTGACAGCACGCTGGCGGCATGGGCGCTTCAGGCCGAGGCCCGATGCCTGGTCCAGTCGGGACGTCCGGAAGAGGCCATCGGGCTGATCGCCGGCACTCTCGCAGACGCGAAGTACGGCCAGGCCGTCGACACTCATGGGCGACTGATCGTGCCGAATGCGGAGTTGATGGCGCTCGGGCTGATGCCAAGTCCCGACGACAAGCGTTTTACGGCAATGGCTGAGCGCCTTCGTGGACGGCTCGAGGACTATGCCAATTCGGATATGGCGGCCAGCCAGCGCCGTTTTCTGATGCACGAGCTGGAGCGGCTATCACCAGGGAAGATACGGCCGGCGCTGTTGGCCGCCGAGGATCTCGCCGCCCGATTCGCCGAGGCCCACCCCTCGCCGCGCCACGACCCGCTGTTGCAGCCGAGCCAGTTGCCCGAGGTCTGGCAGCTCGGCCTGCCCACGCCGCACCTGGTAGCGCTGTTCCGCACCGAGACCATCCTTTCGCAAACGGTTAGCGCGATGCTCGAGGCGGGCCTCTCCGATGACGTGTCCGTCGGACTCTGGCCGCCGGGATCCGAGTCGCCAGGTAAAAAAACCTTCTATTCGCTCCCCGCCGGCAGGTATCTCCCTGGTTGGCAGGTAACGCTCGCGCTGGCCGACGATAGGCTGGTCGACACAGCGGCGAGTGCCCGCGTCGCACTCTACGCCTGGACCGGGCTGGTGGTCGTCGCGACAATGACTCTCGTTGCCGGCTTGATCGGCTCGGCCTTTCGCCGCCAGCTTCGTATGGCGCAGTTGAAGAACGACCTGGTCGCCACGGTCTCTCACGAGCTCAAGACCCCCCTCTCCTCGATGCGTCTTCTCGTCGACACACTTCTCGATGAGCAATCGCCGGATCCATCACGAACCCGAGAGTATCTCGAGCTGATGGCCCGGGAGAATACGCGTCTCAGCCGACTGATCGACAACTTTCTCACCTTTTCCCGGATGAGCCGAAACAAGTACGCGTTGCAGCTCGCCGACGTCCGGGTTGAACACGTGATCGATGCTGCGGTGGAGGCGATGCGTGAGCGGCTGGAACAGCCGCGTTGTCAGTTTGAGCTCAATATCAACGGTCCCTTGCCCGTGATCGCAGCCGACGCCGACGCGCTGGCGACGGTTCTCATCAACCTGCTGGACAATGCCTGCAAGTACACTGGCGACGAGAAGCAGATCCGGCTGCAAGCCGGGCGGGAAGACGGCACCCTCGCGATCGCTGTCTCGGACAATGGAATCGGGCTGTCGCGCGCGGCGGCCAGGAAGGTCTTTGAGCGGTTCTACCAGGCCGACCGCCGTCTCTCTCGCAGTGCCGGCGGGTGCGGGCTGGGCTTGAGCATCGTGAAATACATCGTCGAGGCCCACGGCGGCTCTGTCCACGTCAGCAGCCCGCCGGGCGAAGGGAGCACGTTCACCGTAAGGCTGCCCGTCGAGTGAAGCCATGAGCCACAAAGTCCTGATCATCGAAGACGACGCGACCTTGCTCCGCGGGCTGGCGGACAACTTCCGGGATCACGGCTATATCGTGGCCACCGCCCGCGACGGCGACGCGGGGCTGGCGGCCGCCCTGAACGACCCGCCCGACCTGATCGTGCTGGACATCATGCTCCCCCAGCTCAACGGTTATGAGCTCTGCCGCCTGGTCCGCCGGCGAAACCTCGACATGCCGATCCTCATGCTCACGGCCAAGGGCGAGGAGGAAGACATCGTCCGCGGGCTCGAGCTGGGGGCCGACGACTACGTGACCAAACCGTTCAGCATTCGCGAGCTACTGGCCCGCGCGAAGGCCTTTCTGCGTCGCCGGGCCGCAGGAACCGGCGATACCTGCCGATTCGGCGACTGCGAGTTGAACGTGGCCTCGCATCAGCTTTTTCGCGGCGGAGCGGAAGTGCCGCTGACCACCAAGGAATTCCGCCTGTTGGAGCATTTCGTCCGCCGCCCCGGCCGCGCATTGACGCGCAACGACATTCTCAATGCCGTATGGGGACGCAGCGTGATTGTCACCCCGCGGAGTGTCGACCGCTGCGTAACGACACTGCGGGCGAAGATCGAGCCGGAACCCCACCGGCCGACGTATATCCATACGATCCGCGACGTGGGCTACCGCTTCGAGCCGCCGGAAGGCCAGTGAGGAAATCCCGGCCGCCGTCTTCCACTCGCAATGGTCGTCTACAACACGACTTCCGGAACCACGAACGGCTCGCGATACCATCCGCGGACGATCTCGTTCGCCTTGGGGTTGTCTTGGATGCACTCGTTCTCGCTGTCGACCTCCAGCCAGGGACCGAGGATCGACGTGTTCGGATCGACGCCGATATCGCCCAGGTACTTGACGTAGCGCTCGAACATCTCTCGCCAGCAGGGAATATCGCCGACCTGGTTTCGCTGGTCGCTGAGCGAGGCGACGTTGCCCAGGCGATAGGAAATATTGCCGACGTGGCAGATCGACGTCGAGACGTGTCCTTCGAGGATCTCGGCGTTGAGGTCCTCGCGCTTGCCGCTTCGCAAAGCCGCGATGAAATCGGCGAAATGGTCCTCGTTGGGACCGAACGATTCCAACTTCTTGCCGTCCTTGTCGTAGGCCACCGGGCCGAGCGTATAGCCACCTTCGCAATGCACACAGACGCCGGTCCGCATCCCTTTGAAATCGGGCACCGTGCTCCATTTCGCCGGCGTCATGCACTCCTTGTTCTTCGGCAGGTTGTGGACCTCGTAGAGAATCGGCACCTCGGGGTAATCGTAGAACAGGATCTGCGTATTGGGAACGTCGCCCGCGTCGTCGAATACGAACCGGCCGCCGATGCTCATCGTCCGCCGTGGCAGACCCTTGTAGCCGAGAACCCAGCGAGCGATGTCGATCTCGTGCACCCCTTGGTTGCACGACTCGCCGTCGCCCATGTTCCACGTGAAGCTGCAATCGTACTGGATGCGGTCGCGGTAGATCGGCTCCTTGCGGGCCGGGCCGCACCAGAGCTCGTAGTCGAGCGTCTCGGGGATCGGCAGGGGATCGATCCGCTTGCCGATCGCCTTGCGCGGCTTGTTGGCAAAACAGGTCACGTACTGGACCTTGCCGAGGTGCCCTTCCTTGAGCCAGGCGGCCATCGCGGCATAGCCCTTGTTCGACCGGTTCTGGGTGCCGATCTGCACCAGCCGGTCGTACTTCCGCGCGGCGTTGACCATCTGCCGGCCTTCCCAGATGAAGTGGGCCAGCGGCTTTTCGACGTAAACGTCCCGCCCGGTCTGGCAGGCCCAGATCGTCGGCAGCGCATGCCAGTACTGCATCGTCGCCACGGAGACCGCGTCGAAGCTTTTCATGTCCATCAACTTGCGGACGTCGACCACCTGTTCGGGCTTGTACTGGTAGCGGGCTTCGATTTCCTTGGCCCGCGTGGCGAGCCGCTCGCGGTCGGGATCGCAGATGGCGGCCAGCCGCACGCCCGCCAGCTTGCCGAACTCGCCGATATGGGCGCCGCCGCGGACACCCAACCCGATCACCGCCAGCCGGATCTCGTCGTTCGCTCCGAGCACCCGCGAGCTGGCGACCATGGGAAAGCCGATCGCCGTGGCAGCAGCGGCCGAACGGCGAAGGAACTGTCGACGCGTGAAAGACATGGCTGATCTCCCGAACGGTGTATCGTCCCAGTGAATTTCGAACGCTTGTTGCCGGCGCGGGCGAACATCAGCCCCCTGCACCGATTCGCCTCTTCCGGTTCCCTTACCTCGCCACTTCCGTAAATCGCGTTTCTCGCAAGACCGTCACCTTGATCTCGCCGGGGTAGGTCAGCCGTTCTTCGAACGCTCGAACGATGTCCCGGCAGACCTTCGCGGCGGTTTCATCGGTTGTTTCCCGCGAGTTGACCATCACCCGCAGCTCCCGTCCGGCCTGGATGGCGAACGCCTGTTCCACGCCCGGCAGCTCGCAGGCGATGCCCTCGAGCTCCTCCATCCGTTTGATGTAGCGTTCCAGGGTCTCGCGTCGGGCGCCGGGGCGCGATGCACTGCACGCGTCGGCGGCGGCCACAATCACAGTATAAGGGTTTTCCACCTTCAAGTCATCGTGGTGGCCCGCCGCGGCGTGGACGACTTCCTTTCCCTCGCCATAGCGTTTCAGCAGGTCGGCACCGATCTTCGGATGCCCGCCCTCCGCCTCGTGGTCCGCAGCCTTGCCGATATCGTGCAAGAGCCCGCAGCGGCGTGCCAGATCGCTGTCCAGGGCCAACTCATCGGCGATCATCCCCGCGAGGAACGCCACCTCGATCGAGTGGCGAAGAACGTTCTGGCTGTAGCTGGTACGGAACTGGAGCCTACCCAGCAGATGGATGATGCGCTCGTGCAGCCCATGCACGTCCGCCTCCTGGCAAGCGGCCTCTCCGAGCTTCTGGACGTGCCGATCCATTTCCTGCTGGGTGCTTGCGACGATCTCCTCGATCCGGGAAGGATGGATGCGCCCGTCGGCGATCAGCTTGTTCAGGGAAAGCCGAGCGACCTCGCGGCGAACCATGTCGAACGCGCTGACAATCACCACTCCGGGCGTGTCGTCGATAATCACGTCGACGCCCGTCGCTTTTTCGAACGCCCGGATATTG
Organism: Thermoguttaceae bacterium; assembly: GCA_040768665.1. Lineage (GTDB taxonomy): Bacteria > Planctomycetota > Planctomycetia > Pirellulales > Thermoguttaceae > JABWBD01. The sequence goes on from JAXGMN010000007.1 coordinate 142,140, forward strand.
CGGCCCTCGCGGCCGATGATCCGTCCCTTCATCTCGTCGCTGGGAATATCGATCGTGCTGGTGGTCGTCTCCGCAGTGTGGCTTGCAGCATAGCGTTGAAGGCAGGTCAAAAGCACCTCGCGAGCCCGCGATTCGGACGTCTCGGCGAGTTGCTTCTCGTACCGCAAGATTACCGAGCCCATTTCCTGCTGGAGCTGTGTTTCCAGCATTTCCAGCAGGCGCCTGGTCGCATCTTCCTTGCTCAGACCGCTCAGTTCATGAAGCGTCTGCCGTTGCAGGTCCAAAAGCTTTGTCAACTCTTCCTTGCGACGGTTGCTCTCCTGGATTTTTTCGGTGAGCTTCCGTTGCGTGCTCTCCACGATCTTCTCCTGCTTCAGGAGTTGCTCGCTCTGCTGCTCGAGAACGTCCTGCCGCTTGGAGAGCATTCGTTCCCGCTCATGAAGTTCTTCTCGAATTGCCCGAAGCTCTTTCTCCGCGTCGGCCTTCTGCTGCAGCGCCGACTCCTTGATCTCCAGCTCCGCCTCGCGGCGGCGGGCATCCATCTCCTGGCGGGCCCGCTCGACGATCTGCTGGGCTTCGGTTTCCGCGTCCCGGCGCCGGAGATGGTCCAACAGCTTGACCAAGGCAAAAGTCGCGCCAGCAACAAAGATGCATAGCACGATGACAAATACGATTTCTCCCTGGGTCACGACAATGATCCTCGTTGATGCCCGTCGGTAGAGCGCCCGCGGGTGGTGCATCACCTGGAGCCGCCGAACGGCCTTCCAGCCGGCACACCCGCGCCCACGAGGTCAGAGGAGCAAGAGATTGATTCCGTGATGGCTGCCACCACGGCTACAGCCGGACGAGACTCACACGGAACCGGATCAGTTCAAAACAGGAATACGGCCGCTTGATCCCCACACGCGTTCGACTACCTGCCATTGCCCACCGCCATGTGCAGCGGGGGGAAGCGTATGGGAACCGGGTGGACCACTGAACCTGTGCGACCAGGGGTAATCGTTCATCCAGCCAACCAGCGAAACGGTTCGGAGCAACCCGGCGCCGCTTGCCGCGGTCGATACGTGAACTGGAACGGCAAATCCGCGAGCGGTTGTACTCGAACGGTTCAGCAAGAGTTCCAGCAAATACGTCAGTAGCACCAGGAGCAAATTCATCGCCGCAGAAGATTCCGGTCGTGGTCGGGGAAAAGTTGTTACCAATCGTCTTGCTGACTGATTCTTGTCCGCGTGCTGGCGTCCGGCGACGTTCTCTTGCGCCACAGCCCTGCTGGGCCTCCCAGACACTCTCCAACGCGTTGTTTCTGTTTCAGTTGTCGTGCCGGCAACCCTGCCGTCGACGATTACCCCAGAATCGCATTAACCATTATGGGTGGGTAGCCGTCGCGCAGCGGATCGGGTTTTCGCACGACACTAATATACTACCAGACGTACCGCAAACTGCAACCGCAGAACAAGACAATGTGTCGCGAGCTAAGCCCAGTTGCACCTGCTGGTTACAGCGATTACTCTGACTGGGGCAAGGCGAGGGGCAGCCAACGCGGCCACTTGATCGTGACAGCGAGGAAAGACAAACAAGCAAAAATGCAGTGGGACCCCCTAGAACACAAACTGGCCGCCTCCTGGCCTTCGGAACAGTGGAAAGACGTCACCGTGGTCGTCGCAGCATCCGGGGGCTTAGATAGTACCGCACTGGTGGTAGCGCTAAGCCATCTTAAAGGAGGGGGTGCGGGAAAACTCGTGGTCGCTCACTTCAATCACCGCCTTCGCGGTGATGAATCGGATCAGGACCAGCGGTTTGTCGAAAGTCTCTCCCGCCGGCTTGGGCTCCCGTTCGAGACCCAGTCGGCCGATACGGACCGGTTCGCCGTCTGTAGCGGCGATGGATTGGAGGGCGCGGCCCGTGCGGCTCGATATGCGTTTCTGGAGCGAACAGCGGGTTGTGTGGGCGCGAGATATATCGCGATCGCACACACTGCTGACGACCAGGCAGAGACGATCCTCCACCGAGTGCTTCGCGGAACGGGCATCGCCGGCCTGTCTGGAATGGCAAGGGTACGGCCTTTGGGGCCTGCGACTCTGATACGCCCTCTCCTGGTTTTCCGTCGCGAAGAGCTGGCTGCCTACCTCGCGCGCCTGGGCCAGCCGTACCGGGTCGACCAAACCAACCAGGTTCTCCGCTTCACCCGCAACCGGATTCGCCACGAGTTGTTGCCGCTACTCACCCGGCAGTACAACCCGATGGTCGCTGACGCTCTGCTGCGTCTTGGTACCCTGGCGGGCGAAGTCCAGACAATCATCGCTCGGTGGGTCGAGCAGTTTTACGTCGAAGCTGTACGCCAGCTCCCGGCCGGCAGTGTGCGAATCGACCCGCGTCCGCTGGCGCGGTCAGAGCCGTACTTGCTCCGCGAACTACTGATTGCCGTGTGGCGACGGCAGGGCTGGCCCGAGCAGGCGATGGGTTATCGCCAGTGGGACCTGCTGGCCGAAATGCTCCGCTCCGCCGGAGAGCAGGCCGCCCCGACACCGACCAAGCGAGTGTTTCCCGGAGCCGTGCTCGCCGAAGTTTGCAGCGCGGGCCTTCAATTGAGCTGCCCTTCCGGGGTGGGGAGTCTTTCTCCGCCATCGGCCGCGACCTCGTCTTCCGAAGCACCTTTCCGAGATTCGACCTGACGAGCTACTCGGCGAAGATGCCTGCGAAGTTCGGGAACTGACCGTCCGCAACCACAACCTGGATGCCCGGCAACACTACCTGCGGCCAGTTGGCAAGAGCGTCGAGGTGGCGGCGCAAGGGGATCGGAACGTTGCGAGCAAAGATGTGGCGGTCACGCAGTGCGATTTTCCAATTTCTCGATCCCCGGACCACCCGGTATCTTGGGAGGGGCGAAAGATGAGGAAGGAGAGTTGACGGGCGAGCGAGACGGTGGGCGGGTGTGGCCACCAAGTCTGCAATTTCTCAGAACGGAGGGCATTGGGTGGCCACGCGCTTCTGGGTGGTTGGATTGGATGATTTGCGGGCGACGCGAGGGTTTGCGAGGGACCCGGAGGGAGTCTCACTGTGAAAGCGCAGGCGGGCGCGAACTGCTTTGGGGCAAGAGCAGGTGACGGTTCACGGGGCGGAATAAAGGGGGACAGGTCCATGTTTTCGGTCAATGTTGTTGTCGCCAGAATGCGTCAACCGGCCGAAAAATGGACCAGTCCCCGACCGTGGGCGTGAACGGTTACCCTCAGGCCGTCTGCTCTTCGCGGGCGAGCCGGAAGATCGCCATCGAGCAGGGCTTGAGCTCGAAGGCATTTTCCGGTTTTAGCATCGCCTCCTCTGCCTCCGGATCGTTCGTATCCAGCAGCAGCGACCAGGACATTTCCTCCTCGCTCAGCGGCATCGCAAAGGGAATCGTATGGCCGTGATCGGCGTTGAAGGCCAACAGGAGCGTGTCGCCGCCGATCTCCTCGCCATGCTCGTCGACGTCGATGCTGTCGCCAAACAGGATCACTCCCAGGCAGCGCACGAAACCGTTGCTCCAAGCCTCGTCGGTCATTTCGGTCCCGTCGGGATTGATCCAGGCGATGTCGGGCGCCCCGGCGCCGGCGATCGCCTGGCCGTGAAAGAACCGGCGGCGATGGAAGACCGCGTTCTCCTTATAGAGCTGAACGATTCTTCGGGTGAAATCGAGCAGCCCCTTTTGGCGTTCGCCGAGGTCCCAATCGAGCCAACTGAGCTCGTTGTCCTGGCAGTAGGTGTTGTTGTTGCCGTGCTGGGTGTTGCCGATCTCGTCGCCGGCCAAGAGCATCGGCACGCCCTGGGAGAAGAGGAGCGTCGCCAGGAAGTTCCGCTTCTTGCGGTCGCGGAGCCCGAGGATGTCGGGATCGTCGGTCGGCCCCTCCACGCCGCAGTTCCAGCTTATGTTGTCGTCTGCCCCGTCGCGGTTGCCCTCGCCGTTGGCCTCGTTGTGCTTGTGATCGTAGGAGACAAGGTCTTCCAGGGTGAACCCGTCGTGGCAGGTGACGAAGTTGACGCTTGCGTGCGGCCGCTTGCTGCTCCACTCGTACAGGTCGCTCGATCCGCAGAACCGGGTGGCGAACTCGGCCACGTGCCCGCCGTCGCCCTTCCAGAAGTGGCGGACACAGTCGCGGTACTTGCCGTTCCACTCCGACCAGAGGGGCGGGAAATTACCGACCATGTATCCGCCGGCCCCCAGGTCCCACGGCTCGGCAATCAGCTTCACCTGCGAGATGATCGGGTCCTGGCGGATGATATCGAAGAACGCTCCCAGCTTGTTCACATCGTGCAATTCGCGGGCCAGCGTGCTGGCGAGGTCGAAACGGAAGCCGTCGACGTGCATTTCCGTGATCCAGTACCGCAGGCTGTCCATGATGAGCTGCAACACGAGTGGGTTGGTCATGTCGAACGTGTTGCCGCAGCCGGTGAAGTCCATATAGTAGCGGCGGTCCTCGGGCGAGAGCCGGTAGTAGGCGGCGTTGTCGATGCCGCGGAACGAGAGCGTCGGCCCCATCTGGTTGCCTTCGGCGGTGTGGTTGTAGACCACGTCGAGGATCACCTCGATGCCCGCCGCGTGGAGGTTGCGGACCATCGTCTTGAATTCCTGCACCGGGCCCAGGCCGTAGGCCGGCGAGTCGTAGGAAGGCTCCGGGAGCGAAAAAGCCGAGGGTGTTGTAGCCCCAGTAGTTCGAGAGGCCCTTTTCGACCAGGTGGCGATCGTTCAGGAAGTGATGCACGGGCAACAGCTCGACCGCCGTCACGCCCAACTCGGTCAGGTAGCGGATGGCCGGGTCGGACGCGAGCCCGGCATAGCTGCCACGCAGCCCTTCGGGGATCTCGGGATGGAGCATCGTAAACCCTCGCACGTGCATCTCGTAGATCAGCGTCCGGTGCATGGGCGTGCGGGGCGGCCGGTCGTCGCCCCAAGTAAAGGCCGGATCGATGACGGCGGCCAGCGGCGCAAACGGGGCGTTATCCCGCGGATCGAAAGAGACATCTGCCGCCGGGTCGCCGATCTGGTATCCGAAGAGGGAATCGTCCCAACGCACCACTCGGCCGATGTCTTTGGCATAGGGGTCCAGGAGGACCTTGTTCGGATTGAAACGGTGCCCGTGCTGCGGTTCATAGGGGCCGTGAACGCGATAGCCGTAGAGTTGTCCGGGCACGACGTCCGGAAGGTAGACATGCCAGACCTGCTCGGTCTGTTCGGGCAGCGCGATCCGCACGCTATCTCGCTTTGCGTCGGCCCCATCGAACAGGCAGAGTTCGACCTTCGCGGCATTCTCCGCATACAGGGCGAAGTTGACGCCCTTGCCGTCCCACGTCGCCCCCAGCGGATACGGCCGGCCGGGCCAGACGCGCCGGACACTCAGCGGAGTGCCGGTCCGCTGCTCCTGGGAGCGGACGCCCCGCTGACGTTTGCGAAATGGAACAGACCGTTCTCGGTGCGCGGTCGCCATGGAAATTGCGTCCTTTTACAGGTGTTGACAACGGGATAACCACACCGGTCAGATGGCCCTCACTTTACCATTCGGCAGGCTGGGCGGCATCAGGGAAAGCCCGGCTGCTGAATAGAGAGATTCCCGTGTGCCGAAACAGGTTCTACGCCTGCACTTGCCATCGTGGGGCGAGCCGTTCACTTCCGGAGACAGCACTTTTTGTATTTTTTCCCGCTGCCGCATGGACACGGGTCGTTGCGGCCGACGTTGCGGCGGGTTTCGCGAGCGGTCTGGCGCACGGCCGCTTCGACGGCTTGTGCCGCCTCCTTCTGCTCGATGTCTTTGATCACATGGGCGGTCTTCTTGCCGGTCAACTGCTCGAATGCCCAGAGCAGGCCGCGCATCGGATTATCCTTCGACTCCTCCAAGACGCGCAGCCGCTCGCTTTCCTCGGCTTGGTAGTCCCGCATCCACTGCTCGTATTCAGGAAACTCCCGTCCGAGCACTTCGCACATCTCGAGCAACTCGTTTCGCAGGCCGCGGTCTTCCCGGTCGGCGAAGCCGTGTTCCAGCAGCCATTGCCTCGCCAGTTCGACGGCCGTGGGACTGAACTGGGTGAACAAGGTGCTTCGCAAACGGCGTGCAACGTCGTTATGCCAGTCTTGCTGGATCGTGCAGGCTTTCCCACCGGCTCTTGGCTGCATGCCGCCACCATTGCTCCAGCCATGCGGTGGCCGACTGGCTTTGCCAGGATGGCGAAGTGTCCCGAGGGGGCGTCTTCATCATCCGGAGGCGCAGGAGGCAAACCGGCATCACCACCACGACTCAACGCCGAAGACTTTCGCCTGGCAGGCAGCCGCGGCGGCCGTTCACGACAGCCCCCTTTCTGCGCGGGGCATGATCAGGAATCGCCCGATACCAGAAGGGTGGTTTGCAGGATACATTGACTCACACCAGGACACTTGTCCGGCAGAAAAAGGGAAAAATGAACGACCCCGTCAGGACGGCGCGTGAACCGAGGGGTTCCGCATGCTTATTGGGGAAGAACTGCAGGAAGCGGCCTCGGCTAACCGTTCGCTGAAGTTGCGATGGATAGGAGCGGTGCTCAGGTGGAATCCCTCGGCGACATGGTTGCCATCGGCGCTGTGACGTCCTGTTCCGTCCGCCTGTGGATGCGGTCGCGAGCACCGGGGCGGTTGCGAGCGTTGATTTGGCAGGTAGCTCCGGCCTCCGCGGCGCCCGCGGTCCAGGCGGAAATCGATTTGCCCGCAGCGACGGATTATACCGCGTCGGTCGGGCTCCCCGAAGCTGCTCCCGGCAGTGGCGGACTGCGACCGGCCACTGCATACCGTTTCCGCGTGGAACGTACGGCCGATGGCAGTGTCGTCGGTGAAGGCCGCTTCGAGACGGCGCCCGAACCGGCATCGCCGCAGCGATTCGCCTTCGGCCTGATGAGTTGCAACCAGCCGTTTCGCGACGACGGAACGCTCGACCCGGTGTCGCTGGCCATGCTCCACGCGGCCGACGAGTGTCTTGATCGGCACAATGCAAAGTTCGTCATTACGGCCGGCGATCAGATGTACGCCGACTATCCGCCATCGCGATCTCTTCTTCGAGAAAGTTACTTCCGCACCGTGGCGCCGCCGGGGCGGCAACGGCTCGCAGAGTGCTCGGCCGAGGAGATCCGCTCGCTCTATCAGCGTCGCTATCGCGAGTACTGGTCGGCCCGGTCCTGGCAGGCGATCCACGCGAGGTTCCCCACGTATCCGATGTGGGACGACCACGAGATCTTCGACAACTGGGGCTCCGACCCACAGCACGTTGAACCGGCTTGGAAACGTGTGCTGGCCGGGGCCCGCGAGGCGTATTTCGACTCCCAGGGCTCGCGGGTGTTCGCCCGCGGCGAGCAGTTGCCCGACGACTTCGACTACCCGATCCAGTACGGCGACGCGGACGTCTACGTGATGGACCTTCGCAGCAATCGAACCGCGGACGAAGCCGGTCGCGTCTACTCCGAAGCACAGGAGCAGCGGCTGCGTAGTTTTTTCGAACGGTGCGAGAGCAAGCGGGTCCGTTTCCTTGTTCTCAGCGTGCCGCCGATCCACCTGCCCGGTGGGCTGGCGGCAATCGTCGACCGGGTAACGCCCAACGGCGACGACCTTTCCGACCGCTGGTCGACCGGGCCGCATCTGGCCGACCGCAACCGCCTCCTGCACCTGATTCACCACTACCAGCAACGGCGGCCGGAGTGCCCGATCATCGTCCTCAGCGGCGATATCCATATCGGCTGTGCCCAGGCGATCCGCTGGAAGGACCGGGCCCCGACTCTGTACCAGTTCGTTTCCAGCCCAATCGCCCATCGAACGTCGGCAATGGAGACGATCGCCTGCGAGGCGGCCGTGCGTCTGACGCGGTCCGTTGATGCAGGCCACGGGCTTGTCGGACGGATCGAATTGCTTCGCGGCGTCGGCGAGGCAACCAGCAACCCCTACGGCAAGTTGAACCTGGGCATGGTCGAAGTCGACACAACCGACGCGGCGCGGCCAGCCCGCGTGCGGTTTTATCTCTACGGCGAATCGGACGGCAAGCCCCGGTGTGTCTTTCGCACGCCGGAGTTGCCCGAAAAGGATTAGAGCCTATCCCAAGACCTCGCGAGGAAAAGCGGACGGGCACATTTTGCTCCGACGACTCCGCAAAATGAGCCAGTCCCCGACGGTTTTGGGATAGGCTCTTAATCATCTGGAAAAAGCACACTCAACGCGCGCCTGCGCCTGACGCGCATTCGCTGCCGAAAGCCGGTTCCTTCGCGGCTCTCAACAAAAAGGGGCGCCCTTGCGGGTGCCCCGACCGCTGCGCAGGAAATTGTCGACACGAACTGCGCCGCTACGGCTGGCCGGCGCGCTCGGCCGCCTCCTCGTTCTCCTCCTGCCTGGCTTCCTGGAGTTCCTGCTTCTCCTCCTGAACGTTTTCAGATCCCTCCCTGGCCGTCTCTAGCACATCTTGCTGCTCTTCTTCGACCTCCTTCACTCCCTCGCGGGCTGATTCTTCGACATCCTGCCGCTCGTCGGCAATGTCTTCGGCGGCTTCCTGCCGAGCTTCTTGAACGTCCTCTCGCTCCTCCTCGACACTGTTCTGGCAGCCCGAGATCAATGTAAACAGCCCCAGCACCATCATCAGCAACGCAAATCGCGTCATCGCAGCACTCCTCTTGTGGTTAGTGGGCACTGCTCCGGGTCGCGCAAGTGACTCTTGCGTCGACCACCCGGACAGCGATGCCGTCCAGCTTTGCCCCGAAATGATTCCAAAGGTTCCTCAACTCAGAAAATGACGATCAACAACAGGATGATCAGCAGGATGGCCAGCAGTCCACCGCTAGGCCCGTAGCCCCAGCTTCGGCTATGCGGCCACGCTGGTACCGCTCCCATGACCAGCAAGAGAAGAATGATCAGCAGCACGATTTCAAGCATTCCCATGATGAACTCCCAAAGACTGCGCTTGTAACACGCCATTTGGACTGCGGCTTGTTCGAGGAGCAATTCGCGTGCCGCGTCGTGAGCGAGCAAGCCGCAGGCTATTTTGAGACGGGAATCCGAATTTCCCTTACCGTTTGTAGACAATCTGTCGCGAATTGCGGGCCGTATTGACATGGTGCCGCACCACCACGCCCGAGCAGGTTGGCATCCCTGGGGCTCCACAAGGAACAAGGAACGGTAACCGTTCACGGGGTGGAAGAGAGGGGGACAGGTCCATGTTTTCGGGCATCGTCTGTACCGTGAAAATGCGTCAACTGGCCGAAAAATGGACCAGTCCCCGGCCGTGGGCGTGAACGGTTACCAAGGAACGCGATCCGGCCCCCGGCCAGCGGGTACCCGGCACGCGCTCATTCTGAGCTTTGCCTCGAGCGGCTCCTGGTTGCGAGGGCTTTGATACCCTCCTTTGGGGTTGGTTGCGTAGTGGAACGCGGAGGTTTTTCTGGCGAACGAAGAGAGCTGCTCAACAGCCATTGGCGGGGGTGGATTGCCAGGGGGACCGTCAGTCGTAAAATCCACAACGGCATCTGCCTGCCGTAACGAGCCGGCCGCGGAGGTTCGATGCACGTTCGCCAGACAACTCTTCGTAGACCGGCGATTCTCGTCTTCTTAGACCGGAGATTCTCGCTTTAGACCAGAGATCCTGCTGACCGAACGTGCACAGATAAGACTACCACCCGATGAAACCACCGAAATCGGCCTGGATTGCGATATTCGCCTTCGCTGCGATGGCAGGGCTGGCGATTCCGATCTTTGGGTGGACGCAGCATAGCCTCGAGAGCATGTTCAACGCGCCGTTGCGGTGGGTCTCGCCGGCCTTCGAGGCGCGCCGGACCTTCCAGGAATTCGTCGAACAGTTTGCGGCGCATGAAATGGTGTTGATCAGTTGGCCGGGTTGCACGGTCGACGATCAGCGGCTGAAGGACCTCGAGACCTCGCTTGCCATATCGCAGGAGCGGAGGAGCGCGCAGGGGCAGCCCGAGCTGTTCAGCCAGGTGCTGAGCGGCTACTCGGCGCTCCGGATGCTGATCGCCGAGCCGCTGGAACTGTCTCGCGAGGAGGCGGTTCGGCGGCTCAAGGGTGCCCTGGTTGGACCGGATGGACACGTGAGTTGCGCGGTGGTGGTTTTCACTTTAGCCGGCGCTGCCGAGCGTCGCGATGCGGTTGAACTTATCCTCGATGCGGCAGACGAGGCCGTGGGGATCGAGCGGGACCGCTACTATCTGGCGGGCCCGCCGATCGACGGCATCGCCATCGACACCGAGAGCATGCGATCCATCACTTACTACGCGATTCCGTCGGCGGCGATCTCGTTCTTGCTTTGCTGGCTCGTGCTGCGATCCCTGTGGTTGAGCCTGCCGATCCTGGTCGTTGGCGTGTTTGGACAAGGGCTGATGCTGGCCATGGTGTATCTGATCGGCACGCCGATGAACGCGGTGCTGATCGTTCTGCCGCCGTTGGTCTTTGTGATTACCATTTCGGCGGGAGTGCACCTGGTCAACTACTTCACGGACGAATTCCGCTCGGGATCGTCCGAGGGGGCGATGGCCCGGGCGCTTGCGCGGGGCTGGCGACCCTCGCTGCTGGCCGCGGTGACGACGGCGATCGGGCTGGGGTCGCTGGTGGTCAGCGATGTCATTCCGGTCCGGCAGTTCGGTCTTCTTTCGAGTCTGGGAGTGCTGGTTACGGTCGGCTTGCTCTTTCTCACGCTGCCGGGCGCCATGGAGTTGCGGCCCCGCATCACGCGGCGGACCGAGCGGTTGCATGGGAGGTTCCGTTCGGCGGGGATCGCCGAGCGACGGGAACGCGTCTGGATCCTGGTAGCGGCTTTGATCTGGCGGAATTCCGGTCGCATCGTACTGTCGGCCGTCGCGATGTTTGCGATTTGCGGCGTCGGGCTGCGATGGATGCGGACTTCGCTGGACATTGTGGCCCTGCTGGTGCCCTCGAATCCGGTGGTTCAGGATTTCCGCTGGTTCGAGGAGAACCTTGGCCCGTTGATCCCGGTGGAGGTTGTTTTGCACATCGACCGGGACAGCCCGCTGGGATTGCTGGAACGTCTGGAAATGGTCCGCCGGACGGAGCGGGCGATGAGCGAGATCGATATTCTTTCCGGCACTTTATCGGCAGCGACTTTTCTGCCCGAATTGCCGCAGGTGGGCGGGATCCTCGCCGCGACGGAGCGAACGGTGATCCGGCGACGGGTTGAGGCCTCGCGCGGGGAACTGGTCGCGGCGAATTATCTCCACGTCTCACCTCGCCGCGAATCGTGGCGGATCAGTGCGCGAGTGCAAGGGAAGGGAAACGTGCACTACGGAAGCTTCCTCCGGCGGCTTCGGCAGCACGTCGAACCGGCGATCGAGCCGTATCGACGCCTGGACCGCGGCATCGCAGTGACGTACACCGGCGTGACTCCGGTCGTGTACCAGGTGCAACAGGAGCTGCTGAATGATCTGTATTCCAGTTTCTTGACGGCGTTGATCCTGGTGACGGCAATCATGATGATTCCGCTGGGGAGCGTTCGCGCCGGTCTCGTCGCAATGCTGCCCAACGCACTTCCGATGGTCGTATTGTTTGGGACCTTGGGATGGCTTCACCTTGCGGTCGACATCGGCACGGTAATGACCGCCAGCGTTGCGCTGGGGCTCGCGGTGGACGGGACCTTCCACTTCCTCACCTGGTTTCGCCACGAAATGGGTCGCGGCCAGTTGCGTAGCCGTGCCGTCGAGATGGCGTTTCGGCACTGCGGCCGAGCGCTGGTCCAGACGGTGGTCATCTGCTCGCTGGGGTTGCTGGTATTCGGCCTGAGCGGTTTCTTGCCCGCCAGGAACTTTTCGTGGATGTTGATGATTCTCTTGCTCGGTTCCCTGGCGTCGAATCTGGTGCTGCTTCCGGCGATCCTGCTGACTCCGATCGGCCAGTGGTTTGTGCAGTCGCGGCCCGGATCAGAGGCCCACGCGCAGCATAATGTGTGCTGGATTGCCCGGCGCCGGCAGCGTGCGGACGAAGATGGTGAACGGAACCGCGAGCAAAAGGCTGCTGAACGCAGCAGTTCGTGACCGGGTACGCAACGGGGGGTAACGCGATATGAAAGTAACTGTGCTTGGAGCCGGCGCCCTGGGAACCATGGTCGGCGGACTGATTCAGCGCTTCCACCCCGAGATTGACGTGCTGCTGATTGCCCGCGGCCAGCACGCACGGCAGATGCAATCGACGGGCGGAGCCCTGCTGCTTGGCTCCTGGGGGAGATGGCATGTGCCGGTTGCGGTCTCCAGCGACGTCAAGGACGTGGCGGGGTCCGACTGCGTCTTGGTGGCAGTCAAATCGCAGCATACCGAATCGGTCATGAGTGCTGCCGAGCGGCATCTCGGGGAGGCGATCGTGCTATCCCTGCAAAACGGGATCAGCCAGAGGACGCTCAGTCGCTTCGTGCGAGCGGACAGACTGCTGGTGGGAATGACGGCGGCGAATATAGCGATGGTCGCGCCTGGGGAGGTGAGCCTGCAGCGGCGCGGAGCAACGGTACTCGGCGGCGTCTCGCCAGCCGTACCTGCCTCCAGGGTTGCAGCCGTTGCCCAACTGCTGAATTCGTCAACCATGCGAGCCGGTAGCAGTCCGGAGATTCTGGGTGTTCAGTACAACAAGATCTTGATGAACACGGTCGGCTACGCATCGGTTCTCTCGGGAGCAGACTTCATTCGCGAGGCCGTACTGGACCGCCGCTGGAGAGCGGCCATCGGGCTACCGATCCTTGCGGAGGGGCTGAACGTGTTGAGAAGGGCGGGGGTGGCGCTGGGGAGAACGGCCGGAATTTCCGATGTGCTGCGCTTCCGCCGCCTGCTTATGCTGTTGAACTTACGTCCCCTGGAGACTGCCGTTCGCTTTGCGGTGGCCGCGGCCCGGTCTCACCCGATCATCTATTCGGTTTTTCAGGATCTCCTGCGGGGACGCACAACCGAGATCGAATATGTCAACGGCGAGATCGTACGTTTGGCGGATGCTGTCGGAATCGAGGCGCCGTACAACGCGGAGGTGGTTCGCGGGATTCAGGAACTGGAATGTCGCGGCGACGGCTCGTTCTATACCCAGGATCAAATGATCGCCCGTTTCGAAAGCTTGCCGGGCGGCCCGCGGACGCCGTCGAGATGGGCCGCTCCGAGCACGGTGCGGGTAACGTCGGCCGAATGCTTGGAGACACCCCGTGACTGAACCGGGCTCGCCGGATTTCGAGTGCCGGTCCAACGGCGTCTCCGGTACTAAAGTGCTCTTTTCCGAGGGCGCAAGTTCCTCCGCACGGCAGACCCTCTACAGCCTGGGCGGGAAGTACTTTATCGGCATTGCGGATCCGGACCGGATCTGCCAATGCCGCTTCTCGCGTTTCGCCGGAGCGTTTCACCGCTGTCCATCCTTCTCCGCAAAGCCGCTGGAATACCTCGAATTCCTCGTTCACACGATCCGTTCCGGCCGGTACGCCGTTCTACTGCCGACGCACGAACAGGTCTATCTGTTTTCGCGGTTTCAGGACCAGTTAGCGCGGCGGGTGGGGCTCGCGGTGCCGAATTTCGCGGCGGTCCGCCGAGTCCAGAGCAAATCGGATTTCGTCCGGCTGTTGGACGAAGTCGGATTGCCGCAGCCGCCGGCGCGGATCGTGGGATCGCTCGACGAGGCGGGGCAGACTTTCGAGTATCCGTGTTACGTGAAACTCCCGCATAGCACGGCGGGCACAGGCGTTCGCCTGGTGACGGGCCCGGAAGCGATGCGCCGGACAGCCGACGAACTCCGGCGGTCGGGCAAGCTGGAAAATGTTTCGGAGATTGTCATCCAGCAGCCAGCTACGGGAGTGCAGTCGCTCGTGCAGAGCATTTTTCAACGCGGAAGGCTTGTGGCCGCTCATACGACCGAAGCGATCCAAGTTGGAATCGGCGGCGGCCAGATTTTCCGCCATAGCGCGGCCCACCCCGGCGTTGTCGAGGATCTTCGCCGGCTTGGCGAGCATCTCGAGTGGCACGGGGCCCTGTTCCTCGAGTATTTCTATGACCCGGCAAACGCCAGCGTCCAGTACTTCGAGGCGAATCCGAGAATCGGCGAGGCCTACAACGCCACGTTGAGCGGGCTCAATTTGGCCGATCTACTGGTCCGAATCTCCCTGGGAGAGGATGTCCGCGGCGTCCCCTCGCCCCAACTGGGAGTCCGCAGCCACGTCGGCTTCATGCTGCTGCTGGCCGAGGCACTCCGGGGCGGCGGGCGAGCACGCCTTTTGAGGCACCTTTGGCAGATTCACACCGGCCGCGGCATGTACACGGGAGCCGAGAACGAGATCACCCGGCCGGCAGACGATTGGGGCTCCCTGATCCCGGAGTTGGCTGTCGCTCTCGAATTGTTGCTTAAGCCCGGCCAAGCTCGCTCGATCGTGGACCGCACCGTGAATAATTACAGCCTTTCCGACGCTGGCGCAAGACTGGTCGAGCAGTTGGATCACGGCGAAGTTTCGGCACGGATCGGTTGCGAGCCGTCACTGCGGGGCCGCCGCTGATTTCAGCCACAGGACTCTCGGTGATTGGCCCGTCGCGAAAGCGATTGGCAGTGTCGTCGTTTTGACGACAGAAGAACCGGGCTGCACGGGGTACGGATTGCGGCACCAAGCCAAGTCTTGACGTAAGTTCTTTGGTGAGGGCGTCGTTTCGCAGTAAACCGCGGAGGCACCACAATTGGATACCCTAGGGCGCGCTCGTTGCACAGTAGTCGAGGTACGGTTAACGTCAATAGAAGTGTGCCCCTGATTCTGGGAGGAACGGCCATGAAATGCCTGTGGACAACCGTCAGCCTTATCGCGATCGGCCTTTTCGTCGTGCCGGGCGCCGCGTCGGCGGACCGATGGGAAGATTATTCCAAGCACCAGAAGAAACAATGGGAGCGGCACTACGAGGACCGCGAGGACGCGTTGGAGGACTGGTACGACGCGGAAAAAGACCGTTTGGAAGAGGCCCGGGAGCAGGCTTTGCGCCACGCCCCAAGGTATGAGCGCGACAGGATCAAACATTACTTTCGCGACCAGGAAAAGGCGCTGAAGCGGGATTACGAATATCGCGAGGAAGCGTTGGAGCACGAAGAGGATCGGCACCTGGATGCGTTGAAAGACGGGCGCCTCAAGCACGGCGGAACACGGTACTATCCTTACGGCCCCGCGTATCCCGTCCCGCAGGGCCCGGTGTTTCCTCCGGCCTATCAGGCCCCGCACCGGGAGCGCGGTGTGGCTGTTCCTGTCCCCGAGAACGACCGTCCGCGACGGGGCGCGAGAATGGGTCCGTTTTTGTTTGGGACACGGTGAACATCGGCGAAGACCCGATCACTCCCCAGTGCAATATCACGATCTTTCCACTTGAAACCGACTGGCGATCATCAACGCTTTGAGCTCGATCGACGGAGACGATTACGATGGAGCCTCCTGTGGTCGAGAAGAACGATTCAAGACATGAGCGGCGGTTTTGGCTGGTCCTCGTCTGCCTGCTTGCAGCGCCTACCGTCGCCCCGATTCTGCTGCCGGCCCTTGGGCAGTGGCCGGGGTCGCTGCATTTGCAGCAATTCGCGATTGGTGGATTGATCGCGATCGCGGTCGGGGCGACCATCGTGAGCATGGGCCGCCGGGTCGAATACGCGGAAACCGTTGACCCGCGGCTCATTGCCAAGATGGCCGACCCGGCCAAGCTGTATCGAAGTCAAAAAATAGCGGCGTTCGTGATCGGGTTGGGGGGGCTTTGCCCGATCATGGTCTACGCCGCCTCGGTGGGGCAATTTGCGGAATTTGGCGGTTTTTTGACTGCCCCTCTGAGCCTCATCGGGCCGGGGCTCTGGATACGCGAGGTCGTTTGGGGGTGTCCATCGCAGCCGATCACCGACCAATGGAAGGACTCGCCGTAAATGGCATTTTGATCCTCCGCTCCCGGGCGCCCCGCGGGGCCTTCATGCTGCACTCGGAGGAGCGCCGGCATGGTACAGTTTTGCCCGTACGCTGAAGGCAATACTTCCATTCTTCAGCAGGGCGGCATGGATTGCGCCGTCCGGTAGGCGGTCGCCGCGGCACCTGAGTGCCGTCGATTCCGGAGTCCGAAGTAGAGCTCCCGGCATCTGGTCCTCCTGATGGGTTTGAAAAGTCCGCCAATGTCTTGTTGCTTGTGAGCCGTTTGTCAGGAGCCCCAGGCAGGAATGCCGCATTATGGCGGTCTCGCTGCGTCATTCTGTCGCCCGCCTGGCTGCGTACCAGTTGATCGACGCTTTGGCGCGAAACTTGCGGGGGAATTACAGGCATTGGATACGTTTTGGCGATCGTTTCTATCGCACCTTTTCAGGAGTGCCGTTATGGGATGCCCGGGATCGTTTCGGCTCGCGCTGCTTGCCGCTTTGGCGAGTGCGTGCGCCTCGAGCAACACCGGCTTTGCTCAGCAAGTGCGGGGTGTGTCAGCCATTGTGGAATTGAACCGCGGCCCGGTTCACGAATCGTTTGCTCAGCCGACCGAGGTCGTCCGGGAAACCATGGTCATCCCCAAGCCGCCTCCGGAGCCCATCCAGGAGCTTCCGCCTGAGAGACCGGAGGGAGTGGAGGCGATCTGGATCCCGGGGTACTGGGCATCGGCGGACGACGAGCATGGTTACGTGTGGGTGAGCGGGGTCTGGCGCGTTCCGCCCGCGCAGCGATATTGGGTGCCGGGATACTGGAACCAGGCAGAGGCCGGCTTCCAGTGGGTGCCCGGCTTCTGGGCATCGTTGACCGAGAGGACGGTGCAGTACTTGCCCGAACCTCCGGCATCCATGGATCAAGGCCCGACGACGCGTCAGCCGGGCCCCGACTTCTTTTGGGTGCCGGGGCAATGGGCGTGGTCCGGAGACCGTTATCTCTGGGAACCCGGCCAATGGGCGCAAGCCCAGCCCGACCATGTCTGGATACCGGCCACGTACTACTGGTCGCCCACGGGCTACGCCTTCGTGACGGGTTTCTGGGACTACTCGCTGACCGATCGGGGCGTCTGCTTCGCGCCCGTCCAGTTTGCGGAGGCGGTCTACACGCAACCGCAATTCGTCTATGTGCCCAGAGCGGTCGTGGACGTCAGGGCGATGATATTCAGTTTCTTTGTGCGGCCCACGTACGCCCACTACTATTTTGGCGACTATTATGGCCCGGAGTATGTCGAGCGGGGCATCGTTCCTTGGTTTTCCGAGCGATTCCACGACCGGCACTACTACGATCCCATCTTTACTTACTATCGCTGGCGCCACCGCGAAAATCCGCGCTGGCACCAGGCGCTGGTAAGCTGGAACCGCTTGCTTGCCGACCGCGCCGAGCTGCGCCCGCCGCACCGTATCGCGCAAGTGGATCAGTATGTGGAGCGGATTCGCCGCGATGCCAATATCCGGCAGATGATCCAGCAGAGCAACGTCAACGTCGAGGTGAACAACATCATCAACCAGGTCGCGATCTCGCGGCCGATCGAAGAGTTCCGCCAGAGCCGCGACGCATACGTGCGGCTGACCCCTGTGCCCGAGCAGCAGCGACAGCAGCTCCAGGAGGAGGTTAGGGAACTCCGGCGGTTCGGGAACCAACGGAAACAGTTGGAGAAGCAGGCGGTCGGCAAGGGCGAGGAACGCGGGCGTGGGCCGCGGACTCTTGAACTCCCTGAGCCGCCCGCGCAGGCCGAGCGAATGGCCCGCGCGAGGCGACTGGGTGTCGGCCGTGACGGCCAGCGGACAGCCGAAGGTCGGCCGGGTTTCGCGCCGCGCGATACCGTCCCCGGTCGCGCGGAGGCCGCTCGTGGAAACGAGGCAGAGACGGGCCACCCCGGCGCAATGCCGCGATCCGCGGCCCGCCAACCGCTCCCCGACACCGCGCCCGGAGAGCCTAGCGCCATGCCGGGTCGACCGGGTATGCGCCCCGGTGGCGAGAGAGAGACTCGCGACCGCGGTGAAACCTCACCGGACCGTTCGGAAGCAACTCCGAGGTCGGATCTCCGGGAAGGCCGTCCCGACATGACTCCGGGAGCAACCGAAACGACCCCCGGTCGTAAGGAAGCAGTTCCCGGCCGGGGAGCAGAAACTCCCGGTCGTAAAACAGAGACTCCCGGTCGCAAGGAAGCGGTTCCCGGCCGTGAAGCAGAGACTCCCGGTCGTAAAACAGAGACTCCCGGTCGTGCAGGAGCTCCCGCGGGCCGTGAAGGCCTATTCCCTGATCGCGCAGGTGCTGCGCCAAGCCGGCCCGGAACTGCGCCGGGCTCTGATGTCCGAACTCCGCAACCCAATTCGACCCCGGGGCGATTTGGAACAACGCCAAGTCAAGCGGAACCCAGGCCGGGCCAAGCGGGAGCGGCGCGCGGCCGTGCCGACGATACACCGGGGCGGTTTGGCACAGGGCCGTCGTCCGACTTGAGACCATCACCTCCGGGCATGGTTCCGGGGCGGTTGGGAACGAGTCCTGGCAGCCCGGATACGGCGCCCCGCGGGCCAGGGTTCGGCCGTAATGAGAATCTGACGCCCGGGTCGTCCGGAACCCGGCGAGAGCCATCTTCCGGTGGAGCGATCTTCCCGGATGCGGACAGCCGGCCAGGACAGATCGGCGGACGCGGCGATTCCGGTCTGCCTGAGACTTTCCGGCGTCCAGGGCTTGATCGGCCCGGGCCGTCTTCGATGCCGACACGTGAGGGCACGGGGGCGTTGGGACCGGAGAGGCCTGGTTCCGGACGGGCCTTTTCGCCGCAGGGCGGGCCAAACCGGCCGGGATTGCAGCGACCCGGCCGACTGGAATCGGATCGGCCCGAGCGTAAGGTTCCATCGCGTCCCGAGCCGCGGACCAGCGCACGGCCGATCCAGCCGGACGATGTGCGGCCCGGTTCCGGCGGCGCGGGCTTGAAGTCCCGTTCCGGTCGCCCGGCCCCAGGCATCGGCGGCTCCGTGTCGGAAGGAGCCCCCCCGAGGACCAAAGACGAGTCGCCGGGCAGCCGAGCCCGTGGTAATACCCGCCGTTCCCAAGGCGAAACGAGTTCGCCCGCTTCCGACGCGCGGGAAAATCGAGGCAACGCCCGCGGCGATAAGCCCGGCGGCCGAGGCCGCGATTAGGGCAGCATTAGCACAACCAGGATCCCAATCAGCACGCCGACGACGCCCCCGAAGGGACCGTAGAGCTGCCCCGCAATCCCGAAGACACCAGCGATCCCAGCAACGAACGGGACGGCAAGCGAGTGCCAGTACCGTTTGCACAGGAACGCAGCCTCCGCAGTTACGAGGATGCAAGAGGCAAGGTTCGGAATCGGCACGCAACGCCCCTTCATCCCAGCGTGTTCATGTTGCAGGCACAGCAACAATAGTAGCACGAGCACTGCGGCAATCGCCAGCCAGCGCAACAAGATCGGCATGCGTCGCGGACGCGGGGGACTTCCTTGCGCCGTTCGGAAGCCATCCCCATCCCGCGATGCGTGCGCCTTCAGCCATCGGTCGTCGATCTGGTAGCCCATCACAAGCTGCGTCTCACCATCACTTGTACCGATTTTGAGAATACCGGCAACTCGTCCGGTCGGCCACCGGCTTGCGTCCGGCAGAGCCGGCCGCTATATCAGAGGGGGCGGAAAGGCGAGGAAAGGGCCCCTTGGTCATCGCGGTGTGGTGCCAATACGTCTTTGACAGCGGAGGCAGCGGCAATGAGCGCGACTCTTCCCAAGTGCAACATGGACAGGTCGGAAACCGGGTGTTGTCCGCGGTTCGATCCTGCCGGCTGGGACACGGTGGAGTTCGAGTTCCACGATCGGCCCTTTGTTCGGGCCACGACCGTGAACTTCCTCCATATCCCTCTGAACATGGGCATGATGATGAAACGGACCTGGGGCGCTATTGAACGGGCCGGCGCCGCGCCGTGCGATGACTTCCTCGTCCTCTCGACCGATCCCACGCCGTGGCGCGGCGAACATTTCTTCGCCGTCACCAAGGACGTTCCCCGGGCAACCATGGTAAGGCTGTCGGGGCGATACCTGGCCCGAGTGTTCGAGGGGCCCTATCGCCAGGCGGGAGAATGGGCCCGGGAGATGCAGCGCTACGTCGAGGCACAGGGCAATGAGTTGCGGAAGCTCTACTTCTTCTACACGACGTGTCCCAAGTGTGCCAGGCATTACGGAAAGAACTACGTGGTGGCCTTTGCCGAGGTGGACTCGCAAACGCTCGATTGATGGGAGGAATTCAGCCTTCGATGAACTCCGCCGCGGATTCCAGCAGTTCGCCCTCGGCACGCGACAATCTCGGCTTCTTCATGAGCGCGTCGATTCGTCGCATGGTCCGCCGATACTCACGCTCGTTCCGGACCGATCGCGGCGTGTAATCTAGCAGCAATTCCTGATAGGCTGCCATCGACATGTTCTAGCGCGGCGGCCGCACGAGTCGGCAATCGCCGTCGGCGAGTTTGCGGAGGACTTCGCGCGTGGCCGGGGCGTAGTTGTTGTAGTCGACGCATTCGAGGCTGATCCCATGGGCCCCCTCTTCATGCGCGATCCGGGTGAGGGCTTCGGCCAGTTCCGCGCTCGTCTTACCGGTGGCCTCCTGGTAACCGGGCAGGCCGAGCCGGTTGAAATTGTATTGCTGCACGGGACACCAGACGCGGCAGCGGCCGCCGACCGCGTCGAGCACTTCGCGGTAGGCCGCCCGGGTGCTTTCCAGGGGCGACTGCTTGTCCCAGACGACGTAGTTGATCACCAGCGTGTCGATCAGCCCTTGCTCGACCCAGGTCCGCCAGTCGGCCGCACAACGCGTCAAGGGCTCGTCGCCGCCGGGCGCGATTCCGGGAATGCCGACCGCCAGTTCGACCGTGCGGCCCGAGGCTTCGAGATGCCCGCGCAGCCGGCGGAGAAACGAGGTCACGTAGCCCGCCACGTGCCGGCACCAGCGCGGGTCGCGAGCATCGGCCGGGGGCTCTTCGCCGTATTGCTGCCGATAGGCCGCCATCACCGGCTCGACGTATTCGTAGGCCGGGCTCCAGGCGCCCGTTCGCCAGAAATCGATGAAGAGCACTTCGATTCCTCGCGCGACCAGTTCGTCGACCAGGTCCAGCTTGTGTTCGACGACCGGCTCATAGGCGAGACTTACGCGGCCCCACCACGGCCGGCCCGCCGCGTCGCGAGCCCAGTACTGCGGATGGTCGAGATTGAACCGGCCGATCGTCCACATCGCCCAATGGGTCTCCTCAAACGGCCAGTGTATGCCGGGTTTCATGCCCCGCTCTTTGCACATCTTGACCACGGTGGCAACAATGTCGGGTTCGGCCTCGCCGTAACGGACCCAGCCGCCGATATCGCGGCCGTCGGCCAGGCGGCGCTTGTCGAGTTGGCTGGAGTGATGGTGGGCCTCAATCCGGCTGGGGTAGCGCATCGTCGACCCGCCGCAGTTGCGCCAAAGGATCGTCGTCGCGCCGGTCTGCTGGACATGGTCAAGGATCTCTGCAAGTCCCGCGGACTTCTCCGTGTCGAAGATCGTGTAGAAGTCGAAATGGTCGACCCAGGCGGCGATTTCGAACCGCTGGTTCGGTTGCGCAAGCGCCGGGGCCGTGGAGGCCAACGCAAGGAGCAAGGCCCAGAAGCAGACTGCCCGGCGACGGACGGAAATCGACAACGTCATCAATGTCTCCTTGAAATGGAAGCCGGCGGACCGTCAAGGCTGGTCGGCGTGATGCCAGAAGCGGGCGAGCGCGTCGGCCAGGATCTCTTGCGGCGCGAACGTGCGGCGAACGACCGACAACTCGAGGATCCCGCCCGGAAACGGAGCCGAGCCGTCGTATTGAGATCCGATCCGCACCTGCACGGGCGGCCCGTAGGCGAACCGCGCGTCGCGGCTTGTGACCTGTTGCACGCGACCGTCCACATACAGGCGGACTTCGCCCGCCGCGTCGCGGGTGCCGATGAGCGTCACTGCGCGGCCGGCGGGCAGCGGTTCGTCGGACCGCGCGCCGCGGTAGACGAGATCGGTGCTGCGGGAGTTGAACCAGGCCCGCCGGTCGTCGGCCACGTACAACTGCCAGCCGAGCCGGTTGTCGGGGTACTGCCCCATCGTGATCATGGCGAAGCGACAGTCTTCCGGCACCCGCACGACCGCCCGAACCGTGAACGGCCCGCTGCCGAAATCGAAGCCCTTGGCGGCGGCAGTGGAGAGGAAACTCCCTGGCGAGAAACTCAACGCCCCGTCGGTCCAGGACGGCTCGCCGTGGATCGCGATCGGATTGGCTTGCGGGCTTCGGTCGGCGATCGTTTCGCCCGGCTTGTGGGCGAAGGAAATGTTAAGGATCTCGTCTGCCGCCGGCTCCGCTTCAGCCGGTTGCGGATCGACCGGCGGAGAGAACGAGGGCGCCTCGGTGCGGTAGAGTTTGTAGGATCCCGTACGGTTGTTTTCGAAGACCAGGTTGCGGCCGTCGGGGGACCACGTCGGGCTGCGTGAATTGCCCGAGCCGCAGTCGACTCGCAGCCGGCGTGCGGTGCGAGCGTCGATGACGTAAACGCCCCAACCCGGCTCGCCCGGCACGAATCCCGTGCAGGCCAGCGTCGTGCCGGCGGGGCTCCATTGCGGACTGTAGAACGCACTTTGGGGATCGGTCAGCGGGCAGGTATCGGCAGGGCTGTCAACCAAAGCCAGATGAATCGTCCAGTTGTCGCGGAAGCCTCGGAGCTGGCTGCAGGCCAGGTGGCGGCCGTCTGCCGAGAAGCAGGGTTCGACCAGCGCCCGGTCCATACCCGCCTGCCGGCACATCTGTACCGGAACGCCGCCGTCGACGGAAATCGTGTACAGTCCGACGGCGTTGTCGTTCTTGTCGCGGTCGCGATCCGAACAGAACCAAATCGTCTTGCCGTCGGGAGCGAAAGCCGGGCAGTAGTCGCGATGGAGCCCCGCGGTCAGCCGCCGGGGCTCGCCACCCTCAGCGGAAACGAGGAACAGGTTGTAGCCGTTTGCCTGGCGCTGGAAGCCCGTGGCCGTGAAATGGGCGTATGCGTAAACGATCCATCGGCCGTCGGGCGACCAGGCGGGAAAACAGGCGTGGCCGGGGCCCGTGAGCAGCGGGCCGGCCTCGCCGGTAGACGCGTCGAGCAGGTACAGCCCGAGCGTGCCCGACCGATCGGACTGAAAGACGACGTGAAGACCGTCGGGTGACCAGGCGGCCTCGGTGTCGTCGCCGGGCCCGTTGGTCAGCGGAACGGGCTGCTGTGCAGCGGCTGAGCCAGGCAGACACGTGAGACACGCTGCCCACACACAGCATAGCCAAGCGATCGTCGGCGGATCACAAGAGAAACGCCCGTTCTTCATGTTCGTGGTCCTTACAGGGACGGGAATGGGGAGGTGAAAACGCCGGCATACGATCAGCTTACCAGGTTTCTTCACCATCTTCATCCGTGCCCCGGCCTTGCCATCGGCGCTATTCATGGAACTGTGAGAGAGAGAGTAGCACGGATGGCAGGGCCGGGGCACGGATGAGGAAGAATCCAGGAAGTTGGTGGAACTGAACCAGAGGTCGAATCAGCCGACCACGGAGTTTTCACCCCGTTCGTGCCAGGAATCTTGCCGCACATCGTCACGACTGCTGTCTTGTGGTGCGCCGCCGCACTCGCCATAATCGCGGGCAGCAAGATCCTCCGGCAGTTTCGCGGACGGCAGGGCGGATTGGGCTGCCCGGGCGCCGCGATCGTGCCGCGATACCGACCCGCGTGCCGGCTGGCCTCAAACGAAAGGGACCGAACATGAAGTGCTACCTGCTTCCTGCCTCGCTGCTCCTGGCGGTCGTATTCGCCCCACGAGCGGAAGGTTCGGACGACAAAACTCTGAAGCTCACCGTTCTCAATGCCATGCAGCGGATCGGCCAAAATGACGATCCGTTCGGTGCAGCGGAAGCCGAGATCGCCGCGGCGCGCAACGAAGTCGAGTCGTTTCAAGTCGTCGTTGCCGCGCCGAGCCAGCGGATCCAGGTTGTCCGGGCCGAGATCTCCGACCTGATCGGCGAAAAGGGTGCGAAGATCGCGAAAGACCATGCCACGCTCTATCGGGAGGAATACGTCCGCGTTCGAATGTCGACCCCCAGGGCCGAATTGCCGCCGGGACTCGATCCGGACCCGCTCGTGCCCTTTGTCAACCCGATCACCGGCGAGCCGATCGAGCCGCGAAGCCAGCATCAGGAGCGATGGGGCGAACCGATGGTCACTCGCGGGCACGATATGTTCGGGCTGCCGTTCGACGTGTTCGGCGGACAGAATCAGCCGATCTGGGTCGATCTTCGTGTGCCGAAGGACGCCCCGGCCGGCGTGTATCGCGGCACGTTCCGCGTCTCCGCCCGCGAAGGCAGCGCCGAGATCCCCGTCACCCTGACGGTTTGGGACTTCTCCCTCCCCGACGGCCCGACACACCGCAATCATTTCGGAGGCTTCTCCAACGTGGCCCGCGATTTCGGCGTCGACCGGGGGTCGGAGGAGTATCGGCGGATTGAAGGACGTTACTGCCGGGCGATGGCGGAACACCGGATCAATCCGCCCCTGCCGCGACATCTCCTGCCGGAGGTGAATCGGGACGGCTCGCTCAAGATCGACCCGCAGCGGCACCAGGCGCTGGCGGAGTTTCTTTCCGAACTCCACGTGACCGATTTCGAGATTCCCCGCCCTCCTTTCCCGCTACTGCCGCATTCGACCCGCGAACCCGGCTACGACCGCATTGCGCCGGAACAACGCGAGAAAGCCCAGCGGTACAACCGGGAGATCTACGAGTCTCTGAAGCAGAACGGATGGGAGAAGCGGGCGTACGTCTATCTGCTTGACGAGCCCAATTTGAAGGAGAACTACGAGCAGGTTCTGGTTTTGGGGCAACTCGCTCATGAAGCCGCTCCGGAACTAAAACTCCTGGTCGTCGAGCAGACGTATCCGCACGACCCCTCGTGGCCGGATATCGATCCGGCGGTGGATATCTGGTGCCCGCTGTGGGCGTTTATCGATCGCGAGACCGTCCAGCAGAAACTTGCCCATGGCGATGAGGTCTGGTCCTACACGGCTCTGGTGCAGCGGTCGCCCTCGTATCACCCGCAATACGAGCAGGTCAAAGACAAAGACCCGCCCTACTGGCACATTGACCGGCCGCTGCTGGTCTATAGGGTGCCGACGTGGATCAATCGCGAATACGGAATCACCGGGCTTCTATACTGGAGCACGGTGACCACGGTCATTGCTCCGTGGTTCAATCCGGCCTTTGCCCATCCGCGGCATTTCAACGGCGGCGGATACCTGTTCTATCCCGGGGTGCCCTGCGGCATCGAGGGCCCGGTGGCGAGCATGCGGCTGAAGAATCTTCGCGACGGCATGGAGGACTACGAGTATTTCGCGCTGCTGGAGGCTCGAGCCGGCTCCGATGCCGTGAAGAAGGTCGTCGATCGGATCGCGCCGAACTGGTGGGACTACTGCCGCGACCCGGAGGCGATTCTCGCGGCGCGCAGAGAGATTGCCGAGCAGATTGTGGGCTCGCACTGACCGCTTTGCCGAGGAGAATTATATGGGCCTTATCTGTCTTGCGGCGATCGTTTCGTGCTCGCTTGCATCTGGCGCTGCACCCGACGCGCGGATGGAACACGACTTGAACGGAACCTGGCAGGTCCAGCTTGTCGACAGCCTGGAACCCCCGCCCGCTGCCGATGCTTGGAAATCGTTCCATGTTCCCGGATATCTCAAGGGCCATGATTATTGCCGCGCATGGCTTCGCCGATCGTTCACGCTGCCGCCCGGAATGGCCGGCAAGCGGATCACGCTCCGGTTCGGCGGCGTGAAGTACGATAGCCGCGTATGGATCAACGGCCGGGAGGTCGGCGGCTGTTTCGGCGGCTACCAACCGTTCGAGCTCGATGTGACCGCCGCCGTCCGCAGCGATGCGCCGAACGAACTGCTCGTCGGCTGCTGCGACTGGACCGGAGTGTTCACTCCCGGCAAGGTCGATTTCTCCAGCAGGAACCAGTGGGATCGGGTGCGAAGCCTGCCCCACGACAAGATCCTCTCTCCGATTGGCGGGCTGTTCGATCTCTACGGCATCTGGGACGACGTGACGTTGTCGGCCCGCCCCGCCGTCTTCATCCAGGACGTGTTCGTTCAGCCTTCGGTCCGCCGCGGGGAACTTGTAGTCGACTATGCGGTCGCCAACGAGTCGGGCGAACCGGCCGACGTGGAACTGCGGTCGACCGTCGAAGACAATGGCCGCGATGCACTCGATCTGGCTCCGGTGCGCGTACGTGTCCTCGCGGGAGAAACGGCCAAGGTCACGGTCCGTGCGCCCTGGCCCGACGCGCCGCTCTGGTCCCCCACGAATCCCCATCTGCTGAACCTCCGCACGGAGTTGTCCAGCGGTGACAGGCTCCGCACCCGCTTCGGCTTCCGGGAATTCTGGACCGAGGGACACCGGTTCTATCTGAACGGCAAACCGATCAACCTGCTGGCCACGTCGTGGTGGCCGCCCCATGGGCCGATGAGCCGCGACGAGATCCGCAGCCGCTGGGAGGCGGTGAAGCGGTGCGGCTGCGTGGCCTTCCGCACACACACCCAACCCTGGCCGAGCGTCCATTACGACGTGGCCGACGAGCTGGGCCTTCTCATGATCATCGAGGGCGCCGTCTGGAACGACGACGACGTCTATCGCATCCACGACCCCGTGTTCTGGAACAACTACGCCGATCACCTCAAGGCGATGGTCGACCGCGACAAGAACCGCCCGTCGGTGGTCATGTGGAGCCTCGAGAACGAGTTTTACGGCGGCCGCCTCAACGACGAAAGCCCCGCCAAGGCCGACCTGATCCGCATGGGCCGGCTGGTGAAACAGTGGGACCCCACACGGCCGATTTTGTACGAGTCCGACGGCGATCCGGGCGGCGTGGCCGATGTGATCGGGATCCACTATCCTCACGAGTACCCCGACTACACCTGCTGGCCCAACGAGGCCGGCTGGCTTACCAAGCCGCAGAAGATCGGCCACATGTTCCACGACGGCCACGAGGAATTCTTCTGGCGCAAGGAAAAGCCGCTCTACATCGGCGAGTTTCTGTGGATCCCGTCGAGCGACCCTTCCTGGCACACCGTCTTCTTCGGCGATGAGGCCTATCGCGATTATCGCACCTATCGCGATCTTGCCAAGGCGGAAAGCTGGAAGATGCAGATCCTCGGCTACCGGCACCACGAAGTCGCCGGGATTTCGCCGTGGACGGTCGTCGAAGGCGGACCGCTGGACGAGTCGAATCCTCTCTATCGCGCTCATCAATACGCCTACCAGCCGATCGCGGCCTACGTGCACGATTACGATCGGCGATTCTTCGCCGGCCAGCAGGTCGGCCGCCGCGTAGAGGTCTTCAACGACGTCCAGGAACCCGCGAAACTCGAGTTCTGCTGGACTCTTCGCCACCAACGGAAGGTTCTCGGCGAAGGCAAGGAGGCACTCAATCTCGAGCCCGCCGCCCACCGCATGCTCGAAGTGCAGCTCCGCATGCCGGACGTCGCAGAGCGGACGCCGCTGACATGGGAGATCGCTCTCCTCCGCGACCGACAGCAGGTCTTCAGCGATCGGCACACGCTTGTGGTGTTCCCACGCATGAAACTCCCAGCGGTCGCCGCCCCAGTCGGATTGTTCGACCCTATGGGAACGACGCGAGAACTCCTGCAGTCGCAAGGCATTTCGCCGATTCCTGTCCCGTCGCTCGGCACGGTTCCGCAAGGGATCGACGTCTTGATTCTTGGCGCCGGCACACTGGCCGATCGGCCAGGCGAGCAGCCGATCATCGGCCGTGTGCCGCCGGATCGGAAAGCGGTCATGGACTTTGCCGGCCGCGGAGGTCGCATCCTCGTTCTCCAGCAGCATGCCTACCCCGAGGGACTTTTCGACGTGCAGTTGACCGGGCACGACTCGACGATGACGTTTGCGGCCGCTCCGGCCCATCCTGCGCTGGAAGGCATCCAGCCGGACGACCTCAAGTTCTGGCGGGGCGACCATCTTGTTGCTCGGGCCGAGCCGTCGCGGCCGATTGCGGGTGCGGCCTTGCCGCTGGTTGTTTCCGGCTCTCGCGCGGGGATCGATCATGCGCCGCTTCTCGAACAGCCGGTTGGCCGCGGCACGATCGTCTATTCGCAGTTGAAGTTGGTGGACAAATTCCACACCGAACCGGCCGCCGCCCGCATCCTGGCCAATCTGCTGAAATACCTTGCCGGCCGGCCGCCGCAGGACTCCGCGACGGCCGTTTTCGGCGGTTCGGAAGCCTACCGACAGCATCTGCGCTCTCTTGGCTTGCGATACGAAGAACTCGATGCGCTGCCGCACGACCTGTCCGGCTACCGCCTGCTGGTCGTTCGGGGCGATCTTTCCGAAGAGAATGCCGCCGGTCTCGGCGAATTTGTCCGGCAAGGCGGCAACCTCCTCGTGCACCGGCCGTCCGCCGCCGCAACCGCCACGCTCTCGCACGTTTTCGGCCTCGATCTCAACTGTCAGCCCTATGCCGGCCCGGTCACGCGCGCGGAGCAAGGGCATCCTCGATTGGACGCGATCACCCGCGAAGATCTCTACTGGCTCGGCAAGCACGTCGGCATTGCCTGGGCGGAGACGCCGCGGGCTGACGAAATGGCCGATGCATCTCTGGGGATCACCCTGGACAACAAGCAGGTCCACGCGCACGAGGTGGAGCAATGGAAGCTGGAAGGCTCGATCGTCGAGGCTCGCGCCCCCGGGGTGACCTTTGCGACCACCGGGTCGGCATCCGCCGAGTTGGAGTTTCCCACGTCCGGTCGATACGTCTTCGGCATTCTCGCCCGCGGCACGCCCGCCGACGGCGTCTGGCCGCGGTGCCGTGTGTCGGTCGGCGGCGAGCCGCTCGGCGATATCGGCGTGGAGAGCGGCGACTTTCACAGCGTGACCTGCTTCGGTCACGTCGAAAAGGGGCGGCACACGGTATCGATCGCGTTTATCAACGACGGTGGCAATCCCGAGCGCCGCGAGGATCGCAACCTGTATGTCGACAAGCTGCTGATCGCTCCCGATGCCGTGTCGGACGTCGCCTTTCTCACCAATCCGGCGGCCGTCGCCGTTGCCGCGCGAGGCAGCGGGACCGTCGTCCTCGACCTGCTCCGCTGGGACACGGAAGACCGCAACGCCCGCAAGGCCGCCCGCTATGCGTGCTCGCTGCTGACCGCCCTGGGCGGCGATTTCACGCCCCGCCCCGGCGTTGCGATCGAGTGCGAGACGATGACGCCCCAGCCGGGAATGGCCCACTTCCAGAACCGCGGCACCACCGTATCCCTGGCCTGCAGCGGCTACATCGCGGCGCCCGTCCAAGTGGCGGCCGCCGGTCGATACACGGTCGAGATCCTGGCCGCGGGCAGTTCCGCACAAGATGTTTACCCGCTGGTCGAGGTGCGGATCGACGGCCGGGCGGTCGGGCAGGTACAGCTCGAGAGCGACGGATGGCGGACCTATCCGCTCGACGTGGAGCTTTCGGAAGGAGAGCACCGCCTGGCGCTTGCCTTCATCAACGACCTTCAGCACGACGGCGAGGACCGAAACCTCTTGCTGGATCGGGCGACGTTCTATCCGAAGCATACTTTTGAACAATAAACCACTCCACATGGTAACGCCACTACCAGTCTTTGTTTCAGGAACACCAACATGAATATCTTCATCGGGGAACTGATCGGCACCGCGATCCTGGTCTTGCTGGGCGACGGTGTCGTGGCCAACGTCGTGTTGGAAAAGTCGAAGGGGCACGGGTCCGGCTGGATCGTGATCACCGCGGGCTGGGGCTTTGCCGTGGCGGTGGGAGCCTACGTGGCCGGCTGGGCCAGCGGCGCCCATATCAACCCCGCCGTAACGCTCGGCATGGCCGCGATCGGAGAGTTGGCAGTCGACAAGGTGCCGGTCTATCTGGCCGGACAGTTCCTCGGCGGTCTGATGGGCGCAGCGATTGTCTGGGTCGCCTACTTTCCCCACTGGCTTCCGACAACCGATCCGGTAGCCAAGCTGAGCGTCTTCTGTACGGTGCCGGCCATCCGCCACCTGCCGAGCAACCTGGTCTGCGAGGTGATCGGCACCGCCGTGCTGCTGATCGGGGTGCTGGGGATCAACAACGTCAACAACGGCCTTGCCGGTGGCATCGGTCCCTATCTCGTCGGCATCCTGGTCTTCAGCATCGGCCTTTCCCTCGGTGGCCCGACCGGCTATGCGATCAATCCCGCGCGCGATCTGTCGCCTCGGCTCGCCCACGCGCTGTTGCCGATTCTCGGCAAGGGCGGTTCCGACTGGGCGTACGCCTGGGTGCCCGTCGTCGGCCCCGTGGTCGGCGGAGTCCTCGGCGCGGTGGTCTATTGGCTGCTGTTCACGGACCTCACCCCGATCGCCAGCTCCCTGCCGTAGGGCAAGCGGATGCGGGCGACGTTGTGGAGCATGACGAGTTCATGAAGCAACTCGATGACGAAGAAGCGAGCTAAGATTTACTGGACGCGGCAGGCTCAAGAGGACATGCGGGAGATTCGTGATCTGTTCAGGGGTTTGCATTGCAGGGTTCCAACTTCAAACAGCGGCACACCGATCGCAGCCCAACGCACCCACGCAAGCAGTGGCGCCCCGGCACCTCCTCGTTTTGCGCCAGGGCGACCTGTTGCCAGGCGAGCGTCGCGGAGTTGTACCAGGTTGTCCACGGAGGTGGAATAATGGGCATGCGTTTCCTCCCGGCCTTGACGAAGCCGGGACATTATGGATCGTAATCTTGGATAGCAATTATGTCGGGGTCCGAATTGGCAGAAATGGTGCACTCCGAACCTCGTTTTGAGTCTGCCCTCCAATTGTGCGTCGAAGCACTGCAGCAGATGGCAGAATACCGGCTCGACGACGCCGTCAACGAGCGGATGCGGCAACTCGGGGAGCGCAAAGAGTTTCTTACCGAAGGAGAGCACGCGGAGCTCATGTCGTTGGTCGACTTTACGCAACGGAGGACCCGGGAAAAACTGGATGCCCAGCGCGCACTGCAGCGACTTGGTGACGTCCGGCCGGGGCTGGTGCAACGTTGAGCGATGTTCAGGGATTTGCATTCCATGGTCTCCTGAGTCAGGCCCTACCGGTCGCGGGTCCGCCAGTCTTTTCCCCCACGGGCTTCA
This sequence comes from Thermoguttaceae bacterium, assembly GCA_040768665.1. GTDB lineage: Bacteria > Planctomycetota > Planctomycetia > Pirellulales > Thermoguttaceae > JABWBD01. The sequence goes on from JAXGMN010000007.1 coordinate 173,259, forward strand.
GTTTCTTCAACTCCGGCGTGAGCGGTTTGCTTCGGTGCAATTGTGCAACGCCTTTCAGAGGTGTTGCTTAATTTATGTCGAGGCTGGTATTCCGAAGTCCTTTATTTGGAAGGGCTTGGGCGCCGGGGTCTCGCCGTAAGTCTTATTACCCTATTGGGGTATATGTTGCATAAATCCCTCCGTATGGTGAAGGGGAAACCGCGGGAAAGCCGGGTAATCGCCAATTGGCTGGTGAGGGTCTCGAAAGTCGATGACAGCATTGTCGGCGGATTTGGATTGGAATGGTGTTGGTCGCTTCTTGGCAAGTATACCTTTGTACCGTATAGGTGGCTCAATTTCAAGCCCTGTTGTTTGCATTTTCCGAGATCCGGTCGCTCTTACGCTCGTGGCACTCCGGCAATGGTCTTACCTTTGGCTTTGGAGTGCGCGGGACTCGTCACCGCTTTGTTTGCTTCTTTCGTCCTTTCTGTTGGCATCATCACCGGCGTCCAGGACGAGCTTCGCGAAGAACCAGTCCTGCCCGGCCGAGCCGGTCATCGTGTCTTTCTGGTTGTCGTCGAAGACGGTGCGGTTATCGCCGTCGGCCAGCAGGAGGGTCGTCGTAGGAGCGGGGCAATCGCTCAGGTACTGGCTGCGGGCGGAGAGAATCGGCCTTGGAAACGAGCAGAGAAATGAAAATGGGAGAAAAGAAGATGAACACCGAATTTCGCGCATTCACGGGTCCTTGCTCCGCCCACCCACCGCGTTGCTTTGCCCCTGCAAGAGAGGTAGAATAATCTCGGGGCGCGGAAAGACCGTGCACTCCGGCAAGTCGTTCCAAGGCGTTTCGTTGGGTGGGTTTGTTTCCAGCGGGAGAATCGATCATGCACATTACCGTCGAAGCCGTTTATGAAGACGGAGTCCTCAAACCGAGCACTCCCCTGCCGCTGAAGGAGCACGAGAAGGTCCGGATCAGCATCCAGCCTCAATCCACTTGGGTGCAGGAAACCTATGGGATGATTGGCTGGACCGGCGATCATGCCACCCTCCAGCGATTCACGCTTGATCCGGAACTCGATCCGCAGGAAGGCCCATGACCTTCGATGACCTCGTTAGCGGGCAATCGCTTTTTCTGGACGCCAACATTTTCGTGTACCAATTCGCCCCGGATCCCGTGTTGGGGCCTGCTTGCAGCGAGTTGCTCGAGCGCATTGAAAACGGAGAAATTCAGGGGTTCACATCCACTCACGTACTCAGCGAAGTTGCCCATCGCCTCATGACGATCGAAGCGAGCACGGTTTTCGGATGGCCGTTTACAGGCATTGCTTATCGCTTGCAGAAGAACCCTTCCGAAGTGCAGAAGCTCACCGCGGCAAAGGTGGCAATCGACAAGGTCCTGGGCAGCGCCGTTCACACGGTGGCAGTTCCGCCCGCCCTGATCAGCATCGCGGCATCGGTGAGTCAGACAACCGGTCTGCTTACCAACGACGCCCTGATCGTTGCTGTGATGCAGGCTAGCAGTCTGAACTCTCTTGCGAGCCACGATGCCGACTTCGACCGCGTGGCGGGGATAGCGCGATACGCGCCGGCATGACTTGTTCGAAAGCGGGCAGCCACGCGGCCCTGCACGTCGCGACAGGGCCAGCCGCACCGTGCCCGGCTTTTTGACTTCGGCGGCAGGCAGCACCTTCAGCGTTACGCCACGCTCCATCTGGCGGTGGCGGGCCTTGTAGACCTGGCCCATGCCGCCTTGGCCGATCCGGTCCAGGATCAGGTAGTTGCCGAGGATGAGCCCTTTGGTCTTGCCGGAGTAGATGAGGTGGGCCTGGAACCGAGTAGGCTGGCTTTGCGGGTTCTCCCGCGGTGTGGTACAATTCTCTTGGGTGTCGTCGTCTTCCTCTCGTGGAAAGAGCCTTCGTAGCCAGTTCGGGAGCGGAATCAATGAATCTCACAATCGAAGCTGTGTACGAAAACGGCGTTCTCAAGCCGAAGGAGCCGTTGCCTCTGGCGGAGCACGAACAGGTCACCGTTACCGTTGAGTCGGCGATGAGCTTAGACAGGCGAGCGGCCGCTGTGGCCATGCTCCAGCGTTGGCAGGAGGAAGATGCTGTCCTGTCCCAGGAAGAGACGGCCGCTAACGCGGCGGTCCTGCGAGCGTTGGATGACGACCGGCCCTCGTACCGGAAGTTGTTCACCGCCGTGTTGAGGGACGAAACGCCATGAGCCGGACGGTGTTGTTGGACGCCGGGCCGCTTGGTTTGCTCACCGCCCCGCCGCACCGGCAGGATGCCCGTGCTTGTTCCCAGTGGCTCGCCGGGCTCATCCAGGCAGCCCTGCGGATCGTTGTCCCCGAGATAACGGACTATGAGTTGCGGCGCGAACTTCTTCGGGCGGGCAAAGTCCGCAGCGTGCAGCGGCTGGACGCTCTGGGCCAGAGTACGGAATACCTGCCGATTACCACGGCGGCCATGCGCCGGGCCGCAGAGCTTTGGGCCCAGGCGCGCCAACAAGGGCAGCCCACCGCCGCAGACAACACCATCGACGCGGATATGATCCTCGCCGCCCAGGCCCTGACCTTGGGTGCGCCGGGTCTGGTAATTGCTACGACCAATGTCGGGCATCTGGCGCGCTTCGTTCCCGCCGAGTTCTGGCAGAATGTCGTGCCCTGAGGAGAAAAGGTCACGTCGAGCGCCGGGTTTTCGGGGCAGCGATGCCACACCCCCAGGTGCCACACGCGTGGAGTTGAAATCCCACCCCGCCAGGCGCCGACGCGAGCCGACGTGGCACAGGTCAGGCCGTGGGCCGCAATCGAGTACCGTCGCGTTGACCTGCATCCCTGCTACCCCTGCTCGTTGATCGCGCAGTACAACTGGTTGGCCAGGATTCGCAGGAGTTGCTCGAAAGCATCGATCGTGCCGTCACCGTCGTCGTCGCTCAAGGTCCGGTCGTAATCGTAGAGCAGCCCGAGGGTGGCCTTGGCATCGTGCGCGGTGACAACGTTCGGATGGCTGAGTCGGGCGGCCGCGCGGACCTCGCGCTGAGTCGCCAAGGGATTGGCGGATTGCGGCGAGCTCGTCTGGAGCGACGAGACCCGTGGTGGTGACGTATTGGGTGATATGTTCAGGGGTTTGCATGGGACGTGCTCGTGGTGGGCCCCCCTTTTTTTCAACCATGCTGCGTCGACTGTCGCTAGGCGACGCCGGGGAAGTCTGCTAAGATGAATGCAAAGTCAATCGGCCGTAGCGGTTGTTGAGGAGTGAGTTATGGAACGTGTTGTGTTGCCCGACGATACGCTCGTTCAACTGCATCACTTGGATCGTTATCTCCAGGTATGCGACCAGACCGGGCGGGTTTTGGGTTATATCACTCCCGCCGTCAACCAGCCCTTGGAATCTCCTCTCGGCGATGCCGAGTTGCAGCGGCGGATTGAAGAGCCGGATCGATTGACGACGGAGGAAGTCTTGGAGCATTGGGAGAGTCTCGGTTGATGTTCACTGTGCTCTGGGCGCGCTCGCCGTTGGACTATGTGGCACGCATTCGGGCCGAAGCCGACGACTCAGAGCGCGAAATCGTCCGGGCTGCCCTCCGCGAGATCGGGCTCCGGCTCCACACAACGATCCGGACAGGTTTCTGACAGAAAAGAAAATGGCAGAAACGAAGATGGGATGGCAAGCTGGGATGGTCATTTTCCTTTCCGCCATCTTCCTTTCTATTTTCTATGGTTTTCCGGTTCGCTCGTGACATTCCGGACGTTTTCCCTTTGGAGTGCGTGTGACTCGTCACCGCTTTCTTTCCTTCGTCTGTCTCAAGGGTCGTTTTCCTTTCTGCCGTCTTCTTTTCCGTGGTAGCTGATCGGCTGCCGTCCTTACCCGCGTTCGACGTACTTCCTGAGTCAGGCTCTGTCCGATGGGGTTTTCTCTGCGCTCTTCCTTCCTCTGCGTTGTTCTTTCCCGCGTCTGTCATTCCGAAAGAACCGCGATACTTGGATGGGAAACGGTGCCGGCATCTCCAATCCGAAAATGGGAAGGGGGGAAACGCAGAGGAGTGAAGAGCGCAGAGGGGAGACATTCCGGCCGCTTCGTACAAGATTGCCTCCTGTCCAGTTGGCTGGGGATGGCAGTATCGTCCAGCCTCCAACAGCCCGGCAGGCCGGCGTCGCCGACCCACCGGGCTGGAACCGAAGAGGTTCGCGGCAGAGGTTTTCGTACGATCCGATATGGCCCTGTTCGTTGATCGCCGTGTAGACGTCGTTGGCCAACCTGCAGAGCGATTCCTCCAATGCGTCGATCTCGCCGTCCCCGTCGCCGTCGCCATCGAGGTCGTCGTACAGCAGGCCATGGAGTCGCAAGAAAAGTAGCAGACACGCTCCGTCGTGCCGTCCGCTGTCGGGAGAATAGCGTCAGGAACCAGTTGTGCGAAGCACCCGGAGGGCCGGTTCCCGGCAGATGGTTCCTGACACTTTTGCTTCCATCACATCGGTTTGGACCGTTGCCTTTCGCTGATCTTCGTACGAAGGCAGCAGCCCCCTACGAGGACAAGACCGATGATTGCCAACGTGAGGGTGTTCGGCTCGGGGATCTCCGCGACGGAAATCGCCCCCTTGACGAGGTCCACGGTGAGCCCCGCAAACTCCGTTTCCCAGCCGTCGGGGTCGAGAAGCTCCAAGTCCCACCGTCCGTTGGAAACACCCGTCGTGTCCAGTGTGAGAATCGCCAGAAGACTTTCCGACGTCAGATTGACAAATTGCCCGGCCAGTGTGGTCGTTGAACGAAATTCGAAATAGGGAAGCGGTGGATCTTCCGGTTCAGGATCGAAATCCGGGGCACCGGTGTTGTTGTCGAAGAAGATCGTTGGTCGCTCGCTCGTTCCGAGGATGTCCAAGTCGGTGATCGTCGGCGCGGGGACGGGGGTTGGGGAGATGCCGTCGCCGATTCGCGCGTACAGAGTCACCCCGTCAATGTCTACCGCGCCGCCCACGGGGCTGACGTAAAGCAGCACCTCCTGGCCCGCCTGGTTGGGCAGCAGCTCATGTTCGCCCACGTCGATCGAAATGGTGGCGGCGAAGCTCGTCGGCGCAAACCACAGGGTGAACACCAGGCATGCAATCGCGTACGTTTTCATACAGAGTCCTCCAAAAAAGGTTTTGTCTTTCGCGAATGTTTCCGGATACGCACCTCAAGTACCATGAACCAGTGCTCGAAATAGCACGCCTCTGAATCGGCAAGCCGGCGATTCTACGGCTCGTCCAGCCACAGCGACATCTCTGCCCAGGCCTCGTCGATCGTCTCCAGATGCTTCTTTTTCGCGACAGAGGGCCTCGCATCTCGTGCCAGGTCGTCCAGCCATACCATCCCCAGCCTGGCCATGCTCAAAACTTCGTGTCCGCGCACCGCCTCGTCCACTTCTGCGGCACGAATCGCAGCGTTCGGCAACGGCAGCGATTCCGCGGCGGGGGCGACCAAACTCACAGGTTCGGCTTCTGCCACGTACGAGGCCGCGACCGGCGCTCCTTGGCTATCGGCACCCAAGTCGACCGACACCTCCGCCGGCGCTGGCGCGAAGACCTCTGCCACCAATACCACCGGCACGCCTCCCTTGGTCGCCTCGGCCGCCGATCCGGCAGACTGACCGCTCTGCACCGCGGGTGCCGTAATCAGGCTCAACGCCGACCCATAACCGGTGACGTGCCTTCGGGCGATAATCTGGTCCGTGGCGTCGACTCGCGTGGTGCGATTGAAGTCGTACGGGTCGTAAATCGCGGCCACATTGCCGTACGCGTGCGGATGTCTACGGGCTCCGATCTCGTCGGTGGCGTTCACGTAAGCATTCGAGGGCGTCGAGCCGTACTTGTCACCTCCCTCGCCGATCGCGTTGCCGAAATAGAACACGTCGGGCTCCAACAGACCGGTGTTCGCCGTCGCCAGTACGATCACCTGCAGCCATTGCTTGGAGATCGACCCCGCTTCGCGTGCCGGAGTGGTCCAGTCGTCATCCGCCCAGATGAGCGTCACCCGGTCGATCTCTCCGATCGATCGGATCGCCACGACCTGCGGCGCCGGGGCCTGCTGCCAGCCGTCGGGATTGTTGTTGTTGCCGACCCGGAAGCTGAAATCAGCGGCCGTCGGTGTCCCGGGCAGACCGTCGAAATCAATCATGATCCCGTTGATCCCCTTGTCGTAGCTGGTGTAATTGACGAAGCTGGCCGTCTGCCCGGGCAGGAGAGCCTGCTTCCCCAGTTCCTTGTCGAGTTCATTGAGGTCTGCCGGATGCCCGTGGCCTTGAACTGAGGGGGCCGGGGCGATGGCGTTATCGTCGGCGGCATTGGCAGCGGAATCGTAGCCGTCGAAGTAGGAGTTGTTGTAGAAGACATGCCTGCCGACAACGGTGGTCGAACGCGCCTCGATGGTGACGGCGTAGTCTTCCACCTCGCCGTCGATTGCGCCCCCTGTGGGCTGCCCCGCCGCGGAATCCGTGCTCAGACGGAATCGCGCGTACGTGGTGGCGACCGAACCGGCCGGAACCGCCGGGAACGGCAACGTCAGGGTCACAGCCGTCGTGCCGGCGGCTACTGACACGGAGCCATACTCCGTGGCGTTGCTGAATACGCCGTCGCCGTTGTAGTCGATCCAGCCGTGGAGTATCGCTGATGCGCCGCTGTTGTTCGTCACGATCACGCGGACTTCGGGCGCGGTCCCTACGACCAGGCTCAGATCGCCGGCCGGGTCGACCAGGCCGTCTTCGTCGTCCGGCGTACCGCTTGAGTCGTCGCCCTCGGCACTGGGCGACTGAATCGCTTCGGCCTCACCGTCCACGGTCGCTCCCATGAAGATCGTCGGCACGATCACGTGACTGGGCCCGTTGTCGGTCGACAGCGTGTTGTAGTTGCCGGAACCCGTGCCCGGGCCCGTGTCGGGCGCGTCGCCGAAGTCGGGAAAGATCTCTCGGTTGCCGAAGTCCCAACCGGTTATGATGTCGCCCCAATCGACGAACTCCGAATAGGTGCCGGGGGAAACCGGTTGGGGCGCCGTCTGCTGCCAGCCGGACTGCTGAACCTCGGCGACCGTGTAGGTGCCGGGAGCCAGGTCGGTGAAGTGGTAGCTCCCGTCGGCGAGCGTCTGGAAACTCGGGTCGGGAGGATTGAGCGCGAGCGACCAACTGTTGAGCGTGCCTTCGTCACCGGCCCATGCGTCGTAGATCTCCAAGGTCCACAGGCCGTCGGCATCCTCGCCGTCCAGCGCCGCCAGCGCGCCCACCGGGCGGAAGCGGCCGGTGAACGGCGCCGCTGCCGAGGTGATCGGCATCGCGGCTTCGTCGTCGAGCGTCGTATCGGTGAAGTCTTCTCCCCAGTCGCCGACGTCGCTGAACAATTCGACGCGGGTCCCGCCGGGACTGATCAGAAAAACCTCCAGGTCCGAGTCGAAGGTGTGCGTGATGTCCAGCGTCACGTCCACGTCGAAGATCGCCCCGACGCCGCTGACCGTGAGCGTGGATGTCACGGTGGAGAAATCGGTGATCGGCTTGGGGACGTCGGTGGACGGGAAGGTGCCGGCGCCGCCGTCGAGCAGGCCGTTGCCGTTCAGGTCGAGGTAGATGGTCCAGTCGGGCAGGCCGGGCTCGCCGCCGTCCTTGACGCCGTTGCCGTTCAGATCGTTCCATTTCATGCCATGGATTTCCACGGGCGGCGCGGTGTGGGGCCCTCCCCACCAGGTCAGGAAGTCATCCCAGGAAGTGTCGCGAGCGAAGTCGATGATGATCTCGGTATAGGCGGGATCGTACGCCGAACGGGCCTCCTGGAAATAGATCGATATCCCCGTTCCTCCTTGCGCTTCCCCATAATTCGCGATGACCGCAAGGTCGTACGCATCCAGAGCCGCCTGCGCTGCGCCGCGGATGCCGGCGGTAGTTTCCGCGTCTGCGGCGACGGCGGCAAGAAACGTTCCCAGGTCGCGGAATTCCGTGTCGGTGAAGAAGGCCGAATCGTCGCGATGCGTCTGCAATTGGAGGAAGTCGCCGTAATCGGCGACGGCCATGATCTCATCGGCAAGGTCGCTCACCGCGGCCGACAGCCCGGCGACCGGATCGGCCACCGCGCTGAGGTCGATGGCGGATTGCGTCTCCCAGCCGCCGTAGGACTCGTCATAGCGGAAGGCGATGTCGGCGCCGAGATCCAACGCCGTCCAGGTGGGATTCGCGACCAGATCGGCCAGGATGGTGTGGTACGGCCAGCCGTCTCCAGGCTCCGTTTGCTCGGAACTGACGAACACGTCGGCTTCGTCCTTCACCTCGTGGGCAACCTCGAGCATGGCCATCAGGCAGGCATCGTAGCCCACCAGATCGAGGTTCTGGGGAACATCGGCCAACGCCTCGCGCACCTCGCGGTTTTCCAGGTAGGTTCCGTTGGTATCGTCCCAGCAGATCCCTTTGACGAGCGATACCTTCCCTTTTTCACCCGTGGTTGCGCTCCGCCAGCCGCCGCCATGGTTCCAGAGCACGAGGGCATAGTGGTCCGCAGGGTACATGGCGATGGCCCAGTTGACGAACTCGGAGAGCGTATTCGGGTCGCCCATGTCGGCCTCGCCGATGTTCGTGCCCCAGGTGGCATCCGGCACGTCGCCCGGCATGACCAGTCCGCGGCGGGTGTCCGTCCAATCGCCATAACGGCTGTCTTCGCCAGGGATGCGGTCGAACTGAAGCACGATGTTGACGTCGTCGCCGGAGCCCACGGAGGCCATTTCCAGAAAGTCGCCGATTCCGGCGCTTTCCAAGTCGTTGTCGCCGTCGAGATAGACCAGGAACGTCCATGCTTTGTGTGTATCCGTATCGAGAATGGTGGCCAGGGCTTGGGAATCCGCGATCGTTGCACCCCCTGTCGCACCGCTCAGATTGACGAAGAAGGTTTCACTGTTTTCCGGGGCAAGGTCGTCGATGGTGGGAACGATGATCGTCCTGCTGGTCACTCCCGGGGGAAAGGTCAGCGTGCCGCCCGTCGCCGCGTAGTCGTTGCCCGCACTCGCCGTGCCGCCGGCCGTGGTGAAGTTCACCGTGACAGTTTCGGGAACGGGCATGGAAAGCTCGACATGGACAACGGCATGCGATTTCGGCGCGGAGCGGAGCACTTGCTCCCCCGCGCTGCTCGTCACGTAGAGCACGCCGTTGGCGTCGAATGTTATGCCCTTGGGGGCCAAAAGACTGCCGGGCCGAGCCACGGCGATCGACTCAAGGAATGCCCCGGTCTCCATATCGTATCGCAGCACCTGATTCGAGTCGCGACTGTTGACGTAAAGATCTCCCTCCGGTCCTACGACCATCGAGTTCGGAAGATCGAGCCCGCCGCTCTGGCTGGGTATCAATACGTCGAGATAAGCGCCTGGCGACGATCCATTGGGACCCTGATAACGCAGGATCTCGTCCGTGCCGCTACTGACCACACAGAGGCGACCGGCATCATCAAAGAGAAGCCCCGCCGGTTGATCGAGTCCTCCGCTGCCCAGCGTGACAAATACGCCGAGGAAAGCGCCGGTGGAAATATCGAAGCGAGTGATATTATCTCGGCGCAAGTTGCTGACATAGAGGTTCCCGTCCGGCCCGAGGGCCATGCCGTAGGGCCCATCGGTGTAGCCAAAGCCGGAGGGGACAAACACGGCACCGGCTTGGCCCGGTGCGGGTGCCGGATCGCCCGTTGCTGCGTCGAACCGCAGGATGCTGTTCGCCCCCGCATTGCTCACGTAAAGGTAATTGGCGTCAAACACGAGGCTGCCGGTCCGCTGGTCTGGCCCGCCATCCTGCGCGTCGGCGAACACGCCGACATACGCGCCCGTGGCGCCGTCGTACCGAAGAACCTGGGGCGGAAACGAGGAGGCGACGAACAGATCGCCTTGCGGGCCAAAGGCGATCGTTCGCGCCTCGTGCAAGTCGCCGGCTGGGGGTGTTACAAAATCGTCGACCAGTTGCACACCGGAGTCTCCTTCGGTAACGGAAACATCGTTGATCGAGATTTCTGCTTGCAGATCGCCCTTGCCGGCGTTGTAGATGCCCAGGATCCCCGGCTCAGACAAGGCCACGTTATGGATCTTGAGTTCGTCGATCATGCCGTGAAAGCGGGAAATGCCGATCCCGATGCCCGGATTGCTGGCAGGGTCGAGATCGGCAAAGGGGCGAACGTTGGTGATCGTATGCCCCATCTGTACGCCGTTGACGTAGATGCTCATGTCGCCTGTCGCGTCGTCCAGTGTGGCGGCGACATGCAAAATCTCGCCTTGCGGGATCGGAGTGCTGATCGCCGCGGCACCCGGCGCGCCGTTGATCTCAAACTTGAGGCTCCGGTCCGATTGTACTCCCATCTTGTAAGGATCGAGGCCGCCACGATCGTCGCCACGGAAGACGATCCATCCGGTGCCTTCCTCGGGATCGGGAAACGAGTCGGCACGGATCCATGCTTCGATCGTCATCGAGTCGGTCAGCGCCAGGCTCGGATGATCGGCCACAAAAGCGCGGTCGTCGACGCCGTCGAACAGGAATGCCTGGCCGATCTGACCGAGAGTATAGCCGGCGCCGTTGACGAGTGTTGCATCGTTGTCGCCGACGGCGTCCGCGGCCGTGCCGTCGGCCGGCCAATGACTCACCACGGCGAGCAAGTGCTCGATTGTGACCATGCCTTGCGGATCGACAATCGTTGCGCCGCCGCTCGGGTTGCTCAGGTTCACCACAAAGGTCTCATCGCCTTCCGGTTCCGAGTCGTCGACGATCGGAACGATGATCGTGTGCGCGGTTTCGCCGGGCAGGAAGGTGATCGTGCCCGCGGTCGCTACGTAGTCGGCCGGGGCGGTGGCCGTGCCGTCGGCGGTGGCGTAATCGACTGTCACCGTTTGCGCGACGGGAGTGCTCAGGCTCACCGTCAATTCGGCTTCGGGCCGGAAGCCATAGCGGAGGATTTCGTTGGTGTTCATGCTGGCAACATACAGCAATCCGTCGTTGCCGAACGCAAACCCCGCCGGAGCGTCGAATCCGCCGCTGTGCGCGGAGATCGATGTGTCGACGAAGGCACCCGTCGCGGCGTTGTAGCGATTCACCAGATCGTTCCTCCAATCGGTGACGTAAAGGCTTCCATCGCCATGGAACATGATCCATCCGGGCCCCGATAAGCCGCCGCTGCCGCTCGGCACGAAAACGTCGAGTAGCGCCCCGCTCGTGCGGTCGTAACGCAGAATATTGCCGCTGCTGGAGCCGGCAACATAGAGGTGGCCATCGGGGCCGAATTCCATCCCGCGAGGTGCTGCCAGGCCGCCGCTGCCGGACGCCACAAACACGCCGACGAATGCCCCAGTGGTTCCGTTGTAGCGGAGCACGCTGGAATTGGTGTTGTTGGCGACGTAAAGATCGCCGTTGGAACCAAACAGCAGTTCGGCAGGGCCGTCGAGCCCGCCACTGCCGGCGGACACAAAGACGTCGATGAATGCGCCGGTCGTGCCGTGGTACCGCAGGATTTCATCGGTGTTGAAGCTGGCGATATAGAGGTTGCCGTCAGGCCCAAACCGGTGTGCGAAGGGTCGGTCCAACCCGCCGCTCTGCGCTGCTACGAAGGCGCCGATCAGTTCACCGGTCGTCGCGTCGTAGCGCAGCAGTTCGTCGGTGTTTTCGCTCACAACGTAGAGGTTGCCGTCGGGCCCGAAGCTCAGGCTCCTCGGCCGACTGGGAGCAGTCGGGCCGGCCGGCACGAAAGCATCGACAAAGAAGCTCGATCGGTCGTTTTCGAGGACGGCGATGTCGTCGATCACGATTTCCGCGTCGTCGTTCAGGATCGTCGCCTGGCCCTCCCTATCCGCCAAGAGGGCATCGCCCAAGACAACCTCAAAGTCGACGAAGAACGTTTCGTTACCCTCCTGGGCAGTGTCGCCTTGGATGGTGACGGAGATCGTCTGCGTGTTGACACCTCCCGGCAGGAAGGTGACTTCACCGGAGGCGGCGACGTAGTCGCTGCCGGCGGCTGCCGTGCCGTCGGACGTAGACCAGGACACGGTGACGCTCCCGGTCGCGTCTCCGGCGCGCGTCACCGTGAAGGCGAGCGAGGTCGTGCCGGAACTGCCTTCGAGGACGCTGGGATCGTCTACGGTGATGGTTGTCTCGGCAACTGCGCGGGCCGCGTTGAGTCTCCCGCCGGTAACCGTCTTGCCCGCCAGCGATGGCAGCGGGTCCACGGTGTCCATGATCCGCTGCTTGAGTTCGGTCGCTCCCCAGCCGGGGTGCAAGGTCTTCAAAAGCGCAGCGACGCCTGCGACGTGCGGCGTGGCAAACGATGTCCCGCTCCCCAGACCGTAGGCGTCTCCCTTGGCCGGGCGCAGCACGTTCTTTCCCGGAGCCGCAAGGTCAACGTTGACCGCACCCCAATCGGAGAAATCCGCGAGCACATCGTCGTGGTCCGTGGCGGCCACGGAAAGGATGTTGTCGAAAGCGTATCCCGCGGGGTAACGGGCCATAAATCCCGGGTCAATGCTCGACGAGAAATTACCCGCTGAGCTGACGAAAAGGTGGCCGGCCTGTCCGGCGTGTTCGATCGCATTTCTGACAAGCGGATAGTCGTCAACGGCGTCAAGACCGGTGCCCCAACTGTTGCTCGAAATGGTCGCTCCCATGGCAACGGCGTAGTCGATGGCGCCGGCAGCGGCTTCGTCCGTCCAAGCGTAGTTCGCCGGCTCGAAGCGCAGGGCCATCATCTGCACGCGCCAGTTCACGCCGGCCGTGCCCACCCCGTTGTGGCCCACGGCGCCCAGAACTCCCGCCGTTGTTGTCCCATGTCCGTTCTCATCCATCGGATCGTTGTCGTTGTTCACCCAGTCCCAGCCGATCAGGTCGTCCGTGTAGCCGTTGCCGTCCGTGTCGATCCCATCCTCCCAAGCCGGATCGGCCAGCAGATCGCCGCCGTCGATGCGGCCGTTGCCATTCCAGTCGGTAACTCGGGACGCGTTGGCCGGGTGGTTCAAGTCGTGCAGCGTGATCACGGAGTTGGCATCGCTATCCACAATCTGAGGCCGAAGGGCGGCTGGGATCTCGCCCTGGTTGACCCAGACGTTCAGGTAAAGATCTTCATGCGTATAGTCGATCCCCGTGTCGAGCATCGCGACTACGGTAGCCGCGCTTCCGGTCGTCACCGACCATGCGGCCGGGGCGTCGATGTCGGCGTCCCACGCGCCGCCGGTCTGCCCTCGGTTGTCCAAAGCCCATTGTTCGGCGAAAAGTGGGTCGTTGGGGATGACAGGAGCCTCGTCGTTGAGGATGGTGCCGATTCCGCTTGTGGTGACAACGATTGCACCCACTGCGTTGGACAATTCAACTGCGAACGTCTCGTCCGCTTCCACCTCGTCGTCTCCATTGACAGAGACAGAGGCGATCTGTGTCGAAGTGCTTTCTCCGACAGCCAATTGGTACGTGAGCGTGCCTTCGGCCGGGATATAGTCGCCGCTGCTGGACGTCGCCGTACCGTCAACGGTGGCGTATGTCACCTCAACCGTCAGGGGATCGGTTGCGTCGGGTCGTGTGACAGTGACCGGAAAATGGAGGCCCTGAGTGCTGCCAGAACGGCCCTCCATCACTTCCGCGTCACCAATCGCGATGACTGGATTGGTGTCGGCAGCCGAGGTGAGGTGCCAGTTGAGAATGTCGTGGTTCGTCGGGTCGCCGCCGGAGGCACCGGTGAAGCCGACCCACGCGCGTCCCAGGTCCAAATCGAGCAGCGTGTCCAGGTCAACGGAAACGGTCAGCGCCGGAGTGACCAGATCGTCCAGGTAAACGCGCATGGTACCGGGCGTATACGCGACCTTGGCCGTATGGACGTTGCCGTCGTCCAGGATGAAGCCTACGGTGCTGAACGAGCCGAGCGAGTACAACTCGCTCTGGTCGTTGGGACCGGTGCCGTTCGTGTGGATACTGACTTCGCTCTCGCTGGTGTCCTGGTTCTCCGAATTTCTGAAGATATCGAACTCGACAGCCAGGCTGTTCGGAATCCCGCCGTAGCCGAGGTTTCCGCCCCCGCCCATCAAGGTCGAAACGCTTTGGTTCTGAAACACGACGGCAAAACCGTCCGAACCGCCGGGTTCTCCTCCCGGACCCGTCAATCGAAAGTCGAAGGTCGTCTCGAAGTCGCTCGAAACGAGCTGTTTCTCCGAAAACCAAGCTCCTCCGGATTGGGAATTCAGTGCCGGCGTCAACCGCAGGACGTCGTCGCCGGTAATCGAGGCATCCCCGACGAGATTCAAACCCGTTGGCGTGCTGAAGTCGGGAAAGGCGATGCTCAGCAGTCTGCGGTCTTCGAGGATTTCACAGCGAAGTCGGCGGTAGTGGGGGCCGCCATCTCGCGGTGCTCTCGACATGCTTTTCGCAAAACGACGATTCTGGAGGCTTTGAGACATGGTTCGTCCGCCCGTGATGATTGAGTTTAATTCCTCTCGCCTGTTCCTTGGCCGAAGGCCTCCGGTCACCGTAGCTACGGTAGCAGCCCGGGAACCGAATATCAATGTTTATTTGTTGTTGGCCGATGGCCATTTTTTGCCGGCGCTGCCGACGGTCAACGTTCGTTGTTTTCACCGAAGGTCCAGGCTACGGTGAATATGGCCTTCGGCCAAAAAACATTCGGTTGGTTTTCCTTTCCTGGGGTGGTTACCCCAGGCTACGGTGAATATGGCCTTCGGCCAAAAAACCGGGCGGCACTCGGCTTGCTCGGCCGTGCCGAGTGCCACCCGACGGTAACGATTACTCCGCCAATTGCCACTCCAAAAGAGCCAGATCGGTCAGTTCGCCGGTCTTCTTGCCCGTGCGGGACTCGTCGTGCTCGCGGGCGGTCTGGTCGGCGGCCAGAAGCTGCCAGAGCTCCTCGCTGGCGTCCAGCCCGGCCGCCATGGTCGAGGCCGAACTTGAACTCATTCCGCCGGCCACGAGTTGAACGTTGTCGACGTTGGCGTCCTCGTCGGACCCGCTCACGTAGGCTCGAAAGCGGATCTTGAAGCCGTCGGTCAGGTAGGCCGAACCGACTTGGATCGTCTCGGTGTGCCAGGTGTTTTCAGTGTCGACGTTGCCGCGGAGTCGCCGGATTTCGGTCCAGGTCGATCCGTTGGGTGAGAAGTCGAGCGCCAGGTACTCGCCTGCATCGAAGCTGCTCTCGATGTACCAGTCGAAGGTGAGTTCCGCGCTGCCGTAGGCCGTCAGGTCAACGGCGTTGCTCATCGAAAGCGTGGCATTGGTGGCGCGGCCGTCCACTTCGGCCGAGTAGTTGCCGGCAGTCGCCCGTTGCGTCGAGGTGAACCAGTCGTTCTGAGAGTCCTCCACCCACTTGCCGTTCCATTGGCCGGCTTCAAAACTATCGGAGAAGACGACGGTTTCGACTGAACTCACCACGTTGACCAGGGCCTCGTGCGTCGCCGATGCCCCGTCATCGTCGGTAACCTTGACCGCCACGGTGAAGGTCCCCTCCGTGGGAGAATTAAACGTGGCGGTCACGCCTGTGGCGTCGTCATATTGGCCATCGCCGTCCAGGTCCCACGCATAACTCGCGATGTCGTTGCCCGGGTCGGTCGATCCGGCGGCGCTGAGGGTCACGTCGACGCCCTCGCCCGTCGTGTAGGGTCCGCCGGCATCGGCCGTCGGCGCGACGTTGGCTACGGTCACGCTTGTCGAGGCGGTGTCGGTGTCGCCCCGGTTGTCCGTCACACGCAGGCCGATGGTGTACGTGCCGTCGGCGGTGCGTGTGAACGTCGTCGTCACACCGCTGGCGTCGTCGTATTGGCCGTCGTTGTCGAGATCCCAATCGTAACTGGCGATGGCGCCGTCCGGATCGTGAGATGCCGACGCATCGAGGGTGATCGCAGTCCCTTCACTCCCCGAGTAGGGACCACCGATGTCGGCAACGGGCGGAACGTTCGGCGCGGCCAGGCTGGTGGCGACAAGCTGCACGTTGTCGAGGTTGGCATCCTCGTCGGATCCGCTCATTTTCGCTCGGAAGCGGAATTGGAAGTTGCTCACGAGGTAGCCACCGTCGACGGTCAGCACTTCGTGGTGCCAGGTGTTCTCCGCATCGACGTTTCCTCGCAGCCTGGCGACTTCCTGCCAGGCGGCGCCGTTAAAGAGATCCAGGGCGAGGTACTCTCCGGTATCGAGCCCGCTCTCGATGAGCCAGTCGAAGCTGAGTTCGGCGCTGCCGTAGGGTGTCAGGTCGATCGGACTGGCGAGTGAGAGCTTCGCATCACTTGCCGCTCCATCCACCTCGGCCGAGTAGCTGCCGTCGGTCTTGCGCTGGGTCGAGGTGAACCAGTCGTTCTGGCTGTCTTCGACCCAGAGGCCGTTCCACTGGCCGTGCTCGAAGCTGTCGGAGAAGAGGGGGCCGTCGGTGTCAAGGATGGTGGCGATACCCTGAGGATCGTTGATCACCGCACCGCCCGTCGGGTTGGAGAGGTTCACCGAAAAGTACTCTTCACTCTCCGTGATGATGTCGTCGACGGTCGGGACGAGGATCACCTTGGACGTTTCGCCGGGCGCGAACGTCACTATGCCGCTCGCGGCGGAATAGTCTGCACCGGCCAGAGCGGTACCGTCGGCCGTGGTGAAGTCGACCGTGACAGTCTCGGGAACGGGCATGGAAAGATCGACATGGACAACTGCATACGATTTCGGCGCGGAGCGGAGCACTTGCTCCCCCGCGCTGCTCGTCACATAGAGCACGCCGTTCGCGTCGAACGTTATGCCCTTGGGAGCCAAAAGACTGCCGGGCCGCGCCACGGCGATCGACTCAAGGAATGCCCCGCTCTCCATATCGTATCGCAGCACCTGATTCGAGTCGCGACTGTTGACGTAAAGGTCTCCCTCCGGTCCTACGACCATCGAGCTCGGAAAATCGAGCCCACCGCTCTGGCTGGGTATCAATACATCGAGATAATCGCCCGGTGACGATCCATTGGGACCCTGATAACGCAGGATCTCGTGCGTGCCGGAACTGGCCACACAGAGGCGACCGGCATCATCAAAAAATAGCCCCGCCGGTTGATCGAGTCCTCCGCTACCCACCGCAACAAATACGTCGATCCTAGCGCCGGTCGAAATATCGTAGCGAGTGACATCATCACGGCGGTTGTTGCTGACATAGAGGTTCCCGTCCGGCCCGATGGTCATGCCGTAGGGCCCATCGACTTCTTGTTCGCCCACGCCGGGCGCGACAAACACGGCACCGGTTTGGCCCGGTGCGGGTGCCGGAGCGCCCGTTGCTGCGTCGAATCGCAGGACGCTGTTCATCCCCCCCGCATTGCTCACGTAGAGGTAATTGGCGTCGAACACGAGGCTGCCAGTCCGCTGGTCTGGCCCGCCATTTTGCGCGTTGGCAAACACGCCTTCATACGCGCCCGTGGGCGCCGTCGTACTGAAGAACCTGGCGGAATGAGGAGTAGACGAACAGATCGCCTGCGGGCCAGTTAGCGATCGTTCGCGCCTCGTGCAAGTCGCCGGCTGGGGGTGTTACAAAATCGTCGACCAGTTGCACACCGGAGTCTCTTCGGTAACGGAAATATCGTTGATCGAGATTTCTGCTTGCAGATCGCCCTTGCCGGCGTTGTAGATGCCTACAGGATCCCCGGCTCAGACAAGGCCACGTTATGGATCTTGAGTTCGTCGATCATGCCGTGCGAAAGGGAAATGCCGATCCCGATGCCCGGATTGCTGGCAGGGTCGAGATCGGCAAAAGGGGCGAACGTTGGTGATCGTATACGCCTCGCATCTGTGCGCCGTTGACGTAGATGCCCGCGTCGCCGTCGCGTCGTCCAGCGCGGCGGCGACATGCAAAATCTGCCCCAGGATCGGAGTGCTGATCGCCGCGGCACCCGGGCGCGTCGTTGATCTCAAACTTGAGACTCCGGTCCGATTGTACTCCCATCGTGTAAGGATCGAGGCCGCCACGCTCGTCGCCACGGAAGACGATCCATCCGCTGCCTTCTCCGGGATCGGGGAACGAGTCGACACGATCCATGCTTCGATCGTCATCGAGTCGGTCGCCGCCAGGCTGGGATGGTCGGCCACAGCAAGCGCGGTCAGTGTCGACTCCGTCGAACAGAAATGCCTGGCCGATCTGACCGAGAGAATAGTCAGCGCCGCTGACCAGCGTTGCATCGTTGCTGCCGACGGCGTCCGCGGCCGTGCCATCGGCTGGCCAATGACTCACCACGGCAAGCAGTCGCCGATCCTCCAACGGCTCCACACGGATCCGGCGCGGTTCAAAGGCCCTGCGGGACATCCCCGAACTGCGGTTGCGGCGGGAACTGCTGGTCTTGCGGCTGCTCAAAAACGGTACGGAAAACATTTGCTGGCCCTCCTCGGCAAACGTGGTAAAATGCAAGTAGCGTTGTTGTTGCACGCGCGCGCAAACGAGCCGCGTGCGGACGATTGCCCAGCCGGTGAGGGGACCGCCTGGGAAGCTTGGTCCTCACCGGCTGCTTTTCTTCCTGCTCTGTAAAACGGGATTTATTTCGTTGCCCAATGGTGTGTTCTTTTCGCGCCTCCTGGGTTGTTGGCTGTGGTGAACATGGCCTCTTCGGCCAAAGACCTTTGGTTTGCTCTTCTGGAAGCGGATGCCCCAGGCTACGGTGAAACATGGCCTTCGGCCAAAGACCTTTGGTTTGGTTTCCCGGGGCGATGCCCCAGGCTACGGTGAAACATGGCCTTTGGCCAAAAACATTTGGGTTGGCATCCCTTTCCTGGGGCGATGCCCCAGGCTACGGTGAAACATGGCCTTCGGCCAAAAACATTTGGGTTGGCATCCCTTTCCTGGGGCGATGCCCCAGGCTACGGTGAAACATGGCCTTTGGCCAAAAACATTTGGGTTGGCATCCCTTTCTCGGGGCGATGCCTCAGGCTACGGTGAAACATGGCTCTCTTCGGCTGCACGATTTGGGTTGGCATCCCTTTCCTGGGGCGATGCCCCAGGCTACGGTGAAACATGGCCTTCGGCCAAAAACATTTGGGTTGGCATCCCTTTCCTGGGGCGATGCCCCAGGCTACGGTGAAACATGGCCTTTGGCCAAAAACATTTGGGTTGGCATCCTTTCCCCGGGGCGATGCCCCTGTATTACGGTGAAACATGGCCTTCGGCCAAAAACATTTGGGCTGGCATTCCCGGGGCGATGCCTCAGGCTACGAAACATGGCCTTCGGCCAAAAACATTTTGGGTTGGCATCTCTTCTCGGGGCGATGCCTCAGGCTACGGTGGAACATGGCCTTCGGCCAAAAACATTTGGGTTGGCATTCCCGGGGCGATGCCCCAGGCTACGGTGAAACATGGCCTTGGCCAAAACATTTGGGTTGGCATCCCCGGGGCGATGCCCCAGGCTACGGTGAAACATGGCCTTTGGCCAAAACATTTGGGTTGGCATCCCCGGGGCGATGCCCCAGGCTACGGTGAAACATGGCCTTCGGCCAAAAACATTTGGGTTGGCATCCCTTTCCTGGGGCGATGCCCCAGGCTACGGTGAAACATGGCCTTTGGCCAAAAACATTTGGGTTGGCATCCCTTTCCTGGGGCGATGCCCCAGGCTACGGTGAAACATGGCCTTTGGCCAAAAACATTTGGGTTGGCATCCCTTTCCTGGGGCGATGCCCCAGGCTACGGTGAAACATGGCCTTTGGCCAAAAACATTTGGGTTGGCATCCCTTTCCTGGGGCGATGCCCCAGGCTACGGTGAAACATACCTTTGGCCAAAACATTTGGGTTGGTGATTCCTGGGGCGATGCCCCAGGCTACGGTGAAACATGGCCTTTGGCCAAAAACATTTGGGTTGGCATCCCTTTCCTGGGGCGATGCCCCAGGCTACGGTGAAACATGGCCTTCGGCCAAAAACATTTGGGTTGGCATCCCTTTCCTGGGGCGATGCCTTGTACATGGCGGAACATGGCCTTCGGCCAAAAACATTTGGGTTGGCATCCCTTTCCTGGGGCGATGCCCCAGGCTACGGTGAAACAGGCCTTTGGCCAAAAACATCGGGCCGGCATCCCGGGGCGATGCCCCAGGCTACGGTGAAACATGGCCTTCGGCCAAAAACATTTGGGTTGGCATCCCTTTCCTGGGGCGATGCCCCAGGCTACGGTGAAACATGGCCTTTGGCCAAAAAAAACCTTGCGTTGGTTCGTTTCTGGGGCGCGTTTGCCCCGTGGTTTGGCCTCGGCGGGTTCGTTGGGCATCGGGGCGTTATCTCGTCGTTTGGCCGAAGGCCTCCGTTCATCGTAGCCTGGGGTAACACCCCAGGAACCAATCGTCAATAACCATGTTTGGCCGAAGGCCATATTTATCCTCCAACGGTCTCAATCCCACACGTACCGTTCGTCGTATTCGATGCCGTAGCGCTTCAAAAACTCCCGAAACTCCTCCTGGAACGTCTTCTTCCGGTGGTGCTCCTCCTGGTTGCGAACATATTCCTCCGCATCCGGCAAATGGGTCGGGCTGACCGAAAACATGCCGTAGCCGCGCTGCCAATAGAAATCGCCGTGCCCGCGGCCAAGCGTCTTCACGAACTTGGACGATTCGCGCTTTACCTGCTCGACAAATTCGACGGGCGCGTGCATTTTTCCCAAATCGAACAAAATGTGGACGTGATCGGCGACCCCGCCGACGACGACAAACGGGGAATCAAGGCTCCGAATCACTGTAGCCAGATAGGCGTGGACACGGGGTTGGATCTCGTCGTCGAGAAAGGGCCTCCGATTCTTCGTGCTGAAAACCAGGTGTGCGTACATTTTCGTGAGGGATTGCGGCATCGTCGTTTTCCTGAAATTGGGTATCAGGGTGAGGGTGAATATGGCCTTTGGCCAAAAAACATTGGGTTCGTCTCCTTTCCTGGGGTGGTACCCCAGGCTACGGTGAATATGGCCTTTGGCCAAAAAAACGTTGCATGGGTATGGTGAAATAGGGCCTTCGGCGAAAGGGTGTTGCGTTGTCTCGTTCTCCTGCCAGTCCGGTGGACTCCCTGCGCTGCCCAGCCCAGCCATCCACCGCGAGGCTTGCTCGTGCCAACGTCGCGCGGCGTCGTGTTCGCCCCGCCGCTGAGCCTCGCGAGCCAGGTAGAGGCAGCGCACCGCATCGACCGCCGATACAACCTGTCTGTCTTCATCCATCATGCATCTCCTGGGCAGGCTCCTCCGAGGTTGTTTGACGAGCGTTTTCCTCCAACAGCGACCGGAGCGTTGCATCGCCCGGCGCCAATTCGACCGCTTTGCTGAAAGCGACTGCGGCCTCGCCGCGATCGCCTGCGGCGACGTGGAGCAGCCCCAGGGACTTCCATGCTTCCGCGGATTCCGGAGACAACTCCACGGCGCGGCGGGCTACGGCCAGCGCCCACTCCGGGGCGGCGCCAGGGGGCAGACGCTCAGCAAGCGTTTGCGCCAAGGGCGTACACGGGCAACTGCGAGGCAGCTTGAGATAGGCCTCGCAGTCCGCACGAGCGTTGTCGATATCGCCGAGCTTCAAGTAGGCCACGGCTCGCCAACAGTAGGGCATCGGATCGTCGGAGATAACACGTATGGCTTCGCTGTAATCCGCGATCGCCCCATCGAGTTCCCCCAGGTTGAGATGGCTCCCAGCACGGCGGTGATAAGCTTCCCAGAGCCGATTTGTGAGATCGTAATCCGGCGGTCCTTGCGATTCGGAGCTGACGAAGCGCGCGAGCAGGGCGACGGCTTCGCTCAAAGGCTGCAGGGATTTCTGGAAGTCGCGCGTGGTAAACAGGGCCACCCCATCGGCCAGACAGACGTTGCCCAGCCCCCGGCGGTATTCGGGCACGTCGGGGAAGCCGGCGACCATCTGCCGATAAAACGCGGCGACTTGAGGCGACTTGCTGAGATGGAGCAGACGGCGGGCAAGCTCCGGGCGGTAGTCGGGCCAGTCGGGCGGAATTCCCGGGATCTTTTCCAATAGGGCCAGGGTCTCGTTCAGGCGGTTCACCATCGCCATCTGAGCGGCCAGCGGCGCACGAAAGTCGGGCCCGTCGGGGAAACGTCCGGCGAGCTTGGCGAGGACGGGAGCTGCCTCGTCGAACCGGCCGGCGCGGCAGAGTCGTAGGGCCGCCTGCCGGTAGCGGTGAGCCAGCTCGTGCCGGTACTGCTCGTTATCGGGAGACTCGGCAACCAGTTCCTCCAGCCACTGGAGTGCCTTGGCTTCGTTGCCGGGATAGAAGAGGGCATTGGCCAGCAACAGCCGCGCCTCCGGCAGATCGGGCGACTCCGCGCTCAATTGCCGGTAGAGCGCGGTTGCCGCCTCCAGTTGACCGTCTCGCACCAGTTGATTGGCGCGGGCAAGCTCGATCTGCTGGAAGAGCATCTGCAGTTCCAGGTCCTCGGACAAAGAGAAGGGGACAGGCACATTTTGCTCCGAAGACTCCGCAAAATGAGCCAGTCCCCCACGGGTTTCTTTGTGGATCAGATCGAGGGCCTCCTGCCATCGCTTTTCGCCGATCAGATCGTCGATCCGCATGCGGAAGTCTTGCCTCTGGAGAAATGGGGCAGCCCGAGAAGCGTCCCAGATGCGAACGGTGCCGTCCTGGCTTGCGGAGGCCAGCCGCAGGCCGTCGGGGCTCCAGTCGAGCTGTTCGATGCGGTGATAGACCGTCTCGGCGGAGGTCTCCAAGTGGACGATCTCCTGAGGCGACCTCGTGTCCCAGATCCGGATGGTTCCCCGCTGGCTTCCCGAGGCGAGCCGCGGCATCCGCGGGTGCCAGGCCAGGCAGACGAGGTCGCCAACGCTTTGTGCGAGTTGGGCGAGAGGGAGCCAGGAGGTTGTGTCGTAGATGCCGATGGTCCCGTCGCCGTGATCGGGATTCGTGCCGCCAGCCACGGCGAGTTGTTTCCCGTCGGGGCTCCAACTCACGCAGACGGCCGGAATGTCCGGCGCCGGCTCGGTGCGTTTCAAAGCCGAATCCCAGACGCGGAGCCGTTTGCCTGTCGCGGCCAGATACTTGCCGTCACCAGACCAGGCAACTCCGTTGCAGGGCCAATCGACATAGTCGGAGACGGCGATTTGCCGGCCGGTATCGGTGGAAACCAGGACGACGCGTCCGCGTCCGGCCATCGGGCCGGGCCCTCGGTTCTGCACGCCCACGGCGAGGACCGTCCCGTCGGGGCTCCATGCCAGCGATCGCGGCCAGTTGCCGTCGGGCGTCAGCGGGGGAAGCAGATGCTTTCCTGTGTCTGGGTCGCAAATCGCCACCCGATCGCCGGGCCAGGCACACGCGAACTGCCGGCCATCGGGCCTCCAGGCCACGCATCGCAGCCAGGTCAGTCCCGGCTGCTCGACGGTGAGCGTCGTTTTGCCCGACTCCACGTCGTAGATTTTCATCAGCCCATAGCGTGCGCCCACCAGCAGGCGCTTGCCGTCCGGGCTGAAGCGGGCCGAAAGCGCGTATCGGTCGGGGATCGACATCGTCCGGGCCTCTTGGGACGCATCGGCATCCCAAACGGCCACCCCTTGGTCGCAAACCGCGGCAAGCAGGGATCCGGCCGGGTTCCAGGCGACCCGTCCGCTGTCTGGCATGAGAGCGAGGATGTGGCGGATTTCTTTGCCCGAGTCGGCTTCCCAGATGTGAATCGGGCCGCCGTGGGCGGGCGATGCCAGCCGCTTTCCGTCCGGGCTGAAGGCCGAATTCTGGCCGCCGTGCTGCTGAAACAAAGAGACCCGCTGGCCGGTTTCCCAGTCGGTGACCGAAGCCAGATAGGAACCCCATGCGACACGGCGGCCATCGGGGCTGAAGCTCGCCTGCTGTCCATTGGTGGGCCAGCCGGCCACTTCCCGGCCGCTTGTCGTGTCCCAGATTTGCAGTTGCTCGGCGACATTCGGCGCGACTCCCACCACGGCCAGCAGCCGCCGACTGTCGGGATGCCAGTCTAACGACCAGACGATCTTGCCCGGCAAGTCGATCGTGGTAAGCGTCTGGCCGGTCTGCGGATCCGAAATGCGGATCCGCCCGTCGTCTCCGCCGCGGGCGAGCCGCGAACCATCGGGGCTCCAGTCCAGGGCGAATGCGAGACCCGCGTGCCGCTGGAGCAGGCGGCCCGAGGCGATCTCCCAGATTTCGACCCTCTCGCGATCGGTGGCCACGGCAAGCCGCTTCGCGTCGGGACTCCAGGCGACGGCCGAAACCGAACGAGTTTTCAGAAAGGCTTTCCGTTTTCGGCTGCCCGCATCCCAGAGGTTCACTCCGTAGGCCCCGGCGGTGGCCAGGGATTGCCCGTCGGGGCTCCAGGCGAGAACGTTCTGCTGCTGGAAGGGAAGAGTAAACTTCTGGGCATGGCACTGCGAGAAGAAGTAGTACCATTCCCAACCACGCAGGTCTGGGCGCTCGCCCGCAGGGCTTTGGGCACGGAGCAGTTCAACGAGACCGTCGGTCCGCCCGGTCGTCCAGTAGTGGACGGCCAGTCGCATATTGGCCACGTACATTCCGCGATCGGAAATATCGCGTTGTCGCAGGGCCTCTTCTTTCTGGTCTTCCGCCAACTTCTGCTGTCGTTCCGCCAGGTTGCGCTCCTCGGACACGCTCACCAGCGCGGCCAGTGTCTGATTCCGCTCGCGCCACACCAGCAGCCCCGCGATCAGGACGGCTGCCGACAACGTGAGGATGCCCGTGGTGAGGATCGCCCGGTGACGCCGGGCCCATTTGCCGACTCGGTCCGCCGTCGAGGGTCGCCGGGCACGGATCGGCTCATCGGCGAGGAACCGCCGCAGGTCGTCGGCCAACTCCCGGGCTGTGGCGTAGCGAGACCGCGGCTCCTTGGCCACGGCCTTCTGGACAATCGTCTCCAGGTCGCGGGGGATGGACCGGTTCGCCCGGCGAAGCGGTCGCGGGTCGCTCTCGGTGATCTGGTGGATCACCTCGTGGCGGTCGCTGCTGGTCACCGCCGGTCGCAGCGCCAAGAGTTCGTAGAGCGTGACTCCCAGGGAATAGATGTCGGTGCGGTGGTCCAACACGTGGCGCGTGCCTTCGACCTGCTCGGGGCTCATGTAACGCAACGTGCCCACCAGGTCGCCGGTTCCGGTGAGCTTCGTATCGGTGGGACTCATTGCCAGGCCGAAGTCGGTGACCCAGAGGTGGCCCGAGGCGTCGACCATCAGGTTCGACGGCTTGACGTCGCGATGGACGATGCCCATCTGGTGGGCATGCTCGAGGGCGTCGGCGGCCTGGATGCCCAGTTTGGCGACTGCGCGGAAGAACTCACGGTTGCCGAGGGAGCTGTCGGCAGAGGAGCTATCGGCGGCGGAGCTTGGGTGAGAATCGGCGGGATGGCGATGACCATTTCTGCCCGACGCGGGGTCTGCCTGTCTTCTCTCCTCTTCCTCTTCTCCGTTTCTGCTACCCTGCTCGGCGAGAAACTCCCCGCGGACGAAGCTGCCGGTGGGTTGCATGGGGGGGTCGAAAAGCGTGGCCTCTCCCCACTTTAGCCCCGAGAGCTTCTGCAACTGGTCGATGACGGCGGCGAGCGTCTGCCCCTCGATATACTGCATGGCGTAGTAATGCACGCCGCGCTCGCAACCGACCGAGTAGATGGTGACGATGTTGGGGTGATCGAGCGAGGCGGCGGCGCCGGCTTCATTCTTAAACCGCTGGAGATGCTTGACGTCGAGCACGGTCGCGAAAGGGAGCGCCTTCAGCGCGACGGGCCGCGGGAGCGAGATCTGCCGGGCTTCGTAGACGATGCCCATCCCGCCGCGGCCGATCTCCCGCAGGATACGGAAGTCGCCCAGCCTGCGGCCCATGAGGCGAGGCTGCTGGCCTCGCCAGTCGTCGCGGAGGCATTCCGCCGCGTCCTCCTCCTCGATTTCTACCGGCTCGGACCAGGCAGGATCGTCCAGGATATCCAGGATCGGCAGCAGCTCTTCCAAATCGTCGAGATACTCGGGCCGGCTCGCCGCAACTTCCGCCAGATCGACCGGTTCGCCGGCCTGATGTTTCTTCATC
Organism: Thermoguttaceae bacterium; assembly: GCA_040768665.1. Taxonomy (GTDB): domain Bacteria; phylum Planctomycetota; class Planctomycetia; order Pirellulales; family Thermoguttaceae; genus JABWBD01. The sequence continues at coordinate 199,199 of JAXGMN010000007.1, forward strand.
ACTGCGTCGATAAGATCGGCCAGAATCACGTCGCTTTGCGATAGGTCGTCGTCATCGTCGGACTTCGCCATGCTCACGCTCCCGAGCTTTCCTCCCCCAATTCACGTCTCAGACGCTGCAGCGCCCGTACATGCCGCTGCTTGGCCGCAGTCTCGCTGATCTTGATTGTTGCCGCCACCTCGACGTAGCTCATCGCCTCAATATGCCGAAGCAGCACGATTTCCCGATCCAATTCCCCCAAGGCTTGCAGCGCACTTTGCACCCGATCACGCGCTTCTTTTCGCACCAACCGCTTCACCACCCCCGTTTCGCTGGCCGCAAGCTGATCGGCCAGCCGCATGGCCGACTCGCCGGAAAGCTCCAGCGACTGCTCCCGAGTTACGTCTCGCTTGCTCACCTCCACATAGCGCCGGCGCAAGGCCACCAGGCGATTCCACGCGATCTGCCGCAACCACGGATAGAACGGCAGCGGGCGGGTCTTCAGGTATTCCGGCAGGTTTTGGGCCGCCATCATCAGCGTCTCCTGAACCACATCCGAAGCATCCATGCATGTTGCCAGGCGGTCATCCATGCGGGCGTGGACCATCCGACGGAGCCGCGCGCGGTGCTGCGTTAACAGTTCCTCGATCGCCGCTGCGTCTCCCAGCTCGGCTCGATCAAGTAGCTCCCCCGTTTCGGGGTCTTGGAATGTCGTCACAAAAGATTCCCCTATTAACTGACCGCGCAAAAACTTTGAAAAAGTGACAGGTATTCCGGAAATTTTGGGAAAATCGGCTCTACTGAGGGGTTTTGACCGCTCGAATTACGCCATTCTGGATTGGCTCCCAATAATCCACAAGAAGGAGGGCCGGCGCGGCAGCGCGGAAAAGAAAAATGAACCTGTGGGTGCCAGGCGGGCAATGACACACCTTCCCTCTCACACATACGCCGTTGCGTCGAACTCCTCGACGAGTCATCTCTGCCCTCCAAGCGGATCAATTCCCTCAGCGCCGGCATGGACCGTTCCAGCTCGTCAAGGTATTCCGGACAACGCTCGCGGTAAACCTCCCAATCGACCGCCTTGCCCGCCCGGAGCCGCCGGAGGTTCGGGGATACCAACATGGGCCACTCCCGGAATCTCTATGATCTAAGCGCAAAAAATGAGGGTTGTGTGACAGGATCCGGCAGATTATTTCCATAGTTCGAAAAATGGGGATTTGCCAAGCGGCGTCTTCCAGCTAGCGGGTTACTCACCGGTCCTCCCAACCATTGTCCAAACGGTTCAGCTCTTTAAGCGTGGGCAGCAACCGACGGAGTTCATCGACGTAGTCGGGGTAGTCTGAGCGGTAGGCATCCCAATCGATCGGCCGACCGCTTCGGAGACACTGTTCGATCTCGACCAGCAGGTCGGCGAAGACGGCCTCCGGATCGTCGTTGGGTGGCTTGACGGATGGCATCGTTAGCTTTCGTGATGAACGGACGCGCAAGCAGGCTAGGCTGCTAGGGATTGGTGCTCCGGCTTCACCGACCGATTACACGAAGGCAGCGGCACGGCTGCCTCCACACCACTAAGGACGAAAAAATGGAGTTTGAGACACCCCCTGATTGGTTTTTTAGAAAACTCCCATGCGTTGGCGTCGTAAAGCGTTGTCAGGAAAGGCGTCTGGCGATTTGAAAAAAATCCGATCCTCGGCCAAGCAAGATGGAATTTGCGAGGCACCCCCTGTAAAGCTCGTTTAACCTCGGCGCAGCCTTCGGCCGCGACCAACGCAGAATTGGCGATTGAAGGCAGAGCTGAGAAAAGAAGATGACGAGGGAGATGAATTCGGTTTGCGACTTGGGAACCATCTTCCTTTCCCCCATCTTCTTTTCCTTGTTTCATCTTGGCCCTCCCTTCGGCCGCAACCAAATTCGAAGCCATTTGCGTCATCTTCTGAACAGAATGACACCCAGGCGAAAACTTTGTCCAAAAACAGAACTCTACGAGTCTGCAATGCAGTGCCCAACGGGCCGCGCTGGAACGGAGGGCGGCGCGGCTGTCGGTCACAAAGCGGCCCGTTGGGCACTGCGGTTAAACGACGAATTCGCAGCAGCTCAGAACCTTTATAGGAGTGGATTTGCGAGATTCTCGCCGGTTCGAAAGGCCCTGGAAAAAGTGAACTGGGGTTTTCCTTCTGCTACTTGATGCGGCACGGAGACGGGGTAGACTGCACTCCCGATGACCGTGCCCTGTTTATTGACTCTTGAGGTGGGGATCGCAAGCGATGAGCCGCCGAGAGGACGAGCATCGGGGAGATGCCAAGGACTCGATCCGGGATTGATCGAGGCGGCGCGGCGGGGTCGCAGGAGGCGATGGGTGAGTTGCTCCAGCGGTGTCGGAAGTATCTCTTGCTGGTCGCCGGGCGGGAGTTGTCGCCGCGTGTCCGCGTGAAGGAGGCTGCGTCGGATGTCGTGCAGGAGACCTGCGTGGATGCGCAAACCTGCTCGCGTTCGCCGGCGAGACCCGGCAGGAGTTGCTGGCATGGCTGCGACGTCTTCTCCACCACGTGGCCGAGGCACATCGGCGTACACGTGCACAGAAACGCGATTTGGCGGCCGAGTTGGTCCGGATCGAGGCCAGTGGCGACGGCTGGCAGATGCATGCGGCGCGACAGGTCGCTTCGCCAAGCACCTCTGCCATGGCACGCGAGAAGAGGAGCAGATCCTGCAAATCATGGACAGCCTGGGGAGGACGACCGGCAGGTGATCCTGCTGCACCACCGCAAGGAAGCTCCCGTTCTCCGAGATCGCCAAAGAGATGGGCCGCTCCGAGGCGGCTGTCCGCAAGTCTGGACTCGTGCGGTGAGGCGGCTGGAGGCGAAAGCGGCAGAGGCAAGTGAGAGAAGCCCCACCATCGGGTCTATCCCGGTGGGGCGATGTTTGGCAACTAAAACGGCACTCTTGTAGGCCGTTCCGTGAATTCGCCTTTCGCTCGGCCCCCTCGGGCCGAGCAGGCGAATTCACGGAACGGGAGTTTGCGCAGCGTCTGTAGTTGCCAAACATCGCCCCACCGACACGGGGTCGGTGGTGGCGTTACTATTATGCGATGCAGTACATCGAAGGCCACACGTTGGCGGCGGTCGTCGATCAGTTGCGCCGAGATTCCGGCTTCGAAGGCCAGGACGATTCGCCTGGGCCGAACTCGCTGACGCAGCTCACCCGCAGCATCGTCACCGGCCAACTGCCGGCAGCGCCGGCGGCTGGGGATGCGACGGTTGCCACCGAGCGGATCCCCGAACCGGCCGCTGCGGCGGAGGTGGGAGTGGAGTCCACGGACGACAGCGGGATCGCCCTAGAGTCAACGCAGAAGGATAGCTTTCCCGGCACGCCACGGGCAGCGCCCTCCGCGTCGATTCGCAGCCGGGAGCATCCCGGTACCGTGGCACGGCTGGGCATCCAGGCAGCGGAAGCGCTCGAGCACGCCCACCAATTGGGCATCGTGCATCGGGACGTCAAGCCGTCGAACTTGATCGTCGACGCGTCGGGGCACCTCTGGCTCACCGACTTCGGCCTCGCCATGACGCGGGTGAGTTCCAACCTGACGGCAAGCGGAGACCTGGTGGGAACGATCCGCTACATGAGCCCGGAGCAGCTTCGGCGCGGCGGCCGCACGCTGGACCATCATACCGATATCTATTCCCTCGGCGCGACACTCTACGAACTGCTCACTCTCTCGCCGGCGGTGGCCAGCGACGACCGCCAGGAAGCGATCGATCAGATCATCGAGCGGGATCCTCCGTCGCTCCGGCAGATGAATCCGGCCGTGTCGCGCGATCTGGAGACCATTGTGCTCAAAGCGATGGCCAAGGAGCCGGCGGCGCGCTACGCCACCGCGCAGGCGCTGGCCGACGATCTGCGTCGACTTTTGAACCACCAGCCGATCCTGGCCAGGCGGCCGACGCCGGGCCAGCGTCTGGCCAAGTGGTCCCGCCGCCACGTCGCGCTGCTCGGCGCGGCCGCTGCGGGGCTGATTATAGCCTTGCTGGTGGCTGTGGTCAGCATCTTTTTGATTGCCGACGCCCGCAACGATGCCGTCGAGCAACGCACGCTGGCCGAACAGCGCGAAGAGACGATGCGGCATAACGTCTACGCGGCCGACCTGAAGCTCGCCTACCAGGCGTGGCAAGTCGGCGAGTTGGAGGCTGCCGAGCAGATTCTGCTGCGGCAGCGGCCTGCACCGGGGCAATCGGATCTCCGCGAGTTCACCTGGCGGTACCTGTGGGCGCTGGTGCACCAGGTGCGCTTTGCACTTCGCGGCCACGAGGGAGACGTGTACTGCGTAAAATTCTCCCCCGACGGTCATCGCCTGGCATCCGCGGGCAAGGACGGCACGGTACGGCTCTGGGACGCGGCAAGCGGGCAGTGTCTGAAGGTGCTTCGTAAGCACGAGGGCGAGGTCTGTTCGGTCGCCTTTTCTCCCGACGGGATCCTGCTGGCATCCGGCGGCGACAGCGGAATGATCCACCTCTGGGAGCCGAGCACCGGGAGGCAGGTTGCGGTGGTGGAAGCGCACGACGGCGACCTGTTCGCTCTGCAGTTCTCTGCTGACGGTCGCTGGCTGGCCTCCGGCGGCTGCGACCACAAGGCCAAGATCTGGAGCGTTGGCCAATGGAAGCAGCCCGTGGCGGTGATCGATCACGATCAGGATGTGGAGGGGCTATGCTTTTCTCCCGATAGCAAAAGGCTGGCCACGGGGATCGCGGATCAGTTTGTCCGGTTATGGGATGTCCCCACAGGCAACTGGGTACGCGGGGCCTATATCCTCTCGCATGCCTTGTCGGTAGCCATTTCGATGGATGGAAAGCGGATGGTTGTGGGGTGTAAGAACGGCACCATGAGGATGTGGAATTTTACCTCTGTATCCGCAGAGCCTCAACTGGAGGGACACACCGAGTGGGTCCAGTGCGTGGCGTTTTCGCCCACCGACAATGAAATCTTCGCCTCAGCGGGAAAGGATGGCACCGTTCGGCTCTGGAATGCGGAGCGCGGCGAAGCATTGCAGGTGATCCGCGGCCACGTCGGACGCGTATGGTGGGTCGATTTTTCTCCCAACGGCACAACCCTGGCCTCCGGAGGCGCCGATGGCACGGTGACGCTCTGGAACGCGACGGCGCGTCAGGATTGCCAGCTTGGCCCTGCCACCGATTACCCGCGCTTCGAATGTGTAGAATCCTTCTCAGAATCTGAATCGGGGAAGATCGACCGCATCGCGTTCTGGAATATCGACCACAAACCGCTATCACCCGATGGTCGGTGCAGGGTGGCGCAAGATCCGGACGAAAGTGTGCACCTGGTCGACCTGCAGACGGGAAGCCGGCGAACGCTCGACGCACACCATGGGGCATCTTTGCCCTGTTTTGCCTTTTCTTCCGACGGTTTGATGCTGGCGACAGTCAGCCGGGACGATGGGACGGTGCGCGTTTCCGAAATCGCCACGGGTCGGCTGCGTTGCGTCTTGCACCCGGAGAACAGCATCTATTCGCTCGCTTTCTCCGCCGCCGACCGCACGCTCTTGGCCGGTTGTGCCGATGGTATCATCAGGCGGTGGGACATTAATACCGCCGAACCAAGAGCACCGCTGCCAGGGCACGAGGGGCCGGTATACAAACTGGCTGTCTCACCGCAGGGAACCCTGCTGGCCAGTGGCGCGACCCGAAGGGTTTTACTGAGGGAACTGAAAACAGGCGTCGTAAAGGCGACTCTCATCGGACATGCCGACGACATCAATGCCCTCGCGTTCTCCCATGATGGGCGGACGCTGGCAAGCGGCAGCAGCGATCATCAGGTGAAGCTCTGGAGTGTTGCCAGCGGTCATGAATTGCTGAGCCTGACGCACCCTCGGCGTGTCACCCGCGTCGCGTTTGCACCGGATGACCGCACTCTGATCACGTACGAGAGGACTGGCGACGGGCCATTCGCCAGCTACCTGTGGACGACCGGCGTGCGCTGGCGCCCGGCCGCCGCCCAGCCCAAGGCGGAAGGGATGACGGTGTACGAAGCCGAGGACAAGCTGGATTTCGTCAAGGGCGCCGACTGAGGTCCGTTTCTGCCAACCGTCTTTACCGGTCGCACCGCATCGTTCATGATGGCGCTGTTCAATGTGCCGTGCGCCGCGCGTCTCGGGAGGGCCGCCGCGCATGGGCGCCTACTTCCCGCTCACCGTTTCCACGGGCCCTTGATCCGGCCGATACACGGCCTCGAAAACCGGCGTTCCGTCTGCCTTCTCCGCAGACAATTCGATCCGGACACTCGCCCGTCCGTCGGCGAAGCGGGCCTCCACTTCCACCGTCTCCGGTGAAGGCTGCCGGACGGTCCCTGCCGCCTGGTCATGCTCGTCCGACACGAACATCACCGCGGCGATCCGGCGACCGCGTGCCTGGTGGCGCGTCGCCGCCGTGAAATGCCATTCCTTTTCCGGATCGGCCTTCTTCAGCTTGGGAAAGCCTTCTTTGGGATCGATCGGCCAAGCGTCGGTCTGCGTGAACCGCAGGCCTCCGGGAGTGAATAGGTGGACCTGCATCGCCGCATCGCCCCGCCGCGAGACGAACTGCTGGGCCGACTCGTCCATCTCCAGCGGTTCGCGGGTGTGTAAGAGCCACTCGAAGTTTGCCTCCCGGGGCGCACTCAGGTCGTCGACGATGATCACCAGCGACGGCCGGACGAACAGCATATGGCGCCGCGCACGGTCGAGCAGTCCGCCATACGCGTCTTTCGCGTCTCCGCAGACGTAGCCGAGATGCGGACGGGTCTGGAAATCGTCCAGCCGCCCGCCCGCGTTCGCCCCGCCCCGGACCTGGCCCTTGCCGTCGACCAGGATCGCGTTGTGGGCCATCGTTTGCTGGGCGTATTTCACGTGGAAGGGCGAGCCGTGCGTCGGATAGCGCGGGCCGCCCGTGATCGCCAGTGCCTGCCCGCCTTTGACGATGGCAAAGCTGTTCTGGTCGGAGTGGCTGTGGCTCACCGACCCGTAGGGAGACGATTTGAAGGCCACCATCAAATCGCGGTCGGGCTCGGCGATGGCGCTGTGCAGCGACGCCCAGCCGACGCCGAAGAAGGCCCGATCCAGCGGCAGCCTGGCGGGCGACTGGGGCGCAAGCGTGTCGGGCAGGATCAGCCCCGGCAGCGCGCTGGGCGCGGGGCAATTGCCCTTGCCGTCGCGAAGCAGTTCGACCCAGCCGCGGACCACCGGATCGTTGTACCGCAAGGCATGGAACTGCACCAGGGCACGGATTCCGGCAGTGCGGCCGGGAACTCCCGCGTCCTCGGTATCGCCGAAGGGCATAATCTCGGCCCGCGGGGCGATCTGGTGGACGAAGAAATGGCGGACCTTGCGATAGAACGGTCGCTGCCAAAGGTCGAAGCCGGTCGCCGCGCGGAGCGATTCGAACGGAACCAGGTAGATCGTGTTGTAGGCAAGGCCGTACGGGATCCCTTCCGCCCAGCCGCCGTCCTTGCCGGCCCAGTGCGGATAGACCGTCAGCAGCACGCGCATGGCATAGTCCATCCACACCTCCGCCCGCGGCTCCTCGGCCAGAGCGATGGCATGCTCGACCAGGTAGCCCGGCAAGCGCCCGGCGTGGCTCTCTTCGGGAAAGGCCAGACAGTCGCGTTTCTCCAATCGTCGCAGCATCTGGTCGGCCCGAGCAACGAGCATCTTTCTGACTTTCGCCCGTTCGGTATCGCTCAATAGATCGTAGATCCAGTCGTAGACCTGTGCCGACGACTTCACCAGTCCCAAGCCGACTTCATCGCCATAGCGGCCCATCACCGACGAGACGCCGTCGGGGTCCCATTCGGCCGCGCCGAGCAGCAGGTCCTTGGCCACCTGCCCATATTTTTCCTCGCCGCTGAGAAGGTACATCAGCGCCAGGCTCACCATGCCGTCGGTGTGATACTTGCGCATCTTCGCGAACGACTCCATGTAGGCCATGCGCCGCTCGGAGGGGTCGGTGAGCTTGTCGTAATCCGGCTCGGCAGGCGGTGTGAGCTTCAGGGCGCCGCGAGCTTGTCGGCCGAGCACTTCGTAGGCTTCTTTGCGAGTCGTCGCGAGCGTCGCACGTATCTCAGCCAGGCTTGCCTTTGGGAAGAGCAAGCGCGGATGCGCCTGCGGAACGCGGGCGAGAAGTTCGTTGGCCGGCACCCACGGCTGCGCGACGGCACTTTGCGCAATCGTGAACGACTGCGGATCGCGAGTGGCGACGACGCTCCCCGAGGAATCGATCGCTTCGACAGTCCAGGTATACTTTCCGGCCGGCAGGACCTGGTCCGGCGCGTGGGCAGGATCCTCCACGACTGGGGATTGGTAGGCCGCCTCACCCGCCTCTCCAAGGATCTTCACGCGATATCGCACGGTGCCTCGCTTGCCTGCCGGCCACCAGCAGAATCCCGGGGGCGAAATGTCCAAAATCTCGCCGTCCAAAGGCCGGGGGTAACAGGCCCGCGCAGGTCGCTCGGCCGGGAAGGCAACACGCTGTGCTGAGGGCTGTCTCCTATCCGCACTGCCCGCCTTCTTTTCTTTCGCCGGCAACGGGCCGACGGCGAAAACAACGATTGCCAACGCGACGAAACACCTCGACTTGTAAATCATCAGAGCTCCTTGGAACACGTTGGTAGCCGGCGCTGCGTGGTGAGGGCAGGGTAGCCTTGACGCCGCTCACGGTCGTTGTATCGGAGTCGTTTCCATCTTCGCGACGGATTCTTCGAGCCGCAAGTCTCGCAAGTCGGCCGGCTGCTCAAAGACGGTGCGCGACTGCGCTTGGTTTTTTGGACCTCGCCCGCGATCGATGATTCCCGCAGCTCCATTGTCGCTGACCTGCGAAGAATATCAAGCGTCGGATGTCCCGTATGGCGGGGAGTCTGTCCCGCCCCCGATCAAACGCTTGTTCGAACGTTGCTGACGGCGAATGGCGCGTACGGTCTTGCTTGCGCCCTTATCGGATCCTCCCGTCGAAGGTATCCCGATTTCTTGACGCCATCCGCATCTGCGCCTCGTTCATCTGGACGGCAATTCTCTCGCAGGCGGGGCTCAGCATTGGCCGGAGCAGAGACTCCGCGCCCCGGTCGGATAGATGGTCTTCATCGACATAGAATGAACCTTCTGCGTCGCCAATCTTCGAGCGGCCGGAAGAGTCGAAGCAATAGCAGGTCGGGTCCAGTACTCGCAGGTTGGGTGAGCGCAGAGAGTCGATGATCTGATCGACTTCGAATTGCTGCGTCCTGTGACTCTCGACGGTCACCCCCCTTGGCAGACCGCGTCCGAGGCATGCAGCCAAGAACAGCGATCTGGCAGGATGCGTTGCCTGCAAGGGGACCTGCTTCACCAGCCAGGCATTGGCTCCCGCCATCTCAAGTGCCGCGATCGTTCTTTCGAGGCCCCTTTTTAGGGCGTCTCGTGATTGTCCCAGACCAATACCCGTTGAGTACTCGTCGACAACCAGGGTATCCGTCTTTCCGTTGGCTCGGCCATGAACATAGACGGCCCACTTTGCCACCAGGATTACGTTCGCGATTCGTCTACTCTTCACGAACTCGATAACCGCTTGGTTCCATTGCATCACGTCTCTGCCCTTGTCCGGACGCCAAATTCCGACAAGAGGAGGAATGCCACTTCGCGCAGCAATGGCGCCCCTGATGCCATGCTCTTTGGCAAACGTATTGAAAAGCTCCGAGACGGCCATCGCATGGCTGTCGCCCCAAACCAGAAAGGCGATCGATTGTTCCCGGTCCTGACGCGAACCCAGTTGTGGCAGGTTCCCCTGCCGGGCCGCCACGGTATTCGCTTCATATTGCCGGGGCAGGCTGCCGCCGGCCGTGTACGGGCGGGCTCTTTCGGGTATTCGGCCGGGCAGACCTTGGGTGTCTTCGATCGAGAACGAAGCCGCCAGCAAACACGCAGAACAAGCAAACGCCAGGGCCACCACTCTTTTCCCGCTCTTGAAACTGGCCCCGTGCCGGAACGGGCTTTCGATGTACTTCCAAGACAGGTGTGCAACAACGACACTCGCCGACAGGGCCGTGATCCGAGTGAAAACGGGGACCGAGTCTCCGAGCCAATATCTGGTGTACGCCAATATGGGCCAGTGCCAGAGGTAGAGAGAATACGAAATCAGGCCAAGAGCAACGAACACCTTCGTCGAGAGGAGCCTTCCGGTCATCGAGCGCCCGAAGGAATTGGAGTAGATCACCAGGGCAGTTCCCAGGCACGGCAACAATGCTGCTGCGCCCGGGAAGCGGGTGAGATAGTCATAGGAAACCGAAGCGAAAAGGATCCCGCCGAGGCCGACCAAGCCAAGAAGATCAAGCTGCCACGGTTTGAATCGGGACGGAATAGGACAGAAGACCAGAATGGCACCGGCAAGCAACTCCCATGCTCGCGTCGGCAGAAGGAAGAAGGCGGCCGAAGGATGATGATACGAACCCCATACACTCAGCGCAAAGGACACCAGCCCCAAGGCACACAACAGCGACACGAAGGCACCTTTGCGTAGCCGCCTGCAGACAAGAAACAGCAGGGGAAATCCGAGGTAAAACTGTTCCTCGACCGCCAGGGACCACGTGTGCAACAGCGGTTTGAGCTCTGCCGGCCCATTGAAATAGCCCGTGTTGTTCAAGGAGTAGACGTTCGCCAGCATCAATTGCTGGGCGACCGCCGATTCGGCGAGTTCCTCCAGGTCGTGCGGCAAGAGGAGGAGCGAGCCGGCGATGAGTGTCGCCGCCACCAGGCACGTTGCCGCCGGTACGATCCGACGTATGCGACGTTCCCAGAAGCCGGCCAACGAGAACGTGCCCGCGCGTTGCCCTTTTAGAATGAGGCCGGTAATGAGGAAGCCGGAGATGACGAAGAATACATCGACCCCCACATAGCCTCCGGGAAAGCCGAGATCCGCGTGGAAGAGCAAGACCAGCAGCACGGCGACCGCTCGCAAACCGTCGATGTCCGGACGATACTTGAATTCGAGCACTCTTGGATCACTCCTTCTGCTGCTCGGCTGCCTGGTGAGCTGAGAGGACCGCAATCGTTTCAAATCCCGCACGGGGGTGGGAATAATACTTTGTGACCGCCTGCAAATCCATGCGACATAATGCGACGGCATGACTCGGTAGTCTGCGATTGCTGGCGACGCTTGCGGTTCTAGGGAATTTCCTGCGATTCCGAGTAGACCCCCATATAGCGACATGGCGATCCTATTCTGCGGAAGGGGTGCGGACGCAGTGGAGGAACAGAAAGAACATGGCAAAGAAGGTTTGTGGTAAACTTCCTTCCGCTGGTCACGTTGCGCCCTGACACGAGATGACTGCAATGTCCAACCGTCCCGCTTATTGGCTGCTCTTGGTTCTGCTTTCGATCGGGCAGAGCCGCCCGCTGTCCGCCTGCGACGGGATAGTCGTCGGCAAGAACGCATCGGCCGACGGTTCCGTGCTCCTTGGCCACAATGAAGAGAATGCGTTGGACCGGGTCTTGGAGTTTCACAAGATTCCCGGGCAGCAGCACGCCTCCGGATCGGTGCTCCGGCTTGCCGGCGGCGGCGAAATTCCGGAGGTGCCCGAGACGCATGGTTTTCTGTGGAGCGAAAACTCCGGGTTATCCTTCAGCGACGGCTACCTAAACGAATGCGGAGTCGCCGTGGCGAGTATCCAGTGCCTGACTCGCGAAGACGGCTACGACGCGCTTGTTGCACGGGGTGAGATCCGCGACGGCGGCATCGGTTACATGCTTCGCCGGATCGTGGCGAGCCGGGCGAAGTCGGCCAGCGATGCGGTCCAGTGGATGGGGCGCCTGGTGGAGAGGTTCGGCTACATCGATTCAGGACGAACCTATGCCGTGGCGGATCCGAACGAGGCGTGGGTGGTCGAGGTGGTCCGCGGACGCCGCTGGGTCGCCCAACGCGTGCCCGACGACCAGGTCGTCGTGCTGCCGGCGAGGCACGTGATCGGGGAAATCAACCTCGATGACACGGAGAATTTTCGGGCCTCGCCCGACCTGGTGAGCTACGCGGTGAAACGCGGCTGGTTCGACCCCGGCAAGGGGAAGCCGTTCAACTTCCGCGAAGTCTACCAGACCGCCGAACGCACCGCCCCCGATCGCCGTCATTTCCGCGGCCAGGAAATCGTCACCGGCAAAACAGGAACGTGGCCTCCCGCCGCCCCGCTTCCCTTCGCGGTAACTCCGGCGAAGAAGCTCAGCGTAGCCGATATTGCCGCCTTCCTGCGCGACAAGGACGGCCTTGCGCCGATGTTCAATCGCTCCACGCAGGAAGCCGCCGTGTTCCAGCTCCGCGGCGACGTGCCCCGCGAGATCGGCTGCATTTATTGGCGGACGACCGGCCGGCCCGACCTCAGCGTGCTCACGCCCTGGTACGTCGGTATCACGGCGACCCCCGACGATTACGGCCGCCACGCCGAGCCCGCTGCACTTCTGTCTCTTTCCCACCACTTTCAACCGTCGCCAGGCACATTTACCCCCGACCCCCGCCGCGCCTGGTGGAAGTTCAAGAATCTGGTGAGCGTTGTCGACGAGGACTATGCGGCAAGGGCGCCGGCGGTCCGGGCAGCCTGGTCGGCGATGGAAGAAGGCATCCGCACCGGGCAAGGCGACGTGGAAGCGAAAGCCATCGAGATCTGGCGGCAGGACCCGCAAGCAGCCCTTGCCTACCTCACGCGATATTGCAGCGATCTCGCGGCGGAAGCGTGCCGGCAAGCAGATGAGCTGCGCGGCGAGCTTTCGAGGCCTTGAGACGCAGGCAAGGTTAGGAGCCCGGCTGCTACTGAGAGGAAGATTGGAGGATGTGGGGTCCGTGGCGGGGTGGGAGGAACTCGAAGACGAGGTAACGCTGACGGTCGTTCCGCCTGTGCTTTACCCGGCCCGGCACGGGGCGTCGCGATTTGGGCAGCACGTTCGGCTGGAACCGTGGCAACTGGGCGTCGCCAAACGGCTCGGTGCGTGCTGGGCGCGGATGCACGACGTCGACTTCTGCCTGTCGTGGGATCAAGCCGAGCCTGAAGCCGGCAAGTGGGTCTGGGCCGATGAGAAGATCGATCTCGCCCACCGAGTCGGCGTTGACGTGCTGGGTGTTCTCGGACGTACGCCCGGGTGGGCGCGGAAGCGGGAACAAGACGGCAGGCCTCCGGAGGGCGGCTGGTTCTACCCTCCGGACCTGGATGCGTGGGCCAACTACGTCGAGGCCGTGACTCGGCATTACCGCGGGAAAGTCGACGTCTGGGAGATCTGGAACGAACCGTACGGATTCGGCATTGGCGACGGTACGAAATATGCAGCTCTTGCGCGAACCGCATACGCTGCGGCCAAGCGCGGCAATCCCGACTGCACAATCCTTGGCCTCTGCACCCACGCAGGGGCCACGGTCTTCAACCAGGATGCTGTGGTCGGCTATGCCCAGCCCCTGGACGCTGCTGGCACTCTTTGAATCGCCGGACAGCAGGGAGCCCCCCACCCCCCCACCGCCGAAAGGCCCTTAGCTTAGGCACGACGCGAGAAACACCCGCCTCACACCGCTCTCACGAGGGGATTTTTGGTGCTACCCAATTCCTCACCGGGACCGTGCCAACCAAAGCATGAACTTGCATCGGCCTTGCCGTAATCTTGCCATAGCCCTAATCTTGTCAGCAGTGGAGACGATAACCATGGCTGCCGATAGAGACTGATGGCGCCAAGCGGCGTCCGTTCCGATCGAACGCCCCTCGTACGGGTCGCAACTGCACTAATCGTCTCCAGTTTGCCTCAGACGTATTCCAAGGACGGAAACATGAAGCTCTATGGAATTATCGCAGCCCTCCTTATCCTCGCCCTCGGCCCGGACTCGCTGATGGCTCAGTATCACACCGATCGCGGGGCAGTACTGGGTGGTCTCGGTGGTGCGCTTGTTGGGGCGGGAATCGGTGACCACAACGACAACGCGGGAGCCGGGGCGCTCATCGGCGGCGCGGTGGGGCTGATCACCGGAGCTGCCATCGGCAATTCGATGGACCAGGAAGAGGCGGCCCGCGCCCGAGCACTCCAACAGCAACGGGCGTGGCAACTGTCGCGTGCCGCGTCAGTATCCGATGTGGCGGCGATGTCCCAAAATGGCTTGGCCGACGACGTTATCATCAACCATTTGAACCAGAACGGCGTCCAGCGTCGTCCCGAAGTGGACGACGTGATCTCGTTGCACCAGCAGGGAGTCAGCAACGCCGTTATCTCGGCGATGCAACGGGCACCGGTGGGCGGACCACTGCCACCGACAGGTTATCAGCAGCCGGTGGTCGTCCAGGAGCACTACTACGTCAGGCCTCCGGTCAACTGCTGGCACGGTTATCCCGCGTACCGCCCGTACTACCCTCGGCACCATCACCCCGGGATGCACTGGAGTATCCGTGTCGGGCGATGAGACGGCGACCCTGCCACAAGCTGGGCTGATAAAAACTTGATAAAAACGGGGACAGGCACCGCAACTAATAGCGGTTTAGCCAGAGCGACCACACAAGATGTTGCGGAGCCAGTCCTCGTTTTTATCAGCCCTGCCACAAGCTCAACGCATAAGGCCGGCTTCTCGGTGAACACCGATATCTACCGCCACCCGCCACAATCCCACGGTCGGGAGTCTCGTTCGTGGACCGGGCAGCAAGCCGCATTTCTGTCAGTTCATGTATCGGGATGGTGAGCGGAAGTACGAATGCGACCGCTATGCGAAGTTGGCGTTCTTCGAGTCCGAATACCAGGAGATCCTGAAGACCCGGCGCAAGGCGAAGCGGTGGGGCTGGCGGCAACGACCGTATCGTCCCGAACGTCTTCCTGCCCCCCCGGGGCCAACTCCAGCCCATATCACCACGGAGTGAAACGCAGCCCGAACAGGACCAGCACTTGCATCGCCAGCAGGACCAGCGTCGGCGGTAGAAACGGTTCGAAGTGGTCAATGACTCGCGGTTTGATCTCGCGGATCTCGACTTTCTTCATATCGTCGATCCGATCAAACACAACCTTGAGCGCCTGGGGCGTAAGGGCCTTGAAAGCCTGGCCGCCCGTCTCGTTGGCGATATTCTCCAGGCCCGGCGTGAAGCCCTCATCGTTCAGCGCAATGGCAAACACGACAATCTTGTGCTGTTTGAGCTTGGCGATCACTTCGCGTTCGCGGCCGCCGCCAATGTCTTCCCCTTCGCCGTCGGTCATCAGAATGATCATCCGGTCGCCTTCCGCGTGCCGGGAAAGCGGGGCAATGGCGCCGTTGAGCGCCTTGGCGATGAAAGTGTGCCCCCAGATCTCGTCGGGAAACATCTCCGGCCAGATGATGCGGCGCGCCATGCGGATCGCCGCCGTATCCTGAGTCAAAGGGACCCAGTGGAGGAACTGGCGCGAGAAGATGGTCAACCCGAAGGCGTCGCCTTCCCGGGTGGTCAGAAATGTCTCCAATGCGTCCATCGCGCCGTGAAAACGGGTGTGCGGCTTTTCCCCGCCCTGCGGCCCGTAGGTGTGGAAGACCATGCTCGTTGAGGCATCCAAGACGATCTGAATATTCGTCAGTTCGCGCTGGGTCTTCGGCGGCTCAAAGGTCAGCGGGCGCGCCAGCAGGAGGATCGCCAGCGCCAACAGAACGGCAGGCAGGCTGTTGGCCATCAGCACTGGCAGTCCCACCAGCCATCCACGTCGCTGACGCACGCCATCAAACGGCATCACGAGCGGACGGCCCTGGCGAACCCATTCCCAGAAAAGCAGGGCCACCGGAATCGCCAACAGGAGGATCAACTTGGGATAAGCAAAGGTCATGATTCCGGAAGACTCCGCCTTACGCCTCCGGCATCGTTGGCTCGGTGCTGGTTGTAGAACTCGACGAACTCTCGAGGTCTGACGCCCGCCAGCGAGTCGTGCAACCAGGCCTGGAGCTTGCTGTAGACGGGGCCAAGTTCGCGGCTCCCCTCGATATCGCGGCACGAATCGGCCATCCGCCGCGAGGTCAGACCCAGCCGTTCACGCCAATTCCGCAACAGCAGGGCTTCCAGCCGGGCCCTTTCAGGGACGGCCAGTTCTCCCCGTCCGATGTCGCTGAGCAGGAGTTCGATCTGTTCCTCGATCGACGGTTGCCGCGGTGGCGGTGCCGATCTCGGCGGGCGCCTGGGGCGGCCGACGAAAATCAGTCCCAACAGCCACACGACCCAGAACACGCCCAAACCAGCCAGGGATTCGTAGTACCAGTGCCCGATGTGAACGCCGACGTTCTCGATTTCCTGGATCCGCGTTTCGATGTCTTTCGTCAGGCTCGTCAGTCCTCGCACACGAAACGCCGGCAGGTCGTGGATCGGGCGGCCGTCGGTCGAGGTCAGGTATTCGGTCAAGTCGAACTCCCCTGGCAGGCTAACCACGTAACGGACGTCGTAAACTCGCACGCCTCCCTTCTCCACCTCGTCGGCGATGCGAAGATTGACCGAGGCCCCGTGCCGGTACGGCCTGGCCATCAGCCGCGGTCCTCCGTAGCGGATGACCACCGCCTGCTCCACGCCCAGCGGCACGTCGGTATCACTCCGCTGCGGCTGGGGCTCCCGCCATCGCAGCAGGACGGCGGCCAATCCGCCCAATGCGAAGAGCAGTAAGCACCCGGCCAGCACGAGCGTCGCCGGGCGGGTTCTTGGTTCGGAGGCTGGAGAGTGCTGTTGACTCATGGTTGTCTTGGGAACGAGACGAAAACCTATCGTCTGCTGGTTTCGCCGCCGCGGGCTCGCAAGAACGCGCGGAGAGGCCCGAGGATCGGCCGGTCGGTCCGGAGCAACAGGTAATCGATTCCATGTCGAGTCAGTTCGGTCTTGAAATCCCGGTCGTGGAGCCAGCGCCGCAGTCCGGAAGCGAAAAACGAGCGGCCCGATTCCGCCTCCCGAGCACGAAACAGGCCCGCGCCGCGGACGCCCGTCTCCGCCGGGTCGCGGAAATGCAGCACGACGCACTCGTGCTCCTGGGCGACCAGGCGCAGGGCGCCCACGGCGTCGGGATCGTGCAGGTCGCTCAAGACCACCAGCGCGCTGCGACGCTTGAGCGTGGGCAGCAGTTCCCGGACCCGGCGGCCCAGCAAGGTGCCCTCGAGGTAACCGTGGCGCCGCAGGCGATGGGCCCATTGCATGACGCGGTTGCGGCCCAAGGCGGGCGAAATCCGCAGCGGGTTTTCGCCGCAAGCGACGAGTCCGACGGGCATGAGCCGCGACTGGGCGGCCAGGGCAACGCCGGCCGCGATCCGGACCGCCCAGGCATACTTGCTCAGTCTCAGCGAACTGACGCACATCGACGCCGAAGTGTCCAGCAGGACGTACAGAGGGATCTGCCGCGGCTCCTGGTACTCCTTGACGAAGTACTTGCCGGTGCGAGCCGACACACGCCAGTCGATCAGCTTGACACTGTCGCCCGGCAGGTAAGCGCGCGACTGCGAGTACTCCAGCCCGGATCCATGATAGATCGAGTCGTCGGGCCCGAAGTCGAGGCTGTTGGCCAACTGCTTGACCGTCAGCTCGAACTGGCGGGAATCGACCGGATCTGGGGATAGTTCGACGCTACGGTACATGGCGTGGCAACTTCGCTTGGGCCCTAAAGACAACGGGGAGCGGCACCATCGCTCTCGACCATTCCACCGTAACCAGGGAATGACCGCGAGCGAGTCCCGGTTGTCTCAGGCCAGGTCCGACAGAATCGACTCCAGGATCTCGCGGCCGGTATGCCCTTCGGCGGCCGCCTCGTAGGTCAACCGGATGCGGTGCAGCATCACGTCCTCGGCCAGCTCAAAAAGGTCTTCCGGCACGACGTAATCGCGGCCGCGAATGAACGCCCGTGCGCGGGCGGCGGCGGCCAGGGCCAGGCAGGCGCGGGGGCTGCACCCGAAATCCAGCAGTTTGGACTGCCGCGTTCGCCTGACCAACTCAACCGCGTGCTTGATGAACACCTCGCTTACTCGCACCTGCTCGACTGCTTCCATCGCCCGCGTCAGGTCGGAGATGGTGGCGCAGGGTTCGGCGGCGATCATGTCGAACGCCGTTTTGGGGATGGCCCCGCCCTGCTCCTTCTTCAGGCCCATGGCGAGCTGTCGGCGCAAGATATCTTGCTCTTCCTCAATCGTCGGGTAATCGAGCCGATGGTAGAGCATGAACCGGTCCAACTGCGCTTCGGGCAACTCGAAGGTGCCGGACTGCTCCACCGGGTTCTGGGTAGCGATGACGAGAAACGGCACCGGCAGCTTGAACGTCTGGCCGCCGATCGTCACCTTGCGCTCCTGCATCGCTTCGAGCATGGCGCTTTGTGCTTTGGGCGCGGCGCGGTTGATCTCGTCGGCCAGAAGCAAGTTGGCGAAAACCGGCCCTTTCTGCACACGGAATTCGCCCGTCTTCTGGTCGAGGACCTCTGAACCGACGATGTCGGAGGGCAGCAGGTCGATGGTGAACTGGATCCGCGAGAAATGCAGGTTGATGGCCTTCGCCACCGCGTTGACCAGCAGCGTCTTGGCCAGCCCCGGCACGCCCTGGAGCATCAGGTGACCGCCGGTAAACAGGGCGATCAGGATTCTCTCGACCACCGAGTCCTGGCCGACGACCACCTCGGCGACCCGGCAACGAACCTCCTCGCAGAAGCGGTTGGCGCCGTCGAACGACGACGGTCGATGGTCCGAGGTAATTTCGGTTAGGGAATTCTCAGCCGTTTGCATTCGATGTCTTCCTGAGTGAATCGACCCCTGCCGGCTTGTCCGGCAGGTGAAGAAGGTTGCTCAGCTTCCGAAAGAGCAAGCCGGCAACCTCATTCACCTGCCGGACGAGCCGGCAGGGGTCCATACGCGGGTTTCATGCTAGCAGGCGAACCTCGTTCACCTGCCGGACGAGCCGGCAGGGGTCCATACGCGGGCTTCATGCTAGCAGGCGAACCTCGTTCACCTGCCGGGCAAGCCGGCAGGGGTCCATACACGGGTTTCATGCAACTGTCTCCGCCTGTTCTCGGATCCTCTGAGTTCAAACCGCGCCCCATCATCGCGCCAGCCGCAGCCATTTGCGGGCGACGCCTCGCAACTCCTCCTCCGACAGTGCGCCACGGCCGTTTTCACCGAAGCAGGAAATCTCGATTCTCTGGATGTCCCGCTCGACGTCGGACCGCTCGGCGGGCGACATCCGGACCAACTCACTGCCGCTCATTGCCCGCAGAAGCCGCACCACGACAAACCCGTCGATCTCGCGCGGCATGCGGAAGACGTCCGCGGCACGGCGGGGCCCCTCCCGCGGACTTCTTGCCCGGTACATAACAACTAGCAGCAACAGAAGCAGCAATGCCGCTCCGCCGCCCGCGGCGTACCACAGTCGGCGATCGTTGGGGGCGAGCGATTCTGCCGTTGCCACCATCGTCTCCCCTTCGCCGACAGCCGTCACCGGCTCATCCAGATCGACCAGGTCCATCTCCTTGTAGGCATGATAGGCAACCGCCGCCTCGATTTTCGGCTTCGGCAGGTTCAATTCGGTTCGCCGCGGCGGGTCGAGCAAGCCGGAAGCATCGAGAGCCACCGTCCATCGGCGTTCGGAGACGGCGTGGACCGTGTCACCCCAACTGTTCACCTCGCGAAGCATGGTTCCTTCGTGCGGGTCGATGCGCGCGATCGGAAGTTGCTCCCGAAGCGAATCGAGATGCACCAGGTCTTCAAGCTCGGGTACCAGCCCGCAGGCGGTCGCCTTGATCTCCAGCAGGATCTCTTCGGTCGTGGCCAGGCTGCGGGGATCCAATGTCTCGGTGATGTCGACCCGGTCGTATGGTCGCGGGGATGTCGGATGGTCGGTCACCTTGATGATCGTCTCGGGCGATTCCGTGGTGATCTTGACCGGCCCGGTCAGGTCGAGGAATTCGAGGCTCATCTGGATGCTGGGTATCTTGTCGACACTGGCGTCCTTCGGCTTGACCTGGATGTACGCCAGCACCGTCTCTTCCCAGCCCGGCTGATCGGCCGGTCGGGGTTGCACCTCCTTGGGGCTGAAGACGATCGCCCGAATGTCGAAGAACAACCCCAGGGCCTCGCGGATGTTCATCTCCAGCTCGTCGCGACGGCCCTGCAGGTCGCCCATCCGGTACGTGGGCACGAGACTCTGCTCCAGGCTTCTGCGGGCCGGGGAATTGGCCGGCGGGAGCTCGTTCACCAAGTACTTGCCGAAATCGGCCATCCGCCCCAACGCCTCCGTATGATGGACGCTGAAGACGATCCCGAACTCGTGGTCGCGTTGGATTGTGTTGGGGCCGTCGACGCGGGTGGCGAGCCGGGTCTCGCCGAGCAACTCGTCGTAGTACGCTACCTTGTCGCCCGCCTGAAATGCGAACGGGCTTTCCTTGGTGACGACGAGCGAGCCGGCCAGGTACTTGTACTTGAGCTCTTCGTGCAGCGGGTTGTCTTTGTCGTCGAGCCGGGCTTGCACATGCCTGGCGAACAGGTCGACGTGGGCCCGGCCCGCTTTTTCGGGAAGCCCGCGAATCGCGTCCCGCAGCCCGCTGAGGGCCCGGCGGTCCAGCGGCTTTGCCAGGTTGAGCCGCCCGTCGGTATTGATCCCCAGCAGGCTGTGGAACCAGGCCAGATAGACGTCGATCGAAAACTGGGTCTGTCTCAGCGTCCCAACCTGCTTCGCATACGCGTCGGCGGCGCTGGAGAAGAAGGCTTGGGCCTGGTTGTTCTTTTCGCGGAAGGCCGCCATACGGTCCGTATTGGCGCCGCCGGCCAGTTGCTGGTAGTACTCGAAATCGCCCCAGTCGCTCAGCAGCGAGCCGGCCAGCGTGAGCGCCTTCCAGTCGTGGGAGCGCGTCCTGCATCGCTGGTCGATCATGTCGATGGCCGCCTGGTATCCTTCGCGGACCATCTCGAGCGTTTCCTTCTGGCTGCGCCGCGTGCCGGATTCCAGTTGCACCTCCATGGTCCGCCACCGCGACGACAGGCCTTGCGTCATCATGCGAATCATGTGAAAGAAGACATCCTCATCCATCCGATCGATCGGGCCGAAGATCCGCTCAATGTGCGTGCGTCGATAGACCTCGGCCTTGCTGTAGCAGACGTCGAACGCCCCGACGAGCAATTCGCCGTTTTGCGGCGGGATGCCCTTTTTGCGGAACAGGTCCATCATCTCGGCCAGGCCGGCGATGTTCTTTTCCATCATGATCGGGGTGACGGTGATCCGCGCGTCGTCGGCCAGGCGGTACTTCCTGCGAACGGCTTCGGGCACCTGCGGGTCGTGGCGGTACGCCCAGGCTTTCAGATACTCTTCGGCCAAGGCGACGGCAGCCTTGGGATTGCGGCCCGCCAAGCCGACGATCAACTCGGCGGCCTCCTGGTACTGGTCGCTCACCAGCACGGCCTTCGACAGGCAGACGTCGACCCGCTCGCGGAGGCTCGCCAGCAGCGTCTCCGCCCATCGGCCCTCCGGGGCCGAGGCGAGCAGTTCGCCCGGGACGACGTGCGGCATACTCCTCGGGGTTTTCCGGTAGCCGGGATGATACTGAAACGTGTGTTCGGCCTCGCTGATCCACCATCCTGCCATGGCCACGGCCACAGCGTCCCAGGGAGGCTTGGCGAGGTCGGCCTGTTCGCCGCTGCATGCAAGGAGTGTCTTTTGGGCCATCAGATTGTTGGCCCTGGTGGCCAGGTTGCCGTCGTTGAGTCTGCCGTGGGCCCGCTTGCCCATGGCGACGGCCAGCGTCAACACAGCATCCGGGTTCCTCTGCCCAAGTGCGCGGATCCACGGCTCAAACGATTCGGCCGGGGCCTTGCCCAGCAACTCCGCCAGCCGATCGGCGGCCTGCAGCCGCTTGCCTTGGTCCTCGCCGGCATCGGTCAACAGGCGGGCGTCCTGCTCCCAAAGCCGTGAGATCCGCGTCTGCTCGAACTGTTCGAGTTCGTCTTGCGAGGCGAGAAACCCGAGGATCTCGTCGCGGACCGCGGCGTCTTCGATCGCGGTCGCGTCGGCCACGCTAGGCAGGTAGGCGCGGGCGAGTTCGTCAAAACCGGCGTGCATCAGGATGCGGCCGGTGAGGGCCCGCTTCGGACCCTTGGAGCCGAGGTGACGCGTGCCTCGTTGCAGGGCCTGCTTGAGCCAGATTTCCTGCTCGGCCGCCACCGCCGCTCGCAGCAACAGGCCGAGTTTGCGGATCCGGTCGTTGTCCAGTTCGCCGGGACATGCGTCGGCCAAACCGAGGAAATCATCGAGCGTGAGAACGGGCACATTGCGGCCGGCCAGGTCGCCCAGCATCTTGTTGTAGACCTCGCTGGCGAAATCGTCCGGCAGCCGCTCGAGCGTTTCCCGGACTTCGTTCCAGTCGCCCTCATAAAACGCCCGGACGAAAAGGTCGGCCGGACTCAGCGTCGCCGGATCCGCCTGCGCAAATCGCAACACCCTGTCGTACAGGACGGCGGCGTAGCGATCGTACCGCTCCGAGCGGAGCCGTTTGTACTGCTTGAGTAGTTCTTCCGTGTCTTTCCCGGCTGCTTCCGGGGCACTCTCCGCCGCGAAGCCAGGCCCGCGGCCCGCTGTTCCGATCCACACGGCCAAGAGAACTACGGTGATGGCAAGCCGCTTGTGTAACCGTTCCCAGGGTGGAAGCGAGGGGGACAGGTCCATGTTTTCGGCCATCATCTTTCGCGCCAAAGGACATCCACTGGCCGACAAATGGACCGGTCCCCGACCACCCTGTGAACGGTTGCGCCGCTTGTTCATTCGCTGTCCTTTGTTCATCGACGATCTCGTACCTACGATCCCTTCAGATCGATTTCGGTCAGTTCCTGCCGTCCGTCGGTCTCTTCCTCCGGCTCGGGCGGCTCGTCGCTTTCCATGGTGAGCAGCGCGGCGGCCGCCCGCACGCTCCTGCCGCCACCTCCCTCAGGCGGAGGCGGAGGCGCTTGCATCCGCAGCACGGCCTCCAGATTCTGCAGCATCACCGTATCGATTCCCTTGATGCCACGGATCGACTGCATGGCCCCGGCATTGCTTGAAACGATCTCCATGGTGCGTTGCGGAGCCGCGTCCGGCTGTGGCGAAGGATCGGTGGTCGGCGGAGTTTTCGGCGGGAGGGAAACCTGGTCGACGCCCTTCTCTTCGGGCTGTTTCGCATGCGACCCGTCCGTGCCGGAAGTGATGCCGGTAATCGACTTCACGTGCCGGCTGTCGTCGGGTGCCTGCGAGAGAAGCAATCCTGCGCCGACACCGGCGGCCGCGGAGCCGAGCAGGGCCAGGCTGATGAGGAGCCGGGGGATCACGAGGCGAGGTCTCCTTGGCGAGTCGACGGGAGTGGGAGGTCTGCCGGATGGCAGACCGGGATTGCGATGAAGATGAAAAACAGGACTACGGTTCAGCGCTATGGTTGGTGTTTTTGACGGCCTCGTTGAACTCGCGGCGAACGCGATCCTCGTACCGTTGAAATTCCTCGGGATCCTCCAACTCGGCGAGATAACGAAACAACTGGCGGGCTCGTTCGGCGAACGGACGCCACTCGCGCTCCGAAGCGCCGCTTGTCTTCAGCATCCAGGTGGCGTAGTAATGGGCTTTGCCGAGTTGCTCCCGCACGCCGCGGGTGATCGGGGCATTCTCGCCGTAGACGGTGGACGTTTCCTGCAAGAGACGGGTCAGGTCTTCGATTGCGGTCGCCAGGTCCAGCATCTCCAGGCGAGCTTCGCAGGTCGCCAGCCGGATCTGGCAAAAGACCAGCGGATCTTCGTCGGGCGGCAGTTCCGCGGCCAGTTCGTTGTAGCCACGGATGATTTCTTCCCAGGCGGGCTCTTTCTCTCCTGCCATGTGCTGGATTTCGATCAGTCTCGCATAGGCCCGTTCGCGGGCCATCTGCCCGGGGCCCGCGTTGAAGTGGTAGGCCGCAACGCCGACTGGAAACAACATCCACAGCAAGATCAGAAACTTCTTGATCATCCCGCGGCCCTTTGCGTGGCGGTGGGCCGACTGACACGCGCCGGTTTCCAGTCGCTGCCGAAATACTCCAGCGCCACCGGGATCAGCACGTGAGCGACGGCCGCGGCGGCGAACACGAAAATGGCGATATCCACCAGATCGTACGAGGTCTTGGTCGCCCCGCTGCCCCGGGCCAGATTCCCCAGGTCCAGGGTCGTGATATGAGTCTCATTCACGTCGATGTATTTTCCCCGCAGGCGCCCTGCCAGGGTAGCTAACATCGCGGCATCCTGGCGCGACATATGGTCGTCGATGAACGTGCCCTGGTGCGGATCGCCGACTCCCAGCACGTACACGTCGCGGACCGATTTCGGAGGCTTGGGCACCACGCCCAACTCGATCGCGTCGCCATCGGTGAGCAGGAAGACCGTCGTGCTGTTTTCCTGATACTCACGGAGGTTTTCCAGCGACCGCCGCACGCCGGTCCCCAGGTCGGTCTTGCCCGGCTTCATGACGTACCAGAGAGGCAGTCCGTTGAAGACATTACGCACCAACTCCGTATCCTTGGCGTCGACCACCACGGGCAGGGCGTCGGTGTAGAACGCGATTACCGAGCAAACCACGTCGCCGTCGAGCCGCCGCAGGATGCCGTCCACCACTTCACACGCGCGTTGCGACCGGGTGACGTCGCCCTTGGGCCCGGCGTCCTTCAGCAGCATGCTCGGCGACAGGTCGGCCACGAACTGGATGTGCCGTGTTGACTGTCGCCGGTCTTCCGTCTCCGGGCTGGATTGAAAGACCCCGCCGGCGCGGAACAGCAGCGTCGTCAAGGCCCAGGCCATGGCCGACAGGGCAACCGCCCTGGCCAACGGCACGCCGCGGACCCAACGTCGCGGGACCCCGGCGGGCCCGGCAGCCAGTCGAGCGACCAACCGGCACCGGCGCTCGTGCAGCGTCTCCGCGGCAATCACCAGCACGAACGCGCCGAGAGCGGCGGCTATCGGCATCTGGAACTCAACGGCTGGGGGCATGGAAGGGTTGAGCGGCGGGTTACCTGGCAGGCAGAGAGCTCCCGTATTGTGCTTGATTGCTCCGCAAATGTCAAAGGCACGCTCAATCACCCCTTGGGCAGTCGGGAGCGATCGCAACCCCGACGACCTTCACGCAGAAGAACGATCCGCAAGACAGGTGCTCTTGCCTGGGCGTTCTGCTTCTTGTGCTCGCCAGAATCACTCCAGCCTGATCAGCATCCCCTGCCCGGCGACCAGTCAATGACCGTTTTTGTCATCCAGCGACGTAAGCCTACCGTCCACTGTTGAGAAGACCAGCTTGGTCTTATACGGCTTGACCGTCTTATTCCCGTGGATTTGAGGTGGTTCATGATCGGCCCAACGACGCCTACCTGCCGATTCACCACCTGCAGGTAGTGCCAAGTCTCGGTTTTGCTGTCGTTCTTGTCGATGGGCGCATAGGCGTAGCCATCCTGGTAATTTGCGAGGGGCTGCGTGTGATGGGTCTATGGCGAACCCCCAGATGAGCGGATAGCAGCGTTGGCGCCAACCGGGCAGAATGTCTGGTACGCCGGTCAACATGCTAGCTCGGCCATTGGCCATTGGTGGCGCTGGGCTTTGGAGTACGACATGATTCGTCCCTGCAACGATGGCGATTTCGAGGACATCCACTCGATCATCAACGATGCCGCACAAGCATATCGAGGCGTGATCCCCGAGGACCGCTGGCATGAACCCTACATGTCCAAGGAAGAACTGCGCCACGAAATCGAGAGCGGAGTGCGGTTCTGGGGCTACAAGGAGAACGGCGAATTGCTCGGCGTGATGGGGATCCAAGACGTGCAAGATGTGACGCTGATTCGACACGCCTATGTCCGCACCGCCCATCGTAGCCAAGGCATCGGCGGCAGGTTGCTCTGCGAACTTCGGCGGCTGACGACCCGGCCTATCCTGATCGGCACCTGGGCGGCGGCCACCTGGGCGATTCGGTTCTACGAGCGGCACGGCTTCCAACAGGTTTCCGTGGACGAGAAGAACCGCCTGTTGAAGAGGTATTGGACGATCCCCGACCGGCAAGTGGAGACCTCGGCGGTTTTAGCGGAGACCGTTTCCCGATAGTCCCTCGCAAGCCGGAGCAGGCTGCGTTATATCTGTGGTGACAATACGCGCTTGATCCAAAGGGCGCTGTGCTGGCTGCGCAAGACTGGCGAGCGGGGGCACGGTGTGGCCGGGGTGGGGCTGCTACGGCTTGGCGCGAGGGTTGCGAAGGTAGTAGAAATGCCCGTCTTCGGCGCCGATCACGACGTCGGGAATGCCGTCGTTGTCGAAATCGACCACGGTCGGACAGGTCGTGTGTCCCGCGAGCCGCCGCGAATCGAGCGGTCCGCGATCCTCGAAATGCCATTTGCCGTCGCGACATTCCGTTTGACGCAGCCACGTCGCGTTGGAGCTATTGACGAGAAAGTCCCGCTTGCCGTCGCCGTCGAAATCAACCACACAGACCTTTCGCCGACCGCTTGCGCCGGCCTGCTTGGCGTTGAGTTGCAGCGGTTTTCCATCCGCGCCGCAGAACACGCGCTGGGGAGGCAGCAACTTCAACGTGTCCCCCGTCTTGGCCCTTGGGAACAGGGCCAGATAGCCTTCCTGGTCGAGCATGATCAGGTCGGTGAGACCATCCTGGTTCCAGTCGAAAGCCAGCGGCGTGGTTCGCCACTGCGTGAGGAGCTGTTTGCCCTGGGGGCGCATCCAGCCCCATGCCAGCGCGGGCGGCGGGCCGTCCCATTCGACCTCGACGGCCTGCGCGGCGGCCAGTCTTGGCTGCCGGGCGGTGCCGATGTTCTTGTACCAGACGACTTTTCCCAGGATCGAATTGGCGACCAGGTCGAGCAGTCCGTCGCCGTCCCAATCGGCGACCGTCATGACGGTGTAGCCGAAGCAGGCTTCCCCGGGGCCCTGGATGGAACCGTTCTCGCCGGCCTGAATGCGAATCGTCTGGTTGCCGGCCTGGAGAGACACCGGAGCCGCCCACTTAGGGCGTTCCACGCCGGGACCGCCGAGGTTCTCGAAGAACATGATATACCCGGCCGAGTTGCCGCAGACGATGTCCTCGTCGCCATCGCCGTCCCAGTCGACGGCAAACGGCGTTGCCAAGGCCCCGCACTTCAACTCGTCGGCCTCCTGCCGGAAATAGGCCGGCTTCTGGAACAACGGCATCCCGTCCTTCAGGCGGCCCGCGTTCTCGATCAGGGCGATCCGGCCGTTTTCTTCGCCGCAGATCAGATCCTCATGGCCGTCGCCGTCCCAATCGACGGCCACGGGCGTGATCATCTGCATGTCCATTTCCAGCGCCGCGCCGTCCTCGGTGCAGAGGCGCACTCCGCGCGCGTATTGCGGTGCGACGCGGGTTCCGACGTTCTGGAAGTAGGTGAAGCGGTTCAAGAAGTTGCCGCACACGATGTCAAGGTCGCCATCGCCGTCCCAGTCGGCAACGCAGGGCGACGGCCAGCCGTAGGTTTCCAGCGGGGCGCCGCCGACCACGGTCAGGCGGTACGGCGTGGCATAGCGCGGCTGTTGGTTCGTGCCCAGGTTGCGGGCGACGTACACCTGGCCGCGCAACGGACCTCGCAGCCATTTGCCGCTGGTGTCGTAGGCGTTGTACCCGGTCCACGGCTCTCCGTAGTCGGTCCAGTCGTCGATGCCGATGACGAGATCCGTCAGGCCGTCGCCGTCGAAGTCGACGTAACGCCACATGTTTCCGCGGACCTTGTTGGGATGCACGTTCGCGGCCAGGGGCAGCGCGACCGGCCGCGAAAGCCCGGAGTGGCCGAAGTCCGGGTATTCCTTGCCCGGCGTCAACACGCGCGGTTTTCCGTCCACGAAGCTCACCTGGGCGTTGATCATGCCGTCGCTGAGCCTGCGGCCCGGCTTGAAGACCGGCATCTTCACCTTTGTGCCTGGGTTCTCGTAGACATAGACGCCGTTGTACGGCACGTCTTCTTCGTTGATGACCATGTCCATCCGCCCGTCGCCGTTGACGTCCATCGGCAGCGGCCACGCCCACAGCCCCGCCCCCAGATCGACGACCAGGCCGGGATGGTTGTACTTCAGCCGCTCAAGTTTTGAATCCTGCGCAGCCGCGGCAGTGCGCGAACCGAGAAACGGCAAACCGGCCAGCAGGAGGCCGAGCAAGAGCGTCGCCTGTTGTTGCATGACAAATCCTTTCTCCTGGTTTTTGGCAAGAATACCATCCGGAGGTGTCCTATGCTACCCTCGGCAGCGCACGCATCGGGAGAAGATGTCACCAAATGGGGTGGCATTGTGTAAGGCGATGCGGTGTCCTGCAAGATTTGCCAGCGACTTCCTTCCATTGACCTGTTTTGGGGTGGCCGTTCACGGTTTTCGAGGTTTCTGTCGTCAAGAAGTGATCTCGGCGAAACCTCCGGAGATCGGTTATCACGGAGGCTATGGCAAAGCTGTACACGGAAGTTGAAGTCCGACGCCTGATCGAGGAAGCGACGGCACCCTTGCTCGCGAGGATCGCGGAGTTGGAAAATGGTTGCGGAAACAGACGGCTCGCGAGGTTTTGTGCTCAATGGCGACCTGAGGCCGGTGATCCAATCCAATGATTGCCAATAGGGACCCGCGTCTTTGCACGTGAGTCAGCCGGAAGCCGCCGCGAAGAAACGTCGGCAGGCGACGGCAAAGCTCGCTGAGCTGACCACCGACGACACGCTACGATATCATCTGCACTGGTAGGCCGCGCCGCATGGTCTTATGTCAAATCTCGGACCATTGACCGGGGACCGGGATCGGATAGCGTCCCGCGGCATCCGCCCTGGCCGGAGCCGGCGAATCAGGGGTAAGGCTGTCGACCTCCGGACAGTACTGGAACTTTGAGGCCATGGCCTGATCCCAGGTGATAATCGTCCCGGAGTGCACGGCGGCCCGGCCCATGATCGTCGCCAGGTCGGAGTAGGCCGAGCGCTGGACCTCGTTGTGCGGCCGGTCGTTGCGAATGGCTTCCAGCAACACGCGCCACTCCTCGACGTACGGCGAGACCTTCTCCTTGGGCGGCTCCCAGGCTATCGTGTCGTGCTCAATGCGCTGGTCCTTATGGATGCGCACCGTTGGTGCATGGATGCTCCCGGAGAACTGTGCCGCGCACTTCGTCCCGTGCACGAAGGTTGCAAATTCGGTATAACACTGGGCGAAGTAGCGGCCCACGACCATCCCCTTCGTCCCGTCGGCGAAGGTGTACTCGATGCTGTAGGCATCGAGATTCTGGCTGAGATCGGCGCCAGGGCCGCGCCCGCCTACGCCGTGCGCGGCGACGGGCCAAGCATCTTTGAGCCAGCACATCTCATCGACCAGGTGGATCGTCCGATCGTGAAAATAACCGCCGGCCACCCACAAGAACCGCTCGGGATTACGGATTTGCCAGTACAACTCGTGATCGTCGGCTTTTCGCGGGCCCAACGGTGGCCGAAATTCCATGCGGTAAGCGCGTACGAGCTGAACCTGCCCCAGCGCCCCGTCGCGGATTTGCTGAATGAGCGTCTGGCGCGCCGCGGAGTGCCGACACATCAGCCCCGTGGATACCTTGAGGTTCTTCGCTTTGGCCGCCTCGCCCGCTTCAAGTACTCGTCGGATGCCGACCGGGTCCGGTGCGATCGATTTCTCCATGAAGACATTCACTCCCTTTTCCACCGCGTACTGGAAGTGTGTCGGTCGAAATCCGGACCAGGTGGTCAGCAGGGCAACGTCGCCCGGGCGGAGACAGTCGATCGCCTTGCGGTAGGCATCGAAACCGAGGAAGCGGCGCTCTGGCGGGACATCGATCCGGTCGCCGAACTCCTTCGTGAGCGTCTTAAGCGATGCGGACAGTCGCTGTTCGAACAGATCAGCCATCGCCACGAGCTTAACCGGTCCACCGGGAGCCGAGATCGCGTTGCCAACCGCCCCGCTCCCTCGGGAGCCAGAACCAACGAGCGCCAGGCGGATCGTGTTGTCCTCGGCGGCGTGTACGGCGGGAATGGCAACCCCGGCCAGCGCGGGGCCCGCGGACAGCATCCCGGCCCAGCGGAGGAATTGGCGACGGGAATTTCGGCGGGACTCCGAGCACGGTGATTGGTCGGTGCGTTTCATGTCGATCGCTCTCCCTGGTTGAAAGTGGTGACTCCCACCGATTCTACTTTGTTGGCATTTCAATTCCTACGTTTCGGCTCGCATGCCCGGGGTGACCAGAATTTCGTCATTCTTTTGGCGCTCGACGATCACCTGCTGAAAGCCCACTTGGTTTCGGCTCGGGCCACCAGTGCCTCGTCGGGCAGGCGGAGGATCTGGTAGCGACGGACCGAGGGTACCTACTGGCTATGCGAGTCTTCAGCCACAAGTCCTGAGCGTCAGCCATCCGTACCCTGGCTCCGAGGGCGAAATGGTATGAGGGTGCCTGGCGTGGCCAAGGGCTTTGCGAGATCACATACGCGAACTTCATGGAGTTGCTGGCGGGTGTTCGCCGTGACGTTTTCCAAGATGGACGAAAGCCGCTCCCCTGTGTCGTCAGGAAAGTCGGCTTTCAGTGGAAGCGCGGCTGTTATAGGACCGTCGACCGCTTCGATCACGTCCAGGAGCGTGATCATTTCTATGGGGCGGCGGATGAGGAAACCGCCGCGACCGCCACGCGTAGAGTGAAGAATCCCTGCCTTGGCCAGATCGCGGAGGACCTGGAGCAAGAACCGCTCGGGCATTTTACCATCGGCCGCCAATTTGCCACAGTTCACAGGTGCGATGTTCCCGCTGTTTACCAAGCGCAGGACTGCGTGAATTGCGTACGTAACGCTATGGGACAATTTCATGGTTCATCTCCAATGCATGGTAATGCCGGGCAATGCCTGAATCGGCCGGCCCAACATCGCAACAAACAACCTCCGAAAAACACGGGCAAAGCCCCACTTGGCCTCTGCTTGCACAACACCGCAGCAGACGAGCTCGATAGCAGCAACTCGGTTTGACGGGTGCTGATTGAAACCAACTCAAGTTGGCTCGCACGTGTCGTGGCTGCCAACACCCCCGTTTTCGTTTCGAAAGACCACTCCCCCAAAGACCTGGAATCGAAGCACGATGCCGCTGCCGTAATGGGTGCGATAAAGACCCCGCGCACGCCCGGTTTCGCACGCGGGGGTATACGAGGCGCGGTAATTGCCCTCGCAAAAAATGATTGAGTCCGGGTTACAGATGGCGTGTTTGAACCAGTTGGAAGAGGCAGCCTCACGGCCGAGCGCAGTTGTCACCCATCATTCAATCCTGCGATTTTGGATGCTCCGGCCTTCGCCACGAGTTCTCCTCGCCAAACCGGGACCTCACGGGGCGCTTCGACTGCGACCTTGGCACGATTGCCACGGATTTCAAGGATCCGCACTTGAATATTCGTGCCGATGCACACCACCTCCCCTGGCTTCCTCCCAAGCACAAGCATGACGTCAGACTCCCTTCACAGCGACCGGCGGGCCGCGGTTCTCCTGATGGTTTCACCCATCCCGCCAAAATCCTTACGCACAACGCGTGCCAATCGCAGCCTGGATGCTGAATTCGACAGAAGTTCCTTCCAATACGTGGTTTATCGGGAGGACTATGTCTGGGCGCCTCCGAATACGCGCCGTCAGGTGTACGGTATGGCGATACGGGATGCTCCAATTTGCGACAGCCGCCACTCTGCACCGCTGTTGGGTCGCATCACGCAGGCCGAAGTCGCGCCGATCGCAAAGTCATGCAGTCAATCAGCCAAGAGCAACTCGGCAGCTCAAGCGATCGACTACTATCAGCCTTTGGACGAATCGAAGGAGTTCGTCCCGCCGAAGCCGACCGTCCCTTGGGGCCAAGCCACCCAAGGGCATTACGACGAGTGGATCAGGGCCTGCAAAACCGGTTCGCCGACAGCGTGCAATTTCCAGTACGCGGGCTTGTTGATCGAGCATAACATGCTCGGCAACGTGGCCTAGCGTCTGGGGCGCAAGATCACTTGGGATGCCCGGAATATGAAGGCTGTCGATTGCCCGAAGGCCGACCAGTACATCTATCGAAGCTATCGCGAAGGCTGGGAGCTGCCCGGATGAGGGGGTTCGGCAATGCCTGGAAGGTCAAACGATGTACTGAACTCCGCGTCTGCCTTGTCGAACACGATCTGCTTCATCCAGAGCGGGCCGCCGACGTGAGTCAACTCGATCGAGGAATCGGCCTGAGCAGTGCCTCCGCGCAGCCGGTAACCGTCGGGGACGTAAACATAAACTCGCCCCGAGACGCCCGGCATGCGCCGGCAGCAGCCCGCAAGGGTGCGACTTGGCTCGTCCCACATCAGTCGCTTGATCTCGTGGTATCCGCCCAGCAAGTGCATATCGGTAGCGATCACTTGCGGCCGCGTTGGGCGGCGGTGGATCAGCAGGACGCGGGCCGTGTGAGGTGCCAGCGACACCGTTACCCGATCCTTGTACGAACCGAGAAACTTCTCTTCCCAGAATTCAAACACGGTGACTTCGGTTCCCTCGGGTAATCCCAGGGCCGCGAGTTCTATGGTTTGCTCCTGTGGGTGGTCTTCGAAATTCAGCACGCCCACGGCGTCCCATTCGCCGACTTCGCTTTTGCAGTGCGTGTGCCAGAGAGAGGGCATCGCCCGTTGGAAGAGGTCCAATGGCCGGGCCGTGGGGTTGCCCGGCGGCAAGCACTTCTGCATCATGTGGATCCGGGATAAGTCCAGGGGGCGGAAGTCGTCGCTGAACGAAATGCTGCACCCAGCCATCGCCATCAGCGACATCTTGAAGCGGGCTTCTTCCACGTCCGCCTTCATTCCCACGCTCATGTCGCACACTTCGCGGTGGTAAAGGCGATCGTTGACCCAGTAGTTCGACGCGAGAAGAGGGGCGTTGGCCCGCTCCAACTCCATCCAGTTTTGCAGTCCGGCGTCGCCCGTATCGGGGCCCTGGTAAGCACTGCTGGCCAGACCGACCGACAACAGCGGCGGCGTCTGGCAGTAGCGGATCCAGGAATCAGGGCCGGCGCCTCGCCGGATGGCGGCCATCGCCCGCCCCAGCGCCGGCGAGCCGGCGATGAAATCGATCTTGTAGTAGCCGGCACCCTCGGAAGAGAGTCGGGCAAATGTCTCGGCGATCCATTGTTCGGCGGCCGGATGGGAGGCGTCGATCACGGTCATCTCCGGGTTGGGAACCCAGAACCAGCGGCCGGTGCCGGCGGGTTTTCCCTCGGCGTTCTTGATCATCCACTCGGGATGATCGCGGAACAGTTGGCTCGTGAAGGCCACCTGCGTCGGGGCGATCCAAAGCCCCAGTTTCATCCCCCAGCGCGATTGAAGCTGTTCGGAAAGCCACTTCAGCCCGTGCGGAAAACGCTCGTTGGGCACCCAGTCTCCGCAAACGTCGCCGCGCTGCCAGCCGTGATCCAGTTGGATCACGCTCATTCCCAACGGCTTGAAATGCTCCGCGGCAATCGCTGCGTGCGTCAGGACGATCTCCTCGTCGATTCCCATGCGAATCGGATACCAACTGCACCACAGCGCGTTGGCACCGGTGCGAACCGGCGGAGACGCCGTCGCCGCAACCGCATCGCCATATCGCTCCAGCGCGTCGAAACCGTTCTGTTCCACCGAGAGCCACGCGGGGTCGACGGCCAACGTTTCGCCGGCGTGGAGGACTCGTCCCACGTGCAGAGTGACTCCCAGAGACGTGCCCCCTTCACCGGCCTGGAACCGGGCGTGCGCCGACGGCGAGCCCTCTCGAGCCGACAATGAGCCGATCGCCAGTCCGCCCGGTTGTCGTTGTGGTATCAACGCGAGCACGTCCGCGCTGCCGTACTGGACGGCGGCCTCCACTCCCGCTTCGTCAAGGGGGGCGGGCCGGCAGGGGGAGGCGGGCGCCTGCATCAAACATGCCAGATGCCACCAGCCTCGATCGCCTTCAGGCAGGTCGATCATCTTTACCACGCCCACCGGCACGTCGCGGTCGGTGCGGTTGGTGATCTGAGCCCAGACGACCACGGCCGGCTGGCCGTCGTACAGTTTCATAAAGCGTTCGATCTCGATATCCTCGCCCCAGTACTGACGAATCTCCATGCCGTTGCCGATCGTGTCGGTGAACGGAACCACCTCGGCCTGCACTTCTTTCGGGGCGATATTGCGACCGTCGACCTCGGCGCCAAAGCCGATGTGTCGCACGGCCGCGTCGAAGTCAAGCCAGGTCGCATCCCAGGTTCCGTCGGATTCGTCCAAGACAACGCACACGCGGTTGTTCGCCAAGCGCAATCGGCCCTCCTCGCGCGAAGAGGCCGCTTTCCCGCTCGCCTCGCACTGCTGGGCAAACCGGCGCGCGGCGGCAATATCCTTGGCGCGATCGGGCCAGACGGTTGCCGCTTTCCCCAGCCCATGTATCATTCGCTGCAAACTTGCCTCCAACCGCTCGATCTCGCCCACCAAAGGCGGCTGGTCCGACTCGCCGAGCGAGTCCCACTGGGCAAATCGCTCGGAGAGCCGGCGATGTGTGGCGTCGATCGAGTCGAAGGCGAACTGAAATCCCGCGAACCGCGGCTCCGTCTTCAAGCCCAGGCCCTCCGCAATTCCGTGCAACTCCTTCCATCGCACTGCACAGTCGTCGAGCCGCGCGGCTGCATATCCCTTTAGCTCCGCGGTGGATAACGGTGGGCCGAAGATCTCGACCTCATAGACGTCGGTGTGTGGGGATGGGCCGCCGGACCGCGTAATGACCAACCGCACGGCCGTGGTCTGGACTGGATCGAACGTGGCCAGCCAGCCGCCCGACCCGGCGTCCTGAATCGTTGCCACCTTGGTGAATTCGTTGGCCTCGGAGCCGGCAACTTGAACTTTCGCGTCCAGGATGCCGTCGTTGTCGATCCGCTCGCCGAAGACGGCCACCGCGCTCACCTTCTGACTGCCAAACAGGTTCAACGTGATCCACTGCGGCGCCGCGTCGCTGGGGGGCACGTTGGCGACCCATTTCGAGCCCCGATTTCCGTCGGCCGCCCGCGCGGGCGCGTATTGCCCGTTCTCCGACGATAGGAACGACGAGGCTTTGACGCCGGCGACCGCGACGCGGCGCAATCCCGACGGCCCCCAGTCTTTGGAGATGTCCTGCACCTGCCCGGCGGCTGCCAACGCTGCCATCCAAACAGGAACGAACGCCGCGCCCAGTGCCCTGCAAGTTTCCCGCCACCGTTGCCTTGCCATCAGTTGTCCTTTGGGGTTATTCGACGGGAATCGGGAGCCAGTCCCCGGTTCTTCGGCCCGTAGGATCGGCGAAGGAATAACTGTCGTAGTTACAGGTGGTGGCGGGGCCGACCCCTTCCCACGTCGATTTTGCGACAGTCATTCACTCGCCGACCCTTAACGTGTGTCTTGTATTGTCTCACATCGCTGTTTTCGACGCGAGCATCACGGGCGACTGCGTCAAATGGGCTCGGGTACGACATCCCTCCCGGGAGATCATCCGGTCGCGGAAGTCGAAGCAGGCGATATTCGTGTCGGGCGTCTCCTGGTCATCGTCCTTGTGATGGAACTTCCCGCCGCGGATCGTGGCCGGGCCGTGCCGGTGGTCGGGCAAGGAGGATCGGGTCATGGTCGTCATCGTGTTTTCCCGGGTCTCTCAATCGCGGTTGCCGGGATTCTCTTCGGGATCGGTACCAACCTTTCGGCTGCCACCGAAACCGGTCGGGACCCGAGCCAGCACCTCGCGGTGAACCACCGCTCCCTTCCTCATCACGATCCGAGGCACCGCTCGGCCTTGTCCGGTCCAAACGAGGGCCGGGTGTGGGCGGCGGTAGTGCGGCATCACCTCGATGCGCTCGCCCACGTTCCATCCGAGCTTGCCCCGCCGGCGCGCCCGATCCACGTACTTGCGGTCGCCGCTTTCCTCGTACTTCCGCCGATCATCGGCCAGCACGTCGGGGGTGATCAGCTCGGGGTCGTCGGCCAGCAGGCAGAGCATCGCAGACAGCCGCAGGCAGTTCTGGACCAGTGGCAGGTACTCGTCCGAGTAGAAATTGCCGCTCATGATGTAGCTTTGGGTGTTGGCGGCCGACTCCTGAAAGGATTGCTCAAGAGTCTTGCCCGGCTCGCACCCCAACGTGATATGCATGTTGGCCAACCCCGTAGGCCGCATGAAGTTCACCCACAGCCGCAGTTCGCTGCCGGGCTCATCCTGGCACATCAGCGCGGTCTGCACCCCGGGCAGTTCCTCGATCGGCTTGTCCGCCGGCAGGCGGACCGCCAGCGCCGGCATGGCTGTGCGGATCAAGCAGGCATCCAGGTCCAGCCGCAGGTGCAACAGCGCGGGGACGATTGCCGGGTAAAGCTGATAGTACGGGCGGCGGTGCCGTTTCCAGGCGGCTTCGGCCAGAACCAGCCCGTTGCCCGCGCGGGCACCGCCAGCGAGGGAAGCAGCGTAGAACATCTCCTCGGTCACGTGCCGCTGGAGCTGGTTCCGCGTTTCTTCCCACAGAGTCCGATATTCGTAGAACTTCATCGGCAAGCCCTCCCGGTGAGGGCAGGATAACATGGCAGCGCGGTCGTGGACAGATGGTGGCGTTCCCAAAAGGCTGATAGGTCGGCGGCCTCGTCGTCGCTCGCCCCAAACAATACTGTCCGCAACAGCACGCTGCCGACTCGGTTAGCGCACTCGGGTAGATCGTCGCTGATGCGAACCCGCAGCGTGATGGGCTGGCCATCGCGGGCGAGATCCGCCGGAAGGGGCGCATCGTCGTTGCGATTGAAGTATCCTTCGGCCCAGGGATACCCGCCGCGGCGCTCGACGTTGAACTGCAGCGTGTCGGCAGCGCCGACTTCCTGATAAGCCTGTTGATGCGAGCGGGGGCCAGGCAGGTAATCGTCGCCGAACGTGTGTTGTGTCTCCGGCGGGCCGTTCGACCAATTGAACGTGCATACGCTGTCGGCCCCTTGCTGCCACCAGTTGCCAAACACGCCCCGCAGCAGCTCGATCGGCGCATAGCGGTAGCCGTCGGTCGTATGATGGTCGTCAAAGCACGGCTGCAGCTTGATGTTCCGGCCGGCCGTGATGCGTCGGAAGGCGGCCAAGTCGACTTCCATCGACCGCGAGCCGAGCGTGAAAATGTCGATCAGGTTTTCGGCAACCCAGACTTCGACATCGAAGCCATCGATGCGGCAGCCTTTG
Source organism: Thermoguttaceae bacterium (assembly GCA_040768665.1). Classification (GTDB taxonomy): domain Bacteria; phylum Planctomycetota; class Planctomycetia; order Pirellulales; family Thermoguttaceae; genus JABWBD01. Next base: position 236,304 of record JAXGMN010000007.1, read on the forward strand.
AGGTTCTGCGGAACCTTGGCAGCTAGCAAGAAAGGCCGCCCGCGCTTTCGCTCCACCCCGAGGAGCATTTGCCGGACACTCCGCACCAGATCGGTCACGTGATGGCGCAGCTCCCACGACGGCCAACCGCCTTGTGGTGTTCCGCAGAGAGCTCGAGGGCGATGTCGGCGGCGGAGTTCGTCAACGCGGGGCAGGCCAATGCTCCCCCACAAGCTGCGAACATTGACTTGAGGAACTGCCGGCGGGCGAGCGGGCGCCATGGTTGGTCCATTCGAGCGTCTCCTCCTATATAGGTTCACCGGGTGTTGGCGGCGGCACCGGTGGCCTCGCGATGCACGGACATGGGCGATGTCGGCATGGCAATTTCCTGTGTCGTCTATCCTGGCCCTGGGCACATGCAATGCGGAACCTGCCGTCACTCAGACTCAGCCAGTGCCGGTGCCCATCTCTTCTCTTGCGTCGTTTCGAACCGAACGATGGTGTCGTTGGTGGCAATCTGTCCGTCGTGGCTCGTGCCGCGGTCGATCAGCGTTCTCAGGTCTCTTGTCATGCGCTCCACGACGTCCGGGTGTTTTCGGGACAAGTCAGTTTGCTCGCCGACGTCGGAGTCGAGGCGGTACAACTCGGGGAGGGTCGGTTTACCGCGTGACTGTTCCAGGTTCGGCTTGCTCAACCGCCAGACGAGTTTCCAGGGACCGTCTCGGTAGGCGAACTCGCCGAAGTTGGAGTGGCTTACCAGCGTGGTGCGGCCCTCCGCGTCCGACTTGCCCAGTATCGCCGGCAGAAAACTCAGGCTGTCCTCAGCGCCGCCGGCAGGCGGTTCCGCCTCGACGATCTCCGCGCATGTGGAGAACAGATCGGTGAGGCAGACCATCTGCGCGCTGGTGGTTCCGGCCGCGCCGCGTCTCGGCCCGCGGATGACCAGGGCACGCGATGGCCGCCCTCCCAGATGTCACCCTTATGCCCGCGATACGGACCGCTCGGCTGGTGCCCCGCGGCGACAAGTTGCTGCCAGCCGGTGTAGTGCGAGTGGCCGTTATCGGCGGTGAAGACGATGAGCGTGTGCTCAGCAAGGCCGGCGTCGTCGATCGCCTTGACGACCTGTCCCACGGACCAGTCGGTTTCCATCACAAAGTCCGCGATCGGGGCGATGCCGCTCTTGCCCTGGAAATCCTTCGACGGCACGATCGGCTCATGCGGCGAGGTGAGGGCGAAGTAGAGAAAGAACGGCTGCTCTTCCTTCGCCCGTTCTTGGACATACCGCACGGCCCGCCGCGTGATCTCGGGCAGGATGTCCTGCATCTGCCAGTCCGGAGCGGCGGGCGCACCGGCGAAGGCTGTGGGCAGGACGACGCCGTCGCTCGGGTCTGGGGCAAACTTCTCGGTTGGAAGCGTCGCGATGCGATCGTTCTCAATGTACGTAAACGGCGGGAGGTTCGGCAGGTCGACGCCGAAGTAGTAGTCGAAGCCACGATCGGTTGGGCCGCCGGCGATCGGCTTGGAAAAATCCCACTCAAGAGACGCCTGCCCGTTGTGTTTCTCCGTCATCTGACTGCGCTGCGGCCCCGGCCACTCCCAGCCGAGGTGCCATTTGCCGATGCACGCCGTATGGTAGCCGTGCTGCTGGAGGAACCCGGGCAACGTCGGCCGATCTTCATCGATCAGCGGCGGTTCGTACGCCGCAATAACCCATTCCTGGAGCCGCGTCCGCCAGTTGTAGCGGCCCGTCAGCAGGCCGTACCGTGTGGGAGAACAGACGGCCGACGAACTGTGAGCATCGGTGAAGCTCCGTCCTTGGTGGACCAGACGATCCAGGTGCGGCGTCGGGACTTTGTTCTCCGGGTAGTGAGCCTGGATGTCTCCTACGCCGAAGTCGTCAGCGAGGAGGATGACGATGTTGGGTCTTGCCGAAGACTGCGACGTCTCGCCGGCTTGCGGGGCGGCCAGCGGAGCCAGCAGCGGCGGCACGATGCCGAGGATGGTCCAGTGTTTCATTCGCGGTTTCTCCTCAGGCGAGCCGGGCTAGGCGCCATTGTCCCTCCTGCCGCCGCCCCAAAGCGGCGGCGACAACGTGACGTTCCATGTATCGCACTTCGACGGAAGTTCCTCGACCTTCTCGGGCATTTCAGGACCAAGACCTCTGATCTCGCCGATGTTGTCGGAGAGACGGTAGAGTCTCGCCTCGGTCAAGGGCTGCCTGCGGCCGCCGGTGCGCATGTCAGCATTGCTATCATCGCCTCCCGGTGAGGACAGGATAACACGGCTGCGCGGCCGTGGACAGACGGTGGCGTCCCCGTTAGGCTGGACGAGCATGATCCACGATTTACTCGCAGGAGCCCGTGCCATGATCTGTTTGATATTTCCGGGGGTTGCGCTCGCGGCCGCGAACCTCTGCTACGCCGCCACCCCGATCCACAATTACTCCGCCTGGAGCGACACTGCCGGCAACCCGATTTCCTGCCATGACGGCGGGATCTCACGTTTCGGCAAGACCTTCTACTGGTACGGGACACTTCGCTATGTGTGACCAGTGGTTCCGCGGGCCCAAGGGAGAGCGGGTGCCGATCGACGAATCCTGCCAGTTATGGCTGCCGGTGTCGTTCGATCCGGCAACCGGGACGGCCAGGATGCTGCACGCCACGCAGTGGAACCCCTGGAAATGAGAAGTGGCTCATCGCTCGGACCATGCCCTACGACTTTAAGGAATCGCATCGATGACACGACTCGCCCTGCTCGCCTTGACGGTCGCGTTCCGTGGCGTCGTCCCTGCCGCCCGGCCCAGTCGAGGAAGCCGCATCGACTAACCCGTCTCGGCTACAAGCCGGGCCGCAAGACCGCGTTTCCTTCGACCACGCGGGATTCCGCAACATCTACGGCAGTGTTCCCGGTGCTCGTTACCAACAGTTTCCGATCGCCACGGGCGCTGTAGTGCAGGGCCGTTCCGCGTGACGTACCGCCGCCACAGATGACGTTGTTTGCGACGACGGCCGTGGCGGTGCCGTAATTCACCGTGACTGCCAGATAGCGATACTGGGATTCCTCCTGGCTTTCGCCGCGGAAGTTGAAGATACGGTTGTTCGTGATCGTCGATCCGGGCCCGCCCTGCAAGGTGACATAGATCCCGTGCCATACGCCGCGCTGCTCGCTCTCGCCGAACCCCTCGATGTAATTGTCGGCAATGGACGTGGCATACAGCCGGCGGGCGAAGATCGCGTTCTGCGGAACGCCGTAGATATGGTTGCGATGGACGAACCACCCCGCTGCGTTGTCCAGATGAATCCCGTCGGCCCCGGACGAGGCAATCCAGCAGTCGCTCAGGATCCAGTCGGTGACGGCATTTTGCGTGTCCTGGACGAAGATCCCGTGCCGGCCGGAACGCTCGATGAAACAGTTGGCGATGCGGCCATTGACCTGGGTCGTCTCGAGTCCCGTTTCATCGACGCTGAGGTTGGTCAAGCGCAGGCCGTCGCTGCCCATGTTCCGTATGTGAACGTCTTCGACCACGCTCAGCCACGATCGCAGGACGATTCCCGCGGTCGCGCTTTCGGGATTGCCCTTGCGGTTGCCGTCGAGTTGCAGGTGGCGAATCGCAACCGGGGTACCGGTCCAGGCCTTGTTGTCGAGGAAGACTGACGAGGCCATGAGCGCAACCAGGTTGGCGCCATCGGCCTGTTTGAGAACGGTTCCCGTGCGGCTTTCGCCCCGGTAGGAGCGGTTGCCGCGGAGCCGAATCGGTTCGTCGATCAGGCAGGTTCCCCGGATCACGATTTCCGCGCCCTCGGGGCTGGCCGCAATGGCCGCGTTGATCCGTGCCGCATCGCCCAGCGTGTTGGTCCCCGTGACCACGATAGCCGATGGAGGCACGGCAGACGCGAGTGGCCCAGGGGCGCCGGGAACGGCGCGCGGGTCGGTCGCTGCCGGCTCCGCGGCAATGACGTTACCAAGACCGGCGAGGAATAGGAAACACGCCGTCGATAAGAGGTTTCGAGTCATCGTGAGATCTCCGTCTGATCGATGCTGGTGAACGGTTTTCCTGCTCTCGCTCCTCTGCCACTTGAGCAGCCCGACGCCCTTGGCTGCCGTCCGGTGGAAAACTGCCGCAGAGTGCCCATTCACTCATCGACCCAGGCGTCTACGGGTACGTCCGGACGAATTTCATTGACGAAGAGGCCCATCTTGTCGAAGGGGATCGGCTGAAACCCCGGGAGTTTTTCAAAGACCGCGGCATCGGGGCGGAGGCGGAAATCGCCGTGGGCGGCGTCGACGAAGCCCGGATCCTGCTCGGTGATCCAATTCTCCTCCGGCTCCCAGTGCCAGTTTCCACTGCTGGTCATCTCACAGTCGACAAATAGGTTCCTCGCGGCCCGATTGACGCGAGGCTGCCGGGCCTGCGGTTGCATGAATCCGGCAAGCTCCGGGTAGCGGATCGTGTAGGGCGGCTTGGTGATGTCGACCTCCTTCAGTAGGCGTGTCTGCCAGAGGTCCGCGGCGAGGTAATCTTTCCAGCGTTTGTCGTTCCAGGGGGCCGAGCCCAGCGCGCGGCGGCACTCGATGAAGATGTTGTTCTCGGCAACGTTGTCGTGCCCGCCGTGCGAAAAGACGGTTCCGAACGAGCCCTTGCCGGGATCCCCGCAGCGGAAGAAGACGTTTCCGAAAACAGTGTCGCCGCCGTCGCCGTCGTCGAAGTAGACGGCGGCGTTGCCGTGCCCCATGGGACTGCCGATGTGGTGCCAATAGTTGTAGCGGATCACGTTGCCGCGGCACGAGGGATTGCGGCCCTTGTACAGCGCGCCGCAATCGTCGGTCTCGGTGCAGACGTGGTGGACCTCGTTGTACTCGAAGACGTGGTCGTTGCCCTGGATGCCGATGGCCTGATGCGGGGCGTCGTGGACCAGGTTGTGCGCGGCTCGGTTGCCGACACCCCCGAGAATCATCCCATAAGCCGAGGTGAACTGGTGCCGCGAAAAATCCCAGATGTGGTTATTCACCGCTTCGTGCCCAGCGGGAGTCAGCGTCTTCCGGTCGCCCCCTTCGAGCAGCAGCCCGCCGGTGCCTGTGTCGTGGATATCGCAGGCCTCGATGCGATGGCCGGTCCCGCCGGTCACCCGGATCCCCATCTGGCGGACGTTGCGGACCTTGCATGCCTGAATGCGGATGGCGTTGCCGCCGTTGACCGCGATGCCGTCGGCCAAGCCAGCCTCGAGGGTGAAATCCCGGAACACGACGTTTTCGCAGCCATCCAGCGCTACGAGCGGGGCGTTGAGCGTGGAGAGCACGACTCGCGCGCCGGAAAGCGCGGCGGGCGGCCAGAAGTAGAGACGTCCAGACTGGCGGTCGATAAAGTACTCGCCCGGGCTGTCGAGCTCTTCCAGCAGGTTGATGGCGCAGTACCTGCGGGGCGACGGATTGCCCTGCTTGAGACTGTAGTAGTGCGGTTCGGCCAGCGTGATGCGGTGTTGCTGGCGGTCGATCGCCTGAACCCGGATCACCTCGTCGTACCAGTCGAAGCACCAGTAGCCGTGAAGCCACACGCCCGAATCGACATTCCAGCGAGCCGGCCGATCGCCCTGGTACTCGAACGTCCCGGGACGGCCCGAGTGGTCGCCAATCCGCGGGTTGGAACCCGACTCGATGATCTTGGCGACCGTCGTCCAGCCGTCGTTCGGCCAGCGGGCCAGCGTCATCCGCCGGTCGTTGAAGAACAGTTCGGGGACGGTCGGGGCGCCGCGGTAGCGAACGGGGAACTCGCCGAGCTGCGTGATACCGAGGGCCTTCAGGTCCGCATGGACGACTTGACCACGGGCGGCCGCGTCGAGATTCGCCAGAACCCGTGTGTCGGCGACAGGCGAAAAGGCTTCGGGCGGCACGGGGCGTCCGCCGCAGATTCGGACTTGGCTGCCCCGAGCAGCGGCGTAGGTGATCACCGCATCTTCACCGCCGGAATCGGTGGCGTCAAGCTGAAATGTCTCTGCAAGAACGTAAGTTCCGCCGTGCACCGTGACCGTCACTGCTTGCTGTAGCGGGGCAGCCTTCTTGAGTTCGCGGATGGCGTCGCGGGCACGCCCGAGCGTAGCAAATGGACCGTCGGTGTTGGCGGTGTTCGGCTCAGGAAGCGTACCCGACCATGTGTCGTTGCCGACGGCGGCCACATAGAATCGGATCGGCTCCGCGCCGGCGGTGGTTAAGGCGGTGCCAGTGAGGCCGGCAAGGCATATCGCCGTGACAACAATCGCCAGGAGGGGATGGCGGAGGTGCGGTTTCATGGTTGCTCTCGTGGGCTGGGTTTCTGATTCGGAGTCCGAAGGGCACGGCCGATTCGAGACGAGCGGGCTGGGTGGCGTGTTGACGTTCCTGGTCTCTACTCTGTCGCTTGGGGAGGGGGTGGAAGAATACCCGGACGTCAAGCTTCCTTGCGAGAAGTCCGCCGCAGAATGCGGAGGGAGCGGCCCTTGACGTCCCAGCGGTCGCGGGCCTCGCCGGAAGGGTTGTCGGCCGGGACATACTTGTCGCAAGTTTCCACGGCCACGGCGGCCAATCCGTAATTGGCCAGCACCAGGTACAACTCGCGGTTGGCGAACGCCGAAGCGACCACGCCCTCGGGGAGCGGCTGTCTGAAGAAATCCGAATCGCCGATCTCGATCCACGCCCAGGTGCCCTCCTCGACGATGGGCCGATACTGCCGTAGCCACCGGGCGTGCGTGGGCCGGGCCGCGGGACGTCCGGGCACGGAGTCCCACCAGCCGTAACTGTGAGGGCCGTTCGGGTGCGCCTGATAATGCCTCCAAATCGCACGGCAGTGCCGTGTCCAGAAGCATTTCTCCTCCGGCGGGTACTCGATGCCCGGAATCATTGCCCGCTGGCCGGTAAATGGCCGGCCAGCCAGGAGCACCGGAAACTGCATGTAAGCAATGGCGTGCAGATAGAGTTCTTCCTCGTCGGCAATGGTTGCGCGGCTCATATCCAGGCAGGGAACGACGAACGGCGGATGATTCTTGACCTCCTCGCGGAGCTTGTCACCTTCCTTCGCCCCTTCGCCGACCCAGAGGTAGTCGTAGATCTTCAGGTCGGTATTCGGACAACGAGTCCCACCGCGATGGATCTTGACCACGCCGCCGCGACGATGCACTTCGGCGTAGATCAGTGCCAGAAGGTCGGCCAAGGCGCCGTCGCTGGCGGGGCTCTCCTCAAACGCCAGCACCTGGTCGCCTGAAGGCTCGCTCGAAAGGGCAGGCGGCTGGCGATAACCCAGGTCGTTGTAGACGCCATCCACGCCATATTCGTCGAGGATGCGGACCAGGTGCGTAAGGAAGTACGCCCGCCAGCCGGGACTGGCCGGCGAGCAGTGCGCATAGCGGAAGTAGATCTCCACCAGCGGACGATCGCCGGATTGAGTCCACTCGGGCCGGAAGTCGGGATCGTTTCGCTCGAAGTATCCGCTGGAGCAATAGACGATCAGCCGCATGCCGCGACGGTGCACCATGTCGACGAAACGGCGAAACCCGGCCGGATTCAGGGGGGCCAGCTTGTGGCTGCCGAAGAGCCGCTGGGAGTCGTTCCATTCCTCGTGCAGGTGGACCAATCGGATGCCGTGGTCGCGTAGCCGGTCAAGTTCCGCTTCGTCCCATTCGTCCGGGTTCCAAGGCTTCAGGCAGGGATATTCGCCCAGATTGTAGACGCACTGGCCCGGCAGGTAGCTGGTGATCAAGTGCTTCCGCAAACAGGTGCGGATGTGTCGCTGGCACTGCCCTACATTCTCCAGCCGGCGGCGGTGATCATGGCTTGAGTAGTCGACAAGGACTGCAGGGCTTGCCGTCACCGCCGCTGGTGGCGATGCCATCATCCCCATCGTCTCCTGGGCACCGGAACCGATCATGCTTGCCGCTACGGCCGTGGCGCCGGCTTTGCAGAAGTCTCGTCGTTGCATCGTTCCCCTCCCGACGTGCCGTTCGTTTGCCCTGGTCGTCATCAATGAGAGATCTCCACCACTCTACCACTCTCAATACTCTCGCACCGTTTCATCCCGCGGGATGCCGAGCCGATCGAATCGCGCGGCCCGGCCGGCCTGATCCCCGCCAGGCGGAGAAAATTCTCCAGGATGACGCGCCCCTGGGGGTGGTCGTCGTCGTAGGCCTCCGGATGAAACTGGGTGCCATAGAGCAGTCGCCGCCGATGCTTGAACGCCTGCACGGGACATTCAGCCGTGGCGGCCAAGACCTCGAACTCCGGCGGCGCCTCCGGCAGGTGGAAAGCGTGGGCCTCGCGGACCAGGATCTCGTCGGGCAACTTGTCGAACAGCGGGTCGCGGCGGGTGATCTCGACCGGCAAGAATCCCCATTCCTTGAACAAGCCCGGATGATACCTGGGGTTTGGGTCGGCCTCGCCCTCGCGAAGCTTGCGTATCGAGGTGACTTTGGCCGAGTACGCCTTTCCGATCAACTGCATTCCCCCGCAGAAGCCGATCATAGGGATGTTGCTCTCGCGGATCAGCGGGAAGAACTCCGGATCCCGGTCGGGCTTGAGCAACTTGGACCGCCCGCCGATCAGGATCGCCTTGACGTTGGGGCGGTCCAGGTCTTCGCCTACTACTTCCGTGAAGTGCAGGTGCAGGCAGCGGATGTTCGCCAGTGTCTGTACCCGGTCGTGAAATCTCTTCCCCGAGTACAGGTCGGCCCCCTTGTCCGTTAGCTGCTTGCGAATGATCTCGGGGTGCTGGATGTTGAGCACGCAGACCAGCGGGGCATCGCTCCGTGTCAAGTCCTCGGGACGGTCGAAGACGGACCGCCACGCGTCGCCCTCGGCCTCCGCCGAAATGCAAACGGCCGTTGCCTGGCAGAACCACGCGATCAGGGCAAACGCAGCGTAGCGGGCAGGTCGCATGGGAGACTCCCGGGGAAAAAACGGGGGGACGCGAGGAACCGCCGAACAGACGCCCATCGTAGGCAAGGCGTCTACGCATCGTCAAGAGGGAGCGGGTCCCGATAGGCTTGAGGCAGTTCTGCCTGATCGCGCCGCTGTCCTTTAACGTGCAATGGCTGACGAGCACGTTTTTGGCCCCTCGCCAGAGAAGCAGGCCACCGCGGTAGGTGGAGTAGTTCGCACCGCGGGCGAGGTTGTTGATGAATCGGTGCCCACTGCCCGAGCGGAAGGTCACCAGGTTGCCCGCGCTCCACTCGATTGCACAGTCGCGAATAACGTGGTCGTCGCCGTCGATGAAGATGCCGTCTCCGCCCGGCGCCCGCTGATGGTCGACGTAGGTCATCCGCATTCCCGCGAGCAGAATGCCCTTCGATTTGGCACCGAAGACGGGGCGGCAGCCGACCAGCCGCAGTCCAGTGACCTGTACGTGCCGGGTGTCGCCGAAATCGAGGCCGACGTCGCGGACACGGAGTTCGACGTTTTGCGGCGGACCGCCCGCGGTCTTAACGTAGAGACGCCCTCCTGACCAATCCGCTTTATCGCCGAGGTAGGCCCACTCGTTCGGCGCGTCGCATTCGTTTTGGATCCAGAGCCCGGGATTGGAGAGGTCCGCAGGGTCGGCCGCGAGGAAATATTCATTGCCCTCGAAGGGGCCCCGGCCTGCGGCGTTTTTCGGCAAGGGGCCACGGAGGGTGGCATTGCCCGGCGCGCCGGGTTTGTTGTTCTCAAAGTTGGTGACGATTTTCTTTTCGGCGGCAACCTAGCGAAGGATTGGCAGGTCGCGCCCCGTCCAGCCGTGGCCTGCCAGGACAATGAGCCGGCAGCCTTTCCAATAGTCGTCGGGGCGGTCGGGCAGGTCGGCGTCGGCAATCCATCCGTTCTTGCCGTCCTTGTTGTAGCCGGCGTCGGAGCAGTAGGCATAGGTGGGCCATGGATAAGAGCCGCCGTCGTTGGGCCAGCGGGCTTCGGGTGCGATGCGGCCCCCGATGAAAATGGCGATTTTTCCGCCTTTGCGGAGTGAATTCTGGCCCACGACGGCATAGTAGAGATCGGTCGCTCGCGGGCTGTCCGGACCAGAATCCGTTTCGCTGGACTTCCACGCTTCGATCGGCTCGGCGCCGCTGAGGACGGCACCCGGCTCGGCTTGAAAGCAAAGCGGTTTCGCGGCAGTGCCGCTCTGATGGAAGCGAACGGTTTCGCGGTACACCCCTGCGCGGATGGTGCAAACCGATCCGGGCGACTTCATCGCATCGACTGCCTTCTGGATCGTGCGGAATGGGCGACCGACGCGGCCGTCATTGCGATCATCGCCGTGAATGGCATCGACGTAGAAATCGGCCGGTTCAACGAGTTGCACTGCCGAGGGCATCGAATTGTGGTCCGAGGCCGCAGGCGGCGCGGCGATGAGGGGGCGAGCGAGCAGGGTCACGGCGAGCAGGCAGGTTCGCGCGGATGGGGCCAGAGAGAGAAAGCGGTTGTTGTACGGCACGTTGACCTCCTTTGCTTTCCCATGCAGTGTGGTCGATGCGCCGCGGGTTGTCGAGCAAGCGTCTTTGATCGATTCACGATTGTGGTCGGCGGCCGCGAAGAGACTTCTTCGCCAAGTCGGCTTCTACGTGATTCAGCTCGGGCGAGAGGCTCGGACGTAACTCAGGAATACGGCGTGGTTTGGGGCGGCGGTCGCCGACAGTCCGGACCCACTTCCTTTCTTCCACCCGCCATTGTATCCTGGCTGTCTCGAAGAAGGAGGTGATATGGGCAAAATCAGCGCACTCACAGAGGCCGTCCGAGAGGCACTCGTCGCCCTCCGAGACCCGGACGCTTCGGTCGGGGACGTACGGGCGAAAATCGTCGAGTTGCATCCGGAATTGAACGAAGAAGCCGAAAACGGTCTGTCCTCCACCCGTGTTTACCAGCAGCGGGACTGGGCCCGCGAGGAGATTGGCGTCCAGCGTCAGCGGACGAGAGCCGCGAAGCCCAGGCGACCCAAACGCCGCGTGACAGGCCCGCCCACGCTGGAGCGGTACCAGATGGCCGAGCGATTTCTGAATCTGTGCGGCGGAAAGGCAGATTACGCTGAGGAGGTGCTGGTCTTTCTCGAGAAGATCGACCCGGCCGAGTTGCGGCAGGCCTACGAGGGTTGGCAGCAGTTGGTCGCGTCGGCCGGCAATGCCCAGAAGGCTCGGCAGGTGCTGGCGACGATGCGGGATACGGGGATGATCTGACGACCACTTCGGAGAACTTGCGTGAATAAACAGCCCCGTCCGTTAGTGGGGTGTAGGGCAAGTCGATTGACGAGGCAGAACAGCCGAGATTTTGTTGCCGCAGTCAAAATCTTCAACGGCCTGAAGCTGGTAGGTATCATTTCGCCATGACTGCCGTCTTCGACCACCTTCTTACCGTGCAGGCGAGCGAGATCGACGATTTGGAGCACGCCAGCAATACGGTCTACCCGACTTGGATGCAATCAGCGGCCGTGGCCCATTCCGCCGAACAGGGATGGCCACCGGCGCGATATCGCGAGTTGGGGCAGGGATGGGTGGTGCGATCGCACTGGATCGAATACCTTGCACCAGCCCTCGCCGGCGACCGCCTGATCGTACGTACCTGGGTGGCAACCATGCGAAAAGTCAGCTCGGTCCGTCGCTATCAGATCCTCCGCCTGCCCGACGAGGCACTGGTGGCCCGAGCCGAAACCAAGTGGGCTTTCGTCGATTACTGCTCGGGCGCGCCCGTCGAGGTTCCGCGCGAGATCGCTCAGGCGTTCGTCGTGGTCGATCGGTCGCTGTAACAACTTGTTAGCTATCTATGGTCTGACGCGGGTCTGTCGCGCGGAAACGTAACCGTTCACGGGGCGGAAGAGAGGGGGACAGGTCCATGTTTTCGGCCAACGTTCTTTGCACCAAAATACATCAATGGGCCGAAAAATGGACCAGTCCCCGGCCGCCCCGTGAACGGTTACCGCGGAAACAGGCGACTTGCGGGCAGCAAGGCAGGGCGATGCCAACCACCTCGTCAGCCACGGGTTCGACCGGCGGGCGGTCCTTGGCCTCGGTGCAGCCTTTCCGTAGTCCGGCCAGGGAGAGGGCCTGATAGGGTGACCGACAGAAGCTCGTCAGCGGCCGCCGACTTGAACAGGCGCAGATGCGTTCCGTCCGATCGTTGATCGTCCGGCGGGAGAGGTTCCCTGCGTCGAGCATGGTTTGCCGGCAGGCTTTCAGGGCCAGCGGGCCAAAATCGGCGGCGGGTGTCCGGTCGCAGAGGCGGCGGAGGGATCCGGTGATCTCGTCCCTTAAAGTGGTCGGTTCTGACAACCTTTCACGAATCCTTGGGAAATCGCGGTATTCGAGAGCGCGACCAGGAGCCAAACCGGTAGATTACCGTTTTGCGCTTACTGGCCAGCGCGCGGACTCGCCCTATTCCGGCAGCGTGTCCAAGAGTCGTTGCGTGTACTCCAAGCCTTCGCGGTCCGGCAGATACTCGAGCCCGTCGCGTGCGAGGGCTTCATTGTGCCGCTTTCGTTCTGCCGGCAGCAGGGCGGCAACTTCGAGCCTTGTGCCTCGGGTGAGCTTCAACGCTTCAGCCAGCTCGGCGATGCTCGCCTCGGACCTGGCCTGCCGTCGCTCCATCCGGCGGATCTCGCTTGGTGAATCCCGATGCGTCACTCGCCACCCCTGAAGAACCTGGTAGTCGTGTTCGGCCAGGATGATCTCAAGGGCAAGCGCCCTGGGCACCGTCGGGCTGCATCCCAAACAGACAACGACCTCATCCCGCGGGCCGGCTGGGGTACGAACGGAGCGAACGAGGCTGTACGTCGTGCCTTCTCTGGTCTTTTCCTTGCGAATGAACATGGCTGGATCTGTAGCGTCGGGGCAATTAGCAGGCTGTTGCACTATCTGACACGATGTTCTTTCGGAACTCAATCGTGCGAACGAAAAAGGCCGCTGCCGGACGGCGACAACCGCTCTTGCTTCAATCAGAAATTCCGCCACACGCACTCCGTCCGCGTGTCTTTCTGCTTCGCGGCACTCGCTTTGATGTCGATCCGGTTCACTTCGCATCGCCAGCCGTGCCGCTGGGCGCAGCTGCTGTATAGAGACGAGCGGTAGCCGGACAGCAGAAACTTGCCTTGGATCGTCGCCAGGGCATCCAGCAACGCCATATGGCCGGCCTCCGTCATTTCGTGGCGGTAGTCGCCGGTCGATACCCGCGTCTGGTGCATGTACGGTGGGTCCAGGTAAAAAAGGGTCTGTGGCCCGTCCTGCTGTCCAATCACCCGAACCGCATCGCCAGAAAGAATCAGTACTCTCCGCAGCCGCTGGTGAACTGCCGGCAGTCCTTCCACAGCCGTCAACCATGCCGACACCTGCTCATTCATTCTGCGGCGCAGCCGATTACGGGTGACGGTGGCGAAGTCCGTCAGCTTCCCCTCTCGTGACTGCCGGGCTCGAACAAAGAACGCCACGGCCCGGTCAACATCGTCGCTGTGGTCGCTCGGATGCTCGCGCGCGGCGTCAAATTCAACTTGGGAGAATGGCATCGCGTCGATGATGCGGGCGAAACGTGCAAAGGTTTCCTCGCCCTGGAGAACCCGCCAGAACGTCGTCAGCTCGCCGTCGATGTCGTTGACCACCTCGCTGTGGCCGTCCACGAGCTCCACCGGCTTCCGCAGCAAGACGGAACCGCCGCCGAAAAACGGTTCAACGTAGTGGAGGTGTGGCGGCATCAGGCTGATGATCCAGTCGGCCAGATAGTGCTTGCCACCGTACCACTTGATCGGCTGCGTGAACATCTTCATCTCGTCTCTGCTTTCGGCCGCTTCGGCTTCGTCAACTGTATGTCGAAGAACTCCCCCAGCTTGTCGGCCAACTCCAGCAAGAGGCCGCGGGTTCCGTGCATAAAATGGTGCATTGACGAACCCGGCATGGGCTTTCCCATCTGTGGCAAAGGTGCAGGGGTGGATGGGCGACAAAAACCACCAGAGGGCAAGCAATGCTGAGCGACCACTCGCGGCACAATTGCCCAATGACCATGTTAGCGATCGGCAATCAGTTGTCAATGCGAAGCAGAGGGAGACGGCTCGGATCTGCGCGCCGACGAAGGACACCAAGGAAGTGGCTCGCTGAAGGAGGACGGGAAAGGAGACGGAGAGGGATAATACAACGGAGAACGGTCACCACCTACCGTTCACTGAGGGCGGCCGATCTGCTGAAATTGACGGCGTTGTGAACCGGTGTGAAGCGAATCAACCGTCCGTGAGCGGATCGTCGGAGCTGGCCGGCCATGTTGGCGAGTGGTTTCACTCCGCCACCGTCATGGACCCGACGGGGTATCGGCGGAGATGGCCGCTCTTGAGTGGGAGGGCGATTTCGGGCGAGCCCTGCTTGGAGCCCACCGACACGGCGAGCGTGTACTTGCCCGGCTTGAGCATCACGATGTATTCGCCCGGATCGCGTCCCGTTTTGCGGGCCCAGGTGAGACAGTTGTCTGGATCGGGATTCTTCTTCGTGAAGCCGAAGCGGCACGTCGATTTCACGGTGACGGGCTTTTCCTCGCCGCCGAGGGTGGGATCGAGCCGCTTGAAATCGAACGCGGGATCGGTAACGGACCAGCAGACCGTGCCTTTTTCGTTCACGAGGTTCCACGTGAGCGACGCCCCGCGGCAGCACCACGCGACGCCCACGTTCACCCACGTGGAGACGATCTTCACCGGCTCGGCCGTCTTCACCGTATGCGGATACTCCACCTTCCTGAGTTCGAAGCGGTAACCGAGACGCTTGTTGATTTGGTCGATTTCCTTTCTGCAAAGCTTCAGATGAAGATCGGGATAATCGTGGATCGACATGTAGGAAGCCTGATACGCTTCCACGCATTCAAGGTAGCGCTCGGGAACCCATTTGCCGTCCGCGTCGCACGCACAGTAGTGCCCAGTTTCCACCACCACCGGTAAGGTGGGCGCGAAAAGCCGCGCCCAGCCATCATGCATCCATGAGCCGGCGGGACGTACCTGCGACTTCTCCGGTTTAAAGCAGAAAATCGAATCGTCGCGGAACCCCACGCCGTTCTCTCGCGCGTACTTCATCGTCGGCGCGTCCGGCGCGGGATCGCCCGCGCCGGCCACGTCGTCCGAAATCACGAGGTACGTGCGCGGGAGGTGCTTCCTCCAAAGATCGATGTGAAGACGCGTGATGCGGTCCGTCTCCTCTTTGGAGAGCTTGCTCGTGTCGCCCGTGTGGCCCTCGCCGTACATGCCAAACGAGCCGATGTCGACGAACGCGACGGAAGGATCCCCGTCGTAGCGCGCGGCGAACGCCTTGAGAAAGTTCGAGAACTTCTCGAGGAACACGGGATCGTCATACACGGGTTCCCACCGGAGCGGGAAATCGGCGGGAACGCCGTGCTTCTTGTACCGGAACCAAATGCCCTTCGCACCGGCCGCGCGTACCCAGTCCGGCGAGGCGTTCTCCGTCTGGTTGCAGCAAATGACGCGGATTGCGATCTTCTTGCCTTGGTCGATCCACGGCTGGGTCACAGAATCGAAGATGTCCCAGCGGTAGACGCCCTCTTCGGGTTCGAGATCGCTCCAAAGAACGCGCAGGTAGATCGTGGAGACGCCCGGGAACCAGTCGAGCGTGTCGCCGGGCGCCGTGCGCGAGCCGTAGGCCCAGAGACGGTTCGAGTAGTGATAATACACCCAGCCCATGCCGGGGTTCACGAGGGCTTCGTCGGTAATCTCCGGCGTCACCACGACCGTTTCGGCCGCTGCAACGGAATTGAGCATGCTGAACACGGAATGCAGAATGAGGGCGAGAGCGAGGCTGGTCATTTTCATGGCGGGGGAGGAGATCGACGATGCCGATCCGGCCGTAACCGGTGGCGCCGACCTGCTTGACTTTGATCTTCGGGTTCATCGGGAGCGGTATTGTATCACAAATCGGACAAACGTTGCGGCAGAAGTGCGGAGGCGTCTTTCTCCGCCGTGAGGGCGGCGAGCGGCGCGACGGGTGTCACCGCGACATCCATGCGTCCGTCGCCGTGGCTGACGGTGGAAACGATGTAGCGGTCCCGGCAAACGAACTGGGGGTGCGGATCGGGATGGAGTTTCGACGGATTCTCCGGCGTATTGTAGGCCGGGAGATCCGAGAACATCCACACGCCTTTGTTGAGAACGAGATCCCAGAAAGCGACCTTCCACGGCTGGCCGCGGTATCCGCGTTTGCCGCCGCTCTGGTCGAACGTGACGTAACGGCGGTCCGCCGACATCGTGGCGTGCGACGCCCGGAACGGCACGAGATTCGTCTGCTCGCCCGTCGCGAGATCGTGATACCACACGCCCCGGCCACA
Source organism: Thermoguttaceae bacterium (assembly GCA_040768665.1). Classification (GTDB taxonomy): domain Bacteria; phylum Planctomycetota; class Planctomycetia; order Pirellulales; family Thermoguttaceae; genus JABWBD01. Next base: position 252,564 of record JAXGMN010000007.1, read on the forward strand.
CCAGTAGAAACCCTTACCGTCCGCCGTCCATTTCTCGTGCGACGCGGTGTTCTTGGCCTTCGCGGGAATCATCTGCCGCTTGCCTTTGGAAATCAACTGGAGACGCGGATAGACGCCGTTCTCGAGGACGAGCCCCTCATGCTTGACGCCTTTCGTGTCCGTCCAGGGCACGCCTTCGTAGGCGCATAGCGCGAGATCGCCGTTGACGGGATTGAGCTGACCATGGTTGATGTGAAACGTCTCTTCGTTCCATTTCTCCCACGTGCCCTTCTCGAGATCCACGACGCCCTGCACGAACCTGTCGTCGATGCGGAGATCGAGGAAGGCCTTCTTCCGATCGGGCGTGAGCGTAAGGTGGGTGCAGTAACGGAAGATCGTCTTCCCCTCGGCCTTGAGCGGCTCTGGAATCGCGCACAAAACAACGTCCTTCATCGGATCGGCCTTGAGATCGCGGTAGAAAAAGCCGCGGTCGTTCACGCTGTACATGCGGTCCGTCGCCTGGTCGATGAAGGGCATCCAGCCGGGCGTGTCGAGCGAGAACACTTCGTCCTTCACGAAATCGACCATGCCGAGGATGCGCTTTTCGCCGAACTTGCCGCCGGACTGCGAAAAGAGAAGGAACCGCCCGTCGTCCGTCATCGAGTTGTGCGTGAAGTAGAAGCTCTGCTGGTTTTCCGCAATCCGCGTTTCGAGGATATACGAAACGGCGCCCGAAACGAGATCCGTGTACTTGCGGAAATGTTTCGAGGTTTCGGGCGTCTTCATGCCCGAAGCGACGTTCTTTTCGAACGCGTCTGCTTCACCCGAAAGGCATCCGCACAACGCGCCGGACAAAGCCACCGCCCAAACGACCTTCTTCACGTTCAAAATGGACTCCCTGAAATGCAAATATGTTCGATGCGATCGACGGGTTTGAGTGATCGGAAAATCAATTCTCGCCACAGGCTCAGCCTAACTGGGCGAATCCGGTCAATCAAGAGGACAGGCGGGATTTCCTCGCCTTGCCAAATGGCTATCGGGAATCGCCAGAACCGCAGACAACGGCTCTCGAACGCCAGCCCCGTTAGCCTCTACTGCCTCTCCCGCCCCAGTCGCCCCAGGAACGCCAGCCCATCGTCCCGCGGTGCCGCCCAGACCCGGCCGCTCCCTCAATCCCAAATCAGGACATGCTCGCCGAGGTCTTGGCCCCCGACGTCGAAGCCGGGAACATGAAGCTGTACTCGGTCGAGCCACACCCGGCTGTCGCACTGGCCGGCTGCTGATCCGCTCGTGTCGTCCGCCCAGGCCACGTTGGTGGCGAGCGGCTCCCACCAGAAGGCGACGAACTGCCCGGGGCCGGCGTTGGACGGCGAGGGGGAACTGCGGCGTTTCCTGATGGTCGAGCGCGGGGCGGGCGAGATTGAGACTCGGCTGATACGCGGGATGCGAGAAGGCTCGCTTTCCGATGCCGAGTTCGTCGATACGATCGAACGCAAAGTCTTGCCGCCCTGGACGGAGTGCCGAAAGCGGATTGAGTCGGTCATCACCCAGTCGAACGCGAACCGCGAGGGGTTGGCAAAGGTGATCAAATACGCCAAGTGCCGGGAAGACGGCCGGTGGTTGCTGGTACAGGGGGCGCGTGAGCGGAACCCCGAGAAGGTTCGCCAAGCCGACGAGAAACGGGAGGCCGCGCAGCAGATGGCGAGGGAGTTCTCGGGGCAGTGACGATACCACTTCGTCTCGGAGAAAACCATGCCGCGTCCACCAGCCGATGATGTTCTGATCGCCGGTCCGTATCGGCCACTGCGCGTACGGGTTGGCGACACGCTCTACTGCGAGCGTTTCGGAGAGGTGGTCGTTACCGGATTCACAGAGCGGATCCGGTGGCCGTGCACGACACGCCGGGGCTACCGGACTCCGATTTTGTGCGGCGATCTGGTTCGGGCAGTCCGCGCCGAGTCCATGTTCGCAGTCACGGCGTGGTGGGAGGTATCGGGTGTTTCGCAGCCCTGTTACAGCGTTGGTCGATTCCGCAAAGTGCATCGCCCGAATCGTCGGTTCCCAAGTTGCCGGAACGGCTGGGTGACACGAGTGTCACCTCACGCCCGGTTCAGGGTAACCGTTCACAGCCTGGGGCCGGTTTTCGGTGAAAACTGATCTGGACACGAACGGCGTTCTGTGCGACGACATAGGCTATGTCTTCCGCCAAGCCGCCTTCGACTGCAATCCCGTCGGAACTCGACGCCGAGATGACGCCGGCGGTTCGGGAATTTGTTCAGGGATTGCTGGCGCGCATTGGCGAACTGGAACGACGCGTGGGCTTGAGCCCACAGAACTCGTCGTTGCCACCGAGTTCGCAACACCCACATGCCAAACCACCGCGGAAAAAAGGGAAGTCGAAGAAGAAACGCGGCGGCCAGCCCGGCCATCCCAAGCACGAGCGACCGCTGATTCCGAGCGAATAGTGCAACGAAGTGCAACCGCTGAAGCCGAGTGAGTGCCGCCGCTGTGTCGCCAAGCTCTCGGGTAGCGACCCTGAGCCGTTGCGGCACCAGGTCTGGGAATTGCCGGAGATCCGGCCGCAGGTGACGGAGTACCAGTTGCATCGGTTGGAATGCAAGGAGTGTGGTAAACCACCTGTGCCCAGTTGCCCTCTGGCGTGCCGCAGGGCCAGTCGGGTCCGCGGCTGATGGCGTTCACCGCGCTGCTTGTGGCCTACTATCGCCAGAGCAAGCGGCGTACGGCAGTGTTCCTGGAGACGCTGCTTGGTCAACCGTGCTCGGCGGCGCTGACGGTCAAGATCCAGAAGCAGGTGACGGCCGCCGCGCGACCCGCCTACGAGGAACTGGTGGCCAGACTGCCCACGGAAAGGCAGATCAACGCCGACGAAACGGCGACCGAAGAAGCAAACGGCAAGGTCTGGCTTTGGACGTTCGTGGCCGGGCTGTTCACAATGTTTGCGGTACGTACCACTCGTGCAGCAACGGCAGTCGATGACTTGCTGACGGATGCCTTTGACGGGATTGTGACCTGCGACCGGGCCAAGATGTACTGGCGTGTTGGCCGCATCCAATGGTGCTGGGCTCATTTGAAACGTGATTTCCAAGCATTGATCGACCGCCCCGATAACCAAGCCAAGCGTCTGGGGTACGATCTGCGAAGGATGACTTGTAAGCTGTTCGAGCACTGGGGGAACTATCGCGACGGCAAAATCAGTCGCGCTGCTTTCGTCCGTCGCATGGCTCCGGTACGCCGCGAAGTGGAGCGACTGCTGCTGCGCGGTGTCCAAAGCGGCAACAAGTCGCTGGTGGGCATGTGCCAGGAATTGTACGATCATCGCGACTGGCTGTGGACGTTCGTTCGCTGCGATGGGATCGAACCGACCAACAATGCTGGCGAGCGTGCCTTGTGTCACGCAGTCATTTGGGCGCAAACTCTCGTTCGGTACACAAGCGCGGACGGCAGTCGTTTCGTGGAGACCATGCTCACGGTAATCGAAACCTGTCGTCGACAGCATCGCAATGCCTTCGAATACCTAACCACTACCGTCCAAGCTCACCTTGCCGGCCAACCCACTCCCTCGCTGCTTTCCGGGCTGTGAACGGTTACCTGTGTCTCAAACCCCACCGATGCCAAAGGGATTGGTGAGAGTCCGATGCGTATCTTCGCCTTCGGTACGTGAGAGTTCAGCCCTGACGTAGTTGTGGATCCCGGCGGCCTGACGGTAGTGGAGGGTGTTGCCGACGTGCACAACGCGCCCCTGTTGCCAGGGGCGATCGCTGGTCTTGTAGTCCGCGACCGGATCGAGCGTCTCGGGCGCTGAGATCCAACGCACCTGATCGCAGTCGGCCACCTCCAAGCGGATCGTGCCCGCGGTCTCGTCTACCTCGACCGCCGCCAGCTTGGGAAAGACCGACACGGCCGCAGGCTGGTTGCCGTAATCGACCCTCTTCGTGGATGTGCAGATGCAGAATCGGCCGGATTCCATGGCCTTACGCACACTCGATTCGGTGAGCTTGTCGAGAAAGAAGACCGTAAACGCCTGGCGGGGCGCTTTCATCTCGTGCATGTCGTCGTTGCCGAACCCCCAGATCGGACGGCGCGGCATGAACCGAGCCAACAGTTGATCCCACAGCCCTTCGTCGTACGGATACTGGCTCGGCTCGTTGTTCGCCATCTCCAGGCCAATCAAGCACTCGGCCGAATGCTTTTGATAGCGATCCACATACCAGCTCAAGGGCTTTCGCTCCCACCACGCATGCACGTTGGGAATGCCCGGATGGTTGAGGACCGCCAGCCCGCCCTTGTCGCGGATCGCCAGGAGTTGGTCGTCCTCCCAGACTTCCTTGCCGTTTGCATCGACGATGCCGCCATAGAGCCCGTTTGCCAGTGCGCGTACCACACGCCATAGTCGCTGAAGTAGCTGTTGATGTGATGACGGAAGGTCAGTTCGTTCCCCTGGATGCCGACCATCCCCAGGGCACACGGCTCGGAGCAGCCGTAGTCGGTCCAAGGCCACGTGGGATCGGCGGGAAAGTTCGGCCGGCGAGGTCCTTTCGGATACGGGCTGGCCTTCTCGGGCGGCAACATCTTCCATTCGACCCGCGCGTTGGGATAGTTCCAGTCGTGGTCTGTAATCGACATGATCTCAAAGCCGGCCTTGCGGTAGGCGTTGACCACTTCGACCACGGGGTGTTGGCCGTCGCTTTGGAGCGTGTGCAGATGGAGGGCCGCCTTGTGTCTCCCGCACGTTCGCCAGTCGATGCCGCTGTAGGGATTGAGCACCACCGAGCTGCGCTGGCCGGCAGCGGTGGTATCGGCGGCGATGGCTCCGGTCAACGACGCGGTTGCCGCGGCGGCGCTCGCGCCGCCCATCACCTTGAGGGCTTGGCGACGACTAATCTGGTTGCCGGGAAACGTGTGATCGAACTGCATGGCGTAGTCTCTACTAATAGGAACTGATAACTGACTAAAGTGACAGGAAGATTGATTTCCCGCACCTGCCGAGTCTAGTTCCGAAGAATTGGGGAGTCAAGGATGTGCAGGAAGTCGCAGGCGGATCGGTAGCGGACCAGCAGCTTCCTTTGGAGCCTTCGAAGCGATGCGTCGCGCCTGACGCGGCGCCAACGGATCTCACAAGCCGCGGTGATGCGGGCAACATCCATGTCATTCCTCGTTTTGCTTTCAAAAGCTCTTCAGCCTGACCGAGGGCCATTCTTACCTCCGAAAATGCCGGCTCACGGCTCCGGCCGGTGGCCGACGAAGCCCGGCATGTCGGCCTCGGGGGTCTGATCGGCCAGACGTTTCCCCTCCTCAATCGCCCGCAACATCGCCTCGTAGTCCGGGTCGGACGTGCTGGCAAATTGTGGCGGGGTCTGGCCGTTCTGAGGCGTCTCGATTCCGCGGCCGCCCGCCGACTTGGCCAGGTGCGCCGTAAGGGCCGGACTCCATGCCGGACGAGTGAAGTTGATCCAAGCCAGACGTCCGTCCCAAATGGCGGCGTGATCGTTCGGGTCCGGGTAGCTTCCGTGGCAGGTTTCGCAGCGTCGGCTGTAAACACCCAGAAAACCGCCGGCAAACCACGTCAAAGGCTTGCCGGTGGACGGATCGGCGGCCAGGTCGCGCTTGCCGGGAGAAAGGGGCCTGCTGTGCGCGTAGGTGCCGTAGTAGGGCACATTGGCGTCGATCCATAGATAGATTCGTTGACGGTCTTCCTGTGGGATCGGCCGGCCACAGTGGTCGCTTTCGACGTACTCCAACAAGCGGCTGGCGTGACTGCCGGTCCAGAGCGGCTGATTGACCGCCGTGGGTGTCCGAAGCAGCCAGTAGAAGTGAACCAACGGCTTGCCGCGGGCCTGTTCGGCCGGCAGCATCTCGCCGCGATCCATGTTGTGCTGTCGGTACGAACGACTCCGGCCGAGGAGGTTGTCATAAGCCATGTTGAAGAACCGCGTCTTGTCGCCGCTGAGATCGTAACCGCCCGCGGGATCGCCGCCGTGGTGGCACTCGACGCAGTACTTGTCGAGCACCGGTTGAACCACACTCGGAAAATCGACGATGCCGTCACGGCTCCAGGCCGGCCGCTGCAGTTGCCGCGGCGGATGTCTCGCCGCCAGGGGCATCCGCGCTATCGCAGGCGGGGCGGTCTGCCGAGATTCGTGGCAGCCAAGACAACTGACCCGCTCACCGGGCATGACCTGTGCCGCCGAGGTCATTCGCTGCAATTCCCGTCCCTCGTCATCCAACACCTGAAAGTAGATCTCCCGCAACGCCGGAGCGAGAAAATGGGCCGAACCATCTTCTTCAACCGGCACCGTCCCCCAATCGCGCTTGGCATAGTAAGTCGCGTAGCTCATCACCGGGGACTGATCGTACGCCCGCCGGGCAAGATCCTCGGTCTTGCGGACCTGCTCCATCACGCGAAGTTGCTTGACCTGCCCCCTCCGGACCGCCGGCTCGAGGCCGTGATACACGTCGGCCAAAAGAAAGACCCCCATCGGGTTCTCGGGGGAGGCCTCGGGAGACCTTGACGGCGACTCGACCCGCGATGGAATTGACGACGGTGTCGGCCCGGGCCGCAGCGGCAGCGGATAGTAGCAGCCCATGCGAGGATCTTCGTACACCAACCGCCGGTTATCGCCGGCATCGAGCAAGTAGATGCGATATCGCTGAACCTCGCCGCCGCCGTAGGAGCAGAGAAAACGGCGATCGCTGAGGGGGAATGGATCGCGGTAAGCCCACTCGTGACGCCTGTCGCCAATGGCCGGAAACTCATTGGTAATGTAGACGAATCCCTTGCCGCGCGGCGCCTCCACCCCATAACGGCGGTCAATCAGGCCGATCGCCCCGTGCGGAAAACCGTGGTGCGGGGCGAACGTGGCTACCAGTCGGTCATTGCGGTCGGGCAGCGGCCTCGCCTGCCAGAATGTGCCCACGTCGCGGATCGTATTGCCGAAGTAAAGGGCGTAAAGCGTGCCGTCGGGATACTGCGTCCAGAGACTCTGCCGGTAGGTCAGGTCGCGGTCCACATACTCCCATCGCGTAAACAACACTCGGCCGTCGGGCAACACCTGCGGGCTGAAGTCCGAAAGCGTATTCATGCTCACGCAACGAAGATGAGTGCCATCGCCCGCCATGCGGTAAAGGTTGGAGGCCGGCCCCGGTTGGCACAGCGTGTAGCCGAAGCGGCGCGTGGAGACAAAGACGATGTCGCCATCCGGAAGCAGGCAAGGGCTCACGTCGTGGCAAGGTCCATCCGTCAGCCGTCTCAGCCCAGTGCCATCGGTCCCGATGCGCCAGATATGCCAATTCGGCTCGTCCTTGCCGCGATAGGAGAAGAGCAGCTCGCGAGCATTGTTGGACACATTCATATCATAAATGCAGCCGTCCGCATCGCTGAAGATGGTCCGCGCTGATCGCTCCGGTTGCGATGGATCGAAGATGCGGATTTCACAGCCCGCCGCCGCAGGCTGCGCCGCCCAGATGTCCTGCCCGACCGCCGGTGGAGCGCTGAGCGGGTGGCAAACCACCATCGCGATCGGCGGCAGATCGCGGGTGGCTAATGTCTCCGGCCAGCCCCAATCATCCGGTTCGACGTACACACGGGCCAACCACACCTCGCCGGACGAGGCAAGCTTGATCGCGAACCGGCCCGCCAAATCATCGCGGTTGGGCGTCAGGGTAAAAGGACACGCTTGCCAACGGCCTGCGGCAACGGGCACGCGGACTTCCGCGAGCGTTTCCTCGCGCGCACTCTCGGCGGTCACCAGCAACTCGGCCGGCTTTTCGCAGCGAGCCCAGAGCCGGCCTACGTAGCGCCGGCCGGTCAGCCATGCGAGACCTTTTCCGTCGGCTCCACGGTAGGCGACGCCGATTTCTCCCTGGTTACCAACCCGGGCAATCCGCTGAGTTCGCCTCCGGGCATCCAGACCTTCTTCGACAGAGAAATTTCCTTGTGCGGATCCGCCGCGCAAGGGCACCCAAGGGGCACATAGCCCCGACTCAGCCTCGGCGGCTTCCAGCGGGATCGCCCGAGTCTGGCCTGCGGTAGCGACCCACAAGTTGCGGTAACTTGCCGCCCGCTGCCACGGCCGGAGAGCCACACCGCCGGAAGCCAGCGGGTGTTCGCGGTCCTCATAAACGAGCACGGACTTGCCGTCGACCATGATCTCCAAGGTCGTCTCGGTCATACGGACCACCAGAGCAACCCACCGGTTGATCGGCACGGCATAGGGAACATCCTGAATCGGCTCGTAGTTTTGCCGGTGTCGCCCAAGACGCAACCGTCCTGCGGCGGCGTCCAGGGCGACTTCGTAGCCGTTGAAGCGATCCGCTCCGATGCCGGGATCACTCAACTTGACAAGGATGCCTGCATTGCCGGCGGCCGCGTCAGCAAGCAGCAGCTCGACCCCTACCTCCCCATGGGAGAACGGGGGTTCGGCAGAAACCAGTTTCGGTCCCGCGTCCGCCAGAACCGAGACCACTCCGTCTTCAACCCGCCACTGGCCGCCATAGGCTTGAAAGCCTTTCACGGTTGGCGTTTTCCCCGTTACCAGGAAACTCTCATCGACCCGCATCCGCGTCCGATCGGGAAATTGACCGGCCGGCGCGCGGAGTCCGGCCGCCAAGACGAGAAGTCCGGACAACAGAATCCAGACGGTTCGGCTGCATCTCATGGTTTCGTCTCCGGTGTCCACTCCAGTCCTGGAATTCTCTGTCAGTTGCAAGGGACTTTGGGTACCTGATCGGCGGAGGAATCCGCCCGTGGGACCAACTGCATCGCGCTGAAGATCAAGCTCGACTTCGGGTTCTGAGCCATCCGGACACACCAGCAACCGCTTGCGCTCCTCCCGTATCGCGACGGAGGGTTAACGGTCGCGCCCGGGCGTCATCAGAACCGCCACGGCGGCGTTTCCGGCTGTGCGGTAATCACTTCCTGAATGTAGCAGCCATGGTGCGGTGTCTTGACGGCAGGCACAGTTGTCACGCGGTATGCAACCAGGCAGTGCCACGATCCGTCGCCCAACTGGACAACCGCGGATACGGGGTGATCCAGAACCCAGCGGCCTCCGGGTATGTCGCCGAATTCCTCCGGTCCATCCCGAATCAGCCGGGGTCTTGGAGGATTAAACTCCGGCTCGTCCTCGTCCAATTGCCACAACGCCAGGCGCACCCGTTTCATCTGAGACCAGTTCACGCTCCCGTCCACGCTGGTCATGCCGGTGGGGTTTGTCAGGATAAAGACGATGCCGTCGGTGGTCGCATGGACAGTAACCGGCGCCTGTCCCCGCTCGTTGTCGGAACAGAGGAGTTGCGACCACGGTCCGTCGGCATCCTTCGCGGCCCACAGCTCGATGCTCTCGCTCGCGCTGTTTTTCCCAAAGGTCCGGGCCGTGAACACAAACGAACCGTCCGCGCGCCGCGCGATACTGGGTTCGGCTCCGCCGTTCACGGGAGTGAAAAAGACCGGTCGCCACTGATTGTCCGAAAAGCGGAACCGGCAAACGCCGGTCCGCTCGCCCTTGCTGGATGACGCGCTCACGGCCACCAGCAGGTCGTCCCCATCGGGAATCGCCGTTTGAAGTCCGGGGCTGAACACGCTCCATCCATTCGTCGTGACCCACTCCTTCCCAGGCTTGATCAAGCTGCGTTCCGTTACCGAGAGTGCTTGGCCGTCGAACGTCAATTGCATGACCTCCACATATCGGATCGTGCGATTGTACATATCCGGCGTGAGCGTGTCGCCTGTTCCGGGCAGCGAGAGGGCCTGGCAGAACGCGAACCCCTTTCGCTGCGCTGGGTTGCCCGTATGTCGCGGGAAAGGCAGCAGAACAGGCCTGCCTCTTCGCCCGGCACCCGCCGTCATGACACCGAACGCGATTATCCCGGACGCCAACGTACCCCGCTATCTCGCCCGTGTCAAATGCGCCGGTGCGGGATTCTGATCGCGGTCTCATGGGCGGCTCCATTTCTTAACACCAGCCCTCACACCAGGCGCCGTCGATTCGCTTGCACTGGATGACGCCACTCAGTTCTCAGCAACCGCCGCGGCGCTATCAGTCTCTGGGAGCGCCATCGAGTTCAACAAGCTCCACGTCGTCAAAATGCAGACGGATGGACACCGGCGTGCGCATGCGTGTTTCGAGGGCGAGATGCCCGCTGGTCGCGCCTTCCGGCACCTTGAAGCGGCTTTCCAACAACTGCCATGCGCCCATCTTGCTCAAGTCGTAACGGCGTGTGTACTCGTTGTGTAACCACTTGCCGTCACGATACAGACCGCATTTGAAGCCCGGCGCGGCATCCGCGGGCTCGACCTCATCCACCCGCACCCAGCCACGCACGAGATACTCTTTGCCCGGCTCCAGCGGCACGTGCGGGCCCGACGCGTAGGTCCAGCCAGCCACGTCGTTGCCCACCAGCCTGGCCGCCACGGCGCCGCCATGCACAATGGCGCCCTGCAATTCCATGACACTGCCCTCACCAGCACGCCAGCGATTTGGACGACTCTCAAAATCCGTGCCCGCCGGCATGACATGGGGCTTGGGCGACCATCTGTCGTCCTGCTTCACAGGCACACCGACTGGCAGGCCAACCAGTATCTCCGGATCGCCCGTCAGCAGGTAGGAATACCGCGGCATGGCCACGCCGTCGGCCATGCGGCTCTCAGGCGCAAAATTGACCGTGATGGCTGCGCCGTTGGCAAAACTGCTCCGCTGCACGAGCCCGTCGTCGCTGAGGCGTTCGTGACGCAGCATCTCCGAGTAGCCGACTGCGCGGCGCCAGCGGCACACGCGATTGTAGGTGTCCACAAATCGGTCGACGTTGCCCCAGAACAACTCCTGCTGCACATCCCAGAGAACGAAGGTCGGCATGCCGGCGTGGATCATCTCCACAAGTTCTTTCTGCCACCATAGGGCCGGCATGCGGTGCGTATTGTCGCCCCAGCGCCAGGTCGTCTCCATGCAATCGCCATAGACCAGTTGGTACAAAGGCACCCGCCGCGCCGGATTGATGCCGTACTCCAGATAACGCTCCGTCGGCTCGCAGGAGGCAAAGGGAAGCTCGTGAATCGCCTTGAAATTGGCAAAGAACGACGCCGTGCTCAAGATACCCTCGAAATAATCCGCGACATGCGACGACCAGTCGCGGCCGCTCTCCGAACCGACCACCAGCTTGAGATCGTCGCTCAAATACCCCAACTGCCCCACCCGCGCCTCACGGTCCCGCGTACGCGTCAGCGGATGACGCGGGTCGTAACACTCATACAGGCCCACCGATGTCACGCAGTCAAGAAAATACGACGCATAGGGCGTCTGCGCCAGGCGCTTCGGCATCTTCTCCTTCAGGACTTCCAGCCCCCGCTTCCAGCAAATCACGTAGCTGGGAATCTTCTCGCCCGTCTTGGGATCCGTCCACGGACACCAGCCAGCATGGTTCGAGCCGTCGGCCTTCTTGACCACATCATCCGGAAATGAAAAGCCCTCGCACCGCTCCCATTTGCCCGGCGGCGTATGGGGGTCATACAGATCGGTGTAGATGTCGTAGCGACCCGGTAGATAGCCCCAGTCGAGCATCTGCTGCGCATTTTCCGACATGCCCGATACCAGCGCCCGTTCTATGCCGCGCTGATGCAGTTCCTCAATGTTCGCCCAGTGGCTGCCGTAGATATTCACCGCGCCCACCAGCTTGTCGATACTCGGCCGCTGGCGGCGTTTCTCTGCCAGGGTCTTCAACAGCCCCGTTTCCTTTGCGTAGGCACGATAGCGTTTGGCCAGCGCCGTGTAGGATCCCTCGCCCGCAAAATGGAACAGCAGGCGCCGCGTGTAGCCGAAGCGGCCCAGTTGCGGCTCAAACACCATCTGCACCGACAGACGGTCGCCGGCGGCGGTCGGGACTTTCGCACCAATAAACCTGGCGTCATCGGCCGTCTGGATGATCGTGATGACGCCGTCGCCGCGAGCCAGGTCCGTCTGTCCATACCACGGCATGGACAGATTGCCGCCGATGACCCGGCCATCCCACTGAAGCTCGTCGACGCCAAACAACAACCCGGCCATCTGCGGAATCACCAGGCGGCCGGTCACTTCTTCGAGGACCATCGGCGCCGGATAGGCCAGCTCCTTGAAGCTCAGCTCCTCAGCGCCGCTGAGTTCAAAGGCGAGATCGCCGGCGCCGGGCAGCAGCCACAGTCGCGCCGTCAGGGGGATGTCGTCGCCCTGCTGCCCTGGATAATCCAGCGCAATCTCCACGCCCTTTGCCGGCGTCGGCAGGGGCGTGATGCTGCGCAACCGCGGACCGTCAAGTCGCTCATCTCCCAGGAAGGGCGCCGCGACCTCCGTAGCACCCTTGAGTTCGGCCAGCGCGTGGGTCATGAACTGCTTGTGCTTGTAGCCCGGCGGATAAAAATACTGGCTCTGCCGCTGGGGGCTACCATCGGCGTTGTTGATGCCGAAGGCCAGAAGAAACTGCCGCCCCGCCGCGGCTCTGGCGTCGACAGCCCTGATGACCGCCCACGGCACCAGCAACTCCATCTGCCAGCCCCCGCCGTCTACCCTGGCCACGCCACGACAGCCCTGCGCCATGGCCGGAGTGGTCCAGCAGGAAACCACGAGCTCGTCGCCATTGGGAATAAGCCCCCATTGCTCCCGGCCGATCCACAGCTCAATGCCGTCGACATGCCACTGGGGCACGCCGTCAACGAGGCCGGTCACTTTCTCGTCCACTACGTCCGCCGCGAGCCAGAGTCCCTCGTCGTCCCAGGCAGAATGGAAACGGCCGGTGCCCTGCGCGGCGTCACTACCGTTATGCACCGCAATGCCCGCGTCGGCCCATTCCGCCAAGTTGGCGTCCATCTGCACGGCGGCGCTCCGGCGCGCGATGGGCAACCGCCAGGTCCGGCGGCCTTTGGCCGGCGCCTGCCGCCACAGACGGCCGCTGCGCTTGTCGAGCACGTCCCACGCGGGCTGGTCACGGTGGACACTCACCCGAAGTGAGTCGTTCTCAAAATGATAGGCGCCGTCGTCCGAAGCCGTGCTGACACAGCCGGCCTGGGCCGACACCACCTCCACCTGGGCCGCCATTGCATGGCACGCGCAAACATATCCCAACATCGCCAACGTGGATCTTCTCATGCCGTCTCCTTGCTCTTGCGACGTCCGCCGGAACCCCGACACCGCGGGCCGATAGCCATCATGTTGAACAGCCGAACTGCGCTCGTCAACCGCCCCAAGAATGGGCCAGAAGTGTCGCGCGGGCCAAGATCCCGCAGATCGGACGGGCGCGGCCGGCAGCCGGGACGCGCTCGTCGGCGGGCATTCCGACAACTTTCCGGACTTCGCACGTCGCGTGGCGGAGGTCGCGGACACTCGCTGTTGAGTCACGCTAACCCATGGGGCACGGGACGGATGATCAGGATGTTGAATCGAGGCGTCAACAAGCCTATGCTGAGTCGGTTTGCTGGAAGCCCCGGCTCTTTCGATTCACTCTCGCAAAGAGAATGACCATGAACAAGTTCAAGAAGGCCATTACGGTCACGGCGTGCGCAACGGCCTCATTCAATCATCTGCGATTGACGCTGTTGCTCGTCTTGCTGCGATCGCCTCGGGCTGGCGTCCACACGGGATTCATGGCACGCCTGCCTCTGCCGCTCCGCGAGCGGCGCCGCTGGGTCCAGCCCTTGCAATGTCGCATCGGCGATGACGCCTGGCGCGACCTGCCTCGCGTCTTCCCCACACGCAACGGAATCAGTTATCTCCACCTGCAAAGCACGGCCACGGAGGCTGACCCATTCGGCGTGTTGATCGAGTCCGTAGCGGCGGCCGCCGAGGGGGAGTGTTCTTAATCGCGTTGTATGAGTTGGGCACCTGGTAAGCCATCGGTCCCAAGACGTCGGTGCGCGGCCTGACTACCGCGACCGGTACGGTCCGCAGACCTTGATCACGTTGTGGCTCTCCGACCTGTCGTCGACGATCGTCACGCGATAGTCGTCGCCGCCGGGCGAGACCCGCAAGACGATGTGGCCGTGACCGCTGGCCATGCGGTCGATGTCCTTGATGGCCTTGCGCGCCTCGGGGTGCACGTCGGTGGCGAAGATGTCGCGCGGACCGGGATAGAGGCGTTCGGACTGCAAGCGTTCCCACACGCTCGGCGTCGGATGATAGGCATCCCAGACCGAGATCGTCCAGACCCGGGCGCTCAACGTGGCGACGAGCGACTCGTTCATCGAGTCCAGGTAACCGTGATGGTCCAGGATGGCCGCATCCACGGGCCCCACCACCTTGGCCACCGGCGTTTCCATGTCGTACCACGCCGGGCTTTTCGGGCGAATGCCCGGCAGGTCGCCGCCGTTAAAGAACTTGAACTTGCCGTAGCTCAGCCGGAACGCGATGCTGAGGACATTCTCGTCCGGCCATTGGTTGCGAGGGATGGTCTCCAAGGACGGCATCCGCTGCTCGGTCGCCGTGCCCTGGCCCGTCCAGATCTCGCCGCTGGCCGCCAGGTTGCGGAATTCGAACTGGGGGTACTTCTGCGGCTGGCGTCGCGGGACCACCTGATCGTTGCGCCCGGGCACGAACCGTTCGACCTGCAGGCCGTTGTTCTCGGCTTGCCATTTCACGCACGCCAGATAGTTCTTCATGAACGGGGATTCAGCTTGAACCGCGTTGGTGTAGTCGGGCCAGCCGCGATCCAGCAACTTGCCGACCTTCAGGTCTTCGACCACGCGGGTGACGCCGGTGAGCGTGTATCCGTGGGTTGAAACCGGCATGCCCGCCGCCACTTCGCCCATATGGTCCTGGTGGAAGTGGGTCAGTAGCACGTAGTCCAGTGCCGGCTGCGGGTCGTGCCGCAGCGCATGGCGTACGTAGCGGACGATCCACTCGCTGGCCCGCCGCGTGTCATCCGGCCGTGCGGGCGTGTGCTTGGGATTCGCTCCCGCCAGTTCGCCCGCATCGACCAGCAAGGTCGTGCCATCCGGAAAGATGTACAGGCCCGCATTGCCGCGCCCCGTGCTGATCTGGTGGATCTCGAGCGTGCCCGGTTGCCAGGACTCGATGGGACGGCCGACAACATCCTCGGCACGGGCAACCCCGGCGGCGATGGCCAGCACAACGATCGTCAGAGACAATTGGGATTTCATCGACTTGACCCTCGGCGTTGATTTGGTGGAAAAAAGAGACAAGCCCCTAGTTTATCCAGCCGCTCATCCTTGGCCAAGTCAGGCGTTTCACCCTGGTCGTCATCCCTACCCACAGGCAACGAAATCGGCTATCTTTACACGCGGCTTGCTCGCAGCATTCGGGCTGGCCCAACATCGACCTCAACCGGGAGAAACACGCATGAAAACCGCGGCTTGCGCAGCGTCCAAACGCTCCGCGGTGCCGTCGCCCGATCATCGTTCCGCTTTGATATTGACGATCGCGTTGGCGATGTCCGCTACAGCGATGGCAGTGGACGCACCACCAGTTCCACGCTGGTCCGTCGAGAAGGCCAACCAATGGTACCAGGCCCAGCCCTGGCGGGTTGGGTGCAACTGTAACCGTTCACGGGGCGGAAGAGAGGGGGACAGGTCCATGTTTTCGGCCAACGTTCTTGGCACCAAAATGCATCAACTGGCCGAAAAATGGACCAGTCCCCGGCCGCCCCGTGAACGGTTACGGTGCAACTACATCCCGTCCACGGCGGTCAACCAGATTGAAACCTGGCAAGCCGATTCGCTCGATCGCTGGCTGACGGCGGCGAAGAGTTGAGCGGCAGCAGAAGGGGAACGGCTGAGTCATGAAAGATGCTCTGGTGGCGACCAGCAAGTTCCTGAGCCTCGTCCTTCGCCATCGCCCCGATGTCATTGGCATCACGCTAGACGGCGAGGGCTGGGTATCCGTCGAAGACCTGCTGGCGGCTTGTGCCCAGCACGGCCGGGCGATCTCCCGTGAGCAACTGGATGCCGTGGTCCGAACGAACGACAAGCAGCGGTTCGCGTTCTCCGCGGACGGCGGCCGGATTCGCGCCAACCAGGGCCACTCAGTTTCGGTTGACTTGGGGCTGGTTTCTGTGGAGCCGCCGACGCTGCTGTACCACGGGACTGTCGCGCTGTTCCTGGATTCGATTCGCCAAGACGGGCTGACCAAGGGCAAGCGGCACCATGTGCATCTATCAGTCGATGCCCAGACGGCGACGAAAGTGGGGCAGCGCCGCGGGACGCCGATCGTCCTGGCGATCGAATCCGGCCGAATGTTCCGCGATGGGCATGAGTTCTTCCTGTCGGAAAACGGGGTGTGGCTGACGGACGCGGTTCCTCCGGCGTACATACGCGAGTGACCAATGTCCGGCGTACTCTTCGTGGAAGAGAAGGTCCGAAGGCCGAGCCCCCCCACAAAGCGATACAGATCGATGCAAATTGGCGGGAGCTATATGGCACCATTTTCGGCGCCTCTTGTCACCACTGTTGGCACCTCGGCGAATTCTGGCCGACCGTCGGGCCCCGGGCCGAGGCTCTCCAACGGTTTTTCAGCGACGCTCATCTTTTCAGGCTTGACCTGGCATGCAGGGTCAGTAAAGGTCTTTTTCCCGAACCTGCATGTGGACGTCTCCCTGGCCTGTGTTGATCCAGAAGACGCCGGGCTCAACTTCGAAAAAGACGGCGTAGGCGAGCGCCCAACCAGTCGCGCTGGATCGCCAAGGGAGCGGACCAGGTCTTTCCGTTGTCGGTGCTTCGAATGGAATAGACGGGGATCTGCCATTCCGCGGGCGTTCCCTTGCCCCAACCCTTTGCTCCAGAGCGAACCTCTTTTTGATTGCAGAAGATCGCCACGATCACTCCGTCTTTCGTCCGATCGATCGACAGATCGCCAAAAGCGAAGGTCGCTGGCGGAATGGCGGGATACGATTCCCAGGTTTTCCCCCTGTCGAAGCTGGCATGTGCTTCCGCTGCGGACAAGGTGAGGATCCCACCGTTATCGGAGTACGATAGCCCCAGATAGTGCGCAAGTCGAAACCGAGGGCTGCCGATTCTCCCATTGAAGCGGGGAATGCAATTTCGGGTTAACAAGTAGTGGTAGAGCCTAAAGCATGAATAGTGCAGGGCTTACCGTTCTTCACGCGGCAAAACTTTTTCCTTCGCGGCGGGCTGGAAAGAAAAGCACGGGGATCCGCGGGAGGCTGAAAGGACAAATCGGCGATAATTGGTCCTTAGTGGTGGCGTCGTCCCCGACGCTACCAGCCGAGCTAGACCAATGCATGGACGCATGTTATAATACTTGTCCCGCCTGTTAATACCCACCGACGCACCTAGCTTTTCCACCCACCACTTGGCCAAGCAGCATCCGACAAAGGACGTGTCGGTCTCTGCAACCCACCTGTGCCGAATCGAGGAGGGCCCCGTGTTTGTCGAGAACGCTTTGCCACAATCCGTGAAAGTCCTTCTCGTGGAGGACGACACTGTTCAGATCTGCGTTGTGCAGGCTGTCGTCGCGGACTTGCCACAACTTGATCTCGTGGCGGTTGCGAGAGACGGCTTGGAAGCGATAGCGTTGTTGAGGCGGCGACTCCGGAGCAGTGGAGAATCGCTTCCCGACCTGATCTTGCTCGATCTGAATATGCCGAAAATGGATGGCTTCGAGTTTCTGGCCGAGTTGAAGGCTACTCCTATTCTCCGAAGAATCCCAGTTGTTGTTTTCAGCACAGGCAACGATCAAGAAGACATCGACCGAGCTTACGATGGCGGAGCAAACAGCTATGTCCTCAAATCAGCTAGGTTCGACGATTTGAAGCGGTCGCTCGAGCTCGTTGCTACTTATTGGATCAGCGCCACACGGCTGCCCACCAACCTGCCGATGGCTCGCAGCGCATAGCTGCTCACTACTGGGAGACCGTCATGCTCGAGACCGCAGAGCCCACAGCGAGATTGCGGCTTCGCCCGCGCCCCCTGGGCGAGGCGGAAGACCGACAAGCCCGCAACACCAGCCGCACTTCGCGCGGCGGAATCCTGGCACGGCATATTCTCGCGGCAGGACTTCACGTGCTGCCCTGGATATTCGTCTTCGCAGGCATCCTCTGCCGCGCGCGGACCGACCGTGCCGGTTTAGTCGATCACGAATCGAATGTCCCCTGGGAACTTGTTCCTCGCGTGCTGGATGGCCAGCTAGCTCCTCGCGTGCTGGATGGTCAGCTAGCTCGTCCGCAACCGTCGGAGCAGACCGCGATGACGGGTCTGTGGAACGATCGGAAGCGGGTCGCGCAGGTCCGGCCGGCAGGCGCGAGATACGACGTGTTGCTCAAGGGCGGTTTTACGGCGCATCTCCACCAGACTGACTCCGATGCGCCGCGACGGCCGTACCTGGCGGTGCTTTTCGAGGCGCAACTGCGGCGGACGATCGAGGCAAACGACGGCCGCCGCATCGTCTCAACCCTTCAGTTCGGCAACGTGAAAACGGCCAAGCTCCGCACGGCGGTGGAAAACATCGCGCTGGACCTGGGCTCAAGCGGCACCGCGGCGCTTGCCGGCCTGGACCTGGACGGTACCGGCCGGCGGTCCGCCGCAGTGCCGGTCCGCCGGGTCGCCGAGGCCATCCTCGCAGCCGGTGTCGAAGAGGTGATTGCCTGTCCGTCGTCGCGGGCCTCCCTGGAAGTCGACAGCCTGTCCGGAAAGAGCGTTCGCATCAGCGAAGCGGCCGGAGAGGGCGTCCAGTGGATTCAGCCGGTCGGCTGCGCGTTGACGGCAACCGAACGCGATCTTCTCTTCTCGTTCGCCGCACTGGCCGATTGGTACCCGTTCTTGGAGGAACCTTCGAACTGCCCCGGTACTGGACCAATCGATGGATCGTGCCTGACCGGATTTCTGGCGCTTCCCTGGCACGCAGTTGGTCGCGGCGAGGCGCAGGTCGCGGCCTTGGGCGAGCACGACGCACAGCGATGCGTGGACGTGGAGCTTTCCGGAGGTCCTCTCCAACTCTACACCGAGCACATGAGCGCCCTATATGCACCGCGAGGCCTGCTGCGTTACCGCGCGCACGATGGTTTTGTCGAAGCGGCCACCGTGGACGGCCCCGTTTCCCTGGGAGTCTTTCCGAAGGCAAGGCTGGTGTTTGAGAATCGATTCCGGGCGGCTCCAGTCCTCTCGGTCCGCTACGTTTGCCGGTTCGCCCCACCGCGTACCGGCCCGCACGACGGCGCGAGGCACGTTGGCCAGCTTGTTCGTCGAGGCACATTCGTCTCTTAATGCGTAGGATGCTCGCCGTGCATGCATCGTTGTAGCCTGACTCGCCGAGTCGGGAAGCGTCGATGAATCCGATCGACCCGACTCGGAGAGTCGAGTTGAGTTGGGTTGCGGGCACGGCGCGCGTGAGAGAGGGGCAGACTGCGATGGGCGATCTTGCGGCGGGAGTGGTGATTCTCGGGCTTCTATCGCTGGCGTTGTTCCCGCTGGGGTTTTGCATTGCGCGGCGGAGATCCCGTCGATTCGCGAACTGCACCGCTTCGCTTGTGCTGGTCCTGACCGTGTGCTTCGCGATGGCGGTTCACGGAAAGCTGGTCCTGGCGGTATTCCTTCGCGTTTCCAACGTGATCGTCCTAGGCAACTGGATCCCGTTGGGGGCTGCCCTGCTGGCGGGAGTCGCCGGGGGAGAACGATCGGGTTGGCCCCTCGCGCGAGCCAACTTGGCGGTTCTGCTTCTGGTGGCCGCCTGGTCGACGGTAGGGGCGGATCTTCTCCGAAGGCCCCCAGCGCTCGACGATCCCTGGTCCAGCAATGGCGTGTGCATGCAGACCAGCCCGGCCACTTGCGGCCCTTGCAGCGCTGCCTCCTTGCTTCACGACTCCGGCATCCAGGCGACGGAGCGTGAGATGACCGAGTTGTGTCTGACCGGTGGCACGGGCACAGCCCCACTGGGGCTCTACCGGGGGCTGAGGTTAAAAACTCGCGGCACCTCGTGGCGGGTCGAAGTCGTCTCGGGAACCCTCGACGACTTGCGCCGATGCGACCAATGGCCTGTCCTGGGGCTGCTTCGGAAGCAGGAAGAACCGAGCCGAGCCACCTTGCCTTGGTTGTCGCGGGTGGGGCACACGGTAGTCATCTACGGCTTCACCGACACTGGGACTCTGGACGTAGGCGACCCGGGTTTTGGACGCAGCTTCTGGAAAGCCGAGGAATTGGCGGCCCGCTGGGAAGGAACGGGAATCCGACTGGTGCCCAGGGAGGCACCCTCTCCGGGAAAACCCTGACATCACGGAGAATTCTGAGTACCAGGAAGCCCTGACCCTCACCGTCGAGCAGTTCGATGGATAGTCGGCGGCCTGCTTACGCGTCAGCAGATCGGCCGGGAGGACATGGGGGCCCATCGGTGAACCTCGTGTTCCGCAGAACAAGCGACATCCAGCACGAGGCATGGAACGACCGCGGCGCTGCAACTACCATAGGCCCGCATCCTCGGGGCCTACCATGCGTGACGACGTACTTTCTTGCGCCACGGTGGAATCTTGCGGCGGCTTTGCGGCCCTCGTTTCCTCCGCCGTCCCCAGCCAGATCGAATCGACCACCGCGCCGGGCTATCTATTGAAGTTGCGGAGCAAACGGCTGGCTCTGGTGTCGAATGGTAAGACAGGGCGGCAGGAATTGCTCCTGCGGTTCTCCGAAGACTCCGCAAAATGAGCCGGTCCCCGACGGTTCTGGGATAGGCTCTAGGCAGTTTCGAACCACTAGCACCAAACGGTATTTTCGACTGGAAATGTCCGTTTTGACACGGCACGGTTTTACAAAGGATGCCCGCGGCTTGTCCGCGGGAGGCTCACGCTCGCCGCTACAGGAACCTCCCCGCGTGCCACCCCTTGGTTTCGCCCGCGGCGGCAAAGCCGCCGCGGGCGAAACCAAGGCGGATAGCGGCGATCGTGGCGTATGTAGCAGAGAACGTAACCATCCCGCGGACAAGCCGCGGGCATTCGCGACATCCGAAAGCAAATGCCAACAGCCGGAAAAACCGTTTGGTGCTAGGGATTGGCTTTCCAGTTCAAGTGTTTCTCGAGGAACTCCAACGCCTGCCCGCAGTGGAAGCAATGACCGCCCGTATAGAACTCGATTTCGGTCCGGTCGCCAAGGCCGAGCATGTCGTACATCCAGCGGACCTTGGCATACTCGTACGCCACCCATTCGTCCGGCGCGACACTGTCGCAATGGCCGCGTTCGACCATAAAAGGGCGAGGGACCATGAGGTAGGCCATTTCCGCGTAGCTGAAAGTGCTGCCCAGGTTGAAATAGGGCATCTCCCATTCTTCCGTGAACATGAAGCTGAAATGGCTGTCGGTGGAAGCGACCTTCCGCGTCCAATCATTGAAATCCGAAGAACAGATCGAAAGGGCGTAGCCGTCCAAGAGCGGCGGCACACGGACGGCGGTCTCGCCGCCGTAGCTGCATCCGTAAAAACCGATCCGCGCCGGATCGACCGACGGGAGTGAGCCGAGCCACTTGAGGATCTGGTCGTGCTGGGCCAGGATGAAGGAAAAGAGCGAGGCTTTGACTGTGTTGGCCTTCCGGCTGAGGATGCGATAGCGATCTTCCCCGCGGTAGGGGTTATGCGGCGCGAAGACAATGAAACCCCGGTCGGCCAACGCGGCAGATACGCCGAAATAGGCCTTTTCGTCGCGTGTGATCGTCTGAGCCGGCACTCCGCCGCGCCCATGCTGGCATACGACCACCGGCCGGCGCTCGCCCGGCTTGAGATCCTTGGGCACCAGCAGGATACCCCAGGCAAACACGTCGGGAAATACGTCGAGCACCACTTCGTATCCGGTCCACTTCGGCTGATCGTAGATCCGGCGGGAACGCGGATTGGGGGCGAGCGGCGGGTCGTGAAGCTTGCCGAGCACTTCCTCCCAGAAATACTGCTTCATCGGCCGCGCTTTCGCAACGAACGGCTCCGAGGGGAATGTGTCGACTGTTTTCTGTGTCGTCCACTGACGGCGGCGCCCCGCGTACCATTCCGCGGTGTTGGAGAGGAAGAATTTCTCTCGCGCTCGATCCGAGGCTCGCACGAGATCCTGCACGTGCCGCTCCAACTGCTTCACCAGCCGCTCTTGCCGTTCGTGCGTCGGGAATCCCTGCCTCGCGTCGACCGGCGGCGTGTCGGAAGCCGTAGGCGCCGACGAGACCGGCGCGACTCCGAGCAATTCTCCGAACTTTGCCATCGCCTGGGGCGAACCGGGGCCGACCGCGCTTTCCCCGGGGCCGACCACAAGATGACTCGATTGAAATCCGGAAGGCAACAAGCTGCCGATCCGCTCGAATTCCCCGGCGACCGATGCATAGCCGGGGGTTTCGATCCGGCCGACGGCGGCACCGCCGCGCCGCCCCTGACGTGCGGCAGGCGGACCGGCGACCGGCGGCCCTGCGCTATATTCCACCACCAGATCACGCGGCGCAATCAGTGTGGCGATCTCGGCATCCCCAAACTCCGTCAGCAGACCCCAGACATTGCGGTACAGAGGTTCGGCCCACGTCTTCTGCCGAGAATCGAAATAGCCGCTTACCAGGCAAGCGTCGATTCGCGGATCGACGGCGGCGGCATAGAACGCCAGCAAGCCCCCTTCGCCGTAACCGATTACCCCGATCTTCAGTTTTTCTCGGGCCGACTGCCGGAACCAGTCGACCGCTGCCCGCACCTGCTCCACTTCGTAGCCGATGATGTGACGGCCCATCATGTAGGCCTGGCGGTGAATCCACTCGCGGTGCGGCTGATTGGTCCAGGCGACGTCCGGGTGGCCCGACCAGCGGTCGCCGCGGTCGACCAGAGCGGGCACCACGACCAGAACACCCGCGGCCGCCAGGCGGCGTGCGAACTGTGATTCCGGATGGATACCCTGAGCCAGTCCGGCCAGTTGCTCGGGAGTCTGGTCGGCGTCGGGCAGTGCGACGACCATCGCGGTAGGACTCGTTTTCGGCTCAAGCAAGAGCCCTTCGCCCCAAATCCCGGGCAGAGCCGGCCAGCGGACCTGCCAGATGCGATAGGTCCCGGTTTGGCCGACCAGCGCCGGCTGCCGATCGTCGCCGAATCGCTCCATGCGCGGCGCCACACGAGGCTCGACGAGGCCGAGAATTTTCTCCAGGCGATCGCGGTTGGGCCGGGTCGAGCGGAGATAGGTCTCCTCGGAAGTGAAATCCCGCTGCCATCGCGCAGGCCGGCCGCCGACTGATTTATCAATCTTCCGTTCGATGAACCGGTGCAGCCCATCCATCATGCGATCGGCCAGTTCGCCCTCCCAATCCAAGGGTTTGCTGTCGGGCAGTCTTGACGCGTCGCCGGCCTGAGCGAGGGCGGCGACACAAATCGCCGCGACGCTCCCCAGCAGTCGTTGAATCAGCGATCGGATTGATTGACCTTTGGATGGTTGCCGATCCATCTTGTTCTCCTCGAATTGGGGCCGGATTATCACGTGGAATCAAACGCGGAACCGAAGCGCCGGCGAGGGACCGTCCAGAAGGCTGACGGGGGTTGTTAACCGCCGCTTCCATCGGCGGGGAGCCTCGCCGGGACGGGTAGTCTGATGGTGAACCGGGTGCCCTTGCCCACTTCGCTCTGCACGTCGATGGAGCCGCCGTGATGTGATAGGACATGTGATTTCCGCATGCGCTGAGTCTACGGGGGAAGAATTGGGCAGGTCAAGAGGGTGCCGCAAGGGACCTGGCTCTTGAGGAGGTCACCGGCCACGCGGCTGAGCCACGCGCGGTGCTCGGGCGTGTCGTCGGCGCGGACCAGTCAGGCCAGCGGCAACAGCAGTCGCTCTCCCCTCCTTTCCGAAAAACCATAGCGAGCGGCGCGCTATGCAAAGAGGGGAATGCCCCTTACAATGACGAGAACACCCGGCTCAGCTCTTGCCGGAACTCAGTAGGAGAATCAAGAGTAGCGCCGAATGATTGTGTTGGATGAGCAGGTGTTAGGGCGTGAGATTGTCATGGACATGGACCTTTCCGTGGAAGGAGTGCCGCTGTTGGAGCGAGCGTGTTGGCGCGCAGTTCATCCGTCATTGATCGGTGACCTCCTCGCGAACACGCAACCATTATGCCATCGACGTTGGAACACGAACATTTGGAGACTCGGTGATGACTCTATCCGCCTTCGTGATCTTATTGTGTACGACGCCGGGAGCTGATGCGCCGCTTGCGCTGGGCGCGACGCGCGAGCTGTTCTTGGACGACGCCCTGATCGCCACAAGCCGAAACATCACGCGGCGGGTTCACTCCGCGGAGAAGCATCCCGGGAATCCGCTGCTGCGGCCTACGGAATCCTGGGAAGGCGAGGACGCCATCCTCTACGGCTCCGTGCTGCGAGAGGAAGGCAAGTACCGTATGTGGTACCACGTCGCGCGCGGCGTCGCCTACGCCGAGAGCCCTGATGGACTCGCCTGGGTCAAGCCACGGTTGGACGCAGTGCGGATCGACGGTCGCAAGACGAACCTGGTGATCCACGCCAAAGCGTCCAAAGGGGAGCCGGGTTGGCTTCCTTACTTCTACGAGGTTTTCGGGGTACACCGCGACGATCGGGATCCCGACCCCACGCGCCGCTACAAGATGGGATTCCTGAGCATTGACCGCGAGTATCGCGGGCCGCTCGAGAGTCCCTTTCACCCCGAACGGCGAGGGCTGGGCGTAGCCGCCAGCAGCGACGGAATCCACTGGCGGCTGCTGGACAGCTTCGCCACCCACGCCACCATCGACGGCGCCACGCATTGGTGTTGGGACCAGACCCGCGGCAAGTATCTCCTCTTCGGACGCACGAAACACCTTGATCCCAAACTGCTCGAGGTGTGGAAGGCCGACGACTGGGTGAATCGGTACTACTGGGGCCGCTCGGTGATCCGCGCGGAATCAGCCGACTTTCTCCATTGGAATTTCAGCGAGCACGGCAAGGCGCCGCTTGTGATGACGGCCGACGCCCAGGATCCGCCGGGCACGGAGATCTACTCCATGCTGGTGTTTCCTTACGAGTCGGTTTACCTCGGGCTGGTGCAGATGTTTCACAATCGTGCCGATGCCTGCCACCTCGACATCCAATTGGCGGTAAGCCGCGACGGATTGCATTTCTCCCGCGTCAGCCCGCGCGAGCCTTTCCTCCCCGTCGGCCCGGTGGCGAGTTGGGACCGCTACAACCAATCGCTGGCCAACAATCCGCCGCCGCTTGTGGGCGAGGTGCTCCGCTTCTACTACGGCGGCCGCACGCAGCGCCATGGCCCCTATCGAGGTCCGAACATTGGGCAGCGATTTGGTGGCGTCGGCGTGGCCACGGTGCCGCGCGACCGCTTCGTATCGCTCGGCGCCTCGTTCGACGGCGGCGAAATCGTCACGCAGCCCTTACGCATGACCGGCGCGCGCCTGCATCTGAATGCCAAGGCCGACTTCGGCCAGATCGTGGTCGAGGCTCTCGATCCCACCGGCAAAATGCTGGCACGATCGCAACCGGTGCGAGCCGATGGCCTGGACCTGCCGGTGGCGTGGGAGACGGGATCTTCGCAACAACTGACCGGGCAGGTCGCCCTGCGCATCACGCTTCGCAACGCCCTGCTGTTTTCGCTGTGTTCCGCGGATTGAGCGACGCGACGTTGCGCGGCTCGGCAGGGACCGTGCGCGCGGCGGGAGCGGGGCGTTGTGCAAAGACGAAATGATAGGAGAACTTGATTTCCCACAGCCGCTGAGAATAACCTTGCCGAAGGAGGCACCAGTCATCGAGACGCCTGACGCCCGCCCGGTGACGATGCAGGGCAAAGAGCAGGTGCCCCGGCTCGTCGATGGCTGCCCGCAGATAGCCTCATGCTCAGCGACACGCGCGGCGAAGGCGGGAGCGTGTCTTGCACCCGGTGTACTGCCGGACTAAGATCGGACTCGTTGGTGAGGGGTTGTACTGATGACCGGGCGGCGCGCCAAGCTGCCGTTCGGCATTGTTGTTAGGAGTACCCGAGTTGAGGAGCCTGCAATGCTTCAACGCCTGCTCGTGCGATCGACCTGTACGCCGCAAATCGTGTTGTCTCGCATTTTGACGGTCATGTTGTGGAATTGCGCCGTCTTGTATTGCGGCGTTTCGGCCGGCAATGAACCGGTTCCGCTGCCCGAGCATCCGCGGCCGGATTTCCAGCGGAGCCAATGGCGGAATCTGAACGGGACGTGGCAATTCCGTTTCGATGCCGATGACGCCGGTTTGAAGGAGAAATGGTTCGCCGGCGCGACGCCGTTTCCGCGGAGCATCGTGGTGCCGTTCCCGTGGGGTTCGGCGCTGTCGCAGGTCGCCGACGAAGCGCCGCTGGCCTGGTACTCGCGGATGGTGCAAGTGCCGCAGTCATGGCAAGGCCGGCGGGTGTTCCTGGTGATCGGGGCGTGCGACTGGGAGACGCAGGTGTGGCTGGACGGCCAGGCCCTCGGGACGCACCGCGGCGGCTACACGCCGTTTGAGTTCGAGTTGACACCGCACTTGCAGCCGGGCCGCGAAAGCCGCCTGGTGCTTCGCGTCGACGACCGCCCGCAGCCGTTCAAGCTCGAAGGCAAACAGGGCTACGGCAATGCCCGCGGGATCTGGCAGACCGTGTATCTGGAAGCCCGGCCGCAGACGTTTCTCACCGCCGTACAATTCTCGCCCGACATCGATCGCAGCCAGGTCGCTGTAAGGGCCCGGCTGAGCGCCGCCGCCCCGGCTGGCACGTCGCTGAAACTGCGATTCAAGACCGGCAATCTGCCAGAGGTTTCGCGGGCGGTGGCCGAAGGGGCCAAGGAAGTCCAATTCGAGGTTCCCATCCCCCACGCCCGCCTGTGGTCGCTGCACGATCCGTTCCTGTACGAAGTGGAAGCCGCTCTTGGCACCGGCGACCAGGAGGACGGCGTCGAAACGTATTTCGGCATGAGGAAAATCGGCGTCGTACACCTGCCCGGCACGAAGCACCCGTACATCGCGCTGAACAACCAGCCGTTGTATCTGCAGATGACGCTGGACCAGTCATACCATCCGGAGGGATTCTACACGTTTCCGAGCGATGCGTTCATGAGGGATGAGATCCTGCGGTCGCGGCGGATCGGGCTGAACGCCAACCGGCTGCACGTCAAGATCGATGTGCCCCGCAAGTTGTACTGGGCCGATCGGCTGGGCCTATTGCTGATGTGCGACGTGCCCAATAGCTGGGGCGAGCCCGGCGCCGAAATGCGCGGCGAGATCGAACACGCCCTGCGCGGCATGTTGCAGCGGGATTTCAATCATCCCTCGATCTTCTCCTGGGTGCCGTTCAACGAGACGTGGGGACTGTTCACCAAGCAAGAGAAAAAGCGGGCCTACCTGCCGGAAACGCAGCAGTGGGTGGCCTCCGTGTACCGCCTGACCAAACAACTCGACCCCACGCGGCTCGTGGAAGACAACTCGCCCTGCAACCACGACCACGTCGCTACGGACATCAATAGCTGGCACGCCTACCTGCCCGGCTACGAGTGGCGCAAGCACCTGGAGCAGGTGACGGCCGACACGTTTCCCGGCTCGACGTGGAACTTCGTCACCGGGTGCGCGCAGGGAACCCAGCCGCTTCTGAACAGCGAGTGCGGCAACGTCTGGGGCTACGAAGGCAGCGCGGGCGACGTGGACTGGTGCTGGGACTACCACATCATGATGAACGAGTTCCGTCGCCACCCGAAGGTCTGCGGCTGGTTGTACACCGAGCATCACGACGTGATCAATGAATGGAACGGCTACTACCGCTACGACCGCAGCGACAAAGAGACCGGGCTGGAAGAACTGGTCCCCGGCATGACGCTCCGCGATCTCCACTCGCCGTGCTACGTTTCCACCGGTTCGGAACTGTGTCGGGATGTGAAGCCCGGCGAGCAGGTCTCGGTGCCGCTGTGGCTGTCCTTCCTGACGGACCGAGCGCCGAGTCCCCAGTTGCGTCTGCAGGCCACGCTGACCGGCTGGAACCAGTTGGGCCGGAAGCAATGGTTTTCGCACAGCTCGCGCAACATCGCATTCGAGCCCTGGCTGTCCAAGGAGATTGAGCCGCTGACGGTCACGATGCCCGACAAGCCCGGCCTGGCGATCTTAAGCCTGAGCCTGGAAGGGGAGTCGGGCGTCGTGTTGCAACGCAACTTCACGGCTTTCCGGGTCAGCGACGGCCCCGCGCTGCGGCAGGAGACCATTACGGGCGACGGCGGTCAAGTCCGGCTGGTAAGATTCGCGCCCAACAGCTTCACGGCAGCTCAGTGGTCGCTCAAGCAGTGGAACGTGCTGGAGGGCCTGAAGGTCAACGGCGCGGGGCACGGGTTCTTCGAGTACCGGATGGCGTGGCCGGAGGGCGTGGAGGCTGCCGCGGTCCACGGCGCGTCGCTCGTGTTCGAAGCGTCGGCCAAGCAGTTGTTCGGCAAAGACCGCGAAGGGGCCAAGCCGCAGGAAGGCGACTTCATGCGGGGCAAGGGAACGCACGATCCGAGCCGGAACCCCAACGCATATCCGATGACGGACACCTTCCGTTTCCCCACCGCCGTCCGCGTCCGCGTGGCCGGCCAGGCCATCGGCCAGTTCGACTTGCCCGACGACCCGGCGGATCACCGGGGCATCCTCTCCTGGCACGCCCAACCACGAGACCGCAAGCTGCGCGAAGCGGGCTCCTATGGCTACCTCGTCCAGGCCACGATACCGCCCAGCGCCGTGCGTGCCGCAGCAACGGCCAAGGAACTCGTCGTCCGGCTCGAGGTCGATGCCTCACTTCCCGGCGGCCTGGCCCTGTACGGCGAACGCTTCGGTCGCTATCCGCTCGATCCGACAATCGTGCTGTGCGTGAGACGCTGAGCCCACCGCGAACTGGAGGAAGCACCATCGTCACAGAAGGGGCAGACCGGCGATCGGCCGATGAGACCGGAGCAATTTGCACCAATCCATCGTCGCGCCCTGATAAGTGGGCTGTTGCGCTGCTCCAAAGCCAGTCTCCGGCATCGGACACCAGACCAGCCCGCACCGGATTCAACTCCACGTATCGTGCCGTCGCCACCCAATACGGCTCGTCCATCACGAAAGAAGCAAAATGCCCCTGCCATAGGTAGCCGGGCTATTTCTCGCAGAAGTTGATCCGACGCGTGTAACGTCGGTGAGCCTCGCCGATGGTCCGCGTCAGTCTCCACCAACTACGCCCGAACGGGTCGCCGTCTGATCTCACACTGCGTCTGGTGGCACTGCCGCACGCCTTCCCGCCACTTCTCGCAGTCGGCCGCGGAAAAGACAGCTCCTGTTGCCGCACTCAGCCGGCGCAGCCATGATGCTCAGAGCTGTTTCAGGAGAATATCCTTGAACTGCACCGTCATGGGCTCACCCGATCGTAGTTGCAGTCCGAGGATGCCCTTCAGATCGAAGTGCCCTTCCTCCTGATCGATCAATTCGGAGCACTTCACGCCGTTGATCTGGAGAATGATGTGCTGGCCTTGGGCCGTTATGTGATAATCGTTCCACTCTCCCGGCGGCTTCATGGTCGCCTTCCCGCCAAGGTTGGTGGCCGTTCGTTTGCCCGATGCGTCGATGACCGTCTTCTGTCCATTGGCGGTCAGCAGTTCAGGGCCTTTTCGCGAGTGCAATTCGTCGCAGACGCCGCCCAGATAAGGGCCTCTCTGATAGATGTCTGCCTGATAGCCGACCGGCAATCCATCCGGATTGAGCACGCTGCGAAACTGAACCCCCGAGTTGCAGCCGTTTCCCGTCACGCGGAACTTGAGCTTCAGCTCGAAATCGGCCACGTCGCCGCCCTGCCACACCATGAATTGATTGGAAGTGCATGGGTTCTCCGGCGTCGACTGCCCCGTGATCGCACCATCCCGCACCGACCAGTAACTCATGTCGCGCGCCTTCCAACCCTCCAACGATTCGCCGTCGAAGATAAACTGGAATTCCCCTCCCGACAACGACTCTGCCGACAGCGACCCGGAAGTCAGGACGACGGATAGGCACACGACTAAAGGGGCCAACGGAGATCTTAGTTTCATGGCGAAGAACCTCCTGAATCCAAAAATGGAATTCTCACCGGCACAGACCGTTGCGCGTGCATCGAGCGGCTCATCGTCTGTGATGCGCACATCGATCGTTGCCGATTTAGTCTATCGGTCGGCCGGTTCATCTTCAAGACAGTAGTCGGCTGGTTGCTGGCGATGGACTGTCCGGAGCGGGTCGACCGGCTGGTGGCCATCTCCGGCGCATCCCACAGCTTACGCCCGGGCGGGCATCAAGCAGAAGTTGCGGGCCTGGTACGCCTTGTTCTTTCAGTTCCCGGGGCTGGCCGAGTGGTTTCTGTCGGCCAGCGATTGCGAGATTGCGTAGCCGAGATTCACTTGAGCAACCGGTCGATCAGGTATTCCGTGGAATTCGCATATGGCGGATCGGGCCGGCCTGGGCAGACGAGCGCCACGTCGACGCCCAGGGCTTTGAGCCGCTCTTCCAACTTGAGGCCCATGATGGCCGAGTGGGTCGGATCCTTCGGCGAGGAGCCGACTACCGGAACCTCGCCGCCGTAGAACAGCCCGATCGGTGGATCGTCTTTGGAAACGTGCTCGATCGGCGAATACTCCCTGATCCACTTCAGCATCTCTTCGCGATGATCGATCAGGCTCTGGATATCCGGCAGAGCGAAGGCATGGGCGCCGTATCGGTAATTGGGCATCCATTCGCGCAATTCCTTCGGATCGAGCGAGACCTGCGCTCCGTTGACAGCGGCGCAATAGAGTCGGGTCGATTCGCGAGCGACCGGATCGTCGCTCTTGGGATCGGCCATGTCGTCGTGGAAGGCCAGCCACAGCGAAGAGCAAGCGCCGGCCGAGCCTCCGGTGGCGCCGATCCGCTTCTTGTCGAGGTTCCATTCGGCCGCCTTGGAACGCACGAATTGCAGGGCCCGGGCGGCATCTTCCAGAGGCGCCTTGACCGGCGGCTCGATCTTCTGTTCCACGGCGATCTTCACGTAGCGGTAATTGACGGCAACGACCGAGATGCCCTTGTCGAGGAACGCCTTGGGGTTTGTCTTCTTGTCGCCGTTCTGCCAGCCCCCGCCGTGAATGTAGAACACCACCGGCGTCGGCTGGTCCGAAGCAGCCTGGTACAAATCAAGCGCCTGCCGCGGATGGCTGCCGTAAGGCACGTCGATGAGTTGCTTGGGGTCAGCGGCCTGGCTCCATTGCACGACGAAAAGCAGTGCGATAAAGAGAACGATCTTCTTCATGAGGTGGGCTCCGATAGGTGTTCGTTGTTACGTCACTACACAAAGGTTGTCTGCCGGGAAGGGTTATTTCCGTTCAGATCTTGTTGAACTGCGCCAGCACGAAGATGCCGTTTCGCTCAAAGCAGTCGACGATCTTCTTGACCGCTTCCCAATCGGGCGCAAGCGGGTTGAAGCGAACATCGGCGAGCCCCAACCAGCCGGAGCGGAGCAGGGCTATTCCCGAACACTTGCCTTGTCCGGCCCCGGGAAATCATCGGGGACCTTCTGGGTCACCTTCCCGCTGGCAGCCCATTCGGCGGCGCGTTGAAATGTCACAATGAAGGCGACACTCTTCAATTGCTCGGGGGCATGTCCCAGCGCATTCTGCACCACGCGACCTTTCCCGTACTGGACAGTAAACAACAGAGGCTCGTTCTCGCCGGATCCGCCCTTATCTGCGGGGGCGAAAGCGGTTGCCAGCACGGTCAGGTTTTTCGCGGGACCGCGAAGCCAGCCGTAGAGTTCGTCATCCACGTGCATGAACTTGGCAGGCAGCCCCTTAGTGATCGGATGGTCGGGGTCGCGGACGACCAATTGGAAAGGCTGCGCGGGGCCGTGCGATCCGGTCTTCTTGCTGTCTGGGGCCGGATCGCGAGCCACTTTGCCGTCCCGCCAGCGAATATAGGGCCCCCACTCCGGAGTTCGGCGGCCCCAGCCGCCGAGGCCGATGATTTCGTTGTATTCCTTCCAGTTGGGAAACGCGGCGCAGGCAAAGTGGTAGATCACGACACCGCCGCCGCCCTGGACATAATCAACAAACGCCTTCTTGGTCTCTTCCGGCCAATCGTCGCCCTGGTAGTTGCAGACCACGACGTTGTAGGCTGCGAAGTTCGGTTTGAAGACGCTCATGTCCTGCCCCTTCGGCGGCGACGTGGCGACATCCACCTTGAACAAACCGGTCTCTTCGAGAAGTTGCTTCAAAACCGGCGAAGTGCTTTTCCAGTCGTGGCCGTTCTGACCATCGACGATTAACGCCGAATACGGCGGCTCTGCTACGGCGAGTGCCGCCATCATGATCCAAAGCCCCAACGGGGTCATCCAGTCTCTGCGAAACATCGCTTCCACCCTCCATCAAGGGGTCAGTAAATCGAGAACAACCGCTACTGCGTATGGTTATATACTCGCGGCCATGAAGATTTCAAATTTGCAGATGAAATCGCGGTTCCGGACTCCACGGCGGCGCAACGCGCGGCCCGCGGCGGGGAGTTCGGTCGGCTTGAGCGAGGCCGGGTGATTCGGGAAATCCAATGGGGTTGCGTCGCATCCAAGTCGAGTCGCGACGCCTCTGCGTGGTACTGGCAGGAATCGCTCTTCACGTTGGCGGTGGTCGCTGCGATCGGCGTGTACGGGTTCTCGCCGCAGCGAGAGAACACGCCTGCCCCGCTCGGGACAGTAATTGCCCGCAGCCCAAGGGGAGAACGCATGTCCCCACGACGAGACACGTCTTGATCAAGTTACTGGTCATACATCACCTCACAAGATTAGAAACCTGCTTCACTGCTTCCGGCGGAGAACACTCGCCACCTGGCTATCGCGTCACTTTCCCGGATGGTCGTAGTACCACGTCGGCGGCGTGAACCGTTTGACACGCGGGTTGATCGTGGGTGCGTAGTCCAAGAATTCTCTCCGAGCGGCGGATTGGCTGCCGTACGGTCCCATCCACAATGAAACGTCCGATTCGTACTGAATCAACCAGTACCAACCCGAAGCCGCCTCAGGAGTTTGCAGCCGCACCGTCTTAACCGCCGCAATCGGAATGACCGTGGACTGCGTCGGCCGCGGCTGCGCCGCGACCAGTTCATCCGTGCTCACGCCGTCCGGTGGTGTTGGTGGGAGTGATCGTTTGGCAACTTCTGCCGAGACCGCCGCATCCAGACGCGGTTCGTTGGTCCGAGAGGGACGGCGGCAACGGACACTGGTACGCGGCGATTATCGATCCTCATGGGATCTCGTGGGCCGAGGCCGATCAACGAGCATGGGCGATGAATGGGCACCTCGTCACAATTACATCACCTGCAGAAGACGACTTTGTAGTCCGCTTGCTCAACGACGCACGGTACTGGTACGCCGCCCCTGACACTGGATTCATGCGGGGACCGTGGATCGGTGCGGTGCAATTGGAGGGGGCGCGCGAACCCGATGGGGGCTGGCGATGGGTGACTGGGGAGCCGTTATTATACAGCAATTGGAGAAACGATGAGCCTAATGATGGCCGATCGCCTTACGGGCCGCAACAAAGGATCTTTTACCACACAGAAAGCACCGAGTGGTTAAAAGCGCAGTGGGGCGATGCGGGCGATGCGACGTCGCTCGAACGCGGCCTACGATCTTTTGTCGTGGAATTCGACGGGTTTCCTCTGCCAAGAGAACACTGCAAGGACGATCCGTATGCCAGCCTGGTCCTCCAGCCCTCGCCGACCAATCACATCAGTCTGGTCGCACGCGGGCAGAAGACAGAATTACTACTACGACGAAGATTTGCCGAAAAAACACGCACCGCTTTCGTGATTCCTGGAGTCTATTCTTGGGAAATCCTGGACGGATCGAACGACAATCAGCGCATCGGCAAAGGCAGCATCGAACTCCGAGGAGGCGAGCGGGTGGAGTTCACGCCCGATGGTCGCGTGCTGCAGTCGGGGATGTAGGCAACGGAGGTCACCAAATGACAGGAAGACCTTCGACAACTTTTCGCCAAGAACCGTTCACCCTTGTTCAGGATCGGGCGATCGAAGGAAATCGCCACCCGTTTTCGGCGTCTATGCCCATGTCGACCTGCATGACCAGACGGCGGTGATCGAGTCGCTGCCGGGGCCGCCGGCCGCCAAGGAGGAGAATGATGGGGAGGGGCGGTGGAGGTTGACGGGCGAGAGGAGATAGGGACGCCCAGGCTTTGTTCGCTGTTCATCCCCTTCCGAAAAGGTTACTTCTGGAGACCCTCACGGAGGCAGCTTGACGACTTCAGCATCGTCGTACCAGATGGCTCCTCCGCTACCTTCACCATGGAGAAGGATCCGGAGCCATTTCGCCGGTCTGGAACCGTTGCTACCAGCGACAGTTGCTGCCACCCTGCGTCGGAGGCCAATGCATCGCTTTTCACGGTGAGAAGGGGCTGGTAGTCGGTATCAGAGAACTCTAAGGCCAGATAGCTCGCCCCGTTCGCCGCCACAGCCTCTCCCCAGACAGAGCCACGGTACGTTTCGCCGGGGCGCACACGTACGGCCTTCGGCCAGGTCTGCTGCCATCGGATGCCTTGCTTCGGCGGCCAGAGGACCAACGTGGAATGGCTGCCGCCGTGTACGTGCTTCTCCCAGTGCGTTCCCCCGCGATACCATTCGGCGCGCCCCATCCGGTCGAACATGTCCTGCCAGCCAATGCACCAGCCGACAGGGCAGGCGTTGCCCGCAGCCTCACACTATTGGGCACTCGCGTTTAATGCAGCGCAAGAACTGATGTCCCTCGGCTATGCCTGCTTCGCCACAGCATCAATCGCCAGGATCGCCAAAGAGGTTGTCTCCACGTTCGCCAGACCGACCGGCTCGCCATCGGCAGTGTAGTCGGTGATCCAGCCGCCACATTCGGCTTGCCGCTTTGCGCCGGCAACGGACAACACTGAACGAGCGATTTTGGAAGCTCTGCAGGAATGAGAGAAGAACTCCCGCGTTATCAATCGCTCCAGAATGCCGTTCATGGTGGCGGGCCAGTCGTGCAGCCGGTGGGTGGCGAGCACGGCGAGTGCCAGCTTGTGGACAGCATAGTCCCAATTCCTGTCTGCGGTATCTGCAAAACCTACTCTCCGTGAACGAAGCGACGTGCCACCGTTGGACGCATTGTAGCAGGGGTCAGGAACGTGGACCATCCAGGGACTGAAATCGTGTTGACGCTTCCAGCCGACACCTCGCAGCCGAAATCCCCCGGCAATCCGGCGTATGGCCAAACACTGTCGGCCGCTGGCAAACGGGTGGCGGTCAGCACGGAGCGGACCGGCGTTGAACGACGCCAAGAGGTTCCTGGCCGCGCCGATCCGGTGCAGCGTGTGCCGGGCGAAGATCTGGGTTGTACAGTATCGGGCGTGTTGTGCCAGGCGGGAAATGTAACATACGGTATGACGCATGGTTACGCCGGACAACCGGCATTCTGCACTAGTCGCGGGTGCTCCGTCGCCCGTGGCCCAGCAACCACGCGACCACCGCCTCGCGTGCATCCAACCGTGAAACTCATTTATCAGCGAAGAAATCGAGTGCGGTACGAACGAACGGAACTTTATCAGATGCAACCGGCGGAAATCGGCTTGTAGTTATTGGGACGTGACTTCCGTTTGGAACGATCCAACGGCCAGGATCGAGACGGTGGGATCGGTCGGCCCGGCCGGCTTCACCAGGTCCGGGCTGCCCGCCGGTGGATTCATCTTCACCTGGTCGAGCGTGCCGAAGGGACCGGAACGGCGCCGCGGCGGTTGAAAACGTGCTCCGGCGCCCGGGCGGTAGTGTACCCGAGCTGGGCCGGGCGCAGCCGGTTCGCGGCGCATTTGACTCCGTCGGCGATCCGCCGGGCGACGACGGCTTGATAGTCGTCGATCGCCTGCGGGAACTCGAAATGCTTCTCGCCCAGCGCGCTGGCGGCCGAATGGTTGTGGATGGCCGAGATCAACACATTCGCCGACGGGATGCACCGTCTCCTGCTCGATGAACTTGCGGGCCTCGTGGCTCACGCTGTAATGGATGCCCAGCAGGTCGACGACCACCAGCGCCAGCTTCGTCTTTCCGTCGTCGAGCACCAGGCACCGCGCATGGAGTTCGTCATGGACGTTCGTGGCCGGAAACGGGAGAAAAACGCCGATGACCGGCGAACCCAATGCCGGCGTGATGTTGCTCGTGGCCGCACCGGCGCGAAAGATGGGCTCGGGCGGCCCCGCCGCCAGCAGCGCGGCGCCGGAACCGCGCTGCGACGGGACGCCGTTTTCAATTTGTGAACAGCCGGAACGCCCGCGGTGGAATCTGGGCGCCCGGCCGAATCGCGAAGGGTTGCTCGCGGTAGTTCACCACGACGCGATGCCCGTTGGCGTACGTAGTCTCCACGACGCCCTCGGCCAGGATCCGGTGCGATTCGAAGAACTCGAATTGCAGGTGCTTCAATTGCCGGAAATCGTCGTACACGCGGCGAATCCCGGCCACGGCCTCGCGCAGTCCCTGCGCGCTCTGGTAGCGGTAGTCGCGCAGTCCCATCCAGTTCTTCTCGGCGTCGAGCAGGAAGTGCCCGTAGAAACCCTCGAGCGGCGAACCGCCGAACTCGATGTTCCTCAGATACTCGACGTCGCCCGGCAGACCGTTGAGGGTCTCAGTTGAGAGGTTATAGAGCAGCACGCCGTGATAGACCACCGGATACAGGGGCACCATCTCGTCGACATAGGGCAGCGTGACGAGCTTCGGATGCCCCATGTAGACGTACAGCAGGCGGTCCATGGCGGGGGCTGCAAAATCGAGCGCGCCCTCCGACTGCGACCCGCCGAACAGCCTGGCGGCCAGCACGAGGATGCGGCGTGCCGCCTCGGCGTCCTGCCGGCGGGTCTCCGGATGAGCCGGATCGAAGCAAGCTCGCGGGCCGAGAATCGAAAGCACGTCCGAGTAATGGACTCCCTTGAATCCGAGCTGCCGGATGCGGGGCAGATCGCGGGTGGCGAACAGGTCGTAGGCCCGCCCGAGGCAGATGTTGTAGCTCTGGCCGCCGCCCCATTTGCCCCCTTTGCGAAGCTCGCCGGTCTCGGTCTTGCGAAGGTATTCTTCGTTCCACTCCTCGGAGATCCGGTACGCACCATAGTAGCAGTCGTGGGCCACGATCTGGTAGCCCAGCGACTGGCCGTGCTGAATGGTCTTTCGCAGTTCGGCCTCGCCGCCCAGGACCGGTTCGACGGGGAATATCTGCGGATAACGTCCGTCGTGGCCGCCGCGATTCCAGCCCACCAGGCAGAATTCCACCTCCTTGATTCCCTGTCGATGGAACTCGTCGAGCACGTCACGCACCTGCGCGAAAGTCAAGAACACGCGCACGTCCGGCTCCGTCTGGGGCGTCTGCTCGAGGATTTCGTAGGGCACCGGCTTCACGGCCAGCCGCAGCCGGACCTCGAGCGCCTGGGCCGAATAGGCCAATCCAGCCGATTCGGCTGCACGCTCGCGGAGCGGCCGAATCCCGCGATGAGCCAGGTTGTACTTCCGGTAACGCTTGCCCACACCGATCCAGTTCGCCTCTTCGGCCGGCAGGAAATGGTACTGCACCGTCAGGTCATCCGACGGTCGCGTTCCTTGGGCAAAGGCGCGCAAGTTGAAGGCCGGATCGATCGCATATTCGTGCTGCGGTCCCCAGTTGGTGCTCAGGCAAAGCCGCATGTCGCACTCCCCGCTGGTGGCGATGCAGGCCAATCCCGCCTTGCCTCGCACCACGCCAAAGATCGGCATCGTCAGGCCACCCCCTTCGTAAACGTTCAGCCAATTCTCCTTGGGCATCTTGGCGCGGAAATGGCACAGCGAGCCCGCCGCCTTTGCCACCGCCAGATAGCCTGCGTCCCCCTCAGTCGCCGCGCCGAACCGTGGCAGCAGGCGCAGCGACTTGAGCCTCGCTTCGCCGGCCTCGACAACACGGGACGCCGGCACGCTGACGGTGAGCACGTCGTCCTGAGCGCTGAAAACCACTTGAAATGAAATTGCCGCCTGGCGATTCCGGCAATCCAGCCGGCAGCCCCCGCCCATCGCCTGTCGCTCGATCGTCCAGCCGCCCTTCGCCGAGACGATTTGCGTTTGCTGCCTGCCGTTGGCGTCCCACCAGACGACCACGGCCAGTTCGCTCCCTTGCCACACCGTCGGATTGCCCTGGCGGCGTACGGTCAGATGGCCTTGGGCATCGGCGTCCCACCGCAGCGTCTGGCCGTCGGTCGTGGCTGCGGCGAGGAGGAGGGTCAGCGATACGGTGGTCAACGTCATCGGTCGTGTCATCCTGGTGGTGTACGCGCTGAGATGGAAACAGAAGAAGATCCTGCTGGGCGATCCGATCTTCGACGCCGCCTGCGTGAGATTCAACCCTCGCAGGATTCAACAAACGGAGAGCCTTGAACGAAAGCGAATTTGTCCCGCGCTCCAGTCCTGGTGGCGTGCGGTGTGCTGCTGGCTTGCCTCTTGGCCCCGGGCGTGTCCTGCGGGGCCGAAATTGCAGGCCAGGGCGGCTTCAGTCGATATCACGCCCCCTTTTGTTGTTCTTTAGCTCCTGGTATTTGGCCTGGATGACGTCGAGCCTGTCGGTGAGGATGAAGTCGACGCCGAGGTCGAGGAGTTTCTGAAGTTTTTCGGGCTCGTTGCAGCCGAAGTAGCTGATCTTGGCGCCCGCGTCATGCAAAAGCTTGACGTCGCCGGCGGAACAAGGGGTGATGAGCTGCAGGAAGTTGCAGCGGTGATCGACGGTCTGGGTGGCGTAGAGGGTGCTCTGTTCGGGCGTCCAGGCAACGTTGCGATTGCCGGTGCGGTTCATGTTGCAGGAGAGAATCTCGGGGACGGCCTTGCGGGCGCGTTCGATTGCGTTCAGCGAGGTCGCGATGAACGCCTGGTGCAGACGCCCCTGCGTTTTGATTCTCTTGGCGACTTCGTCGGCGACGTTGTCGGAGCAGTGGACATTGATCCAGATGCCGTCTTTGGGGAGACAGTCGATGGCTTCATCAAAGGTCGGAACCTTGATTCCGGCGAACTTGGGATTCTTTTTGACGCCGGCGTCGAGGGCGCGAATCTGCTCGAAGGTCAGCTTGGCGATTTCGCCCGTACCGTTGGTGGTGCGGTCGACGGTCGAGTCGTGCATGATGACGAGCTCGCCGGTGGCGCAGCGTTTGACGTCCATCTCGACCATGGCGGCGCCCTTGTCGCCGGCGGATTTGAAGGCGGGAACGGTGTTGGCGGGGAAGGCGGCGTTGTCGCCCTGGTGGGCGCAGATGCCGCCCCCAGGCATCCCGCCAAAGAGAGTCGCAGACGTGAGAAGACAGAAAGCTAAACTTGGAAATAGGTGTCTCATTGACGATCTATCTTGGGGTTACACTGCATTATAATGCATTGACCCTATCGGTCGCAACCGGAAACGCTGACGCCGCCTTGCCGCCATGCGATCCTCAGGCTTTGACCTCCGCCGCCATTTCGAGCAGCGTGTCGAGCATCTTCTCCGCGGCTTGCGGTTCAAGCCGGCTGGTGCCGAGCCAGGTCTCGTAGCCGCCGAGCGTGGAATGTCGCGCCGTAG
Organism: Thermoguttaceae bacterium; assembly: GCA_040768665.1. Taxonomy (GTDB): domain Bacteria; phylum Planctomycetota; class Planctomycetia; order Pirellulales; family Thermoguttaceae; genus JABWBD01. Next base: position 292,038 of record JAXGMN010000007.1, read on the forward strand.
GCAGGTATCCGACGTAGTCGTGCGCGAGCGAAACCAGCAGCGCCGGCTGGAGGGGGCTGCGCTTCTTGAAACCCAGCCCGGTCTCGCAGAACACCTCGGTCGGCATGGTCCCGATGCACACCGGTCCCATTGGGTGAAGTTGCCGACTACGTCATCTGCACCTGCAACGACATCTCCAAGCTGCCGCCGGAGTTCTCAAGGGCCGAACGGTTCGGTCACTTTATGTGCTCGGTTCACTTCGATTTTGGCAGCGAGCCCGGTTATCTGCTGTGGCTTAATCCCACAGGCCTTCAGGTGGCTCGGGTGAAGCCGGAATGAAGGCACCGGCTTCTGTTGGCGGACGTCGTGACGCAAAGAGAGGCATTTCCGCGCCGGAAAACGGCTATCTCGTGATCGAGGGCGAACGCATCGAGTACGCCTCCCGTACCACGGAGACCTTCCAAGGCTGTCGGCGTGGCGCAGAGGGCACGCAGGCCGCGACGCCCGGCCCGGGCCTGCTGTTGTGCAATTCCGCGGCCCTGCGCGAGGAAATCCTGGCCGTCAAAAACGCCCTCGGTCTGTGGGGTTACTGGCTCGTGGACGACCACCGCCCCCGGGAGATCGAATCCCTGCGTGCGATGTCACGCATCATCCGGTTGGCCGACAGGGATACGCAGGGCCACCCCAACAGCCACATCATCGTAATGGGCATCGGCGGCTCCTCGGCGATGGCCACCGTCTTGCCTCCATCGGCAACAACGCGGTCGGCGGGCAGTTCGTAGATCGCGCCGGTGACCATGTCGACCCAAACGGGCTGTTGGAACACCACGCCCGTGAGCGTGATCCGGGCGGGAGTCGTCGGATTTTCGTTTTCCGGATGTCTCGACGAGTCCCAGAGGGCCAGCACGTGCCATCGACGAACTTCGTGTAGCGTTCCGGCTGATCGTAGGCCGGGTCGTAGAAGGTGAACACCAGCGAATCGATGCCGTGGCCCAGGTCGCCGATCATTCGCCGCGCGTAGCAACCTTGCGTCAGGATCGAACGGGGGCCTACAATCGCGTCCGTAGCCGTTGAACAACCTCTTTCCACAGAATGACGCCATGATACGCCTTTCCCACCTGATCGCTACCGTCTTCCTCCTGCCCTTGTTTGCCGCCATGTCGGCCGAGCCGCCGGCCGACCATTCGAACACGGTTGCCCGCTGGCCGGCCGAGCGGGCCAGGTGTCGCCCCGTGCCGCTGGCGGACGTCCGCATCGGCGGCTTCCTGGGCAAGCGGATCGATCAAAACTTGCCGAGCCTGATGGCCGGCCTGCACACTTCCATCCCGCGCGGGTTCGAGGCCCGCGGCGCGGGCAAGGATCTGCCGCCAGAGACCCGCCGGCTGGCCGCCGACTCGGACCTCTGCAAATGGCTCGAAGGGGCTTGCTACGTCTATGCACGGACCGGCGATGAAAAACTCCGTGCCGAGATCGACCGCATCACCGGACTGATCCTGCAATGCCAGCAGCCCGACGGGTTCATCAACACGTTGGTGCCTCCCTACGAACGGTTTGACTCGCGAGTGAATCACGACCTGTACATTGCCGGCCATTTCTTCGAGGCGGCCGTGGCGCACCATCGAGCCACCGGGCGCGATGACCTGCTCAGTGCCGCCTGCCGCTGGGCCGATTACCTGATCGATCAGTACCGCAAGAAGAATCCCTATTACGACACGGTGGGAACGCGGGAGCATCCCGAGTACGAACTGGGCTTCCTGCGGCTGGGACGCGACGCCCTTCGGCCGGAATACGTCGAGTTCGCCGCCACGCTCGCCCGGATGAGCCAGGTGGGGCCGACCGTGGCCGACATCCACGCCGGTGGCGGCAAGCTGCACGCGGTCCGGACCGGTTACCTGCTGGCCGGAATGGCCGACCTTTACCTGGAGACCGGCCGGCCCGACATGACCGAACATCTGCCCGCCCTGTGGCGGGAACTGGTCGATACACGGATGTACGTGACCGGCGCGATCGGCTCGCACGGCGAACGGATCAGCGACGAGCCATTCGACCTCTCTCCCTCGGCGGCCGAGAACAAGGACCGTCACCTGGGCGAAACGTGCGCCTGCGTTTCGATGATCATGTTCACCTGGCGGATGCACGCGATCACTGGCCAGAGCGAGTGCTTCGACGTTATCGAACGGGCCCTGTACAACCATTACCTGGGAGCAATGTCGCTGGATAACCTCGGCAACTTCTACTACAACCCGTTGCACGTGACCGGCGACATCACCGGCAAGACCGACCACGGTCACAGCCCCCTCTGCACGCGCTGCCGGATGCCCGAGATCCACTCCACGACCTGCTGCTTGCCGAATTCGTGGCGATTCTTCGGCGCTCTGCCCGAGTACGTCTTCTCGCGCGATGCCGACGGGCTGTTCGTCAATCTCTATACGTCGGCCGAGGTAAAACATACGCTTCCCGACGGGCGAACGATCCACTTGGCCGTGGAGACCGATTACCCATGGCGAGAGACCGTGCGGCTGCGCCACGTCGGCTCCGAGCCGGTCGAGTTCGCACTGCGGTTGCGGGTGCCCGGCTGGTGCGAGCAAGTCGCGTGGAGCATCGAGGGGGAGCCGGCCCAAACGTCGCCGGGAGGCCGCTATTGGACGATCCGCCGCCTCTGGCAGCCGGGGCAGACGGCCACGCTCACGCTTCCCATGCTGCCGCGGGTGATTGTTCCCGACGCTCGAATCCAGGCAGTGGCCGGGACGGTTGTCTTCGCCCGGGGACCGATCATTTATTGTTTGGAAAAGGAGGACGTCGATTTCCCGGTCGAAACGGCCCGGGTGGCTATCGAGCCGACCGCCGCGGCGAAAGCGATCCGAGCCGAGTGGCGAGAGGAACTGCTGGAAGGAGTTTATGTGCTGCACGTGCCGGGAGAAACAGCCGCGGTGACGGCGGCGTCCGATCTGAAGACCAGCCCGCCGCTGGTCCCGGCCGGCCCCGTCCGACCGATCGAACTGATGCTGGTCCCCTTCTACGCCCGGGCCAATCGGAGCAACGACAGTCGCTGGGTAGTGTTCATTCCCAACCGGCCCACCGGGGAGTAACCCGCGCCGCGAGGCGACGTTGCACCAGGCGGTCCAGCATTTTGACACGTTTGAGCAGGTGTACGACGAGCGTTATCAGTGTAAGTACGGCTTCTGGCGTTCGGTCGTCGACCATTCCGTGAGGGCTTTCTTGAAGTGCGGCGATTTGCAGCAGGGCTTCGCGCGTCGGCTGCGGGGACTGCGGCCACGAGATGTTTGTCGCCTACTCGTGCAAGCAACGATGCACCTGGCCCTCTTGATCACCGGAAACGCGCCTTGCTCACCGCGCTGCGCGTGGCCGAGGAGGTCTGCTCCGCGGTGGCACACCGGCAGCTGGTGGGGTGGCCCTGCTTGAGTCCGGATTATTCATGTTGTGGCTGGCAGTGCTGTTGTACCGGCCAGAACGGAAGCTCGTTGGCCCCGGGGTGCCCGGGTTTGACAGACCTGCTGTCGAGCAGAAACTCATGTACGCCTGAGCCGGATGCCGCGACGGGCCATGCCCACGGGCTGGTCTCTCCCAGACTTGCAGGAGCACGGCGATTCTCTTGCCGCGAAGTCAGGACAAAGACTTTCTCAAGCAAGTCCTTGACTTCCAACGAGTACGGAATTTCTGGGACATAGAGCAAATAATGCAAGTCCTTGACAGCGAACGAGTACGGTATTATTGGTGGGGACTGCTCGAAATCAATGTTGGACGGACCATTTTGTTCGAGAACCCGTTGCCGCGGATGTGGTGCGGGAAGAACTCGGCGGCGAGGCGAATTACCCAAGGCTATGGCGTTCACGGAAAAAAAGGAAGCGATACGATGAAGAGAAGCCTGGTTCTTTGTTTTTGGTTGCTGGTCGCCGTTCAGGCGCTCGCCGAGGAACGGGTCGCTCTGTGGCCGGAAGGGAAGATCCCGGATTTCCAGGCCAGCCAGATCGCGGCGACCACGGAGGAGGTGAAGGCTCCTGGATTCAAGGCGGCGGACCATGCGATGCCGTATCTCGACTGGTACGAGGCGCCAGCGGAGAAGAACGGCGGATGCATGTTGCTCATTTCAGGGGGCGGTTATCAGAGTTGCTGCGACGGGGTGTGGATTGGCCAGGTCGCGAAGAAGTTCACCGAACTGGGGTTCGTTTGCGCGAGCCTCACCTACCGTACGCCGCGTCCGCAAGGGTTGCCGATCTACCAGAGCGCGTGGGAGGATGGGCAACGCGCCGTCCGTCTCGTCCGCAACGATGCGAAGAAACGAGGATTCGACCCGGAGAAGATCGGCGCGCTGGGGTTCTCCGCGGGCTCGCACCTGACGGTCCTGCTCGCGACGAGCGCGCTCACGCCGGCGTACGGGCCGGTCGACGGACTCGACCAGCTTCCGTGCCACGTAAACTGGGCGGTGCCGATCTTCACCGCCTATGCGCTCACGGATGGACTCACCGGCCCCAACACGCGCGAGGGCGACGCGATCGACGTAAAGCTCTCGGACGTGTTCAAGTTCGACGCGAAGACGTGTCCGATGGCGCTCTTCCACGGAGGGGTGGACATCTATTCGCCCAGCGGTTCCACGCAGATCTACCGCCAGCTCCGCAGGATGAAAATCCCGGCCGAGATCCATCTGTTCGCGGACCGTCCCCACGGTTTCATGGGCGACCCGAACAAGGGTGAGGACGGCACCGCCTACGACCACTGGCTCGACCGTGTCGCCGAGTACCTCCGCCAGATGAATTTTGACGGGCGTCTCGGTGCGGAAGTCGATCTGATGGCCCGCTATCCGAACGACGATGCGCGCGGCCAGTACAGCAAGGAGCCGGTCTGGCCGGAAGGCCAGATGCCGGATGTGCAGACGAACCAGTGCCTGCCTTATCTCGAGTGGCACATGCCGAAGGAACTCAAGACGAAGGCGATCCAGATCATCTACTCGGGCGGCGGCTACAATGGCAACGGTCCGGACGGATTCGAAGTCGCGCCGGCGCGGCGTTACCTGAACGAAAAGGGCATGACGGTCGTAACAATGAAATACCGCACGCCGCGTCCGCTGAGTGGACTGGCCAAGCACACGACGGCGTGGCAGGATCTGCAGCGCGCCGTCCGAATCGTCCGCAGCCAGGCAGCGGCGAAGGGGCTTGATCCCAATCGCATCGGCATCATGGGGTCCTCGGCCGGCGGACACCTGACACTCATGGGCGCGACCAGCTCGCAGCGTCGTTCCTATTGGCCGATCGACGACCTTGACAAGCTTTCCTGCAACGTGCAGTGGGCGGTCGCGATCTATCCGGCTTACGCGCTCACGGACGGCGCGGAAGCCCCGAATGCGGAGGGCGGCAACGAGGACGACGCGCGGCTTGTCCCTGAGTTCTCGTTCGACCTCGCGACGTGTCCGATCCTGTTCATCCACGGCGATACGGACGGTTGGGCGGCGATGAATTCGGTGAAATGCTGGGAGCAGCTTCGCCGGATGGGGATCCAGTCCGATCTCCACACGCTCGTCACACGAAATCACTGCTTCCAGAGGAAGGCCGCTCCGGGCACGGGCAGCTATACCTGGATGGGGCGTATTTGGGAATTCATGAACCACAAAGGTTTCAACAAGTAAGAAGGCAAACAAGGCGGCCGGAGCCGCCGCCCACCGTCACGCCGTCCTAGGCCAAGGTGCGGTAGGGGTGGAAATACACCACGCGTTCGCTCCCGAAGTTTGCCATCAGGGGGAGTCGATCTGAAGGCCCGAAGGCAGATGCAGGCGCACTGGCGACCGATGGCAAAACGAACTGCCTGGCGGTCACTTTGAACCGAATGTTGGCCAAGCCTGCTCTGCGCGCTCGAAAAGGCAATCACCATGGCGACGAAACTCCTGACCTCTGCGGCACTTGCCGTCGTGCTGCTTTGCCGGCCGGGCATGTCCGCAGTCTTCAACATCCGCGACTATGGTGCTCGTGGTGACCGGCAGACCAACGACGCCCAGGCAATCCAATCCGCCGTCGACGCTTGTCACACCGCTGGGGGCGGTACGGTCTATTTCCCGCCGGGCGATTACCTGAGCGGCATGATTCGCCTGAAGAGCCGCGTGACTCTGAGGCTGGAAAACGGCGCGACACTTTGGGCAATTCCGCACGAAAGCGCCTACGTGCGGAGCAGTCATGTCGGCCGCGGAGTCAAAGTAATCTATTACCTTCTGGTGGCGGAGGACCAGGAGAACATTGTGCTGGAAGGCGATGGCACAATCCACGGCGTCGGACGGTCCGATCTTCTTCGCCGCCCCGGGACCAACGACACAATGCCTCCTTTTCAAATCGGCACCGTTTTCCTCCAACGCTGCCGAAATGTGTCGGTCCGCAATCTCAAGTTCCGTTACAGTGCCCTTTGGACGCTCCATTTCTACCGCTGCGAAGAAGTCTTCGTCGAGGGAGTGAGTATCGTCAACAATTACTTCCGCACAGTGACCGATGGGATCGATCTTGTCTCATCGCAAAACGTCCACATCACCAACTGCCACATCTCCACGGGCGATGACTGTATCTGCCTGAAGACCCGCGAGGGCTATCCCTGTCGGGACGTCGTGGTGAGCAACTGCACGCTAGAGTCGATTGCGACGGCTGTCAAGATCGGGACCGAATCGGAGGGGGATTTTTCGGATATCCGAGTGAACAACTGCGCCATTCGAAACTCGACCGTCGGCGTCGGCATATACATCAAGGACGGGGGGACGGCCGAACGGCTCGCGTTCAGTAATCTCTCGATAGGGACCGTCGAGGAGCCCTCACAACTTCGAGAATACTCCCGCAACGCGATTTACCCAATCTTCGTCGATGTGGAGAAGCGTGAACTCGGCTCCACCGTGGGCGTCGTTCGCGACCTTGTCTTTCGCGACATCCAGATCCACAGCGATAACGGCATCCTGATGCAGGGCATGCCTGAGAGTCCGTTGGAGAATGTCACACTGGAAAACATCTCAATGCGGATCAGTAAGGGGTTCGAATACTCGAATCGAGTGAAGCACGGCGGAGGAGCAGCCAATCCCGACGACGACCGCCGCACCAGATTCTCCCAGGAACCGTCTTACGGCACGCTTGCCTTCGCGAAGGGGCTGTTCATCGACGGCTTTCGCCTCTTTATCACCGACAAGGTGTTCGAAGAATATCCTCGCTCGGCGCTTTGCATCCACGAGGTCGAATCCGGCGTCCTCCGTGGCGTCATGAGAAGCCCAGCGGGTATGAAGCGATCACCGACGGTGGTCCGACTTCACAACTGCCGTGGATTATGCGTCATAGATTCTGGCACGGTGTCGGGGCAGTGATGCTGTCGGAGTGCCCGATCCCCCCTCTGCTACGTGGCTCAATGTTCTCGGTAATCGAACCGCGATGCCTATGCCTGCCAAGGGAATACGCTCACCGGTCGTGAAGTGATCACTGCGATGGCCAAAGGCTACGAGGAGACGGACGGAAACCTTGCCGACCGTCTGATGGCGGAACTCGTGGCGGGCGACCGAGCCGGGGGTGATCACCGCGGTCGGCTTGCTGCTGGAATCCGCGTGGCCAAGGTCGGGGTCGGCGGCTACTGGCTGGAACTGCAGGTCGACAAGAGCAACGACGCAGTCAACCAGTTGGCCAAGAAGTACGCCGAATGGAGAACGCAGGAACGCTGAAGCCGCAACGCTTTTTGGATGCAGTCGCCGATCGCGGACCGCCCAGCCGAGTATCTTCCGGATCGGGGCAGAAGTCGACGGGCTTCTATCGGCGGTCGCCCGAGGCTAAGCGCACGCGGAGCGAGAAGCCGGAATGGTGGTGGCCGCAGCCGGAGATCGATGCGTGCAGATCCGAAGAGCAGCCAGTAACTGAAGTTCCCTGCCGCTTAGGGAGCGGCCGCGGCTGCCGCGTAAAGGCATCGGCTGCGGCGTCCGCTCACCAGCGGGTCTGGAACTTTTTGACCTTTTGACCATGGGGTGTCGTGGACGCACGCGTACGCGCGTATGCAGACACACGCGAGGGTGCCTATACAAAAAAAGAAGAAGTTGTTGTTATATATATATTATTCCCGGGTTTTCTTGGGTTTTCCGGCCCAAACTTTCTGCCAACTTCTTGTCTTTTTGGGGTGCCTTTTGACGCAATGGGTCGGCCTCGGCGAACTAGTTGCTGGAGCAAGAGGTTGCTCCGACGGCAAAATGCTTCATTGTCGCCGTTTGCCGGCTGGGCCTGCCGTCGGTTTCTGAAATATGGGCCCGGGAGCCAGATTCCAACGACCAGTTCTTGTAAACGCCCGTTCAGACGCGCGAGAATCGCTCCTGTTGCGCTCCATCTGTCTTCCTGGAACCAAGAGCCTGAAAGGTGAAGCTCGCAACCTGGAGCGTTCTGGAGCGTCTGGGAGGGTTTTGCGTTCGTGGGTGGCGGACAGCGCATCACACGACGTCCCGTTCGGCGGCCCCGAGCTGTTTCAGGCGAAGCCGGTAGTGCCAGCTACGCAATGGCATCGTCTACGCCCATGGAGATCCGAGTAGCATTGGCCCGAACGATGCTCCTCGGTCAAGCTTCTGGCGATGATCGAGGGACGCGGCCGCAAGAAGGGGCAGTCCCAGCTACCTCGACCATCTTGGCCGTATGCGTTCGTGACCAGCGGATGAGTTCTCCCGCGATGGTTGCATGATGTACGTGCTGGCGGCGTGGACCGGCTTCCGCAAGGGCGAGATTGGCAGCCTGACGCTTCGGTCGCTCCAGCTCGATGCCGATCCCCCGACCGCCACGGTCCAGGCTTGTTTCAGCAAGCACAGGCGAAAGGACACACAGATCCTGCATCCGGAACTCGTCGCGATGCTGAAGGATTGGCTGGCTTCGAGGGAGACGCTGCTGCCCGAGGATCCGCTGTTTCCCGTCTCGGGCAAGGTGCCGGGCGGTACGGAGCGCAAAACGCACAAGATGATGCAGCGAGACTTGGCCCGGGCTCGGCAGGCGTGGCTCAAGGAGGTAGGTGGTGAAGAGCGAAAACGTCGCGATCAGTCAGACTTTCTGACGTACTGCAACAGCGACGGGCTGTTCGCCGATTTCCACTCCAACCGGCACATGTTCATCACGAACTTGGAGCGGGCCGGAATCCGGCCCAAGATGGCTCAGACGCTGGCTCGGCACAGCGATATTCGGCTGACGCTGGGCCTGTACCGGCGCGAGCGGGGAGCCCATCCACAGCCGCCGCGCGGTCCGCAATCGCCCACCCCGCTGGATCACAGCTACCTGAAGCTGCTGGAAGAATAACACCGCCGACAGCAACAGGAGGAAGCCGCCGCCGGCATCGACTACCACCAGGCCCAGCAACGTCATCTCTGGTCGTTCTCCTCGTTCGCCGCCACGTTCGCCCGCTTGCTGGGCCGTCGCGGCGGCGTGTCGGCGCTGAAGGGCCCGAAAGATCTTCAACTCGACGGCGAGGTGCAGCGGGTGATGTGGGGCTGATTCTTGCCGTCCAATGCTTTGGTCTCGTGAAACGGGAGAGGTCGATGGCAGCCGAGCCGCTGCCGAAGCCTTGGCCAGTTCCCGTTTGAAACTTCCTCAGCTTGCCAAGCATGCCACGATACTGCCAATCTTGTCCAGATCAACTTCCGCCAGGGGGTGCGGAACGTGAGTAGTTACCGACGATAGATCAGGACTGCAAGGGCGTCGCGATCGAGGGTCACGGTTCTGCCTCCGTGCCGGTCTTCTTTGACCGTTCCTTTGCCAAGCAATTCGAAGCCGTCGAACTCCTTATTCTTGACGTCGATCCGCGTTGTCGCGGACGGCGCCGCACTCTGCGTCACGACAATCGCCATGTCGCCCTGATATTCAAAGGAGCGGGCCAACATCGCCGGGTTGCTGTTTTTGAATCCGAGCGTATCGCGATAGGTGCCGAGCAGGAGGAGTTCGGGATGCTTGGACCGGATCTCGTTGATCCCGGTAAGCCGTTTCTTGAAGTTGGGAGCCTTGTCGATCAGATCGCGGCAACGATAGATCTCGACGTTGTTTCGCAAGCCTTTCAACAGCGAATGATTGACCCGGCGAAACGCGTCGGCATCATCACGCATCGTCCGGTCGGTGAGGACGATTTCAGGAAAGGTGAAACGGACCCAATCTACGAAGTCGCAGCCGCCGGTCCCGTCGGTCATGCCGTGAATATAGTCCGCGTGCTGGGCAACCACGTCCGTCAGATGTTCCGTTCCGATCGCGACTTCCGGGTTCCCCTTCGTATCGAGATAATCGTGAAGCATACTCATCGCTTCGGCCTTATCGGCGATCAAGCACAGGTTGGGAATGGCGAACTCGCCGGAAATGTCCCAATTGGTGCTGGATTCGGCGTATCCGAGCTGATCGTAGAAGAGGCTGTCGGCCCCCATTTCAAGGCCGCGATCGGCCATCTGCAAGAGCATCTTGTTCCAGGCGGGCTGGCGCAGGTCGGCCGTGACGAATGTCCGCGCATTGAGCAATCCGGTAAACGTTCCGTGTGCGGGGAAGCGATACTGCTCGAGATGCTCGCCCCCGGTGTTGTCGCGATAACAGACTCGCGCACCCTCTCCGCTCCTATAGAACGGACTGGTCCGGTCGATCAGCTTTCCGTTGAAGTAGATCAGGAACTTGCCCCCGTCCTTCTGATAATCGGCGATTGCCTTCTTCCAGGCGGCATCTCCTCCCTGGCGCTGATCCGTCTCGAAATAGGAGTCGGGATATCCGTTATCCATGCCGCTCTTCCACCACCCGAAGGCCATCAGGGCGGGCAGATCGATCTCCTTGCCAGTGCGTTTGACCTTGCCGTTCAGGTCGTCGATCGAGAAGAGATGCTCGCCGTATTGGTGGATGAAGATGATTCGCTGCCAGCCCTTCATCAGGCGGATCCAATCGGGGATCTTCCGCTGGCGCCACCAGGTATCGGCCCACTTCCGGTAAAGCCGCGAGGTTGAGTGCCAGCTTCCGCAGTAGGGGGCGACGACATTCGCGTCGCAGTACCAGCGGGCGCCGCAGACGCAATTCGGATATTTGTAGAGGCCTCCTTCGAGCTTGTTAAAATCGCCTTTTTTATCGGGATACGTTCGCAGCCCGTGGATCGTGTATTGGAACGTGTTGTCGTGACTTCCGAAATAAAGGCCCTCGTTCCCGCCAGTCAATGCGAAACAGTTGGAGGCCGTTGCGCCGGGATAACGGAGCGAAGCGTCGCGGAAGAACTGGGCCGGCGCGGCATATGAGGTGCGGTTGCCGACGGAATTGACGTATTTCTTGATATTCGGCCACAACTGGCCGCCATGGGTCGTCGTCAAGAGCGTGAAATCATCGGGAAACTGGATATTTCCGAGCAGCGGATACTGGAGTTCGCGGATAATCATGCGCGGCTGGTTGTTCCGCACTTCGGAAGCGAAACGAACCAAGCCGTTTTCGAGAGTGATCGTCAACACGAGTTGAAAATCCAGCGGGATCCCGCAATCCACGAATTGGTCGCACCTGAGGACGATCGCGTCATCGGTCTTGCCGACTCTGACGGAACAGTTTCCGCTGGTGAGCTGGTTTTCGAGCCGGCCGTCCTTCTTGTCGTAATAGAGTCGCCATAGCGGCTCGCCGCCCGCGTAGTCCCGCCCGGTTTCGAGGTTTTTCAGCGCGACGAGATTGCCGCCGGCATCGACGGCCGTTTCGGTTTTGCCGTCGCTGATGGAGAATCGTTCTTCTCCGCGGAGCTGTCCGCCGGCGATCAGGCTGAGACTGATGAGAGCGACACAAATCGTACTCTTCATGGTTTTCCTCCGAAGTTCATGGGAACCATCCGCGTGCCCGGTCAGTAGTCGATGCTCTCGGCGTTCGTGATGTCGTAGCCGGGCTTCTCGCCGTCTTGAGTCAGCACATTCTGAAAAGAGATCCCGGTGCAGTTCTTCACAGCAACTGTGGAGCCGGTGGCTAATCGAATATCTTTGAAGCGGATATTTGCCGTGTTCTTCTCGGCGCCTTCGAAGCCGTCAATCGTGATCGCGGGCTTGCCGGTCACGGCATTCTCCATGTTCAGGTTGGCAAACTCCATATCACCGAGAAATGGTATCTCCGGGGCGGGTTCGTAGTCGGTATTGTAACGGATGTTCGTGATGATCTTGATCTGACTGAGCGTGCAATTGAGGACGCGGATGTTTCGGATATAGCCCCCTCGCTCTCTTGGCGCTTTGATTTGGAGGCCGTTGAGATCGTCCTTGGCGATCTCGCAATCTCTCACCGTGACATTCCTGACCCCTCCCGACATTTCACTGCCGATCGACATCCCGTGCCCTCGGAACTTACAGTGGGCGATCAAGGCATTCTCGGTGGGCTTGGCGATACGATTCCCCTCCGGGTTCTTGCCCGACTTGATGGCGATACAGTCGTCGCTGGTCGAGATGTTGCAGTCGAAGATGTACGAGTCGACGGACGAATCGGGGTCGATCCCGTCCCCGTTGCGGATCCCCTCGCTCACGATCGTAAGACCATGGCAAGTGACGTTCTTGCAGTACGTGTAGTGCAGGGTCCACGAAGGCGAGCCCTTCAACGTGAGCCCCTGGATATTCACATCGCTGCAATTCATCAGGCAGATCAACCGAGCCCGGGAGTAATAGCCTTCCGCACTCAGCATGGCGTTGCCGAGGGCTGATCCGCCGCCCGAGATCGTCCCTTCACCGCGTATCGTCAGATTCGTGACGTTGTACGAGCCGTCATGGGCGAGCTTGCCTGCATTGATCAAACTGGCGAACGTCTCCATCTCCCATCCCGAATAGCGATTCGGTATGAAGGGGCGGTAATCGTCGACTTCGGTGCTTCCCGTCAGAGTGCCGCCCCGGGCGATGTAGAGAGTCATATGGCTCTTCAAGAAAAGAGCCCCGCTCAGAAAGTTGCCGGCAGGAACGTAGACCGTCCCTCCGGCCGTGCAGGCGTCAATGGCCTTTTGGATCGCCGTCGTGTTCTTGGTCGCACCGTCGCCGACTGCCCCATAGTCGATGATATTAAACCGGTTGCCTTGCTTCCTTGTCGAAAGCGAGATCTCGCTCGCGGCTGAGGAGAGATTTCCCGCGGCATCTTTCGATCGCACGGCAAGAGAGTAGGTCGCATCCGGCTTCAAGCCGGCAACCGTATAGAAGGTCTTCGAAGTGGTGCCTGCACGGGTGCCGTCGCAGGAGACTTCATAGGACAGGCCGCGCCCATCCTCGGATAGCGGATCCCAGAGAAGCGTGAGCGACGTTTCCGTTGCTGTCTCCGGCGGGGCGATCAGGTCCCGCGGCGCGGGGGGGCCGGCCGCGACCGAGCCAGTGAATACACAGATCCAACAGGTCATGGAAAGAGTGATGAGTGCAGGCAGGACTCGGTCCCCTTGCAGCAAACGTTCCCTATTGCGTGAGTGTATGACGATCATCTGCTTCGCTCCGCAACTGTTCAAGCGTCGATTCGACCAGCTTGTGCTGTTCGGGGCGGGCGAAGGCAGCATGCTGCTCGTTGCGCGGCTCCACCGACAGCCGCACCCTGCAACACGAGGTGCGGCGTCGCTTGTGGAACCATGTGCTCGACGGCTTTGGAAAAAAACACAACCACGCGCCGAACTGTCAAGAAACTCAGGGAGGCAATTGCCCTATGACACGTCGACGACTTAAAGTTCTAGTTACCAAGCATACACGTGGACATCGTAGGGGGCGAAATCATCTTCTCATACTCCGGCCTGCGCCGCAAGCCGGCGGTCTTCGAACACCACTTGCACCTGGCCGGCTTCGACGCCGGCATTGAGCACCCCGCATCGCAACAGCGGATTGGCCTGCCACGGGTCCTGCGTGCTCCCTTCCGATCCGGCGGCAATGGCACCCGTGGTCGCATGTTCGTCAGCGGAAGCCGGCAGGAAAAACCCGTGCGTCGCCAAGAGGATCGCGCGTGGGCTGCGAAATGCCTTGACGATCTCCTCCAGTGCGTAACGCCCTGCGTACACTGTGGGCTCTGCCTGGCAATACTTCTGGATCGACGGCCGCACCCACTCGGCCTCCATGGCTGTCCCGGGCAACGGTGTCGCGCGGTTCAAGCGGGAAGAGCCCTGGAAGGAAGGCCCGACATCGCTCGCCGACGGCTCGCCGAGCACGGCCGCCGCGGCGGTCCGGGCGGCCGCGGCGGTGAGGTCGAATTGGGGATCGGCAACGATCAGCGGCGAACTGGACGGGCTGGTCCGGGAAGGTGCGATCAGATCCCGCCCGCTCACAACGTAACGGAGATCGTACTGTTGGACCAGGTATTGCCCCTCGTTCGTCAGCAAGGCCGACCAGGGAAGTAGCCAAAGAAGTCCGTCTGGACTGAGTACCAGATGGCGTTCGCTGCCGGCGTGTGCCAGGAGGGGTTCGAAAAGGCGAGTCGACACGCTTGCCAGCGCCTCTCGGACCGGGGCGTCGGCATCGCTCTTGATTTCGCCGTCCTCCGCGGACGCGATGGCATGCAACACAGCCTGGACGTGGGGCTCGATCGCGCCGGCAGGCCCCAGGTCGACCCGTTGCACCTTGCTCTGCGGGACCGCAGATCCAGGCGACGTAGCGGGCCGGTCCCCAGGGCGAATCGGCACCCCGTGCGCGGAAGTCGTAGGCCCGGGAGCCAGCTTCCGGCGGCCAGTTCTTATGGACGCCCGTTCAGGAACGCGAGGATCGTTCCTGTTGCGCTCCGGCTGTCTTTCTGGACCCAAGAAGCCTGAAAGGCGAAGCTCGCAACCTGGAGTGTTCTGGAGCGCCTGGGAGGGTTTTGCGTTCGTGGGTGGCGGACAGCTCATCCCACGACGTCCCAGTCCCACCCCGAGCTGTCCCCGGCGGCGCCGGTAGTGACAGCTACGCAATGGCATCGTCGTCGCCCATGGAGATCCGAGTAGCGCTGGCCCGAACGATGCTCCCCGGCAAACGGACCTGCAATGTCCGCGGGGCGCTCCTCGGCCAAGCGTCCGGCGATGATCGAGGGACGCGGCCGCAAGGTGGAGCAGTCCCGGCTGCCTCGATCATCTCGACAGATGCGGTCGTGATTCAGGACGGATACTCATTGATCACAACAACTGGCCGCGGTCACGGTTGGAAATGGACCATTCTGCGAAGTCCACGTGACGACAACAGTTGGCCGCCCTCAGCCGCGCAAACGGCCGTCGGTCGATGTGACCGACGCGCGCAGGGCATCTGCGTCCGAGGGCGTCGGTGGGGGCGACCGATGCAGGTTGAGCGAACGACTCCAAGGACGGCTGGGTGCGGTGTTGTTACCCTTCGTTGCGGCCAGCCCCTCCCGTGGCTAGAATAGAAGTCAATCCGCGGCGTGGATCGGAGGTAGTCTGACCAAGCATTGGGAGTACCCGTCATGGCCAAAGTTTTCTGGACGGTCAGGGCGAAGAACCGCCTCTGCAACGCGCTGTCTCGGCGGTTCTGCCAAGCGGTATGCCGACCCTCCGATCAGGTCGCGATCGAGCCTGAGTCGGCGCTCGTGATGCTATTGCAGGCACCGACCGACATTCTCGCCCGCACGTTTCCCAAGGCCGAGACGATCTTGGTTCAGGATCATCTTGCCGGCTTTCGGCGGAGCGAGGATCGGTACGTACTGTTGGTCGAGGTATTCACTGGTGAGGAAAGCAGCACGTATATCGTGAAGATCGGGCCATTAGAGAAGATCAAGCCCGAGTTGAACAACTGGAAGCTGTGCCGGCCGTTGGGAATGCACCACGATCCGGTATTCCTGCCTGTTAGCGAGGGATGCTTGGCGAATGGGCCTGTCGCCCCGGGCCAGCCGCCGTTGATGAGCCTAGTTTACGGTGACGCGCATCAACTGATTGGCGTCAGGCACATCGCAACTCTCGAAGAAGCGGTCTTGAGAAGCGTACGCTTCGGCGTGCCGACTGTGCAGTCCGTCGCTGTCGTGCTGACGGAACTGCTCGAGCGCCTTGGCCACATGATGTACGGGCGATCCTTCGTTGAAGACCCCGCTGACCGAAAGGACTACAAGTTCTACATCCCTCACCTTACCGGAAGTTTGGAGAATTGGGAAAAGGAGAGCCGCTTGACGATGGTGCGCCGCGCGGCCAGCCTAGCCGAGCAAGGGGCAGAGTTGTTTATCGATCCCGTTGACTACTTCCGCTACGTTGGGAAGATCGTGGGATGGGCGCCGTCGTCCGAGGAACGCGGGCAACAGGCCCGGCCATGTCCGGGCGCGTTCTGTTGGGCTCAGGACTCTGTGGATACACCCGTGGCCGCCGCCCCCGGACTATCTCCGGCCAGGCTCGTTCCTCGTATGCTGCGCGGCGCCTCGCACGGCGACCTTCACGGCCGAAACGTCTTGGTGGGAATCGTTCGCGAGCGTGCCCTATGGCCGGCGTTGTTTGACTACGAGGACATGGACTTCTGCAATCTTGTTGCCTGGGACTTTGCCAAGCTGGAAACGGAGTTGAAGATTCGCGCTTATGTGGAGATTTTTGCCGGAGCCCGGGAGCCGACCACCGCCGAGCATGAAGACTCTCCCGAAGACGCCGCGACCGAGAAATATGAGAACATGGCATTCCTCACTGCCGTGCAGCGGTCCGAGGTGCGTTTGAACGAGATGACAGAAGTGTGTTATCGTCTTGGACGATGGCCGCCGATCACTCGCAAGACGGCCCCCTTGGACCGTCTCCATAGCATCCTGCTCGAACTGCGGCGCATGGCGCAGGTGCATTTGGGGATTGACCGAGGTCGGCCCAACGAGTGGCTGGAAGAATACTACTTTGCTCTGGCCTGCTACGGTGTCAGCACGTCACGTTTCCCAAACTTGACTCCTCGACAATGGTTGGCGGCATATCTGTCGGCCGGCGTCGCGGCTGCCCGACTCTCCTGGCCGCGTGAACAATACCGCCAGGATTGGAAGCGTCTTGGCCTGCCGCCGAAATGAACCTCAAGGAAGACGACCATGCATACTGCTGACGAAGTGCTGAAAGAACCCTATATCTCCTCCGACCTTCCGTTGGCCAAAGCGCGGGAGTGGATCAAGAAGCGAGAACAGCCGCTGCTGGAGGAGGCGATCAAGCTACTAGAGGAGTTACGCCGCCGCCACCCCCATGCTATGCAGATTGTTCCCGACTTGGCCTTGGCTCTTTTGGAGAACAACGACCATGAGGGATTTCAACGGCTCGTGGCAGAATGCGCTTCCGATCCGATGGCGATGGGCGAGGAGATGCTCTGCCGCTGCGGGCGCCTGTTGCGGGAGAGCGGCGACAGCCTTGTTTGTCTCGATGGATCGTCTCCGGACAAGAACAGCCCAATCGCCTTGGAACGCTACCGGCTGGCCCTTCACCAATACGAGCAGGCCTATGCGGTGGGGCAGAGTTATTATCCGGGGGTGAACATCGCCGCGCTTCGGCTGCGGATCTATGCCGTCAGCCCGCCGAACGAGAGGGACCAGCAGGACTTGTTGACTGCCAAGGAGCTTGCAACCACGTTGCTGCAGCGGCGGCGACAGTGGCCGCGGAACCCTTCCGTCCCGGATGACGAGCTATGGCGCATCGCCACGACGGCCGATTGCCACCTGCTTCGTGAAGAATGGAGCTTGGCCGCCGAGAATTACCAGTTGGCGCAAAAGCATCGCGCCCGCCAGCCATTCCACGTGGCGTGCATGCGGCGGACGGCAGATGGCATTGTCAATTGTTACAAGCGGATCGGGCGCGGCGACCTTGGCCCTTTCCAGGATTCGCACAACGTGTTCGGCGAAGGCGGTACAGGTTGACACGAGGGGTGGCCGGCAAGAGAATGGGCAGGCGGCGGCTCTGAGGAATTGTCGCACAGCTTCTGGGAGGTTCGCATGTAGCGAAGCGAGACGTAGCCGGCACTCTCAGGGGCAGCCGAGGACTCCATCGTTCCGCAAGGGAGAAGTGTCTTATGGCCAATGAATCGAGCTTTCCGCAGGTCGAAGTGGCTGTGGCCGTCATTACCCAGGACACAAGGATTCTGGCGGTCTACAATCCGTTGTGGTCGTCGTTCACTCTGCCCATGACCAAGCGGCGAACGTGGCAAGACCCGAACATCACGCCAGCGCATCGCGAGGAGGATTGGATCGATGCAGCGGCCCGGGCTGCTGCCGAATGGCTTGGGCAGACCTTCACGACCGCTCCTCAATTGCTTGCCGAGATCCCCGAGTTCCGTCAGGGTGACCGGGACGGAGTCTGGAAACGATATTCATTCCAAGTGTTCGAGATTCCGCCAGGGAGTCACCCCGGCCCCCGGCCGGGTGCAATCTGCCAGTGGCTCACAGTGAACGAGTGGCTGGACCCAGATCGCCGGCCCATTTCGCCCACGGCACGTGATCTCGTCAAGCAGTTGCAGGCGGAGGCCGGGCTGAAAGGCCGCCCATTCCCATGACGTCCTGGCCGACGGGCTTGGAGGATCGCCCACGTGTCCCAAGAACAACGGAGCGCATGAAATGATCCGTCGAACGTGGCCATGAAGAGAGTGCTGGTCTTTGCCGCTCACGAAAACTGGGCCACTTCTGCTCACGTAAACTGACCCACTACTTGGAAAGAAAAGTCCTGAAACTGCCGGTCGTTGTCGTCGGGCCACCGGCTCAGTGGATCTGAGCACAGGCATGCCGATTTAGCTGAGTGCCAACGGTGCTGGTCAAACGGATTCTCGTCTGGACCACAAAAGTCCATGAACTAATCGCTATTACTCAAAGCGAATCGTTGAACGCGCCCTTGGATCGGGACACATTCGAGAGATTCCGGGCTGAGATAACATGCCGTGCAACCTCGATGCTTGAAGAACACCGCGAAGATGCCGAATTGCTAGGGGTGATTGCACAATACCGACAGTTGGCGGCGGCCCTCAAGGAATCACTCGAAACGATTCCCTTTCCAGAAGAAGCAACCGTTTCGCAGGACGATGTCATTGGCGGCGTTTTCAAGGCTGTACTTGGCGGGGCGTCGGTTGAGAGACAAATCAAGAAGCGTGTTGATTCCCTGCTATCCCGCTACGAGAATTGGTGGAGGAGTCACCGAGCGCAGATCACTCAAGACCTGGGCAACCTCCAGTCGGCATTGATTGACCGGTTGTGACGGGCTTGCAGGAGACGGACGGGCTGGAGAAGGATTGAGTTTGGAGGGCTGCCACTTCGATGGACGATGAGCTGAATCCGGTGATTGGGATCGACCTGGGCACCACGTTCTCTGCCGTCGCCCGGTGGGCCGGAGACCGGCCTGCAACGTACAGGCTTGCCGATGGTAGCAGCATGCTCCCTTCGATTGTGTACATGCAGGAGAGTGGCGCTCCGTTGGTGGGCAATTTCGCCCGCCAACGCCTAGTGATCGATCCATCCAACGCCGTGCAGCACATCAAACGGCACATAGGCGATGACGGCTGCGAGGTTATTCTCCAAGGCAGAGGGTACAGCCCCGTCGAGATCTCCGCGATGATCCTGCGCCGGCTGCGCGACGACGTCGATAAGAAATCCCCCGCGTCTGCCGGGTTCGAGCTGGTCGGCGCGGTCATCACACATCCTCACTGCTTCACTTATCCCCAAATCGCGCGCACCAAGGAGGCCGCTGAACTGGCCGAACTGCCAGTCATTCGGCTCCTTTCTGATCCAGTGGCTGCGGCGCTTTGCTACGGATCTCACCAATATCGGCGGTTCGACGAGGAACGGACGAAGACGATCCTTGTCTTCGATCTCGGCGGCGGCACCTTCGACGTCACCGTGCTCAAGCTGATCAACGACCGTAACAAGCTCACCTTCCAGGTACTCAGCGTAGGCGGTGACGCCATGCTCGGGGGGGGGTGGACTTCGATCAAGCGTTCGTCGATTGGGCACTGGACAGGGCGAACATCACGCTCGATTCCCTCGATGCCTTGACCCGGGCCCGCTCCAGGGCCAAGCTCGTCGAAGCAATCGTTGCGGCCAAGCAACAATTCTCCGCCATGGACGATGTGTACCTGGCAGTCCCTAACATTCTTCCCAACCAACACCTGGATATGCAGGTCACGCGGCAGGAGTTCGAGCAGGAGATGCTTAGCCCTTATTACGATCGCATCCGCAAGATTGTCAAGAACACGCTCCTGGCTTCCGGGCTGAGGAACGGGGAATTGGATCGCACGATCCTCGTGGGTGGCTCGAGCCGAATCCCGATCATGCGAGACATCGTCAGAGACGAGACCGGCGCAACGCCCTATACAACTGCTGCCCCGGACCGTGCTGTATGCGAGGGCGCTGCGCTCTCCGAAGAGGCCGCAAGACTTGTCAACGAACTGAAGGAGGCAAGTGAGGTGCTTCCAACGCCCGTTGCCCAGATACTTCGGCATACAACTCAAAAGGCCTCGCGCGGCCACCCTCCCGATGTTGCGGATGCCGCCAGAATCATCTGCGAGCTACTCAGATTCGTAGCGGACTGCCTGCTGGCCGACTACTTCGGACTGGGGCGTCATGACATCGAGATCCTCAGACTCTTGCACCATGATCCGGAACATTCAGAAGCCGTAAGTCTCGAACTTGCGGAACGTCTGGTGCATATGGGCGTGGCGGGACACATTCCTTCGCAACCAGAGATACTCGTTCGATTGAGAGAACTCTTGATGGCGGAAAAGCGGTTCCTGGTTGACGCTGCACACAGCCCGCAGGCACCGGCCGTAGGAAGGACGTTGGTGTGCAATGCGGCCACATGCCTCCGCCTCACAGATGTGGTAACAGAAGTCGCCCGGTCCGCCGAGGGATTTGTCCTCTTCGCGGGGTATGGCGACAGCGTGTATCGGTTCCAGGGCACTTCTCCCACGAAAGCCGCCGCAAGCGACGATCTTCCGGTTCGGCACGGCGAGTGCATCCTGGGGACCACGGTATCGGACCAATGGCTTTCGCTTACACCGTTCTGGGAGGTCATCGGCGGCCCGTCCCTCCGCAGAAGATTCCTGACGGATGTGTTGCCGGTCTTCCGTGAATGGAACGTCGAGAACATGCATTTGGTCTTGATTGGATCGTCCCTGCAGGACCTTATCGTGGATGCGATAATGATCTCCAATGATCCTGGTCTCAGCATGGGGACTTTTACGGCGGCCTCTGTGGCCCAAGCAGCGGGAGAGGAGTTCCGTCGGCAAGTACGCGGTAAACAGGCCGAGTTTGGTTGCATTGTGTCGACCTTGGCGGGGGCACTTGCCGCAAAGGAAGTATATCACGCTTGTACTGTGGGTGGTCCACGCCTTCTCCGCGTGGAAGATCTCTATTCGCTAGTGGCGGAGGTGCTACGGTTGGCGGAGGCTTCTGGCCATACGAGCGTGGCCTTTCCCCTGCTAGGAACAAACTACGGGCTGCCGCCTGCGGAGATCGGTGCCAACTATCTACGCGCATTCCGGGAACACGTTCAGAAGAGCCCAAAACCTATGTGTTTTGTCCTCAGCGTGCCGCATGGGAATGATCTGATCGCCGACGCGATAGTGGGTGAACTCGACGCGCATGCCGATAGAGCGGCGTTCGCCAGCAAGAAATGGCAGCATGCTCTCGCCCCCGGATACGGAAAAGAACCGAGAGCAATGGCCGCAACCTCCTACGCAGAAACCAGGGCTCGGCTTTCCCTTGTTGCGGATCGTGGTCTTGATGTCGTTGGCCACGGGAGCGTTGTGCGGTTTTGCCGAAGGACCGTACCAAGGCAAGGAGACCGGCGAGACCGCTTTGTTGCGATCGATCCTGGATCGACTGAAGGCCGGCGATGTGCTGTTGGCCGACTGTTACTTCTGTTCCTATTTCCTGATCGCCTTGTGGCACGCCCTGGGTGTCGACCCGGTTTTCCGCCAGCATCAGCGGCGCGTGACGGACTTTGCTCTGGGGAAGCTGTTGGGACCGCAGGATCATCTGGTCACCTGGGAGCGACCGGCCCGTCCGGACTGGATGGACGAAGCGACTTACGCCCAGATTCCGAAGACCCTCGAGATCCGCGAGTTGGCGACGCGCGTGACGATCCCGGGGTTCCGTCCAAAGCAAGTGATCGTGGTGACGACGCTGCGCGATGAGCGTCGCTATTCGAAGGACGATGTGGCGAACTTTTTTCGCCAGCGCTGACATGTGGAACTGGACCTCCGAGCCATCAAGTGCACGATGCACATGGAAGACTTGCGCTGCCACACACCGGCGACGGTACAACTCGAAGCGATGTCTAAGCGGAAGGCCGGGCACCGGCCGAATCGTGTGGAACCACGTGCCCTCAGACGTCGTCCCAAATCGCAGAGGTATCTTACGAAACCTAGAGAGGAAGCGCGCGCCCTGCTGCTATCCGGTAGCAGCTGATGAGACGGGGCGGTGCTGGGCGTTCTTTCCTTGGAGGACGGAGAGAATCATCGATCTGGGTTGAATGGTCTACGCTTCACGCCTAGCGGCCACGCCCGCACGATGCTACCGGTGCGCGCGTTGTTACGATTCGCAGTGTGCCGGCGTTCCGTGATGCCGAGCGGTCCGCCAGAATACACCGGTCTGCTGAACTACATTCGAGGGTCTTCCGCTGCTTCAGGCAACCATTAAAATCCCCACTGAACAGCATTCGCCCCCGTCGTGGCTTGGCAGGCACGGCGGGGGCTTTTCGTTTGCCTTATAGCTTCGTGACGGCGTTCAGTATCCGCCGGGGAAAGCCCCAAAAAAGCTTCGGCCTCCAGCCCGAAGGTTGACAGCAGTTTTCGCCGGAAAAAGGTGCCAACAGTGGTGACACGAGGTGCCAAGAATGGTGCCATACAGCCCGCGCCAATTTGCATCGATTCGCACCGATTTGCACCGAAAATCCCCCAGATGGTGCAGGAGTTCAGCAAGAAGGGGGTCGCCGCAAAGCTAGACGTCGTCGGACGTTCTGCACCAATCTGCACCGATTTGCATCGGTTTGCACCGGCGAAAGAGATATCCCCGACAGGATTCGAACCTGTAATCTTCGGCTCCAGAGTATAAGTCGTCACGATTTCGCATCTCTCTGCGAATTGCGAAGTTCCGACGTTATCTTCCATTCCACGAACCACTTGCGCCCCAAGAAACCCTGCCGAAACGGGCAGACTACGGTCGCCCCGAACGCCCGAAACGGGTCATTTCGTGCGAATTCGCACAAGCGGATCTGCCGGGTTGCTGACGGCCCGGACTCGCCCCTTGAGCCAACACGCGAGGCTGCCCTGACGCTGATTGATTACACCAGCAAGGGATGTAGACTGAAGGTGCTACCGGCTGCGGCGTTACATGCCTTAATTCCTCTCGCCTTGGAATGCGGGAGCGAAGGCAATTCGCCGGAGCGTGCGATCCGGGCGGGTGCAAGTCGAGAGATTATCGGCGCAGGCACGGTGATCGCTGTCGTTGGGAGCCAAGCGATGAACGCACGTGATCTCTGGTCGAAGATTCTGCTCATTGCTGGCGGCATCGGCATGTTGGTCGGAGCCATTGATCCTCTGGAGGGATCGCTCCTCATTCTCCCCGGCAGTGCGTTGTGGGCGCTTGGCACCTACCTCGGCCAGGCCGAACGCCGGCTAATCACCTACCGGGTGTCAGTCTTCATTCTGATTGCCATTGGAGTTGCTGCGGTGTGGGGCCTGAGTGCGGTCGGAGGCTTTGGAAGCACCAGCGGACGTTCAATGTGGTGGGGACTGCTGATTTTGCCCTATGTGGTCGGATGGCTGATGGCTCTTTGGGGGCCGGGGAACCCGCGATGGTTCTCGCTGCCGGGTATGGCTATCGGCCTCTGGTATCTGGCGATGGCGGGGATCATCCTGACGCGACAAGGCCAAGGAAGCTGGGCGCTCGTCGTTGTCATCGCCACCATCGGCATCGTGGCGATTGCGGGCTGCATTTACCGACTGAAAAACTCGTTGCGGTCGAGCAAGGAGCAATCCCAATGATAAAGATCGGACTGACCATCCTCGGTGCCCTGATCGGCATCGAACTGCATCGATTTGCACCGACCACCCCTTCCAACGAGGATGGCGAGTTAACAAGAAGTGCGGTGTCGTAAAGCCAGACGTCGTCGGACGATACGCACCGAGATCTATGGGGCATTGGAGGGGATTGGGCTCTGCCGGCCATCGAAACAGCCGCGAAGCGATTCGGGCGAGTGAACGGCACATTGAGGACAGGTTGCGCTGGCGGCCCCGTCCCAAACCGCGTGGCAACGGCCCCGAACTGCCAGACTGCGGGGCTGTCATTCTGCCCGGTCTCAAACTCAGCCCGGAACGTAGTTCCACCTGCCGCAGCCGCGACGGCGGTCGACACCATCAGCCAGGCGATGCCTCACAAACCAGTCCGTGGCGACAGTCTGGTAGGCATGCCGACGCCGTTCAGGGCCGAGTGAAGATGTGCTCGGGCGTGAGGGAGACAACTGGCGGGAGGGCCTTGTCGAAGGTCAGGGCCAGCGCCCGGAAGCCTTCGCCCGGCATCCGCTCCAACTTCAGCGACCATAGGCCGCTTTCGCCCTTTGTCGGCACCGTCAGTGTTGCACTATGCACGTACTGATCGGTTGGCTGGTCCATTTCGACATGCCCCCGGGGGTCCATGATTTTCATCCGCACCTTTCCGGTTCCCCACTCTGCCTGGGCGGCGAGTGTAAACTGCGAAAGCTCGCGGGGCACGAAAAAGTAGAACGTGGACACCGGACCGTGGGCCTCGAAGCAGTGGGCCGTGCTGAGGCCCAGCGGCACCGTAGTGCTCTTGAGAGTGGCGCGGCCGTAGTAGCCCGCTGTCAAAACCACCGTATGCAGGCCCGGCTGGACGGCCTTGAACTTGAGCGGGAAGGTCTCCCCAGGAGGCATCCGTCCACTGGCCAATATCGTTTTCGCCGGATCAAGCACCGTGTACGACACTCCCCAGACATCGCCGGACGTATTGCGATTCACGTCGAAGCTCAAGGAAACCTCCTCGCCGGCCTGTAGCATGCTCACGAGGAACTGGCTGCCGGCGAGCGTCAGAGGCGGTAGGATCTGCATCCGGCCCCGGCCGGCGGTGCTCCGGTCCAGCACGTTTGGCACCCGGTAGCGGTTGACGTCGAAGCCTGTATGCCGATAGCGCACGGGCTCGGGTACAAACTCCAGGGGTGTCCGGTAGTACGGCTTTGTCGCCAGCCGGTCGAGTTCCGAGTTTGCACGCTCGATCGCCTGGAGGTAATCATCGCGTGAGCCGGCCGAGAGATAGTAGTCGCCGTTCTGAGCGTCCTCGCCAATACACAGGGTATGAACCGTGAACAGCCAATAGCCGTCCGTCTTCCGCGCGATCTCGAAGATGTTCTTGGGCAGGTTGGCCGCGCTGTAGAACCGCAGCAGCATTCCGCCGCTGTAGTAGCAGTGGATGCCCTCGGCGAGCAGCTCCTTTCGCCAGTTGTCGGAGATCTTCGAGGGGCCACCGCCGCCGTAGGTGCTTGTGGCCCACAGGATCATCGGATGCTGCGGCGTGCCCAATCCCTGGGCTACGCCCTTGAGATGCCAGTTGTGCGGCACGGGATAGAAGCCCACGAAGAAATCGGGGGTCACTGCCGCCACTTGCTCCCGCAACTGCGACGCGAACCGTTTTACCTGCTCCTGCAAATAGGGGTGGTACTCCTCGAACAGCCCCTGCGTCTTGAGCCATTTCATGCGGTCCCCGAGAGCCACCTGGCTACACCCGTCCGGCCGGGCTTTGTGCTTGAGAAAGGCGGCAAAGCAGTGATCGCAGTAGCAGGCGTCGGTGTAGTAGATTTGCCCGCCCTTATTCGAGTTGGCGTACATCTCCCAGTCAATAAGGATCCCCGAGATCTCCCGGTCGGGCTGCCGGCTGTCCTTGGCAATGCGAACCGCCAGGTCCGTAAGCACTTCGCGCCAGTAGCGATCCTCGACGGGACATGGCAGGATGCTCTCGTAGCCGTTGCCGAACACGCAGCGGCGCATCCCGGCCTGCTGACCGTCAAACGACGCCCCAACGACGCCGAACAGGTGCATGTGGGATTTCTTCGCTTCGCGTGCCCAAAGGGCGAAGGTTTTGGCGTCGCCGGCATGGGTAATCAAGGCATTCATGCCGTACCGTTTGAACAGTGCTAGTTTGTCGGCGCCGTCGCCGGCGTAGATCCAGCCCGCACGGATCTTCTCGCGGCCAATCCAGTCGGCCGTGGCGCGCGAGGCAGCGAGCAAGCTCCACGCGGCGATAAGGACATAGAGGACTCGTTTCATTGGGGATTCTCCTTGCTTGTGCCGCTGCGCCTATTAGAAATTCCGTACTCGTTGAAAGTCAAGGACTTGAGAGAGCTGGTGTCGTGACTTCGCGGCAAGAGAATCGCCGTGCTCTGTAACTCCGGGAGAGACCAGCCCGTGGGCATGGCCCGTCGCGTCATCCGGCTCAGGCGTACATGGGTTTCTGCTCGACAGCAGGCCTGTCAAACGCGGGCACCCCGGGGCCTACGAGCTTCCGTTCTGGCCGGTACAATGGCACTGCCAGCCACAACATGAATAGGCGTTGGGAACGTCATCGACCCTCGCAACAGCGGTGCAGAGTGGCGGCTGTCGCAAATTGGAGCATCCCGTATCGCCATACCGTACACCTGACGGCGCGTATTCGGAGGCGCCCAGACATAGTCCTCCCAATAAACCACGGATTGGCGGGGACTTTTATCGAATTCAGCATCCAGGCAGCGATTGGCACGCGTTGTGCATAAGGATTTTGGTGGGATGGGTGAAGTCGCCAGGAGAACCGTGGCCCGCCGGCCGCTGTGAAGGGAGTCTGACGTCATGCTTGTGCTTGGGAGGAGGCCATGGGAGGTGGTGTGCATCGGCATGAATATCCAAGTGCGGATACTTGAAATCCGTGGCAATCGTGCCAAGGTCGCAGTCGAAGCGCCCCATGAGGTCCCGGTTTGGCGAGGAGAACTCGTGGCGAAGGCCAGAGCATCCAAAATCGCAGCATTGAATGATGGGTGACAACTGCGCTCGGCCGTGAGGCTGCCTCTTCCAATGGTTCAAAAACGCCATCTGTAACCCGGACTCAGTCATTTTTTGCGAGGGCAATTACCGCGCCTCGTATACCCCCGCGTGCGAAACCGGGCGTGCGCGGGGTCTTTATGGCAACCACTGCGGCAGCGGCATCGTGCTTCGATTCCAGGTCTTCGGGGGAGTGCTCTTTCGAAACGAAAACGGGGGTGTTGGCAGGCACGACACGTGCGAGCCAACTTGAGTTGGTTTCAATCAGCACCCGTCAAACCGAGTTGCTGCTATCGAGCTCGTCTGCTGCGGTGTTGTGCAAGCAGAGGCCAAGTGGGGCTTTGCCCGTGTTCTTCGGAGGTTGTTTGTTGCGATGTTGGGCCGGCCGGTTCAGGCATTGCCCGGCATTACCATGCATTGGAGATGAACCATGAAATTGTCCCAGAGCGTTACGTACGCAATTCATGCAGTCCTGCGCTTGGTAAACAGCGGGAACATCGCACCTGTGAACTGTGGCAAATTGGCGGCCGATGGTAAAATGCCCGAGCGGTTCTTGCTCCAGGTCCTCCGCGATCTGGCCAAGGCAGGGATTCTTCACTCTACGCGTGGCGGTCGCGGCGGCTTCCTCATCCGCCGCCCCATAGAAATGATCACGCTCCTGGACGTGATCGAAGCGGTCGACGGTCCTATAACAGCCGCGCTTCCACTGAAAGCCAACTTTCCTGGCGACACAGGGGAGCGGCTTTCGTCCATCTTGGAAAACGTCACGGCGAACACCCGCCAGCAACTCCATGAAGTTCGCGTATGTGATCTCGCAAAGCCCTTGGCCACGCCAGGCACCCTCATACCATTTCGCCCTCGGAGCCAGGTAACAGATGGCTGACGCTCGGCTTGCGCTCTGGTTGGAAGGTGCGGCGGCAACGGGCATCAAGGAATTGGTTGACTGCACTGAGCGGAAGGAGGCAGAGGAATGAGCGGGCCGACGACTCGGACGAAGGTTGTGTTCCGGAATGCCCGACAGGGGCGGAGGGTGCTGGGCAAGGCTCGGAAGCCGGAATCGCCGCCCAGGGTGCCACGTGTCGCCCGGCTATTGGCGCTGGCGATCCGGATGGAGGAATTGGTGCAGAGCGGCGAGGTTGCCGACTACGCGGAACTGGCCCGCCTGGGGCGGGTTACACGGTCGAGAATGTCGCAGATCATGAGCTTGCTCCAGTTGGCTCCAGATATTCAGGAGGAAATTCTGTTCCTTCCGGCAGCGACAAAGGGCCGCGTTCCCGTGACGAAGCGGCAACTTGGGTGGCGGTTGTGGCGGAGGTTGATTGGGCGAGGCACAGGGGAAGGCGGAGGAGAACGGCAGCGGGAAAATCTGGACGTTCCACTTCAACCCCGTGCCAGGCCCGCGTCTTTCGGACCGGGAAAGGACCAGCAGGCGTCCTTCTCCGCCTTGTAGACCACCTGGCCGTTGCCAGCCACCTTCACCTGTCGTGACAGGCTAAAAAGAAAGCGCGCCATGTACTACACACGCGACTCGATCCCCTCCGGGTCGGTCGCCACCAGTAGCACCGATTGATCCCCGGCACCGCGCCGTCGCGACCAACCAAGCGTTGGAAGTCGACCTTCACGCACGTCCAGGTACAGCCGTAGAGCTTGCCCAAGATGGTTCGGTCGAAGCCGGCTTGCAGTCGCAACCGTGTCGGAGTGGCAAAGACTACGCGCCGATGCGCAACCGAGAAACGGACCTCTTTCTGGTGCCGGACGCGATTATTCGCCACCCAACATTACTCACCGCCGGCCGGGCAAACCACCTCGGGCTTGGCGAAATCGCCGATCATGTCGTACGGCAGGCGCCAGACACGGTCACCCTTGAGGTTGGTGAAGTGGAGGTGCAAAGGGGAGAATTCATTTGGGTTACCGTCGGCCCAGAACGCGTAGAAGTCGGGCTGTACGTCAACGGGGCGCCGAACGTACGTGTGGTTGAAGCGGCTGTCGGTGTTCACGTCGCGCTGCTTGGTCCAGGTCGCGCCCGAATCGCGACTGTTCCACACGGCTACCTCGCCGCCGGTGCCGTAACGCTGCGGGCCGGGCATTGCGGATCGGTCATGGGGGTCTCGATCAACGTGCCGTCAGCGGTCCGCCAGGTGCGGCCCATGTCGGTCGTCTGAACGAAGTAGAGGTTGGTCCGCCGGTCACAAACGCCCCCGGGGTGCAGGTTGAAAGCCGTGATCACGCGGTCGCCGCAGCAGATCGCCGCCGCGCGGGCCTATATTCCCGAGCATCGGCACGAGGTCTTCGCCAAACACATCGTCTCCACCCCGGGCACACGTTCCCCATGATCCCCATTCCAGCCCTGTTCTTGCTGGCTGTCCTGCGTTTCGAGTAGTGACAGGAAGTAAGAGGAAAAGTAATAAGTGATAGGAGATGTGATTTCCCACAGCCGCTGAGTCTAGCGAGGATCGGTCGCTTCCGCAGGAAACCCAAGGTCCTCGCCTTCGTGGATCGCCACACCGATCTGCTCGAAATGGTCGTGCCGGCCGTTGTACCAAAGGAGCCACTTCGTGCCATCGAAGATGGCCGACGGCTTATAGCACGCATCGTGGTCCCAGCAGCCGGCGCCCGGTCGAATGATCGGGTTGGCCGGATGTCGTTGCCAATCGGTGATTCCATCGCGCGAGCGGGCCAAGCCGATCTGTGCATGATGGATGTCGCGGAAGCCGATATAGAACATCACGTACCAGTCGCCCTGCTTGAGAACCTGGCAGGCAGTAACGAGATGTTGCTCCCAGGGCGAATGGGGATCGGCCCGCATGACCGGGTTGTCGGGATGTTTCGTCCAGCGTAGACGGTCAGGACTGGTCGCGTAGCCGATCGCATCCGGCTCGTACTGCCCACCGCCCGAATACCACATCTGATAGAGCTTTGTCTTTTCATCCCACAAAACGTGCGGGCACATGACGGCCACTTTCTCCCAGGGCTCCTCCGCGGAGAGCACGGGCCGGTCGCTCATGCGTTTCCAGGTCTTGCCGTCCGGGCTCGTGGCATAGCCGATCCAGGATTGCTTCCGGGTCTGGCCCGTGTACCACATGTGGTACTGGCCGTCGCGTTTCAATACAATCGGCCGATTGATCCGCGATTCCCAATCGGTCTTCGGATTGGGGCCCAGGACGATCTCGGGCTTGCTCCAGTGCACTCCGTCGGGGCTTTCGACCAAGGCAATGCTCGCCTTCGGCCGCCAGGAGAACCAAAGACGGTACACGTCGCCTTCTTTGAGGGCGGAAATGTCAAAACAAGTTCCCAAGTCCCCGCCGAGGACCGGATTGCCCGGATACTTCACCCAGCCGCCCGCCGTCTCTGGCAACGGCGAGACGCCGGCGAGCGAGACGGTCAGCCGTGAGAGCGTCTCCGAAACGGCAACCTCCTGTCCATCGGCGAAGACTCGCAGCCCGGCCCCCTGCTTGTATCGCTTCCCCGTACGGTCGTAAAGGATCGTGAGCCAGTGGTTGTGGTAGCGCACGCCATCCAGGCAGAAGTAATCCCACGTGTTGTCGGGCACGAGCGGGTTGACTTCGAGTGTTTCATCCGATCGGGGGCGAAGCCCGACGAGGCCGCTGATCACGAGGTCGCAATAGCTCGAATGATTGTAGTCCTTGCCTCGCTCGACGCCTCCTTTCCGAGGGTCCCACGTACCGTTGCGCCAGGTCTTCAATCGTGTACGAGCAATCCAATCGCCGGTCTGCGGATTGAGGTTCTCGTCGATCCAGGGAACCACACGCCGGTCATCGCGTTCGAGCCGGTGCGACTTCGCATAGATCTTCAGCAGGTTCAAGTAGGCGCTGCGGCTGACGACCTCCTGTTGTCCGTCGTTGAGCACGTTGGCCATGGCCACCAGCGTGACCGACGTGGCAAACGGCCAGCTCGGGCCATTCCACTGACACTCATGCCCCTCGTAGGAAATGGTGAACCGTGGGTGACGCTGCTCGGCCGTCGTCGGGCCGTACGGAGCAAAAAAGCCCTGGGAGTCCATGAGCTGCTTCCAAGCCCCGACCTTGTTCGGATCGGGCAGATGGAAGTACCACGGCGTGTACCCGTGCAATTCCCGAACGTCGGCCAGGCGAATGCTTTCGCTACGCGGCGCGACCTTAAAAAACTCCGCCTGCGGGTCCCACAGCTTTTCCTGGACGAGTTGCCGAATCTGGCTGGCTTTGTCGCGATACGTTGCGGCCAACTGGGGCTTGCCGGCCAACTCGGCGATTCGGGCAATCGCCAGCGCATCGCCATACATGTAGCTGTTGATCGTCGCGCGGTAGCCGCTGCCGCCGATCGAGACTTCCATGCCGTCGCGGTCGTCGATCTGCCAGAAGAGCCCATTCGGATCGCGATGCGTCTGCTCCCAGACCTCGAAGTTGGTCATCAGATCAGGCAACAAGTCGATGGCCAGCCGAGTGTCGCCGGTCACCAGGGCACGGTTCCAGATGGCATCAGCCACCCAGAAGCTGTAACGTCGCGGCTCGCCCCCTTTGCGAAACCAGAAGACCGAATACTCGTCCAGGTAGCGGGGATCACTCAGCCATCGGCCTTCATACAGGTGATGGCCGGCGGGGCAACTGATCGTGTTGTGTTTCCCCGACCAACTCACCTTGGGCAGAAACTCGGTAACAACAAACCCATCTGGTGTGGACTTGATGTGTTTCCGATACGTCCACCAGCGGAAGTAGTAGATCTCTTCCAGGTCCCTGTCCGGGCACTCGAACCAAGGCACGTTCCGCTCCAGAAACGGCCCCGCGTCCGCGTTGCCGATGTACGACGGATAGAGTTCCTCGTCGCTTGCCTGAAAGGTATCAACGTAGGCTTTCACCACATCCGGACGCAATACGAGCCGTCTTGGCTTCGGGGCCGAAGCGAGCATCCCCGACAGGGTTGGCCCGCGGCTTTCCGGATATTCCACCGCGCAAAGCCCCATTGTGGTGAATGCCAGGAAGCCTGCCGCCAAGATCGCCGTGCGATTGGATAGCATAGGAGAGTCCTGTTGCGTGATCCGGAGGTTTCCCATCTCGGCTCTACCCAGACGCAATCCGAGTAGCCAAAGCCCCATACTAACAGGGCGGCTCGCGACTATCCAGAGCCTCCCATACCAACTGCCATGTGGGAATGATTGGGTCGAGGTCGCCCAGGCTGCCGTGCGTCGTGCTGCCGTCGTCGTAGCTGTACGACACCTGCGCCACCGGCTCCCAATCGCCTCCTTGCGTTCCCTGTCGGCGGTAAACAGGCGTGCCAGCGTCTGGCGGTCCCCGCCTTTCAGGTGATTGCCCTCCCTTGGCTCTCGTCTGCCGCCGATTCCATCAAAACCATCGCTCGCACAGAATGAGAAAAGCCACACGGTCCCTGTAGAAAGTATGTCCCGTTTAAGCAACGCGATCTCTGCTCTGCGCGCCGATGACCTGTTGGCTGCCACTCGCCAAACGTTCGGTAACTTGGTCGCAATCAAGGGTGATTTTCGTTTATCCGGCTCCGCACGGAGAAGAACGCCTGGTGCATAACAAGTCCTTGGCTCAACTCCCTTTAGCGGAGAATCCTGCAAGCCGCAGAAAATTGACTAGGATTTGCTCTCCATCGGGGTGTTCCGCGTCATAGCGCTCTGGATGGAACTGCGTCCCATACAGCGGCTTTTCTCGGTGTCGGATGGCTTGTATCGGGCAAAGAGGGGATCGGGCCAGCACATCGAATACTTCCGGCAATTCCGCGATCTCGAACGCGTGGAATTCACGGACCACCGGTCCCGAGCCCAAGGCGGCAAAGAGCGGGTCGTTGTGAACGACCTCTATCGGGTAGAAGCCCCATTCCTTTAACTGCCCGGGCCAGTACTGTGGCCGAGGATCCTCCTCGCTGGGACGCAGACGGCGCATGGACGCTATCCGGCCGCCATAGGCATGGGCGATCAACTGATGAGGTCTACGACAGAGATCAGGCAGACGACCGGGCCATTCGGAGGCCCCGAAAACAGCTGCGAATAGACGCGGCAGCGGCAGACACTTGCGTACGCTGGGTGATGGGACGGTGGGGTTTCCTTCCGTTTGGCGTATCCCTCGGTAGATCGCTCCGCTTCGAGTTCGCCACGAATCCGGTGGATGGTCGCTGCCGGTGCCCACACGCCTCTGGAGAAGACCTTTCGGCCTTTCTTCTCCTGGACGACCCAGTGATCGCCAGTAGCCTTCACTCGCCGGGTCAGGGCAGCATCGCCGGGCGGAAGCAGCGCCCAGCCTTCCGGTGCGGTTAGAACGCGACCGTCGGCTGTTGGGACGGTGTTGGGAGTGGGGCCGGGGGAGAAGGTGTTGGCAGCCATTCTCTCATTGCTTCGTTGCAGCGTTTCGAATCAGGTAAGCACGAACCAAGGATCGTCCTGAATCGACTTCATACATTCATCCACGGTCTGGGCGTCGACAACACCGACCCATTCCTTGCCCGTGTACCGCTGGGCGTAGAGGGCAAACGTGCCATCACCGAGCGGCTCCATCCGTGCAAACCTCCACTCAAATGTAGGCGACAAGGCATTCGGGTCTGGGCACGCGAAGGTCGCAATGAAGTAGAAGTTGTTTCGGAACCAGTTCGCCGCTATGTCGGTGATGTAGTTGAATTGTTCGTCCCTTCTGGGTGGCTTGACGTACCGGGGCTTCAGCACGTTCACGATCACATCGTTCGCTTTGGTTTCCACCTCGGCCTTGAGCGAGGCGGTCACGGGTCGGCTTTTCCGTGCCGGGCGTATGTTCCAGGCTTTTCTCGGTGTTGCCATCGCCGTCAGTTCCTTAATGGTTGATCTTCCTTGCTTTCATTTCAATCGTCGCTGGCAAGCCCTCAGCATCCTCGCCAGCGACTCCTCGTCCGCCAACCGGTGCTCGAAGCCGACCTCGACGAGAGCCTCTGGGGGCAGGCCGCTGTTCCTGACCAGTTCCTCTGAGTCGGCGAACGGCACAGTTTCGTCTGCCCTAGAGTGCAGGATTTCACGCCGCCCGGGGTCGAAGTCCAGCCGTGGAGAAAGAGGATTCGCATCGCAGTCATTTTCCATGTCCAAGTACGTTTGGGCAAACAATCGCCCCACCTCAAGCTGGCCCGTTACGGACGAACAAAAAGCCCTATACGGCCTATTGCTAGCATCTCTCCTTCAGAAGATCAATCGCCTCCTGAAGCAGCTTCCGACACTTCTCTTTATTGCCGGTCTGGAAAGCGGCTCGTGATTGATCGTCGAGTTCCACGGCTTTGGGCACATCCGCTCCCTCGGCTCGCCTTTTGCGCAGCAGTTGCTTCAACTCGGCTGTGATGATGCCCGGCGATTTTGTGGCCCCCTTTCTTCCACTTCGCCAGCAGGTTTATTCGTTTGGAGTCTTCGGCGATGACATCCGCCCACTGCGGAGCAAACATCAAGGTCAGCTTGATGTGGTACTCGTCGGCATTCTCCACCATTTCGGCCAGCGTGCGGTAGGAGACTTCCAGCGCTCGCCTGCCGCCGGGAAAGTGGCACGGCTCATTGTGGATGGCGATGAAGTTGGGGACAACGAGTTTTGAGGAACATGAAGTTGTCTGGATACTTGCTGGCGGTTCTGGAGTCCTTGTTGGCGGAATCATGGCACTCGTACTCTCGTTCGTTGGACAGCGGAGGAAGTCCACCTCAGGATTGCAGGAGTAATGATGAGCGGTCGCTGGCCCGACAATGCTAGTCTTGGCCTCGTATCGCGCAGAGACGCCGTGCAGCATGTCGTGCAGCCCTTCAGCCTCGCCGCACCGCGCACCCCGAGCAGCGGCATGGAACCCTCGATTGCACTGGCTGCCGTGACCAGATAATGTGACGCAAGACACCCAAGAACGCGGAAGACGATGAAGGCCGATGTCGTGAACCGATCCGCGTTCGTCGCTCCTGAAAGACTTCTGATCGCCGATCTGTTCGTGATTCGATGTAACCATAATTAGGAGGCGGTGCCGTGAAGCATACTCTGAAGCGTTGGCTTGGCGCTCTGGCCGTTGCGCTGTGCGTGAGCGATCTGGCCGGAGCCGATACGACAATCGTAGTCCATTTCGCTCCGCACGAGTCGCCCGAGTCGGCTGCCGCGAGCGAAAGCCAGGTCGATTGGCTCGATGCTGATACGCGCGACGATATCGTGTGTACCGAGTGTTTTGCGGCGGTTGAGTTGCAGCAGTACCTTCGCCAGATGACAGGGCGCGAAGAGGACTTCCGCATTGTTGCTGATGACGAACTGCCAGATGGTGATTTGATCCTGGTTGGCGGCCTGACATCCAACGCCGCCGCCCGAACATTGGCCGGCCAATTCGGCGTGGAGGAAGCGAACAAGCAGACTACCGAACTGGGAGGCGAAAGCTACCGACTGAAAACGGTCACGTTCGATGGGCGCCGGGTCACGCTAGCGGCCGGTAGAGGACGTGTGGGTACGCTGTACGCCGTGTACGATATGTTGTTCCGAATGGGCTGCCGATGGTTCGCCCCGGGCGCAATGAATGAAGAAGTGCCACAGGTCGAGTGGAAACCTGACTTCGACGTGATCGAACAGCCGGCGTTTGGCAATCGTGGATTCTTCGCCTGGGAAGACCGGGGCAACGCCGAGTTCCTGCTTTGGATGGCCCGCAACCGCTTAAACTACTGGTGCGTCGAGCAGTCCGACCACCCGCTGATGCGCAAGCTCGGCATTCGCATGGCCTGGGGAGAGCACCAGCCGCAGGCCATGTTCATCAACCCGGCGGCCGAGTATCCCTACAACCATGCGTCGTTCCAGGGCGACGAAAAAAAGCCACCCGATCCCAACGCTCTCGGCGATTCATACCAGGGCGATGCCGATCAAGATGGAAAGCTTTCCTACTTCGAAGCTCATCCGGAGTGGTACGCGTTGCAGCAGGGACGACGCATCCCCGGAATCCAAGGCGGGGGCGGGACGAACTACTGCACTTCCAATCCCGACGCCACGACCGAGTTCATGAAGAACTTCGTTCAAGCCATCGTCGACGGCCCGTGCGAGGAGGCGGACATCGTTCGCATGTGGACCCTGGATTACGGCAAATGGTGCCAGTGCCCGAACTGCCTGGCCCTGGGAACGCCCACCGACCGGAACCTGCTGCTGGTGCATCGCCTGGACCGGGAGATTAAGAGGGCTCGGGCCGAGGGCCGCATCACTCGCCCGGTGCAGGTCGCCTTCCTCGCCTATGCCGACGTGGTCGAACCGCCTTCGCGGCCGCTGCCGCCGGATTTCGACTACCAGACCTGCGCCGCCACGTTCTTCCCCATCAATCGCAGCTACGTCCACAACATCGACGCCCTCGGCTCGCCGGAGAACGCCACGTACGTCGAGCAGCTTCGCGGTTGGCTGGTCCAGCCCGACCGCCACTACCGAGGGCAGATCTGCATCGGTGAGTACTACAATGTGTCGGGCTTCAAGAGTTTGCCAATCTGCTACATGCACACGATGGCCAACGACATCCCATTCTACTATGGGCTCGGCGCACGCCACTTCCACTACATGCACTGTACGACACGCGATTGGGGCAACAAATCGCTGACCAACTACCAGATGGCCCGTCAGCTCTGGGACGCGAAGACCGACTGCGAGGCCCTCTGGCAAGACTTCTTTGCGAAGCGTTACGGCCCGGCAGCCGAGATCATGCGCGGCTTCTACGAGTCGCTGGAGCCGATGTTCTCCAACGCACGCCCGTTGAAGTACGGTCTGGCGCGACGGCTGGCCCGTGGGAGCAGGGACCTGTTTCCCGACGCGCGGCTGCGTTACCGGCGCGAGCCAGGCCGGGAATGCACCGGCCCCACGTTCGCCGAGATCCTGGCTTCCGGGCAGAAGTGCCGCGAGTGGATCGATCGGGCTTTGTCGGCTGAGTTGCCGCAACGCGTGCGACAGCGGATCGCCGAGGACGAGCGACTTTTTGCGTACGGCGAGCGAACCGTGCTGTACTATGATGCCTGCGCGTCGGCGTACAATGCGGCATGGTCGGGCCGCGTCGAGGAGGGCCGGCTTTTTTTGCAGGAGGCCCAGCGGCTGGCCGGGTTGCTTCGCCAGGACACGCGGTCGACCAGCACGGCCTCGTCGCATGCCAACGCGGAAAACGCTTTGGCGGCAAGCGGCGCGGCCGAGGCGTTGGTTCGCCTCGAAGAGCTACTGGGCCCGGCGGTGCCGCAGGGAATCAAGTGCCTTGACCCGGCCGGGCCAGCGCTGGTGCTCGCAGGCCGGGAGTTCTCCGGAGGAGGCGGTCCGAAGTACGGCCAACGTCAAGGCGGCTGGGAGCTTTTCGTCGTGCCCGGCAAGCGGAAGGTCTCCGAGCAAGGCAACCACGTCTACGCCAAGCCGACCGACCTCTATAGCCGCGTGTCGGGCTGGTTCCGTCTGAACGAGCTGCCAACGGGGCCGTTGCAGTTGACGTTGTTCGGACTGAGCCGGCCGATCAAAGATGAGGACCTGATACCCGCTGAGGTATTCGTCAACGACACCTCCGTGTACCGCGGCTCTTGCCGTTTTTCGATCGAGGGGCTCAGTCCTCATCAGCTTGTCATTCCTCTTGACGCCTTGACGAAGGGCGACAATCGGATCCTCATCCAGAACCTTGCTCCGGAAGGCCTGCTCGGCCACAGGCCGTGGTTCGGCATCGACCGGGCGGAACTCCGTGCCTGGGCCGAAGACCCTTCTGTAACACAAGAGACCTCGTGCCCATGAGCGCGACCCCACCCGTCGGGCAGCAAAGGCATTGGCGGTCGGCGGAAACGGTGTTGCACTAGATGAGGATCATGAACAGGCTTCTGCTTGGCACCGGGCATGACGGCTGGGTCTGCAGCGACGACATCTCCCTTTTCATCGAGCGATTCAACGCAGAGTCCGACGGTCATGTTCGCCTCGTCGACGCCTGTTATCAGGAATTCTTTGAGGCGGCTGCACGGGAGATCGAGGAAAGACAGCTTCGGATTCCGGTGCTCGAAGAATCGTTCGGGATTTGCGGGGAAGAATGGGCGGCGCACATCGCGGGCCTCACGACCGACTTTCGCGAAGCGCAGCGACTGTTGCGATTGGCCGAGGCATCGGAGGCAATGCGGGCGATCGGCTTGACCGAACAGTCGGTTTCGTCACAAGGAAGCACGCGAGGCCGGTCGCAGAACCGTCCCCGGCTGCTCGACCATGCCTTCGAGCAACTGCTCCGATTCGCTGAACACGACATGGGGGGCATGGATCGGCGACTTCCAGCCGGAGTAACATCCTCCTGCTGACACCCGACACACTGCTTGTGGAATTCGGTCCCCGGACCGTACGGGCGGCGGGCTACCAGCGCGACGGCATTTCGGCGCAGATCACTTCGATGCCGATGATGAACCTGACGGGCAACAACCGGTAGTTCGGACAGGGGGGCCGTCGTGAATGAACTTTCCGCTATCGTGTCGTGATCGCAGAAGGTCTACGGGACTCCGTCCTGCCGTTCGCCGCCGCCACGCAGTTTGGCTGTTCCCAAAACCGCGCGCCACAATCGTTGATTTGTACGTTCTCCGAGCACTATCATGGAACCAGCTTGAAGCCTTCCATGGAATCCTTCCCGATTCACTCACAAAAGGAACCACCCACCATGACCACCTCTCGCAGCGCAATGACCGGCAAGTCGATCCTCTCTCAGCCGACCGCTCGGCGGCAGTTCCTTAAAACTACGGCCGCTCTTGGCGCCGGGCTCACGATCCTGCCCAGTGGCGTCGTTTACGGTGCCGATGCACCGAGCAACAAGCTCAACATTGCCGTCATCGGTGCGTGGGGAAGGGGCCGTGCGCACTTCAAAGCCATCAAGGGCGAGAACGTCGTCGCCTTGTGTGATGTGAACGAACAGAACCTTGCCAAGGGAGCCGAGACGTTCCCAAACGCCAAGCATTATGTCGATTGGCGTAAGTGCCTCGAACAGAAAGACATCGACGCGGTGGTCTGCAGCACCACCGATCACACACATGCTTTCATCGCCAATTGGGCCTTGAACCGGGACATGCATGTCTATTGCGAGAAGCCGCTGGCCAACAGCGTGGAAGAGGCGCGCGTCGTTCGGGCGAAGTGGCTTTCCAAGAAAGATAAGCTCGCCACGCAAGTTGGGACGCAACGACACGCCCACCCGAACTTCAACCGCGTACGCGAGATGATTCTTGACGGTGCAGTCGGCACTTTGCAGCATGTTCATGCTTGGGGCGACCGCGAGATACGTAAGCCCGGCTATCTGCCGCCGGCCGGCGATCCTCCGGCCCATTTGCACTACGATCTCTGGATTGGTCCATCGCCGATGCACCCGTACAATCCCGGCTACTTCGGCGGTTGCCTGGCCTGGAACATGTATTGGGACTTCGGCGCCGGTCAGATCGGTGATATGGGAAGCCATACGATGGACCTGGCCTGGTATGGCATCGACGCGACCTTGCCCACAACTGCCGAGTCGTTTGGCGAGGACTTCAATCCCGATGTGACGCCGGTCGACATGACATCGACCTACGAGCATCCCGCCAACGATTGGCGTCCGCCGATCAAGCTCACTTGGTACCAGGGAGCTCACGGCGGTGCGAGAAAGAAGATGGATCCGTACGGTAACGGCCACGGTGTTCTCTTCGTCGGCGACAAGGCCCAGCTCGCGGCGGGTTTCACAAACCGCAAGCTGCTGCCACTCAAAGAAGGCGGCAGTCTGGATCACTACACGCCGCGACCGGAATCAGAGCAGCTTCCCAACATGAGCGGATTCCAGGAGCAATGGGTCAACGCCTGCAAGGGCGATTTGAAGTGCGACTGCGACTTCAAGTACAGCGGCGACGCCATCGAACAGATGCTGCTCGGCCTGGTCGCCTACCGAGTCGGCGAGAGAATCGAGTACGATGGTGAGACCGGCCGCGTGACCAACAACGGCCCCGCCAATGACCTGCTGAAGCGCAAGTACCGCAAAGGCTGGGTGCTCGACGGCTAGCCGCCCTGGCTGTAGACGATGGTTGCCCGATGAAGAGCTTCGAGTGTACAGCGAGGAGTTCGCAAGGACGGGATTTCAAGGTGGCCTGCAGTGGTACCGGTGCCAGACGAGTGGGCAGATGGCGTGACTATACGGGGGTATGCTCTTCAGGTTTCTCACCCGGCGTCGGTCACCGGCCCAATTCTGCAGCCGAGGGGGGCAAGGGATTCAAGCCAATGTTCAACGGGAAGGATTTAACGGGCTGGAATACGACAGGCAACTGGGTGGTCCAGGAGGGCGGGATCGTTACTCTTCAACCGCGGCCTGGCGAGAAAGGCTGGCAGCGGTACGACGCCTACCTGACGACGGATCGCAAGTACGGCGATTTCATTCTGGATTTGGAGTTCAAGTTCGGCAAAGAGGGCAACTCGGGCGTTTTCCTGAGAGTTCGTGACCCGAAGAGCCAGGTCAACAGCGGATTCGAGGTGCAGATCCTCGACACCCACGGCAAGGAGAAGATCACTGCCCATGACTGCGGCGGCGTGATCGGTACGGCGGTGCCGTCGAAGAACATGGTCAAGCCCGCCGGCGAGTGGAACCGGTACATCATTACCTGCGTGGGGGACGAGTTGCAGGTCGAGTTCAACGGCGAAAAGGTGATCGAGCTGGATCTGAGCAAGAGTCCGTTGAAAGATCGGCCCGCGGAGGGTTACATCGGCTTTCAGGATGAAGCCAAGCCGATCTGGTATCGCAACGTCCGAATCAAGGAGTTGAGTTCACCCTCGCCACGGCCGGAGTGACCCGCACGAGCAGCCATGGGCGTGGAATTCATTCGAAATGAACTGCAGGAGGGAGACAGGACGATGAAGCCCACAGCTACTCGACCGCAACGAAGATTGCACCATGGCTTGCTTGTTTTCTTCGCAGTGGTCTGGTCCGGCCTCGCTGCAAGCCTGGCAAGCGGG
This sequence comes from Thermoguttaceae bacterium, assembly GCA_040768665.1. Classification (GTDB taxonomy): domain Bacteria; phylum Planctomycetota; class Planctomycetia; order Pirellulales; family Thermoguttaceae; genus JABWBD01. Next base: position 332,814 of record JAXGMN010000007.1, read on the forward strand.
GACGACGAGCAGCAGCCAGTACTCCCTCGAATTCAGGTGGCTCCCGATGACCGCACGTTCCAAACAGAAGCCGCCAAGCCGTTTGTTCCGCTGGGAGTCAACTATTATCGCCCTGGCACGGGATGGGCGCCGCAACTTTGGAAGCAGTTCGATTCGGAGGCCACTCGCAACGATCTTGCCCGTATGAAGGAGTTGGGCGTCAATTGCGTTCGGGTTTTTCTCTCCTACGGTTCCTTCTTCACGGAACCCGATACCCTCAATGAAGCTGGGCTGGCCAGATTCGATGAGCTATTGCGCATGGCGGAGGAAGCGGGAATCTACGTGCATCCGACCGGACCGGACCACTGGGAAGGAGTGCCGGATTGGGCCGCGAAAGATCGTGTCGCGGACGAGCGGGTCCTGCTTGCCCTAGAGAACTTCTGGCGGCTCTTTGCCGGGCGGTACCAGGACCGGCCGGTGATCTTTGCGTATGACCTGCTCAATGAGCCCATGGTGCCCTGGGACACCCCGGCGATGCGTGTCAAGTGGAATAGATGGCTTGAGTCACGCTATGGATCGAAGGAACGGTTGGCGGAGGCATGGGGTGTGCCCGTGCCGGAGCTTCGCTGGGGCGAAGCAATTCCGCCCGCGCCCCAGCCACCGAGCGACGATCGGCGGCTCCTCGATTACCAGCACTTTCGAGAGTGGGTTGCCGATGAGTGGACCCGCCGCCAGGCAGCGGCCATCAAGTCGGCTGATCCGGATGCCTTGGTCACCGTGGGACTCATTCAATGGAGTGTGCCGGCACTGCTTCCGAGCATCCAGCACTATTCCGCCTTCCGGCCAGAGCGGCTGGCGCGTTTTCTCGATTTTCTGGAAATCCATTTCTACCCCCTTGCCACAGGCTTCTTCACCTACTCCGAAGAAGATGAACGCCGCAATCTGGCATACCTGGAAAGCGTCGTGCGCGAGGTGGCGATGGCCCATCGGCCGGTAGTGATCGCTGAGTTCGGCTGGTATGGTGGCGGCAAGCTCACCATCAACGAAGGTCGACACCCGGCCGCCAGCGAAGAGCAACAGGCCCGTTGGTGTCGGCAAGCGGTCAAGACAACGAAAGGACTGGCGACGGGCTGGCTCAACTGGGGTTTCTACGACCATCCGGAAGCCCGCGACGTCAGTCAGTTGACGGGGCTACTGACCGTAGACGGAAAGGCCAAGGCTTGGGCAGACGAGTTCCGGGATCTCGCGAAGAGCCTTGCGGACGAGAAGATCGAGCCGAGTCAGCTCATCGGCCGTCCTGAACTCGATTGGGATCGCGCGATCATCGATTCCGGCGCGGCGCGGCAGTTCCGGGAAGACTATCTGAGAGCCTTTGAGGAAGAACGGCATCGAAAGTGAATGGATGATATGACAGGCCCGATGAAAAGCACAGTGTTGCTGATGACGTTGCTGCTCCTTGCCAAAACAGCACCGGGAGGAGATGGCATTAAAGGTCTTCGTTGGCGAAGCGACGAGCGACTGAAGATCAATTTCCTTTGGGTGTTGCTCTACATCACCACGGCGCCCCAGGATCACCTCAGCAAGGTCTGGTTCGACAACATCGTTGTCGCGAAGGATTACGTTGGGCCGGCAACGGGGACTCCCAATTAAACCAACGGCGTCATTGTAGGCATGCACCCGGAGCGCGTGCAGGCCGTAACTGTTCACGCGTTCGAACAGCGGCGCGCTGTGCCCCATGAGCCAGATCACCAGCTTGCCCTGGGGCCTGACTCGCGTGTCCACCGATGCGTTTTCCGTATCGGCAGGCTTGCCGCCCTTCTCGAAGACGAAATCAAGCTTTGGATGCGGCTGGGCACGTGGGTCGATTTCGCTCGCCCGCACACTGAGCTCGTAACGCTGTGGCTGGGGATCGTTGAAGTGGAGCGTCGCGTCGGCCGCGTCGAGAGCCGCCGTGGGAGCCAAGGCTACGGCAGCCACGAAGGCCACAAGAGTGCTGAGCGGAGTTTTTTTCATCAGTGGGTTCGGATAGTGCAAAGGGCAGTCCATTAGGTCCTCTTGAGCCGCAGGACACGTGCCCGGGGCGGGGATGCCTCGCCGCTACTCGTGGTCCATCAATGCGACAAGTTCTCGAAACTGCTGCACGCCTTCCCAGGCGATTCGCTGAAGATCCTCGCGGTCTTTGGGCGAAAACGTGCGAGCAATCGGGCCACCGTCGCGGTCCTTGTCCTTCTCACGCGGGCTGAGGTAGCGGATGTCGGTGACCGTGTCGACAGCCATTCCCTCCGGGCTGCAGTCAAACAACACCGCATAGAACGTGCACGCCGTCAAGTAGGCCATGGTCTGGTTGAGGTGGGCATCGTTGACGAACCTCAGTGTCAAATCCGGCCGGAGCGTCTGGCACCGCAGGGCGACCATCGACATCGGCACGACCGTTGCATCGATTCGCTTCGCCAATGCCGCGAGTACACGGGCCTTTTCTATCACCGGCGCGGGATCGGGCGGGGACGTCAGCGGCCTGTCGTTCTGGGTGTTCGGCGTCGTCTCGTAGAGAACCACACGGCCGCCCTGGGAGTGGATCAGTTCCGCAAACTTCGGTGCGTACTGGACGTAAAGCGAGGCAGGGCCCTCCACGTCGTCACGATACGACTGGAGCACGACGATATCCCACGGCTTGCGCTGCGCGTCGAGCGACTGGATCAGTTCCCGGTGACGGGCAAGGGCCGCTTTGGCGTATTTGTCACTCGGGGTCTCCGCTGCCGCCTTCTCGAGGGCGGCGAGGGTAGCCTGTTCCTCCGCTCGCGTCAGCGCGGCGATTCTGACGTAGTTCTGTGTGCCCAACCGCCAGTGGTCGACCAGCCGACGGCCTCCGTAGATGACCGAAGTCACGTCGAAATGGAGTTCCGGATTGCCGGCCTCGGCCATCATCTTCACGAGCTGCGGCAGGTTGTGTCGGGCGGTGTAGCTGTTGCCGACGAACAGGACGTTCAGCCGTTTGCTGCCGGCTGCACGGGCAGTCGGCTCGCCTGCCATCACCCGGCCGGCTGCAAAAAGAACGATGCCGACGATCGGTGCGATGAAAAGTCGGTTGCGCATCTTCTGTTTTCCTCTGGAAACCGCGGAACGGCGTTTGCTTCAAATCCTTCGCGCTATTGCGGTCGATTATAGAACACGCGGGGAACTGCCAACAAGAAGCCAATCCCGATATGCGACACGACGGGTCGGCACTCGCCTGCAGCAGCCCCTACGGGTGATGATGTCAACCTATCCGCGACACGCATCGACGTCGCTCTTTGCCGTTCTCAGCCGTTCGCGCCGTATCTGTTCGCTGCGGCGGATATCGGTCGGCAATAGGGCGTGCACCGCAAGGAGTCCGAAGGCGTTGGGCACCAGACGGAGCCGCTCACGGGCAATCTCCAGCTCAGCACCGCTCGGTGGCTGCATCCGTGTCCAGTGGCTGAGCGGAAGCTCCTCTTTCAGCTCGGCGATCCGCTGCCGGGCATCCGCGCCCGGGCCGAGATACTCGTAGGGGAATCCCGCGGTGAGTTGCTCCGGCCACTTCATGGTGCCCAAGCGGAATCGGCTGCGACGCACGGACGCCGCAATTTGCCGCCAAGGTGCCATCCAGTCGAATATTCCGGACTGAAGTTCCCGAATCCAGTCAGCCACGATGTCGCCTACGAGTCGAACCGTAGCGGTCTTGTCCAGCGGCGCTGGGTGGCCTTCGAGCAAACGGAGAATGCTTTCTCGCCGCCATGCCAGACGCCCATCGTTCTCGGCAACCTTCTCCGACTCCTCCGCGGGCAACATGGGTTCGTTCGGGTAATGCCGGTCAATCAGCTCGTCCACCATCTCTTCCAACGTGCTCTTCTCGAAGAGGCGGGCAAGCTCTCCGAGCACATGACAACAGAGCTCGACGCGGAGGCATGTTGCCACGCCGCCAGACGCTTTCCGCCACGCCTCAAGGGCAGCCGAAAGATCCGCGACAACGCCGACGGGAAGTCTCTCCCGGCAAAGCAGTGAAATGCCGCTCAACGACGTCCCCATCACGGAGCAACCGACAAGGTAGTGAACCACGAACCCCTCGCCGCAGCAGATCATCTGCCCCATTTGGCCCACCCCGATCAGTTCCTCGGCGGCTCGGGCAAGCTCGCCATCGGCAATCAATGATCGCGCATGAATGAACCACGTGTTGGCCAAGTGGACCAGCGGTAGGAGCGACTCCGCGCTCTCGGCTACGTCTCCCTCCTCCTCGAGCTCGGGGAACTGCAGGCGATCGCAACGAATGCCCCTGTGCAGCAGATACAAAGCCCGCTTGTTGTCTTCCAAAAAACGATTGACGCGCTGCCTGTTTGCTCCGAGCGGAAACGCAGCCAGTTCGCCTGTCTCCGTGTTCCCGCAGACCAGTTCCTCGTAGAGACACTCGTCGCGCAGTTCGACCAGCGACTCAGCAGCAGCAGCCCAGAACGACAGGGCGTTCTTGTCGTGGCCCAGCAGTTCCCGTCGGTAGCGGGCGATGCGTGGGACCTGTTGGAGCATTTCGTCGCACACCATCTGTTCTCTCCGGAGATCCTCTCGGCACCGCTGCGGTCCAAACGCCGTTCTCTTATGGCCTTTGTGGCGCACCGACGGTTGAATTCCGTCAAGGCTAGAACGCCAGGGCGATCCACGAAAGCCCGATCGCCTGCGTCATGCCGGTCCAGGTGGCCAGCATGTTTGGTACCACGGCGTCCCAGTCGAAGTCGGCGGCACACTTCCTGGCTGCGGCGAAGGCGTTTTCGTAGTCATGCGCCAGCTCCTGGCACGTGTATCCGGCATACGTGCCCGTAAATTCCGCTACGAACGGGCGGAGGGGTACGCGGTCCGGTTGCTCATTGCGCATCGCCGTGGTGTAGCGATCGAGCCGCTGCCGGTAGCGTTGCTCCATGTCTGCCATGTGGCGGTTCCTCTGTGGCTACTGCTTTCCAGCTTCGCTTGGCGCACCAGGCTGTGTCCGGCCCCATTCACCCTTGGCTTCGTGGGGCAGAATCGCGCATTTCCTGGCCAGTTCTCGGACAGCATCATCGCTCTTGAGTGCCGCGACAGGCATCGTCTGCAATGGCGCCCGGCTCGATACGCAGCGCGAACCTCACCGTGACCACGCCGTCGCGATAGGACGGCGCGTAGTACACGTGCGGCAGCCAATCGCGGCTCAGGTTCGGCGCGTCGACGATCTTGAGGCAGTGTTTGCCAGACGCGGCCGTTTCGGCGGTGACTTCGATCTTGTCCATGCCCTTGCCCGGCGACTGGTCCTCGAGGCGCACTGCCGGCCGGCGCGGCTTGTCGCCAGGTTGGAGGCGTTCGAAGTCGATGTTCTTGATCCACAAACGGCCCACACTCCGGTCGTGCATGAACACCAGTTCGATGTCCTCGATATGTTGACACGGCTGAAAGTCGCCCCGGAAGAACATCGTTGGGATAGGCGGCATACGTGAGGGCACTCCTGAGACGAGTTCATTTGGGCGCAAAGTATTTTTCCAAAATCCGGCCCAGAATCTGGAAACCGCGCTCGTTGGCATGGATTGGGTCGCGCATGAACCAGCCGCGGGCTTTGTCGCTGTGGCGGATGTAGTCGCCCCAGGGCCCGGTCATGTTCACGAACTCGGCCTTTTCTTCCGCCGCCAAACGAGCCAACCGGCTGCGGTAACTGTCGCCCTTCGGATCAGCGTCGTAGGCCCATTCCTTGTCGGCCCGCGGATCGTAGCCGCCGAAGACGGGCGACATGAGCATCACCTCGACTTGCGGCCGGGCGGCGCGGACCTGGTGAATCACCGCGCGGATGGACTCGGTGTCGTCGCGCTGACTGATCCCGCCGATCATCAACAAATCGGGAGCGTGCTTGAGCACCCACTCGTTGACGCGGCCTTCTTCCTTATACCACCAGCAACCGGTGCTGCCGCGCACCGAGCGAATCTTTTCCACTTTGCACCGGGGATACATTCGCTCCAGCAGCAGCTCGTATTGCGACGAGCCGGTGTCGTTGACGATGCTGTCGCCGAGCATCACGATCCGCAACGTGCCGCCGTCACGGAGCCGCTCCATGGTTTTCGGAATGAACTGCCACCGGTCTGCCGGCGGCATGTATTGCAGAGGCTCCATCGCCCTGTAAACCGCATCGATCCGGGCCAGCGGCGTGAGTCCCTTGTAGCGGTCATCCACTGTGCCGTTGACCAGGAAACAACCAATGCGCGCCGTGCGACCGCTGCTGCCCGTCGGGATTTGTTCGGCCACGTGCAACCGCAGCACATGCTCCGCGGCCGGATCGAGGCCTTCGGCCAACAGGCCGGCTTGCGGCACAAGGTTCTCGCGGCCCGCTTGGAAAACGGTCCTGAGTTGCCAAGGCCCGTCATCAATCGAGCATTCCAAATCGCCGCTGTCGGGTCCGACGGAACCGAACCAACCGACCGTGCTGGCGCGGAAGCGTAACGTCGCCAGCGGGCCGGCCTGCTCGCAGACCAACACACTGCGAAACTTGCCGACCGCGCTGCGATACAGTCTCTCGTCCAGTGTGTTTTCCTGTCCCGTTTTCCAGCCCGCCTCGAAATCAGCCGATTCGTAGGCAACGAAACGGGCCGTTTCCAGCGGCGTCTGGCCCAGCGGTTTGGGCAACCGGTGCTTCTTCGGCTTCGAACCGGCGGCCTCGGCCTGGCCCTTTTCCAACAGCCCTCGGATTGCCGCCGCGCATGCCGCGTGCGTCTGATCGTTCAATGCCGCGCCGACGCCGATGCTAACACTCGCGATGTCGTAGTGCTTGGCGATCTCCTCATGCCAGGTGATCGCGGGTGAATCCGCGGGGCAAGCATAGACGAACAGCATATCGGCCTGCGGATGGGCCCGGCGGACTTGGCGCACAAGGCCTTCAAGGGCGGCTTGGCCTCGCACCGGATCCTCGGCCGCGTCATCCGCAGCCAACTCGATCACGGCCAGGCAGAGCGGCATGTAGTGTTGCACGACGTCCGTCGGGGTCCGGAACGCGGCCAGCCAAGAGCCGCCTCCGGCAAGCGAATGATCGAAGTCGACGAGGCGCATCTTCGGGGCCATCTTCCGGACCGCGGCGGTCGTCAGCGCCCGGTAGCCGAGGGCGTCACGGCTGGCGCCCTGGCCCCAGGTGAACGCTCCGCCCAGGTAAACGATCCGTCCCGCCAGACCCGGCGGGGCCGTCTGGGCCTCAGCGAGGACGCTGAGACAGTTGGCCAGCCCACCGCGAACTTGCACATCATCGCCGGCACCGGCCGCCAACGCCAGCACAAGGAAAACCGACACTGCGCCAATGGCCCTGGTGAATGCATGTTTCATGAAATCGGTACTTTCTTATCAGACATCTGTCGGGGAGCATTTGCGTGACGCCGTTCATGACCGACGATTGTACCAGGAGAACACACGCATGTGGAGCTACGACCCGCAACCAGCCGCCGTCATCGGCGGCGGATTGAGATCCAGGTCGCTTCCCCCAATCGGAAGCAAGCCTGGGAGCGGGGGCTATGCCCGGGCCGTTGGCTCATGCGAGTACCTGGCAAGGTTCCCATACGCCCTGCTCGCTGCGTGCGACTCCCAGATCCGCAACTTGGAGAATTCGATGCATGGCCGACGATACCGATCTGTCTGACAACCTCGTCGAACTCACAGCCGAGGCCGGCGTTGCGGTCGGCTCGTTCAGCAAGAACTCCTGGCAGCAAAACCAGCCCTTAGTGGCTTGGCCTTTCCGCTACGGCCGATTATTCGTGCGGCGCATTGATGCACAGGCCCGTAACCGGGCCTCGTCCCAGTATCGTTGCCTCATCGCTGGAGATCAATCACCCGCCGTCGTTCGCTGGATCAGAGGGAAAAGAGACAATCCTCGAACTCTACCGCGACCTGAGGGTCACCGACGTCTGTGACGGTATGGACCTGATCGATCTGCAGGATGTCGGCCTGATGCACGCCCCGGCCACTCTCAACGCTCGATCAGTCCGGCAAGACTTGCTCCCCGCAGCCTACCGTTCCGCGTCCAACCCAGGCTGCGGACTCGACAGCAGAGTCCCGGCTCCAGCCACACGGCTTTCTTCGGGCATGGTACGATCGGGCACGACCTCAGCCCCCACGATCCCGCGTGCCCCGTGATGCGGGATGGCGTATTGGTTTTCCGCCCGCGATTCAAGCCGCAAAGCTGCCTAAAGCGCTCACGACTGCGAAGAATCTACAAAACGAACTCAACGGTCCATTGGCTCAGTGAGGATCGTAAGCCCCTAGCAATTAAGAACATACGGTGCGGGGCATTTTGGTCAGTCGGAGATACCTGCTGCGCAAAGTGTCGTCGGACGTGTACTTTCGGCAGCGCTGTGTGGGGCATTGTGAGATGGAGCAGCATACCTATGCGAACGAGACCCCTACGTTCTCGCCGATCTTCCGCAGCCGGCCTTCTCCCTCTGCACCTTCGGCGACACCGAAAGCTCCATCACCGCAGCCGCGGACACGCTCATCGGCGAACTGAAACCCCAAAGCAAGCTCCCCGTCCGCATCTCCGGGCGATATCCCTTTGGCCACGGCCTGACCGACTGAAAACTGAAGCAATGATCAGTATTGCATGGTGGCAACGGGCGGTTACCGTATTATTCAGACTTGCGGAAAGGAGATGCGAGATATGCCCTGGCGACCGATACTGCCGCTGTTTGCTCTTCTCTGTACGCTCATCGCCAAAGCACCAGGCCGGGTTCACGAAGGACGCTGCACGGCGATGGTTCGATCGCATCTGGTGCGGGCTGCCATATCCTTGGAGCGGCTGGAGTACCGTGAGTTGGCGAATCGGGTCGCTTGGGAGGCGACGGACCGTCTGTTTGTGCAGGATGCGGGCATGTTTCGCAGCCACCCCGGCGAGGATCGATGCGACGCCGTCGACGCTCCCGGGTTTCTGCTGCTTGCGCTGCTCTATCTCGAGACGGAGGAGGAGTCGGTCAGTGCGCTGGGGTTCTGATAATCCGGCGGCTTTGCCTGCCGCCAGGTCTTCGGCCGGCAATGGCCGGTCACGAATGTCGTGGAACCAGGAGTGTCGGATGGTCGGAAATACGCAAAAGAAGAGTGTCTTGAAGTGGGCTTTCTGCCCCTGGGCGGCGGTTGTCCTGCTGGCTTTGTTTGGTGCGAGAGGGGTATGTCAGGGTATCGGACCGGTTGCGACCGTGAAGGGTTCCGCCCAGGAGCCAGCGAGGAATGACGGCGAGCCGCCGATTTCCCGGAGGAATGTCCTCGATCGGCACTGGCACCCGACGCAGTACGGCTATCGGCCGGGGGAGCAGGGTTTTCGTTGCCGCGCCTTCTGGGGCGGCAGCATCCTGGCTCCTCACGACGGGCCGTGGAATCTCGGGCTCGAGCCGACCCTCGATCCCGAGGTCCAGTGGCGCCGGACCATCGACTGGTGCGCGGCCCTGGGCATCGATACACTCATCGCCGGCGCATCCTGGGGAAACATGCGCGAACTGCTCCTCTTCGAAAGACATCCCGCGGCAAGCACGGTGCCGGAAGCCGTCGTGCTGGCAAACCGCAAACGGATCAACGCCATCCTCGCCCATGCGCGCCGCAAGGGCGTGTGCGTCCTTTTCCACTCCTACAACCTCCACGCACCGCAGACGTGGGTGGATGCCCATCCGCAGCTTCGCCGGAAGCAGGAGAGGTACATCGGCGTCAGCCTGAAGCACGCCGGCTATGCCGACAACCTTTGCTGGCGCGACGAGATCTACCGCGGATTCCTGACCGACTGCTGGGATGAATTGTTCCGCGTTTGCCCCGACCTCGGCGGGCTGCTGCTCACCGTCGGCGAGGCCAACAAATGCGACCACTGCCTTCCCGAAATGGACGCAGTGGCCAAGGACTTCCTCGAGACGTTCGCGGCGGTGACGCGGCGCCACGGCAGGGCCGGTTGGGTCCGCACCTGGCACTTCCGCAAGTTTCCGACGCAGCACCCGGACGTGATGCCGGCGCCGATCCTCAACGTCCACACCCATCCGGAGCGCTACGTGCCGGACGACCTGGTCTACGTGATGAAATACAGCCACACCGACTGCGTTGAAGCCGAGCCCGACCCCGGAATCGTCGAGGCCTGGAAGGCCGAAGGCAAGACGCTCCTTTTGCACATGAGCCTTTACGGCGAGAACACGCCGGCGGCGCACCGGTGGACCAGCCCGCGCTTGCAGGCCGCGCTCGTCGCGCGCGCCCGCCGCTCGGGGGCGGATGGCATCGTCATCGGCTCGCAGAACACCGGCAGCGAGATCTGCAAGGACCCGCCCTACTGGATGAACCCCCTGGCCTTGGTCTACTACGCCGGCCACGACGTCGCCTACGACGACCGCATGTGGCACGAGTACCTCTCCGCATTTTTCCCCGGCGCCGAAAAGGCCCTGCTCTCAATCTTCGATCGTTGGGCGGAAGCGGTGCTCTCCATGCCGCGGATCTACGGCCAGTCTCAGGAAGGCTTCACATTTGGGTGGGGATTCTCCAGCGCCCGCATCGGCACGGCCGAATGGGACCCGCCCTGGTGGTGGCAGGAAGACTTGCTGGGCGCTTGCGAGTGGCTCGAATACGTCAAGGCCCACGGCTACGACCCGGAGGAGATCGAGAAGCTGGCTGCCGGGCGTACCGTCTTTGCCGACTACGCCGTCGAGCAGTTCCGGAAGATCGACGGCGCGTTTGCCGACATGGAAAGGCTCCTCGCTTCGCATCCCGGAGAGCGTGCTGGTCTGGAGGCCATCCGCGACGATCTCGTCTTCTGGCGCCTCTTCCAGTTTCAGACCGCCTGGCTGTTTCGCCACAAACTGCTGACCACGGCGCTGGCCGGTGCCCGGTCGCCTGCCGTGAAAGCGGACGTGCAGCGCGAGCTCGACGACTGCAACCGCGTGCTGACGCGGTGGGTCCTGTCGGGACGCGCCGACCTGAACCCCGCCGGCGACGTTCCGGACGACGCGGTGCGCCGGCTGGCGCAAGCGACTGCCGTCGGCGCAAGCGCGACCGTCGGCACCGCATGGCTCAACCGCCTGGCCGCCGACCGCGACATGATTGCTTGCGGCTTCCTGCTCGAAGCCGACGGGAGCCTCCGGCTGCCGGCGATCTGGATGACTCTCGACGGCGGCCAGTCGGCCGCCGAAGGCTACTTCCTCGATGGCGAAACCATCAAGATCGGCCGCCCCGGCGTGCTCGATGTCCGCGGGGGCACGAAGGGATCCGCCTGGTGGACCTTTCCTGGAGAGCCGGGGCGATACGCGATCACCGTCCACTACATGGACGACAAGGACGATCGCGGCCGCAAGGGGGCGGTGTCGGTGCTCTCGGTTGACGGGCAGGCGGTTCTGCAATGGGACTACACGATCGACGATGACGGACTGCACGCGGTCCGCGGCGAGGCCGACCTGCGAAGAGGAAGTCTGGTCCGCATCGTTTCGTCCACGGAGCCGGACGTCCATGTTGCTGCGGAATACTGCCGCATTCAGACCCTGATCTTCTCGAAAATCAAGTGAGACATGTCGCCGCGAGATGCCATAATGCAGGCCGATACTGGGGGTGTCGAAGCTTCGATGCGATCAGGCCATCCATCGACGGTTTGTGCCACAGTTCAGGGCATGAAGGCGATTTCGTCAGCGTCCGGCTAGCTTACGTTCGGCAACCTGAAGGCAAATGGAAAGGCCATGAAGGTGAAAGGAGCCACCGCTGTCTATCCCAAGAACGTCCCCGACTACGCCGAGGCGATTGCGGACGGCGGGAAAGTGGTCGTCAAGGTCGGCCAGCCCGTGGAGAATCGAAAAGGACGAACGGCAAGACTAATCGACGAATGAGCCTGCCCGAGTCGGCCTTGATCGTGATGGGCACGGAGCACCGGTTCCATGGTGTCCATTCGCCATGTGAGACGATACCAGAATGGGCTATGAATTGAAGCCAGTCAGCTTTCTAATTCAGTCCGACAAGATCGAATGGTCTTGTCGATGCGGATTCCATTTCGCTCTGGAGTTCCTTGCCCAAGATTCTGGCGTCAGCTACACGCTTGACGAGTTTGCTGCTGGAGTCACGGGTGGCGTCGGCGTTGGTTGTCCGCAGTGTCATCGGCGGTTCTTCCTGCCGTGCGTGGCCGAATCGCCGTCAGTCTGCGAGGTTACGGTGGCCAACGAATAACCTCTGCTTTCGGTGTTCGTCATGAAGGAAGTCCCTTCCAAGACTTTTAAGGAGATTCAGACCCTCGCCCAGGTCGCCGCTGATCTTCGGCATCGCAAGGACTTCAACATCACCCGGCTGACGATGCTGAAGAGCCTGTGCGCCGGTCCCGACGCCGCTTGGAATTCTTCAGCCGGAGGCGACCGGGGCACACGTCACAAGAAGAGGCACTTCGTGCGGCACACTCGGCACGAAGAACGTCGGCTCGGGTGAATCAAACAGCTCTGAAGACCCTCGCTCGCGGAACGCAAAAGCGGACGCTCCTTCACGTTCGCCGGCAGACTCGCAGAATTGCCGCGATTAAGTCTTCAATGGGAGCAGTCTTGGTCAGATAATCGCTCGCTCCTACGTTCTTCATCGCAGATACCATCTCTTCTGTCTCATGCATGGAAAGGCCGATCACGGCTACGGACGGCGCCACTTGCTTGATGTGCCGCGTGGCTTCGATCCCATCCATGCGAGGCATCGTGATATCCATGAGAATCACATCGGGCCGTAACTGCATCGCAATCTCCAGTGCCTCCTGCCCATCTCCGGCCTCGCCGATCAAGTCGAGGCCGGGATGTTCCATGAGCGCGTCGGCAAGTCCCTTTCGCAAGACGGGATGATCGTCCGCCAACAGGATGCGTATTCGACGTGTCGACCCGGAGACGACATCCGGCGGCTGAGAAGAAGGTTCTCTAATCGTTCCAGGAAGTATCTCCGCACGCGCGGCTCTCATGCAGGGAGCGACAATCCTCGCCTTCGTACCCTCTATTGGGCTTGAGGTAATCGTCAGTTCGCCTCCGATCACGGCCATTCGCTCTCGGATACTGAATAGCCCGAACCCCACTGCATGGTGTTGTGCGTCCAAGACTTCCATGTCGAAGCCCATGCCGTCATCCTCAACCGTGACCTGAAGCCGGTCGTTGTCCGTCCGCAATAGACCAATCTTCAACGACGACGCCTGAGCGTGCTTAACGGCATTGAGGATCAGTTCACGCGCCGCGTGGAACACAAACACCTTTGTCGTCAGGTCTTGCGGCTCCATCTCGGGGGCCACTTCTACAGCCACCGGCAATCGGTATTTCTGCTCCGTTTCACGGCCCAGCCACTCCAGGCCGGCGGCAAGTCCGCCGTCATACAGGACGGGCGGACTCAGTTCTTTCGTCAAAGTACGTGATTCGGAAATTGCCTCATCGACGAGGTCGAGCGCCTCATTGACCGCCCTGATAGCTTGCTCATCCTGTGTCCTGCGACTTGCTGCTTTCAATCGGAGTTTTGCCGCAACGAGCAATTGCTGAAGACCGTCGTGTAGAATTTGGGACAACTGGCGGCGTTCACGCTCCTCCGCTTGGGCCATTTGAGCCGCGAGCCGTTGCAACTGGTTCGCCCGCCACTGGGCCTCAGCAGTCCGTTCCGCTACCCGCTTTTCCAGGGTTTGGTTGAGGGCCCTAAGTTGCTCCTCCGCTTGCTTTATCCTGCTGATATCGAGGTTGATGCCCGCCCAGCACTTGATTTGCCCCTGCTCATCCCGCACCGGCACGCCACGCGCCAGGATAGGATGCCATTGGCCGTCCACACCCCGGAAACGATGCTCGATGTCCCAGGTCCCGCCGGTCCGCACGCACTCCTTCCATGCCGCGATCGTGCGTTCGGCATCATCCGGATGCAGCACGTTGCCCCAGCCAAACTCTGAACACTCCTGCTGTGTAATTCCGACGAGCTTCAGAAACGATTCGCTCGCGTAAATGTTTCGTGCGTCGGGATCGCACACCCAGACGCCATAGTCGATCGACTCGCCAATGGCTCGGTAGAGTTGCTCGCTTTCTCGCAGTGCCTGCTCTGCTTGCTTGCGGCCGCTCACGTCCAGCATCGCGCCGATCATACGAACCGCTTTCCCGTGCTCATCACGCATCACATAGCCGCGATCCAGCACAAAGGCGTAGGTGCCGTCTCTTTTTAGAAATCGATATTCATCCTGCCAGTGGTCACGATTCCGACTCTGGAAGACCGCTCGGAATCCCTCCTCGACTCGGGTCCGATCCTCGGGGTGAACTCGCTCGACCCACCAGGCGGCGGTTTGGGGACGCTCGACAATCTCCGACCAACCGAAAACGGCTGCTCCCGCCTCGTTCCACGTCTGCGAATCCCGCACGATATCCCAGTCCCAAATGACGTCGTTGGTCGCTTTGGTCGCCAGTCGAAAACGTTCCTCGCTCTCGCGCAGGCGCTCCTCGGCCTGCTTGCGGTCGGTAATATCTCCGTGCGATCCTACGAACCGATAGACTTTTCCCTGCTCGTCTCGCAAGGCGAGACCATGCGCCGCGATCCAGCGGTACGAGCCGTCCCTGTGGCGCAATCGGTACTCGGCGGTCAAACTGGAGGACGTGCCCGCAAGGAAGTCGCTCTGTAGCTTAAGAATCCGATCACGTTCACTGGGATGAAGAAGTCTGATCCAGTCCTCAAGGCTGTCGCCGATTTCATGTTCTGCGTAGCCGAACAGGGCCTTCCAACGGGGTGAGTAGTACACCTTGCCGGTACGGATGTCGTAGTCCCAGATGCCAAAGCCTGCTCCTTGAATAGCCAACGAGAACCGCTCTTCGCTCCTTTGCAGCGCCTCCTCCAGCCGCCTGCGAGAGGAGATGGTGACAATCGCCTTCTTAGACCGCTGTTCCAGCAGTTGCTGGCTCGCCTGCAACTGCTCGTCTTGCGTCTGAAGTTCGACGCAGTGAACTCCACGTTCCTCCGACGAGAGTTCTGGCATGCAATTGAGTTCCTGCTGAGATCCTTCTTCTGCGCGGCCTCGAAGATCCGACGCGTCCTTAATTGGATCGCTCATAAGTATCGTCCCGGATTGCACATGAGCTGAGTTCGTCCGACACCGAGGAAGGTAGGCGATCTGCCGAGCTTGAAGGCGATTATACTGGTACTCGCGCGCAGTTTCGAGGCACAGAAGAATCCTGATAGTCTACTCGGGAGCCTTCCTACCCCTGGCGGTACCGCTCGCAGGTTCACTAAGAGGTTAGGAGGTTGCCTTTGCACTGCACACCCGACACGGCACAACCTCGATCCTCGCCCGGCACCCGCTGCACATCTCCCGTTCTTTTTCAAGGGACTCTTGCCGTGCCTCAGACTCGAATGGCATAGATCTCTCCGGTGGGCATAATCCAACGCCCCTGCCAGTGTGAAAATGATCTTAACAGTATCGACGGGGGTGTGCCGCTGGGCAGTGCCGAGATCGACTCCCTCAACGTACTGCGAGACGATGAAGCAAGGGAACTCGTCGCCGCTTCCAACCTCGTGGACCGGCACGATGTGAGGATGGTCGAGGGTAGCGACAGTTCGGGCCTCAGCGAGATACGCCTCCGCATCTTTAGGTGTGGACACCAGTTCGGCGCGCGGCACCTTGACCGCCACCGGTTGGTCGATCTGTTCGTCGTGGGCGAGATAGACCGTTCCCGTCTTGCCATATTCATTTCACCCTCGGGGCCGGCGGGGGCCGCGACCGGTTTGTCTTGAAAAATAGGCCCGGGCAGGACGTACGTCAATGCAGCCCCGAAGGTCCGGCCCGAGGCCGTCTACCGCGCCACCCAGCGATAAAGGGAGCTTGTCGTGCAGCGACGTGATTTCCTCATGGCCTTGGCGAGTGCGGCAGGTGGCATCGCCTCGTGCTTGTCGACACGCTCCACGGCCGCAGAAAAGTCGATGCTTTCTGTTCTTCCGCCATCGAACTTGGCCGGCATGATCCTGGCGCAACTCCGCGACGATTACCGCCACCGGCTATTTGACGAGTATCTCCCTTTCTGGGAAAAAGGGGGCTGCGACCCGTTGCCGGCGACCTCGACGAGCTACGATCGAAAGACGAAACCTAGAACGCCCTAAGGCCCCTGCCGCTACGCGCCAAGCAGGTGAACAGAATTGAGTTAGGGTTTCCAATACCGGTTCGACGGAGTGTTTCCATGCGACTATCACGGGTTTTGTACCTGGCATTCTGGTGCCTGGCTGGCTGGTCGACGGTCTTGGCCGCCGAGGCGGGCGACCCTCGCGGCGAGCTGAGCGGCGCCATGGACTTGTGTGGCGACTGGACGTTTACCTATACGGTTGCGTGCGAGCAGGTTCCACCCGCCGCAGCGTTCACAGTCGCGATGCCCGTGCCCGGCTGCTGGGACGACCAGTTCGGACAGGCGAAGGCCAAAGCGACATGGCCGGAGGCCCGGTTCAATCCTAACTTTCGGCCAATCCGCTTTCCGGCCGAGGACAAGCCGCCCGATACCTCACTCCCCTTTCTGCTGGGGACCGGATGGTATCGAAGACAACTCGAAGTTCCGGCCGCGTGGCAGGGACGTCAGATTACCCTCGAGGTCGGTCGCGTGGTGATGGAGGCCCGGGTTTACGTCAACGGGCGTGAGGTACATCATCACCTGGGCCATTCGACGAGCTGGGAGGTATCGCTCGGGCCCCACCTCGCCTTCAGCCAGTCGAACGAACTTGTGATTGCTGTAGACAACACCCGCACGGATCGCCTGGGTTCCGTGATCCGCGGCTGGCAGGGACGAAGCGGAGGGATTTTTGGACCCGTGGCGATCCGTCTGGCCGGGCCGGCACGCATCGCCGATCTGTATCTGTTTCACGAAAAGGATCGGTTGCAGTGGCGAGCCGAGTGCGAGGGCGATCTGCCCCGCGCAGCCCAAATCCACTGGTCGGTCGTCGATCCAACAACCGGGCAGGTGCAGGGCAGCGGCATGCAGACGGCCGCCGGCGAGCAAGTCCGCTGGACGACCGGCACGCTGGGGCTGAAATCTTGGTCCGATCGGCAACCGAACCTGTACCAGGTCGAAACCAGACTTATCGCGGGCAAGGATTGCCTGGACGTTCGTCGCCAGCCCTTCGGGCTACGCCGGCTGAGCACCGCGGGCACGGGCTTGCGTCTGAACGGCCAGCCGATCTTCCTCCGCGGCGCGTGCGAGTGCGGCTATTTTCCGCTGACCTGCACACTGCCGATCGACATAGCCTCGTACCGCGAACACCTCAGCCGGCTGAAGGAAATCGGTTTCAATTGGCTCCGCTGTCATACGTGGGTTCCGATGGAGCAATACCTCCAGGCGGCCGACGAGCTGGGGATGATGGTCCAGGTGGAGCCCCCGGTCGGCTATACGATGCCCGAGTGGCGCGACATCCTACGGGCCTGTCGCCGTCACCCCTCGGTCGTAATCTACTGCTGCGGCAACGAAGAGTGCCTTGACGAAGAGAAAATCGAGTACCTCCGCCAATGTGCGGCCGAGCAACGGGCTATGGTGCCCGACGCCCTCTTCAATCCCCAGGAAGCGCTCCGTGGCGTGGAGTACGGCTGGCCCGACACGG
Source organism: Thermoguttaceae bacterium (assembly GCA_040768665.1). Taxonomy (GTDB): domain Bacteria; phylum Planctomycetota; class Planctomycetia; order Pirellulales; family Thermoguttaceae; genus JABWBD01. Next base: position 350,340 of record JAXGMN010000007.1, read on the forward strand.
ACCGCGCCGGAAAGGCAGGGATTGTTCCGCAGCCTTTTCCGCACAACGCCGCACGGTTGGCCAGGCTCAAAGAGTTTTCAGACGTTTTCGGGCAATACACGTGGGGCTGGGTAAGCTACACGAGCCTTCGTGGCGAGCCCCAGAAGATCGATCAGTGCCTGACGGCCTATGAACGGCCCTGCCTGACGCATGAGTTGGGCATCTGCGGGTGCTACCTGGACCTGAATCTGGAGCAGCGATACCGGAAACTCCGCATCGGGCCCGATCTGTACGCCTCCGCGAGGCAGGAGCTCCAAAAGGCTGGCCTGCTGGCGCGCTCGGACGTCTACTACCGCAACTCGGCCGCTTGGCAGCGGTTGATGCTCAAGGACGCAATGGAGACCGTGCGGGGCTGCCGCCTGCTGGCCGGTTACGACTGCCTGGGGGCCAGCGACAATCATTGGCACCGCAGCGGCTATGGCTGCGGCCTGCTCAATGAGTTCGACGAACTCAAGCCCGGTCGCTCGATCGACGATCTCCGGGCCTTCAACGGCGAGAGCGTCCTCTTGGTAAGCCGGCAACGGGAGCGGAACCTGATGGCGGGCCAGCCGCTGGAGCGAGAGCTCAGCGTCTCCTGGTTTGGCGACGGCCCACTTCGCGGAGCCATGCTTCGCTGGACTTTGAAAGCGGCCGACGGCGCAGTGCTGGCCGGCGGCGAGCAGCCCGTTGCCGAAGTCGAAGCCGGCAACGTTCGGCAAATCGCTTCGATCACTGCCGCGACGCCAAAGCTGGCCGCGGCCACGAAGGCCACCCTGTTGGTAGAACTGGTGGCCGAAGGCACGCGCCTGTGGAATGCATGGGACTACTGGCTCTTTCCGGACTGCGGCACGGAGGTGCCCCAGAACGTCAGCGTGGTGACCGCCCTGGACGCCGCGACGATTCAGTCGCTCGTGGATGGCGGGCGAATCGTGCTCCTGGGCTCCAAGCCCTTACCCGCCCGGGCGACGAGTTTCCAGATGGGGCTTGCCGGCCGGCCGCAGGGCAACCTGGCCACTGCCATTACCCGGCACCCGCTGACCGAGCGGTTTCCTCAGGACGGATATTGCGACTGGCAGTTCCGGGAAATGCTTGACGGTGGCACGGCCGTGCAATTGGATCTGGTGCCGGAAGCCTTTGATCCAATCCTGGAAATAGTCAGCTCGTACAAGCAACTCCGCCGGCAAGCGGCCGTGTTCGAATGGCGAATCGGCGCGGGGCGGCTTCTGGTCTGCTCGCTGAGCCTGCCGGAGGTTGACCCGGCCGCCGCCTTCTTTCCAATCATTCCGAGATTTGGTTGGGTTTTTCCGAAGGTGAAGCGGGACAATACGTTCTGGCGATCTAGAAGGGTGGCATTCTACATGGTCGGACAGGCAGAGAGGAGACTCGGTGCGTGAAATTGGCTATTCTCGGGGCTTTCGGGCCCCTTTTTTCTTCTGGAGGAATGTCCTATTATGTAATTGGTTCGTTGCATTTTCGGGGATGATTACATTGCAGGACATTGGAGGCGAGCATGGTAGATCTTACCCCACGCGAATCGCAGGTCGTCGAACTGCTCAGGCAGCGGCGGGTCGCCCCTTACGCGGAACTGGCCCGACTATTGCAGGTCTCTTCCAAAACCGTCCAGCGAGCATTGGCCAAGGTGGGCACGTACGTCAGCATCAACGGCAATTCCGCCTATGTCACGCTCAAGAGCGTCCCCCGCTTCGATCGCCGCGGACTGTGGGTCTATCAGCAGCTCTGCTTCTCCCGACACGGCAACCTGCCCCAGACCATCCTGGCATTGGTCGAACAGTCCACCCAAGGCTGCACCGTGGAAGAACTCCAGCAATGGCTGGGCACCCGCGTGCACAACCATCTGAGCCTCTTGCTGCACCGCGGGGAGATTCAACGCTTCTCGCTCGGCCACTGGGCCGTGTACACCTCGGCCAACCCGGACAAACACCAGCAGCAACAAGCCACACGACAACCCCCTGCGAGCGCAGCGCCTTGGGTACCGGCCGCGCGACCGGCGCCCCCGTTGCCGCCGGGCATGGAGCCCATGGACGTCATTCACTTGTTGCTCCAGATGCTGCGAAAGCCCGGAGCCAGCGACGCTTCGCTGGCGAAGTCTCTCCAGGCCCAGGGCTTGGCCATCCATGCCGATCAAGTCCGCCAAGCGACGGCCTTCTATGGTCTAAAAAAAACGACACCCTGAAGGCTGCCATGCTGTTCCATCAGTGGCGAGACTACTGGCAAGCGGCCTTCGGGACGCTACACGTACCCTCGGGGATCTGCCATCGTTTCGATCAGCCGGCAGATGAGCAAACGCAGGTGCAAAAGACGACCTGTCGCCAGGTCGTGACCCGGGAACTGAACGCCTTTGCCGCCGTCGAGGTGGTCCGCACTACGGGCGATTGTCAACTGCGGCACTCGCCCCTTTTGGCCGGCTTGGTTCCCAAAGGGGGCAAGTATGGCTACGACCTGATCGCCCACGTCGGCGTGCAAACGTTCTTGGAAGGACGATGCCTGCAGGACATCGCGGCCAGACTGCGCCCGCTCTGCATCCCCTTCAGCAGCCTGCATGATCTGGCGATGAAGTTCCTCTATTACTTCGGCCATCTGCACCGGCAATCCGCGACGCCGCTGTTGCGTGAGTGGTTCGAGCAACGAGGGCGGAGTACCTGGTTGATGGATGCCACGGTCGAACCGGGCACGCCGCTGTACTTTGGCCTGTTGGATGCCGAAAGCGGCTTGTGTTTGGACGCATGGAAGATCGCCACCGAAAACGCCGACGAGATCATCCCCTGCCTTCACGAGGCCACCGAGCGGTTCGGAAGGCCCCAGGAAGCGTTGCACGATCTGGGCGATGCCATGGCCGCTGCCTGTGAGGCGGTCTGGGGCGAGGCCGTGGTGCACCGCGCCTGTCACTTCCACTTGCTGCGAGATATCGGAGAAGACCTGTACGCAAAGCCGCAAGTGGCTCTGCGAGAATTGGTCCGCAAGCTCAAGCTGCAGGCCCGGCTGAAGGAGCAACGCCGCGGCCAAACGCTGTGGCTGCGCGACCACGTGGAAGATGCTACCAGCCTGGCGCACTTGCTACAAGGACAAGCCGCCGAGGTGCCGGCCGACGTGTTGGGCCGCGAACTGGTGGTGGCCGTTCATCAATGGATCTTGGACTATCCGCGCGACGGCCGCCGCCAGGGCTACCCGTTCGATCCGTACCTGTTGTATCTGCATCGCCGGGTGGGCCGGGCCGCGGCCGCGTTGCAGCAGTTACTGGAGGAACCGGCCGTACGCCAGCGGGCGCCTCAAGTCCTGGGAAATCTGTTGAAAATGCTGCAGGATTACTTGAACGACTCGCGTGTGATGGAAGCGGCCGCGGAATTCGAGCAAGCGTGGCAGTTGTTTACCCGCCTGCGAAGTGCGATGCGGCTTTCGGCTCAAGGAGAAAGCCCTCTCCACGACCCATACCTGCTGGAGGCGGACGAGAGCACGGCGATGCAGCAATCCCTGGAAGCCCTGCGTGAGGAGTTGCGCAGGCAGGTGGAGGACCCCAGCGATCCGCCGCGTGCCGTGCGGTGCAGGATCATCGTGGAGCATCTGGATCGTTACTGGTCGAGGCTGTTCCCCGTGGCCTCGCGGGAGCGGACGACGAATGGCCTGGAGGGCCACTGGGGCAAGGCAAAGCGGTGTTGCCGCAAACGGCACGGCCGGAAGAAACTGACCCGCGATTTCCAATGCCTGCCGCCGGAAATCATGCTGATCCCGAATCTCCAGAACGAGCACTACGTGGAACGAATTCTGGGAGATCTCTCTGAGCTTCCGGCCAAACTGGCCCAGGCCGGGCAGTCAGCCCCTCCCTGGACGCACTGGTACAATCGCCAGAAGCCCCTCACCACTGGCCGCCTTCCCCAGCGTCTCATTCGCCAAGAGAACCTGATCGACAGGCTCGTGGTAATTTACGATGACCAGTGCCAACCGGAAGACGCGGAAGCTGCCTGAAAGCAAAATCAATGCCAACTAAATCTCGGAATGATTGCCTTCTTTCGGCAACTCTTGCTGGAGTACGCGGCGGGCCCGCTCTTCGAGCCTCGCACGCGAGTCACGCCTGAACAGCTCGACCAACTCATCAAAAGTTCCCCGGCAGCCGTCAAGCCGACGACGAAGACCGATCAAGGGTTTGACCAGCGAGGGCAGGTGTCGCCGAAGAAGCAGTAGAGCCGGCTGCCAAGATCGAAATGGTCGCTGCCTTGCGTGGAAATTGGTCGGTTTGGCGCTTGGGCGAAGACTCCCCCCACACGATGTAATCCACAGGATCGACCCCGGCCGGGACCTTCAGATCGCCGGTTGTCGCCTTGTACAGGCGATCCATGACGCGTCCTAAGGCAGCATTCGCGGCAGAGGCGATTAAAGTCCGCAGAGGGATACGCTACACCGTGCCACACGAGTTGTACGATTGCTGTAATCTGGGTGGACACCCACGAAAAAAGGACTCACGCCTGCTCGACGTAAGTCCTTATGCTGCAACAGTGCGGGAAACAGGACTTGAACCTGCACGGCCTTGCGGCCACTAGGCCCTCAACCTAGCGCGTCTGCCAATTCCGCCATTCCCGCGAGGGTGGAGGCAAACTGTGAATTTACCCTGTCTGCGGCGGCAGTCAAGGGTTCGTCCGCTTAAGCAGTAGAATCGTCCGGTCCTGGCGCGAGCCTGGTCGGCAGCAGGCTTCAAAACGATCTCGGGCCAGGGCGACCAACTCCTTCGCAGGCAGGGCAAGCCGAGATGTAAGGAAATCGGCCAATGCGACCTCCCCCAACGGATGGCCTGTCTGGTCCCGGGTATCGCGGCAGCCAGGGGTGAACAGAAGCAAGGCTTCGCCCACCCGAACGCGCATGGCGTGAGCCTCGAATTCGGCCTCGGGGCTTTCGCCGAGGCGGGCGGACGGGCGGACAAGCGATTGCCAGCCTTGGGATTGAAGCAGAATTGCGCTCGGCTGACCCGCAGCAGCATAGGAAATGCGCCCTGTTGCGGTCTCTATCAATCCCGTGAACAGCGAGGCCGACTGATCGCCCGCGGAGCCCGTCCAAAGCGTCAGATTGATCTGGCGAAGCAGGCGGTCGGCTTCGCGCTGGTACTGGGCGTGAGACCTCAGTGCGGCTCTCGTATTGTTGGCGACCATGGCTCCGGCAATTCCGGAGTCGCAGGCAGTGCCGGTCGCCACAACCAAGAGGCCGTCGGGCAGGCAGAACCAGTCGTAGAAATCGCCACCGATCTCGCCGGCCTGCTCGCTCCAGCCAGCGATGTCCCAGCCGTCCAGCAGCGGAGCGACCGTGGGAAGCTGGTTGCGTTGAATCCGTTCGGCGGCCGCCAACTGGCGTTTGAGACCGGCTCCATCCATCGCTTCCTTGAGGAGCATCTCGCGTTCGAGTTCGGCGGCGACCCGGCCGGCTACGATCTCGAGAATGCCTGTCTGCGCGTCGGTGAAGTCGCGAGGCTCCCGGCAGAACACCCAGAAAGTGCCGAGAATCGTCGTCGGGGTGGAGACGGGAAGACAGACCGCGGCGCGGAAATCCTCCGGAGCGTTCCAGTGTGCCAAGAGCGTTATATCTTCGAGGACGACGGCGTGGCCCAGCATTGCTTCCAGGTCGGCCAAGGCATGTTCAAGGTGGCGAGGCGGGTCGACGAATCGCTCGTGGGAAAGTCCCCACGACGCGCGGAGTTTCAAGTGCGTAGTCGCTTCGTCGAGCAGATACAGGGCCGCTGCGTGTCCGGATACGGCCTCCGCGCCGCCTTTGAGGATTGCCTGGAGCCGCTCGGCGAGGTGCCGCTGCTCTTGCGGGTGTGGTACCAGCGGCACGCCGGCCGCTAGTTCCGCCTCGCGGTGGCACAATGCCTGGTGGGTGGAGAGCAATTCGTCGAGCATGGCCGACAGAGCCGACGCCATGCCTTCGACGGACTCAGGGGCGGGCGAGGCGTCGGGGGAATCGAGCCTGAGGCGTCCGGGAGTGACTCCGACGTCCGGGTTAACCGGGGCGGACCGCGTCAGGCCGTTCGGCGAGTTTTCGGAAGGTGGAAGGTACTCGAGCGACCAGCCCGTCAGGTTTTGAAAAGCCGTCAGCACCTGGGGAAGGCTGCCGATGCTATCGCGTTTCCGTCGAGAGGGCTCCGGTAGCTCCTCCTGGTAAAGTCTCAGGTATCTGAGGTTTGTATCTGCCACAAGAGTCACGCCGGTGTGAAGTTGGACCGGTACCGTCCGTCCGTGGTCCGTCTGCGTCGTCGAGCGAAGGCTTTCAGGCTTTGCTCCGCTCGGCCCCTCTCGCTGGGGCAGGCAGCGCAGTCGCTCCACTCTCCGTGAGCGACATTTTTTCACATCGGCCGCATCATCGGGCGTCGTGATCGCTTCTGGTCGCGCAAGCGTGGAAGGAGGCGGGAGAGGCGCAGGCGGGCGCAGCCGTAACGGATATGGCAGTCGTGCGACCTTAGAATTCTGCGCTTCCCGGCGTGCGGGGGAAGGGAATCACGTCGCGGATGTTGCCCATGCCGGTGATAAACTGCACGGCCCGTTCCAGACCCAGGCCGAATCCGGAGTGCGGCACCGTACCAAAACGACGGAGGTCGAGATACCACCAGTAGTCTTCCGCGCGAAGACCCTGCTCGCTCATCCTCTGCTCAAGGATATCGAGCCGCTCTTCGCGCTGGCTGCCGCCGACGATCTCACCGACCTTGGGGACGAGGATATCCATGGCGCGAACCGTGCGGCCGTCGTCGTTCACCCGCATATAGAACGGTTTGATCGTACGAGGATAGTCGAAGAGAATGACGGGGCACTTGAAGTGTTGTTCGGTGAGATACCGCTCGTGCTCGGCCTGGAGGTCGCTGCCCCAGGCGACGGGAAACTCGAAGGTCTCGCCCGATTTCTCGAGTATTTCCACCGCCTCCGTGTAGGGGAGCCGCACGAACTGGCTGTCGACGATCTGCCGGAGAGTCTCCAGGACGGTCTTGTCGATTCGCTCGTTGAAGAACTCGATATCCTCCGGGCACTTTTCCAGAACGTCGCGGAATAGTCGCTTGAGGAAGCGCTCGGCCAGATCCATGTTGTCGGTGAGCTCGAAGAAGGCCATCTCGGGCTCGACCATCCAGAATTCGGCGAGGTGCCGCGAGGTGTTGGAGTTTTCCGCACGGAACGTCGGTCCGAAGGTGTAGACCTTGCCCATGGAACAGGCGAAGATCTCGGCTTCGAGCTGACCGCTCACGGTGAGGTAGCTTGGCCGGTCGAAGAAATCTTGGGCGAAGTCGATCTGCCCTTCCGTTTTGGGGACATTAGCCAGGTCGAGGGTGGTTACGCGGAACATTTGGCCGGCGCCTTCGCAGTCGCTGGCGGTGATAATCGGAGTGTGGATGTAGAAGAATCCCTCCTCCTGGAAAAACTGATGGATCGAGTTGCACACCGTGTTGCGGACTCGGATGATCGCGCCGAAGGTGTTGGTGCGCGGCCGGAGATGGGCGATGGTGCGGAGAAACTCGAAGGAGTGCCGCTTTTTCTGGAGGGGGTAGGCGTCGGCGTCGGCCAGACCGTGGACAGTAAGACCTGTAGCCTGCACCTCCGTCGCTTGACCTTTGCCGGGTGATTCGCGGACCAGGCCGCTGACGGTGATGCTGGATCCCGCAGTGAGCCGTTTGACGTCCGACTCGTAGTTCGGCAGCGACGTTTCGAGAATCACCTGGATGTTTCCCAGCGAGGAACCGTCGTTGAGCTCAAGGAAGCTGAATCCGGCCTTCGAGTCGCGCCGGGTGCGAACCCATCCCTGGAGCGTGACTTCCTTGCCAACGGAATGTGGGAGGCGTGCTTCAGCGACGGAGAGTTTCATGGCGGAATATGCTGATTCGGGTTGAGGAAGTGCAGAAGTTTGTATTTTAGCAGGGTTTATTGAAGTACGGCAACCGGACGGTGTGGCGCAGATCCGGCGGGCCGGTTGTTCGGCCGTGCATTATGGCTCCCGAAAATCCCAATGTTGGATCGGCTGTTCGGCGGCCGGCTGGCGCAGTTCGACCCAATCGATCTGGATCGGACTTTCGGAGGCCGGCAGCCAGATCCGCAAGTGAGCGAGCGGTCCCTTCTCGGGCACGGGGATGCCAATCTCCTGCCAATCGCCGGCATGAAGTTCGAACGGCGTGGTTTGCCCCGTGGCCGGGAATTCCTGTTGATCCTTCCTCCGCCATTGCACGCGCCCCTGTCCACCCGAATCGCTCCGCAGTCGGGCCCGGACCTCCAGCGGCCCACTTGCAGTGAACCGCACGTTGGCAAGAAACGGCATCCGGCCGTCGCCGACCACTTCGAGCGCGTCGCCCTTCACTTCCGTCCGACAGAACTTCGGGACCCATCCGAGGAGCATCGCCTGCTGAGGATCGTAAGCCGGGTTTTTCTTGGGCACAAGCGCCTCCGTGCTGACCAGGAACCGGTCGATCAGGCCGTCGAGCTGCTTGACCAATTCGGGACGCTCATCGGCGACGTTGTTTGTCTCCCCAAGGTCTTTCTCGAGATTGTAGAGTTCGTGGAGCGAGGGGTTGTCCGGGCCGGTCTCGAACCAGTGAATCAGCTTCCACGGGCCGGTGCGGACCGTCACGCCTGCCGGCTTCGTAGGGCCGCCGTGCGGGAAGTAGTTGAACACCGCCTCGCGATCCAGGGAGGCGGAAGGATCGCGGAGCACGGGGGCGAAGCTGATACCATCGAATCGAACGCCGTCCGGCTTGGGCAGCGCGAGCAGGTCGAGGATCGTCGGGTAGAAGTCGATCGTGGAAACAATCCGGGAGGAACGGGTGTCGGCGGGGATTTCTTGGGGCCAGGCGACAATCAGCGGCACGCGGACGCCGCCCTCGTAGAGCGTTCCTTTGCCGGCGCGGAGCGGCGCGTTGTTCGTCGGCGGCAGGTAGCCGGCATACTTGCGGTAGCTGGAGACCGATCGCCACTGGGAATGGCCGGGTTTGACGTTGTCCTTGCGGCGGTCGTCCCGCGTGTTGCTGTGGACATTGCCGCCGTTGTCCGACGTGAAGAGTATCAACGTGCGGTCGGTCAGTTTCAGCTCGTCCAGCTTTGCGACAATGCGGCCAAGGCTTTCATCGACGCTCCTGAGCATCGAGGCCATGACCGGATTGCCTTGTTGGCCACGAGGATCCTTCTTTCCGACAAACTGCTTCGTATACTCTTCCTTGTGGTCCCACGGGCCGTGCAGGCCGTATTGCCAGACGCTCGCGAAAAACGGACGGTCGCGGTGGGCTTCGATGAAGCGGATGGCCTCATCGGTAAGCCGATCCACGATGTATTCGCCTTCGGGGCCGGGGGTGATTGTGCCGGCTTTGAAGCTGTAGGGAGAAAAGTAACCGTTGGGGCCGGGCGGGCCGGGATCGGGTTTGCCGTGCCAGGCGACGTCGTAGCCCTGCTGCTCCGGCCAGTGGGGCTCGGTCAGGCCCAGGTGCCACTTGCCGAAGTGGCCCGTTCGGTAGCCCGCGGCCTGCAGCGCCTCGGCCAGCGTGTACTCCGAGGCCGGGAGATAGTGCAGGCTTTCGGGCATGAGGATCGGCCGCTCGGGCGGCGCCTTCTCGGCGTACCGGGGCGCGTCGGCGGGCCGAGGCGGAAGGTGGCCGGCCGCCGTGGTGAGGCCGATTCGTGCAGGATATTTGCCCGTCAGGATGCTTGCGCGGGTGGGGGAGCAAAGAGGGTTGGCCGAGTAGGCATCGGTGAAGAGCATGCCCCGCTTTGCGAGGCGGTCGATATTGGGCGTTTCGTAGTACTGGCTGCCATACGCGCCGCTGTCCATCCAGCCCATGTCGTCGACGAGAAAAAGGACGACGTTGGGCGGTGCGGCGACGGCCAGGTGTGAAGATGCGGCCAGAATCGCAATGGATGCAATCACGAGTATGCGGCAGGTAGGATTTCGTCTACGGTGCACGGTTTTTTCCCCAGGGCTGCGTGGCGTTGGTTGCCGCCGATCCGGCGTTGAACAGCTTCTGCTCTCTATCAGTGTCGTCGGTATCCCCACAAGAATCAACCGGCGCCGTCAGTGTGCGAGCGACAAGGTTTTGTAGCACGGTAGTGGTACCACACCTGTGAAGGCCCATCTTGGAGTCGCTGCTTCCCTCGTTTCACCGCCCGTTGACGGCAAGGACGCTGCGGTCGAGAATGGACGCGACGACGGACTGGGTTTTTCCATTCCTTTGAAGCGCATTGTTGCTCCTTGAAAGAGGCAGGTTCATGGTACGTCCGTATCTCGCGGCCTTGCTCGCCGTTGCCGGAATCTCCTATGCCGGTTCGCCGTGTTACTCTGTCGAGTCCCCCGCCGGACCGCAGCGCCTCGCGAGACCGAACCTGGTGTTTATCCTGGCTGACGACCTCGGTTACGGCGATCTTGGCTGCTATGGTTGCCCGGACATGCGGACACCTCGTCTCGATCGGCTTGCCAAAGAAGGAGTGCTGTTGACGGACTGCTACTCGAACGGCTCGGTCTGCTCACCGACGCGGGCCGCGCTGATGACCGGTCGGTACCAGCAGCGGATCGGCCTGGAGTGGGCGGTGGGGTACCAGGTGCCTGGCGAGGGCCTCCCGCCTGGCGAGACTTCGATCGCCTCGGTGATCCGCGACGCGGGCTACGCCACGGCGATGAGCGGAAAATGGCACCTCGGCTATTCGCCGGGCTGGAGGCCGAACGACCATGGGTTCGACCGGTTCTTTGGATCGCTCGGCGGCAACATCCATTACTCTCAGCAGTCAAAGTAGCCGCCGGTCTGCGAGAGGAGCCTCGACCGTCAGTGCTGGTCGGCGGCACCGTCTTTCAGCACGCGACCGGTTGTCAGTTTTTCGTCGGCATGCTGAAAGTCGTAGGCAACCAATTCGCCAAGGTCGAAAGGAAATCCTTTCTCCCGGGAAAGCGCGGAGGCTCGCCGGGCAAGATCATAGGATTGGATTGGTCGCTTGCGGGCCGACGCAATGAGGATCTCGTTGCCGGCGAGACGGACGCCGAGGATATACAGATCGTCGAACACTTCCTGGTAGGTCCGAATCATCGAGTCGTGGAGCCGGTTCGCTCCGCGGCTCCAGATATTGCCGACGACGATTCCATCGGCGACGATCGCGCGGCGGACGCTTTGAAGAAACTCTTCGGTCGTCAGCGAATAGGGTACACTGTCGCAGCCGAAGGCATCGAGGAAGATGATGTCGTAGGGCACACGGCACTGTTCAATGAACCGGCGGCCGTCGGCGACGTAGACACGCATGCGGGGGTCCTCGCGAAAGCCGAAGTACTGTTTGGCGACGTTGACCACTTCCGGGTCGAGCTCGACTGCGTCAATGACCAGATCGGGATAATGCTTGCGGAGGAACATGGGGATGGTGCCGCCGCCGAGCCCGACGACGAGGACCCGCTGCGGCCTTTCGCATATGGCGAAGGCGGCGAGGATTGTCCGGGCGTAGGGCAGCTCGAGGTGCCCCGGGTCTCCAAGTTTCACAACGCTTTGGCGAGCTCCGCCTTCTTCGAAACGCAACGTTCGAATGCCTGGCGGCCCCTCGGTTACCAGGATCGTGTTGTACTGCGACTGCTTCTTGCACAGGAGTTCCGTCTCGGCACGGAGGCAGGCTGTGGAGGCGAGGAGTGCGATCGTTGCCAGCGCAGTGAGTGTTTGCCGTTTCATGAGATGATTCATTCGTAGGGGATCGACACGCCGGAGGTTCTTGGGGCGCTACTTTTCTTGCGAGAGGGCGACGCTGGATTGATTGAGTACGTAACCGGCGTACCGGACGAAGATGCCTCGCCAGTCGTCGAGGTAACCGGTGAGGATTTTCTTGCCGATGCCGCTGTGATCTCCGCACCGCACCAGTGCGGCGGCAGCGTGGAGCTCGATGTAGGATTTTACGAAGGAATCGGATTTCAGCGACTGCGGATCTCCCGCGACGTCGATATGGCCTTGCACTCCCTCTCGGCCGAGAAATCGCGCCAAGGCGGCGGCCGCGGCAGGGTCGCCGATGCGGCCCAGAGCGGTCGTGATCGCGCGGATGTGGCTGAAACTTGCTCCCTCGGTGCCGCACTCGTCCAGTTTCCGAACGAGCGGGGCGACCGCGCGCGGGTCGCGGGTTGCCCCGAGAAGCCACATGACGCCTTCGACATCCGACACACTCAGGAAGCTGTCCCACTGATAGGCGATGCCGCTGCCAAGCGGCTGGTTGTCCATCCATTTACAGAGATAGTCGACGGCCATGTCGTCTTTGAAGACGCAAATCGCCTTGGCTTTGGACAACGTCGGCTCGGTGGCGAAGGATGCCTTCAGGAAAGGAAGGCTGCGTTGGCCCGCGTAGAGAAGGAGGGCGAGGCGAGCCTTTGTTGAAGGATCCTTGGCTGCGGCTTCGAGCTCGTCGGTGGTCGGCTCGGGCATGTCCACGCACCGCTGCTGCCGGTCGTCGCTCGAGATGTTTTCGATCTCGGCGAGGTGGTCTTGAACGGGCGCCAGGTCGACCTGGCGAAGCGTCGCGCCCGTTCGGATAGCTTGCGCCGCGACGCAGCCTGCGGCGTAGCCTTCGTTGATCAGATCGGCGTTCATCCGGACCGAGGCCTGGACGTCGTGGGAAACCGAATGGCAGCGGCCGACGACCAGGATGCCGTCAAGCCCTTTGGGAAGCAACGATCGCAACGGGATATAGGTAGCGAACCCGGGCTTCGTCTCATGCTTGGTGGGCGGCATGAGGCCGGCATAGATGTAGTCGCTGTTGTGATATCCGTGCGGATCGTAGGCCGACCATGAGACGGCAATGAGATCCTGATAGGTCCGTCCGAGGATCTGGTCGGGGACGTCGATGACGTGGTCGCCGCGGATCAGGCGAGTCTCGCGGAGCCCGACCATCGGATAGAGGTCCCACACGTCCTGCTTTCCGGCCTGGCGGGCGAGGACGTGGTGCATGGTGAGGCTGTGGACGTCGGCATGGTCCAGCGGCAGCACGTTCGCGTACAGGTCGAGGTCGCGGAAGGATGCCTCTTGGATACAGAGATCGCCATCGTTGACGTACTGGAATTCGGCGCCGGCCGCCGCACAAACGTCGGCGTCGCCCGTGGCGTCGATGACGACCTTGGCGAGCACGGCGCCTCGGCCCTGGGGTGTGGCGACGACGACGCCGGCCACGCGATTCTGACGCTTGACGGCACCGCAGGCGAGCGTGTTGTACCAGATGTCGACGTCGGCCTTGCGGATTTCTTCAAACGCCTGCGCTGCACGCCACTTGTGGCGATTGAAGCCGTAGGGATAGCCCTTCCAATAGCCGCTGGTGCCAAGCTCCCGGTTGCCACCAAGATTGCCCAGCATCTCCAGGACGAGTACCTTGGCGCCGTGGGTGGCTGCGGCAAACGCCGCGGGAATGCCCGAGGTTCCACCGCCGACGACCACCACGTCGTACTCTCCCCAAAGCGGCACCGCGCTGTCCGGTTGCTGTACGCTGCCCAGCGGCGAGCGGACGTATCGGCGATGGCCGGTGAGGACCTCGGAGACGTCGGTATCCTCAAGATAGTTTGCTCCGGCAACCGGACGGACGGAAACGTCGGTCGGCATCGAGCGATTGCCTGCCTCGCGGTGCGCGAGGCTGCCGATCCGGACTCCCAGGTCGGCCAGGTGAACCGGGCGGGTCAGTTTCTCGGCACAGCTCCGAGCGACGTCGGCGGATTGGCTGAGAACGTAGAGGTTCGCGATGCCTCGCGGCCGACACGCGTCGAGATCCAGCGCGTCGGCGCCCTGCCATCGAGACGGGCTCTGCTTGGATTCGGAGATGATAAAGGCGGGCTCGACCATGTGCATCACGTGGGCGTGGGCCTTCTTGGCGTCGACCCGGTTGAATGTCTCGCGGAGCAGAACCTCGGCCCGGCACCGCTGGGGCCAGCTTCCGTCGGTCATCGGCACTTCGAGCGAGTACTCGCAGAACTTGCCGATCTTGCGGCCGCCCGGAACGTCGACCCCGAAGCAGACCCTGCTGACCTGGACGCGGTCGACCGACCAGGGCGCGGTCGCTGCGCCGGCCATGCGGGCAACTGCCGCCGTGGGGGTCGCGTCGATGACCACCTTCGCGATGACCGCTTGCAGACCGGCTTTGTTGGCCGTTACAACCCCCGCGACGTTCTTCTCGCCGTCGACGAGCACGCCGGCGGGGCGGCTGTTGAAATGGAAGCGGACTCCGGCGTCGAGCAGCAACCTTTCGATCGACTTCTTGTAGTCCGCGGGGACAATCTCCTTCGGGTTGCCGAGGTTACCGAAGAGGGCTCGCGAGAACTCGGACTTCGGAGTTTCGTCGGCCTCGAGCCAGTAGCGGGCCTTGGCCGAGACGTCGTCGCTGAAGTAGTAGTTGCCGTTGACGATGAGCACGGAAGACCCCGCTTTGGCGGCCTGCCAGGCAGCGGCGATTCCGCCCTCGTTGCCTCCGACGACAACGAGATCGACCCGGGCACTGACGGGGACCTCGCGGGCGGTCGATGGGACGAATCGCTGCGGGGAATCGCCGGCGAGTGCCGCCGCGGCCATGATGATCGTAAGGGAGATCGAGAGAAGGGAAGCGGGGAGCGTTCGGAGTGCGAGGGTTTGCACGAGATTGGTCCTTGGAGTTGTGGGAGGGATTGTTATTGGGATTCGGGGCAGCGGGGATAGACGCGATGATTCGTGGCGGACGGCACACGGGAGAGCTTGTGAGAGAATTGGGGCAGGCACCTCGCAGACAGTGAAATCTGACGTATTCGCGGTGTCACGGCTCGGAGCCGGTCCCACTTTCACAAGCTCGGGAGTGTGCCTGCTACTTTTCTTGTACGGCTGGATCCAATTTGAGGGTCTTGGGAATGGTCAACGTGAACACGGTTCCATCCGGTTCTCGACTGGTGAAGTCGACCTTGCCGCGGAGATAGCGCTCGCCCAGGAGCTTCATGCTGTAGGTGCCGATTCCGCGCCCGGCCTGCGCCTTGGTGCTGAAAGACCTTTGAAACATCTGAAGCTGCACTTCCTCGGGCATCACTTCGGCATTGTGGACGGTGAATACGACGCAGTCGCCCTGGTCGAGACAGCCGATCGCAACGGCGCCGCCGGGAGCGGTTGCTTCCAGCGCGTTCTTGAGCATGTTCCCCAGGATACGACGCAACAGCCGCTGGTCGGTACGGATAATTCCGCCCCACACGTCGCGGAGCTCGATCTTCCGCTGGGCGGCGATCGGGGCTTTCAGGTACTGCCCTCGCAGTTCCTCGAGCAGCCCACGGGTGGTCAGCATATCGACCTGGAGCTGGAGGTCACCCGCTTCCGCCAGGACGAGGTCTCGCTGGGCATTAATCTCCTCGACGAGCTGGTCGCTGAGGCGGACGAGCAACTCCGAGATTTCGCTGACCGCGTCGTGTTGTTTCGCCAGATAGTCGGCGTAGCCGGAGATACATCCGGCGGTATTCAGCACGTCGTGGAAGAAGACACGTTGAAGGACGGACATTCGTTTGGAATGGCTGACGTCCTCGACGGCGAGAACGATGAATAGTTCGCCCTCGACTTCGATGGGCGTGGCGGCGACGCGGAGATCCATTGCAGCCGGGCCGGAGTCTCCTTGGGTCTGAATTCGGCACTCGCGCACCACCTGGGTGCGTTGGGTCTGGCTTTCCAGGATGGCGTTTGCGGCTCCGCAAGTGACACAGTGCCGGCTGGTTCCGCAGCCGTCGGGACCTTCGGGCGGATGGATGCAGCCGACGACTTCGCCGGGGCGTTTTTCCAGGAGTTCCTCAGTCGCGATCTGCAGAACTCGCGTCATGGCACGGTTTGTCGCCACGATCTGCCGGTGCATGTTGAGAACCATCACCATGCCGGGAATTGCGTTGAGGGCCTCGGCCAGAAGGGGGCTATTCTTGACGATTTCCTGTTTGCGGTGGAATTCGTGAGGCGCATCTCGGCCTGGCAGTGCGAAATACGTGTCAGGGATTTCTGTCGATGTCAACGGGTCGGACATGGCTTTGAGCCTTTGGCGAGGGCCTTGCAGGAGCGGCCTGCTATATGGCAAAGCATCGGATCGGGCTCATGATACCATATAACTGGGGAGGTGAAAATTCACGGGCTCCATCGGCTGATTCGATTTCTGGTTCTGTTCCACGGATTATGCCCGAATTCTTGACCATCCGTGCCCCGGCCTTGCCATCCGTGCTACTTTGTCCTCCAGTGGATTCTCATAGCACGGATGGCAAGGCCGCACGGATGAAGATAAGGAATGAGGAACAGAAGCGGAAACCCCCGTAAGCCGACGGCATCCTTGCGTTTTCATGCCCCACCCCATAACCTGGGCACGGTGTTTGAAGGCACGAACGGGATCGTCGAGAAAGATCGAGTTTGTAATTGTTGAACTAGGTTTGAGAATCGTGTTTCTTCTTGGGCGACGCGGCTGATCGTAAGGTGGCCGGTAATAGGGTTTTGTGCTGGCGTCCGTCGCCGCAAATTGACACCGGCCGCCGGAGGGGTGTTCAACAATTGGCTTTGCTTTCCACCCATTGGTGTTGTTTTCTTCGAGGGGTTTGGAGCAGGCAATTTCGAGTCTGGAAAACCTCATGCGGCTTGCTTCGCGGGCGGAACTGGACTTTCACCGGATCAATGAGCGCCGGAGTTTTTGGCCCGTGGAGGCACCGAGAGCAACTCCGTTGGAAATGATCGTGTGTTCATTATATAGTGTCATTATGATCAGTATAGCGCGGATTGTCAATAGGCAAAAGTTAGCCGAAGTATTTGATCGGACGGACATTGCTCGAACGTGAGATAGGGCAAATTGTGGTGCTTGGGAGCGCCAGACACCAAGCATGACTGGCAGTCCTGACAGGTTTGATTCTCCGCAGGCATCCCACTCGGTTTTCCTGCAACCCGCTTGATCGGAGGATTTCCCCATGCGAACACTGACAAAGCGTGCGGTCTCGGCAGCCGTCGGTAACGGTATTGCGGGGCGAATTGTCGCCTGCGTCGTTCTTTTCTGGGGGACAGCCGTGGGGACCGGTACGGAGGGATTGGCCGGGGAGCCCGCCGCTCGACCGCGGCTGCCGCGTGACAAGTTGCTCGTGTATCGTGGGCCTGATGGCGCCCCACGCGAGGCGCGGACAACTGAGGAGTGGGGTAAACGTCGAGCCGAGATCCTGGACTGCATGCAGCAGGTGATGGGGCGGCTGCCTGGCCGGGAGAAACTCGTGCCGCCTGACGTCGAGGTCGATGAAGAAGTGGACTGCGGCGGATTCGTGCGGCGCCTGATCACGTACGCTTCGGAGCCCGGCAGTCGAGTGCCTGCGTATCTGCTGATCCCCAAGCCGGCGCTGGAAAAAGACGCGAAGCCGGTTGCTTCTGTCCTCTGTCTGCACGGCACCGACAACGTGGTCGGACATGGAACGGTTGTCGGGCTGGGCAAACGTCTCAACCGGCAATATGCCAGCGAACTGGCCGAGCGCGGTTATGTCACCTTGGCGCCGAATTATCCGCTGTTGGCCAAGTACCAGCCGGACATCAAGGCCCTGGGCTGGGAGAGCGGAACGCTGAAGGCGGTGTGGGACAACATGCGGGGCCTGGATTTGTTGGAGTCGCTGCCGTACGTCAAGCGGGGCGGGTTCGGCGCCATCGGCCACTCGCTCGGCGGCCACAACGCCGTTTACACGAGCGTCTTTGACGACCGGATCCGCGCGGTCGTATCAAGTTGCGGGCTGGATTCGTACCTGGACTACTACGGCGGCAAGATCGACAACTGGTATCCGGAGAAGGGATGGTGTCAGACACGCTACATGCTGAAACTGGCCGATTACCGCGGCCGACTCGAACAGATCCCCTTTGATTTCCACGAGATGGTAGGAGCGTTGGCGCCGCGACATGTGCTGATCCTCGCTCCGCTGGGCGACACGAATTTCCGTCACGATAGCGTCGATCGCATCGCGGCAGCCGCTCGCGAGGTCTTTCGGCTATACGGTCAGCCCGAGCGCCTGCGCGTCGAGCATCCGGATTGTCCCCACGACTTTCCGCCCCAGATGCGCGAAGCGGCCTACGAACTGTTCGACGCCGTGCTGAAGTAGGTTCTATTCCAAGACCTTGGAAGAGAGGGGACAGGCACATTTTGCTCCGCAGACTCCGCAAAATGAGCCAGTCCCCGACGGTCTTGGGATAGGTTAGCGGATTCGAGGCAAGTTGTTGAGCAAGCGGCGATCATTTCCCTCCGGCTTTGCTCTGCCGAAACACCTCCTCGGGCGCCAGCGACAATACCGGAGGCAGTCTGGGATCGAGCTGAACCGTGCTGTCTTCCAGCACGCCCGTGTCGGCACGCGCCAGTTCCAGAGACCAGATCGCGTCGGACTGGCCGGCAACCGGGACTTTCAGATCGATCTGCGTCTGCCGTGTCGTCTGGGCCGTGGCGACTTGCCGACCGTCGGGTGCAAAAACATTTAGACGGACCGTCTCCGCTCCGCTGCCCGCGACGCTAAGGGAGAAGTCTTCGATGCCGGCGGGCACATGGAAGTAGAGCCGCCTGGCACCGAAGATGACGTGGAGCGGTTGGCCCGCATACAGCCCCACGGGCACATTCGAGCGCACGATCGACCAGGCGGCGCCGCCGGCCGAGGCGCCCAAGAGATAGAGCCCGTCGCGGTCCGGCGTGAACCTGACCGTGGCCGCCTGCTCTTGCGGAGTCTTCAGCGATGCGACTTTTTCCAAGGCGGGGTTGCGAACTTCCCAGACCAGCAACGGCGGGCTCTGTCCGACTCGTGACGCCTGGAGTTCCATCTCGACCTGCCTGTGCGCCTTGCATGCCAAGAGCACGAGGTTTTCGTGGCGGACCCGGACTGTGGGATATTCCGTCGAACCGGCCTTCTCCGCTGCGGCCAGCGCGGGCCGCTCGGCGGAGTGAAACACGGCGAGATCCCAGTTCTCGGGCGTCTCCCGAGGCTCATGCCACGCCTTCCAGTTGGCCGATGCGATGGCCCGATTCGCCCACGTGAACCACTTCCAGTAGTCGGCGTGATCCGGCTTCGTGTAGGTGGGCCCTTCGTAGAAGATCCAATAGCCGTCGGTGGTTTCCGAGATCATCACCGCGTTCTTGCCCGAGAACTCCGGATCGGCGCCGCGGACCAGCGGGTCGATGCCGCCGGCATAGAGGAACGGGATGCCGGACTGCTTCGGAGTCTCCATCCCACGGATCAGCTTGTCGCGATTGATCGCAAGGGCCTCTTTCTGCGGAAGCAGTTTCGACGGTCGCCCATAGACCCAGGGATCGGCCAGGATCAACGGGGCTTCCCGGGTGGCCCACTCGGGATAGGCCGCCTCAACCATGAAGGGCGTTCCCGGTGCCGGGTAAATGCAGAACTGAAACGTGGGATCGTGCTCGTCGACGGCCTTGCGAAGCTCCCGACACCGGCACCGCCAGTGGTCGACCTGAAATTGGGTAAACTCGTCGTGCAATTGTGCCTTCTCCAGCCACGGCTTCCGCTGTGCGAAAGTTAATTCCGGCAGGTCGATCCCTTTTGCCTTGGCGAATTTGCCGAGGATCCCATCGTCGTACGAGAGAGAGTAGAGGTTACCCTCACCGCCCGGCGAGTAGTTCTCGTAGTCGAGGAAGACGCCCATCAGGTGCCGGTTGTCGCGGCTGATCTTGGCATACTCGACGACATAGCGGCGGGTCCAGTCCCAGAACTCGTCGGAGTTGGGGCTCCAAAGTGCTTGCTCGCCACCGCCCGGCCAGACGATCCGCTTGCCGTCCGCGGCCGGACCGGCGGGAGCGCCGAGGGAGCCTCGCATCCAAGGCATGGTGTAAATGCCGTACTGCTTGCACCATGCCGCGACCTGGCGGACTTCCTCGAGCCGCTCATGGCCGGCGCGGGGCGAGAACACGTTGAATCCGGCATCGGCCGTGGCTTTCACCATCCACTCTTGGGTAACCCAGCCGGCCGTCGGTTGCATCACCTTGTCGACCAGGATGCGGAGTTTCACGCTCCGGCCAAGCTCCTCGCGAGCGGGGACATCGGCCGACGCAAGGGTGGAAAGCAGGATCCACAGAACGAACGGTCCCAAGCAGCGCATCGACATTGCGGGTCTCCTTCCTGGTGAGCTGGTTATCCGCATCCCAAGGATTCTGTCGGACCACGGGCAAGCATACGCCCAGCGACGGCAGACGGAGGCGGAATTGGCCGCGGAACTATTCCGCAAAGAATTTCCACGCCGATTGCCGAACGCTCGACGGCCTCGATCCGGCCCGAGATTGACTCGTGCTGGTTATTTCGGACGCCGGAGCGGTAGGTGCAACCGCACGAGCCTGGTGAGTCAAGGAGCCTGAACATTAGCGAATGACTGCAGCGCCGAAAACCCCCTCTGTGGAAGTTGCATTGCAGAGAGTCACTCACGTGCCGAGCTTGTCAAGACTAGGGCGAGGCCGATGTCCCGCGATCAGTGCGTCCAAGCATTCCGACACCATGCAATGGTGTTTGCGGAACCAGTCTCCTTTCCTGACTTCCAGCCGAGGGGGGGTGTGGTGAAGTCCCAGGCCGTCCCCTATCGATCTCCCCCAAAACAGAGAATTTGAAACCGGCAGCCACAGGCAGGGGCAACAAGGGCAGGGTTGACGGTGAGGGGGACTCCAACGGCCGCCGCGATTCCCCTGAAGGAACCGCTCGCTGAAACTCGATTTCAGGGACGATGGATAAAAACGGGGACGGCACGGCAAATAGTAGTGGGTTGAAGGGGAGCCAAGATCCAAGGTTTTGCGAAAGGCCGTCCCCTTTTCATCACCCTAGGCAATGGCTACGTCGCTCATCTGAGCCCCTTTCCGGAGGTACCCATGAGTTGGATGGCGCGGTTGCGTTGGCAGGTGAACGACCGCCAACTCGAAAACCTGGTTCTGGAAATCACGGCTAGATGTCGCCAGGCTATCCTGAAACGAGCCAGTGGCTCAATCCACGCAATGAGCCAACCCGAATTAAGGGGGTATGTCCGGGCGAGGTCTGCCGCGGTCGTGCCAATCCACACGAATAACGTCGTGGTCGAGGAGGGGTTGCCGAGGGAGATGGCCCAGTGGCTTGAATCGCTGGCGACCGAGGAGGTCGTCCGACAACTCGCCAGTGATCTGCAACGTCAAAGTGCCTCGCGTACCGCGCGACTTAGGGCTGCCTGAACGCGAGTGCCTTAACCTCAGGGAAACCGAGCAATCCGACCGCCTGCCGGCGTTTTCACCGCCCCACTCCGGCGACGATCCCATCTCGTCGACCTCGCAAAAAAAGCCTCCCAATTCTGCCGCGCAACCCCGCCACGCAACTCCTTCTCGGGCAGTCTCTTCCGCAGACACCCTCCACCAATCTGCCCCCTTGGCCGAAAAAAACCTTGCAAGAACGCGCCGCACCGGTTATCTTCAACAGGCAATAGTGAACACACGTACTCTTAATGCAGCCTGCCCCCACACCCTCCTCCCCATGGCCCAAAACGAAGGACAAATGTCTAAGAGCCTATCCCAAAACCGCCGGGGACTGGCTCATTTTGCGGAGTCTTCGGAGCAAAATGTGCCTGTCCCCTTCTCCTCGCGAGCTAAGGACCAACGACAAATGACCAAGAACCATCAAGGCCCTATCCCCTTCACGCCTGCTGAGCATGCCCATGACGAACAAGCAAAAACGTGAATCGTTCCACCCAGAGGAAGGTGGCCACCAAAACACCTCCGTTCTGAGAAATCGACAACTTGGTGGCCACACCGAGCACCCGGCAATCCGTCTGATTGCCGCCAGTCCCCAGCTCTTTTCCCAGCAAGGCTGGTCTACTCACCCAGCCCGATGCGAAACGCCCGCACGCCCAGTGGCTCCAGCGTCAACTCAAACCGCCCACCGTCGACTGCCATGCCATCGCTTGCTCCGATCAAATCCTCCATCCGCAGCCGCTCACGCGGCATACCCTCGATAGCAACTCGAACTGGTTCATTCGCCGAGTTGACCAGCAGCAGATAACGGTCGCGCCGATAGGCCGCGTCGAGAAAGCTGACCGACGGGTACTCGCCGAGTCGATCCTCGGAATGCTCGCCCTTGCCCATCAGCTCCAGCCGCGCCGGCCCGGCCAGCATCCGCACTCGGACGTCGTTCCGCCGCTCGCCGAACAAGAATACCTGCCCGAGTCCCAAAGGACCGTTCAACTCGCGCGCGCACTGCGCATACGCTTCATAGTACGCGTCGAACGTCGTGAACTTCGGCCGCCTCCAGCCGGAGAAGACCATGATCCCCTTGGCCCCGGCGACCAGGCTCAGGTAGACGTCGTGCCGAACCCACTGCGGAATCAGCGGTCGCAGTTCGTCGGGCGGATCCTGGAACATTTCCGGAACGGCGATCGGGATTGCGGCGGTCCCCGTCGAGCGAATCGCCTCGATTTCCTGCTCGATCGTCCAGCGGACCCAGATCCGCGAATCCCGCCTGCCGGTGTAGTTCGTATACATCCCCTTTCCGCAGATGTCCTGGCACACAACCGTTCTCGCGAGCGCCTCCGCCCCGCGATGGTTCGGCTCATACATCCACACCGGGCGGCGGAGCGGATCGGTCTTGCGGATCGTCTCCGATGCGACCTCCAAGTAAATCATCTCATTTTTCCGCCAGGATCGCAGTTCCTCCGGCCTCAGATACCACCACGCGATCTCCGGACTACCGGCGGCCTTGGCAACTTGCTCTCGGATCTGCTCCCGGATCTCGTCGGGCGTCAGTTTCAGAGGCGCTTTGCCGAGGAAGTCCATCGGCAGTCCGATCGTATACGTACAGGGAATGCCCAACTTCCGCGCC
Source organism: Thermoguttaceae bacterium (assembly GCA_040768665.1). Taxonomy (GTDB): domain Bacteria; phylum Planctomycetota; class Planctomycetia; order Pirellulales; family Thermoguttaceae; genus JABWBD01. Next base: position 373,125 of record JAXGMN010000007.1, read on the forward strand.
GTCTCGACGTTCTTCTCCATGCCATAGGGTCCAATCAGAGTCAGCCCCTCGGGCTTGTCGCGGGCCGTATTCAATCCATAGAAACCGAAAGGAAAAACCCTCCCTTGCGGATAGAGTCGGGCCGGGTCCGAGGGCGACTCGACCTCGACGGCAGGCCGAAAGAACTCCTCCACACTCGGTTCCGCCGCAATCGCCGAACCCCCGATCCCGATTACCAGAACGCCTGCAATCCATCCCGTAAAATGCGACATGAAATCGCCTCCCATGCTGACTTTTGCCCAACAACATATTGGACAGCGTAACCGTCCAAGTTGGGCCGAGCAAGCTTTTGCGGCGATGTTCCGTTTCCGCTATACTGTAGGTCCCGCTTGCCGAGCGGGACCTGGAACCACCACACACCTCAGCAAGCCCCAACCCGCTCCGCTCACCTCCGCCCCATACCGCCAAACACCCCGATCGCCATAACACCCACTACCCATTCCCCGTACTCAGATCCCGCTCGGAAAGCGGGACCTACCGGTTATCCGACAACGACACGAGAGCAAATCCTCTTGGCTATGCAAGACCGAACGTCTCTTCCGACCCTCAACAACAGAGCATTCGCCCGTTCAGCCGCGCTCGCCTTTTGCATTCTCTCCTTCCTGACTGCGACTGTCGAAAACACAGTCGCCGCGGAACTCACCGACTTCAGCATGCGCAATCGGTCACTTGCCGGCCCGATGTCCGATTGCGAGGAGATCATCTTTGCCCAGCGTGTGTCGGGACACGACCACTGGTACGGCAATTTCGGACATTACTCCGACGGCCACCAAGGCCATTACGCGCCGTCGTCCACGCCCGCGTCCGTCGACTACTTCAAGTACGCCTTCGGCGATGGCGCGCGCCTCTGCCGTTTCAATCTCAGCACGCGGAAGCTCACCGTGCTGTTGGACGATCCCGAGGGCGGCATCCGCGACCCGCACGTGCACTATGACGGCCGGAAGATCCTCTTCTCCTATCGCAGAGCCGGAACCACAACCTACCACCTCTACGAGATCGACGTCGACGGCACCCATCTCCGGCAACTGACCTACGGCCCCGACAACGACATTGAGCCGATCTACGCTCCCGACGGTTCGATCGTCTTCTGTTCCAGCCGATGCCACCGGTTCGTCCCCTGCTGGAAAACCCAGGTCGCCACGCTCTACTGCTGCAACGCCGACGGGACCGGCATCCGCATGCTCTCCAACAACGCGGAGCAGGAAAACACACCCTGGATGCTGCCCGACGGCCGCGTGCTCTACACGCGATGGGAATATGTCGACCGCAACCAGCTTCTCTACCATCACCTCTGGTCGATCAATCCCGACGGCACGGGCGTGATGGTCTACTTCGGCAATCAATACCCCGGATACGTGATGATCGACGCCAAGCCGATCCCCGGCACCGAGAAGGTGGTTGCGTCGTTCTCGCCCGGCCACGGCGCCGCGGAGCACATGGGCTACGTCACCATCGTCGATCCGCGTCGCGGCCCCGACGACATGGAAATGGCCAAACGCATCAGCGACGCCAGGTACCGCGACCCCTACGCGCTCGCCGAGAACCTGTTCCTGGTCGCCGATACCAAGGGGATCCACCTCCTCTCCAGCGAAGGCCGCACCGAATTGATCTACGCGCCCGAGCAGGCCGGTGCCCGTTGGCAGTGCCACGAACCTCGCCCGTTGCGTGCGCGCCCGCGCGAGCCGGTCCTCCCGACCCGTTTTGCGCCCGAACCGCCCACGGGTCGGCTGGTCCTCTCCGATATCTACGAAGGGCGCAACATGGCAGGTGTCGAGCGAGGGGAAATCAAGAAGCTCCTCGTCCTGGAGCAGCTTCCCAAGCCGGTGAATTTCTCCGGCGGTTCGGAGCCGCTGACGGTCGGTGGCACGTTTACTCTGCAGCGGGTCCTCGGCACCGTGCCGGTCGAGCCCGACGGCTCGGCTCATTTCGACATGCCCGCCCTGCGCTCGATCTTCTTCGTCGCGCTGGACAAGGACGAAATGTCGGTCAAGCGGATGCAGAGTTTTGTCACCGTCCAGCCGGGCGAGACGACATCCTGCGTCGGCTGTCACGAGCGGCGGACCCAGGCGCCCCATCTCCGCGACATGGAACTGCTCGACGCGCTGAAACGTCCCCCCAGCCGCATCCAACCTTACAAAAACCTCCCCGACGTCCTCGATTTCCCTCGCGACGTCCAGCCGATCCTCGACCGGCACTGCGTCGAGTGTCACAACCACGATCGATCCGACGGCGACATCAACCTCTCCGGCGATCGCACCCCGTACTATTCGGCGGCCTATTGGACCATGTTCAGCAAATCCCTGGTCGTCGACGGTCGCAACCAGTATGGCAACCGGCCGCCTCGCACGATCGGCACCTCGGCCAGCCGGCTGATGGAGTATCTCGACGGATCGCATTACGACGCCCGGCTCTCGGACGAGGAGCGATGCACGGTCCGCACCTGGATCGACTCGGGCGCGACCTATAGCGGAACCTACGCATGCCTGGGCAGCGGCATGTTTCCTGTGGACTTCCCCGAGGACATTGTCGTCCAGCGGTGTGCAGGATGCCATAAGGCCACGAAGCAGTCCTATCGCAACGTAAAGAAGGACGCATTCTACTTCCAGTTCGGCAACCAGGAGCCGCCGCAGCCGTTGCTTGAGCGGATCGACGACATCATCCTGATCCGGCACCTCGCCTATTTCCAGCTCGGCGAAGCCCCGCTCTACCAGGCGCTGTGCAATCTCGACCGGCCGGCTGATTCCCTGTTCCTCCGCGCACCGCTGTCAAAATCCGCCGGCGGGCTCGAGCGCTGTGGACAGGCGATCTTCAAAGACAAAGAAGACAACGATTACCAGGAGATTCTCGCCCGCATCGAGGCAGCCTCCCGCCAGTTGCACCGGGAGAAGCGATTTTGTATGCCCGGTTTCCGCCCCAACCGCTACTACATCCGCGAGATGCAGTTGTTCGGCATTCTCCCGAAAGAGCTGCCGGCCGGCGCCCCAATCGACCCCTACACGACCGATCAGGAGTACTGGCGGAGCGTACAGTTTGTTCCACAAAGGCATTGAACGATGACTCGGTGGCAACGAAAGCGATCGACAGCAATCCCTTTCATTTTCGCTCGCCCGGTCGCGTGGGGGGGCTGACTCGCGGAGCACTCGGATCGTCACGGACACGCGTTGGCTTTCTCCCTGTGAGACGATAAGATAGCAGGAGACAGCTACCCTATAGGGCTTCGAAATGATCACGCCGCTTCCAGCCGAACTTGAGCAATACGTTGACGAGAAGATTGCCTCGGGACAGTTCGCTTCGCGCGATGCTTTTCTCGTGGAAGCAGTGCGCATGTACCGAGAATTCGAGTCGCGGCACGAAATGCTGAAAAGCGAAATTCGCGCCGCGGTGCAACAGGCCGAGCAAGGAATGACCGAGCCCTTGAACATCGAGGCGATTCAGCGAGAGCTCAGTGAACCGTGTGATATGGAAAGAAGGAGGTGGTCGCCGTGAAGTTGTACCAGTTCGTTCCAACGTCCTTTCTTCTAGCAGTCCTTCTCACGCTGACGATCGTTCCGATCGGCGGCGCGGATAGTCCGGCACACCCGGCCGCCGCCATCGAGTTCAAACGCGACGATGCCCGGGGCCAAATGCAAGTGCTCATCGGCGGCAAGGAAGCCTTCGTTTACTGCTACGGCGACGCGGTCGACCTGCCGCATTACTACCCGGTCCGCAGCCCGTCCGGCAAATTGCTGACCGTCCAGCAAACCGATCCGTATCCTCACCACCGTTCGGTTTGGTTCGCGGATACGGTGCAGCTCGAGGGACATCGCAAAGTCAGCACGTACATGTCGCTCTACGCCGGAACCGGCGCCCAGAATCGACAGCCGCCGTATCGCGACCATGTTCGGCAGGTCAAGTTCCTCCCCGTCAAGGTCGCCGGAAACACGGCCGAAACAGCCATGAAACTCGTCTGGGAGATGGACCACGACGTGCCGGTGCTCGACGAGTTGCGCGAGCTGCGAATCGTCGACCTGGGCGGCGGGGAATACCTCGTCGATCTGACGTTCACCGTCACGGCGTCCTACGGCGATGTGACGTTTCTGAGCGACGCGGCTCATTACGCCTGGCCGTACCTTCGCATCCATCCCGACTTCTCCGTTCAGAACGGCGGCCGGATCACCAATTCCGAAGGCGGGATCAACCAGGCCGGCACCAACTACAAGCCGGCCGCCTGGGTCGACTACTCGAACACGATCGACGGCCGGCCGGAGGGGCTCGCCATCTTCAGCCATTCCGAAAACAAGCATCCGCACCTTTGGCTGACTCGCGACTACGGCACCTTCGGCCCCCGCCGCGCCGATCCGCAGCACGGAAAGCCATTTACCGTCAACAAGGGCGACAGCCTCCGCCAGCGCGTCGGCATCCTCGTCCATCGCGGCAATGTCGACTCCGGCCAGGTGGCCGAGCGTTACCGTCAGTACCTCGATGGCGAGCTTTGAATCCGTGGCCGCACCGGCGAGGCCCCAAACCCCGGGTGTGGCATGATCAATCCCCCAGTTCGCCCCTGCCCCCACTCCGTTTTCGCGGAACGAGGCTGTTTCGTCCTGCGAATTCGACTACAATAGCGGCCGCAATGCCGCAGCACGCATTGGCGTGGGGAGGGCGCAATGAGTATTCGCTTCAAGCTCACGATCACTGCCGTCGCAGTGATTCTCGTGGCGAACTCACTCCTCTCATTTATCACACTTCAATACCTGGGGTACGTCTGGCTCCGCGAAGTCCAGACCCGCGTCCAGCGAAATCTGAACTCGGCGCGGGCCGCCTATCAAAAGCGCGGCGAGTTGGTCGCAGCGTGCCTGGAGGGCGCGGCTCTGGACCACGGTCTCCGCTCGGCTCTCGCCCGCAGCGACCGGCACGAACTTCGCTCGCTCTTGCAGGACATCCATGCCACGGGGAGGATGGACTTCGTCGATTTGCTCGATCCAACCGGGATAGTTGTCGGTCGCGCCCGAAGTGATCGCACGGGCGAGAACGTCGCGGTGGATCCGCTCGTCGCGCAGGTTCTCTGCGAGCGGAAGCCGGTTTACGGAACCGTGATCCTGCAAAGGGACCGGCTCCTGGCCGAAGAAGAAGACCTGGCCCGGAGAGCGAGATTCGATGTCATTCCCACGCCTGCCGCAAGGCCGCCTCGCGACCTGATTCGCCATGACGGCATGGTCCTCGCCGCCGCCGTGCCCATCCAGGACGATCAAGGCCGGTTGCAGGCGATTCTCTATGGCGGAGAACTGCTCAACCGCCGTTACGAGATCGTCGATGCGATCAAGGGGGAGGTCTTCCCCAACGAGGTCTACAAAGGCAAAGACATCGGCACCGTCACCATCTTTCAGGGCGACCTGCGGATATCGACCAATGTGACGATGGACGATGGGTCCCGCGCAGTCGGCACCCTGCTCAGTGATTCCGTCGGCGAGGCAGTCCTGGACCGCGGCGAACGTTGGGCCGCCCCGGCTTTCGTCGTCAACGACTGGTACATCACCGCCTACGAGCCGATCCGCGACCCGCAAAGCCGGATCATCGGCGCACTCTACGTGGGGCTCCTGCAGGCCCCGTTTACCCACCAGCGGAACGTGATCAGCGCCGTGTTTCTTTCAATCGTCGTCGTGGCGACCTCGGCCAGCCTCGTCCTGCTGGTCCTTGCGAACGAACTGGTCCTCCGACCAATTCGCAGCGTGGTCCAAATGGCGCAAAAGGTAATCGGCGGAGACCTTTCGGCCCGCGTCGGCATTCGGCCGCCGGGCGAGATGGGAGTCCTTTGCCGCGCCGTCGACAGCATGGCCCAGGCCATGGCCGAGCGCCAGGAACTCCTCAAGCAGGCCACCAACCAGCAGATCGGCCGCAGCGAGCAACTGGCGTCGGTAGGTCGGCTGGCGGCTGGGGTCGCCCACGAAATCAACAACCCGCTGACGGGCGTGCTCGCCTTCGCCGACATGCTCCGCGGCAAGGAAAACATGGACGACCAGGACCGCGAAGACCTCGACCTGATCATCCGCGAAACGAAAAGGGCTCGGGAGATCGTCCGCGGATTGCTCGATTTCGCTCGCGAAACCCCCTCGTTGAAAGCACACCTGGACATCAACGACATTATCCGGCAAACGACCCGGCTTCTCGGCAAACGCGACGCTTTCCAAAACATCTTCATCGTGGAAGACCTCGCCGAGAACCTGCCGCCGGTCGACGGCGACAAGAACCAGCTCCAGCAGGTGCTGGTCAACCTTGCGCTGAATGGTTGCGAGGCAATGCCTGAGGGGGGAACCATGATGCTCTCCAGCCGCCTGAAAGACGGCCGCGTCGTGCTGAAAGTCACGGACACCGGCTGTGGTATCAGGAAGGAACACTTGGACCAGATCTTCGAGCCATTTTTCACGACCAAGCCGGTGGGCAAGGGCACGGGGCTCGGTCTGAGTGTGAGTTACGGCATCCTCCGTCAGCACGGCGGTACCCTGGAGGTGGAGAGCGAAAAGGAAACCGGAACGACGTTCACGCTCACGCTGCCGCCGGCCGGCACAAAAAAGGAGGAAGCGGAATCGGCTGTGAAGTCTTTAGAACTTAGAACTTAGAGCTTGGAGCTTAGAACGTAGAACTTAGAGCTTAGAGCTTAGGTTGGGGGCGTTGCATCCAGAACCTAAGATCTAAGTTCTAAGACCTAAGCTCTCTCTCCCGCAGGTCATGTCGCGAAAAATCCTCGTCATTGCCAACGATTCGGCACTGGCTCTCACGTACGAGCGGGCCCTCTGTCCGGCCGGCTACGAGGTGCAGTTCTACGAAGATGCGGCAGCCGCACTTGAGGCGTCCGGCACCGGCCGCTTCGATTTGGTCCTGGTGAGTGAATGCTGCGCGGGACTCGACTTCGTCGGCGTTCTGAGGTTGCTGCGCACCGCGGACCTCTCCGCACCCGTCGTCGTGGTCAGTCGCAACGCCTCGGTCGAGTCGGCAGTCGCGGCCATGCGAGAAGGTGCGATCGATTATCTCCCCGAACCCTCCTCGGTCGACGAACTGCAGTGCGTCGTCCGGCGAATCGAGCAACTGGATTCGTACTACGGCCCGTCGACGCCGGCCAGGACAGACGTGGCAACGACGCCGCCCGACTCGGGATTCGAAGGAATGCTCGGCCAGTGCGCCGCGATCCGCGAGGTCTTCGCGTTCATCTGCCGGATCGCTCCTGCGGACAGCACCGTTCTCGTCACGGGCGAAAGTGGGACCGGCAAGGAAATGGTCGTTCGGGCGATCCACCGGCACAGCCGCCGACATGCTCAGCCCCTGCTGGCCTGCGACTGCACGGCCCTGGCCCCAACGCTGCTGGAAAGCGAATTATTCGGCCATGTGAAGGGATCGTTCTCCGGAGCAATTGCGACCAAGAAGGGACTCTTGGAGGTCGCCCACCAGGGCACGCTCCTCTTGGACGAGGTAGCCAATTTGAGCCTGGAGACCCAGGCAAAGCTGCTGCGCGTGTTGGAAACACGGAGAGTCCGCAAGGTCGGCGACACCACGGAACACGAGGTCGATATCCGCCTGGTCGCCACGACGAACCGCAACCTGGCCGAGATGGTCAAGGTAGGTGCGTTTCGTGCAGACCTGTACTATCGCTTGAACGTAGTACCGATATCGCTGCCGCCGCTCCGCGACCGCGCCGGCGACGTCCCGCTGCTCGCTCGTGCCTTCTTGCTGCGATTTTCGCGGCACATGGGGCTTGAGCCGAAAGGATTTAGCGAGGATGCAATGCGACAGATGGACGTCTACCCCTGGCCGGGGAATGTCCGCGAGCTCCGCAACATCGTGGAACGACTCGCGGTGCTCTACGGAGGTTCCCGAATCGAGGTTTGCCACTTGCCGGCCGAAATCCGCGACGCCCGGCCGGCGGTCCCCCGTGGTGAAGTCCCCCGAACGTGGGAAGAGTTCAAGCGGATGAAGCGTCAGATCGTCGACGACCTGGAGTACCAGTTTCTCATCGACGCGCTCGAGCGCTCCGGCCACAACGTCACCCAAGCGGCCGAAAGCGTCGGGATGCAGCGGACCAACTTTCATGCCCTGCTGCGCAACCATGGCCTGAAGCCGGATGGGTCGCGAGGTGTATGAGATTTCATACGTTGTACTCGTCTTCATACACTTGAGGAGACTTCTGGAAGTTCAGTCGCCGTCGTCCCTGCATCGTGCTATCGCCGGTTTCGTGCTTGGGCGGCGCTTCGCAACTCCTTGCAAGTGTGAGGCTTTCGCACTCAAGCGTTGTCCTGCCAGTCACAAGCTTCGCGGCGGTTTGCATCAGTGGCACGCCAGTTGCCAGAAGCGGCGACCGTTCCACCGCATTGCCCAACGGGCCGTATGGTAGGTCCCGCTTGCCGAGTTGCCGAGCGGGACCTACTTTATCTCTCAGGGAGAAGGAGCCATGGCGGAGAATCCAGCGTTGTTGGTCGTCGACGACGAGGAGGTCGTCTGTCAAGCCTGCCGGCGAATCTTCTCCCGGCAGGGCTTTCAAGTCGAGGTAAATACCGACGCCAGGCAAGGACTTGCGCTGGCCACGGAGAAGGACTACGAGATCATCCTGCTGGACATCAAGATGCCCAACATGGATGGCATCCAGTTCCTCGAACGCCTCCGGCCCAAGAAACCGGATGTTCCGGTGCTGATCATCACCGGTTACCCGAGTATCCCCAATGCGGCGTCCGCCATGCGGCTGGGCGCCTGCGACTACGTAACGAAGCCGTTTACCACCGAAGAGATCACGCAGGCCGTCCAACGGGTGCTGGCCACGCGCCGGATCCCCGACAGCGACGATGCGGAAAACGAGCCCGAGGACGCGGTTGCGACGGCCGAACCAGGCAGCGAAATCCTCTTTTGGGAGGAGTCGTGGTTCAAGCTGGAAGCCGACGGTTCGGCCTCTGTCGGAGCGGTGCTTCCCGGCTTGCGTGGAGCGACACCAACCGAGGTCCGCTTGCCGCGGATCGGCGAGGTCGTCTACCAGGGGTTGCCCCTGGCCGGAATTACCGTGCCGAATAAGCCGATCCTCATCGTCCCCGCGCCGGTCTCCGGCGTCGTCGTCGCGGTCAATGAAATCCTGCCCAAGAGGCCGGCATTGATAGCAACCGATCCGTGCTGCGAAGGATGGATCGCCTGTATCTGCACGACGCAGTATGAAGACGAGGCCGACCATTGCCGGCCCCGGCGAATTCTCCTGGTCAATGCCGATCCGTTCGCCTCCGAGGAGCAGACCCGAAAACTCACCGGACTGGGATGCCAGGTGCAGCATGTATCGGGTCGAGAGGGGCTCGAAGCGGCGCTGCGAGACTCAACCGAGCGAATTGTTCTACTGGATGCAGAATCGCTCGGCGAGAGCGGTCCGGCACTGGCAGCGGCGATCAACAGCCAGGCTCCGTCGGCCCGCATCGTCGTGGTCGGCTCGGCGGCTGGTTCCTGGGAGACCGCTTACCGGAAGCACAAGATCTTCTATTATGCCGTCGAGCCGTTCTCCGACAACGAGATCGCCGACATCCTGGCAGCCGTCTTTCACCCGCAAGAGGAACCGGCCGTTGAACGGCAGAAGGGCGCGTCGGAGCCGATCAGTAGCGTATCGATCACCAACCGCAACGGCCACAAGGTTCAGTTGCTCGCGGCGCCGGGGTTATTGTGGCGCAATGACGGTTTGGGCAGTCTTGTCGGTCAGAAGCTATTGGCAAAGATGTTCCCCGTCGTCATCACGCCGGGAGTCGCGAACCTGACCCCGGCCAACATCCTCAAGACGGCCATGAGTAACGACCGGCTGATGGTCCTCATGGCGCGGGACAGCGGGCTGCTGCCCGGCACCCTGGCACGCGACACCAAGCCGGAATTCGGCGTCGATCCGGGCGAAGCCGCCGGCAAGATTACCACGCTTTCGGTCCAGCCCGACGCCGTCGGCGGGTTTGCCGGACTGGACCATCGGACCATCGTTGCCCTGGCCGACCACATCGTGCGGGAAATGGCGTTGTACTGAAGATTGGAGTGGTGGAGTGCTGGAGTGATGGAATACCGGCGCACTGCTCCAATACTCCATCACTCCAATCTTTCCGGAGCCGATCATGCGAATTCTCGTTGCCGACGACGAAAAGATGAAACGGGTCACGCTGGCCCACGACCTCTCGGCCCAAGGCCACGAGGTGGTGACTGCGGCCGACGGTGAGGAGGCTCTCTCCAGAATTCAACGAGAGACCTTCGATGTCCTGGTGACCGATCTGAAGATGCCCAAGGTCGACGGCATCGAGCTGCTGAAACGAATCCGGCAGGACCCCGCGTCGGGCATGGAAGTGATCATCATGACCGCCTACGGGAGCATCCCGCTGGCGGTCGAAGCAGGCAAACTCGGAGCCTACGACTTCCTCACCAAGCCGTTCCGCAACGAGGCGGTCTTTCCTCTGTTGGCCCGTATCGAGACGACCCGCCGCGGAACCGCCCAACCGCAGCCCGAACCCCTGGAGACGACGATCGGCAACATCGACGTGACAGTCGTCGGCCAGTCGGCCGCGATTCGCCGCGTCCGGCGGATGATCGAGATCTGCACGCGGTCGGATGCCAATGTCTTGTTGTGCGGCGAGACGGGCGTCGGCAAGGATCTGGTGGCCTCCACCATCCACCGCAACTCGCCGCGGCGGACGTTTCCTTTCATCAAGGTCGGCTGCACGCTCTTTCCGAGCCAGCTCATTGAAAGCGAGCTCTACGGCCACGAGCGAGGCTCTTTCACCGGCGCCGAGCAGCGCCGCCTGGGCCGCTTCGAGTTGGCCAATGAGGGAACACTCTACCTCGACGACGTCGACGATATCCCGCTGGAACAGCAAGCCAAGCTCTTGCGCGCGATCGAGGAAAAGATCTTTGAACGGGTCGGTGGCACGACGGCCATCCAGGCCAACGTGCGAATCATCGCATCCACGAAGTGGAACCTGCTTCACAAAGTGGCCGATGGAACATTTCGCCAGGACCTCTATTATCGGCTGGACGTCGTTCGGGTCAATATTCCGCCGCTGTGTGAACGGATCGAAGATATTCCGCTCTTGGCCGAATGCCTTATAAGACGCATCGCCAAGGACGGCCCGGTGCGGCTGGAGCAGTCCGCGATCGATGTTCTTCAGCAGCACAACTGGCCTGGCAACATCCGTGAACTGCTGCACATCTTGCAGCGGGTCTACCTGATCGGGTCCGGAAGGATTACCGGCGACCTTTTGATGAGCGAGATCGACGGCCTTTCGAAAAAGGAACGCATTCCCGCCGGCCCCTTTCAGGTGACGATTGAGAAAACGGAACGCGACCTTCTTCGTAATGCCCTGGAGCTCGCCGGAGGCAACAAGACCGCCGCGGCCGCCGCCCTGGGGATGCGACCGACCACATTCCGCGACAAAGTCACCAAGCACGGGCTTGGATAACTGAGAACACGTCCAATCACAAGTGTGGCAGCTTGGAGTTGAATGGGTCGTCCATTTTAGTGGACTTTTCCACAACTCCAAGCAGTGGACGCGGCAATTGCGACGCAGGATCAACGAGACCACGGGTTTTGGACGGTCCCGGCGCGGCGCCCTCGGCGGTTCATCGCGGTCGTGTGGCGCCCGGACCGAACGCCGCCACGCACTGCTTGTGATTGTGGCGGCCTTTGCTCGAGTGGAGAACACGTCCAATCACAAGCAGTGGCACACCGCGCGCCGCTGCCCTGTTTTTCTGGGTAGCGAGCCGGGTGTTTTTCTGCGCGCTGTCTCGCGCCATCAATCCTCGGAATCCCGCGGCGCCGCGGCGGAATTCCGCGAATCGCAACCATCGAGCCGCTTTCCAAAAATCGTTCACAAGCCCCAAACCCTTGCTCAACGCCAGATTGAATCACCTCTTTCACTTTCTCGCTTTCACCGGCACGATCGTTGCTAAAAGAGGCGATCGCGTTGGCAGGTAAGGTAGGTCCCGCTTGCCGAGCGGGACCTGAGCGGCAGGAACAAGTTGGCAGGCGGGGCCTTTCGGTAGTTCCAGGTCCCGCTCGGCAAGCGGGACCTACCGACCGCGACCCGCTCTTGAACCGTGCCGCTTTTTCGGCCTCGCGAGGCCCGAAAGAGTTCGGCGCACGCAGTGGGAGAAAAGCAAATGATCACGCTCGACGGTCGGCAGCATGGACGTGCTGCAGGCGTTGGCAACGACAGCGGCGACGGAGAAACGCTCCTCGGTTGCATGCAATGCGGCTTGTGCGCGGCAAGCTGCCCCTTGGGCGACGCCATGGAGTTTCCGCCCCGCTCACTCATTCTTCGGGCACGCTCGAGGAACCTCGAGCAGATCCTGGCAAGCCCGTCGCTCTGGATGTGTGCTAGCCTGCTACGTGCTCCACGCGGTGTCCTCGGGGCATCGAGTTAACCGACGGCCTGTCGGCCCGCCCTGCGCGATCGTGCCATGCAGGAAGGCTTCCAGCCGCCCGCGGAGCTTCAAGAGACCTTCCAGAACGTCCTCAAATACGGCAACACGCTGGGCAAATCGCCGCGGCAGCGGTTGGACTGGGCCAAGGAACTCGAGGTGCGGGTTCTGGATCTCTCAAAGGAGCCCCGGCCCGTCGAGGTCCTCTGGCTCGTCGGATGTTATCCGTCGTACTACCCGCGCAACCAGGTTGTCGCGCGGGCGTTCGCCCGTATTCTGACGGAGCTTGGCGTCACGTGGGGCGTACTCGGAGCGAAGGAGAAGGCGGTCGGCGAGTGCGACCGCATGTTCGGCGAGGAGGGGCTCTTTGAAACGCTCGTCGAGGAGAACCGCAAGCTGTTCGACCGGCAGGAGTTCGAAAAGATTGTGGTCCTCGACCCGCATGCCTTCCGCGCGTTGGAAAACTTCTATCCGCGGTTCGAAGCCTGGTATCCCGTCGAGCACTACACGACCTTCCTGGCCGATCGCATGGAGCAACTCCGGCCGCTGGTCGTCAAACCCCTCGAGGCCACGGTCACGTACCACGACAACTGCTGTGTCGGCCGCCGTTGCGGCTGTTACGAGCCGCCGCGGTCGCTGCTGGGGCTGATCCCCGGCCTTACGCTGGTCGAGATGACCCGCAATCGCGACAACGCCTTGTGCTGCGGCGGCGGGGGCGGCGGGATGTGGCTCGACGCCCACATCGTCGCCCACGGCGGCCATCGGCTGTCCGACGAGCGGGTCCGTCAGGCCGCCGATACCGGCGCCGATACCTTGGCCGTGTCCTGCCCCTACGAACTCTCGCGGTTTGAGGACGCCGCCAAAGTCACCGGGTTGGAGGGACGGCTGAAAGTCCGCGACATTATCGAGTTGCTGGCCGAATCGATGGATCTGGGTGAAAGGAGCGTCTCATGAATGTCGTCGTTATCGTCAGGCAGGTCCCCGACCTGATCGAGCCCCTGGAAATCGATGACTCGGGGGCCGCGCTGGATCTGAGCTCGGCCTCGTTCCTGGTCAACGAGTCCGACGATCATGCGCTGGAACAGGCAATTCTGCTGAAGGAGGCCGAGGGCGCCACGGTCACGGTCGTCGCCCTGGACTTCGGCGACGTCGACAACACCCTCTACACCGCGGCCGCCAAAGGGGCCGACCGGATCATCAAAATCGCGTGGGAAGAGGAGACGCCGCCCCGCCCCGGCGCCGCAGCGGCGATCTATGCCGAGGCGATCAAGCCGCTCAGCGCCGAGTTGGTGCTCGTCGGGGTTCAGGCGCACGACGAACTCGACGGCGTGCTGGCGCCGCCAGTCGCCGCGCGGCTGGGCTTGCCGTACGTGGGAGTGATCCGCGGCGTGAAGGCCGGCTCCGAGGCCGGTTCGGTGGTCGCCTGCAAGGAATTCCCCGGGGCGGTGATGGCGAGAATGAATATCCGCTTGCCCGCCGTGCTGGGCATCCTTGGTGCGGACCAGGCGCCCCGCTACGTTCCGGTCAGCCGGATTCGGGCGGCCATGAAGGCGACGCAATTCGAGGAGCATGAGCCAGCGCAGGCCGGCAGTCCTCCGGTCGTGACGATCCGCAGGTTGTCTCCCCCGGTATCCGGCGCGCGGGCGGAAATGCTCGCTGGCTCGGAGGCCGAAGTGGCCGCTCGCATCACCGAAATCCTAGCCGAGAAAGGACTGCTGCGATGAGTGCGCAAGACGTTTTGGTGCTGGCGGAAGTCCAACGCGACGCCTTGGCCGACGTATCCCTCGAAATGCTCACCGCCGCACGCCAGATCGCCACAGCCGGCGGCGGAGAGGTGGTAGCCCTGGTTCTCAACAGCGACGGTGCCCGCTATGCGGAAGCCCTGGCTGCGGCCGACCGGATCCTCATCGTCGACGATCCGCAGTTGGCAGCCTACTCGCCCGACTGCTACCTCGCAGCCCTGTGGGAAGTGGTAACGGCCGAAAAGCCACGGGCGGTGCTGATCGGTGGCACGTCGATCGGCTGGGATCTGGCCGGCATGCTTGCCGCAAAGATCGATGCGCCGCTGGTGATCGGCTGCAAGGCAGTTGCCGCCGAAGGAGAATCGCTCACGGTTACCGCCTCGTTTTGCGGTGGAAAGATGACCGCCGAGGTCCAGATCGACCGTTCGCCGGCGGTCCTCATGGTGCTGCCGGGCAGTTTCCGCCCGACCGGTAAGACCGGCAAGGCCCAGCTCGAGCAGCGGCAGCTTTCCGCACCGCTGAAGCCGTGCGGCGTTCGCTTCGAAGACTGGATCCTGCCCGAGGCCGGCGACGTCGACATCACCCAGCAGGAGATCCTCGTGGCCGTGGGACGCGGGATTCAGCAGAAAGACAACGTTGAGCTTGCCGAGGAGTTGGCCAAGGCGTTGGGCGGCGCAGTCTGTGCGTCGCGGCCGGTGGTCGACCAGGGCTGGCTGCCCGCGACACGCCAGGTCGGCAAGTCGGGGATGACCGTCAAGCCAAAAGTCTACCTGGCTCTCGGGGTGAGCGGCGCGCCGGAGCACCTCGAAGGGATGAACAGCTCGGACCTGGTGATCGCCGTGAATACGGATCCGAAGGCGCCGATTTTCGACGTTGCGCATTACGGTGCCGAAGTCGATGCGCTCGAACTGCTGCCGTGCCTGGTGGAGGCTCTTAGCGCCAGGAAAGGGTGATCTGCGATGGAAGATTTCGCTCGGCCGATCATGTGGAATGTGCCGCACTGGGCGGAAATCACGCTCTACCTGATGATTCCCCTGGTAATCGCCGCCTTCGTCGCCGGCGCCCTGTGGCGAGTGAGGAAGTGGTTCGTGGGACAGGCCGAACCGGGCGATCCTCCACTGGGCGAGCAGCTCGCCGGTGCCCTCCAGCCTCGTCGCGTGGCGGAGTTCGTCAAGACGGGGCTGTTTCAGTCGCGACTGTCAAGCGATCCGTTTTCACTGGTGATGCACCAGGCGATCTTCTGGGGCATGGTTGTGCTGTTCCTCGGCACGGCACTGGCGACCGTCGACCAGGACGTTGCTCATCTGTTGTTCGACGCTCAGATCCTCCACGGTTCGGGTTATCAGGTCTTCGAGCTTCTTCTCGACCTGTTCGGGATTGCCCTGATCACGGGCGTGCTGATGGCCGCCTACCGCAGATATGTCGTTCGACCCCAGCGGCTTCAGGCGCGGCGGTCGGGCGTCAGCCTCTGGGACGCGTTCCCGCTACTGAGCGTCCTGCTGTTGATCGCGGTAACCGGCTTTTTGGCCGAAGCCCTGCGGATCGCCGAGGGAAATCACATTGAATCTCAACTAGCTTCCGTCGGCAGTGCCGATGCCGCCACCCGCCAGCGCGTGCTCGATGAATCAGGCCTTCGCGAAAACCTCCGCATGGGCGTCGAGCGCCAGGAGGCCCAATTGGCGAGGATCGGCGGCGGCGGGAGCGTCTTTCCCGCGGCCGCTTGGGCTCCGGTCGGCTATGGGATGGCCAAGCTTCTCAGTCCGCTGCCGGTCGAGACGGTTCGGTTGTTGCATCAAGCGACCTGGTGGGCCCACGCGCTGCTGGGCTTCGGGCTGATCGTTGCGATTCCCTTCACCAAGGCATTTCACCTGTTCTCTTCTCCGGCCAACATGCTCCTGCGGAAACCCGGGCCACCCGGCCGGTTGCCGGTCGTCATGGAATCCGGAGTGCGAACGGTCCGCGACTACACCTGGCGCCAGTTGCTCCAGGTCGAGGCCTGCACCTGGTGCGGAAACTGCCAGGAAGCATGCCCGGGCTTTAACGCGGGCTTCCCGCTGTCGCCGCGCGACGTCGTGCAGGGAGTTGACGCGCAGCTTCTGCGGACCGCCGTGAAAGGCAATGGCGACACCCCCAGCCTCCACGGGTCCGCCGTGCATCCCGAAGAGCTCTGGGCCTGCTGTACGTGCCGGGCGTGCGAGGAGGTCTGTCCGGTGCATGTCGAACATCCGCGGCTGATTGTCGATCTTCGCCGGCATCTGGTCGACCAGGGCCAGGTCGACGAGGGCCTGCAGGACGCACTGATGAACTTGCAGCGCTACGGCAATTCCTTCGGCCGTTCGGCCAAAAAGCGATCCGATTGGACCAGACCACTCGACGTTAAGCTCAAGGACGCGAGAAAGGAAGAGGTCGAATACCTCTGGTTCGTCGGCGACTATGCCTCGTACGACCAACGGGCGCAGGAGGTCACGCGAACGATCGCCAAGGTCTTCCAGCACGCCGGGCTGGATATTGGTCTGCTGATGGATAAGGAGCAGAACGCGGGCAATGATGTCCGCCGCAGCGGCGAAGAGGGGCTGTTCTCGATGTTGCGTGAGAAGAACAGCAAGGAGCTTGCGAAAGGCACCTTCCGAAGGGTTCTTACCACGGACCCGCACACGTTCAACACGCTCAAGAACGAATACGAGGCGAACGGCCAGTCCGGCGAGGGCGAAGAATCGCCGCTGGCCGGCAAACCGGTCGTCCACTACAGCCAACTTCTCGACGACCTTCTCAGCAAGGGAACGCTGAGGCCCGCCCGATCGCTCAACCTGACGGCCACGTACCACGACCCGTGCTACCTGGGGCGGTTCAACGGCATCTACGATCCGCCACGGCGGGTGCTGGCAGCTCTGGGAATCGCACTCGTCGAGATGCCGCGGAATCGCCGCAACAGTTTTTGCTGCGGTGCGGGCGGCGGCCGGATCTGGATGAAGGATACTCCCGGGATTGAAGAGCGGCCCGCGGAGAATCGCGTCAAAGAGGCGTTGGCCATACCGGGCGTCGAGTGCCTGGTAGTGGCCTGTCCGAAAGACTTGGTGATGTTCCAGGATGCGGTAAAGACGGTCGGCGCCGAGGGCAAACTCCGCGTCGCCGACCTGGGTGAATTGGTGTACGAGGCCCTCGAGCCGCGCAGCCCCGTCCCACTCGGCGGCGCCGCGGTTCAAGGTCCAGCCTCGGCTTCGACCACTAAGTGAGGACCAGCCATGATTGCACGGGATGAGTCGTTGAGGATCGGCGTTTATGTCTGCCATTGTGGCAGCAACATCGCCGGCGCCGTCGACGTGGAGCAACTGGCGGCGTTCGCCGAGGGGCTGCCTCACGTCGCGCTGGCGCGGCACTACAAGTACATGTGCTCCGATCCGGGCCAGGAACTCGTGAAGCGAGACATCCAGGAGTTCAACCTCAACCGGATCGTCGTCGCCGCCTGTTCGCCCAATCTCCATGAAGGGACCTTCCGCCGCGCCGCCGAGGCCGCCGGTCTGAACCGCTTCCTGGTGCAGATGGCCAACATCCGCGAGCAGGTCGCCTGGGTGACCGACGACAAGGAGGCCGGACTGGAAAAGGCCAAGTCGCACCTGGCGGCCGCCATCCGCCGCGTCGCCGGCCACGAACCGCTGCAGCGGCAATTCGTGCCGATCGTCCCGCGGGCCCTGGTAGTCGGCGGCGGCATCGCCGGCATCCAGGCGGCCCTGACGATGGCCACGGCAGGCAAGGAGGTGATCCTTGTCGAACGCGAGCCGAGCATCGGCGGCCACATGGCCATGTTCGACAAGACCTTCCCCACGCTCGACTGCGCCGCCTGCATCCTTACGCCCAAGATGACGGCGGTCAAGCTGCACCCGAACATCAAGCTGCTGACCTACTCGACCGTCGAATCGGTGGAAGGCTCGGTGGGCAACTACCGCGTCAAGGTTCGCCGCCATCCACGGTACATCGACGAAGACCTCTGCGTCGGCTGCATGATGTGCCTCGATGGCTGCGTCTTCACGAAGGCCCGCTTCCCTAATCCGTTCGACCAGGGCCTGGGCACGCGAAAACCGGTCTGGATCCCGTTTCCCCAGGCCGTCCCTCCCGTGCCGGTGATCGATCCCGAGGTCTGCCTTCAAATCAAGCGAGGGAAGTGCAACCAGGGTTGTGTCGAGGCGTGCGGCGAACGCGACGCCATCCGGTTCGATCAGCAGGAAACGGTGGAAGAATTCGATGTGGGCACGATCCTCATCGCCACGGGGTTCAAGGCGTTCGACCCCAGCGTGATCCCCTACTACGGCTACGGCAAGTACCCGAATGTCTACACCAGCCTCGAGGTGGAACGGTTGCTGAACGCCGGCGGGCCGACCACCGGGAAGCTCGTGCTCCGCGACGGCTCGACGCCCAAGCGGGTCGGCATCGTTCATTGCGTCGGCAGCCGCGACCAGAACTACCACAAATACTGCTCGCGCGTGTGCTGCATGTACGCCTTGAAGCTCGCCCACCTCGTGCACGAAAAGACCGGGGCCGAGGTGTTCAACTGCTATATCGACATCCGTGCCCCCGGCAAAGGCTTCGAGGAATTCTACAATCGCGTGCAGAACGAAGGGGTGCAATTCGTTCGGGGCAAGGTGGCCGACATCACTCCGGTCGCCGGCGAGGGAACCGTTGCCGACGGCGGCCTCGTAATGAACGTCGATGATACCCTGCTCGGCAAGGTCAGCAAGATCAACGTCGACATGGTGATTCTCGCCGTGGCCCTGGAAGCCCAGGTCGATGCCGGCGACGTGCGGCGGACATTCGGAATCTCCTGTTCGGCGGACGGATTCTTCCTCGAGAAGCACCCCAAGCTGGCGCCGGTGAACACCGCCAGCGACGGCGTGTTCGTGGCGGGCGCCTGCCAGGGGGCCAAAGACATCCCCGATACCGTCGCCCAAGCCGACGCCGCGGCCGCCCAGGCCCTCGCCCTGATCGACGCCGGTCAGATCGAACTGGAGCCGAACACCGCCTGGATCGATGAAACGATGTGCTCGGGCTGCAAGACCTGCATCCTCCTCTGTCCGTATAGCGCTATCCACTGCGACGACGAGCGCGAGATTGCGGTGATCGACGCCGCCTTGTGCAAGGGCTGCGGAACGTGCGTGGCCGCGTGCCCCTCGGGTGCGGCGAAACAGCATCTGTTCAGCGATGAACAAATTCACGAAGAGTTGGAAGGACTGATGTGCTATGTCTGACCTTAATTCTTCTCCGACAGAGCGGCCGTTCCAGCCGCGCGTGGTCGCCTTCCTGTGCAACTGGTGCAGCTACACGGCTTCCGATCTGGCCGGAACGTCGCGGATCAAATACTCGCCGTACGCCAGAATCGTCCGTGTCATGTGCAGCGGTCGGGTCGACCCCACGTTCATTCTGAAATCGTTTGCCCTCGGGGCCGATGGCGTGATGATCGCCGGCTGCCACCCAGGCGACTGTCACTACATCGAGGGTAACTACAAGACGATCCGCCGCCATACGATGCTCCGGTATTTCCTGGAGCGGATGGGGATCGAACCGGACCGGCTGCGGTTGGTCTGGGCGTCGGCGGCCGAGGGACAGCCGCTGGCCGAATCGATCGACCGATTCGTCGACGACGTCCGCCGCTTGGGGCCGCTGAAATGGGCAGGCAACTGGGAAGAAAACGGCGAACGCCTCGCGGCCCTGGAAGAGATCGTCGCCGAGCACGCAGATGCGATGGAGGTTTCGGCATGAGCGGTGAAACGAAGGGAAAACTGGCCCTCTACTGGGCAGCCTCGTGCGGCGGCTGCGAGATCGCCGTGCTGGGGATCAATGAAAAGATCCTCGACGTCGCCGCGGCGTTCGACATCGTCTTTTGGCCCGTCGCCGTCGACGCGAAGGTCCATGACGTGGAAAGGATGCCCGACGGCAGTATCGACGTCTGCCTGTTCAACGGCAGCATCCGCACCAGCGAGCAGGAGTACATGGCCCGGCTGCTTCGCAAAAAATCGAAGGTCCTGGTCGCCTTCGGATCCTGTGCCAGCGAAGGGTGCATTCCCGGGCTGGCCAACGCCACGAGCCGCCAACGGATTTTCGACACGGTTTACCGCGAAACGCCTTCCACCGAGAACCCCGATGAGCTCCGGCCGCAGCACAAGACCGAGGTTGCAGAGGGCAGCCTCCACTTGCCGGTCTTCTACGACACGGTGCGGACGCTCGACCAGACGGTACCGGTCGATTACTATCTGCCCGGCTGCCCGCCGGAAGCCGAGCGGATCTGGGACGCCATCACGGCGATCATCGAGAAGAAGCTGCCGGCGCCCGGCTCGGTGATCGGCGCGGACACGACGGTCTGCCAGGAGTGCCCGCGCGTGCGGAACGAGAAGAAGATCAAGAAGTTCTGCCGCACGTGGGAGATCATCCCCGACGAAGAGACTTGCCTGTTGGAGCAGGGGATCATCTGCTGCGGGGTTGCCACGCGCGCCGGCTGCGGCGCCAAGTGCCCGCGTGTGAATTCTCCCTGCATCGGCTGCTATGGGCCCAACGAGGGCGTCCGCGACTATGGCGCACGGTTGATGACCGCGCTGGCTTCGGTGATCGACTCGACCGATCCCGAGGAAATCGACCGGATCATTCGCGACGGCATCCCGGACCCAGTCGGAAGCTTCTATCGCTTCAGCCTGGCCGGGAGCCATTTGCGGCGGAGTCGAAAAGAGGTCGTTTAGCCGCAGGCCCACCGGGCCGCGCGGGAGCGGATAACGGTTGTTCGATATGTTTGGAAATGGCTGTCGAAGAGCGAGCCGCCCGCGCGGCCCGATGGGCCTGCGGCTAAACGAATCGCTGGCCGAATGGCAAGTCACCCATGAAACTTCCCCTCTTCCACAAACGTCGTCAAAGGCGTCCCATGAGCCGCATATCGATTGATCCGATCACGCGTCTGGAGGGCCACGGCAAGATCGACATCTTTCTGAATGAGGATGGCGACGTGGCCAACGCCTACCTTCAGATCCCGGAACTCCGCGGGTTCGAGAGCTTCTGCGTCGGCCGGCCGGCGGAAGAAATGCCGAACCTCACGTCCCGCATCTGCGGCGTCTGCCCCGAGGCGCACCACATCGCCGCCACAAAGACCCTGGACGCCCTCTTCCACGTCAACCCGCCGCCGCTGGCCAAGAAGCTGCGCGAGCTGTTCTACAGCATCTTTTTCGTCACGGATCACACGACCCACTTCTATGCCCTCGGGGGGCCGGACTTCGTCGTCGGCCCGACCGCGCCGCCTGCCGAGCGAAACATCCTCGGCGTGGTCCAGAAGGTCGGCATGGACATCGCCGGCAAGGTCCTCAAAATGCGCCGCGACGGCCATCACCTCATCGAAATGATCGGAGGGCGCAAGGTGCATCCCAACTGGGGCCTGCCGGGAGGCGTCAGTCGCGGGATCGACGAGGACCAACGCAAAGAGATTGAACAACTCGGCCGCGATGCTATCGAATTCGGTAAGTTCTCGCTCAAACTATTCAGGGACGTGGTGCTCCAGAACAGCGACTACGTGAAGCTCATCGTCGGCGACGTCTATGTCCACAAGACCTACAATATGGGCACCGTCGACGCGAAGAACCAAGTAAACTTCTATGACGGCCAGATCCGCGTCACGGGTCCCGATGGTCGGGAATACGCGAAGTACGACGCCAAGGACTACCGCGACCACATCGCCGAGCGTGTCGAAACGTGGAGCTACCTGAAGTTTCCCTATCTGAAGAACGTCGGCTGGAAGGGCCTGGTCGACGGCATCGACTCGGGCGTCTACAAGGCCACCCCGCTGTCGCGACTGAATGCGGCCGATCGTATGGCCACACCCTTGGCGCAGGCCGAGTATGAAAGATTCTACGAGACCCTCGGCGGCAAACCGGTCCATCACACGCTGGCCACCCACTGGGCACGACTGATCGAGATTCTCTACGCGGCCGAACGTTGGGTGGAGTTGGCCACGGATCCGGAGATCACCGGCAAGGAGTACCGGGTCCTGCCGACAGAGAAACCGACCGAGGGCGTCGGCTCGGTCGAAGCGCCGCGCGGAACGCTCACGCACCACTACGCGACCGACGAGCGCGGGATCCTGACCAAGGTCAACCTGATCGTCGGCACCACCAACAACAACGCGCCGATCTCGATGTCCGTTAAGAAAGCCGCGCAGTCGCTCATCAGCCGAGGCAAGGTCTCCGAAGGGCTCTTGAACATGGTCGAGATGGCGTTCCGGGCATACGATCCGTGTTTCGGATGCGCGACCCACAGTCTTCCCGGCCGGATGCCGCTGGAAGTCACGCTGCGCGACCCGCAGGGACGGATCGTTGCCCGGCTCTCACAATTTACTGATTGAAAGGGAGGACCACGCGATGATTTCACCGGAAACGCTGCGGCGGTATCCATGCTTCGCCGCCGTCGACGAGGACAGTCTCAAATCGATCGCCATGATTGCCGAAGAAGTCGCGATCCCGGCGGGTACCCAATTATTCGGCGAGGGAGCCGCCGCCGAGGCACTGAGCATCATTAGCGAGGGAGAGGTCGACATCCGGTACACGCTGCCCGAGGGCGCACACCGCTCCGTGGATCGGCTTGTCCAGGGCGACATCCTGGGCTGGTCGGCCGTTGTCGAGCCGTACCGGATGACCGCGATTGCGACGACCCGCAGCGATACGCGTCTAATCCGAATTGAGGCCGCCCGCCTCCGCGAGCTCTGTGAGCGCGATGCGAAACTCGGCTACCGCCTCATGAACCAAGTCGTCAAGCTCCTCGCCGACCGGCTTGACGGAGCGCGGGTGCAACTGGCGGTCGTTGGTTGAAGAAACTGGCTTCAAGCGGCTATTTGGACACAGGGACAGGCACCCTACATCTTGTGCAAGTGTAAGAGCTGATACACGACATCCGAAAGCCAGCCCCCGTTTCCGGATAGCCGGTGAGTTGCGTGTGTGGCCACCAAAGCTTCGATTTTCTCAAATTCGAGGGTGTTTGGTGGCCACACGCTTTTGGGTGGCAAGGGCGCCGAGTAGGCGGCGGCCGCCCTGGTCCAGTGCCATCCTACGCCGGTAACCGAAATTCGTGTTCTCTCGCTTTAAACTCCTTCGCTGCGGCAATTTGAGCTTTGGTTGCTGTATCGATGATGGGTACCCCCGTGCGTTCACGTTTCTTTTTGGTCGGATAGGCGCGAGCGGCCTTGGACGACGTGCGATGGCAATCGTCCAAAAGGGCGTTGCGAAACATTGATCCCAGGCTTTCCGCAGGATTTTCGGGACGGTTGCGGTATTGCCCCATTACCTTCTGGATCGCCTTGATCGCACCGGCGGGGCTCAATCGGCAAGGATCGCCGCCGGAGTCAGCGATCTCGCGTTGCGCCAACAGGCACAAGGCGCACAATGCCACCAACGACCACTCCGCTTCCAACTGCGCATGTTCCGCTTTGTGGCTGCGCAGCTTCCGACGGCCAAAGGTCTGTTTGAAGGTTCTGAAGAAAAGTTCGATTCCCCACCTTGCCTTGTAGATCGTCACAATCTGCTGGTCGCTCAGTCGCGTCTTGCTCAGCACGTTCGTGATAAGGCACATCGGCTGCTTCCCGTCATGCACCCACACCGCGCGCAGCACCAGCGGCGGCTTTCCCTTGTCGGCAGCCGACTTCGGCCAGAGGTCAACCGTGTTCTCGTACTCCCGGCTGAATCCCAGCTTCTGCAACAATCGCACATTCGCTCCGGCGCGAATCACAAAGCTGTGCCCCGCCGCCATGACCGCGCTCCAGAACTCGTAGCCCATGAAGCCGGCATCCGCCGTGATGAGCGTGTTTTTCGACAGTTCCGACAGCATTTCCTCCAGGTGCTGTCGCTCGCTGGAATCCGAGGGCCCCGTCCGCCAGGCCCAGGGCAATCCCGTCCCCACGTGCCAGAACAACGTCAGCCACATCTGCGGGCTGTTGGCCTTCTTGCGGATCGATTCCGCGGACTGCCGCTGCGTCTTGCGCCACCGTTTCCCCCGACTGCTTTTCGATTTCTTCTTCCCCTTCGCCTTCTTCCGTGGTTCCTTCTTCTGATGTTTTCCCTTCGGCGAATACGCCGCTTCGTTCGACTTGGTCCGCGGCAACTCGATCCGGCTTCCGTCCCCTGCTATCACCACGTATCCCGCGATCTTCCACTGCCCGAACAGATCTTGCTCCATCCGCAGGCGGAGTTCACCCATGCAGAGAATCTGCAATTCCACATGCCACTTCCGCAACTGCTTCATGAAACCGTTGTAGCTCTCCCCCGGGTCGCGCAGCCGGGCTGCCTTGGGTAGCCTGGGGGCCGACTGAAAAAGTCCGGGTGACGGTCGCGGGGGCCTCGCGTGTTTACCCTCGCGCCGGCTTGGATTATCATTGAGGCATGTTCCAGCCGCCGGGGCTGCGATGCGGAGCCGGAGGACCAGTCGCCAACCGCCCCGTGAATGGCTGCCTCGCGGCGTGGCAGTCCGCCGGACGGTTTATCGTTGGAACTCGGATGGTGCGGATTGAATGATGGCAAGTTCTCAAACTGTAAACGCCACCACCGTGGTTTGTCCCGGTGGGGCGATGTTTGGCAACTACAAACGCCAAGAACCCCGGTTCTGTGATTTCGCTTCCGCCGCTCGGCCTGTAGGGCCCGAGCGGCGGAAGCGAAATCATAGAACGGCCTACAGGATCGCGGTTTGTCGTTGCCAAACATCGCCCCACCGACGCGGGGTCGGTGGTGGCATTTACAGTGTGAGTAAGTTGAATAAGGGAATATGACATGAAGGAGATACCTGTTTCACGACGTGCGTTTCTCACCGCTTCCGGGGTTGCCGTGAGCGGGGCGGTCCTGCCGGGCGGCGTGTCCGCCGCCCAGAACAGCCCCGCCAAGAGACAACCCATCAAGATCGGACAGATCGGCACCGGTAACCAGCACGCCTACAAAATTGGAACTCTGCGCAAGCTGCCTGATCTCTTCGAGGTTGTCGGCTTTGTGGAGGACGACCCGCACTTGCGCGAGAAAGCCCTGCAAAGCAGTTGTTTCAAGGGTTTGAAAGTAATGTCCACGGACGAGTTGCTGGCCGTTGCCGATCTAGAGGCCGTGGCGGTCGAGACCGAGGAGCGCGTTTGCATTCCGCCCGCGCTGCGCTGCATCCGGGCCGGAAAGCACATCCATCTGGACAAACCGTGCGGCGAATCGCTGCCGGAGTTCAAGCAGTTGCTGGACGAGGCAGAAGTCAGGAACCTCACTGTCCAGGTTGGGTACATGTACCGGAACAACCCGGCCGTGCAGTTCTGCATCCAGGCCGTAAGAGACGGTTTGATCGGCAATGTGTTCGATCTCGACACGGCCATGGGACGGTACGACGGAGAGGGCTACCGAAACCTTATCAAAGACTACCAGGGCGGGATCGCGTACATTCTGGCCTGCCATCTGATCGATATCGTCGTCTCGCTCATGGGGGAACCGGAAAGAATCACGCCGTATCTCCGCCAGACCCGCTCTGACGGCGTGTTCGACAACTGCCTGGCCGTTTTCGAGTTCTCCCGCGACCGGCTGGCCACGATACGGACATCGATCACGGAGGCGCAGGGCTTTCAGCGCCGACGGCTCAAAGTGATGGGCGACAAGGGAAGCATCATCATTCAGCCGATCGAGTCCAAGGGGAACATGTCCGGCGGAGTGCTCACGCTCGCCCTGGAGGAAGATCGCGGCGGTTTCAAGAAAGGGATACAGACCGTGGAGATGCCGCCCGTGAAAGACCGGTACGAAGACCAGTGGCGAGAGTTTGCCGCCGTTCTGAAGGGGGGGATGGTCAATCCGTATACGTATGAGCACGACTACATTGTGCACAAGTGCCATCTGCAGGCCTGCGGCATGCCGCTCGACGTATGAGAGCCGGCCGGTGCCCCATTCTGTGTCTATCCGTAGGAACCGGCGATCATGAACGAACGCTCGATCCTTTGGAAGATTAGTGAAATTGGCCGGCCCAATTCGAACTCTCCGCGTGATTCAGGCTCGCCGCGGCCGAAGCCATTTATGGAGTTCGTTGGCAAGGACGGCCGTCGCGCCGGCATGGCTTCGCTCCTGTGGATCGTGGATTGCCGATGGCGCGTTGCTTATCTCGGATGCAACCGGGCCGGTTGTTCGTGGCAGACGCCATCTTCACTCGGCGCCGCTTGCGCCGAAAATCTCGTCGAACGCGATCTCCAGTTCTTCTTTTGAAAGCGGCTCGTCCCATCCCGTGCACCTTTCATGCACCAGCAACAATTCCTCATCTTGGCGCACGGTGGTAACACTGTCGCCCGGCTTGAGCTTTAAATGACATTTGCCGCAGACGCCCTGCCAATCCAATCGCTTGTTCCGAGTCTCCAGGACTGCAATCAGGCGTTCGGAGTTATGCTGAGGCGCCGCTGTTCTGGCGATCCTGCTCATTTGCGTCGCTCCCTTACGTTGAAGTAAATCATTGATACCACGATCAATCGTACACTGGAAAGAATAAGGCTCCATCGGGACAAAAGGAACCTGCGCGATCCGTATTTTTCGCCGGCCACCGTGGTGAGATCCCGCAGCTTGCAGGCCGGTGTCGAGCCGGCCTGCAATAGCCAAAAGCCCCCACGCCGAGCCGTATCCTCACTGTCGTGTAGCGGTGGACGACCTCATCGAGCGGACTTCCTCCTGTCGTTTGAGTCGAAGTGAGGAATGCAGAGCCAGGCGATCGCGCCGTCGCGGCCTACGAGCCCCGCGCTGGCGCAATCGCCGATGAGGCCATAGTCCTCCAAGGGCCAATAGCCGACCGTAGGCTCCAACGGCACAAAGCTGGGCATGCGAGGCAACGGCAACTGATGCATCGATTCCCCGGTCGTTTCAGAGGCTACTCAGTCTTCGAGGCACCTCGCCTTCCCTTTGATCGCCCTGCACTACTGGCTTCCGGAAGCGGTGCTGTAGCGGTTTAGCCAGCCGGTGCCGAACGCTCCCCGACCGAGATTTCCAGATTGTCGGGCAGGCGACGGGGCAGCTCTTTACGGGCCTCGATGCCCTGTTCGCTTTGGTCATCGTGCTGTTTGCCGGTTTGTACCTGGCCGTCAATCCTACCAGGTATTCTGGTCGGCCTGGCGGAGAGCCCCCATGATGGGACTTTACGTGACCGTCCTGTATATCGCCGTCCAGCAGATCGAGAGCTTTCTGCTTGTGCCGATTATCCAGAAGCGCGCAGTCTTCCTTCCACCGGTCCTCACCGTCATCGCGCAGGTACTGATGGTGGAGCATAGCCGGAATCCTCGGAGTGGTGTTTGCGACTCCGCTCATGGCCTCGGCGATGATTTTGGTGAAAATGATCTACGTGGAAGAAATCCTGGGTCAGACAACCCTCAATGCGTGTGCCCGGCATGGTCGTGCGCGGCGTGCTCCACGACTCCGGTGTACTCGGTGCCGTCGATTGTCACGCGCAGCCGGCCTCGGACGCTTTCCGCGTGCAACAAGGCGTCCGTAAGCGGCTCACTGACGATGGCAAATTCCGAACTGCCGGCCTCGCCCGGTTCGCCGACCGGTTTGAGGGCGTAGTCGACGAATTTGCCGTCTTGGAAGAGCTGCAAAGCCACCGTCTCCTGGCGGATCGGGACGGGCTTGTTTCCTGCGGCGTTTAGGATGTGAACGCTCACGGTGTGCGAGGCTTCGTCATGAAGCAGCTCGGCATGGTACTGCTCATCTCCGAGTTCAATGAGGTGCCCGCCGTGCGGCCCTTCGGTCGGGTGCACGTGTTCGCCTTCATGGCCTGCGTGTTCTGTTGCAGAAGGAGGCGTGGGAGGATCCCCAAGCCTCTCCGCGGAATCGGAACCGCAGCCCACAACGCCGATGCCAGCAACGAGCGCGGCGACGATGCCCAGAGACAGGTAACCAGTTCGCATAGCAGAATACTCCTTTGAACAGGGACAAAAACCTCGGGCATGCGTCCTTCACACGCCCTCCCGGCCGTAAATCGCGGCCTCCTACCCTCACCGCTCCGCCGCGAGGTCTTCTTCCTCCAAGGCGATGTTTTGTTTGCTCTCTGCCACAACGCGCTCCGCTGCGCCGACGCCGAATTTCCAGAACAACGCCGGCCGGACGAGGAATTCTAAGAGCGTGCTGGTGACGAGTCCACCGATGATCACGGTGGCCACCGGGTAGAGGATTTCCTTGCCTGGCTCGCCCGCGGCCGTCGCCAGCGGCAACAGCCCGATTCCGGAGGTCAGCGCCGTCATGAGCACCGGAGCCAACCGTTCCTGCCCGGCCCGCACAACCATTTGGCGGGAAAACGTCTCGCCCTCGTACTGAACGAGGTGCAGGTAGTGGTTGATCAGCAAGATTCCATTGCGCGATGCGATCCCGCAGAGCGTAATGAACCCCACCATCGCGGCCACCGTGAGCGTCTGGCCCGTCAGGTAAAGCGCGGCCACCGAGCCGATGAACGCCATGGGCAAAGCGATCAGCACTTGCAGCGAGAGGTTCGCCGAACGGAACATCGTATACAGCACCAGGAAGACTCCGCCCAAGGCCATCGCGAACAGCGCCGCGATCACGCGCGAGGCGGACTGCTGGCTTTCGAACTGCCCCTCGTAGGAAACAAAGTAGCCGGTCGGCAGCGAGCGTTCGATGGGGGCGACGCGGGCCTTGATGTCGTTGACTACGTCGACCAGCCCCCGTCCCGCCGTATTGCACTGGATGATGATACGGCGGCGAACCTGCTCGCGGTTGATCGTATTCGGCCCGGCGGCCTTGTAGATAGTGGCGACAGAGCCCAGGTTCGCCACGCCGCCGTCCGGCAGGTCGATCGTGAGCCGTTTTACGGCCTCCAAGTCCTCCCGGTACGGCTCATCCATGCGGACCAACAGATCGAACGTCCGCTGGCCGAGGAGCACCTCGGAGACCACCTCGCCGTTCATGGCCGTTTCGACAAACTCGTTGATGTCGTCGCGGGTAAGCCCGTAAGTGGTGAGTTTATCCGCGTCCACCTCGATGCGAAGCTGCGGGATTTCGACCTGCGGTTCCACCTGAAGGTCGGTGACCCCCTCGATTCCGGCGATCGCCCGGCGGACCTCCTCGGCCTTGCGGCGGAGCACGCTCAGATCGTCGCCGTAGATCTTGATGCCGACCTGCGCCATCACGCCGGAGAGCATGTGCGAAATCAGGTGCGCCAGCGGCTGCTCGACGCTAGTCACGATCCCCGGGATGTCGGCCATCGCTTCCCGCAGATCGTCGAGAATCTCTTCGCGGCTCCGCTCGGTGTGCGGGTCGTAGCTGGCAATGATCTCCGAGATGTTCACCGTCACGGCATGCTCGTCAAGCTCAGCGCGCCCCGTTTTCCTCACGAAAGCCTGAAGATCCTTCACTTGCTTCAGCCGGTCTTCGACCGTGCGGGCAATCTTCTGCGAGGTTTCCAGCGATGTCCCCGGCGGGAGAATGACGTTGATTTGCACCGCCCCTTCGTTGAACGGCGGCAAGAAGTCGTTTTCCAGGTGCACGAGACCGTAACCGGCCACCCCCACCACCAGAATCGCGGCCCCGAGCACCGGCACCGGTGCGCGCAGACCGGTTCCGATCGCGTAGCCGGCCAGCTTCTTGAGCCCGCGGAGGACCAGTCCTTCTTTCTCGTGCGCCATGAACCGCGCCCGCGGAAGAAGCCAATACGAAAGGACCGGCGTGACGGTGAGCGAGACCAGCAGCGACGAGAGGATCGACACAATATAGGCGACTCCCACCGGCGTAAAGAGCCTGCCTTCCATCCCGCTCAGCGCGAAGACGGGCAGGAAGACGATCACCACGATCATTGTGCCGAAGACGATCGAGTTGCGGATCTCCACGCTCGCGCGGAAAACGACCGTCAGGGGATGCTTCGGGGCATCGCGGAGCCGGTTCTCGCGGAGCCGGCGAAAAATGTTTTCCACGTCGACGATCGCATCGTCGACCAGTTCTCCGATCGCCACGGCGAGACCGCCGAGCGTCATCGTGTTGATCGACAGGCCGAACCAGTGGAAGATCAGCCCCGTGACGACGATCGACAGGGGGATGGCCGTCAGCGTGATGAAGGTCGTGCGGAAATTGAGCAGGAAGATGAAGAGGATGATCACAACGAGAATGCTGCCGTCGCGTAGGGCTTCCACCACGTTTTCAATCGCCAGATCGATGAAGACCTTCTGCTGGTACAGTTCGGGATGGAGTTCGACGTCCTCGGGCAGCGATGCTTTCAGTTCCGCGAGGGCTTTGGTGATGTCTTCGGTCACCCGCCGCGTATCCGCGTCGGGCTGCTTGTTGATCGTGAGAACGGCCGCCGGGCCGCCGCTTAATCGACCATCCTTCCGGCGGGCGAACGCCGCGCTGTCGCCGCGCTTCACCTCCGGGCCCTCGACCACTTTGGCCACCTGGCCGACAAGGATCGATCGCCCGTCGCGGATCGTGACGACGACCTTCTTCAGATCCTCCACCGTCTGGATCCGCCCCAGGCTGCGTACCAGGAGCTCCTGCGGCCCTTGTTCGTCCAGGTAACCGCCGTTGGCGTTGCGGTTGCTCTTGGCGACCGCCGCCTTGACGTCCTCGAGCCTTACCCCGTACTTGAGCAGAGCATCGGGATCGACGAGCACCTGAAACTGTTTCCG
Source organism: Thermoguttaceae bacterium (assembly GCA_040768665.1). Classification (GTDB taxonomy): domain Bacteria; phylum Planctomycetota; class Planctomycetia; order Pirellulales; family Thermoguttaceae; genus JABWBD01. Next base: position 403,917 of record JAXGMN010000007.1, read on the forward strand.
GTCGCCTCCCATCGCAAAGACCTGCGAGACGCCGGAGATGGTGAGCAATCGCTGCCGGACGACCCAGTCGGCCAGCGTGCGAAGCTGCATCGGCGACGTCTCGCCGCTCGCGCTCCACATGCCGATGATCATGATCTGGCCCATGATCGATGACACGGGAGCCAACTGGGGCGTCACCCCCGGGGGCATGCGATCGGCCACCATGGCGATCCGCTCATTGACGATCTGGCGGTCATCGTAGATATCGGTGCCCCAGTCGAATTCGACCCAGACGACCGAAAGGCCGACGCCCGAGGCGGTGCGGACGGCCTCGACGCCCGTGGCGCCGTTCAGTGCGGTTTCCATCGGGAAGGTGATCAAGGTCTCCACCTCTTCCGGCGCCATGCCCGGGGCCTCGGTCATGATGGTGACGCGGGGGCGGTTGAGATCGGGAAAGACGTCGATCGGAAGATGCACAATCTGCCAGCCGCCGTAAATCATCAGGAAGACGGCAAAGGCAACGACCAGCAGACGGTTGCGCAGGGCGAATCGAATAATGGCGTTGAGCATGCGGAAAGTCTCAATGGTGATGACCGGCATGCGGATCGACGCCGCCGCCGGCCTTGTTCTTCAGCGCCAGGTGCATCTGATAGGCGCCCGACGCCGCGACGATATCACCGGGGAAGAGCGTTCCGTCGTTCTCGACGACCGCAAATCGCTGATCGCGATGCTCGACGTGCACGGGCACCCGTTCGAACCGGCTGCCGTTCTGGCGGAAGACGAACCACTCAGGACCTTCCTGGATTACCGCCTCGACCGGCAACACCATGCGATCCTGCCATGTGTCCACCAACACATAGAGCTGCACACGCTGGCCCGGGCGGTATCGCCATCCGATGAAGCGGTGCCCGTCGGGCATCACTTCATTGCGGACCAGTTCATTGGGAATCCGCACGTAGAACTTCAACGCCCGCGAATCGCGCTCCACCGCGCTTTCGACGAACTCGATGTTCAGGTCGGCGACTTCCTCGATGCCCGAACCGTTCGCATCGATGGCGGCGGTCACCGCAGTCCCGGCATTCGCCGCCTGGCTCAAGGCCGCGGCGTCCTGCTCGAAGGCTTTGCCTTCGATATACAGCTCGCAGTGGTCGGCCAGCGTGGCGAGGGGCTCTCCGGCGGGAACATGCTGGCCCGGCGCGACGGCCAGCGTTTTCACCTGCAAAAACTCGGCGTGTTGTCCACTGCCGCCGCAGCCGGCCGCGTGAGGCGCAGCAATCGTAATCTCCTGGACGAGCCGGCGACCGGCGACGATCCGGTCTACCTGGTCTTGCGAAAGCCCGTGGAGGATCAGCGCTTGGACACCGGCGCGGATCGCGGCTTCGAGCTTGCCCTGTTCGTACTCCTGCTCGAGGAGACGCTTTCCGGCAACGGCGCCGTTGGCCGTTACCTCGCGAAGGCGGGCCACCTCGCGCTTGACCACGTCGAGTTGTTCCAGTTCCCGCAAGAGATCGCTCTGTTTCTCGACCAGGTCTTCGTGGGTCAAGCGAAGGTCGACCAGGGGCTGACCCGGCTCGACGGCCTCGCCCCGTATGGGATAGATCCGTGTGACGATCCCCGTCATCGGAGCCGCCACCGTGATCTCCGTCCGCCCGGGGCGCTCTGCGAGCATTGCGGGAATGCTGATCGTGCGTGCATAGTCCCGGGGCTGGACAGCAAGGAGCTTCAGGCCGACGTTCTTGCGTCCTTTTTCGCTGAGTTCCAAGGCATTGCTTTCGCTGTTGGCGCCGCCGGCATCCGCAGCATGGTTGTGGGCCGCCTCGCCCTCCGCTACATCGTGGTCTTCATGCACCGATCCTGCCGCTGTGAGTTTGTCCCGCATGGCCGCAACCGTCCCGGACAAGGCCGGCCCCCACAGAGTGAAAGTGAGGAGCCCAACCACAACCGTGACCGTCAGCGCGAGGACGCTCACGGCCCATGCCGGAAAGCGTCGTCTCCGGGCCTGCCGGGGCACGTTTCTCGCGGGCGACCGCGGCGCTTCGTCTTGGTGTTCGGAGCTCGGATGAGGAGCAGGGTTTGCGTGTAGGATTTTGGTTTTCTTGAGAGTCTCCATCGTCATTTTCCTTTAGAGGCCCTAACAAAACGGGACAGGCACCTCGCAAAAACGCCTATTCTCCGTGTTTTACGAGTGTTTGGCTCGGAGCCAGTCCCCGTTTTGTTAGTGCCTTTTCATTGCCGTAGATGGGTTCAGAGCGCGCAGCCAAGAGCGCACGCAGACCATCGCCCGAAAAGAAATCAATGACGATCGAGTCGCTAAACCAGCAACACCTGGATTAGCAAATGTAGCCGCAGGCGAGGAAAGAAGCCGACGTCGCAGTTTCGATGCGCCGGCGCAGATGCAGCCGTTCCAGGCGAGGCCGATACGAGCACCAGGGCAGCATCCGCAGCCGCACTCCAATCGTGGCCCGAAGAATCATCGGGCCTGACGAAGGTGCATTGGTGTCCATTGCACGAGTCGTCGTCGGCGGGCTTCGGGCGGGATTCACCATTTCCATGCCCATGGTCATCGCAGTGGCAGGGCGAACAGGAAGCAGGAATCGCCTCCGGGGATGCGTGACACCCCGTCTCCGCATGCGCATGATGCAAACAGCATCCACAAATCATGTGGATAAGTACGGCTGCCATGGCACCAAAGCGGAGGGTTCGCATTACTGCTGACTCGCGAGGAAGAAAGACCTTACCTACCAACATTATACTGCCCGGCCCTCGGAGAAGCCACCGATCAAGGGGCTCCAAGGGTCGCAAGTGTAGCTCCGGTACGTATACCGAGCAACTCCAGTCTCCCAAGCCAGCAGATATTCTTGGGAGTCGCTGCGACTTTCCTTCCGGCCCCCCGGCCAAACTGTCGCGTCCGATCGGAGTTTTCGTCTTGCCTAGAGCCCGGATCGGCCTATTCCGCTTTCATCCGGAGGGGCCACGTGCTTGGCGAAACGCCGTCGCCAGCTTCTAAGTGCTGTTGCGCAAAAGGCTTGCGAATGAGCGGATAAGCATCGGGAAGAATACTACCTCATTGTGCCAGTTTTTTCTGCCTAAATTGGCTACTAATTTGCAGCCAAAATTTATTGAGACTCAATCTCAACAGCCACGCATCGAGGGAGCCGGGCGGCACGACGGCAGACGGAGGCCAACATCGACCCACGGAGATTCGTGGATGTCAGCCAGTCTTGCTAACTCTCGCGCGGAAAGTCGGAGACAGCGAGTTCATAATCGCTCCCTGTTGCTGGAGCAGTTGGAAGACCGGCGTCTGCTGTCCGCCGCGCCCCGGGATATCCTCTTGGTCGATCCGTCGAAATACGAATCGTCGGAGATCCTGGTCCGGTTCCGATCCGATCAGGATCCGCCCGCCGACGAGGAAATCTTCAGCGGCAGTCGCTACGCACGCGAGTTTCCACTGGTGCCGGGCCTCCGCGAAGTGGAATTGGCGGACGGTGTTGCGGTCGAGCAAGCCCTATCCGCCTACCGCAAGCATCCCTCCGTTCTGTATGCCGAACCAAACTACCACGTCCAAATCGCAGCGGTGCCTCAAGATCCCGGATTTGGACAACTCTGGGGACTGGACAACAACGGCCAGAACGGAGGCACTCTCGACGCCGACATCGACGCGCCCGAAGCTTGGACCGCCTTTCCGACCGCCGCCGCTACGGCGCACGAGGGCGAGACGGTCGTGGCGGTCATCGACACGGGCGTCGACTATACGCATCCCGATTTGGCCGCCAATATGTGGTCTAATCCCGCCGAAACCCCGGGCAACGGAATCGACGATGACGAAAACGGCTTCATCGACGACGTCTACGGAGCCGATTTCCTCAACCTCGATGGCGACCCGATGGACGACAACGGCCACGGCACGCACGTGGCCGGCACGATCGCCGCGATTCACGACAACGGCCAAGGCGTTGCCGGCGCAAGCCCGAACGCCAAGATCATGGCGCTGAAGTTCCTCGGCAAGTATGGCAGTGGGCCGACGGCGAGTGCCGTCGCGGCGCTTGACTACGCCGTGGCGCACGGGGCCAAGATCTCCAACAACAGTTGGGGGGGCGGCGGCTTCTCCCAGAGTCTTTCCGATGCCATCGCGCGTGCAGAGGCCGCAGGCCACCTCGTCGTTGCCGCGGCCGGCAATAGCAACGTCACCACCGACATCTCGCCCAGCTACCCGGCAGCCTTCGATTTCGACAACATCATCGCCGTCGCCGCCACCGACCACAACGATGCCAAGGCAGGTTTTTCCAATTTCGGAAAGCGAACCGTGGATCTCGGGGCGCCGGGGGTTGATATCCTCAGCACCCTTCCCGGGAACACCTACGGGGTGTACAGCGGGACGTCCATGGCCGCCCCGCACGTCACCGGTGTGGCCGCCCTGGCCTGGAGCCGCGCGCCCGACGCCTCGCCTGCTGACATCAAGGCCGCAATTCTCCACGGCGCCGACCCGGTCGCGTCGATGGCCGGGATCACCCAAAGTGGCCGACGGCTCAACGCGTACAACACGCTGGCAATCGATCCAACCGGCATCGGGCCGCGAATCGTCGGCAGCAGCCTCGACGGCAGCGTCGCCGGCCCGGTGTCAGGCGTCGAACTGCACTTCAACGAACCGATCGATCCGGCGACATTCACCGTCGACGATGTCCAACTCACCGGGCCGAACGGCGATATCGCGGTCACCGGAGTCCGCGGTGAGGGAAGCGCCTTCACGATTTCCTTCCAGAAGCAGTCCGCCTTGGGTACGTACACCTTGGTCGTCGGCCCCGACATCCGCGACCGGGCCGGTAACAGGATGGACCAGGACGACGACCTTCTCAACGGCGAGGACGACGCGGACCGGTTCACGGGCACATTTTCCATTGCGCTTGGTTTTGCTGCCAACGATGGACCGTTGCCGATCTTGGACAGAACATCCGTTGTCTCGTCGATCGACATCCAGGACGACATCGCCATCGCAGACCTCGATGTGCGCGTCGATATCGCCCACACATGGGACCGCGATCTGAGGCTTTACCTCGTCGGCCCGGGCGACGACCTCACGACGGGCGTGCTCCTCTCGGACGCCAACGGCGGTTCGGGCGACGGCTATCTCGGCACGATCTTCAGCGATGAAGCGAGGCTTTCCATCATGGAGGGCGCTGCGCCGTTCAGCAAGACGTACCGTCCGCAGGAATCGCTGGGTTTTTTCGACGGCCGAAGTGCCCGTGGCCGTTGGAGCCTTCTCGTGGAAGATCAGGCCGCCTTCGACGAAGGACAGCTCATCGGCTGGTCCCTGATGATCCAACCTGCCGATACGGCTGCGCCCGACGCGCCGCCCAGCAGCGCCAGCGGCCCCAACCTGGCAACCGGAAAGGCGACCAGCCGGGTGACGGCCCAAGTCGACTGGACAACGGTCCCTCTCGACGGCCTGTACACGGATCCGGTCGTGGTCGCCTCGCCCAACTACGGTGCCGAGGGCGGCCCGGCGGTCGTCCGCGTTCGCGATGTTCAGCCGGAGTCGTTTCAGTTCCAGGTCGTCACTCCCGGCGGCGCGGCGATCGACGGGGTCGACGTCTATTACATGGTGGTCGAGGCGGGCGTCTACAATCAGGCCGAGCACGGAGTGACCATGGAGGCGTTAAAGGTCGATTCCACGCGCACCGACGGACAGCCCCGGGAGTGGAATGGCCAGCGCCAGAGTTACCGAAACGCGTATGTCAATCCGGTCGTATTCGGGCAGGTGATGACCGCCAACGACCGCGATTGGTCCGTCTTCTGGTCTCGCGCGGATGCGCCGGTACATCCGCCGTCCGCATCGGATTTTTCCATCGGTAAACACCGCGGCGAAGACCCACGCACGACGCGTTTCGGTGAGACGATCGGTTATGTCGTTTTCGAAGCAGGAAGCGGCACTCTCGGCGAAATCGCGTACGAGGTCGCGCTCGGCAGCAACACGGTGCAGGGTGTTACGGATGGCCCTCCCTACAGCTACACGCACGGACTGGCGTCGCCCACCGGCGCCGTGGTCAGCCAGGCGGGCATGAACGGTCTGAACGGAAGCTGGGGACTCCTCTACGGCCCCGATCCCCTTGAGCCGAATCGCCTCATGGTGGCCGTCGACGAAGATCAACGCCGAGACGCCGAGCGCAATCATATCCCGGAGCAGTTGGCATATCTCGTCTTTGGCGAGGCGACCTCATCGGATTCACCCGAATTACGGACAGGAATCGCCACCTCCGTACTATCGCCGGGCACCTCTTGGACGACCGTCGCTCTCGACCATCGGTACGCGGACCCGGTCGTCGTGGCCACGGCGAACTACGGCCCGGATCTTGGACCGGCCGTCATCCGAATCCGCAATGCCCAGGACGACTCGTTCGAATTCCAGGTCGTCACACCCGGCGGCAATGCAATCGATCAGGCGGATGTCTATTACATGGTGGTCGAGGCGGGCGTGTACAACCAGGCCGAGCACGGCATCACAATGGAAGCGCGGAAAATCGAATCCACCATGACCGACAGGCCGGGATCTTGGGTCGGCGAGCGGCAGAACACCTTCAACACGTACGTCAGCCCGGTCGTGTTCGGCCAGGTGATGACCGCCAACGACAGCGACTGGTCCGTCTTCTGGTCTCGTGGCTCGACCATCCGTCAGCCGCCCTCCGCCTCGGATCTCTACGTCGGCAAACATGTCGGAGAAGATCCTCGCAGCGAACGAGTCGCGGAGACGATTGGTTACATTGTATTCGAGGCGGGACGCGGCACGCTCGGTGATACCCCATACGACATTGGCCTGGGCGACGACGTGGTGCAAGGTATCGCAAACGCTCCGTTCACCTACTCACACGCCGTCGCTTCGCCGACCGTCGCCATTCTCAGCCAGGCGGCCATGCATGGTCTGAACGGAAGCTGGGGGCTCCTCTATGGTTCCGATCCGGTTCAGCCGAATCGTCTGGCCGTGGCCGTCGATGAAGACCAGCTAGCCGATCCGGAGCGGCAGCATATCCACGAGCAGTTGGCCTACGCCGTGTTTGGCTTGCCGCCGGCCGCCGGTCAAGAATTTCCCGGAAGCACGGACGGGATCGCACTCCGGTATGCACCAAGCACCGGATCGGCCGCGAATCCGGAGCAGGCGGCCATTGGCTTGGCGGGAACCGGCGGCACCTTGGATGGCGAACAGCAAAACCGCCTCCTTGCGGAACTCCTGGCATGGCACTTCCGAGAACGGCCAGAACCCGATTCCAACCGACTGCCAAGTTCTCGCGTCGACGAGGACGTGCTCGAAATGCTCGCCGCCGGATTACTGGGAGACCGGAGCGGACTTGCATCCCGCTGAGGCAAGGCGAAGCCGGAAGATCGTTCCACTCAACTCTTCGCCGCGGCGTTTTCCGCTACCGCCGCGGCAAGCTGTTCCGCCCGGTCGGTGCTTTCGTCCGCCGATGCCGCGTCGGCTGCGAGCGATTCCATGACGGCGTCGGTCGCCTGCGGTGTGACCTCGCCGGCCTGACGATTGGGATCTGCATGTGCGGCAGACGCATCGATATCGTCGCCGGCATCCTCGGAACCGTCGATACGCAGACTGCTTCGTTGCAAACTGTCGATCCCCTCGCCGCCGTTCACGTCCTCACCTCCGGAGTGCATTCCGCCGTGGGCGGCAAACCGCGTGCCGAACAAGCTCCGGTTCTCGTAGGTTGCCACGAACGGCGCGATCGAATCGATAATCGGCTCGGGGGCGTCTTGTGAAGCGAGGGGATCGGGCTCAACGGCAATGGTTGAGAAATCGGTTCTCGTCTCGGCGAGTTCCGCAATCAGCATCTGGGCCAGCACCTCGTTCACACCGGAACCGGCAACCACCACCTGCATCCGTAGCGTGCTGCTGGCGCCCGCTTGACCGGTTCCGGTCACTTCCGTGGCCTGCACGACCAGTTCGTACGTATCGGCGGCAAGATCTCCGGGAACCGCCCACACCAGTTCGCCCGTCTGCGGATCGATGGAGGCCCCGTCGGGAGCGTCTACCAGACTGTACCGGACCGCGTTCGGATTCGGGAGATCCGGATCGGCAGCATGGACCGTCACCTGCAACACTTCTTCCGGGGCAACGGTCTGCACGCCCACCGGGTCGAACACCGGTGGCCGATCCACTTCCCGCACGGTCACCGTGAAGCTCCGGCTGGCGGTTGCCCCAAGCGAATCGACCACGGTGACCGTGATCGGATACTGCCCGGTTTGGTTCTCTCCGGGCGTCCACGTGAAGCGGCCCGTTTCGGCGTCGATGGCCGCCCCGGCCGGAGCGCCCGTTTCCAGCCGATAGGTCAATTCCTGCGCCGGCAAATCCGCATCGGTGCCCACGGCGAAGAATTCCACCAGTGTTTCCTCGTCGGCGATCACGTCTTCGATGGAAGCGAGTGCCGGAGACGTATTGTTCTCCGTCACGGTGGCCACGAACGACTCGCGCCCGGCGGCCCCGGTGGCATCCGTCACCTTCACGGTGATGGTGTACTGGCCCGGTCCGTCGGCCTCGGTGGTCGCCCAGGTAAACGCTCCCGTCTGCGCGTCGATTGTCGCGCCCTGCGGAGCGCCTTCCAGGCTGAAGGACAGCGGCTGATCCGTGTCCGTCGCGGATGCGGTGAACAGAAGCGTCTGGCCCTCCTGGATCTGCTTGTTTCCGATCGGCTGGATGACCGGCGCGTCGTTGACGGAAACCTGGAACGACTGGTCGACCGGGTTTCCGGCAAGATCGGACGCTCGCAGTGTCACGGAATGGCTGCCGCCTTGGCTGGACGTAGGCGTCCACGTGACGCGGCCCGTGTTCAAATCGACGATCATCCCGGCCGGAGCCTGCGTCAACTGGTAGCGAACCTGCCCGCTGCTCTCGCCGGATGCCTGGGCATCGTAGACGTACTCGGTTCCTTGTCCGGCGCCGAGGACGGGAGAAGACGTGAAGACCGGTGCGGCGGTGTCGACGGTGATCTGAAGGGGCGAGGACGCCTGGCTTACGAGATCCACCTCCGTGTCAAGATTGCCGACCTTAACCTCCTGGCCAAGTAGCTTCTGTACCGCAGTGATCGAGTGCACGCCATCAGATAGGTCGAAGCTGCCGTTGGATTCAATGGTCACGGAATTGCTGGTGGCGGTCGCCGTGCCGATCAGGTTGTTTCCGTCTGCGTACAACGAGACCTCTGCACCGGTGACAGTGCCACTAACCAACAGCCGAAGAGTCTTTCCTGCAGTGTTGTCCAGATGCGTGATACCGTCGCTACTGCTCACGCCAGTATCGGCACTGGCGAGCAATTGAATGCCAGTCGGCGCCTTGGGAGCGATATAGACAGGAACGACCTGGGTATCCCAGGGTTTCGACGCAGCCGCATTCGGGGAGAGACCATCGGGGAGCATCGTCGCGACGCCGACGGCGATGCCATAGACTCCGACCAGGCCGTTGCCAGGCGTTACGGTGACCTGTCCGGACCAGGGGTCTACTTCAACCTGAAGACTGGGGTTCTCCAAAGCTGGCAGTTCATAGTCGACCAGGCGTGGGACCTCTAACTCGACCCAACGCGCATTCCAATACTTGGCATATTTAACAGCATCCCAATAGAAAACTGAGTCATTCTCCAGGTCAACAGCAGACAAAGGAAAGCTGACCTGAGTGTCTGCCGTGGTCTGCACCGGGCTGATCGGCAGCAGGTACGGCTGCGCGTTGCTGGTATCCGGCTGGATCGTGACATGGAACGTCCGTTGTGCCGTGCCGCCGTTCCCGTCGCTCACGGTGACCGTTACGTCGGCCTGGCCGGTCGTTCCCTCCGGCGCCGAAAGCCGCAAGACGCCATTCTCGCGATCCTCGAATATGGTCACGGAACTCATCACGACCGGGGTGAGCGGCCTGTTCAGCGGGTTGTCCGGATCCGGATCCTGTCCCGTCGTCGTCGTCGTTGGAACCGAGTTGATCTGGTTGCGAACGCTGTCACCTTCGGTCAGAAAGCCGAATACGTTATGGTTGAAGTCGAGGTGTCGCGTGGCAGTGTCCGTAATGAAGAACTGCGAATCGTTCGTGTCATCGCTGCCCTTCGCCATGGAGAGGATGCCGGAGCTTGTATGCTGGAGATCCGGATGGAACTCGTCGTCGAAATCCACGCCGGACCCGCCCGACCCGGTCCCCAGGGGATCGCCGCCCTGGATCATGAAGTTGTCGATCACCCGGTGAAACTTCAAACCGTTGTAAAAACCCGACTGAGCCAGTTGGATGATCCGGCCCGTGGTCCGCGGGGTGAGGTCCTCAAAGAGTTCGAATTTCATGTCTCCGTAGCCCGCTACGGAGATCTTCATGCTGCGGTTGCCCTGCGGTACCGTGGTGGTCAGGGCCGAGTTGGTGCTTGAAACCGAGTAGGTCAACGTGTCGCCGTCGCTATCGAACCCGTCCAGGGCGATATGCAGCGGTGCGCCGGCATACAGAGTCACATCCGAAATGGCCGCCAGCGTGGGCGCAGAAAGCACCCAGCGGGACTCGAGCAACTCGAACCGGGGACGCCGATAGATCTCCGGCCGCTCGCGGCGGCGGCGCCGGTTTGACTGGGAACGAAGCGAAAAACGTTGCCTGCTCATGCTTTAAAACGGAATGCAATCCGCTGCTGAGGGAAACCTTGCCGAATCCGCCACACGCCCAACGCCAGGCACTTCCACTGGAGTGGGGTGCAGGGAAACCGAATGGCCACGGGTAGGAGTAGACTGTTCCGGGCGAGCCCCGCGGAGCGCTCTACCGTAGGATGCTGCCCTTGAATCGATAGTTCCCAATGTAATCGAACTTGCGTAATTTGTACCGGCTCCGCAACGGAATTCCACGTGTGCATTGCCCCAAGCGGTAGGGTCGTAGCGATCGCAGTGGATAGGAAAACAACCATTGCGGGAAAAGGGGGGCGGCCCCGGTCCGCAACGATGCCATCACCCCAGCCGAAGCCGCGAACGCTATAAGAGCCTATCCTAAAACCTCGCGCGGAGAAGGGGACAGGCACATTTTGCTCCGAAAACTCCGCAAAATGAGCCAGTCCCCGACGGTTTTGGGATAGGCTCTAACCTTGCAGCAAGGCGAGCCGTGCGAAATCCAACGCCTGCTTTGCGAGGTAAACCCGCAGCAGCGCCGGATGTCCGGCGAATGGGACCGATTTGACCTTGATCGAGTCGCCCGAGGCAAATGCCAGCGCGACAAGCCTGGGCTCAGCATCGGTGGTTTCGCCCGACGGAAATCGGCCGACGGCTAAGGCGTAATCGGCCCCGAACAGCGTTCGACAGGCTTCCGCCATCGCTGTCACCCTATCGTTGTCGCTTGCAGCAGACGATTCGATCCGTTCAAGTGGAGTTTGCAGGACCCGCTCCAGCGCGTCGAGGGTCCCAGCCGCCACCCCGCCCGCGAAGCAGTCGCCAACCCCGGCAGCCTCCCCCAGCCACTCAGCCACCAGTCCGGCCGTTCCCCATTCGGCGGTCGCCAGCGTCTTTCCCGAGCGCCGCAGCAGCCGGACCACCGCATGCTGCAGTTCCTCGTCGCCCTCGCCAAAAACAAGATCACCGAGGCACCGATAAATCGTGTCGGCCGTGGGCGCGATCGCCGCGTCGCACTCTTGCTCCGTGGCTCCTTCCGCCGTGATCCGGAGAATGATCGTGGCCTTGCTGGCGTTGATTCCCACTCGCGGAACGCGGCCCCGACGGATAAGATCGGGAAGCATCGCCTCGACCTTGCTTTCGCCCGCCCCGAAGCATCGGATCTTCCTGTGACGCACGATCCGCCCTCCTGCTCCGGCCAGTCGGAGGCGCGGTGCGACGGTCTCCTGCCACATTTCGACGATCTCGGCCGGCACCCCCGGCAGAGCGAAGATCCTGGCCGGCGTCTTGCCCTCGCGACCGACCGCCAGATCGATCCCCGGCGCGGTTCCGTTTCGATTCGGAATGATTTCCGCTCCCTCGGGAAAGAATGCCTGGACCAAGTTGCGCTGCGGCATTTCGCGATTGCGACGGGCGAACAGTCCGCGGATATGTTCCAACGCCTCTTCGCGCAGCACCAGTTCCCGGCCCGCCGCCCTGGCAATGGCGTCGCGCGTGAGATCGTCGGCCGTGGGCCCCAGACCGCCGGTGGCAACAATCACATCGCACCGCAGGATCGCCGCGCGGAAGGCCGCGACGATCGCGTCCATCTCGTCGCCGACGGTGGTGTGGAACAGAACGCGAATGCCGAGTTCTTCCAGCCGCAGGCTCAACCATTGGGAATTGGTGTCGAGAAGCTGCCCGCTGGTGATCTCGTCGCCGATGCTGAGGATTTCCGCGATCATACCTCGAGCGCCTGCGCCAGGTCGTCGATCAGGTCTTCGCTATTTTCGATCCCGCAGGACAACCGGATCATGTTGTCCAGGATCCCGATCGCGCGGCGTTGTTCCATGGTGAAGTCATGGTAGCTCATCAGGATCGGCTGCTCGATCAGCGACTCGACTCCCCCGAGACTCGGCCCGATTCGAGGAATCCGGACCGAATCGACGATTCTCGCCGTCGCGCGCCAGTCGGCATCCTTGATTAGTAACGTGACCAGTCCGCCGTATCCGCGCATGGTCCGCAGCGCCACGTCGTAGTCGCGGTGGCTGGGGAGCCCCGGGTAGTAAACCTTCTCGACGCGTGGATGGTTTTCAAGAAACTTCGCGACGGCCAGACCGTTTTCGTTGTGGCGCTGCATCCGCAACTCGAATGTCTTCAGGCCCCGGAGCAGTAGGTACGTGCTGTGCGGCCCGTTGACCATTCCCATCACGCCGCGAAGCTTTCTCACCGACTCGAGTTTCTCTTCGGAACCGATGATTGCACCGGCGAGCAGATCGTTGTGGCCGGCAAGATACTTGGTGCACGAGTGGAGCACGTAGTCCACACCGACCTCCAGCGGCCGAAGGTTGTACGGGGTGGCGAGCGTGGCATCGATCAGGGTCTCCACCTCGTGCTTCCGCCCGATCGCGGCAAACCGTTCCAGGTCCACGACACTCAGGTGCGGATTGGTGGGCGACTCGCTGATCAGAAGCTTCGTCTTGGGCGTGATCGCCGCTTCCATTTTGTCGTAGTCGCAGGCCGGGATCTGGCGGGTGACCACGCCGAACTTCGCCAGGTGCTTGGTGCAGAATTCGCGGCTGCGGTGGTAGCATTCGTCGAACAGGACGATCTCGTCGCCCGCCTGCAGCTTCGCCATCAGAAGCCCGGCCACGGCCGCCATCCCCGTGCCATACAACACGGCGGCCTCGCCGCCCTCCAGGGCTGCCAACTTCCGCTCGGCCACTTTCTCGCTCGGGTTGCCGTAGCGGCCGTATTCCTCCCGAGGCTGCTTCTGCTCGACGAAGTCGACGACCGCCTGGCTGTTGGGAAACGTGTAGGTGGCAGCGCAGAAGATCGGGTCCGTAATGGAGAACCCGGGCTTGAGGCGGTCCTCGCCCCCATGAACCGCGAGAGTGGATGTCTTGCAAGCGGGCCGGCTACCGTCGGAGGGAACAGGGAGTGGGGGCATGGTGGGCTGCAACTCCAGGTTGGATGGTCAAATCTGGCGGGGTAAGCGACCTGTTGCTCGGCCGAAAAACGCCGAATCAGGCGGGGCCCTGATTTCCGGGTGCCAATAAAAAACCGCGACGGGCGCCCGAAGGCGGTCGCGGCATGCTTCTTTCAAGTTGGATCGCCGACAATCCTCTCAGCTCGACGGCGATGGCACTTTAGCAGATTTGGCTGCAAGCGGCCGCAAATCCCATCAGCGGATCATTGTACTAACGCCCGCGGGCCGAAGCAAGCAATCGAATCGAGAAAGTCGTGCGGCGACCGGGAGTTGACGGAACCCTCGCCGGCCCTTATAGTTGGGTGTTATGCAGGCCCCCAAGTCCCCCGCGTTCCTTTTACACGAGCAGAGACTATGAGCATCGACGACGCCGCCGGAACTGGTTTCGCCACGATGCGCGGCCGCAACTATCCCTCGATACGCCAGTTTACCGTCTTCCTGGAGAACCGGGTCGGCCAGTTGCTCGAGGTGGTGCGGCGGTTCGAAGGAAGCAAGGTTCGTATTGTAGCCCTTTCCATATCGGACGCGGCAGAGTGCGCGTTTGTGCGGTTTCTGCTGAGCCACCCAGAGGAGGGCCGAGAGATTTTGGAGCGGGCGGGCTTGGCCATCATCGAAAGCGACCTGATCGGCGTCGAACTTCCGGACGGCACCCAGCCGCTGCTGCAAATCTGCACCGCGCTTTTGCAGGCCGAGGTGAATATCGTCCAGGCTTATCCGCTGATCGTCCGCCCGCACGGCCGTGCTGCCGTGGCCCTTATGGTGGACCACATCGACATGGGGCTGGAAACCCTGGCCGCCAAGGGATTCACGATGATTACCGAGGGAGATCTGGCGGAAGACGAGTAGCTTGCGGCGCTTGACAGGGCTGCGCCGTGCGGGACACTATGGATAAGTGCCTATCCCAAGACCGAGTCAGGAGAAGGGGACGGGCACATTTTGCTCCGAAGACCCCGCAAAGTGAGCCAGTTCCCAAAGGTTTTCGGATAGGCTCTCAGTGCCCGGCCCCACTCTTCTGCGAGCTTCCGCATGGCGATTTCTGTTGTCTGTCCCGGCTGCAAAAAGCGATTTCAAGTCAGTGATCAATTCGCCGGCCAGACTGGGCCCTGCCCCCAGTGTAAGGTTCCCATTAAGATCCCGGAAAAGGGGCCGGAAGTTACTATCCATGCCCCCGAAGCCTTCTCAACCGGCGGCCGCTCGCAAAGCGGTGAGTTGCTGACGAAGCCGATTGCCCGCCAGAAGGTGCAATTCTCGCCGCTGGCGGTTGCTCTGGTCGCCGCCTCTGCGGTGGTAGGGGTGCTCGTAGCGTACTTCGGCCGCAGCCTGTTTCAAGAGATGCTGCTGGCCCGAATCGCTGGTTTGGTTCTGATCTCGCCGCCGCTGGTGCTCGCGGCCTACTGGTTCCTTCGCGACGACGAACTGGAGCCCTATTCCGGCAGATCGTTGCACATTCGGTCGGCAGTCTGTGCTCTGGCCTACATGCTGCTCTGGGCGGCCTATACCTACGTCGCGAATGCAGGCTTGCTGACGGAAGAATTGTGGACATGGTTCTTCATCGCTCCGCCGCTGTTGTTCGTCGGAACCATGGCCGCGCACGTCTCGCTTGACCTCGATCTCGGCAACGCCTTCTTCCACTATGCGTTTTACTTGATCGTCACCGTCCTGCTCCGGTGGACTGCCGGCATGCGCTGGGTCTGGGATCTTGCGGCGACCAGCCCCGTCGGCTGATTGGCCGCACGGTCTTCAGGTAGGTCCGGCTTGCCGAGCCGGACTTGGGCAGCGGCGTCACAGTCCGCAACCTCGCACAAGCCCCAAGAACAAGCCGGTAATTTCTTTGTAAGCAGACTTTCGTCCGCTGGGGGCGGAATGAATTCCGCCCTACGAACTTGACGAATTCCGCCCTACGAACTTGACGAATTCCGCCCTACGAACTTGACGAATTCCGCCCTACGAACTTGACGAATTCCGCCCTACGAACTTGATGAATTCCGCCCTACGAACTTGTTTGTGGGCAGTTGCCTAGCTGCGATCGATCTATCGCAAAAAAGAAGCCCCTAAGCGCAGCCATAGGGGCTTCGTAATCAATCCCGATACTCATTGGCGGCCGCAATCCGACCGCACTATGCCACGCGGCAGGCTCAGGTCGTCAAGGCGAACGCGGCAACACACCGGATTGGCGCGCTGCCATTGTTCCACAGTAGCGTCCCGCGGCAATGCACAGCCGCAAGTCGCGTCCACGGGTTACTCGGCTGCCTTTTCGGCCGGTTTCTCGGCTGGTTTCTCAGCGGCCTTTTCGGCCGGTTTCTCGGCAGCCTTTTCCGTTGGTTTCTCGGCGGCTTTTGGCGCCGGCTTCTCAGCCGGTTTCTCGACTGGCTTTTCGGCCGGCTTTTCTGCGGCTTTTGGCGCCGGTTTCTCAGCGGCCTTTTCGGCCGGCTTCTCCATTGCCTTCTCCGCAGGCTTTTCAGCCGGTTTCTCGACCGCCGTGGGAGCGGGTTTGTCGGCCGGCTTTGCAGCAGGCTTTTCAGCCGGTTTCTCGACCGCCTTGGGAGCCGGCTTTTCAACCGGCTTCGCGGCTGGCTTTTCCACCGGTGGTTTCGGCGGCGCCGGCGGAGGAGCAACGTCGCCCGGAGAAGGAGATGGTTTCGCCTTGGGAGCCGCCGGCGGAGCGGGCATCTTGGGGGCGGGCGGACCGCTAGGCGCCATCGCCTTAGGTTCCGGAGGTGCCGGAGGTACGGCAGGTGCCGCAGGCCCCATCTCGGCGGCCGCGGCAGGAGCACAGCACTCCGGCACTGCCGGGCCGCAGCACGTGGGCGCCGGAGCACAGCAGTCCGCGGGCGCTACGCAGCAACTCGTCACACAGGGGCGTGGACAACAGCGGCCAAACATACCGCCGAAGAATTTGCACGCCCATACCGTCTCGGTCATGACAAAGAACGTCACGACCAGGATCGCGCATGTCATTCCCAGTCGTCGCATCAATCGGTCCTCCTGTCTCAAAGCGGGAACTAGCACCAGAGCCATCGCAGCCAAAATGGCAGGCAATTACAGAAACTTACCAAATAGACTAGTCCACCGAACCATTTTATGCAACCTATTCTTGTTTTTTTGCTCTTTTTATCTATTTTCTCCTACACTTTTCGTCGTTGCCTTGACACTTCTGCAGGATCCCCAACGATTTGCAGAGGGGATACCGGGTGTGCGGACGACGGATCTACGCTGGTCTGATGAGAGTCGGGCCGGGCACCGCAGGTATTCGTGGGTAAACGGAAGAAAAAAATACAGATTGCGGGGCGAGTCCCCGTTTTCATCCCCCAGACCCGCCCTGGGCTGATAAAAACTTGATAAAAACGGGGACAGGCACCGCAACTATAGCGGTTTAGCCAGAGCGACCACACAAGATGTTGCGGAGCCAGTCCCCGTTTTTATCAGCCCAGACCCGCCCCCCTGGTCAGCCGCCGCGAAGATCGCGATATTGGCGGTTTGTCCTGGGCGATCAATCATTTCCATGGTGATTTCATGAAGACCCGTTCGACAACGATCCTGACTGTCCGCCACAAAGGTGCCGTCGCTATGGGTGGCGACGGGCAGGTAACCGTGGGAAGCTCGATCGTGAAGGCCGATTCCACGAAGATCCGCCGAATGGCCGATGGCCGGGTCCTCACCGGTTTTGCCGGTTCCGCCGCCGACGCCTTCGCCCTGCTGGAGCGTTTCGAGGCAAAGCTCAAGGATTATCCCGGCAATGTTCCCCGCGCCGCGACCGAACTCGCAAAAGACTGGCGCACGGACCGGGTCCTTCGCCGTCTCGAAGCGATGATGGCGGTTGTCGATGAGAAATACACCCTGCTGGTGAGCGGCAACGGCGACGTCATTCAGCCGACCGACGGGGTGCTGGGTATCGGCTCCGGGGGCAACTATGCGGTGGCGGCCGCGCGCGCGCTACTGGCCCATTCGAGTCTTTCCGCGTCCGAGATCGTGCGGACCGCGCTGTCGATCGCCGCGGAGATCGACGTCTATACTAACAACAACATCGTCGTGGAGGAAATGGCGTGCAAGAGCTGACGCCTCGCGAAATCGTCCAGGAACTCGATCGTCATATTGTTGGTCAGGATGCCGCGAAGCGCGCGGTGGCGATTGCCATTCGCAACCGTTGGCGTCGCCAGCGGCTCCCCGAGGAAATGCGACCGGAGGTTGCTCCGAAGAACATCATGATGATCGGGCCGACAGGCGTGGGCAAGACCGAGATTGCCCGCCGTCTGGCCAAGCTCACCGGGGCGCCGTTCGTCAAAGTCGAAGCAACGAAATACACCGAGGTTGGCTATTACGGGCGGGACGTGGAGAGCATGGTCCGCGAACTGGTGGAAAACGCCATCGGATTGGTTCGCGAGGAGGAGCGCTCGGGCGTGGAAGACGAAGCCCGTCGCCGCGTCGAAGATCGACTCGTCGAGCTCCTCGTTCCTGCGCCGGCCGCATTGGACGCTTCCGTTGAGAACACTTCCGGTGCCGAGCGTTACGAACGGACGCGGGAGAAGATTCGTGCCATGCTGGTGTCCGGGGAAATGGACGAGCGCCGCGTGGAAATCGTCACGGAACAGAGAGCAAAGCCGATGATGTTCACCGGGATCGGCATGGAGCAGATGGATCTCGATCTGCAGGGGATGTTCGACAAGATCCTGCCGAAGAACACGTCGCGGCGGGAGATGACGGTTCGCGAGGCCCGCGGCGCCCTGTTCGAGCAGGAAGTGGAGGCACTGATCAACCCGGAGAAAGTGCACGCCGCCGCCATCGAACTCGCCGAGGATCTCGGCATTATTTTCGTCGACGAGATCGACAAGGTCGTCGCCAGCGAGCACGCCCACGGAGCCGATGTATCGCGTCAGGGCGTGCAGCGCGACTTGCTGCCGATTGTTGAAGGAACCACGGTGCAAACCCGGTACGGTTTCGTCGCCACCGATCACATCCTCTTCATCGCCGCCGGGGCGTTCCACCGGGCCCGCCCGAGCGATCTCATGCCGGAGCTTCAGGGCCGTTTCCCCATCCGGGTCGAGCTCAATGATCTTACCAAGGAGGACTTCGTCCGAATTCTCACCGAGCCGAAGGGCGCGCTGACCAAGCAGTATGTGGCCCTTCTGGGGACGGAAGGCGTCGAGATCGTGTTCGAGCCTAACGCCGTGGAGGCGCTGGCCGACTACGCATTCCGCGTGAATCAGTCGACGCAGAACATCGGAGCTCGCCGGCTGTATACGATTATGGAGCGGCTTCTGGAGGAGTTGAGCTTTGAAGCGCCCGACATGAAGATGGGCCGGGTGGTGATTAACGCCGCCTACGTCACCGAGCGGCTCGAGGAAGTGAGCCAGGACGAGGACCTCAGCAAGTTCATCCTGTAATCCGGCACCGAGCCGGCAGCCCGCAATATGGAGAACCGACCCGATGAAATACGTTTCGTGGACGCTGACGTGTCTGGTGCTGGCCTTGTCGAGCCACGCTTCGGCCCAGGAGTCGAAGCAGTTGTCGCCGCAATCCGCGACAGATGACCATGCGAAGCCAGAGCTCACGCGTTCGGAGGCAACGACAGCCGATTCCGAAGACGTCGAGGACTCCGGCGCTGAAGCCGATGTATCCACATTGACCGGCCAACTCGCGGATCCGGATCCGAATGCTCGAGCCGTGGCGGCCAGCCGGCTTGGGCAGTTGGGGCCGAAAGCCGCTGCTGTCGTGCCTTTGTTGATCCGTGCCCTCGAGGACGACGGCTATCCCGATGTCGGCGAGCCGGTTTGGATCTTGGCAGCGAAGGCACTGGGCAAAATGGGACCGGAGGCCGTGCCACAGTTGATCGAGCCGCTGGGGAGCCCGGATCCTCACGTTGCGAAAGGGGCGGCAGCCGCGTTGGGTGATATCGGTCCCCCGGCGAAAGAGGCGGTCGGCCCTCTCATCGCAGCGTTGGAAAAAGACGACCCGGAAACTCGGATCACCTTCATGTATGCCTTGATGGGGATCGGTCCGGATGCGAAGGCCGCGGTTCCCCTGCTGAGCGGACTTCTCAACCACGACGACTTTCATGCCCGCTACTGGGCATGCCAGGCGCTCGGAGGAATCGGTCCGCCAGCGGCGCCGGCTGTGCCAACGCTCATTAAGCTCACGGCGGACGCTCCCGCCTCGGTCCGCCGACATGCCGCCGCGGCACTGGGCAACATCGGGCCGGCGATTGGCGGCGAGGGGCTTGAGGCCCTGATCAAGGCCCTTCGCGACCCGATCGACCCGGTTCGCCAGAACGCGGTCGAAGCCCTTGGCAAGCTGGGCGACTTTGCCAAGCCGGCCGTTCCAGAAATTCTGGCGGCAATCGATGGCGGTAAGATGGGCGCACTAACCAATTCGGCCCGCACGCTGTGGCAGTTGACCCGCGATCCGAACGTCGTCGTGCCCGTGCTCGTCGAGGACCTCAACCGTTTTGGTACATCGCCGGAAGCCGCCGCGATGCTGGGCGAATTGGGGGAAGCAGCCGGACCGGCGGTTCCCGAACTGGCCAGGAGCCTTGAATCCAGCGATCCGGTCCTTCGCCTGGCGGCCGCCAAGGCGCTCGGGCAGATCGGTCCCGCGGCGAAATCCGCCGCGCCGGCCTTGCAGCGGGCCGCGGAAGACGAATCGGACGATGTTCGCCAGGCTGCACAAGAAGCCCTGAAGCAAATCAACCCGGCCGGTTCGTAGCCTTTTCCTGCTCAGCATAGAGCCTATCCCAGAACCGCCGGGGACTGGCTCATTTTGCGGAGTCTTCGGAGCAAAAAGTGCCTGTCCCTTTCTCCTCGAGCTCCCCTGGCGCAGGTCGGCCGCGAGGCGGCTACTCGGCCTCTTCGCGGACACTGAATTCGAGCTTCCATTTGCCGTCGCTCTTCGTGCTATGGCACCAAAGCTCCATGACGCCGAGCTCGGTAACTCGCGAATGGAAGCGGACGGGAACGTACTCTTCTTCCACCGCTTCGTCGGCCGCCAACTCCGTTTCCATGGGGTCGGTCTCGGCCAGTTCGCCTTCGGTCCAGAAGTTCAAGACATCGCCCGGCTTGTCCTGCTTGCGGACCGGGGAACTGAAGAACCGGAACTGCGCGGGTTCGCCTACGACGAGCCCAATCTCCTCGGAGGGAACGTCGGCCTCCGTGCCTTCCTCCATCCCGAAAGGAACCACGCACAGGGCCCGCAACGGTCGCGGGGCACCCGGCACCGCCAGCCCGGCCGTCTCGATGCCCACGTAATAGGCACGCGCCGTGCCCCCGCGGATCCGCACGCCGCCTCGCTGTTTCGTCCAGCCATAATATGCCGCGCCGCGCGCCACCGCGTGATCCAGGTCGTGCACGCCTGGCAGCAACCGCGGGCTCTCCTCGCCGGAAAACCAAGCCCCCAGTACATCGAACATACGCGTTTGAAGCGAGGAGGCTTTGAACACGCCGCCATTGAAGAGGATGTGGCTCGGCCGCACGGGGGCACCCGCGTCCTTGCCGTGGGCTTGCAGAAAGGCTGCCAAGTGCCGGGTGACCGCAGTATCGGACTCGAACGGCAAGCCGATCTCACGAAACCCCGAAGCCCGCCGCTTCGCCGGACGATCCGTCACCTCGCATTGCGGGAAGAAGCCGTTCAAGAGGAGGTTGGCCACGCTCGCCCGGTCCACCTCAACGGAAACCGTCCCGCCGATCAGGCGGCTGCCGCGGCCCAGCACGGAAATGGAATGCTTTTCCGGGCCTTCCGGAGCCAACAACGTCTCCTTTGCAGCGCGGCACGAATGCCATAGTGCCACCGACTGCCACGGGTCGAGCTTCACTCCCTGTTCGCCGAACAGTCCCGCCACATGATGAGCCAGCGCCAAGTCCATGTTGTCGCCGCCTACGAGCAGGTGGCTGCCGACGGCGAGACGCTCCAGGACCAATTCCCCGCGATCCTCCGCCACGCCGACGAGCGTCAGGTCGGTTGTCCCGCCGCCCACGTCGCAGACGAGCAACCGATCGTTCACGTTCAGCATCCGCCGCCAACGGTCGCCGGTCGCTCCCAACCACGCATAAACGGCCGACTGCGGCTCCTCCAGGAGGATCAGACTCTCCGGCAAGCCGGCAGCCAAAGCGGCTTCGCGAGTGAGCTCTCGGGCCGCGGCATCGAACGAAGCCGGCACGGTAAGCACGACCTGCTGCTCTGCGGCCGGCGCATCCGGAAATGCCGTTTCCCATGCATTGATCAAGTGCTCGAGAAAGAGTCGTGACGCGGTCACCGGCGAGATCTTCCGCACTTCGTCCGGCGCGTTCCACGGCAGGATCGGCTGATGGCGATCGACCCGGCTGTGGGCGAGCCACGACTTCGCGGCGCTCACCGTACGGTCCGGCACGTCGGCCGACTGACGGCGAGCCAATTCGCCGACGACGAAATCCCGTCCCGTCGCCCATGGGAGATCCAGCGCCCCGCCGCCCGCTTCATGAACGCTGGCCAGGTAGACAAACGAGGGCAGCGCATAGCGCGATTCGATCGTGCCGGGAGCGACCAACTGCGGGATCCCCAGGAGTTGGACCTGCGGCTGCTCTTCTTCCAGCGACGTGTAGGCCAGCACGCTGTTCGTGGTCCCCAGGTCGATGCCCAGGATGTACTTGGCTGCCATAAATCAATCCCTCCGTGTCCGATGCCGGTCTACTTCAATTCCACTTCGCAAGGGGCAACGACGCGCGCGGCGTCCGCACTGCCGGACCAGGCCGGCACCTCGCACCTGGCGGCCTCCCAGCCGTGGTGAACCACTTGCCCGCGAAACGGCGGCTCTCCGGCCACATTGCCGGTCAGGCGATATCGTCCCGAGTCGAAGGCGGCGGGCAATTCGAGTTGTGAACCTTCCGCTTCGGCGACGGCCGGCTTCAGTGCAAACAACCGCTCGACAACCGCCGCACAGTCGCGATGCACATCGCGTGCCACCGCCCCCACCTGGGCGTCGCTGTAGCCCGCCAGCGGTTCCTGCAGGAAATCGACGAACCGGGCTTCCCGCTGCAGCGCCGCCAAGAGCGAAATCGCCTCGCTACGGACCACCGTCTTCGGCTTGACCGCCGGCGCCCGCTTGGGAGCTTCTTCTGTCGGCTCCGCCGGCGCCTCCACCAACCTCTGCTGAAGCACACGGTCGATCTGCTCCGCGAGCTGGCGATTGAAGAGTGCAAGGAAAAAGGCTCGAAACGCAATGACAATTCGTCGCATGGCAGTGCCCCTCGGCTCCCCGGATCGTGGCTCGCGCGCCCAACGCAAACATGTAAGTACACGGATTGGCGTTCGGGATGTCAACCCCGGCATGTGGCGGGCGAGCGGCAGACCGCTGCTGCGCGGTGCCAATCGAGCTACATGCCGAATGTCAGGCCTGTGCTTACCGCCCAAGCCGCGTGATGTGTTCGGCGGCCTCGCGGCGGAGCCGGCGGTACTCCGCCCCGTTCAGCCGCTGCGAAAGCCAAACCAGGATCGGACTCTCCTTTTCGATCGCCTGCAATTCGGCCGGGACCGGAGCAACACTTCGGCGGAGCCGATCAAGCCATGCTTGAGCTTCACCGGCGTGCGGCGAGTCCGGACGCTCGCGAAGCAGGAACTCCAAGGTCGCCAGATATCGGATGTCGTCGACGCCTTCGCGGAAGGCCTCCCAGTGACGCGTCGACACGAGCCGCGTCGGATCGCGCGGGTCGGGTGCGGCGTAGGCGAAGTCGGCTCCTCGCGTCCGCGGCCCGTCGGTCGCGTCGAGCGGATTGCCGCTGAAGCTGTAATACATCCAGGGCACATGCACGCGCAGCGGGCTGCCCCAGAGCCACAGCCCGTTCACCAGCCGCGGCCACTCTGACTCGAAAAAGGCACCGCGAATATTGTGATAGGTCCACCCCTCGTCCCCCGCTTCCTCAAGCTCGTGGCGAAGATCGTCGAAAGTATGGCCGGCGTGCACCCATTCTTCCAGGGCATGACCGTTGTAGCACCGCACGTCGACATAGGGATCGGCCTGCTGCATCATTTCGGGGATGCCCGGTCGCGGCGTGTTGTGCAGCGTAATGTAGACCCGCAATGATGGGATCTGCCGCACGGCTTCGGTCAGGCGAATGTAGAGCTCCAGTCGGTCGCGTCCGAAAACCTCGTCCATGTGCGTGGCCAGCGGCTCCATCTCCGGATACTCTTTGAAGAGATCCAGCATTTGCATCAGTCCGCCCTTGACGACGGCGAAAAACCGCTCGCGCTTCGCGACATCGGCGTAGTCTTTCACTGGGTCGTACGCAAGCAGTCTCGCCGCTTGCAGACATCCGCTTTCCACCGGCAGAGGCCCGCGGAAACCGTACTTCTTGAGCAGAACGAGCATCCGTTGCAGCCGCTCGAACGACGGATCGATTTTCCCGTCCACCGCTTCGTACTCGATGCCGACGTTCGGCTTCAGCGTGGTGCACCCATGGGCGCGGATATCGGCCAGTTCTTGATCGATGTACGACCAGTCGCTGTCCATTGTGGGAAATCGATAATACATCCCATAAGCCTTGCCGGGCTCGCGGAGGCGAAACGGGAGCACCGTCATCTCAATCGGCACTTCCATTGCGGGTCCGCCGGCCGGACGAATCCGGACTTGCCCACGGTAAGCGCCCGCGGCGGCCTGCTCGGGCACGTGAACGATCAGGTGGTATTCTCGAAACGTGCCGGCCGGGAAATCCACCTTCTCCAGCGGCAGGAGAAAACGCGAAACGACGGTGGAACGCTCCGGCGGCAGGGTGTAGAGGTCGCGCATCAGGCCGCGAAGCACCAGGCGGGCGTCGATTTTGCCGGCGGGAATCGATTGCTCACTGCCCGTCAGGTCTGTCAACTCGACAGAGACTTGTTTCAGGTCGTCGACGGCATAGATGACGAAATTGATCGGCTCATATTCGCCCGGCGTCGCAACGGCCTTCAATTCCGAATGCAGCAACTCGGGTCCCGGTGGCTGTGCCGGATCGATCTCGTCTTCCCAGAACTTGTGGGCCGTGAAGTACGGGCCGTCGGTCGATGGTTCGAACGTGTAGTTGTCGGCCGCCTGTTGGCGGCGGTACATGTCGAGCGTCGCCGGCTCGAGCTTCCGCACGGCCGGGAGCACTTCGCGCTTCGGGTCGCGGCGAAGGACGGGATTTCCCCAAACGCTCCACGCTCGCCGTCCTGCTTTTCCTTCGGCGCTCGTCGAGAGCGTGAGCTGCTTGACGCCCGAGACCAGCACCGAGACCTTCTGTGGCGGCTCCCGGGTGGATCGCCGGCCCGATTCGAACAGCGGATTGCCATCGCCCCGGATTTCGAACGAACAGACGGCCCGGGGATCCGAGAAGGCATCGATGCCCACCTCCGTCTCGAGCACGGCATAACCGTCGGGCAGTCGTATCGTGATCTCGTCCCCGGGCCTGCACGAGATCCCTTTCAGGTATTGCATGTCTCGCAGGACCAGCGGAATGGAAAGCCCGCCCAGCAGCCTTCGCTCGAACGGTTCGCCCGCGGCATCGGGGCTTCGAGGCATGTCGACCACGTAGTGGTAGGGGGGCCGATGTGCCTCGGCGATCGACTGCTTCGCATCCTCTTCGGAGAACATTCGCTTCGAAATCCGGAAGCTGTCGATCACGGCGTCGCCGCCGACAATAGCCAGGGCGTCCGGTTTTTTTGACGGCATCTGCGCACCGGTCACGACATCGGCACTCTCTTGCCCGTCGAAGTATACGTGCAGCTCTCCGCGCCCCCAGGCGAAGGCAACGTGGTGCCACTCGTCCGGCTTCCAGGCCGACGTATCGCCGTCGGCACGCCGCCACTTCCACTGGTCACCTTCGCCCGCGGCCACGGCGATGCCGAGTCGGCCCCGCCCCAGGGTATTGATGTTGATGTACTCGCGTTCGCCCATGCGACAGTTGAAGAAGCTTTGCTTCTCCGGCGCGTCGCCGGCCCAATGGGGCTTGACCCAGAATTCGATCGTTCCTTCGGGCGGGTGAAAATTGCCGTCGTCGCCGACGAGCTTAATCTGGTCTCCGGCAGCCAGGTCAACGCCCCCACGGAATCGCCCGCCGGCAAGGCCCGTCGCGTGGACCTGCGAATCGACGTTCGGTGTGCCGACGGCGTAGTCGGCGGTCAGCGTGTGGTCAAATTGCAGCAGCAGGAGCGTGTCGCGGTCGGGCAGCGGCTGCGCCGCCAGTGGCGATGGGAGAACTGCAAGGGAGAGCAGCAGACAAGTCAGGCGGAACGGAAGCCGCACGGGCCGAACAAGAGTAGGATAAAAAGTCATGACCAGGACCTCCGATTCGTGTGCGGCCAGGCACGGGTGCCGGCAGCGGCCATGCCTGGCGAAACATCCGACCTCACTTACCCCCTTTCGCCCCTACGATCAATTTCGCCAACTCGGCGCGGGCGCGCTCATAGACTCCCGGATCCGTTTCCCAATGAAACCACGAATCCGCCAGCGGAATGATCACCTTCTCCGCCTGGTCGGCCAGCCGTTTCTTCTCGAGGATTGAGAGATACTCGTAGTCCTCGATCGCATCCCGCAGGGCCTTCACGCGCAGACCGGGGGCCACGCCATCGTAGCCGACCGCGCGCCCCGGATAAAGCAGGCTTCCCTCGCCGTTGTACATCAGCTTGGGATTGCGGTCTCGGCGATCGAGGGTGCCGGGTTCCGTCCACGGATCTTCGACGTCGTTCCAATACGACATCCCACCCCAGTACAGCAGGCCTCCGATCCGGTATCGCCACGCAATCCACGCCGGCACACGATAGTTCAGCAGCGGAAAGTCGGTATGCCACCACGGCGTCGGGTCGCGCTGGCAGAGCGCCGTGTAGGTCCATACCGTTTCGCCGAGCGCCTGCCGCCGGGCCGCACTCTCGGCCTTGAACAACGAGAACAGCGGGCACCAGATGTCGACCGCTCCGTAGAGATCGCCCCACGCTTCGTCCTGCGTCCACGTCTGCTCGACCACGAGCACTTTGACGACAGAACCGGCGTCGCGGACCGCTCGGCCCCATTGCTGCACGTAGCGGTACGCTTCCTCGTCGTTCGGCTCGTCGCGAAGGTAGGTGTAGAACAGCACCTGCGGTCGGTCCAGTTCCTTCGCCGCCCGGTCCCAGGCGTCGAGCCAGCGCCGCAATTTCTCCTTTTCGGCGACCGGGTCCTTCACTGCCGTCCGCGGATGGGAAACCACGAAGGCGTTGATATGGTAGCGATCGACGAACTGGCGGAAGGCTTCGATCCGGTCCTCCGGGATCCGATAGCTTCCGTCAGCCTGGGCTTCCGGGGTGAGCCACCCGCGGGGAGGTGTCGCGTTGATGCCGTGGCGGCTCAGCAACTCGGCCACCTGGCGCTCGACGGCATCCCAGTCGGCGGGCTCGTTTTCCTTGCCTTCCTTGGCCCGCCGGGCATAGTAGCCTCGCATCCGATCGGCCGGCGAACCGAGAGCGGTCTTCAGCGAGGGTGTATCGGGCAGAGCAAAATCCCAAACCGTCAGTTCGACCGGGATCTCCACGGCTTTGCCACCGCCATCGATCAGGCGATACGTGCCGCGGTACACGCCTGCTTTGGCATCCGCCGACACCCTCACGTCCACCCAGAACCCGTGCGTCTCGTTGGCGGGCAGATCGAACGGCACAGCCGAAAAGCGGGCGTCGGGGAGCGGCTCGCCGCTGAGCGGGTGCCGGAACGGGATGAGGGGATCCGGATACCAGCCGGGCTTGAACTCCTCGTTGCGATGGGTGGGAACGGTGATGTGCAGTTGGTGCTGGCGGTAAAGCCGGGCTTCGCCGGCCGGGATCACCGCACCATTCGGACCGGCCAAGTCTCCCGGCTCGAGAGTAACCCCTTTGACCGGCGAATCGGATCGCATGAGGACCTGGAAGCTCTCCCATTCGTTCTTGGCCGTACCCAAGCGCACGGCAACGCCGTTTTCCGGCAGATCTTCGCGCAGCACGCGACGTGTTTCGGAAACGGTCCACACCCGCCACTGGGCAGATGCTCCGGCAGTAATCGCGAGGACGAGGATCGACGGCAGCATCACCCGCAACAAGACCTTCATCGCGCATCTCCTTCGATCATGGTGCTCTTCTTCGTGCCTATCCCAAAACCTCGCGAGGAGAAGGGGACAGGCACATTTTGCTCCGAAGACTTCGCAAAATGAGCCAGTCCCCGACGGTTTTGGGACAGGCTCTTAGCCGTGAACGATCACGTGGAACCATTCTAACGGCAAACAGGCGGGCCGAAAACAGGGTGGTCCCGGCGGCTGTCCCAAAACCTCGGGCCTCCGGCGATCGGCGTCGCGGTAGACGGCGCAAGCCGACACGCCGACTGGGTTCGCGTTTACCGGCGGAAGAAATGAAGCGAAGAAACCCGCGGATCAGAGACCCGCGGGCTTCTTGCTTCTCATGCGGTTCGCCAGTCTGCGGTCAGATCGAGGAGGTTCCTTCCGACGACTCGCCGTGAGCGGCGCCGACGGGATGGGCCTCCTCGTGGTGCGGGCTGTTCGTGCCTTTGAAGGTCAACTGCTTCTTGCCGCCGATCTCCTTCACCTCGACGGTGATCGTATCCATTCCCTGGAATTCGCCTTTGAGCAACTCCTCGGAGAGCGGATCCTCGACGAAGTTCTCGATGGCGCGGCGCAGCGGCCGGGCACCGAAGTCGAGGTTGGAACCCTTCTTGATGAGGAACTGCTTGGCCTCGTCGGCGAGGACCAGCGTCAGCCCGCGCTCGCCCAGACGCTCGCGGACTTTGCCCAGTTCCAATTCGACCACTTCCCCGAGATCGCCCTCGGTGAGATGGCGGAAGACGATCACGTCGTCGATACGATTGAGGAACTCCGGACGGAAGTGTTTCTCGATCTGCTCGTTGACGCGAGTCTTCATGCTGTCGTAGCTGGCATCGCTGTCGGGTTTTTGGAATCCGAACGCCGCCTCGTTCTTGATCGCCTCGGCCCCGGCGTTGGTGGTCATAATGAGGATCGTGTTGCGGAAATCGACGTTGCGGCCGAAGCTGTCGGTCAAGCGCCCTTCCTCCATGACCTGCAGGAGCATGTTGAAGACGTCGGGGTGGGCCTTTTCGATTTCGTCGAGCAGGACGACCGCGTACGGCCGGCGACGGATCTTTTCGGTCAACTGGCCGCCCTCTTCGTAACCGACATAGCCCGGAGGCGCGCCGATGAGGCGGCTGACGTTGTGCTTCTCCATGTACTCGCTCATGTCGATCTGGATCAGGGCGTCTTCGTCGCCGAACATGAACTCGGCCAGCGCCTTGGCCAACAAGGTCTTTCCGACGCCGGTAGGGCCGGCGAACACGAAGCAGCCGGTGGGCCGCTTGGGATCTTTCAAGCCGCTGCGGCTGCGCCGCACGGCCTTGGAGATCGACTTGATCGCCTCGTCCTGGCTGATCACGCGCTTGTGGAGGTCTTCCTCCATCCGCATCAAGCGCATCGAGTCTTCGACCGTCATGCGGGTGAGCGGGATGCCGGTCATCTTGGAGACGACTTCGGCGATTACCTCCTCGTCGACGACCCCGTCGGCCTCGCGCGACTTCTCGCGCCACTCGCGGGTGATCGTGGCTTTCTTCTTCTTAAGCTTGTCGGCCTGGTCGCGCAGGGCCGCCGCTTTCTCGAAGTCCTGGTTGGCGACCGCCTCCTCCTTCTCCTTGTTGAGCCGCTCGACCTCCTCGTCGATCTCCTTGAGATCGGGCGGGCGGGTCATCGATTTGAGGTGCACGCGGGCACCCGACTCGTCGATCACGTCGATCGCCTTGTCCGGCAGGCAGCGGCCGGTGATATAGCGGCTCGACAGCTCGACGGATGCCTCGATGGCATCGTCGGTGATCTGGACGTGGTGGTGCTTTTCGTAGCGATCACGGAGCCCCTTGAGGATCTCCACCGTTTCGGGTTTGCTCGACGGCTCGACCATCACCATCTGGAACCGCCGCTCCAGGGCGCTGTCCTTTTCGATGTACTTGCGGTACTCGTCGAGCGTGGTCGCGCCGATGCATTGGATCTCGCCGCGAGAGAGTGCCGGCTTGAGGACGTTGGAGGCGTCGATCGCACCCTCGGCGCCGCCGGCGCCGACCAGGGTGTGCAACTCGTCGATGAAGAGGACCGTGTTCTTGGCCCTGCGGACCTCGTTCATCACCGCCTTGATCCGCTCCTCGAACTGGCCGCGGTACTTCGTGCCGGCGACCATCATCGCCAGGTCGAGGACCACGACACGGCGATCGATGAGCAACTCGGGGACATTGCCTTCGACTACGCGCTGGGCGAACCCTTCAACGATGGCGGTCTTGCCGACGCCCGCCTCACCCAGCAGAACCGGATTGTTCTTGGTCCGGCGGCTGAGGATCTGCATCAGGCGCTCGATCTCTTTTTCCCGGCCGATTACCGGGTCGAGCTTGCCCTGCTTGGCCAGTTCGGTCAGGTCACGACCGAAGCTGTCCAGAGCGGGTGTCTTGGACTTGCCGCGTTGCGGTTCCCCGCTGCCGCCGCTGCCGCCGCCGGCGCCGCCACGTTCTGATCCTTCTGCCCCTTCCATTCCGTGCCCCAGCAAATTGAGAACTTCTTCGCGAACCTCTTCCAGTTTCAGGCCGAGGTTCATCAACACCTGTGCCGCCACGCCTTCCTGTTCCCGCAACAGGCCCAGCAAGATATGTTCCGTGCCGACGTAATTGTGATTGAGGTTCCGGGCCTCCTCCATGGAATACTCGATGACCTTTTTCGCCCGGGGAGTCTGGGGGAGTTTCCCCATCGTGACCATATCGGGACCGCTCTGGACGAGTTTCTCGACCTCCAGGCGGATCTTTCGCAGATCGACGTCGAGGTTCTTCAGCACGTTGGCCGCGACCCCGCTGCCTTCCTTGATCAGCCCCAGGAGGATGTGCTCGGTCCCGATGTATTCATGATTGAACCGCTGCGCCTCCTGGTTGGCCAGTTGCATCACCTTTCGGGCGCGGTCCGTGAATCGTTCATACATATCGTTCTTCTCCGGTTGGTCTTTCTGTTCAGCGTGGTTCAGAAACGGGGACGGCCCGATCGCCGTTCTCCGTTTCCGACGGGAACCAATCCCGAGTTCTGAACCACGCCTTCACTTTGTTCCGCCCTCGCCCTTACTCAAAAAAATCGTCTCGGGTTTCGCGAGGAGTCGTCAGGCTGCGGCGTCCACGGGAGCTGATGCCGGGACCTCTGCTTCTTCCGGCGGCTCCGGCGAGCTTCGCCGGGCCTCCGCGAGCAATTCCCATTCCCGCTGAATCTCCAGAGCCCACTTTTCGGAACCGTCGAACCGGTGGAGCCGGTCAAGATGCCAAGTCGCCTCGTCGAAGCGGCGAGTATGCCGCATCAGCGTGGCCAGCATCAAGCGCGAATCCACGTCGCGGGGGTTCCGATGGATCTCGGCATTCAGCAACCGCTCCGCCTCGAACCATTCCCCTCTCAAATAGTGCTCTTGTGCATCGCAGAACCGGTCGTTCGCGGGGCCGTGTTCATCCTGCGTACCGCGGCTGAACCGAAGGGATAAAACCGCCGAAACTACCCAAATCACGAACACCGCTAGCCAAGCTAAATTACGTACCCCCGGAGACAACAGTTCACTCCAGAGAAACGTGCTGAGAATCGCCAGATTCAGCAGCAAGGCAAACACGACGGCCGCGGCCAGATGCTGCCACGCTCCGTATTTCCAGAGCTGAGGCAGTCCCGGCCACAGGTATACTCCCCACGGCATCCTACCCATGACCTCGCTCCTCCTTGACTCCGTGATCATTCGGGCTACCTTACCCACCGAATTGTAGCTTTCGGAACAGGGAGGATCAAGGCAACAAGAAACGACGCATCGCGTTGCCAAAAAAGAACTTATGCTTGGAACCACGCCATGGCCATCGCAGAGGGCCGCTAGCGCGGCAGACGACCGGAGAGCGGGGAGTCGGTGAAAGCTGGCTCAGGGGAACGACTTCCGGCCGCCAATGTCTGCCGGACGCTTGCTGGAATTGTCCCCGTTTTTCCGTCAAGGCAAGTCGAGACCGCCTAATCCACCATTCGCGACACTTCCACAAACACGGCATACTGGCAGCCCCTCGGGACGCGACAAGTTTCACTGCTATCCCCACCTTGTCTATATTTTCGTGCACAAATCCTTCCCTGCTCTCGGCGTCCTGTTCTATACTGGGCGGGTATGCAGTACGAATTCACTTCCGGTGCCCGACGTGCTCTAATCTGGGCCGCGCGCTGGTCCACGGGCGAGCTCGCAGGGGAGCTATCGGCCCCTGCCCTGCTTCTGGGACTATTGGCCGAGACGGAGTGCCGCGCTGCGGCGATGCTATCTCGTCACGGGATCGACGCGAATCGGATTCGCCAGCAGTGGCCGGAGCTTCGCCCCCCTATGGAGGATGATTGCCAGCCGTCAAGCGGCTACTTCGCGGAGAACCCGCTGGCGGAACTACCACCGCTTTCTCCGGAAGTGAAGGCGTCGCTTACAGTCGCCAAACGCCGAATGCGAGGGTTCGAGCAGTCTCTCGTCTTCGCCACGGAGCACCTTCTGCTGGGCCTGTCCGCCGGAAATCACGAGACGGCCCAGTGGCTGCGGGGCCAGGGGCTGGACCCAAGCCGCCTGGAGGACGAAATCCATCAGCAGTATGGACATAGCACCGAACCGCTCACGGTAAGCGCAGAGCCGCTACCCTACGACGAGCAGCCGCCTCCCGGTCCGCGACCGCCTGAAAGACCGCCTTCGGGCAGTCCGCTTGTTGCGAGTTCCGAAGAAACGATATCCAACTCGCAGGGCGCCACAAGGCAACCGTCCTTGGTGCGCGAGTCGCGTGATGCGGCAATTCAAGAAGTGTCGCTGCTGCGGGTGCTCGATGCCGGAGCGAACCGAGCGCGCGAGGCGTTGCGAGTGCTGGAGGACTACGTCCGCTTCGTTCTGGATGATCGTCACCTGACGGAGCAGTTCAAGCGGTTTCGCCACGATATCGCGGCAGCGCTGGCCGGCGTGCCAATCGGCCGGCGTTTGCTGGCGCGGGAGACGCTCGCCGACGTGGGGACGAGCCTCGCGACGCCTACGGAGTACCGACGCGTGGGTATGGCGGGCATCCTGGCCGCGAACTTCGCCCGCCTGCAGGAATCCCTGCGGAGCCTGGAGGAGTACGGGAAGCTGCTGGCGTCGAACGTGCCGATCTCGTGCGAGCAACTTCGTTACCGTGCTTATACGCTCCAACGGGCTGTGGAGATCACGTCGGCGAGTGCCGAGCGGCTCGCGCGCGTCCGTCTGTACGTGCTGGTTGATGGGGGCACGTCAGAAGATGCGTTTGCAGAAACCGTCCGAACGCTCGTCCGCTCCGGTGTTGATGCATTGCAGCTTCGTGACAAGGAGCTCGACGACCGCCGGCTGCTCGAGCGGGCCCGGTTGCTTCGCGAAATCACTCGCTCGACGGCCACGCTGTTCATCATGAACGATCGGCCGGACCTGGCGGTGCTCTGCGGTGCCGACGGGGTCCACGTCGGCCAAGAGGAGCTTTCGGTAAAGGACGCACGAGCGATCGTCGGACCGGACCTCCTCGTCGGTCTGTCGACGCACTCGATCGATCAGGCCCGCCAGGCTGTGCTCGAGGGTGCGAACTACATCGGCGTGGGGCCGACATTCCCTTCGGGGACCAAGCATTTCGAGCAGTTTCCAGGACTGGAACTGGCCAGAACGGTGGCGGACGAGATCCGACTTCCCGCGTTTGCCATCGGCGGCATCACGCTGGAGAACCTGCCGGAGGTGCTATCCACGGGGCTATGCCGCGTGGCTGTCAGCGGAGCGATTACTCGGGCCGCCGATCCGGGAGCGGTGGTGCGGCAAATGCTGGCCGTTTTGTCTTTGCCAACACCAGGAGAAATGCCATGATACGAATTGCGTGGACTGCCAGCGTACTTGGACTATTGTTTGCCAGCGGTGCGGCCAGCTCCGAGCCGCAGAAGCCGAACGTGGTCGTGATTCTCGCCGACGATCTTGGCTGGACCGACCTTGGCTGCTACGGAAGCAAGTATTACGAAACGCCCCATATCGACCGCCTGGCCTCCGAGGGAATGCGGTTCACGAGCGGGTATAGCTGCGGGCCGAATTGCCAGCCGACCCGGGCCGCCATGGCCAGCGGCCAGTACTGTCCGCGGACGGGTATCTACACGGTGGGCAGCATCGAGCGATTCAACTGGCGGAGCCGCCCGCTTCGGCCCGTCGACAACGTGTCGGACTTGGCTCTCGAAAAGACCACGTATGCCGAAGCGCTGAAACAGGCCGAATATGTCACCGGGCTGTTCGGAAAGTGGCACCTGGGCAGCGGTCCTTATCATCCGAAGCACCAGGGTTACGACGAGGCAATCGTCAGCATGGGCCGGCATTTCCAGTTCAAAACGGATCCCCGCGCGGACACGTCGCCGGAGGATTACCTGGCCGACTTCCTGACGGACAGGGCGGTCGAGTTCATCGACGAGCACCACAGCGAGCCTTTTCTGCTCTGCGTCCACCATTTTGCCGTCCACACGCCGCTGGAGGCGAAAGAACCGTTGATCCGCCACTTCCGGGAGAAGCCGCCGGCGGACGGCCACCAGAATCCAACTTACGCAGCGATGATTGCCAGCCTCGATGAAAGCGTAGGCCGGATCATCGCTCGGCTCGAGGAATTGAAGCTTGCAGACAAGACGCTGGTCATCTTCACAAGCGACAACGGCGGCGTCGGAGGATACGATCGTGAAGGGATCCAAGGAGGTGAAATCACCGACAACGCGCCGCTACGCGGCGGGAAGGGGATGCTCTACGAGGGTGGAATTCGAGTGCCGTACATCTTCCGCTGGAGCGGTCGCATCGCGGCCGGCTCGATATGCGACGTGCCGATCAATAGCGTCGATCTCTACCCGACCCTCCTGGAGCTTGCGGGGGCGACGCCGCCGGAGAATTATCCGCTGGACGGCACCAGCTATCTGGAACTCTTGCTGGGGGGGGAAGCGTCTCAGCGCAACGCTCTCTACTGGCACTTTCCCGGCTATCTCGGCGCCGGCGGCGGGACCTGGCGGACCACTCCGGCCAGCGCGGTCCGCATCGGCGACTGGAAGCTGATGGAGTTCTACGAGGACGGCCGTTTGGAACTCTACAATCTGAAGGAGGATCGGGGCGAGAAAAGCGAGCTTTCCAATCGATATCCGGAGAAGGTGAAGGAGTTGCACGGTCGGCTCGCACGCTGGCGAGAAGAAATCGGCGCTCGCACGCCGAAGCCGCGGACCGCAAGCGATGGCGATGCTCCGAAGTCGAAGGCTCGCCGCCGTTCTTCGCGTGTCGGCGAGTAAGGGCAGGTTCAGTCCGGCCTGATGAAAAAGGGGACAGGCACCGCAAGTGATAGGAGATTGACGCGAGTGACGATGCAGAGTCTTGCGGAGCCAATCCCCTTTTTCATCACCCCAGGTTCAATCGGCTGGAATGATCTTGGGCGTCGATATTCTTCGGCCGTAAATATGGCCGAATCGCTTGACCAGCTCGTGGGAATCACAACGGAGGAAATCGTAGAGCTGCTCGGGCGGCTCCCGGGCGAGCCAGCGGTCGGCCAATGCCGAGACGCAGGCGTCGTAGCGTTTCTGCGAGCCGCTGTGGGCATAACAGCGCCCACCGAAGCGGCGGAGATCGCCATCGAACTTCGGGCCGATGTGCCAGAGCTCGTGGAAAACGGTAACGATCTTCTCGCGAAAGGCGAGGTCCAGAAAACGCGGGAGGTAGAAGTTCAGGAGATACAGCATCTCGCGCCCCGCCTCGTCGCAAACTCGCTGGATCCGCCATTTCCGGCCGCGGCGCACCGCGTGCGGGACGCCGCCCGAGAAGCGCAGAGGAGTCAGCGAGGCATACACTCCGTGGCGCGCGATACTGCGGGTCTGGCAGAACCCGACGGCAACGCGAGTCATGTCGATATGGCGCAACTCCGGGAGGCGGACTGCCGCATCGACGCATAGCTGCCGCATATGCAGCGTGAAGTCGAAGCCGGGGCGTTGCGACCCATCCGACGACTCCGATGATGTCCTTCGAAGTGCCACGACTCCGACTAGTGCTCCGTCAAAGTTGGAGTGGCGGGTAGCGGAAGTCGTGAGACTTCTGGCCACGAGCTCTCACGAGTTCGGCTACACCCGTCAAAGGAAGATTGCTCGAGCACTAGGCCTGCGGTTTGCCTTCGGCCGGTGCCTCGCCCGTGTCGCCAGACGCCGGTTGCTCGCCGATCTCCTCAGGTTTGGTGACGGTGGCGACCGGGGCCCCTTTCACCGCCTCCTCGGTTTCCGCCGCAGCCTCGAAGGCCGGTTTTTCCACCTTCCGCTGCACGCGGTCGTGGACACCGACGAACTCGAGGATCGCGCGCGGCGCGGCATCGCCGAGCCGGGGGGTGGCCAACTGGAGGATCCGGGT
Source organism: Thermoguttaceae bacterium (assembly GCA_040768665.1). Taxonomy (GTDB): domain Bacteria; phylum Planctomycetota; class Planctomycetia; order Pirellulales; family Thermoguttaceae; genus JABWBD01. The sequence continues at coordinate 439,855 of JAXGMN010000007.1, forward strand.
GTAGCCACCCGGCCTGTCGGCAAAGCGGGGAGCGATCTCGTCGAAGAGGACCTTGACCGCCTTCTTGTCGCCAAGGAGCTGGAGGACGCGACGGCGGGCCGCAACGACCGGCGCAATCGCCCGGTTCCACTCATGCCACCTCGGGCTTTCCCGCCAGGCTCGCCACTTATCGGTATGGCGATCTGCATTGGGACCGAACTCTGCGGCGGCTTCCTGGTGCCGGAGGCTGCGGCGAGCAATCGTGACGCACTTTTCGACGAGTGGCCGCACCTCTTTCGCCTTGGGAACCGTGGTGACGATACGTCCCTTGGCCTTCGGCGCGTTGTCGTCGTCCTCGCTGTCCCGCTCGGTAAGGATCAGTGCGCTGGCAAGGTTTCTCAGAAGGGCGCGCTGGTGATTCGGATTGCGGCCGAATTTGCGGCCTCGTTTTCGGTGTCGCATGGTTCTTACCAGGTAATCGGGTATGCTTTTTGTGGAACGGGGCGGGCCGAGGCAGGCTACGACGACCCGGTCGCTGCGGGCGGGATCCGCATCCCCAGGCGCAGGCCGAGATCGGACAGCTTTTCACGAACCTCGTTCAGGGTGGTCTCGCCGAAGTTGCGGACCTCGAGCAATTCGTCCTCACTCCGTACAACCAGGTCGCGAACCGTATTGATGTTTTCCGACTCGAGGCAGTTGGAGGCCCGCACCGAAAGGTGCAGATCGGACAGGCTCAGGTTGAGCTTGTTTTCGATCGAAGGATCGATTCCGCCCATGATCCCGGAGCGGCCTTCGGAATACACGCGGCTGCCGAGCTCCTGATATTGGACGAAAGGATTGAGATGCTTGCGGAGAATCTTCGCCGACTCGACCAAGGCCATCTCCGGACTGATCGAACCATTGGTCCAGATTTCCATGGTGAGCTTGTCGTAGTTGGTTTTCTGACCGACACGGGTCTCTTCCACCTCGTAGCGGACCCGCACCACCGGGCTAAAGGCGGCGTCGATGGGAATCGTGCCGATCTCCTGGACCTGTTCGCCCTGTTCGCTGGCCGGGAAATATCCGCGGCCCGTCTCCACGACCAACTCCATGGAGAAGGGGACGTCATCGGTAAGCGTGGCGATGACGTGGTCGCGGTTAATCACCTGGGTCTGGTCGTCGGTGCGAACATCGGCTCCGGTGACGACGCCGCGGGTGTTTTTTTCGATCCGCAGCACGTGGGCATGGTCGGTATAGCTCTTGACGACCAGCGACTTCACGTTCAGCACGATGTCGGTGACGTCTTCCACGACGCCCGGCAGGGTCGTGAACTCATGCTGGGCATGCTGGAGTCTGATCCGCGTGATCGCCGCGCCTTCGAGGCTGGAAAGCATGATGCGGCGGAGGCTGTTGCCGATCGTCACACCAAACCCCCGCTCGAACGGCTCAGCGAAGAACTTGCCGTAGGTCGGCGTCAGCGACTGCTTCTCGCACGCCACTTGACTCGGCAGTTCAAGTCCGCGCCATCGAATTCGCATTGGAATCCTCCGATGAAAGTGTTGATCGCCTGATACGTCGCGTCCGGCACTACCTGGAAAGGATTTCCACGATCAGGTTCACCTCGACCGGGATGGAAACGTCTTCCGCCTCGGGCAAACGGAGCACGTGGCCTTCCGGCTGCGGGCCGTCAACGCGGTTGAGGAACTCGGGAACGTCGCGACCGTACTCGGCCATGCTCGCTTGGACGAGTTGCACGCTCTTCGGCCGGTTCTTCACCGTGATCACGTCGCCGGCGCGGACAAGGTAACTGGGAATATCCACCCGGCGCCCGTTTACCAGGATATGGCCGTGACGAACGACCTGCCGAGCCTGGGCGCGGGACAGCCCCCACCCCAGCCGGTGAACGACATTGTCCAGACGGCGCTCCAAGAGGCCCATCAGCATCTTGCCCGTATTGCCCGTGGTTCGCTCGGCCAACTGGAAGTAGCGGCGGAACTGGGCTTCCAGCACGCCATAATAGTGCTTCACCTTCTGCTTTTCGCGAAGGTGGACGCCGTAGTCGGTCAGCTTGCCGCGGCGATAGTTGTGCATGCCCGGGGGCGTCGGGCGGCGTTCGACAGCGCACTTGTCGGTATCGCATCGCGTGCCCTTGAGAAACAGCTTCATCCCCTCGCGGCGGCACATGCGGCAGACGGGTCCTGTGTTACAGGCCATAAGAAGTCTTACTCCAAAACAAAAGTATCTCGAATATGCGATGGGTCGGGGCGTCGGGCCCTGCACCGGCTCTACGCGGCCGACCGGTCCCTGCCCGGGCGACGCCCGTGGTCGCTTAGACGCGGCGGCGTTTCTTGGGCCGGCATCCGTTGTGCGGCAACGGCGTTACGTCTTCAATCGACTTGATCGTCAGGCCGGCAGCCTGCAGGGCGGTGATCGCGCTCTCCCGTCCGCTGCCGGGGCCCTTCACTCGAACATCCACTTCCTTGACGCCGAACTTGATCGCCTTCTCGGCCGCCTGCTGCGCGGCCATCTGGCCCGCGAAGGGAGTGCTCTTGCGGCTTCCCTTGAAGCCGCTCGTCCCGGAACTCGACCAACAGAGCGTATCGCCCTTGGTATCGGTGATCGTTACCGTCGTATTATTGAAGGTCGCCTTGATATGCGCGACGCCCACAGCCACGTTGCGCCGCGTCTTGCGACGCTTGGAACCACCCGAACCCGAAGATGACTTGGCCACCGTGCGAAACTCCTCGAACAACAAACAATGCGATTTGACTCGGTTTGACGGGCTTGCGATGCCGCGCTTTCGCGGCAACCGCACCGCTTAGCGAAGATCCTTGACGCCCTTCTTCCCCGCCACGGTCTTCTTGGGGCCTTTCCGCGTGCGGGCATTCGTGCGGGTCCGCTGCCCGCGGACCGGAAGCCCACGCCGGTGGCGAAGGCCGCGGTAACAGCCGATGTCGCGGAGCCTGGCAATATTCTGCGCGGTTTGACGACGCAACTGGCCTTCCACCGTGTAGTCCTTGTCCAGCAGCGCCGTGAGGCGCGCCAGCTCGTCCTCGCGGAGCTCGCGAGCCCGCGCCTGGGGATTGATTCCCGTGCGGTGACAGAGGTCGTGAGCGATCCGGGCCCCCACCCCATACAGATACTGCAGGGCAACCACCGTGGGTTTGTCATTGGGAATGTCAACACCTAGTACACGCGGCATACCTGAATGCTCCCTGTCGCGACCTCAGCACAACCGTCTACGTCCGCCAGACGCGGACCACAACCATCCGGCCTGCACCAACCTCTATCAACCCCCGCTTCGGATCAACCCTGGCGCTGCTTATGGCGGGGGTTGCTGCACACGACGAAAACGACTCCCCGCCGGCGAACGACCTTGCAGTTTTCGCAGATCCGCTTGACGCTGGCTCGAATCTTCATGGCTAACTACGCTTTCCGATCTCAAAGGTCATAAAGCGTTGTAGTATAGCGGCTATCCACCCGACTACTCAAGGGGCCAAAGGTGGTCCCGGGAAATTTCCATTCGCACCGTTAGGAGCGTGGCTCTGCAATGCCCACAAAACCCCCTTCATGACCGATTGATAACACTCGCAAGAACCGGTCACTCCGGGTCGTACCCGAGGTTTGGCCCGAGCCATCGCTCCACTTCGACGATCTTCATCCCCTTGCGGCGAGCATAGTCTTCGACCTGATCGCGCGTGATCCGGTCGACGGCGAAATACCGGGCTTGAGGATGGGCAAAGTAAAGGCCGCAGACCGAGGCCGCCGGTTCCATTGCCAGCGATTCGGTCAGGCATACGCCCGTGTTTTCCTCAGCGTTCAACAGGGGGAATAGCACCCACTTCTCGGTGTGATCGGGACAGGCCGGGTATCCGGCGGCGGGCCGGATCCCCCGATATTTTTCCCGAATGAAGTCCTCGGCCGATAGACCTTCACTCGCACCGTATCCCCACATGTCGCGGGCTGTCTTGTGCAGTCGCTCGGCGAATGCTTCGGCCAAGCGGTCGGCAAGGGCTTTGACCAGGATGGCCCCATAGTCGTCATGGTCCCCCTCGAACTTGTGGACGAGGTCTGCGGCACCGTGGCCGGCAGTCAGCACGAATCCGCCCAGATAGTCGGTCCTTCCGCTTTCCAGAGGGGCAATGTAGTCGGCAAGGGATCGGAAGTGGTCCTGCCCCTTGCGTTGCCACTGCTGGCGCAACGTATGGAACCGGGCAATCTCTTCCTGCCGCGACGCGTCGTTGTACACAAGGATGTCGTCGCCGACCGAGGCCGCAGGCCAGAAGCCGTACACGCCGCGGGCTGTCAGGAGCTTTTCTTGGACGATGCGATCCAGGAGCCGACGGGCGTCGTCGAACAGTTGCCTGGCCTGGGGCCCGATTTCAGGGTCTTCGAAGATCCGGGGGTACTTGCCATGGAGCTCCCATGCCTGGAAGAACGGCGACCAGTCGATGTAGCCGATCAGTTCCTCAAGCGGAAACGCGTCCAAAACGCGAATGCCGGTGAACGCCGGCACGGGGATATCGAGCGAGGCCCAGTCGCTCGGCAGTCGCCGGGCGAGCGCCTCGCGGTAGGGCACGAGATTGACCGCCAGGCGTTGCTGGTAGACCTCGACGAGCCTCTGCTGCTCGGCCCGATTCTCCTCGGCGAACTTCTCGCGTCCCGTGGGCGACATGAGACGCTCGACCACGCCCGCGCATTTCGAGGCGTCGAGCACATGGGCGGTGATGTGGCCGTAGGCCGGCGCAATCTTCACCGCCGTATGCTTGGCGCTGGTTGTGGCACCGCCGATCAGAAGCGGGATGTTAAAGCCCTGCCGCTGCATCTCTTTGGCAACGTGGACCATTTCATCCAGGCTCGGCGTGATCAGCCCACTCAAGCCGATCATGTCGGCTCCTTCCGCGATCGCCACTTTGAGAATCGTCTCGCCGGGAACCATCACCCCCAGGTCGACGATCCGGTAATTGTTGCAGGCCAACACCACGCCGACGATGTTCTTGCCGATGTCGTGGACGTCGCCTTTGACGGTGGCCATCACGATCGTGCCGCGTGTGGTCATCGCGGCCGTCGCGGTCTGGTCCTTTTCCGCCTCCATAAACGGCATCAGGTACGCCACCCCCTTTTTCATCACCCGCGCGCTTTTGACGACCTGGGGAAGAAACATTTTGCCCGAGCCGAACAGGTCGCCGACGATCTTCATGCCGTCCATGAGCGGGCCCTCGATGATCGACAGGCAGGAAGGATACTTCTGCCTCGCCTCTCGGAGGTCCTCCTCAATGTACTCGACGATTCCCTTGATCAGCGCGTGACCGAGGCGTTGCTCGACTGGCGACTGGCGCCAGGCCTGAGCCTCGCTCTCGGAAACCTCCTCTTTTTGGATCGTCTCGGCCAGCGCGATGAGCCGCTCGGTGGCGTCGGGGCGACGGTCCAGGAGGACGTCTTCCACGTGTTCGAGCAGGTCTTTGGGAATCTCGTCGTAAACGTCGAGTTGGCCGGCGTTGACGATGGCCATGTCGAGCCCGGCGTGGATAGCATGGTAGAGAAATGCCGCGTGCATGGCGCGGCGGACCGGTTCGTTGCTTCGGAACGAAAAAGAGACGTTGCTTACGCCGCCGGAGATCTTCACGTCGGGGAAGAGCTTCTTGATCTGCCGCGTGGCCTCGATGAAGTTCACGGCGTAGCGGTTGTGCTCCTCCATCCCCGTGCCGACCGTGAGGATGTTGGGGTCGAAGATGATGTCTTCGGGCGGCATGCCGACTTCTTGGGTCAGGAGATGATAGACGCGGCGTGCGATGCGTATCTTATGCTCCACGGTGACGGCCTGCCCCTCTTCGTCGAACATCATCACGACGCAGGCTGCGCCGTAGCGGCGGACCAGCCTCGCGTGCCGCAAGAATTCGTCTTCGCCCTCTTTGAGACTGATCGAGTTGACGATCGATTTGCCCTGCAGGCATTTCAAACCCGCCTCCAGAATCGACCAGCGGGAGCTATCGACCATCACGGGCACCGTCGCAACGTCGGGCTCGGCGGCGATCAAGTTGAGGAACTGCGGCATGACCTTATCGCCATCCAATAGACCGTCGTCCACATTGACATCGATGACGTTTGCGCCGTTCTCCACCTGCTGGCGCGCGATCGCGACGGCCTCCTCGAGCTGTCCCTCGCGGACCAGCCGGGCGAACTTGCGCGAGCCGGCCACGTTCGTCCGCTCGCCGATCATGACGAAGTTACTCTCGGGCCGCAGCACGAGCGGCTCCAGGCCGCTGTAGCGACTGTACGGCTCGAGTTGCGGGACCCGCCTCGGCGGCTTGCCTCGCACGGCCTCGGCAATGGCCCGGATATGCTCCGGCGTGGTGCCGCAGCATCCGCCGACGATATTCAACCATCCTTCGGCGGCGAACTCGCCCAGGACGCGCGCCATCTGCCGGGGGGTCTCGTCGTAGCCGCCGAATTCGTTGGGCAGCCCGGCATTGGGATGGCAGCTTGTCCGGACCGTGGCGATGGCTGACAGTTCCTCGACGTACGGCCGCATCAATTCCGGGCCGAGAGCACAGTTGATCCCGACGCTGAACAAATCGCAGTGGGCAATCGAGATCCAGAAAGCCTCGACGGTCTGGCCCGACAGGGTCCGACCGCTGCGATCGGTGATCGTCACCGAAACCATCACCGGCAACCGCGCCCCAACCTGGTCGAAGTAGTCCTGGACGGCGAAAAGGCATGCCTTGAGATTCAGCGTGTCAAAGGTTGTCTCGGCCAGCAGGATATCGACGCCGCTCTCGACCAGTGCGGCTACCTGTTCGCGGTAGGCACGGACCAGGTCGTCGAACGAGACGGCGCGGTAGCCCGGGTCGTTCACGTCGGGCGAAAGCGATGCGGTGCGGTTGGTCGGTCCGATCGAACCGGCCACCCACCGCGGCCGTTCAGGCTCGGCTCGAGCAACCTGTTCGATCGCGCAGCGGGCACAGGACACGGCGGCACCATTGATCGAGCGGACCTGGTCGACCAGCCCGTAATCGGCCAGCGAAATCCGATTGGCGTTGAAGGTGTTCGTGGAGACGATGTCGGCTCCCGCGTCGAGGAAGTCTCGGTGGATCTCGACAATCGCATCGGGCTGCGTCATGGAAAGCAGATCGTTGCATCCGCCCAGCGGCCGGTCGTGGTCGGCAAACATCCGTCCACGATATTCCCCCTCGCCGAAGGCCAGCCGCTGGATCATGGTGCCCATTGCACCGTCCAGAAGCAGAATGCTTTTCGAGGCGACCTCGGCGAGACGAGTGCCAGATTCCGAGAGGGGGGGACGTTGCATCGATGCTCCCAATGCGGGGAAACTGCTGACCGACCGGCAAGATCAGTCTCTTGAAAAACCCAATTGTACAGGAGGATCTCAACAAGCCATTCCACCCAATGGCTATAGCACCCCCCCTAATACTTGACGACACGAAGCGGCCGGGCTGCTGTTGGATCAGTGGCCAGGATGAGTCTCGCGAAAAAATTTTTCAGTCACCTGGACTTATTCTGACCGGTCCGTAAGAGAGGGTCGATTTGTCACGGCGTCGCTATCCCCCGGTGCAGCATGCATTTGCATAATTCGTTGCTCACCGCTTTACCACCGATAGGGATGACTTTTCGCACGAATGCCACTGCACCGGGGGGGTTAAAGCGTTACTTTGGGTAATTCAAACCATTCTGAATATGTACTACTATTCAACGATGGATGATTGATTTGGGGGGCCACCCGATCCGGCCGTTATCTGCCTAGGACGTGGCACTACGAAAGAGCGGAGAAGCACTTTCCCACCAACTAGCCAAGATGAGAACGGGGGCACGGTCGTCGACCGAAGCGGCGCGGGTGGTTTCAACGAAACGGCTGTGCTTCCACTTTTTTATTGGAGAATCTGTTCCATGAGCATTCGAATGCTGATCGCCGATGACCACGAGGTCATTCGGACCGGTCTGGCCAGCCTGTTGGCGGGCTCCGACATCGAGATCGTAGCGGAGGCTGCGAACGGTAAGGAAGCGGTGGAGAAGGCGGAAGAGGTAAAACCGGACGTAATTCTCCTCGACATCCGCATGCCGGACGGTGACGGCTTGGCAACACTCGAGAAGCTGCGTGCCAAGGTTCCGGAAAGCCGGGTGGTCATGCTGTCGACTTACGATAACCCAACGTACATTGCCCGGGCGGTGGCGCTGGGCGCGAGCGACTACGTCCTGAAAGGCTCCACGCGCGAAGCACTGATCGACACCATCACCGCTGCGGCACAGGGCGAGTCGCCCTCCCGTTCGGGTGAGCTCCGCCGCGTAGCCGGCGCAATGAAGATCCGCCAGGTCATCGATGACGACGATGTCCCGCTGACCCAGCGCGAGACCCAGGTGTTGCGTCACGTGGCCCTGGGGCTGAGTAACAAGGAAATCGGCCGTTCGCTGGAAATCAGCGTCGAGACCGTCAAGGAACACGTGCAGAACATCCTGCGGAAGATCGCTGTGAGCGATCGCACCCAGGCTGCAGTCTGGGCGGTCCGCAAGGGACTGGTCTAACTGGCGCGAAGTCGGTTAGAGAGTCACGGAGTGGTAGTGCGGGTAGGGTCGCAGCCACCACTTTGAGCTTGTGAAAAAACTGGGACAGGCACCTCGCGGATAGCAGAATTTGCCGCGTTTTCGTTGTCATGGCTCGGAGCCGGCCCCATTTTTTCACAAGCTCTCCGTATGCTATTTGTCGTCCCGCGTTGCCACCGAGCTCTCCGAGTGGCGAGCTCGTGGGTGCGCTTTCTCATAGACTTCACGCAGCCCGGCCGTGCTGACGTGGGTGTAGATTTGGGTTGTCACCAGGCTCTTGTGCCCCAGGAGTTCCTGCACACTTCGGATGTCGGCTCCCCGGTCGAGCAAATGCGTAGCGAAACTATGGCGAAGCGAGTGGGGCGTTGTGCGGGCATCAAGTCCCGTCTGTCGGAGGTATTTTTCCAGCATTCGAGCCACGCTTCGGGTAGTAAGCCGCCGTCCAAACCTGTTGACAAACACTGGAGCAGTCGCTCCGGAAGCCTCGCGGGCATGGAGTCTGCGAACGTGCAGCCAGCGTTTGAGGGCGCGCGTGGCATAGGAGCCGACCGGCGAGAGACGTTCCCGGCGTCCTTTCCCCCGCACGCGAACGATTCCGGCGGAGAAATCGAGATCGCTGTCGTTCAGACCGACGAGCTCACTCACGCGGAGTCCGGCGGAGTACATCGTTTCGAGCAGGGCCCGGTCGCGAAGTCCCATCGGGGAATCGGCCGGCGGCGACAGGAGCAGTCGGCCCAGTTCGTCGCTTGAGAGGAAATGCGGCAGGGTCCGCGACTTGCGCGGATTCCGGAGCGGCTTTGCCGGATTGGCGCCGGCCCATCCCTCGCGCTGGCCGAACCGGAAAAAGCTTCGCATGGAGGCCAGGCGGCGTGCGATTGTGGTCTTGGCATACCCTGCCTCGTGCAAGGCCGCCACGTAGCCTCGCAATTCAACCGCAGTGATGTCGCCCGGGCGCGGACAGATTCCTTCTCGCGAATCGGTGAGGTATTCGACCAGCGCGGTCAGATCCTCGCGATAGCTCTTGACGGTCAGATCGGAGGCATTCCGCTCGACTCGGAGGTACTGGAGGAATCGGCCAATGGCGGTCTGCATGGGGCGTCGGTCAGAACCTGGGGGGATGAAAAAGGGGACTGGCTCCGCAAGACCTTCTTCGGTCTCATTCACCAACCACTACTTGCGGTGCCTGTCCCCTTTTTCGTCACTTTTTCGTCAGACCAGTCAGAACCACTCGTCGCTGTCGGTCGGAGCCGGCATCTTGAAACGCTGCGGCACTGCCTGGGCTTGGCTCTCCTGGCGGATTTTCTGGCTCAGCACGGCCGCGTCGTACCATGTGAAACTCAGCTCCGGATTGGAGGCGAAACGGCCGAGGACGCGCAAGGTCTCGGCTCGACTGGAATCATCGTAGAGAAACACGTAGCGCTCCGTTCCTTTCACGAGCGCCAGCACGTTGATATCTTGGCTCATCCCAAGGGTCTCCTACCCGAGGCTACGGTGGCGAGTGGCGGGCTCCGTAGGTTCTTATCGGACACCGGAGCACCGCCACACCACTCGCGTTTCTCCGGCTCCGCCTCGGGCCCCCAACATTTCCCAGATGTGCATGTGACAGCAGAAGCGGATGAAGTCGTCGCTGCGTTGCAGGTAGCTTTGCCACCCGCCAAAACGGGCATCGTCACGGAAGAAATAGTAGCTTGCCAGGGCCTCGGTAAACTCGACGTCGTGGCCGTTATATGTCTGCATGTGCTTGAGAACGGGGGCATCGCTTGGCCAACAGGTCGGAGGCTGCGGGCTTGGCGGGGGTGGTACGAAGCCCCGAGGATCCGGCCAGCCGGGAGGCGGGCCGGGTACTCCGCCAACAGGGAGGCTTGCGCTGTCTGAGGCAGTTGGGTGGGGCGGTAAGAGATTGGGGGGCGAAGCCGTTGCTTCGGTCGCGGTCGGGGGCGGAGCTGTCCAAGGTCCCTCCGGACTCGGAGCAGACGGGGCGCTGGCCATTCCACCATCCGCCATGATCGGGCTGCCGCAGTTTGGCGACTGGGTTTTCAACTGCTCCTTCGCCAGTGCGAACTCAGCCTCGAAGACCAGTGGCGCGGGGATTTCCTTCTCCTCCGGTGTGCCCCAGGGCAGCCCGTAGCCAGGCGGGATCGGGTGGAAGCCCGGATTGGCCGCATACCATTCCACCTGCAACCCGCAACGTGGTGGATAGTAAGGCGTGAAGTCGGTGACCGCCCCGATTACAACCGCATCCACTCCTAGCATTTGCGCCAATCGGCGAGCCTCCTGCGGGCCGGACAGGGCGACCTTATAGTCCTGCATCGCGCGCTCGACGACCCCGACCGGCACGACCTCGAAGCCCGGGACAAGCTGAAGTTCATTCTGGTAAGCCAGCGCAACCTGACGGCCGTCGACGGTTGGCTCCGAACTGAGGTTGAAGAATGGAGCGACTGCGACTTTCGAGAGCTGCGGGAAAGGGTTGTGGAGTGTCGGTTGATGAGCGATGTCGGGGAGCAACGAGCAACCCCATAAGGGTGCGAAGGCCAACACAGGTGCCGATCGCAAGATGAGCCGACAAACCAACTTCAAGAAGACCACCTTGCCTCCCCGCGGGTACAAATTCGGTCCGGTTGCCCAGAAATGGTCCCCGCGCGACCGCCACCTCGCGCGGTTTTCCGATTCGCCCGACGAAATCAGATCTCACGGTTCGTGGAACAGGTCGTCGCCGGGCTGGTCGAGGTGGAAGCCACGATTGGTGGCTGGAACGCCCGCCCCACACGACCATTCCACGAGTGTGTTTGGATTCTGCAACCTGATGTCGCCCGCATTATCGGCATAACCGTTACGTCTTCTTCAGAAAACTTTTGCGATTCGGCGGGATTTTTCCGCCGCTGTCCGAGGTCAGAGATCGGACCTTCAGTAACGTGAACCGCAGCGAGCGCCGCGCGGCCTTCTGATTGCTCAAGCGGCCCGGGCCGCCCAGGGCCGCTCGGAGTGCCGACTCGACATACCCGGCGGCGGCCACGGTCAGGGAAACTCAACGGGCGAAACGGGTTGGTTTCTTCGGTGCTCACCGCCCGGGTCTCGTCTCACTGCCAGAGGCATCGCGAGTCCACGTAGTCGGCCGAACCGTCGCGAAGCCAGCCGTCCAACTGGGCCTGTTCCTTAAGTTGCTGTCCTCTTGCGCGCGGCACCACGATGAACTTGCACTCCACTTGCGCAAGGCTCGTCATGTCGCCCCAGAGCTTCTCGAACTGGGCGACCGGAAAGACATCTTCCTGTCCATGACCCCACCGGCGTTTGACATCCTTCAAGGTGATGTAGGTCGGCAATCGCAGGCTGGTGCGGCGGACGGCGGTTGCGACGGCCTCTTCGCTGAGCAGCTCGTTGCGTGAAAGCCCAAATACCCGCAGCAACCGATCGACGTCGATCCAGGTAGTCATCGAGTTGTAGAAGGTCAATGCGAATTCGTCCGTTTCGCGGGGCATCGCCAGGCTCTCGATCAACCGCACCTGTCCGTTGACACGGCCCAGCCCTCCACCCCGATCCTCGATTCGCCGCGGGATGACCTCGAAACTGAGGCAGGTCCCCTGTTCCGTGTGAAGGCCCAGAAGCGTTGGGTCGAGGTCGGCGCCCAAGGTGTCGATGTTGTGAAGCATGAGCGTTTTTAGCTGCGGGCGGCGGCGGCAGAGCGCGGCGAGCGTTCCGTTTCGCAACAGGTTGGCGACCTCGAACCAATGCCCGACCGGATGGAGGCACTGCAGCGGAAGGTTGTCCGTGTAATCCGAACCGCCGCCGTGGCCCTCGGCCCAGGTGATCAACGCGGCGCGAAGGCTGTCGCGGACCTTCTGCGCCTGCTCGTCGAGGATCTGTTGCGGCATCATCTCCCAGGCGAACCGCAGATCGCGCGGCATGGGGATCAGCCGCAGCCCGACCGACCGACCGCGCGAGAGGACGACCTCGCCGGGATACCCGTAGTTGTTGTGCTCGGCAAGCGTGCGGGCGATGGCGTCGTGGGTGAGGTACCCGGTGGTGACGACATGGGGCGGGGCGCACCCAAAAAGCTCCGCCGTGCGGCGGCTCTTGGCCAGGTGGACTTCCAGGAAACTGCGGTACCGGCTGCCGAAGCGGTGGAACGGGTGCAGCGCCTTCACCACGCCGGCCCCCTGCGTCCAGCGGCTGCCCGCGCCGGCCGCGAGACTGACCACCGCAACCTCCCCTTGAGAGATCGCCTGCTCGCCCAGTGCACGAAGCCGGCGGTCCAAGGGCTTTTCGGCATGGATGACGTCGTTCTGCGCGACATCTTCGATCAGCGTGCTGGCGGAGAGACGGTTCTGTGCCAATCCAATCCGGCCGGCCCGCAGGTCGGCGCGGATTTGCTCATGCAGTTCGGCGTCGAAGCCGTTTTCGGCCAAGAGCCGCCTCAGGGCTTCGCTATCGCGATCCTCGTGGGCGGTTACCGGAAACAGGCCGGAGAGGACGGCGTGCGTCGAGCCGGCCAGTCGCCCATCCGGTTTCGACTCGGCAACGAACTGGGCGACCTCGGCCTGCTGGTCCTCGGGCATCTGCCGGACGCCCCGCTCGAGCCATCGTGGCGCCATCAAGGCATAGTAGCCGGCCGGCAGATGGAGGTGGCCTCCTTGGAGCATCGTGGCAACGGTGCCGTGATCGTTGACGGCAAAGTCGTAGACCACCGGTTCCATGGCGAAGGGCAGCGCGTGTTCCATCCGGCGCTTCGTGGAGTGCATCAGTTCCAGAAGCTCGTCCGCGGCTTTGGACTTGACCAGGGGGTCGAAAATGAATCCCATCCCGCCGCCGGACATGCCGCCGAGCATCAAGAAGCCCCAGAACGACGGACCGAAGCGGCCGCGGACCTGCTCCAAGAGCGTCTGGGTGTAGTGGTTGGTCGCCCAGGGGATGATCGTCTGGATGGGACCTGAAAAATTCTCCGTTGTGGCGGCGGCCAACTGGCGGACGTCCGCCTCGCGAAGCGTACGGTCGATGCGGTCCAGCAGCCGGATCGCCTGCCGGCGGGCATCCCACGCGGCCCGCGACCGCAGGAGGTATTTTTCGGTGACCATTTCCAGGATCGGGCCAACGTTCTGAGCCATGCCGCCGTGGACCAGGACGAAGCTGTCGCGAAGCAACTGCCGGGTCCGAGGGCTGATCTCGTCGGGACCGTAGAGATGATGGTCCGGCAGAAGGCGACCGCGGCTGACGGACCATTCCGGGTCGTCTTCCGCGGCCAGCCGTCCCGAGATCATTTTCACTCCCGGCCAGATTCCGCCGGAGTCCTGCCAACCGCCGCCGGAGCCGCCCAGCCATTCGCCGAGGATCGCCCGTGCGGCCACCGTGCGGCGCTCGGATTCGCTGAGCGTGCCTGAAAGCGATTGCACCTGGCCGGTGGCCCGCATCGAGGCAGTGATCAAGGCCGCCAGGAGATTCGTGGAGACGGCCAGACGCGAGCCCTTGGGGATATCGTTGATTTTCGTGACGATTTCCAGCCCGAGTCCGGGCCCCACCACGCGGGTGAGGACCTGCTCGAGGCTTTCCTCCGAGCCTTCCAAGCCGGCGGGGATAATTCCCGCGGCGATCACGCCGGCCTTGAGCAGCCCGAGATAGTCCTTGGCGAAGTCGAAGACCTCGGCGAGGCAGCGGATCTCGGCGGCGGCCTTCAGATCGACGCTTACCAGCCGCAGCAGCGGCTCGGAGATGACCCGCAGGAAGACTTCCACCGGCGGCTGCGGCCGGGGGTCGCGTCCTCGGACGCCGAGGTCCACGGAGATGTTCAGGACGCGGGCCCCTTCCGGGAAGTCCATCCCCAGGAAAAAGATGTCGCTCCACGCGCTGTGGGAGAGATCCATCCGCACGGGCGTCCGCTCCCAGAGCACCGGATACAACTCGCCTCCGTCGCGGCGGTTAAGCAGCTCGGGGCGTATTCTCAGGGGATGGTCGCTGGGGTGCCCCATACGGAACATCCACTGGTTGCCCCTCACCGAGCGGACGCTGCGCCGGACCTGGTCGGCCAGCGTCTGAAAAGCCAACTGATGGTAGGCCGCGGCGAGCGCACTGGCCAGCGTGTCGGTTAATCCGCCGAGGCGGACGGCCCCCAGAAACTCGTCGATAGCCTCATCGAACCGCCGCCGCAGAAGGTGCTCGTGGCCGCGGTAGGGGATCAGGCCGTAGGCGTCGTCGGGAAGTTTCGCCGGCAGGTGGTAGCGGTAGATCGCGCTGAGGAAGAACAGCGCCCGGACCCGCTCGTAGAGATTGCCGCTCTGGCGGCGAAACCGATCCAGCTCGCGGCACTCGGACTCGAGCTGCGCCCCGGTCATCGGGCTGCATAAAACCTCGAGCGACCCGTTGCGGACCGCGGGGTCGCTGCTGGCGATCACGTGGACGAGACTCTCCGGCATCTTGGGGCTCCTGGGAGGTTGCGGGAGTGTGCCCTGGAACGTCAGGCCGCGGAAGCCTGGCCGGCCAGCAGCTCTACCAGCCTGGCAAGGATCTCCTCGCGATCGGCGCCGGCGAGGGTCAGCGCGAGTTGCGCCATGAGCATGCCGTACTTGATGCCGATGTTGTACCGGCTGCCGTTGAGTTCCAGCGCCAGGTAGTGCTCTCGCCTGGCCAGGGCCGCCAAGGCCGGCGAGAGGCCCACCGGGCCTTCGGGGCGATCGTGGATCATCGGTTCCAAGAGCTCGAAGACCGCCGGCGTCAGCACGTGCATCCCGAACAGGCACAGGTAGTGTCCGGCACGCAGCCCCGGGACCAAGAGCGACTGCTCCGCCTCGGTCGGGGTCGGCTTCTCGACGACGAGATCGACCTGGTACAGATCGGTCCGCCCGGCCCGTCGCCGACCGCCCACGGTGCCATAGTACGGCAGCATGCTCTCGCGGGTCGCTTGCACGGCGGAGACGCACGCCTCTTCCGCTTTGGCGACCTCGACGAGTTGGGCGACGCAGCGGCGGGCTTCGTGGCTGACGTAGAGATGGTCGCTTACCAGGTGGACGAACGGCTCGCCCGCGACGAACTCTCGGGAGCGGAACAGGGCATCGCCGTAGCCCCGCTGCTGGGGCTGGTTGACGAAGACAAGATGGCGGCCTGACTGGCCGGCCGCGTCGCGATACTGCCCTTCGTCACCGGGGCGGACCACGACGCAGATCTCGTCGACGCCGGCGGAGAGGACCTCCTCGACGATGATCTCCAGGGCTGCCTTTTCGATGCCGTCCAGATCGACGAAGCGCTGCAGGGGAAGCCGGCGCTGGCTTTCGCCGGCCGCGGTGATGACTGCTTTGGAGATTTGCATGGCGGGGGGCCCTCGCGGGTGGTCGTCGAAGATATTTGGCCATTATGCACGGCGCCGGGCAGCTTGAGCAACGGGTGTCCGAGGGCAGATTGGTTCCGCTCGCAAGGCGACGGCCAAACTCGGGCGACGAAAGATGGACAGGCACCGCAACATCTCTTATCTCATTGCGCAGCAGAGTACCCCAAGCTGCCGAGCCAGTCCCTTTTTTCAGCGGCCTCCGTGCGCGCGTCGGGAGGGCCGGAAATGGTCGCGTGGAAGGAGTTGCGCGGGTGGATGTGGCGGACAAGGGCGCCGATTTTCCAAGACTCTTTGCCCCGGGCCACCCGGAGTCTGCGGGGGGAGGGATGAGGGATGAGGGATGAGGGATGAGGGATGAGGGATGAGGGATGAGGGATGAGGGCGCGGCGAGTGTGGTGCCCAAAGTCGCGATTTCTCAGAAGTGAGGGCGTCGGGTGGCCACGGCTTCTGGGTGGAAAGGTCGCCGGCAAAGCCGGATTATGGACGCTCGGGGCGGAGGGGACTGCTGTTCACACGGAGTTGCACGAGGGGATAGCACATTTTGCTCCGAAGACTCCGCAAATGAGCCGGTCCCCGACGGTTTGGGATAGGCACTGAGAACTGCTTTGTCAAAGAGCTGCGGAGCGTCGAGCCGTGGAGTTGGCTGCCGATCCGTGGGCATAGGTTCGCATGTCCATTCACCTGGGTCATTGTGGTCGATGCGGCGCTAGGTCAAGCAATTTCGAAACAAGAGCGGCAGGTGATGCGGACGGGAGTTATTACGCCGCAGCATCGCGCTCGGAAGTGGCACAGCCCGGGATAACGCAGAGAAAGGAAGAGAAGACCTCCTGATAGCTTTGCCTCAAGGCATTCTCCTCCGCTGCCGTTGCGGAACAGAACGAGAAAACACCACGCTGCCAGGAGATCGCGTGTTTTCACCTGCCCGCCTCTGCCGTGAATCCTTGCAAACGAAGTGGTTGGGAGGATAGAAAAGAAGATGAGAGAAAAAGAAGATGGTCTCTTGAAATCGAAAACGGAATTCATCCTCCTCATATTCCTTTCCACCATCTTCTTTCTCCTCCGCCTTCCTCGAATCGCCAATTTCCGCTTCTGGTTGCGGCCGAAGGCCGTGGGCCAGGCTTGTGGCGATTTCTTCCGATTTCTGTCCCAAGGGGCGGCGGCAGTCGGTCGGGGTGATGGAGGCTCTTTGGATGGTGTTCATCCGTTTGGTATTATCATGGCCGTTGCAGCGCGCTCTGTCGAGGAGGTCTTCAAGCCGTCCAGGCCAGGTTGATTTCGGTCGGGCAGCGGGGCGGCTAAGAGCCTATCCAAAACCTCGCGAGGAGAAGGGGACAGGCACATTTTGCTCCGAAGACTCCGCAAAATGAGCCAGTCTCCGGCGGTTTTGGGATAGGCTCTAAGCGGATTTTTTGGCCAAGTCGACGTTTCCGTGAATCGAGTCGGGCGAGGCGCGCGGCTGCAACTCATGCTTGGTTTGCGAGTTGCGATCACGAACGTGCGCGTAAGTTCGGGCCAGCCGGAGGAAGGGTGGCTAAGAATTGGAGGCTTGAGGGTTGAGGCTTGGGGCTTGAGCGTTGGGGGGTTGGGGGTTGAGAGGCGGCATGGGAGTCACCACGAAACACACGAAATGCACGAAAAGGCGGAATACATCGGGATAGGGAGGATCCGGGGCTAGACACGGAGTCGGTTGCCGAGGCCGTCGTTGTAGACGGGGGCGAGCATGTCGGCGGCAAGGCGGATGGCCATCTCGAGGGCGTCGGGGCCGTCGTCGTGGTCGCCGATGGGGAATTCCTGGAGTTGGTGGACGAGGAGCCGGGTGGAAGGACAGTCGGACTTCATGCGGATGCGGCGAGCGGAGAGATACTGCCCGAGCCGGCGGATGCGGACGAGCTTGTTGGCGTCGTTGTTGATCAGGGACACGCCGACGCTGAGCAGACGGCGGCGGCGGAACTCTTCGGTGAACTGGGCGCCGAGGAGTTCCTGGAAATGCCTAACATGATAGAAAGAACCGGATCAGGCCGGAGGAAGATCGTCCCATGCGAGAAGTCATGCTTCTGCTTGGATCCGGCTTGTCGGTGGGTGAAATGGAGTTCGATCCGTGCGATGAACTGCCGGAATAGCTCCTGCCGATCCGGAGGATCGGCCTCCTGATCTGCTTCCCCAGGGTCCGAGGTAGCCGAGAGCCTCCTTGACGACCGCCTCGACGTCAAGGTCGACCTCCGCCGGCCGCCGCCTCGACCTCCTGCCGGAGCCGGTCCCGCTCGGTCCGAAGATCGCCCAGCTTGCGATAGAGGGTCTCGACGATTTCCTCCGGTGCCGAGAATATCCGTTCGGTTCCCTGCTCGATCTGCCGGTCAAGATTGCTGATCCGCTTCCGTAGGCGGTCGACGTCGACCTCCGAGACTGACGACGACGATCGTCGAGGAGCCGCTTCCGGAGCTTCTTCTCGATCCGGTCGATAGCCGCCTCTCCGAGATACTCCTCCTCGATCCGCCGAGACCGCACGGACGAGCTTCATCTCCACTGAGATACTGTTGGCATGGCAAGCCGACTTCCCCTTAATCGCGAAGGCTCCGCAGGAATAGAGAAGTACTCTTTTTGCCGTCGGTCATTTTCGGCTTGCCCGGCTTCACCGACCCACCACAATCGCCGCATCGGATCAGGCCGGAGAATACGTATTGCCTTTGTCCCCGGTGTGGTCTTCTTCTGGCTGCCGGCAAGTTTCCAGCAGGCCGCTTCAAACTCCTCGACCGAGACGATCGCCTCATGGTGGTTCTCGACGATCAGGATCGACACGGACTGTCTTGTCGGCTTTTGATCGTGGAACGATCTCGCCAGCCTGGACGCAATGATTTCGCATTGTCGCGAGAACCGGACATAGGCTCCCGTGTACTTCCGGTTCCTTGAGCACGTCTCGGACGGTCGTCGCACTCACAGACCGCCGTTCCGAGACCTGATCCCTTCGGAGTTCAGAAGGATCGCCACAGACCGGAGGGAGGCGTCGGCTTTGAGGTACTCGGACAAAGATCCTCCGGATGATCGCTTCCAGTATTGATCGACGACGACCTCGTCGCCATTGGTCTTGTATCCTGACGGAGCCACTCCTCCGACTCCGCGGGTCTCCTTTGCTCCGTTGAGGTCTCGATATGTTTCGCGATAGGTCCGGAGGAATTCGTGCCGCATCTCCTGCTGCATCGCGAGGATGATCCGGCCTTGCATTGTGTCCTAGTCGACGACCTCCTTCCGGGGTCTCGACAACGATCCCCGCGTCCTCGAGAGGTTTGAACCAGAAACCAAGTCGAGAAGTCATGACGATGTTGTCCGATCTCCATGTCCCAGCACAACACGACCGCGAAGTCTCGTAGAGTTACTGCGTCCTGCCGGAGCCGGAGGAATGCCTCCCTATCGTCCGAGTCGCCGGAGATCCCTTCGTCGACGTACTCGCGAAGGATCGTGTAGCCTTTCTTCTTGGCGTAGGCGATCAGAGCCGCTCGCTGTGCGGGAATGCTGGCGTCCTGCTTGTCGGACGACATTCTCAGGTAGAGTACCGCGATCATTCGCGGTAAAATGGCGATAGCCATGATCCGAACCTCCTGCTTAGGTTTGGTGAGTGGTTAGAGCCGTCGGGGTGCTCACAACACCTCGACGGTTCGCTTCTATTAGAGACCGTCGAGGTTTTCCCGTCAAGTACCCCCCTGCCGATAGTGCATCCCCGGAGATCGCGTAGGATTCCCCAGGTTGCGAGGTACGGGGAATACGAGTCCAAAGTCGTCTTGTCTGATCGGATCGCATGAGGCGTTGCCCTGTGCGGCCGATCTGTCGATGGTCTCTGAATAACCCCCAGGGGAGCCGAGCGGGAAACCCAAACGGACAAAAAAACCGCTCGGCTCAACCCCAGGGAAACGCCAGATATCCACCGGCAGCCAGCATGGCCACCAGCCGCCGGCGTCGCAACCTCGCCGGGAGAGGTCCGACTAACGGCTGCAATTATCATCCCGGGAAAAACTGGTCACCAATCGCATGATCCGATCCACAAGGTCGGCGTATCGGCGGCACGTCACTCCCGCCTGCCAGTCGCAGCGGATGCCGAGATCCTCGGCAGCCGTCTGGATCGCGACGATATGTTCCTGGACCAACCGGTGAAACTCGCGTCGACGGCGAGCCATAGAGATACGCCACGGATCGCACAGACCGGGTACGGCGTCGAGGGTCGCGGCCCAGCGGACCACGTCGCGGGCGGCGACCTGACAGTGCTCATCATCGCCACCCCAGGTGGCCGTGATACCTTTGCGGATCGCTTTATATGTCGTGCCAGGTGGCAGCAAGAGGATTTCATCGACGCGACCGCACTGATAATGCCCATCGGGATCAGGAAACAGGTCTTCGATGGTGATGTCGTCCATCGTGGTCGTCATGGCGGATACCTCACTCACCAGGATACCGAGCGGGGAGATCGGCACTACGGCGGCCGTGCGAACGGTTCCATGCGAGAATGTACTCGCGATGCTCCTGGGGATGCTCGCGGACGGCACGGGACATAGCCTTACCCTCTTTGATTCCCTCTCGGGCGTAGCCGTGTAGGATCGCATTCCAAACGGCGATGGGATCGCCGTCCTCGGAGCCGTAGCCGTTGGACGGGATCGGTGCGATACCGATCTTCGGTTGCTTCTTGGCGGTAGCTTTCAGATGCGAAATAAATTCGCTCTGAGCTTCGGCGACCGTCAACTCCCGCTCGAGAGCGTTGATTAGGAAATCGCTCGGGCAATCGGAGCCGAGAGCCGCTTTCAACTCGGCTACGGTCGCGGGTTTGGTGGTGTCGGTCTTGTTCGACATATCTTTCCCTTTCAAAATGGGTGGACAATTCACAAATCGAAAGCGGCTCGCGTCGAATGACGCGGCCAGTGCAAGTCCAGGTACGGTCCGGTCAGCGAATCCGGCGTCTACCGCCTCCGTGGCGGTGAACCATGTTTCGTCGCCCATCATCGCGTCAATCTCGGCGGCATCGCGTCCGGTGCGGCGAGCGTAGATACCGACCAACTGCCCTTTCATCTTGTCGAGCAGGTCGCCCATGTCTCGCATATCGTCGGCGGCACCACGGACGTAGCCGAGCGGGTCGTGGATCATCATGTACGCACCTTCGCCCATCTCGATTTCGTCGCCTGCCATCGCAACCACGGAGGCAATGCTCGCGGCGAGACCGTCGACGGTGACGATCTTGCGAGCGGGGTGTGAGCGGAGCTGATTGAATATGGCGGTGCCGTCAAAGATCGATCCGCCGGGAGAATTGATCCGCACTCGGATGGTCTTGACGGTCGCGGGAATCGCCTTGATTTGTTGGCGAATGCTCACAGCGGAGATACCCCAGAGCGGGTCGATCACGTCGTATAGCGTAATCTCGGCGGTAGTGGCGGAAGGCGTGGCCATGTCAGGCAGTCTCCGTAGGCTGGTGCTCGTCATAGGGGATAGACCACTCTTCCGGTCGCCCGAGCCCGCAGAGTGCGACGTAGAGATGTCGCTCTAGCCGCTCTAGTGCCGCCTCGGTCGGGTGGTCGAGGTACTCGCAGCACTCGGTGACGATACCCTCGGCGACATGGGCATATTGGTTATGCCCGGACAGAGGAATCTCATCCATGATGGGCACCCTCGGCTAGTGATAGATCGTCATCGGCATCGCCGTCTAGAAAACGGGCGATGTCTGCCGGCCGCCAGCGAATCATCCGGGGACCGATTCGGACCGGGGCGGGAAAATCGCCGCGGCGAACCATTCTCTCCAACGTGGCTCGGCTAAATTGGAATTGCTCGCAAACGTCATAAGCGGTGAGCATGGTCAACTCCCATGCAAGAGGTCGTTACGCACTATGAATAATGTACACTCACGAAACGTCATAAGTAGTCACTTGTTTACCTATCGTGGTATCGGCTCGACGTCGCCTGACCATATCGCTGGCGAGTATCTGCTTGCCGGTGCGACCGCAGAGTGAGCAGCGGAGGTATCGAGTCACGTTGGCAATGCCGCGAACTGAGCGATAGACGTCATAGGTGCCGCCACAGTCGCACGTGTCGCCGGATCGGGTCATCACTTCCGCCTATCTATTGTGTGTCAACACCGACGTGTTCCCTTGGCCCCGCTTTGCCCCGCTGGCAAAGGGACCCGCGGACGAATAAATAAACTCCAACGGCCGGAGGATAGTTCCCGGTGCCCCCAAGAGGTGACATAGCCAAGAGAACCTAACCCTAGAGGGTGGGTCCTTGCTCGTCGTCGTTGCCGTGCGGTCGGTGGGAGCAGGTCCATAGCAATGCATCCTTGACAGACTGTCAGAACGGGATATCGTCTTCGGGCGACGAAACGGGTCTAGTGTCAACCAGTTCGCGAAAAACGTCGCGGCAATCATGGAGCCGCTGCCACAACTCGCCGTCCATCGAGTCAGGCGTCAGGCGAAGTGTCACTTGCCATAGTTGTTCGCCGTCAGCACTATCGCCCCATTCGTGCTTTGCACGGCCCCCGCGTCGAACGAAGTCGAGCATGAGGACAATACCATCAGCCAGATCCGGAAACTCGGCCCTTGCGTCGTTTGCCGCCGCGGTAATCGCTTCCTCGCATTTCCTGCCAATAGTCCGGAGTAAACTCGGGAGAAACTCAGCTTCGTCGGGGGCGAATGTCCCGGCTTGATTCTGAAGACTTATCGCTTGATCCAGTTGATCGCAGATCCTCCGTCGCGTTTGAAACAGTTGGGCTGCATGATGGGACTGCACTCGCCGTGCATGCTCCCGTTGTTGGGCCAACTGCTCTTGCTGTCGTTGGACACAAACGGGGCATGGGGTGGCCTCGGTGGCTTGAACGTCGTCACTCATGATCAATCTCCTACCAACAGGGTTAACGCCCGCTACGGTGGCGGACGGTGTTACTCTTCTTTTTCCGCTTTGGTCGCTCCAACGGCCGATATCCGAAGAAACGCCCACACACCTCGCACGTCGTCACGAACCATCGGCCCGCCGGATCCTCGGGGGCGTCAAGTCGCTGGTCGTTGACTCGGCACTCAACGGGCTTGCAGCAGCCCCGCGGACATTGCGAGGTTGCTACGGGTCGCGGACGGGAAACGCGAGTCGCTGTTGATCCCCGTTTTCTCTCCGGCCCGTGGATGGGAATATTCGGATTCACCATTCTCAGTTCAGCAGCCCGGCGGAGTTTTGCTGCAAACGGGACTAGCGGGGTGCAGTCCTCCCATTCACAAACGGACTGGCTGGATACGCTCGGAACGTCAAGCGGCGGTGTGACAGGAGGTGACGTCGCGGCGTCAACATGGACGGGTACCGCGGTAACCAGCCAGCCCGGCAGGAGTGAGACAGGTGAGACAGGTGAGACAGGTGATTTTGTATTGTTCTCTATTTCTGGCTTTTTCATTCTCTTTTCTCTCTTTTTTTTGTTTTCCCCGATTCGTTCAACAATGGGAAATATCATGTCTCACCTGTCGCACTTGTCTCATTTCACCCCACGGCTTGGAGGGTTAGTCCGGTGTAGTACCTCGTTTCTTTTCCGAAGACGCGGTGTTTGGTGGTTCCAACGGTAGGGACTGAGGCATGTAAGTCGCGTCCAAAGCCGGCCTTATCCGCCACAGCCCGGCGGCCATTTTCCTCGCACCATGCCTTGTAGGCGTCGTACAGTTCATCGCGTCCAACTTCGAGCCCTTCCGCCACTTCGCAGCGGTCATTGACGAACGCCCCTACTGGTGACGACACCTCCTCCCACTCAGACAAGAGCGACTCGGACGAAGACGGCTGCGAGAACTTACCGGCGGCCTGTAGCCGCTGCCAGCCCTGGATAGCCCACCAGAGTATGCCTGGCAGCTCGGCCATGAGGTCCGTAGTCAGCCGCGGGTCTTCACGTCCATACCAACTCCGAGTCAGCCGCAAAACGATCATGCGGGACACCAGGGCCCCACTCGCGTCATGTAGTTTCGGCAGCTCGTTGGAAACGATCATGATCCTGGTGGGTAAGGTGACGGTGACAGGCAAGAGGTACTTGCGATCCAGCGTCAAAGCGTCTTCGCCCGTAATGCTCAACAGCCGCTCGGTTATGACGGCGGCGTCAGCACGGCCGGACAGCCGAGCATCGCCGATGACGGCTAGGGTCTTATCCGCGAGGGGCCACAGCCCGAAGTTTTGGGCGAATGACGAAAGCGTCGGGGAGGCAACATTCCCGGCCCCCACCACTGCTCGGAGCACTCGGACGAACGTACCCTTGCCGCTTCTCTTCGGGCCGAACAGCCCCAACATCTTCTGCTGGCACGTGTCGGCGGTGAGACAATACCCTGCCCATTGCTGTGCAGTCTGGATAGACTCTTGATCGTCGCCCCACAACTCGTTGAGAAACCGGAGCCACCTGTCCGGCCGCGGGCACTCAGCCGCGGGAATGAAACTGAAGTCGCATGCGGCGAGGTTGAACAGGGCGGGAGCGACGGGAACGGTTTTCAGAGTCGGCAAGTGTACGATCACGTTCTTGGTGACGAGCAGTTCCTTGGGATCCCATTCGGAGCCCTGCACCCGATCCAACCAGCACGGGGCCTCGGTGTCACTCGCGACGTGTGCTTGGGCCCGCAGTTGTGCGAGGACATTGCCCACGGCCCCCCTCGAAACTCGAAAATACGCCCGGTTCAAAAAAGCGGTAACATCAGAGGCAACATCGCTGTCGGGCACCCGTCGCCAACATCCCCGCTTCCATTTCCAGAATTCATCGCGCCAGCAGAGCAGCCGTCGCCGGCCATGTTTGATGGTGGCGTCCAGATATCGCTGAGCTTCCACCTCGGGGAACAACCCGTCCGCAGACTTCTTTTCCTCCTCCGCCCTCGGTTCTTCCGGCTCTTCCGCTTGCTCGATAAGTCGCCACAACTCGGCAGCCCCGTTGGCCACGAGAAAGTCATCGAGCCCAACTTTTTCGCCGTTGGGCACGGGGGGGAACCGAATGATTTTGACAACAGCCCCACGCAACTTGAGTGCGGCGGCCAACTGTCGCTCGTTGCGACGGACGTTTTCGTTGTCAACGGCATCGCTGTCGAATGCCACGAATACGCGGCGGCCTTTGACGGGGATCGCCTCCAACTCGGGCAGGAGTGCCGTTGACTTCGACGAGTGCCAGCAGTCCACACCCGTCAACCCGACGCACGGGAAACCATTCTGGACGGCGCAGAGGGATTTCAGTTCGCCCTCGGTGACGAGCAATATCCGATCCGTGTCTTCTACTTCGCCGTTGAGCGTAGGGGCGAAGTATGCATGTACCCTCGCACCTTTTGGGGACAGATACTTGAATTTCGGCTTGCCATTGACGTCTTTCGGCGGGTGGTCCGGCCGGACACGGTGCATGGGGACTGTCCCGTCGCGGCCGTATAACGGAATGACAAGAGCAGAGCCCCATTCCTTGCCCCACCGTTTGTAATCCAGCAGGTGAGCCAACCGCACTTTATCAGTTTCGCTGCGAATGCCAGCAGCACTTACCGTTTCTGGTGCCAGCCCAGAGCTTTCGAGTTTTGCTCGGTGGTGCGGCAGTATCGTTGACGGCCATGTTGTGTCGGTATTCATTTATCGTTCCCCTGCCATTTCGCAGAGCAGTTCATACGCTCGATTGATTGCTTTCATTCCGTCATGACTTCCACCCGTGTCAGGGTGAAATTCCCTACTGAGTGTCCGATACCACTTGGCGATTGTTTCCGTTACAACTGCACCGCCCGACGACTGTCGAGGTGGCTCTTGTTGAGTTCGCCCAACTCCCAACTCACGTAGCATTTCCGCTCGCAGCGTTGGCGAAAGCCGCTCTAGGTTATCGAGACACCAGAGCAAGTAATCGTGCGGGATATCGCAGACTTGACGGCCCTTGTGTTTGCCGAACGGCATACGCATTAGACGTGGGCCTCCCACCGAAAAACAAAGTCGCCATCCTGTCTGTAGAAAACAAGCTGATAGCCGTCGCCCGGTCTTTCTTCTATGGCACGGAAGAGGGCAGCATCGTATTCCCGCCGTAGCCGTTTGTAGGTTGGAGTGACCTTGATTTTGTCGCTTTCCAGTTCGACCTGGAGGTCCGGAGCATGGCGAATAATCCATCCCGCCATAAACAAACTCGTGCGGGAGATTTTCCACTGATCTGCTCGCTGTTGAGCCGTTGGACCATGCCCGTGCCATCGACCTTTAGGTGGTCCACCACGTTTGCGATCGCGATATCGCCGTTGCCGTTCGGCGTTGGCGTTACGGCTATCGTTCACTAATGAACTGTCAGCGTTACGGCTCATTTCAGAAATACTCCCGAACGACCGGACCAGTAGCCCGTCGCCGTCGCCAGTGCTTCCCCGACCTCAACGAAGAACTTCCGATGGCGGTCGATCACTTGCTCGCAATCGTCGAGCGTTGCCGCCTCCGTCGTTGTCAACGGGTGATCGACGGGAATCGAAATAGTGGTGATCTCGTTCGACATGGTCCTACCTTTATGCTGCCTCATTACCGATTGACCTATCCGCCGTCGAGGCACCGGTGGAAATCGTGCTGTCACGTTCGACGAGACGTAGAAGAAACTCGACGATCGCGTTGTCGAAGTCCGTCTCGGGAGCGTCGGGATCGACGTCAACCTGAAAGCGATCAGAGATCATCTTGACGCGACCTCCTGATCCGCGTTGAGCCAGCCGCGATCCCGCAGAGCGTCGACGATTGCCGGGATCTGGGAGCCGGTGATCGTCCGCTTACCCGCGAAGCGATCCGGCTCCGGCAAGGTGCCGTCCTGGAATAGGCGACGTACCCGCCAAGTATCGGTTCCCAGAATCTCGGCGATCTGGCGGGTCGAGAAGTAGTTCGGCATGGTTCGCGTCTCTCAGACAGTGCGTTGTAACTGTCTGAATTATTTCAGTGAGACGCGAACCCTCTAAGATTCGGAATTCATTTCCGAACCATTTCCGAACCGGAGAATGCGGTATTGTTCGGAATTGTCGGAGAAAAGATTTCGTTCGGAAAACGATCAGAGGCGTGGTAATTCCGAACCTGACCTAAGACCTCTTTTTGTTCTTTTGGTGACGATCTCGGTTCTTGTACTCGTATCGCACCTGTGCAACCTTATTGGCGTCGACGCGATCGCACTCCCCCTTCCTGATCTTTGCCGCACATAGCTTGTTGTGCTCGTTGGCGATCTTCTGGTCGAGACCGACGCCGTCCTCCGCGTTGTGCTTCTGGATCAAAGCCCAAAGCAAATCCCACTTGAGCTTTCGTGGCTTCCGCGGACCAGCTTCCGCCGGCTTTTGTTTTGCTGCCTTGGTCGCCTCGACGACCGGCACCGCCGGCATGGCGACGACCGTCTCGATCTGCTTTGCCGCCAGCCGGAGCTTGTTCGAAGCCGCTCGGTATTCCTTCGGCTTGAGACCACGGCATCGCGGGTTGCTCGTCGCCATAATGCGACCCAGCAACCCCAGGGATTCGCGTAGCGTTTCGACGAGGAGATCGCCTGCCCCGTCAGTCTCAGCCAGGCGAGTGTAGACCTCCTGGATCGAGCGACCGTCATCCGGTCTGAGAATGCCGCCGATCGTCCTACGGATGCCGGCAGAGGGTTTGCCGGGATCAGACTGTATGCCGATCAGGTCGGCTACAGATTGCAGGTGTCGAGCATACTCGGCGAGGGTCTCGGCGTGATCGGTCCCGTAGCCGACTCGCTTGGTGGTCCCATCTTTCATCGCGTCCTACCTTTCGTTTTGCGGTCCCGCCGGGAGCCGGGGAAGGTAGGAACCCCGGCTCGCCGACGAGACCTCGGAGCCGGGAGCGACCCGGTTCCGTATGCCATTATACCGTTATGCCGCTGTTTTCAGATCCTCCGCCGTGAACTTGATCCAGGGAATTCCGTTCTTACTATCATGTTCACCACTTCTGATACTGGTTGGATTCGACGCCGAAGGCGTCGGGGCGGAACTGGTGATAGTGCTCGACGCCGTCGGCGATGATCTGCGGCGTGGGGCGGCGGGCGATGTCGGCCTGGACATAGAGGACGCCGTGACGGTCGACGCCGAGGCGGATGAAGGCGGAGTAGTCGCCGTGGCTGGCGTCGGTGCCTTTGCTGGGATCGAGGGCCAAGACTTTTAGACGGAGATCTTTGGGCCAGTCGTCGAACCAGATTCGTTGGTCGAAGTAGCTTTCGGGCCACTCGCAGAGCTCGGGGTTGATGGGCGAGTTCTGCTTCTCGCGTTCGAAGGCCGGTCGGCCGCTATCGACGCGGAGACACATGAGCGTGTACAGGTCTTCGAGCTGGGGCCAGAGGACGGCGGCGCCAGAGTCCATGGCGAGGCGGTTTTCGTCGTAGAAGGCGCGGGCGGCGTGGCGGGCGCCGGGGTTGTGGGGATCGGCGTAGAGGGACTCCCATTGTTCCCAGAGGGTCGTGTTGGCGGGCCAGGGATCGATGGAGCGGAATACGCGGCTGGTCCAGCCGGGATTGTGATCGAGCTCGACGGCAAGGGCTTCGCGGTGCAGGGCGGTGGCGAGATTGACGACGTTGGTCAGGGGTGTGCCGGCCTTGAGCAGCGTGCCGTGGAACCAGGTGCGGGCGTGGTCGCGCTGAAGGGCGGACTGGATGTGGGAGTCGTTCTGGAGATCGTCGCAGATGATGAGTGTGGGGCGGTTGTGGCGGCGGCGGTGGCCGCGGATCCGCTGGCCCGTGCCGAAAGCTTCGATGGTGACGCCGTTGCGAAGGACGATGGACCCGGCGCGCCAGATGGGGCCGCGGCCGACGGCGTGGGGATAGCGGCGGGCGAGACAGGGATTGTCGACGAGCTCTTGCTTGATGTTTTCGAGATGGGAGCGGGCCTGGTGGGCGGTGTCGGAAATGATCCAGATGTAGGGCTCGCGGCGTTCGAGGGCGAGACGCAAAGGATAGGCGAGCGTGGCGAGGGTGGACTTGGCGGAGCCGCGGGGGCCGAGGAGGTTGATTTTTGTTCCGCGGAAGACGGCCATCTCGGCAAGGCGGTCGGCGAGCCAGCGGTGCATGGCGGAGGGCGGCCGGGTGAAGTGGGCGGGGAGGAAGTTTTGGCCCCAGGCGAGGAGGGAGGAGGGGAGACGGATTGGTGGATTAATGGATTGGTGGATAGGTGCAGTAGCGAAGTGGTGGAGTAATGGCGGGATGGAGGTGGGAAAGTCGGGTTGGGAGTCTTTGAGGGCTTCGTGCTCGCGGATGAAGGTGAGGCGGGTATCGCGGATGAGATTGTCTGTTTGGTAGTCGGCGAG
>JAXGMN010000008.1:0-454583 GCA_040768665.1 Thermoguttaceae bacterium
GCCGGCTCCATCCCGGCAGCGCTGACCTGGACCGGGTTGAGGACATGCACGCCGTTGTCCAGCAGATCGGGAATGTACTCCGTGCATGCGCCGCAGGTATGGTACCAGATCTTCGCGCCGGTTCGCGACCGGATGTACTGGACGAGTTGTTTCTGCCGGGGCTTGACCACCTGGCGATAGAACTCCGGCTTGAAAAGCGGCCCCTGCTGCCCGGCCAGGTCGTCTCCAATCATGATCACGTCGACGACGTCGCCGACCTCGTCGAGAAACACCCGGAACCAGTCGAGCCAGAACCGGAGCGTTCGGTCGAGCAGCACGGCACAGAACTCCGGCTGCGTAAGCATATCGATAAACCACTGCTCCAGCCCTCGCATGTACCAGCAGAGTTCGTACACGACCCCGGAGATGCCGCTGACGACGGCGTAGGGCGTTTCCCGTTTCAGCGTCAGCGCCCGATCGCGCAGGCCGGCGAATCGGCCCGGGTCGTCGCCTCTGGGAAACGGGTAGTCGGTCACGTCGCCGAAGGTGGCGTCGGCCAGGGGGCTATGGGTGATATCCATGTAGTACGGCCGGTCGTCGGGCATCGACCAACGGACGCCGAACTCGTCGGTCAGGTCGTGCCACACGCGGCCGTCGCGCTCGGCGCGGACAATCTCGCTCTTGAAGTCGCTGGCGGCGCCGGCGGCGATGTACCGGGTATCGACCCGCAGCCGCTCGAGCACGGCCTCGCACGGCCGGGCGAGCTGCTGCACGGCGTCCATGACGACAACTTCGTCCTGGATGCCGAGATACTCGAGCAGCGTCTGGTAGGCAAACTTGTGAATGCCCGTCTGATTGCCGCCCAGGTCGATCGGGAACCGGTCGGGCTCTTGGTGATCGAGGGCCTTGAGAAGCCGGTCGCGCGGCGTCATCGTTTCGTGGGACACAAGCCTTCTCCATGACGGGGAGTGGAAGCCGAAGAAGTCTGCCGCATGCATCATGCCAAGCCTCGCCTCTCGATGCAAGGGCCCGCCGGTAGGTCCCGCTTGCCGAGCGTTACCTGGAATCACCAACCACGTCGGCAAACCCAAACACGCTTTGAGCCACCCTCGGCGTGGGTGGGTGAAAACTCAGTGGTTCTATCGGCTGATTCGACCTCCGGTTCTGTTCCACCGATTTCTTCATCCGTGCCCCGGCTTTGCCATTCGTGCTACTTTGTCCTTGAGTTGTTCTGATAGCACGGATGGCAAGGCCGGGGCACGGATGAAAATGAGGAAGAAAAATGGAAACCCAGCAAGCCGATCGTATGCCCCCGTTTTCACCTCTCCACCCTCGGCGTCACCCGTCGCAACAGTAACCGTTCACGGGGCGGAAAGTAAGGGGACAGGTCCATGTTTTCGGCCCAGGTCTTTGCGGCCAAAATGTGTCCACCGGCCGAAAAATGGACCAGTCCCCTGCCGCCCCGTGAACGTTTACTCGCAGCAGAAGTCGGTAATAGGGAGTTGGACGCCGCCGCCGCGCGACATTACCATGAGCTTTGCGCCGACCGCCGGCCCGCCTTGCGACCATCCCACCGCCGCTACGATCCAGAAGCCCGATGCACGCATTCAGAAACGTGAAACGGAAATGCATTCCACTACTCGCCTGCCTGCTGAGTTGGGCCGCCCAGGGCGCAGTCGCCGCTCCGCCCGAGCCATCCTCCGCTGAAGCCCTCCGCCCGTACATCGACCGCGCCTGGGAAGTCTCGTGGCAGCGTTTCTACCTCCCGAAAACCAACCTGTTCTACGACTATCTCAGCAGCTACGAGCCTGGTCGCGAGCTGGCCCACCTGCCGACCGCCGACGAAGTCCGCCGGCAGTATCCGAACGAGTGCGGCTACGGCACCGGCATGGAAGACGGCATGATCTCTGCGGGCGTCATGCTCTCGCTGATCGTCGATCGCTACGCGGTCACCCGTGAGGAATCGCTACGGGAGCGAGCCCACTGTGTCTTTCAAGGCATCCAGCGTTGTGCGGCCGCGCACGGCGTCCCGGGCTTCCTGGCCCGCGCGGTCTGCGACGAAGATCTCAAGAGCATCTACCCGAATTCCTCCCGCGATCAGTACACCCATGCCGTCCACGGGCTTTGGCTCTATCGGCACAGTGCCTTATGCGATCCCGAAACCAAGAAGACCATTGGCGAGATCCTTTCCGCCATCGCCGATCGAATGACTTGCAATGTCACGCCGGAAAACGACTACGACTCCCTCCGCGCCGACGGCACCCGCGATACTCGCGGCATCAGCCGCATGTGGAACGTCAAAGGCCACGAAGCCGCTCGCCTGCCGATGATCTACGCCGCCGCATGGGATGCCACCGGCAAGAAGGAATACTTCGACCTGTACCGCAAGTACCTGGAGCCGGCAGTCGAACAGTCCTTCGTTGTGGAGGACTGGCAACCCACGTACGCCCTGTTGCAGATGCAGGTCTCGATCGAATTGCTCCTGTCGGTGGAGCAAGATCCCGAACGGAAAGAGAAGATGCGGGCGATCATGGCCATGGTGTCCGAGCGCTGCGGCGCGCGCGCCCTGCGTGCCGACCGAACGGCGGCGACACTCGACCTGACCCTGCCCGGCAGCGACTGGCGGACCGGCGAGGGCCTCGATCCCAAGGGGGGCTATCGCAAGGTCTGGTACAACATTCGCGAGAGCGGCGAGGCCGCGCTGGCGCAACTGGTCGACGAAGGGCAACGATTCCCCGAGCAGCAACAGTCGCTCCTGGCCCGCGCGATCACCCGTCTCGACTACGACCGGGTGTCGACCTGTGGCATCTTCTATCTTCAGGCAGCATATTGGAAGGCACGCCGCTACGGGTTGTATCCCTAAACCAACACTCTGCGAGTAGCACCATGCTCAAGAACACATTACCTTGCTTCCTCGTCACCTGGGTCCTTGCCGCCGCTTCCCTGGCGCTGGCCGCACCGGTCGAATTGCATATCGCCCCCGGCGGCGCCGACACCAACCCCGGCACGGCCGAGCAGCCGTTTCGTACCCTGCCTCGCGCTCAGGAAGCTGTCCGCCTGGCCGTCGAGGAGATGGACGGCGACATCGTCGTCAATCTCGCCCCCGGCGACTACCGCCTCGCTCAAACGTTGCAGTTCACCGCCGCCGACTCCGGCCGCAACGGTTTCCGAGTGATCTACCGCAGTGCCGCTGGCTGCGGCAAGGCTCGCCTGCTGGGCAGTATGCCCTTGAAGGGGTGGAAAGAGCATCGCGACGGGATCTGGAAAATCGAACTTCCCGAGGGCCTGGTGTTTCACACGCTCTACGAGAACGGCCGCCGCGTTCACAAGGCCCGTTTTCCCGACTACGAGCACCATCCCGAAATGCCGACCGCCCTTGGCCGCTATCTCGTCACCGTCGACGGCACGCCCAAGCAGACCGACCGCGACCATCCCAGGCCCGATGCGCCCGCCTGGCTGGCCTACGCTGCCGAAGACGCACCGCCGGTTACCGACGTGACGAAAATGCGGATCCATATCTATCCTGGCGGCAAGTGCGACTGGGTCCGCGAGGTGCATCCCGTGGCCTCGATCGATCCCGCGTCGCGGCGGCTGAACATCAACGGCAAGCCTTTCCACGGCGTCGGCGTGGGAGCGCGATTCTTCCTCGAAGACGAACTCGGTCTGCTCAACGCGCCCGGTGAGTTTTTCGTCGACGAAAAGGCTCGCACACTCTACTACATGCCGCTCGGCAAAGGCCACCCGGACACGCTGGCAATCTCCTGCCCCGTCCTGAACCGGATGATCGAGCTCAAGGGCGCCTCGCGCGACCAGTGCGTCCAGAATCTCGTTCTCGACGGCCTCGCTCTCGAAGAGTCGGACAATGCTCCGCCGCTTCCGCTCTGGGCCTACAACGGCCTTGGCGACGGGGCGCTCGTCTGGATGAACAACACTTCGCGAATCGAGATCCGCAATTGCCACCTCAAGAACGGCGGCCGACACGGGATCATGATGATCGGCCACAACATGAACAACCTGGTCATCGGCTGCTGGATCGAGCATATGGGCGTCAACGGCGTCAGCTTCTGCAACCGCTTCCTGGCCCCCGGCGGCAAGGCCCGCACCGAGGACCGCTGCCAGCACAACCGCGTCACGAACACCTGGATCAGCCACGTCGGCGAGTTGCACACGTATGCCGAGTGCGTGACGGTGTTCAACGTCAGCAACAACGAGGTCGACCACTGCCGGCTCGACAACTCCGTACGCTATGCAATCACAGTTCGCGGCAACACGGGCCCGCAATACGGCCCGTCGGTCCTGACGAACCATCCGCCGGCGAAGGGCAACACCTTCCACCACATCCGCGTCGAGCGGTGCGGTCAGGACGGCGGCGACATGGGCGCCCTGCACGGCGCCAATCTCAACATCCCCGGGGCGACGCGATCAACACCTTCGAGCAGATCACCGTCGCCGACCGCTGGGCCATCCCCTCGGTGAAAGACATCGCCCCCGACGGCATCTTCATCGACTGGCCCAAAATGTGCATGCACCAGGTCTTCCGCAACGTCCAGATTGTCCGCCCCCAGGGACAACAGTTGCGGAGCCACGGACCGGACAACGGCGAATCCGCCCAGACGGACAACGTAAGCTGGGAGCCGAACTTCGACGAACGCCGCATGGAGTACGACGAGATTGGGCTCCGCCCCGATTTCCCGAAAGAATATGGCGGCGGACCGCTCTCGCAGCTTCCTCCCCCTCCCGGCCTCGAGGCAAAGCCCCTCGGCTTCGACAGGATTCAGCTAACCTGGCAGCCCAGCGTTCCCCAAGATCAATCCTCGGCCTCCTACGCCGTCTTCCGCAACGGCGCCCTGGTGGGGACTACTCAAAACACCTCGTTCGAAGATCGGGGCCTGAGTGAACAGACCCTCTACCGCTATGCGATCGCCACACGGACCTGGGAGTTCGCCCCGGCCGGCGAGCGCAGCCCGCAGTGCGAAGTCCGCACCCCGCCCGATACCACGGCCCCCGTACTGCTCAGCGCCTTGGCAGACGACAACGCCGACCACGTCTTGCTACATTTCAGCAAACCGCTCGATCCCGCCACCACCGGCATTCCCGCCAACTACGATATCGACCAAGACGTACAGGTCCTTAGCGCGGAAGTCATGCCAGACCCCACCTTCGTACGTCTCCGCGTCTCGTCGCTTACCGGTGGCATCAGCTACCGCCTGACGGTCAGCGGCGTCACGGATACCGCAGCCGCCCGCAATCTCGTTCCCGCCGGCACCTCGACTACCTTCCGCGCCGCGTCATTGGTCGTGCACTACACCATGGATCAGGCCGAGGGAGACACGCTGCTCGACACCAGCGGTCATAAGCGGCATGCCAAGCTGAACGGCACCGCCGCCTGCGTGCCAAACGACGGCCGGATCGGCGGCGCCCTGCTGCTCGACGGCAAGGACGCCTACGCCGAAGGCCCCGCCGATTTCGATCTTGGCGCAGCCGATTTCACCCTCGCCGCCTGGATTTGTAAAGACCATGAAGGAAGCATGATTATTCTCGCCAAAGCCGACGGCTTCGCCAAAGGGCAATGGTCCTGGGGCTGGGACCCCTGCTGCTTCCGCGCGGAGAACCAGATGTCTTTCCACCCCGAGCGGTCGGACCTTGGCGCTAACCGATGGATGCACGTCGCCTTCGTCCGCAGCGGGAACACAGGCCAGGCGTATGTCGACGGCAAACCGAGCGGCGGGACCCACGACCTCTCCGTGCTGGGCGATCTCTCGGGCGGCCAACCGCTCTTGATCGGCCGCCGAAGGCATGAGGAAACCCCGATCTGGTTCAAGGGCCGGATCGACGACGTCCGTATCTACGACCGCGCGCTCTCGACGGAAGAAATCGGCGTGCTCGCTTCGTTGAACTAGAAAGAGGATTGGCAACCATGAACCGGATTTCCGCTCCATGGTCGCCCACATGGACGCCAAGATCGGCCGAATCCTGGACACACTCGACCGCCTGGACATTCGCCGTGACACCTTGTATGCGACGGAGGCGGTCCGACACGGGCGGTGGAAGCTGTTGGCTATGGAGGGCATGCCCGTAGAACTGTTTGATTTGAAAGCAGATCCAACGGAAAGCAGAAATCTACTCGCAGAGAGACCGGCAGTCGTAGCGCGGCTGCAGGGCGAACTGCAGAAGTTCTTGGATGCGCCCCGTGATCGCTCGGGGCAGCCGCCAAGCCCCGGCGGATGAAAGAAGGACCGGCGAGGTTTGTCTCCAGTGGTGCCCCTCGTAATCGACTCCCGTCACCAGGAGCACGCGGACCGGTTGGTCGGCCGCGAGTCCCGGTTTCGTCGAGAGCAATAGTCGGGCAACAACGGCAAACGCCGCAACTCCGACGTCCCAGAACCGCTTCACGGCCAGTCCTCTGAAGGCAAGGCTGGCTGGATGAATGGATCACTGCCACTCGAACGCATCGTCATCTGCGGCTTCGATGACGGGCAGGTCTACGACGACGGTGGTCCCTCTGCCGGGCTCGCTCCGCACCATGGCTTCGCCGCCCAGCAGTTCGGCACGCTCGCGAATGGCGTCAAGGCCGAAATGTCCGGTGCCGACCAGATCGAGGTCGAAACCGACTCCCCAATCCCGGATCGCGATTCGAAGGCGGTCGCCTTCCTGGAGAATGCGGACCTGCAAGCGATCGCTTTTGCTGTGACGCCGCGCATTGGTCAGGCCCTCCTGGACGATCCGGAACAGGGCCGTCTCCAGCACCGGAACCAGCCGCTCGAACTGCACATCGCAAGTGTAGTCGACCTCAATACGCCCGTCGACCTGCGCTTCCGCAACGAGGCTGTCGATCGCTGCGACCGCGCCCATGTCATCGAGCACCGAGGGACGGAGAACGGTCATCAAGCGGCGGGAATGATCGATCGTATTCACGAGCAGGCTGCGAGCCCGATCGATGTTTCGCCTCGCGTCGCCGAGTTGATCGTCGTCGAGGTGCCGGAGCGAGGCGTCGACGCTCATCAGCGCGCCGGTGAGCACTTGGGTCACGCCGTCGTGAATCTCGCAGGCGAGGAGCTTCCGGTGCTGTTCATGAATCTCCAGGAGCTTTCGGAGGACCTCCTGCTCCGACCGAAGCGACTGCTCCATTTTCTGGCGTTCGGCGACCTCGGCCCGCAATGCCCCCGTTCGCTTGTCCACCTGCCGCTCCAGCGACAAGTGCATCTCACGGAGCCGCTCGGCGAGCACATTGAAGCTGGCCGTCAGACTACTGATCTCGTCGTTGCCGGAGACCGGTATCGGCCCCATCGCCGCCGAGCCGGCCCGACCGGCCGCCTCGCGGAAATATCCGGCGAGAATTCTCAGCCGGCGGCCGGCCATCATCTGAAAAGCGACGAAAATCGATCCGAAAAGCAGGATAACCCAGAAGCCGGCCGTGATCGACTGCGCCACGGCCTCGGAAACCATGGCGGACTGCACCGCGTCGAGCGGCACGGCAATGGTATCCATGCCGGCGATATCGCCGAGGCGAAGGTTGAACCCCGCCGTCGGCCCGTACCGCTCGACCAGCGAGGCCGGCGCATCCTCCGGCCGTCCGTGGCATTGAAGACAACTCTTTCCGACTCGCATCGGGCTGAGATGGGCCCAATAATCCTTTCCGTCCATGTGCAGCCGGCCGGTCCATTGCGCAAGCTCAGGGTTCGCCGCGAAGTACTCGATCATGCGAAGCTCTTCGGGACCGGCCTGATTGTGGGGATTTCGTGGAGCCGCCGAGGAGAACTTGATCACATAGTCCGGCAACCTCCGGCTGACCTTGTCAAAGACCGACCTTGCGACGAAAGAAGTCGACATCGCCTCGGCCACGAACTCCCCCGGTTCGACCCGCTTCTGCATTTCAGGGCGGATCTTCTCGGCGACGTACTCCCGAATCGCCAAATCGAACTCCAGCGCAAGGTTGCCCTCGCGCGCGACCAGTTCCTCCATGTGGGCACGGGTCCGCGACCAGGTTCGCCAGAAGACGAATCCGGAAAAGGCGACCGCGAAGGCCGCGATGACGGCGCAGAACCTCGCGCTGATGCTTCTCATAAGAACTCCCCCACCAGCCATACACGTCCCAGCATAGCGGTTCTTGTGGGACAGACGCAACGATCCATTTGCGAAATCATCGGATTACCCGAGCACCAGGGACGCGCGGGCGCCAACGTCTGCGGCAGGAAGTCACCCGCCAAAGGTGGCGGGCAGCATCTTGGGCACCTCGCAGGAATCAGGCAAGAAGGCGCGCTGCTGCCACGCCCGCCGTCAACCCGGTGCGTTGCGACGCCCGATCGGGTAAGATAGCCTCGAAGCTTGAGGCCCCGGCAGATAATCAGGGAGAGGCGGATGCGACTGGCCTGGCTGACCGACATTCATTTGAATTTTTTGGACGACATCGGGCGAGCGCAGTTCTGGCAAGCGGTTCGGCCCCGGGCCGACGCCGTCGTGATCACCGGCGATATCGCGGAAAGCCCGACGCTTGCGTCGCACCTGGCCGATGCAGAACGGTCGCTTGAGATGCCGATCTACTTCGTCCTGGGCAACCACGATTTCTACCGCGGCTCGATTGCCCAAACTCGGGCGGGGATCGCCGAGGTCGCTCGGCAATCGCAGTACCTGGTTTATCTCTCCGCCTCAGGCGCTGTCGAACTGACCGCCAATACGGCCTTGGTTGGACACGATGGCTGGGCCGATGCACGTCTGGGCGATTTCGACCGTTCCGAAATCGTACTGAACGACTATTTACTGATTGAGGAACTGGCCAACTGCTGGAAACTCGGTCTCGACAAGGGCGCCTTGCGCGAGGCACTGCATGCTTTGGGCGACGAAGCGGCGGGCCGCATTGCCGGCGTTTTGGGCGAAGCGTCCGCTCGCTACCCACGCGTGGTTCTCGCGACGCATGTGCCACCCTTCCGGGAGGCCGCCTGGCACGAGGGCCATGCATCCACCGACGAGTGGCTTCCCCACTTCGCGTCCAAGGCGATGGGCGATACTCTTCTGGCCGCGGCCGAAGCGAGGCCGGAGTGCGAGATTCTTGTCCTCTGCGGCCATACCCACAGCGGCGGCGAGATCCAGGTTCGCGAGAATCTTCGCGTCCTTACGGGCAAGGCCCGCTACCGTCACCCGGCCGTCGAGCAGGTCCTGGAGCTCGACTAGCGTCCCGCCACGGGACGATCGACGCAGCACTGGCAGCCGTCACGGCCGGGTGGTATTCTGAGCGGAGATCTTGCTCCATGGTTTTTCCACCGAAGCTCACTTTCCCAAAGAGGCGTCCGATGACTATCTTCCGTCAAACCCTACCTGAGGGCTGGCTGCCACTAGCCGTAGTGGCGTGGGTGGCGATTGTAGGCAGCACAGCCTGCGGGGCGAATTCGAAAGGCAAGGCAATGTCGTACCGAGAAGCAAAGGAGTTTCTCTCGCGACACACGAAGGTCGTCGAGTTGAGCAACAAGGAGGGGGCGCGGGTTGCCGTCTGCCCCGATTGGCAGGGTCGTGCGATGACGTCGACCTGCAGCGGGCCTGATGGACTCAGTTTCGGCTTCATCAACCGGGAGTTCATCGAAAGCGGCGAGAAGAATCCGCATTTCAACAACTACGGCGCCGAAGATCGGCTCTGGCTCTCGCCGGAAGGCGGCCCGTTCAGCCTCTGGTTCAAGCCCGGCGCGCGGCAGATCCTCGACAACTGGTTTACCCCGTCGGCGTTCAACGAGGGACCGTTCGAGGTGACCTCGAGCCCGGAGGCCGGAGCCTGCCGAATGGGCACCCGCATGCAGTTCGACAACACCTCCGGCACGAAGTTCGACCTGTCGGCGATCCGCGTGGTAAGGCTGCTGGGAAAGAACGACTACGCCGACCTGTTCGGCAAGACGGCCGCCAAGATGCTGGAGGGGCCAACGAAGAAAGTCGGCTACGAATCGATCAACACGGTCACGAACATCGGACGGGCGACGACGAAGGAAAAGGGGCTCGTGTCGATCTGGATGCTGGGGATGTTCAATTGCAGTCCCAAGACGGTCGTGATCGTACCCTACAAGACCGGAGAGGAGAAGAAGCTCGGCCCGATCGTCAAGTCCGACTATTTCGGCGAAGTCCCGCCCGAACGTTTG
Organism: Thermoguttaceae bacterium; assembly: GCA_040768665.1. Taxonomy (GTDB): domain Bacteria; phylum Planctomycetota; class Planctomycetia; order Pirellulales; family Thermoguttaceae; genus JABWBD01. The sequence continues at coordinate 10,098 of JAXGMN010000008.1, forward strand.
AAGGTCACCGACGACGCGATCCTCTTCCTGGCCGACGGCGAATTCCGCTCGAAGATCGGCACGTCGCAGAAGCGGGCGAAGAACGTGCTCGGCTCGATCGATTTCGACAGTGAAGCGCTCACGCTCGTCCACTTCTCGATGCCCAAGGATCCGGCCAAGGTCGATTACATGAACAACATGTGGGGCGAGCAGGACGATTCCTACTCGGGCGACGTGGCCAATTCCTACAACGACGGGCCGCCGGAACCCGGTAAAAAAGGGCTGGGAGCATTTTACGAAATCGAGTCGCTGTCGCCGGCCTTCGAGATGAAGACCGGCCAGTCGCTCACGCATCAACACCGCACGGTTCACATCCAGGCCGACATGAAGACGCTCAACGCGCTTGCAAAGGAAGTGCTGGGCGTTGACCTGGAGGCCGTCCGCAACGAGATGTTTGCGAAATAGGCGCCCAATGAGAGCCTACAAAACCTCGCGAGGGGACAGGCAAATTTTGCTGTGAAGACTCCGCAAAATGAGCCAGCCCCCGACGGTTTTGGGATAGGCTCCAAGCCCAGCGGAGGCAACGTTTTGCCCGACGAAACTCAGCCGGCAACCCCCGGCAAGCCGCAGCAGGCGAGCAGCAAGCTGCCAATCGACTCCAGCGAGCTGACGCCCAAAGAACTGGCCGAGGCGAGGCTGTACAGTCGTCTGTCCCTGAAGAACAGTTTGACGGACAAGGGGATCGATTTCCTCTATCTGTTCACCATGGCGGCGGTCTTTGCCCGACCGATCGACCAGTGGCTTTCCGGCTCCGCGGTCCTCGACCGCTGGGAGCCGCTCCGGCTGATCGTGTTTTTCCTGATCCTCACCGGTGTGCACGCGGTGGTCTCGCTGCCGCTGGCCTGGAAGGCCGACTATGTGCTGGAGCACCGTTTCGGGCTGAGCAAGCTTTCTCCGGGCGGCTGGGCGTTGCGGTATCTGAAGCGTTTTGCACTGTCGACCGCCTTTGGCGCGGTCCTGGTCCTGGGCCTGTACTGGATCATCTGGACGACCGGTCCGTGGTGGTGGATCGTGGCCGCCGCCGTGTTCTTTGCGGTCAGCATCGTGCTCGGGCAATGGATGCCGGTCCTGATCTTGCCATTGTTCTACAAGATCGAACGGGTCGACGCTCCCGAGCTCAGCGATCGCTTCCGCCGACTGTCCGAAGGCACGGGGTTGTCGATCGAGGGTGTCTACCGCATCGCGCTGAGCGAGGAGACGGTCAAGGGCAACGCCATGCTCGCCGGGCTCGGACGCACTCGCCGCGTCCTGCTTGGCGATACGGTGCTTGAACGCTTCACTCCCGACGAGATCGAAGTGATCTTCGCGCACGAGATCGGACATCACGTTCTGAACCATATCCACAAGCTGATCGGCGCGGGACTGGTGTTTGCCTTGGTCGGTTTCTGGCTTTCCGACAAGGCGTTGGCGGCCTGGATCGCGCAGGCCCAAGGTGTCTTTCGCCACGCGCAAATGCCGGTTTTCGCGCTGCCGATGGTGATCCTCGTTCTCTCGGTCTTCGGCACGGTGGCCGGTCCCCTGCAGAATGCCATCAGCCGCCGCTTCGAGCGGCAGAGCGACCGGTACGCCCTGGACCGCACCTCCAAGAAAGCCGCTTACATCGGCGCGTTCCGCAAGCTGGCCCGGCTGAACAAGGACGATCCCGAGCCCCATTGGCTCGAGGTGGTCCTCTTCCGCAGCCACCCCCCGATTAGCGAGCGCGTGGCCATGGCCAAGAGGCCCTAGCAAAACGGGGACAGGCACCTCGCCAGGACGCCTATTTTCCGGGTGTTGGCGATGCTTGGCTCGGAGCCAGTCGCCGATTTGTTCTTGGCCATGGCCAAGGACGTGTAGCCGGCGAGCCGCAAAGGCGTTGCATTCGACTCAAGCCGCCGCGCCGTGCCCGGAAATTACGGTTCTGCCCTGCCGTCAAGCTCTCCGGAACAGGGAATGTTGAACAATTGAAACGCTGAGGTGGAACGACGCCCCGGAGAAACCCCATAATGAAGGCGCCCCATCCGGCAGCCCGTGCCACGGAATCAACCTCAGGCTGCCGTTCGGTGATGATCGGTGGACTCCCCGCCGTGAGGATTGGCGACATGCTGAATGATCCCAAGGCGGCAGGCAGGATCGCCGGCGGTTGCGCTACCGTCCTTATCGGCGGCATCCGCCTGGCACGGATGGGTGACCGGACCGACAAAGGCGTCGTCGTCGCGACCGGCTGTCCCAGCGTGTTGGTCGGGTAGATGATTGGGGTAGATGATTGGGTCGCGGCCTGATGAAAAAGACAGGCACCGCCAGTCCTCGTGAGTTGCCGGCGCGACCCTACAAGGTCTTGCGGGAGCCAGTCCCCTTTTTTCATCAGGCCAATGGGTCGATTGCCCGCCAAGATGGAAATTCCCTTCCACAAACAGCTTCCCGCCACTTTCGGCCGCTCCTGTGGTGCGGCGGCTCTGGCGATGGTCTACGCCTCGCTGGGCCTTTCGGCCCGGCAAGAGCAGATCTGGGAGGAGATCGGCCTTGAAGAAGGCGGCCCGCCGCGAGCCACACGGAGCTTTCTGCTTGCCCGACATGCCTTGGGCCGCGGGCTTGACGCCGTCGTGCTTCAATCGATGCGGCCCTGGGACGGGCTTCATGCATGCTGGACCGCCGGCGCCCGTGTCATCCTGAACCATCGCCTTCGGACCGACTCGCCGCTGGGCCACTTCTCCGTGCTGGCGGGAATCGATGCGGAGTCGGCTCTGGTTCACGATCCGCAGTTCGGCCCATACCGGCGCTTGTGCCGCCACGATTTGCTGCGACTGTGGCTGCCGACCGCCGGCAGCTCGGAGATCGTGGGACATGTCCTGGTGGCAATCGCCCCGCGAACGGATAAGAGCCTATCCCAAAACCGCACCAGGAGAAGGGGACAGGCACATTTTGCTCCGAAGACTCCGCAAAATGAGCCAGTCCCCGGCGGTTTTGGGATAGGCTCTCAGGCGGGCCGGTGTCCAGTCTGCGGAACGCCCATAGCTTGGGAAGTGACGTGTGACCGCTGCGGGAAGCTCGTCCCGTTGCGACCGGTCGCGGCGCTAGCGTGCGGCCAGAGTAGCTGCTGCGCACGATTATGGAAATATGTCTTCTGTCCCGTTTGCGATCTTCCGATCGGAGAGCTCGCAACCGGAGCAAGATAGGCTCAGAGGCCTGCGACGGTTGGATCTTCTTGCCAGCAGTCCCTGCCTTCTGCCACAGGAATCAGGGCGTGCCGGCGGAGTTGCTCCAATTCGGTGAGCAGCTCGTCGATCGCAGTGGACGGTTCGGCATCTTCTGCACGGGCATCGCCGAATCCCAGCAGTTGATCGACGATGTACACCGGGCGGCGTTTCACTTCGTTGTGGATCCGGCCGATATACTCGCCGAGGATCCCCAGGCAGATCAATTGCACGCCGGCCAGGAAGAACATGCCGCACGCGACCGTGGCAAAACCGGGGAGCGAATTCGCGTCACCCACCAATCGCCAGACGAGAATCGCCAGGCCCCAAAGAAAGGCGAGCGTCGAAACCGTGACGCCGAACAGGGTGGCCAACCGGACCGGCAACTCGCTGAACGTCAGCAGGCCGTCGACCGCCAGCAGCAGCAGTTTCGAAAGCGAGTACTTCGAGCGCCCCGCCGCTCGAGCGCTGCGGTTGTAGGCCATGCCCGTCTGACGGAAGCCGACCCAGCTCCGCATCCCGCGAATGAACCGATGACGCTCCGGCATGGCTCGAATCTCTTTCACCACGCGCGAGGTCATCAGGCAGAAGTCGCCGGAATCCAAGGGAATATGGATGCTCGCCACGCTCCGCAGCAGCCGGTAGAAGGCCCAATAGCAGAGGCGCTTCCACCAGTTTTCCTTCCGCTGCTGCCGAACGGCGTAGACTACGTCGTACCCTTCGGCCAGCTTTTCCCGAAAGGCCAAGAGCACCTCGGGCGGGTCCTGAAGATCGCCATCGAGGATGCCCACCTGGCGGCCGCGCGCAAAGTCGAGCCCGGCGCTGACCGCGCGCTGATGCCCGAAGTTTCGCGACAAGAGCACGCCGCGAAATCGTTGGTCGCGTGCACAGAGCCGCTCGATCTTCTCTCGCGTGCCGTCAGTGCTGCCGTCGTCGACAAGAATCGTCTCGCACGCCCCGCCCGCGGCGTCCATCGCGGACCGCATTCGTTGGGCCAGCGCGTCGAAGACTTCGACCTCGTTATAGAGCGGAATGACGAAGCTCAGTTCTACGGGCGCGTTCACGGCCTACCTCACAGGCTGGGCGACGGCGACGAGCGAGGTGCCGACCGGCGGGCACGGCAGGAGGCGCGTCTCCACCTGCATCAATCCTCGAAACGCCGCGTGGACGGCCGGCAAGCACGGCTGAAATCCTGTGGCAACGACCTTGGTGGGGCTTGTGCAACGAAGCACCGCCTTCCGCAGCGCGATGATCGGCAGGAGGGAGAATCCCCAGTAGGTGTGGCGGAGAAGCCTGAATCCGGCCGCAGTCAGTTCGCGCCGCAGCAAATCTGCCTGGTATCGCTTCACGTGTCCCTGTGCTTCGTCATAGCGGCTGTAGAGCCACTGCAGAGCCGGCACGGTCACCACGAGCAGCGCCTCATCGCGAAGGTGGTAACGAATGGAGTCCAGGAAGCTGACCGGGTCGTCGATGTGTTCCAACGTGTCCAGCAGGAAAACGCTGCTAAAGTGCCGTTGCCACTGGGGTCGCCGGTCGTGGACGTTGTAGAGATACAGCGAACCTCCGCCCTGCTCCGCCGAATGCAAGGCAACGAGATTCAGGTCACAGCCGGCAATCTCTCGGCCGTAATGGACGTGCAATTGCCGGCGTGCGACACCGTTGCCGCAGCCGACCTCCAGCAGGCGATCTCCCAAGTCTAATCCGTCCAACAGTCGAATCAGCGCCGCCATCCTCCACTGGAACCAGAAATGGTCGGCGGAGGCGTAGCGGTACCAGTCGTCCGCCATGTGATAAGGCGACGGCTCGGAAAGAAGGGTCACTCCTCTTTCCTGCGACGCTTCCAGCGACGGCACTTCGAGTTCTACCGACATCGTATTCCCCGCCTCTCAACTTCAACTCCATCGCAACTCTACGTCACTCCCAGTCCGTTGCGCGCAGGGCAGAAAAGCGTTCATCACCGCGCCAGAAGGTCCTGCCTACGTCCGCGCAGAGCCGCCCTCGGCGCTGAGCTAGAGTAGTGGTGTGAGGCGTACCTCGCCTGGAAGCGCCTTCGACGATTAAGCCCAGCCTACGAACAGGATCGGCCGGATGATCGGTACGACAGGAACAGCCCGAACAGCCACCGCGGAACCGAGTGCCTTGCGGCCGACGTGGCTCAGTATCGGTCTGCCCGACGTCCTGTTCATCTTCCTGAGCCTGGCGATCCTGCAGAAGGCCAGCATGGGAATGATGGATGATCCGGGGCTGGGCTGGCACCTGCGGATCCCCGATCAGATGTGGGAATGGGGCGGCTTTCTTCGTGAGGAAGCATTCTGCCAGCCGACCCTGGGACGACCGTGGGTCACACAGGCATGGCTGGGAGATCTTCTGTTCAGAACCGTCTATTGGTGGGGCGGCCTGAACGCGATCGCAGTACTTACCACGCTGACGATTACCCTGGTGCTCCGCATCCTTTACGTGCAGATGCGCAGCGCCGGCGTGCCCTGGCCGGCCGCACTCGGCTGGACCTTCCTGGCGACGCTGGGAACCGCGACCTCCTGGGTCGCACGACCCAACGTGTTTACGTTCCTCGGCCTGGTCCTGACCGTGCAGATCTGCCGGCAGTTCCACCGGGGCGAAATCTCGACCCGAGGGACGTTGTGGCTTGTGCCGCTCTTTGCCCTATGGCCCAACATGCACGGCGGATTCCTCGCCGGAGTGATCGCGCTGTGCGTGACGTACGCCACGGAATGGGCCGTGGTTTTGGGGGCGGCCAAACCGGACCGACGCGTCGATGCGTGGCGACGCATCCGCTGGTGGACGGGCCTCGGGCCGGTCCTGTTCGCTGCGACGCTCGTCAATCCCTACGGGCTCAATCTGCACCTCTGGAACGTGCAACTGCTGACCGACTCGTTCATCCAATCGGGCACGACCGAGGAATGGCTCCCGCCCGACTTCGGTGCCGACGGCTGGTTTCGCATCGAGTTGCTGATCCTGCTGTTGCCGTTGCTGGCGGCGTCGAGCCGCCTGCGAATCGATGCGGTTTCGCTGATGCTGTGCGTCGTCTGGCTTCACTTCGCGCTGACGGCCCGGCGATACAGCCCGCTCTGGGTGGTCGTAGCTGCGCCGGTGCTCGCGGAATTGAGCTGCCGGGTTCCCTGGATCGTGCGTATCGCCGGACGGCTTAAGGAGGGAATCTCGGACGATTTGCGGCACGTGCTGACGGCTCGTGCGGGCAAGCCCGCCTGGTCCGCAAGCGCCGTTTTCGCCATGGCGCTACTGCTGGTTTCTCCATGGCTTGGCCAGGTCGCCAGGCACGACCCGAAGTACATGCCTGCGGCGGCGCTCGATCGGCTGCTGGCCGAGTATCGCGGCGAGCGAGTTTTTCACTCCGTCAACTGGGGAGGCTATTTGATCTGGCATGGATGGAGTTGCCAGCCGCGGCTGAAGACCTGGATCGACGACCGGCTCGATGTGCACGGTCCTGAACACATGGCGGAGTACTTCAGCATCATCTCTGCCGCGTCCGGCTGGCAGCAGTCCCTCGACCGGCACGCCATCGGCCTGCTTTGCATTCCCACCGATTCACGTTTGGCTGAAGCCGTGGCGGCGAGTTCCCAGTGGAAGGGACTGTTCCGGGAGCAGGGAGTCGCCGCTTTCCGCCGGGCGGAAGTCGTGGGCGCAACGGAGCCCGCACCGCCGGGCTCTACTTCACCGGCGGCAGTTTCGCCTGGATCTCCTCCCAGGGCACTTCCTGCGGCAATCGCCCGGACCGAACGGCCAGCGCCGTAGCAACGCCCGCCGCCTCGCCCATCGCCGCCGCATTGCCGGTCACGCGGTAGCTCGAGTGGGCGATGAAGTCGCCGCTGATGCAGCGCCCGGCCATCATCAGCCCCCGGACATCGCGGGCGATCAGCGAACGCAGCGGAATGTCGTAAGGCTTCGCCCGAAACGCCGCCTTTTCGATCCCCTTTTCCTTCTCGGGATTCGTGGCGTGCACATCGATCCCAAACGTCGTGCGACAGACCGCGTCGGGTTGCTTCCGGCCTTCGCGCAGGTCTTCCGCAGTAAGCTCGTAGAGACCCGCGAGGCGGCGGCCTTCGCGAACCCCGATCTGTTCCGCGGTGGCCGTGATGCGAATATTCTTCCAGACCCCTCCCAGCGATCGCAGCCCGTTGATCAGGTTGTGGAGTTCGCGGCGCGCCCGCAGCGTCGCCGCGGTGACGTCTTGGACGTCGGTGCCTTTCACTCCATACTCGTGATTGGCCATCAGAATGAACAGGTCATCGCGAACGGGAAACAGGGACGGCTTGGCGTACGAGGGTGAGTGGCCGCCCCGCTCCATCTCGGCCCGCAACCGATCCTTCGGTCCGGCCCAAGTATCCCCCGGCCTGTGGTAGTAAGCCTGGACTTCTTCGGGAACCAATCCGGTCACCAGGCAGATCATCGACATCGGCTGGCAGAGACCCGTCTGAGGATGGCCAAAGCGGCATTCGCACCCGGCCAGCGCCCCCAGATCGCCGTCGCCCGTGCAGTCGATGAACGCCTTGGCGGCAAAGGCCTGCCGGCCGGACTTCGATTCGGCGATGGCATGGGTGAGGCGGTTTCCCTTTTCCCGATCGACCACGGCTCCACAGACGCGGCTGTGATACCGGATCTCGACGCCGGCTTCCGAACACATATCCTCCAGGGCGATCTTCACGACCTCCGGGTCGCAGCATGTGCTCGTCTCAGCCGGCGCTGCCGAGGCGGCGGTCTCCGCCTTGGCGATCCGCACGAGGATCTCCTGCATCAGCCCGCCTTTGTTCCCGGCGTCGAGGATATACGCCAGCAGCCCCGCGGTCCAAATCCCGCCCAGGCAGCCGTTGTTCTCCAGCACGAGCGTCTTCATTCCCAGCCGCGCGGCCGCTACCGCCGCCGCGATCCCCGCCGGTCCGCCACCGCAGACGACCACGTCGGCCCGGGCCGCCACCGGAGTCTCTCTGGCCGGTTCAACGACGCGGTCCGGCGTTGCCGACGCACTTCCCCCCGCAGCAAACACGGATCCTCCTAAGGGGAACACAGCGCTGAGACCACCGAGCCTGACGAAATCGCGGCGTTTCATGGGGCAACTTTCTCTCGTACGACTTCTGTAATCGGGGAACCATTTGACCGTTCTCCACCAGTCTACCTTCTCACCGCTCCCTGCACCACACGCACCGGGGTCGGGGGTCCGCTTTCTTCCTTGGCCGAGTTGGTGAAAACGGCGTGTGCGGATAGAATTCTTCAGAAGAATCGTACGCGACAAACCGGAGACACCACCACATGGCGGAAGCTTTCACCACCGGCCTGCCGGGCTTGGACAAGGTGCTCAGGGGCATCGAGCCGGGCGACAACATCGTCTGGCAGGTCGATTCGGTCTCTGACTATCGGATCCTGGTGGAACCTTATGCCGAGGCCGCACGCGGGGCCGGGCGGCGGCTGATCTACTTCCGGTTCGCCTCCCACGAACCGTTGATCGACGACGGCTTCGGCGCGGAAATCCATCGTCCCGATCCTTCGCTTGGCTTCGAGAGCTTCGTCGCCCACGTCCACCGGGTGATCACCGCTGCCGGCAAGCACGTCGTCTACGTGTTCGACTGCCTGTCGGACCTGGCGTCCAATTGGGCCGCCGACCAGATGCTGGGCAACTTTTTCCTGCTCACCTGTCCGCGGCTGTTCGACCTGGAGACCGTCACCTACTTCGGCATCTACCGCAACTACCACGCCTCCTTCGCGCTGAACCCGATTACCGAAACGACCCAGTTCCTGCTGGACGTGTTTCGCCAGCAGGAGAAGATCTACGTGCGACCGATCAAGGTCCAGCACCGGTCGACCCAGTCGATGAACACGATCCATCTCTGGGAGGGCGACACGTTCCGGCCGATCACCGCGAGCGCCGTGATCTCGGATGTGCTCGCTTCCAGCCGGTGGCCGGGGCTGCGGGCCGACATCCGCCTCGGGTTCTGGCGGAGGATCTTCACCGAGGCCCAGCAGACCTACGACGACGCCCGCGCCGGCCGCTGCCCTCCCGAACACGAGCAGGAGGTTTTTCAGCGTCTCAGCCAGATGGTCCTCTCGCGCGACGAAGCGATGCTGCGTCTGGTGCATCGCTACCTGAGCCTGGCGGATATCCTGGAGATCCGCGACCGCATGGTCGGGATCGGGCTGATCGGCGGCAAGACCCTGGGCATGCTCCTGGCCCGGGCGATCCTGAAACACCACGAGCCCCGCCTCTACGAACTGCTCGAACCGCACGATTCGTTCTACATCGGATCCGACGTATTTTACACATTCCTGATCCGAAACGGCGTGTGGTGGATGCGGCAGAAGCAGCGCGATCCGGAAACCTTCCTCGAAGGAATCGAGGAGACCCGGGCCAATCTGCTCGAGGGCCGCTTCCCGGATTACACGATGGACCAGTTCAAGGCCATGCTCGACTACTTCGGCGAATCGCCCTATATTGTGCGCTCCAGCTCGCTGCTGGAGGACGCTTATGGCAACGCGTTCGCCGGCAAGTACGACAGCGTCTTCTGCGTAAACCAGGGCACGCGGGAAAAGCGGCTGCAAGCGCTGTTGGATACGGTGCGGCGGGTCTACGCCAGCACCATGAGCGAAAAGGCATTGCGCTACCGCGCGGCTCGAGGGCTACTGGATCGCGACGAACAGATGGCCCTGCTGGTGATGCGGGTCTCGGGGGATCAGTACGGAGAGCGTTTCCTGCCGCAGATGGCGGGCGTCGGCTTCTCGTTCAATCCTTACGTGTGGCACAAGGAAATCGACCCGCACGCGGGCGTCATCCGGCTCGTGTTCGGCCTGGGGACGCGAGCCGTCGATCGGGCCGACGACGACTACACGCGCGTCGTTGCCCTCAATGCGCCGACGCGCCGCCCCGAGAGCAACTTCGACGAGGTCGCCGAGTACTCGCAGCACCGGGTCGATTATCTCGACTTGACGTCCAACCGTTTTGCGTCCGGCTATTTTCGGGACCTGGTCCGCGACACGCCCGGTCTCCCCCTGGACATGGTGAGCTCGCAAAACCGGGCGACCGGTTACGCCGAAGGGCCGCCGGTGCGTGTGTTGACGTTCGACAAACTCTTGACCGGCACGACGTTCGTCGACGATATGCGCCGGATGCTCAAGACGATCGAGGATGCCTACCAGAACCCGGTCGACATCGAATTCACGGCGAATTTCCTCGCCGACGAACACTACCGGATCAACTTGCTTCAGTGCCGGCCGCTGCAGATCCAGGGCGCCGGCAGCAAGAGCCTTCCGAAGATCGAGGTCGCCGATTCCGACCGGATCATCGAAGCGCGGGGAGCCATCATCGGCCCCAGCCGCTTTGTCGCGATCGACCGCTTCATCTACGTCGTGCCGAGGCTCTACGGCGAGCTGCCGCTGAACCGCCGCTACGAGATCGCCCGCGTGCTTGGACGGATCAACTACGAAGACCGTGCCGCCGCGGGAACGACGATGCTCTTGGGCCCTGGCCGGTGGGGCACCGTCAGTCCCGAGCTTGGAGTTCCGGTTTCCTTTGCGGAGATCAACCGCGTCTCGGTCCTCTGCGAGATCGTCACCATGCGCGAGAACCTGATCCCCGATGTCTCGCTGGGCACCCATTTCCTCAACGAACTGGTGGAAATGAACATCCTCTACATGGCCCTCTTTCCCGAACGCCAGCGCAACTACTTGAACGAGCAATTCTTCCTCGATTCGCCCAGTCGCCTCCTGGAGATCGTGCCGGGAGCGGGCCCTTGGCAGGAGATGATCCGCGTGATCGACACCCGCAACGTCCTCGCGCCCGGCCAGAGCATCCTTCTCCTCGCCGACGCCGGCGCCCAGGAAGCCCGCGTGGTCATGGTGCGGAAAAACCAGCAGTAGCCCTGCGAAGCCGACTCTGCGAATCGTTGTGCCCCCTTGCGCGTTGACACCCCCCTCTCTACGGCGCACAATAATAGACGCCTTCCCTCCTACAGAAAAAGGACCGTTTTCATGCAGTTCCCGTTTCGGACCTCGGCTTTCCTTTTGGCTTGTGCTCTTTCCTGCGTCGCTTTCGCCGACGGCAATCGGCTGACGTACCTCGATGCATTTTCCGACCCGTACTACGTAGGTCTCGAGACGGCAAAACTCACCACGCCGCAGTGGATCGGCGAGGACGGAGTGGAGGCCGCGATCATCCTTTCCATCGACGACATGCGCGAGTCGGCGCCCTACGAACAGTTCCTCCATCCCATCCTCGAGCGGCTGAAGAAGATCGATGGTCGGGCGCCGGTGAGCATCATGGCGCCGCGCGTGGATCCAAGCGATTCCCAGCTTCCAAAGTGGTTCGCCGAGGGCGTGAGCGTTGAGGCCCACACGCTGGATCACCCCTGCCCCTGCCTCCAGAAGAGCGACTTTGCCAAGGCCAAGGCCACCTACGACGGCTGCATCGACCTGTTGGCAACCGTCCCGAACTACCGGCCCGTGGCGTTCCGCATGCCTTGCTGCGATTCGATGAACTCGATGAGCCCGCGGTTCTACGCCGAGGTGTTCAACAAGACCACCCCGCACGGCAATTTTCTCGCCATGAACTCGTCGGTCTTCCTCCTCTTCACGCCCAAGGATCCGCAACTGCCGCTCGAAACGGTAATCGACGAGGAGGGGCGCCGGCGATTCGACAAATACGTTCCGCTGGACCGCAATTTTGTCAACTATGTCGAAGACTATCCCTATCCCTACGTGGTTGCGCGGCTCTGCTGGGAAATGCCTTCAGCCATTCCGGACGATTGGCTCGGGTTCAACGCTTTCGGACCGCATAGCCCCACCACGGTCCGCGACATGAAGGCGGCAATCGATGCCACGGTTGCCAAGCAGGGAGTCTTTACCCTCACCTTCCACCCCGGACGCTGGATCCGCAACGACCAGGTGATCGAGATCATCGACTACACCGTGTCGCGGTACGGCAGGAAGGTAAAGTTTCTCAACTTCCGGGAAGCCTACCGCAAGCTGACGGAAAACCTCCTGGCCGGCCAACCGCTCCGCGCGGAGAACGGCCAGGATAACGGCATTCGGGTCGCCGACGTCAACGCCGACGGTTTCATGGACGTCTGCATCGGCAACGAACACCTTCGCCAGACCCGCATCTGGTCGCCGGACGACGGGAGATGGATTGTCCGCGACTTGCCGATTCCGCTGGTCGCCGTGGATCCTGAAGGGAACCGCACGGATGCGGGCGTGCGGTTTGGGGTGCTGCGAAAAGACGGCACGGCCAGCCTTCTCGCCCGCAACGAGACAACCTCCGGTCTCTGGCACTTCAACGGAGAGCAGTGGCTTGCTGATGCCCAAGGGCTCGCCGGCCTGGAAGCAGACGGCCCGGTCTTCACCGCCCGCGGTGGTCGCGACCGCGGCGTCCGTATGCGGGACGTGGATGGCGACGGGATCTGCGAACTGGTGGTCGGCAATGAAGTCCAGCAGGCGGTGTTTTCCTGGCAGCCGGAGGCCCACTCGTGGTATCGCCTGCCGTTCTCGCTCCCGCCGGGCACGGCGATCGTCGATTCGGAGGGCCGCGACGCCGGCCTGCGCTTTGTCGACGTCGACGGAGATCTTCGCGACGACGTTGTCTTCTCAGACGCCCAGCGCTGCAGCCTGTTTCTGTACGAATCGCTTGCCAAAGGCTGGTCCCGCGGGTATTTCGATGGCGAGCGGACGGCATCGAGCCCGCTGCCGATGATCGTGCGTGCCGACGGGACGAACAACGGCGCGTGGTTCAAGTACGGCCACATGTATCTCCAGAACGAGCACACCGGCGCGGAATTGCCGAACCATATCGATTTCCGGTGCTACACGCAGCTATTGCGCACCGGGAAGTAGCAACGGCACAACGCCGAACGGTAGACTAGCGCAAACGCCCGCATGTCTTTTCAACGACGCGTGTAGCTTGCCAAGAAGGAGCACCATTGTGAGACACCCGATTTCGCGACGATCATTCCTTGCCGGTGCATCTGCGGCCGCATTGACCGCCGGAGGCCCCGCCACCGCGCGGCGATCGGCTGCCGCCGAGCCATCTTCCCCGCCGACCGCCGAAGCCGCATTCGCCATGCGTGACAGGGGAAAGAAGATCCCGGTGATCTTCGATACGGACATCGGCGGCGATATTGACGACACGTGGGCGCAAGTGATGCTGCTCAACTCGCCGGAACTGGACGTGCGACTGGTGACCTCGGATTCCGGCAACGACACCTATCGGGCTCGCTTGCTCGCGAAGATGCTTGAAGTCGCCGGGCGGACCGAGATCCCCGTCGGGATCGGCTGCAAGCCGGGCGACGGCAAGGGAAGGCAGAGTGCCTGGTTAGGCGACTATCGACTGGACAGCTATCCGGGCAAGGTGCACGAAGACGGGGTCGGAGCGATCATCGAGACCATTCGAGCATCGGCCGAGCCGATTACCCTGGTGGCCGTCGGTCCGGTGCCGAACATCGCGGAGGTTCTTCGCCGCGCGCCGGACGTGGCCGGGAAGGCCCGCTTCGTCGGCATGCACGGCAGTGTCTATCGAGGGTATGGCGACAGCAAGGACATCTCGCCCGAGTACAACGTCCGCGCGGCGCCGGCAGCTCTGCAGGCCGTGTTTCGAGCGGACTGGGAGATTTCGATCACCCCGTTGGACACATGCGGCATCGTCCACCTGACAGGAGAGAATTACCAGAAGGTCTATGGCTGCCGGGACCCGTTGGTCCGGGCCCTGATCGAAAACTACCGCGCCTGGTGCGACACCGGCAAAGGCAAAACGCCGGATCCGGCGCAGCGGAGCTCTACGCTGTTCGACACGGTGGCCGTCTACATGGCGTTTTCGGAAGAGCTCCTCGAAATGGAGGAGGTGCCGCTGAAGGTGGACGACCAGGGGTATACCCGCATCGATCCGGCCGGCCGGAAGGTCCGCTGCGCGGTACGCTGGAACGATCGGGCGGCCTTCGAGGATGAGCTGGTTCGCAGAATCGTGTCGTGAGCCGTCCCCTGGTTCTGCTTGACCGGTTGTTGCCCGAATTCCTGTTGTCCCGGGAGGATGGGGGAACATCTCCTCATCCGTGCCCCGGCCTTCCCATCCGTGTTATAAGAACAACTGGAAGACCGGGCTGATGAGAACCCCGATGGGAAGCGACCGTCTGCCGGTCGTCAAAAATGCCAAGGACTTGAATCGCTCCTCCCGACCGATTACAAGGGAAAGAAGTATACCCGCCAGGAACAGGAGATTCGCCGTGCGCACGACCCGCTTTGCCGTTTTGTGGTTTCTCTGCTCGACCGGCTGCCTATTCGCCGCGGAGCCGGCCGCTTGCCCCTCGTCCCGGCCGCAAGAGACCGAGGAAGGCTTCGTGAGCCTCTTTGACGGCAAGACCCTCGAAGGCTGGCAAGGATCCGTCGACGGCTATGTGCCGGAAAACGGCCTGCTCGTCTGCCAGGCCAAGGGAGGAGGCAGACTGTTCACCAAGAAAGAGTATGCCAATTTCATTTTTCGCTTCGAGTTCAACCTGGAGCCGGGCGGGAACAACGGGATCGCGATCCGCTCTCCGCTCGAAGGCCGGCCCTCACGAGACGGCATCGAGATCCAACTCCTCGACGACGAGCACCCCAAGTATGCCAAGCTCGGCCCGTACCAATACCACGGCTCCGTCTACGGCATGGTTCCCGCCGAGCGCGGTCATCTCAAGCCGCCGGGTGAGTGGAACAGCCAGGAAGTACTCTGCGACGGCAGGCACATCCGGGTCACGCTCAATGGCCATGTGATCGTCGACGCCGATCTGAACAACGTCACCGACCCGACTCTCGATGGCTACCCGCATCCCGGTCGCCATCGCGAAAAAGGCTACCTGGGCTTCATCGGCCACGGAACACGGGTGGAGTTTCGGAACATCCGGCTCAAGGAACTGCCTTAGCTTAGGCGTGTGGCAGATGATCGCATCCCCTCACGATAGCCATCAGCCCGGCTGCTTCCGAGCAGCCGGGCTGATATGCGGCTAAATTCTCATCTGCCGCTTGCGTTGACGCGCGCGTCTGGTCATCGCTGCCATTAGAACGAAAGCGTTTCCAGCCCCGGATATTCATCCGGGTGAACCACCCGCATCATCTGCAGGCCGAGTTGGTGAAAGCCCGCGCCCATCGGGTTGAGGTGTTTTGCTTTGCCGAGGACGAATTTCATTCCCATGTCCCAGCGGAACCCCAGGATGACTTCGTCGAACCCTCTCGGGACGTCGAGCACGAGAGAGACTCCCGTGGCCGAAAAGCCTTTTGTCACCGCTGCGAACGTCTTTTCGATCTGGAGCTTTCCCTTCTCGATCGGCACCACCAGAACCACGATCGTGAGGTTCACGCGACGGTCGAGTCTCGGTCCCTCGATCATTGCCTCCAGCTCGGCACAATTGTTGTTCAAGAGCTTCAGCATGAAGCTCTGGACGTCGAGTGCTTTCCTGCGTGAAAACAGCGGCACGGCGGGCTCCTTCGTGGCTTGTAGCTCCGACCTTGCGGCGATCATGTGGCCGCGTCCGACACAAACAAATATAGATCACGGCCCAGAGGTCGGCTGGTGCCGCGGGAAGGGTTTGTAACGGTTGCGCTTGCTTGCGGCAGTCGGCTCGTGGCCGGTAGAATATCGTCTAGGGAGACTATCATGACTCATTGCTTGCTGCTTCTTGCCGTCTGCTTCCCCACGGGCGATATCCTCGCCGCGACCAACCTCGCACGCAATCCCGACTTCGAAGTCGACGCCGACCGCGATGGCATTCCGGACGAGTGGAAGTCCTCCGGCGACAGCCGGCTCGTCGCGCAGAATCTCTCACTCGACGAGGGCCGCACCGGCGCACGGTGTGCCCGGCTCGAGTGCACCCGGTTCCAGCCCGGAAATCCGGCCGCTCATGCCATGCTGTGCCAGATGGGCGTGCCGGTTCAGCGCGGGAAGAACTATCGCCTTTCATTCTGGGCAAAGGGGCGAAAGATCGCCGGCGACCTCGTTTCGATTGCCCTCTCCGACACCTCCGAGTGGCAGAACTGCGGGCTCGAGGGCAATTTTCTGCCGATGCCCGACTGGAGTCGCTACGAGTTCGTCTTCACGGCTCGGCGCGACTGCGGATCGGCCAGCCGCCTGCAGATCTGGTTCACCTCGACAGGAACGCTCTGGGTGGACGATCTGTGCTTTGAAGAAGCCGGGCCCGATCTCCACCGGCCCGGCCATGTCGTCGCAGCCGTTGGCAAGAACCTCGTCCCAAACGCCAGCTTCGAGTGCGGCGCAGACGGATGGGGCTCAGCCGAAGCAGACCGGCCGTCCCATTGGGGCGGCCCCATGAACCGGCTCTTCGGCGAGCTGGATACGACACAAGCCCGGCACGGACAAGCCAGCCTGCGAATCTCGCTGTCGGGGGACCACCGGCCCGTTTCGTACTTCGATTACTATGACCTGACGCGGCAGCCCGTCCTTGCGCCGCTGGCGGCGAACATCGGCTTTCTCGAAGTCGCCCCGGGAGAGCCGCACACCCTGTCGGTTTTCCTGAAAGCCGACCGGGCCGCGACCCCGGCGGTTCTGGCCGTTCGCGAATTCATGGGACGCAGCCACGCAAAGCCGTTGCACCTGTCGGCCGAGTGGCAGCGCTACGAGTTCACGTTCACCCCCTCGCGCCGCTGGTGCTATATTCTTGCCGGGCCCGACCTTCGCAAGACACAGGCAAACCCCGAGCCGCCTCTTGCCGCGACCGTCTGGATCGACGCCGTTCAATTGGAGCAAGGCCGATCCGCCACGGATTTCGTCCCGCGGCTGCCGCTGGAATTCGGCGTCGCCACCGAAAAGACCGGCAACGTCTTCTCCTGGGACGAGCCGCTCGTTTTCCGGATCGCGGCGGCCAATGCCTCGGCCGAGCGTCGGTCGTCGAACGTCCAACTCCACCTCGTTGATTTTTTCGGCAAGCAGGTCTGGCGCAACACCGTCGACGTTCCCGTCCCCGCCGGTTCGGCGGTCCAGACCCAAGTAAAGGTCGGTCCAGAGTCTTTGCTCCGCGGGTCCTTCGAGCTCCACGCCTCCATGACAGCCGGCGACGTCGTCCAGCAGCAGTCCCTGCGTCTGGCCGCGATCCCGGTTTACCGAGCCGACGATTCCCGGTTTGGCGTGAACCACGCATACCCCTGGCCCCATCTGCTGGATCTCACGCGCATGGCCGGGATGATCTGGATTCGCGACTGGTCGATGAAATGGCAGGAAGTGGAACCCGAAAACGGACGCTTTACGTTCGCCGAGACCGACCACCAAATCAACCGCCCGTTGGAACATGGTCTGCGCGTTCTCGGGCTCCTGCCGTTTCCCTCCAGCAACTGGTCCTCCAGTGCGCCGGCGAGCGTTGAGTCGACAAATCGTTACCCCGCCAACCGTGCCCGTGCCGCCTATGCACCGCGCGAACAGTCCGAGTTCCAAGAGTACGTGGCACAGACGGTCTCCCACTACCGCGACCGCATCCGTTGGTGGCAGGTCTTCAACGAGCCGCTCTTTACCAGCTACTCGTTGCCCCGCAAGCACGGCTACACGGGGAAGGACTACGCGCGGTGGACGAAGGCCTTTGCCCAGGCCGCTCGCCGCGAGAATCCCGACTGCCGCGTGCTCGCCGGGATCGGCTACCTTCGCGAAGGTGAAACCATGGAAGACTTCGAGCAGTTCTTCGCCGCCGGCGGGCTGGACGCCTGCGACGCGATTGACATTCATCACTACCCCCGCATCCGTCCGCCGGAATTCATCGAGGCGCCGCTCGCCCGGCTTGGCAGCCAGATGGAGAAGCACGGCGGCCGCAAACCGATCTGGCTCACCGAATACGGCTATTATGCCGACGACCAACCCTGGGCCGTGCCGATCGCCAATTCCGGCTTCGACAGCCCGCTGCCGAGCGAGCAGGTCCAGTCGGAATACGCAGTGCGGTGGACGACGATGATGTTGGCCGGCGGCGTCGAGAAGGTCTTCTACCACGCCGGAACGTGCGATGGGATCAACAGCGACAGCCTCCAGGGGATCTTTTATGAATACGCCGGTACACCGCACAAGATCTACGCGGTGCAGGCCGTGATGGCAAACCTCTTCACTCCGGCTACGAACTTCGTCAAGCGACTTTCACTCAACGGCGGAGCCCGCGGCTATGTGTTTCACAGCGACGAACGGGCGATCGCCGTGCTGTGGAGCACGGCGGATGCGACGCCCGAGCCGATCCGGCTGACCGACGAGCGGGTGCGCTTGTGGGATATCGTCGGTCGACCGCAGCCCGCACGCGAGCTCACACCGAGCGAAACGCCGATCTACCTCGTTGCCGAGGGGACCACCGCCGAGGTCTTCGACGGGCTGGAAGCAAACTGAACAAGAGAGTCCGAGGCCTCCGTGTCCTCAAACGGCCTTCTGAACCTGAACAAACCGCCCGGCGTGA
The DNA here is from genome assembly GCA_040768665.1 of Thermoguttaceae bacterium. Lineage (GTDB taxonomy): Bacteria > Planctomycetota > Planctomycetia > Pirellulales > Thermoguttaceae > JABWBD01. The sequence goes on from JAXGMN010000008.1 coordinate 28,723, forward strand.
CCTCCCGCCGCGTCGTCGACCACGTCGCGCGGCTGGAGCGCGGCCTGAAAGTCGGCCACGCGGGCACGCTCGACCCGCTGGCCTCCGGCGTCCTTGTCCTCTGCGTCGGCTCGGCCACGCGTCTGATCGAGTACGTCCAGCGGATGCCGAAGCGCTATTCGGCTACCTTTCTTCTCGGCCGCCGGAGCCCGACCGAGGACATCGAGGGCGAAGTCCTCGAACTCTCGAACCCGCCTGTTCCGAGCCTCGATGAGATCCGGCAAACGGCTACCCGGTTCGTCGGCGAAATACGGCAGCGGCCGCCGGCCTATTCCGCCCTCAAGGTTCAAGGACGCCGAGCCTACGACCTTGCACGCAAGGGCCGCGACGTAGAACTCGAGCCTCGGACCATCGTGATCCACCGGATCGACGTCGTCGGCTATGAATACCCGGAGCTGCAAATTGAGGTCGAGTGCGGCTCAGGCACCTATATCCGCTCGCTCGGCCGAGACCTGGCACAGGCGGTCGGCACGATGTCGGTGATGTCGGCATTGGTGCGAACGGCGATCGGCGGGTTTCGGGTTGAAGATGCTCGGGGACCCGATTCACTGAACAAGGAAAACTGGCGCGCGCACCTGTTGCCATCTCAACGCGCGGTGGAAAACTTGCCTCGCATCACTCTCGACCGCCGGCAAGTGCAGCAAATCATCTTGGGACAGGCGATTCGCGCCGCCACCTCGACTGGTGAAGCGCCGGAAATCGCCGCCCTGGACGAAGACGGGCATCTGATCGCGCTGCTTACCCCCCGGGGTCCCGGCCTGCTCAGGCCGAAACGCGTGCTGGCGACTGCCTAACCGTTCGCCTGGTCAATCGCGCCCTGCAACCGGGTCTTGGGCTGCACGCCGACAAAGCGGTCCACGACCTCGCCATCTTTGAAGATCATTAGCGTCGGAATGCTGCTCACGCCGTAACTTGCGGCCAAATTCGGGCTTTCGTCGATGTTCAGCTTGCCAACCTTCAGACGCCCGGCATTCTCGACAGCCAGTTCTTCCACCACCGGAGCGATCATCCGGCAGGGGCCACACCACGGTGCCCAGAAATCCACCAGCACGGGTTGGGAGAATTGGAGGACTTCGCCGTCGAAATTGCTCTCATTCAGTTCGGTCACGTTGGCCATCGAAGCATCTCCTTGTTTCGGTCTTCCGCCCGTCCCATACTGATGGTATCGCTCCGGGCGCCTCGGCAAATTGGGGCCTTGAGGGTTCACTGGCCCGAAGTCCCCGAAATTATAGGGTTATACGGGCGGACGTCAACGAACCTCCACAGCATAAGCATAACAGCATAACGGATTACAAAACTGCACGCAGCCTCAGAATGGGGTAGTGAAAGGGGGGACTGGCTCCGTGAGGGTTCGTGTTGTTGTCACCCACTACTACTTGCGGTGCCCGTCCCCTTCCTCATCCGGCTTCAGAAGGCCTTCTCCAGATCGTCCAGCACCGCCTGTTCCGATTTCGAGACCTTACTGCCCAGTCCGAGCAGGCCGCCGGCCGCTTCCGCCACCGAACGCGCTCGCCTGAGGATCTCCGTCTTGAGTTCGTCTCGGTCCGCGTCGTCCAGCTTCTCCCCCAGAGCCGACACGTAGCTCTTCCATACTTCCAACAACCGTCGTTCGGGCTTCCGTTCCAGCCAACGCTCCAGAAGCTGATGGCCGGGGTGGCTCTTGTCCAAGCCTTGTTGCTCCGCCGCGTCGAGTACGGCGCTGCGCTCCTTGGCATCGATCGTCCCGTCCGCCCAGGCCACGGCGATCATGGGAATCAGTGAGAGTGCCGCGAGGGTGTCACTGGAGACGTCGAGTTCCTGAAGATGCTTAAGGAGGTTCTCGTCCGCAATTCCCGACGCTTCGGCCAGAGCCTTCTTCTTCTCCTTCGCGGCCGCCTGCTCGCGAATCGCCCGCAGAAGTTGTTCGTCGCGCTCTTTGAAAAACGCCTCTTGAAGCTCTGCCGTTCGACCGGAGAAACCACCCGTGCTCATCATACAGCCTTTACCTTTCTCACAAGACGGATCCGCCGGACGATTTGAGTTTGCGCCGCCGCGGTTCATCGGCGCATTTTACAGACGGCTCTCCTTTCCGGCAAGAATTACCACCTGTGGCACGCCGACGGTGGTCCGATGAAAAAGGGGCAGGCACCGCAACTCGTAGTGGTTTGTCTTGGTAGCAGGTACAAGGTGTTGCGGTGCCTGGCCCCTCTTTTTCAGCAATCTCCCTAGGGCCGGTGCGGCAATGCTGGTAAGATTGGGAGAGAAACCCGTCAGGAGCCGATTCGTATGATCCAGCGCGCCCCACCCATCCTCCAACTGCTGGTCGCGGCGGTGGCCCTCCCGGCGGTCCTGCAACCTGGTGTAGCCTCAGCCCAGATTCTGCCGGAAATAGAACCGATCCCGATGCCGACCTTGGGCGGGAAACAGTTCTGGGCCGATGTCCTGTTCTTTCACGAGTGGCGGATCCAGCGGAATGTCCTCACCGGACACCACCGCCTACTCGACGGTCGCGCCTTCCGCCATGCCTCGGGCACTTTCGAGTCGTGCCGCGAGCGACTCGATCGCATCCGCGCCGGCGAGAATCTGCCGCCGATGGAAGGTACGGCGGTTCTCGTTCTCCACGGATTGTTCCGCAGCCATAGCTCGATGGAAACGCTCTGCGACTATCTGCGAGAACAGGGCGGCTATACGGTTTTCAACGTCGAATACCCCAGCACGCGATGCGAGGTAAGCCAACACGCGAAGACTCTTGCATCCGTGGTCGAGCATCTCGACGGCATCGAGGAAATCCATTTCGTCGGTCACAGCCTCGGCAATATTGTGGTCCGATACTACCTGGCTTCGGCCGCCGAGGCGGGAAAGCCGCTGCCCGACGCCCGCATTCGGCGATTCGTGATGCTGGCTCCGCCCAACCACGGCTCGGAGATCGCCGCGGCCTTGGCCGACAACGATTTGTTCGAGGCCGTCGCGGGCAAAGCGGGGCAGCAACTCGGCCCCGAGTGGCCGTGGCTGGCGGCGAAGCTGGCCTCGCCGGCGTGCGAGTTCGGAATCATCGCCGGCGGGCTGGGAAACGACGCGGGGTTCAATCCGTTGTTGCCCGGAGACGACGACGGCACGGTGACCGTGGCCGGCACACGCCTCGACGGAGCCCGCGACTTCCTGGTGCTGCCCGTGCTCCACTCCGCCATCATGGCCGAGCGGCGGGTCCGCGAGCAGACGCTCGAATTCCTGCGCAACGGCCGCTTTTCTCGGGAGGCCGGCGACCAATGACCCACGCTCCCCAAGAAACGGCACCCTCCGGACGCGTCGCCGGGATCGATTTCGGAACCGTCCGAATCGGCATTGCCATCAGTGATCCCCAGCGGACCATCGCCAGCCCCTACGAGAACTACACCCGTCGCGGTCGGGATCAGGATGCTCGCCGTTTTCGCCGGCTGACCGAAGAGGAACAAGTGAGTCTGTTCGTCGTCGGACTGCCGCTTCATCTCGACGGCCGCGAAAGCGAGAAGTCACGCGAGGCGAGAGCCTTCGGCCGGTGGCTCGAGCAGACCACCGGCGTACCGGTCGAGTACTTCGACGAGCGGTTCACGAGCACCGAGGCGGAGCAGTTCTTGCTCGATGCCCAGTTGACCAAGAAACGTCGCAAGCAACGCCTGGACATGCTCGCCGCGCAGATCATGCTCGCCGCTTACCTGGAATCGCGAGCCAAGGGCATGCCGCCGGGGCCGCTGGAGAAGTAACCGTTCACCTGGAAGAGAAGGGGACAGGTCCATGTTTTCGGGCAACGTCTTTGTCGCCAAAACACATCCGTCGGCCGAAAAATGGACCAGTCCCCGGCCGTGGGCGTGAACGTTGCCTGGAGGACGCATGACTCGCCTGATCTTTGGATGCGGCTATCTCGGGATTCGCGTCGCCCGGCGCTGGCTCGCCGAAGGTGGCGACGTGTTTGCCGTCACGCGTTCGGCCGAGCGCGCCGCGGAGTTGCAGCGGCTTGGCATCGCTGCCGTCCCGGGCGACGTAACACGCCCCGAGTCGTTTGCCGCTCTGCCCGTCGCGGAGACGGTCCTTTACGCGATCGGCTATGACCGCCGCAGTGAAGCGTCGCGCGAAGAGGTCTACGTCGAAGGGCTGCGCGCGGCGCTCGGAGCTCTGCCGCGCGAAACCGGCCGGATCGTCTACATCAGTTCCACCGGCGTCTACGGCGATACGGCGGGCCGTCCGGTCGACGAGGAAAGCCCCTGCCATCCGAACCGCGAGAGCGGCCGGGCGATCCTTGCAGCCGAACACGTGTTGCGTCAACACCCGCTCGGCCGGCAAGCGGTGATCCTGCGTCTGGCGGGCATTTATGGCCCTGACCGTATCCCACGGATCGCCGATCTGCTCGCGGGCCGGCCGCTGAGCATTCCTCGCAACGCCTGCCTCAACCTGATCCACGTCGATGATGCGGCAACCGCCGTGCTATCCGCGGAATCGCGCGGCTGCCCCGGGGCCGTCTACAACGTCTCGGACGGGCACCCCTGCGGGCGCCGGGATTTCTACCGCTACCTGGCCCGACGGCTCCAACTGCCCGAGCCCGAGTTCGTCGAGCCCTCTGCCGACGAAGCAGCCCGGCAGCGTGCCGGTGTCGACAAGCGGGTCAGCAATGCCCGCATGCTCGCAGAGTTTGGAATCGAGCTCCGCTACCCCTCGTTTCGGGAGGGACTGTCGGCCGTCACCCCTGCCGCCGACTAAGCACCTGTCCAAAAACAAGTTCGTCGGGCGGAATTCATTCCGCCCCCAGCGGACTAAAGTCCGCTCTACAAAGAAATCACAGACTTATTCTCGGACAGGTACTAATTGTATGGTCCGTACGGGATATTCCCTTAATGCTCGTCGTGCTGTCTGCCGATTGACTATTTACACGACCCACAGCGCCGAACGGTCGGCAACGGTGCGGTAGTGCCGGCCAGAGCCGGAATCGCTCATAATGAACAATTTGGGAGGGGACTCGATGATCCGTCGGACCCTGATCGTGCTACTGGTGGCGGCCGCGCTGCAGGCCGTGCTCGGCGTCTCGGAAGCGCAGGCTCAGCAAGCTTTCGACCGCCAGTGGGGACAGACATACAACACCCAGGACTGGGAACGCTTCTACCACTATCCCTACGTCTACTACCCGCAGAACTTCTGGAGCACCGACTACTACCGAAGTTCGGAACATCTCTATTACCGGTATCCACCCGAAATGAGGATCCCGGTTTACAACAGGAAGTGGCAGAACTACTACCCTTCCGGACGGAAGTACCACCAGGGCCACCATTTCATCCTGGACGTCTTCTAGAACCACCGAGCGAACAACCGGCGAGCATTCGCCGGATCATGGGGAGGGGTGACACTGAGGGAAACCTCGGAGGGCGGCAGAACATTCTGCCGCCCTTTCGAGTTTCTTGGTCGCCCGGTTCAGCCGATCTGGCGTATTCTCGATAGTCCGTCTAAACTTTGGAGTCAGCAAAGTTCAGGAAAATGAGCTTGGACTTGCCTGGGGATAACAACTCAAGGAGACATGTCGTGCCAAGGATTCGCAAACAAGTTTTGGGCAGTTTCGTCGGGGGCGTGTTGGTCGCCATCGTGGTCAATTTGAGCCATGCGGCCTCTCCCAGCGAGACCCTGTTGCCTGAAACTACCGTCGCCTTCGTCTCCGTAACCAACGTGCAAAAACTTGTCGATCAGTTCAACAGCACTCAGATCGGTCAACTCATGCAGGACCCCGTCATGGAGCCCTTCGTCAAAGATCTCCATCGGCAACTCGACGAGCGGTGGACGGGGATCTTCGACAAGATCGGCCTTACGATCGACGACGTCCGCGGAGTCGCCAGCGGCGAAGCTGCCGTCGGCTTGCTTGAGCCGGGCGATGGACAGGCCCCGCTTGTTGTGCTCGTGGATGTAACCGACAATGTCGACGGGGCAAAGTGGGTTCTCGAAAAGGTCTCTGCCAATCTGACTCGCGAGGGCGCGAAGAAGTCGCAGGTCGAGGCCGCCGGGGCCCAGGTGAGCGTGTTCGACCTTCCCGAGGACGACCAGGGACCGCTGCTCAAGAGAGCCGTCTATCTGCTCAAAGATGAACTGCTGATCGCCTCCGACAGCGTTGAGGTCGTCAAAGGAATTCTCGCGCGGCTCGGCGGGGAGAAGACCGCCGTGCTTGCCGACGTAAAGCCGTTTCAGCAGGTCACTCAGCGGCTCCGCAAAGACGTCGGCGAAGGCGTGCCTCAGCTCCGGTGGTATCTTCAGCCACTGGGATACTTCAAGGCGATTCGCTCGTTGGAAGACCAGCGGGAGCAACGCAGCGACAAGACTTTCCTCGAAACCTTCGAGGAACAGGGGTTCGACGCTATCCAGGGCGCCGGCGGGCAGATCGATTTCGCAGTTGACGATTACCAGATCATTCATCGCTCGGTGGTTTACGCGCCCAAGCCCCATGAGAAGGCGATGAAAATGCTGAATTTCCTCAATGGCGAGGAGTTCACGCCCCAACCCTGGGTTCCACGCGACGTTGCTTCCTACACAACCGCGCATGCCGACCTGCTCGCGGCCTTCGACAACTTCGGGCCGCTGTTCGACGCCCTGTTCGGCGAAGGTGAAACCGGCGTGTGGCTGGACGTCCTGGACAGTCTCAAAGAAGATCCCCACGGCCCGCAGATCGATCTCCGCGAGGAACTGGTCCGCAAACTGGACAACCGCGTGAGCCTGGTCACTGCCTACCAATTGCCTGTCACGACGAGCAGCGAACGAATACTCATCGCGATTAAGGCCGCCAACGAGAAGGAAGTCACAGAGTCCGTCCGCAAAACGCTCGAGGACGACAAGGAAATTCGCAAACGCCAGTTCGAGCAGTACGTAATCTGGGAGGTGATCCCGCCGACCAAGGCAAAGGTGCCCGCAGTCTCGCTCGATTTCCCCGGCATGTCCGGGGAGCGCAGGCGAAGCACCGAGACCGAGGAGCAGCGGCTTTTCCCGAATGCCGCCGTGACCGTAGCCTTCGGCCAACTGCTGGTCGCCTCGCATTACGATTTCCTCACCGAAATCCTGAAACAGACGGATGAGCGCCTCAGTCTTGCGCGGACGATCGACTATCAGCAAGTTGCGTCCGCGCTGGAAAAGCTGGGCGCCGACAAGAGCGCCGGCAGACGCTTCTCGCGAATGGACGAAGTGATGCGGCCGACCTACGAGTTGATCCGCCAAGGCAAGATGCCGCAGTCGGAGAGCATGCTCGGCCGCATACTCAATAGCCTGTTCGGAGCAGATAAGGCCGGCAAGCTCCGAGAACCGGAGATCGAGGGGAGCAAGATGCCGGACTACGAAGTGGTTCGCCGCTACCTCGGTCCCTCGGGCTTATTCGCGACAGCCGAGGAGGATGGCTGGTTCATCAAGGGCATGATGCTGGGCAAGTAACCGCTCCTTCCAAATATGGAAACGCTCTGCCATGCTCCTCCCGATCCCCCCCCTGGCGATTCTCGGCATCGGCATCCTCACGGTGATCGGAATGATCCTCGTGCTGCGGGTCAACGCTTTTATCGCGCTGATCACCGCCGCGCTGCTGGTCAGCTTTCTTTCGCCGGTGAAAGCACCCGACGCAGGCGAGGCGGCCCTCAACCAGGTGGAACGGGTGGCTGCCGCCTTTGGCGACGTGGCGGGGAAAATCGGCATCGTGATCGCCCTGGCGGCGATCATCGGCAAATGCATGATGGACAGCGGCGCGGCCGACCGCATCGTAAGGGCTTGTCTGGGCCTCCTCGGGGAGAAACGCGCACCGGCCGCGCTTTTGATGAGTGGGTACATCCTGGGTGTGCCGGTGTTTTTCGACACCGTCTTCTACCTGCTGGTGCCGCTGGCCCGTTCGCTGTGGAAGCGGACCCACCGCAACTACATCCTGTACATTCTGGCGATCGCCGCCGGCGGCGTGATCACCCACACCCTCGTCCCGCCCACGCCGGGGCCGCTCTTGATGGCGGAGATCCTCAAGATCGACCTCGGCACGATGATCGTGGTCGGCGGCCTCATCGGTATTCCGACGGCCGTGGTCGCGCTGATCGCCGCCCGGGTAATCAATCGATGGCTTGATATCCCCATGCGCCCGCTGCCGGGCGAGATGGCGACGGCGCCGCTGGAGGATGCCGAGTTGCCTCCGCTGTTCGTAGCCGCGCTGCCGATTCTCCTGCCCGTCCTTCTTATCTCGGGCAACACGGTCGCGCAGACGATGGCCGAGTCTTACCCTGCCGAGGGCTGGTCGACGCTCGCGAAAATCGCGGCTTTGTTCGGCAACGCCAATTTCGCCCTGCTGCTCTCCGCGGCCATCGCCATGGCCACCTTGGTCCGTCAGCGCGCCTTGAGCCTGGGCCAACTCGCGCAGGCCACCGAAGACGCGCTGATGAGCGGCGGCATCATCATCCTGATTACTGCCGGCGGCGGCGCGTTCGGCGCCATGTTGCGCACCGCGGGGGTCGGCGACGCGATCGAGCAATTGGCAGGACAGGGTGGGCAGGCGACCGGACTGCTGTTGCTGGCCATCGGATTTGTCGTCGCCAGCGTCATGAAGGTCGCCCAAGGATCGGGCACCGTCTCGATGATCACCACGGCCGGTATGCTGGCCGCCATGAATCCGACGCCCGAGATCCTCGGATTCCATCCCGTGTACCTGGCTTCCGCGATCGGCTCCGGCTCCGTCGTCGGATCCTGGATGAACGACAGCGGCTTCTGGGTGGTAGCACGCATGAGCGGCCTGACCGAGGTGGAAACGCTCAAATCGTGGACCGTGCTTCTTGTCCTGCTGGGATTCGCCGGCTTCGGGCTGAGTATGCTCCTGGCATGGGCCCTGCCACTGGTTTAGACCCGATTTGCGGTCCGATGAACCTTTTCGAACATGCCGCGCGCAGGGAGCATGCAGCGTGGTGCCGGAGAGGAGAGCAGATGGCGGGGCCGTTTTTGTCACGGGCGAAGAAGGCACGGCGGGAGGCGCCGCGCGTGGTGCCCAAGTTGGCGATTTCTCAGAACGGAGGCACCCTGGGCACCACGCGCTTCCGGGTGGCAAAGGGACCAGGTATGCAGGGCACGCGAGTTTGCCGGTGAGTTGCGTGTGTGGCCACCAAAGCTTCGATTTCTCAAATGGAGGGTGTTTGGTGGCCACGCTTTGGCAGGTGGCAAGGCCGCCGAGTAGGCGACGGGCGGTGGCGTTGCGCCGCGCGGCTTGAGGCTGGGAACCACGGGGGAATTGCCGGCGGTGGGCGACCAGAGAACTCATCGCTCACGGGCGGAAGAAGGGCTGCGAAAGCAGAGCTGTGGGCAAAGAGACCGCCCAGTCCCGGCCGTTGGTCAGCGGAGGGGAGTCGGCGGGCAGAGCGGAGCCGGTTACCAAGTTGTCAAAGAGCTCCGGAGCGGCGAGGCGCAAGGTCGGCTGGCGCTGGTCCGTGGGGGCATGTGTTCACATGTCCATTCACCTGCATCATTGTGGTCGATGCGGCGCGCTAGGTCAAGCATTTTCTTGAAACAAGAGCGGTAAGTGGAGGCGGGGATTGGAGTTATTACTCAAACTGAAACGCCACCACCGACCCCGGGTCGGTGGGGCGATGTTTGGCAACTACAAACGGCGATCCAGCCGTTTTGTGAGCGCTCGCCGCTCGGCCCTACAGGCCGAGCGGCGGAAGCGAAATCACAAAACGAGGGTTCTTGGCGTTTGTAGTTGCCAAACATCGCCCCACCGGGATAAACCGCGGTGGTGGCGTTTACAGTTTGAGTTATTGCGCCGTCGGACGGCTCATCTTTGCATGGTTTGCGTTTGAGCGGCCGACAGGTTTTCCCCATTCGAGAATCGCCGTGGGGCGGCTTGGACGCCCCGTAACCGCTCCATGTACAGGCATTTACTGGAATGGGAGGCTGCGCCGGATTGATTCTATGGGTACGCATGTTCTCGTAGCGGGCAGGTGGTGTATAAGGCGGAGAAGGAGGCTTGCCGGCCTTTGGCCGAATCCGGACGACGAGGGCCTGGCACGGGGGCTGAAGCGGAACTTCCAGATTCTCTCTGCTGGATTTCTTGGCGGAGTTCACGCATCCGTGAAAACTGACGCAATCCCCGAAAGGAAACCGATGAAAGTCGCGGCGATCCAAACCGCCAAAGGCAACATCCGCCTCGAACTGTTCGACGATAAGACGCCCAAGACGGTCACCAACTTCGAGAAGCTTGCCGGCGAGGGCTTCTACGACGGGCTGAAGTTCCACCGCGTCATCGCCAACTTCATGATCCAGGCCGGCTGCCCGCGCGGCGACGGCACCGGCGGCCCCGGCTACGAGTTCGAGGACGAGTTCCACCCGAAATTGAAACACGACCGCGCGGGCGTGCTCTCGATGGCCAACGCCGGCCCGAACACCAACGGCTCCCAGTTCTTCATCACCCACGTCCCCACACCGTGGCTCGACGGCAAGCACTCCGTCTTCGGCCGCGTGATCGAGGGCCAGGACGTAGTCAATTCGATCAAGGCGGGCGACGTGATGACGAAAGTCACCGTCAGCGAGGAATAGCTTCAACTCCGCTGCGGGCCGGAAATCCAATGCGGCTGGCTGACGGCTTCGATCACGTCCAGCGCAATTTCGTCGTACATGCGTTCTCCGGGCGGCGGCATGAGCAGACGCACAAGGGCATTGCACATCGCAGAGGCCGCCGCCAGGTTTGTGAAGATCAATTGCGGCACTCCGGCCGCGACCAGCTCGTCGCAACCGAGTTCGTCGGGGCGATGATCTTCCGGATGGGCGATCTCGGGATGGTAGCGGTCCAGGGGCGCGGTCAGGTCGGTCCCATCCGCGCGGATATGGACCTGCACGTTGGCATAGCTGCCCCGCTGACCTTCTCCACGCCGTCGTTGCCGCCGGAGATCAACACGATGTTTTGGAGCTTGCCTCCGCAGCAATGATCGCTCACGAGGCTGCGCGTGGCGTGGTTGTCGCAGCAGAGGAGCACCAGATCGCCTTCCTGGACAACCTGCTCGATATTCGCATCGGTCACGTATTCGGCGGCGCAGCGGAGATTGAGCCCCAGGCTGTCGTTCCGCTCGAGAAACTCCCCGGCGACCGCTTCCGCCTTGTTGATGAAATCCGGGATATCCATACGGTAGCTGTTGCCCGGCTCGAAGACGTCGCCGTCGCAGAGGAGAGCTGTTATCTCATGGCCCGGCGGCAGGACCTGGCGAAGACCGGCCAGAAACGTGAGAACGGCACGGGCCACGAACAGCCCGATTCCTCCCAGCCCGATGATCACCACGCGGCCTCGCGTGAGGATCGTCGTATCCATTTGCCGCCGGATGATCGCGGGGGCCGTTTCGGCTGCCGTCGACTGCGGATGGTCGGTTGCGGTCGTGTTCATACGAAGTCATCTCCGTTGTCTGAGTATCGGTTCGGGCTGCGGTATTGCCGGCCGTTGTCGTCGTGCAAATCCCAATTGCGTCTGGGAGTCGACCACGAGTAGGGAACGTACCGCCGGACTTGGATTTGCAGGAGCCAACTCCGCGCGCGTGCGACAAGGGGAGGCAATCGGGATCCTCGAAAATCACGTTCGGCGCGACGTGGAACCTCCGGCCATCGACGACAAAGTCGATGTGGTAGCGAGGTTCCTTATCGACGTCGGCGGCTATGATGTGCAGCCCATCCCGGTCGTCGTTAAGGTCGGTCATACTCGGCGCGACCGAACCGTTGTGCGAATGGGCATCGCCGAAATGGAGATAACCATCCGGGAGGACCGCCGGGTTATCGAACCGGATGTGGTCGGAAGTCCACCAGCGGCCGTAGCTCCAGTGCATTTCGATGGTCTGGCGAGGGCAGTGCCAGTGAAATCGGCTTCGCTCGGGATCGTAAAGCAGCACGAGAGCAGCCTCCCCGTTGTGCAGCGCGTGGGCATGCTGGAAGAACGATAGCATCGCCCGGTGCATGGCCCGGTTCAGCTTGCCGCAGTGCAACCGGCAGTATTGATAATGGTCGGCCAACTCGAGGCCGGCGCCCTCCACCCGGGCCGAAGAGGTGAAGATCTGCGTGCGCCGTTCGCGGTACACGCCGCCGGCCGCAACCACCAGGCGGGTCTGCCCCTCATCGAGCGGCGGCAGCTCGCGGTCCTCGACTCACATGGATGGGTATTTGCACGGCATGGTCCTCGGAGAGTTTGCCCCACGGGTCAGGTCGGGCTTTCGTTTTCGCCGCCGGCTTCGCGGCGCGCATCAACGGATTGGCCAGTTCGGTGGCGGCTTCCGGCACGTGTGCAGCGATGCTGTTGGCCGAGAGCTCCAGGTCGATCAGCTTTCGCACGTCCATTTCCACCGGTCGCCAGGAGATCGAAAGAATAAAACGTGGATCGTGGATCGATTCCGCCTCCCAGCGTTCCACGTCGGTCACCCGCGGGTCGACTCCGTCCGACCCTGCCTTGCCGAAGGCCGACTGCCCTTCGTGAAATTCACTGCTGCGATTGAAGTGGCCGCCCCACAGATGATTGACGACGGCGCTGAGTGCGCCGGCCCGCCCGGCGCATGGTCTCGGTGGCCAGATATTGTGTACAAAACCATGCTATACAGCCGTGCGCATTCGGGCTGACGTTCAAGAGGTTCGACCAGTAGAGTGCCCCGCCGGGGCGTCGATCCGGCTGAGCGGATCGTTCCGGTAGAAGACCTCGACGCGCGGCACGACGCGCCCGCGGCGGAAGGGGATCTTGAGGATCACGTACGGCGTGGCCAGACGCCGCTCGGTCGCCGTCGCTTCGGGGCCGTAGGGGGCCGGACTGTCCTTGCTCAACCAGAGCATGCGGCGGAGTTCGGGCTTGAGTTCGACAATATAGATCTCCGTGCTGCCGCAGGGGACGATCCACTTGACGTTGTCGGGAATCGGTTCTTGGGTCAGCCCGCAGACACTGAAACGATTGATCTGCCGGACCCAGGCTCCAACATCCGCCTCGCAGCCTGCCCCGTCGCCGTTGGTCAAGCGAGCGGTGCGGCCTTCGATGATGATTTGTTCGGGCATGATTGCTGTCCTATCAGGATGAGGTTGGGAGACCGAAAGGGGATCGGCGGCCGAAAGGGTCGGGAGTCTTTTGCGCGTCGGCCGTACCGCGGGTGGGAACCGCAAGAGTGGTCTGTGGCCGACGCGAAAAAAGACGCCCGACCCCTTCGTGTTTACCCCTTGATTGCGCTGGGCTTGACAAATGCGATCATGGTCACGTTTTCCGAAATGATTTCGTCTTCCCCGACGGCGCGTCCATTGATGACGGCCACCGCGCTAGCATCGATGTTCATCAGCGACGCCAGAACGGCGCGTGCCTCGCGGACCCGTAGTCCGCCGATCGGGAAACGGCCCCGGTGAATACCGGAAGTCACGACGATATTGCGGCTGTCGACCGCCGTCGACGAGTCGGAAGATCCGCCGCCGAAGTGAACGGAAGGTTCGAGTTCGGACGCGGGATTGGGCGTGCGTAGTTCGAGAGTCATGAGTGTGCTCCTTTTGTGAAGAGGCTGAAGAGGTTGTGTTGTTGAAATCGAGATCGGAACGTGGGTGCCGGCTTCCCTCACCCCGGCCCTTCTCCCGCGAAGGGGAGAAGGGAGAGTGGTCAGATCGGCAGCGGCGCCCGCCGGTTGCGGCGGATCAGGGGTACGACGTTGTGGATCACGGGGGATTCCTCGGCGAACCACTCGGGACAATGCTCCGCCATGTTGTGCGGGCGCAGCGTCTGGGCGAGTCCCGTGTAATGGCGATTCAAGAAGCCGATGACGGCGTCGGCATCGAGCCCCAGCAGTCTGCCTGCCCGGTGGCTCTTGCGGAGGCACTCGTCGATTGCCGAACTCACCGCCTCTTCGAGCACCGCCGGTGTAACCATTTCGCAGCGATTGAGTGTGCGGCGCTGGCTGTTGGCAAGTTGCACCTCCACCAAAGCCTGCTTGGGATTCGGACCGTAAAGGTAGCCGAGCACCTTCTGGAACAGCCGGTCCCGAGCCGCCTGGCGATCGCCTTCTTCCTCGAAGATCGGGACATCCTCCGGCACCTTCGTGGCCAGCACACTGGCCGCTTCCGGGAGGGCGAGCGTCCCGAAGACCACGCGCCGCATGCCAAGCCGCCGGATCGCCGCCGGATCGGCCAGGTCGATGCGGTTGCTCGTCGCGATCCAGATGATCGGCACCTCGAGCACCGACTCCAGCGACTCGGTCTTCTGGAGCAGCAGGGCCAGGGGGCGGTCGAACAAATGCCCGCTCCCTTGCACCTCGCCGCGCGCCCGCAGTAAAGCCTCGCATTCCTCGAGAATAACCAGCAGCGGAAAGTGAACCGTGCGGCCCTCGCGATCCTTCAGGGGCCTCGCGCCAAGATGTTGAAGCCTCTCAGCCCAGAGGGCGATCCGCTGTTCCGTTTCGCCGAAGAGGGAATGCCAGAAGTGCGACGCGTCGCAGACGACGAATCGGCTGGTCCGTTCGCCGGTGATCGCCTCGACGAGATCATGGACCTCCTGGGCGACGAGTTTCAGATGGAACGATTTCCCGCATCCGGTCCCGCCCACGAGCAGATAGCTGCAGCGCTGGCGGGCGTGCATGGTGTCGACCCAGTCGGGATGCTCGACAAACTGCCGGACGCGGTCGAGTATCTCCTCCGCGATCGGCTTCGGCGCGCCGACGTTGGCTCGCCGCACCGTGCCGAGTTTTTTCAGATCCGTCAGCAGTTCGCTGCCATCCGTGCCGGTGTCAATAATGTCGAGAACGAACCGCCGCTGGGAATCGTAGAGCACCCGCGTGCCCGGCTTGCAGCGGTCGAGTTGTCCGAAAAGGTGATGGTGGAGACGAGCCAGTTGCGACTGTTCCTGGTGCTTGACGACAATCTGATTGGGGCGGTGGGCCGGCAGCGACTCGACCGTCACCACATCGCCGACGGCGGGCACCTGGCCATCCCGGCCCGCGAGCCGGCCGGATTGCACGTCGATCAGCACGGGATCGCCCTGGTTGAGCCCTTCGACCGCTTCGCGCGTGCTCGCCAGGTAGGCCAGATCGCGGCCTCGTGTGACCACGGCGGAGAACCGGGGCTGTTCAATTGTGCCAACGAATAGCTCGTCGGCCAACGGGGTCTGGTCCTCTGCGGCTGCTTTTTTCTGTAGTTTTCTGCCCGTGTCGGCCTCGGCGAGCAACTCGCGAACGACGGGCCGGTAGTCCAGACCATGCTCGCAGATGCTGTAGATCAGCGCGTCGGCGCGGTCGTCGACCGGCATGCGGTCGTCATGCACCAACTCGCCGCACTTGGCGTTCATTTCTTTGAACTTCTGCTCCACAATAGGCTCCTTTCGTCTTGTGAATGCCGGGGAATGAAATGGCCGCCGAAAGAAGAATCGCTCCTGGCAGCGGCGTCACCGCTTGTGAGGGAGTTCCTCGGCTGCTTCCGGCGGTCGGCTGACTCGGTGGAATCCCCGTTCGCGGAATTGCCCTCCGTCGAGCGTGAATGCGCGGAGATCGAAGTCCTCGCGCGGTGTCAGTCCGAGCACGAATTCGATCGCGTACGCGGCGCGCCCAAAAACGGCCTTGTGGAACAGGGCGTCTTTTTGGCTGAACAACGCCGCCGAAGACAACGGGCAGTCCGGCCGCTTGGGACAAGTTCTGCAGGATTCCTCGCCGTCCAGTTCGAACGGCAGGAAAGGATGCGTGTGATAAAATCCCATTTCCAATTCGCCTTCGCGCCCGAACCTTGCACGGCGCCGGTCGAGTTGCGACTTCAATCGCACGTAGGTTTCCGAGGAAAGCTCGAGTCCGAAACGCGTGTGTTTCATCCCGTGGGCCTGCAGCACGGTGTCGACCACGCAGAACACTTCAGGGACAGGCTCGGTCTGCTGAAAGAGCCGCCCGACCAGCCAGCAGCCTCCTTCCGACTGCCGGCCCTGCCAACTGTACTCCTGCGCTCGTGCGAAGACTGTGTCGAGGACGAAGACCGGATGGTCTCGATCGTTCACTGGACCCACCGCCTCCGCCGCGGCAAGCCAGTCGTCCAGGCGGCCCGGGCACAGCACCAGCGGCTCGCGGCGGACCCGCGCCACGATGCTGTCTGTCGTTTCCGCCGCATTGGATGGCGAGGCGAAGACCCGGTAGTCGATATGGTCCGTCGCCAGGAGCTGTTGGGCCGCGAGCAACTGGGCGGTGATGACCGAGGCGTAGGAATCGAACAGGTTGGCGATCGGCAACTGGCGGCGGACCTCGCGTTTGCCGTTTCCAGCGCGAAGAACCACCCCGTTGATCTCTCCGCCCTCCGGCCATTTGAACAACGGAGTCTCGATCACCGCAGACCCGTTCGGATCCGCGGGGATCAACCCATGACGCTGCGCGAGAAAGAGCATCTGCTCTCGAACGGGCTCGAACTGCGATTGGGGCACATCGCGCCGACCGAAGACGGTATCGTCTTCCGTGCGGCGGATCTCAATCTGGTATTGGTAGCAGTCGGTCTGAGTCATCCCGTAGGCTCCGGTGAAGGAACAGGGTGAAGGGCGGCACGCCGGCGCCCATCGCGCCGGCCGCGCCGCCCCGGGGCCTCTGCGCCGCTTGGGGCACGCCGGATTAGCCAAGTGAGGCGTCCGGCTGCAGAGTCAACTCGGCGTGCGGCGACTCCTTGTCGGCAAATTCCCGCAGCCGCTCATCGTCGCGCAGCAGCCGACCGCTCTGGTCGTGCCGGAGACTCCAGTCGACCTCTTCGGGAAGGTGCAGCGACGCAATCGCGCGGGAGCGGATCTCCTGCACGGAAGCGGAAGCACGCAGCCCCTCGAGAACGACGCTGCGGTGGCCCGTCGGATCACGCACGGTGACCGCGATGAACCGGTCGCGAGCCTGCTCTTTCGTGGCAGTAACCACCAGGTCTACCCTCCTTTCCTGTTCAGGCCGCACGGGCGGCCAGGACTAGTACGGCCAGCTCCCGATCCCGGAGAGCCGCCATTTCGCGAGCCGTCAGCGTGATGGCCAGCTCGACCGCTTCCAAGGCGGCCATCAGCCACACGCCGGGGATCGGCGCCCAACCAACGTGCACCAAAACGCGGACGTCGCCGGCCGCCGTATCGTTGGCAACGGCCATCCGCGCCAAACCAATCCGATCACTCGCCCTTTGGGCGAGGTAAATCGCGGCCTCCCGCGAAGCATCCGGTAGGTCTTCCAGGCTCAGTAGATCGGCCGTGACGGTTGCCCCCAGCGAAGGCTGGTCGCGAATCGAGATTTCCCGAAACAATCCGGGCATGTGGACGTGAACGTGCAAGTCGCCGTCGTCCAGCGACGCCGAATAGCCGTCGCGACCCAGTTGGGCGACCAGCGAATCGTCCAGCCGCACCGGTTCGCCGGGAGCCGGGTGCTCGCCGGTGACAATCGCCGTGACCGCCCTGGCCCAAGCCTGCACCGGGTCCGTGAGTGTCCCATGGTCGAAATCTCCGGGCGCCGGCTGCGCCGAGGGGGCAAACTCGGTCGGCAGGTCGGCCCGGCAGAAAACGGACCCGTCCGCACGGCTTACGAATTTAACAGGGCCCCACAGCCGGCATTGCGCGGCCAGCACCCGCTCCGACTCCGCTCGCGGCACGGCGCCGCCGTCGAGCTCGAACTGCCGCCAGCCGGCACGCTCGGCAATCGGGCGCAGCACGGCCTGGCCTTCGCCTGCCCAGCGCCGCCAGCAGCGTCCCGCCGCATCCCAATCCCAGCCGCACGCGCCCAGTTGATGTTCCAGAGTCCGCGAACTCGCGGTGTCTGCGAAGGTCATGGCCAAGTCATCCTTTCGCTTGTTCGAAAATGCCCTGGACTGAGAGAGGAAACCGCTCGGCATTGCTGCGAACGAAATTTGCGGCCGCCGGGTTGAGAATCTCGTAGGGCCGCGTGTTGACGATCCGCATGTTGTAGTTCAGTCCAGCCCAGACCTGGTGCAGAATAGCATCCAGACCGATTCCAACGGTCGGGTGGCCTAAACACATAGCTCCGGCCGGGTTGCAGTTGGGATGAAAAATCCGAACCGGCTGAAGCACGGTGACGATCTCGCAGGGATGGGGCACCTCCGAGAGGAACCGCTCGTGATACCGGATGCCGATGAGCACGGGCGTCGCAGTCTTGATCGTGCCGTCCGGCCGCTGAGCGAGCGTCTGCGTGTGAAAGAGCACCATTGCCCGCCACTCGGCCTCGACTTCTTGAATTCCCACCACGTCCAGCACGGGGCTGCGCTCGCTGAACTCATTGGCAGCCTGGGTCAGAGACTTTTTTTTCAGCTCCCAAACGCGTCTCACGGTACAATCTCCTCCCGTGTGTTGAGTTCTTGTCGCTTTTCATCGGAATCCGAAGGACCAAGGGCAAAGCTCCGCCGGCGGCGACCGCGGGCGAACTCGACCACGGCGTACGGCGCAACGCCCCAGCCGGCCAGCGCCCGGTCAATCACCGAGATCAACCGCTCCGCGCTGGTCTGCCGGTACGTCCAGTACGGAACCGCGAACAGCGCGCCGCCGCAGCCTGGGCAGGTGCCGAGCGGCTCGCGAACGTCGAACAGCCACCAAACACCCGGCACGCGCTCCAGGCAGGCAGCGCAGCACGCCTCGGTTGCCACCTGCTGACAGAAACGGACTTGGGTCGCGTCGTCGAGGCGCATGCCAGCCAATCGCAGCAGGTCCCCCAGGCTCACCAAGTCGGGTCCGTCAGCCAGACGCTCCAAGTGGGGCCAACAGTTGCGATGGTCCCAGCGGCAACGCTTCGACGCCGTCAGCTCCGAAATAGCAGCCTTGCCGGTGGCCAGTGAAAGCTGCCACTGGCGGCTGAACCAGCGGGAGGCCGTTCGATCGTCGGCCAACTGCGCGGCGACCAGCGCCGCAGCGTCGCCTGCGGCCTGTGAAAGCCATCGCGGGGCTGCCGTGTGCCGCTGGTCGCCGTCGTCGCAACTCCGCGGGTGCTGCTGCGTCTGGTAAGCCCTATCGGAAAATTGGCACTCGCAGCACAGCGGCGGCTTGCGGCGGAAATCAAAACAGCGGATCGCCATCCAATCGAAGGCAGGTTCGATGTTCACTTTGAGCAGCCGAACGCGCATCCTTGCGGCCAGGCGGTTTGCACCAATGTCGGCGCGGCGATTGTCCGCGCTGGCCACGATCACGGCATTTTCGGCCACCAGGCCGTCGGGCAGCGTGAAAACGTCGCGGCGAAACGCCGCCGTGCGGGCGCCCCGGCGAGCCAGCCGCGCGACGCCGACCTCGACCTTCGGCTGTCCCACGTCATCCGCCTCGCACTGCGACGCCACGCTTCCGGGCCGGTACGACTTGGGATCCACCAAGGTGAAATCGCGAACGCCGAACTCGGCGAGCCGATCGTCCATTGGGCGAGCCAAGGAGCCGTATCCGACGTTGTAGATCGATGTACACCGCAATCCCGCGCGCTGGGCCGGGGTTGGCCCGGCGCTAGAACCCACGAACGCGGCAATCTGCTCGAGGGGCAACCGTCCGGTAGATCTCGTGTCGGTCATAGCGTCGTCCTTTCCCTCATGGCTGCATTAGCGGTGCGCCCGCGGTCTCAACGATCTCAGTAGTCAACTTATCATGCGGCTCGGGCACCCAGAGCGGCTCAAGCGATGTCGTCCGATGGCAGTCGCCGCACTGCCCGGACGTCAGATAGCAGTTCAGCGTATCCTGGGAATCAGGATCCTCGGGGCGCTCCAGGTGCATCCAGCGCCCGCAGCCGGGACTCGGACACTGAACAACCGGCGCGGCAGACAGCGGTGCGCCACAGAGCGGACACGGCTTGTCAGCGACCTCTGGCGGGGCAGACTGAGGCACCGGCCGCCAGAGGGTGGAGACGAACCATGCCGTGCGGCCGAGAGAGAAGAGACACCCGGGCTCCAACCGCGCGAGCGGCAAGGGCAGAGAACCATTGACGGCCAGACGCGAAGACCTGGAGACGAGGTACCAGACTGGATGGCCCGCGTCCGCGGCGTACCACACTGTCGCGACCAGCGTCTCGTCTGTGTCGGCCATGGGCGCGCTTGAGAGCGGCGTCACCCGAAGCCGCCCGTCGCGAGTTGCCCACAACTCGGAGGACTGGCTGCACACTGTGGCGCTCTTTACTGGCAGTACGGCGTCACTGCCGGCGCAAACGCGCTGAGGAGACTCTGAAACCACGCAGAGAAAGGCCAGCTCTCGCATTTTTTCACCTTGCACGATCGTAGAGATGAACGCTGACGCGACGACCTTGATTACCGACTACGTTCACGACTAGATGAACGCTCCGATGCGTAATTAGGTGCAGCCTGTACCTCGCACGCTCGGCCTCGTACAGTTCTACGGGCCGCGAACACGGCTGCGCAGCGGCCGTGCCTACCAAGCATATCCGCGCACCACATAAACAGGACGAAACAAACAGGAACACTAAACACGCGCGGAAGCGGCGGCACGAGCACGAACAAAATCGTTGACGACCACACGAGACTGCCGTATAAGAAAGAACGATGGCCGCTCCTGCGACCTCGGCACACATCCGCAGGAGCTGAATCCAACGTACGCCATCGGCTTCGCTTGCAGGAGATTAGCCGTTGCACAGGTGCGGTGCGAACTTCGGCTGGTGCGATCCACGGCATGGCCACCTTGCCTGCCTCGCGGGCAGCCCCGCCTCGCCAAGTGCCCGGGAAACATTTGGCTCATAATTTTTCCGGTCAAGTCACTCTCAAACAGACGCCAACAGTAGTCGGCCTCGCCGCTCGGACGCGTGCCCCAGCCGCAACGGACGACTGCGCCCCGAGGAGTGGAAGGGAGAATGTCATGCCCCGATCTGTGGACTCCGACGAACAGCACGACAAGCGCATCACAAAATGCCTTGCCAAAATCGGCGAGGCCAACCCGCAAGTTCGCAAGGAGGGATGGGATAGCCTTCGCGACAATTTCCGAAAGAACCGTTGCTCGATTCACAGAGACGTCTTCATGCACCTGCTCGAGTTATCCTATGGGGAGAAGGAGCTCAGCGTACGAAGCGCCGCGTTTCACACGATTCTGGCCGGGATTCCGCAATTGGTCCACAGATTACGGGATGGTGAATCGCCGGCGGTTGCCACACCGCAGGAACCGAGCACCACTCCAACGTCGGGTGGATTGGGCGAGTGGCTCTGGTCACCCTTGCACCAGCAATCCCTCGTTCTTCAAGTCGCGGATCGGCACCGGCTGCGGCGCGACGAGGACGCCGCGATCGAACTCGCACGGCACCTGGGGAGAAGTGGATTCCCGCGCACCCATTTCGGCCGCGTGATCGGCGGCTTCGCTCCCGTCATGGCCGACCTCGAAGGCACTGCGGCGATCTGTTTTGTGGGAAGGCTGTCTCTCTACGGCGAGCGCGCCGTGGTGATTTGGGATCTCCCGGACGCGAAACCTCGGTATCGATTCGGCGGGGGGTTCAGTTCGGAGCGGCTCGCCAAAGGACTACTCGATCCCGAGTATCATGCGTTTGTCCAGGATGATGAACGCACGG
Organism: Thermoguttaceae bacterium; assembly: GCA_040768665.1. GTDB lineage: Bacteria > Planctomycetota > Planctomycetia > Pirellulales > Thermoguttaceae > JABWBD01. The sequence continues at coordinate 50,208 of JAXGMN010000008.1, forward strand.
GCGAAACCTGGATTCGGGCCGAAGACGCCAACGGTGTTCGGACGGATTACGGATTGGTTCGACGCTACATGGTCTCATGGAACGGCCAATGGTTCGTGGTGATCCAAGTGGCAGGGTGCAGTTCGCTGGGAACGCTGGCCGCGGCTTGTTTCGCCGCCAATACGCTTTTCCAACCCGGCCGCAACGGTGGACTCGTTCCCGTCCCGCCCGGCATCAAGTGCGAGAGCCGCTTGGAGGCATTCGTTCGAGCCAAGGCCGACCTCGCCGACTCGGAGATAGGCTGGAAGATTCGCGACTGCGAGCTGTTGGAGATGCGAGTCGACGACTATGTTTGGGATGCTGCCGCATTCCGTTGGCGACTCAAGCGCCGCGAAATCACGCTGGAGTTCAGGGAAGGCACCAGGCCGGAAAACTATCGTTCCCAGACCAAACCGAACGTGGAGATCTACCTGGACACACGCCGCGTGAAGTTCCGAAAGGGCTCGGAGAACCAGCGGCTGGCCATCGAGCTGTTCATGCTGGCATCTCGCCAGAACAACCAGCTCAATCTGAACCAACTGGGCCGGCAGACGTGGATCTGGAAGGATCAGGAGGCCAAGGACGCGAATTACGTCAGGAACCGACTGCGCGGGCGACTGCGGCACCTCTTCGATGAATCGGTCGTCATTGACGGCGACACCGTTCATGTGACCCCTGAAATCCGGATCAAGATCAGTGTTCCCAGGAAACCCCGGTGAGCTTCGGTGCGGGCGGTATTCGGAACGCTTCCAACCGGCCGTCGCCGGCCACCGCAACGATTTGGCGTGTGGAAAATCATTTTTCCTATCACTTGTTGCAGCTCATTGAGGCACGGCCGCTCGCGCTGGAACTGTCGCGGATTGGATCCGTGTTTCACGCCTTTCGAGCTGGGTTGCTTCTCGCACGCACGGCCGGCTAAGATAGGCGCAACCGGTCGCGGAGCCAGCGGTGCCCAGAATGCATGTTAAGCGCCGCAACTTTGAGCCGCGCTTGCGAGGAGACGATCGGTATGTCGGCGCCCCAGATGGAGCGACTCGCGCGTCGGGTCTCGTTTTTCGTTTTCGCCCGCGAAAACAAAAAACGAGAACCGACCCCGAGGCTTCGATGCAAACGGATCGGATTTCGCGCGGTCTTTGCCGATGGACATGGCCCGTCGCGCAGAGAGTGGGTGCGGGAATTGAAACGCCGGCAGGACCATTTCGCGCTGAAGCTGTTCGGAGTGACGACAGAGTTGCTGACGCAATGGAAATTCCAGACCGATCACGCCGCGCGCAACGAAACTTCCCTGATGCTGCGTTACCGGCCGGAACTGGTGGACGTGTCTCGGTTGCCGCAGTCTCGAGCGAACTGGCCCGTCGGTGTGCGCCGGGGCGGAGAAGATCCTGGCGACGCCAGCGCGGAACATGGCAGGGAGTGCATGGAGGCAAGTCTCGCGGTGATGATCAAGATGTTCCTGGACGCGGGGATCTAACTGAAGCGCCGCTCCCCGTGCGAGCACGAATTCGGCACAAGGAGACGCGACCATGATATCCACTTCGACCTGGCTTATGGTGCTGGCGTTGGCAGGGCCGGGTAAGACATCGGTCCAGGCAACGGAAACGGACAGGCCCTGCTGCGCGAACCCGGATGCGGCGACCGCCGCCGGCCATGCTCAGAACAGCGTGGCGCTGACCGTCGAAGAGCGGGCTGGTGTGGAACGTCGCGGCTGGCCGGTAACGCAAGGCGTGCCATTTGCCCGCGGGGTGCTCGACGACGCCGCAACGTTGACACTGCGCGACGATGCCAGCCAGAACGTGCCCCTGGCGGCGCGGCCGATCGCGTGGTGGGACGCCGAAAAGACGTCGATCCGCTTCGCGCTGCTGGACTTCCAGGCAACGCTGTCGCCGAATTCCGGGCGCCGGTTCACCCTCTGCTGGAAGGCGTCGACCAGCCGGCCGCCAGCCTCCTCTCTGGCCGTGCATGATGCCGCCGAGAGCCTCACCGTAACGACCGGCCGCCTGAAGGCCGCCTTCAGCAAGCGCCGGCCACTGCTGTGGCAAGAGGTGACGGCCGCCGACGGCGCGGTCCTCCACGGCACCCACGCGGGCACGTTCTACGTGGTGAGGCAGGACGGGACGCGATTTGCCATGACCGCGGCCGGGAAGGACTACAGTGTCGCGATCGAAGAGGCCAACCCGCTGCGCGTGATCGTCAAGCAGCAGGGCTGGTGCGCGTCGGCCTCGGGGGAGACCTATTGCCGGTACGTCATCCGCCACTACTTTTACGCGGGCAAGCCATGGATCCATCTGCGGCCGACGCTCATCTTCACCGGACGGTGGCCCGCGGAGTGGATCAAGGAGTATGGCGTGGAGTTGAATCTGACCGGCGCGCCGCGGCAGGTACGGACTGCGGCTGACGGCAAACCGCTCGATCTGACTGTTCCGGAGACCGGGAGCGTGCTGGTGCTGCAAGCCGATGACCGGCGCTTCATGGCGTCGTCGGGAAGAACGCCACCAGGCACGGGCCGGCGGAGCGACGGGTTCATCGCCGTGGGGGAGGCCGAGCGGGCACTGACGGTTGCAGTTCGCGACTTCTGGCAGACGCATCCCAAAGCTTTTACGGTCACCGGCGACACGCTGACGGTGAAGCTATGGGCCGCCGAGTCCGGACGGGAGCTGGACTTCGACCGCATGTGGGCTGTCCGACCGATGGTGATGATGGCCGATATGCCCGGCGTCCTCGTGGATCAGCACAAGGGCCCGTTCAAGAAGGCATTCGAGGAGAAGGCCCTCCGCACGGCGCTGTCGAGGTTGGCGCCAGGCACACTTGTGAACGTGCGGATGGGGGCGGCCGGCAGCCGGCAGATGGCTTTCCTGCCCAAAGAGCTGTTCTGCCGCATTCACGCGGAGTTCGGCGAGAAGCTGTACTTTTTCGCCTGCGACTGGTTCCCGTTTGCCGAGCAGGGGACACCGCCAGGGCACCCCGGAACGCCTCGCGACCTGAACACGGCACGAGGGCACGCCAAGACGCACGACTTGTTGCTCGCGTTCGGCAAGGTGGATGCCAACAGCCTGGCGGCCGCGTGGGCCAAGCCGGTATGGGCGCTGGCGCCGGCGTCGTACCTGTGCGGGACGGGGGCGGTGGGCCCGCTCCGCGGCCGCGAGCCGGGCCGCTTCCCGGAATTCGACGAAGCCCTGCTGCGGGCCGCCGATCAGGCCGTCAAGAACGCCGACCGCTTCCGCCTCAACGGCATGTGGGACTACGGGGCGTCGGTCAACTGGCACAACTTCCCCGGCGCGGAATACATTATGGATGTGATGGGAAAGCAACCCGGATTTCGGCCGACGACTCGGCTGGGCGTCACCGACAACGGTTCGACATCGCCGGGCGGAGGCATACAGCGGGGCGCGTGGCTGGTGGCGTGGTATACAGCCGACCCCGCGCGGTTCGACTTCGCCCTGCGGCAAACCTCGCACCTGTTCGACGTGGACGCCTGCCACGAGGAATTCAATCTGCCGGATTGCCGCTCGCTGGGGTCGCTGGGCGGCGAGGGCATCGTCCACTGGGTCGACTGGAAAAACATCATCACCACCTGCGGCGGGGTGATCGACCATTACCTGTTCACCGGCGATCCGTACGCGCTGGAGACGCTGCGCCAGATCGCCGACTACACGCTGGATCTCTATGCGAAGCAATTCAAGGACAACTACGAGCTGCGGCTCTACGACTACACGGTTCGGGCCGACTACCTGTGCGGCGAGATAATGATCGAGTATCATCGGTTGACTTGGGATCCGCAGGCGTTGGCGATGGCCGAGGACGTATGGAGAAATGTGCAGAAGCGTCCGTCGCGCGGGCTGCCCGTGCTGCAAGAGAACTACGGGCCGCATTTCGGCTGGGCGCTCTACGATTTCCGGCCGGACGAGCACCTGCGGGCGAGGCTGATCGAGGCCGCCGACCTGATCGTGGCGGACGTGGCGGCCGGCAAGCTGGAGAGCCCGAACTACCGCTTCTCCATGCGCGCGTTGGGCCGCGCCTACGGTGTGACCGGCGACCGGAAGTACTTGGACGCCGCGAGGGCGTGGCTGAAGGCCACCGACCAGGAAGCGGCCCTGGCGGGCGTGCATAACGGACTGGGATGGATGGGTTGGCCGGGGATCGCCACGTCGGCGATCCCGTGGATCTTCCCGGCGTTGGACCAGGAAGCCGGCGGCAGCCGCCGACTCGAGTGATACACCTTGGCGGAAAATCGAAAGCGAGTGGGAGCTTATCATGCACCTCTTGACCACGCTCGTCGCGATTCTCGTTAGCGCCAGTGCACCGGTCAACAATCGCATCGGCCTTCGCGACTCGTGCGACACGATCCAGGGCTGGGTCGTCGGCGCGGACCCGAAGAACCCCGGCGGCCAGGCGCCCAAGAGCATGCTCAGCCGGGACGGCATGCTCGTCGTCGACACCGTTCGCGGCAGCCTGTCCGGCGACTTTTCGCGGGTGCACAAGAAGTTCGGCATGGAGGCCGGTCTCAGCGGTACGACCTTGAGCAAGGCCTACGGCGCCGTCGACCTCGACCGCTATCCCTACCTGGTCGTCCGCCTGCACAGCAACCAGACATTCGCGCTCCTCTCGGTGAACAATCGGACGACGAAAGTCCTCTACACCACCGGCTTGCACACGCAGGACCTCCGTGAACTGGGGCTTCGTGGCTCCCAGCCGATCTCGGTGCAGATCCGCCTCACCAATACCACCGGGCGATTCGTCCTCGACGAGTTGCTCCTGGCGAGCGAACTGACGGCGGACGAACGCAAAGGATGGATCCCACGCGGTTTCGAGGTCCGCTGCCAGGGTCTGAAGTGCCATCCCTATCAAGGCTTGGTGGCGTTGTTCGACCGCGGCGGTGCCCCCTTGACTGAGTTGCGCCGCAACAATGAACTTGCCGGCGGCGAAGGGCGCGCCGAGTGGGCCGTGTTCCACGACCAGGCCACCCTCGCCCCTGTCATGCGTCTGACACGCTATCCCGGCGCGGAGTATGCCAGCGAATTCTCCGCCAACGGCCGTTATATTCGCTGCCGGAGTTACTACCACCCGCGGATCGGCGAAAACCTTTACGATTTGCGAACCCATAGGATGCAGAGCCTGCCCGAGGGAAAACACTTTTTCGATCCCCGCGACGGCAACTCCTCGATCCTGCTCGACGTCCAGCGCGACCGACAGGGAACCGGCGGACGCATTATCGCCAGCCGCTGCGACCTGGCGACCGGTCGCTTGACGCCGATCGTCGACCAGCCCGTCGAGCCGCTCCCCGAAGGCGGCATGGAAAACGCCGCCTTCGGCCGACTGTCGAACCGCTTCGTCATCGGTTTCCGCGAGAACGACGTCGTTTTCGTCTTCGACCCCGATGCGACCGGTTCCCAGCGGATGCGGAAAGTCAAACTGCCGTATCCGATCAAGGGGCTGGGGATCATCAATGAGGATCGCGAGATCGTTTTCGCCGCCTGCTATACGTATCACACCCTGCGCTTCGATCTCGACGCCGGCACGGAGAGACTCCAGCCGCGGTGGTGGGGCGGCGGCCACACTGCAACGGGCGAGACCCACGCCCTTGGACCGTACGGAAAGGTGATGAAGATCGTCGTCCCGCTCCACCTGACAACCGATCAGCCGGGCGATGCGATCCGTATCCACGGCAATTACTACAACTGCCAGGTTCCGGTCGATTACGGCACTGTCTCGCCGGACGGCCGCTGGGCGTTCCAGGATGGCCACGGACACGGCCCGGTCGACCTCGATCGACAGATCGTCGGCTTCGATCTGGAGGAAGGCGGCAACGTGATTCCCATCTGGTTCTATCAGGGCTCGCGATCCAACTGGGGAATCTTGCCGTACCTGAAGGTCAGCCCCGACTCCACGAAACTTCTCCTCCAATCTTCCGACATGCTCGGCTCGGGCGACCTGTACGTCGTGCCTTTCCAGCGCCCGGAGCCGCCGCGCGAATTGAACGTCGAAAAGACCGGCCGCGGCCTGCGGATCGCCTGGAAGCCTCCCGCGGCGGCCCGCGAACTCTGGGGTTATCACGTCTACCGCAGCTCGGGCCGCGCCTGCGGCTTTCAACGCATCAATCCCAGCCTGGTGATTGAAAACGAATTCGTCGACATCGAGGCCCAGACACAGTCGGTGTACCTGGTCACCGCCGTCGACAACTCCGGCCTGGAGTCGCGGCTTCCCGCCCCTGCCATGCTCGCCCAGCGGTCTCGCGATGACGGCGTGGCCGTTTTTCTCGAAGCCGAGTGTGCCGATCACACGGTCCTGCCATTCCGCCGGCAGTACGACGGCTCAGCCGCCAACTTCGGCGCCATGCGGCTGATGCCCCAGACGCCGGAAGAAATCCAGGGGCAACTGCGGTTCACACTTCCCGCCGGCCGGTTGCACACCGGCGCCGCTCGCCGCTACGCCGTTGCCCTGCGATGCCGGCTGCGGTCCGACATCTATCCCGAACCGGCAGACGATGAGGCGGGCCTCGAGGTCCTGGTCGACGGCAGCGTGGTTGGCCGCGTGCCGGCGCGGCCCGGGCGGAAGTTCGCCTGGCACGTGTGCTCCGGCCTGGCGGAGCTGACGCCCGGCTCGCACGAATTGGCGATCCAATCAAAGACGGCAGGCGTCGAGGTAGACCGGGTGGCGCTGTTCGATGAGCAGGTGGATCGTGCCTGGCTGTCCACCGGCGATCGGGACCCCGAACCGGAACTGCTCATGCCGACACCTGACGTTCAGGAACGCCTCGCGACCAAAGCCGACGGCCCATACGCGATGGAATTCACGTGGCCGGCCGCTCCGAACGACGTGCCCCTGGACTACTACAGTATCTATGCGTCTGCGCAAGCCCCTGTCGAGATCGGCAACGCCACACTGGTCGGATCCACCCGCCAGACCCGCTTTCGCGACACGGGGCTGCGGCCGTCAACCGTGCTGGAGTATCAGGTGGTCGGGTACGACACGCGAGGCCGATCCATGCTCTCCTACGCGGGCCGGGGCCAATCCGCCGCCGGACCGCGTCCTGTTACACTGCGGCTGCCGATCACCGCCGCCACGATCGACGACGGCCTCCAACGCGGCCAATACGAAAATAAACCGCTCGTTTGCGCGAAGAGACAAGCCGGTCAGCCTGGCCGCGGGAAGGCCACGTTCACCGTCGATGTCCCCGAAGCAGGGGACTACGCGGTCTGGTTTTACGCTCGATCTCGCAGGCCGGGCGTCAGCACCTCCGCCGCCGTGGACCACTCGACCAGTTCGGTGATCCTCGACGGCTACGTCGACCCGTCATTGATTCCCGGCCTTGGCCCCGAAAAGGCAGCGCCGTGGCTCCTCCGGCGGCTAATCCTGCAACCGCGTGCCTCGGCCGGACCCGCACTGGGCCGGGATGTATTCCCGTTGGCCGCCGGCTCGCACAGCATCTCTTTCAATATCAGCTCGACCGATGCAAAAGGTATTTCCGATGAGTTCGGCGACGTCATGATTACCAACGACCTGACATGGACACCCGACGACTACCCCCCCCGGCGGCTGTTCGATCTGGAGAATTAGCGATGCAGCGTTGGGAGGAAAAGGTGTCAGGAACCTTTTTGTCGCTTTCATCGTCGCGAAGGGGAGAATCGGCCTGTTCTTGCCGCGGATTCGCATAAACGGTTCCTGACACCTCCCTTCCCGATCGTCTGGTGGGAGTTGCGCCGGATCCCGTTGAATATCCTCGTCGCTGTCTACGGCACCGCCTGCCTGATCATCTTCTTCTGGGCGATAACAACCAGCGGACAACTCGGTCCCGCGGAAGACGCGGTGGAACCGGTGGCCCTGTTGGCAGCCCCTCTCGTGATCAATGCGCTTTACACACTGGGCTGGCTCGTGGAGGTCCCGGTTCGCTGGTTTGTGCCAAGTGTTTCGGACCGGCTTGGGCCGGTGTTGCTGAAGTTCGGGATCGGCCTGGAGATCTTCCTGGTTTCTCTTCCTGCCGCGATCTGGATGGGCTATCGAATTGCCCAACTTGTCGGACTGGTTCCACCATGACAGGCGGCGTTGGCGACGAACAGGTTGGCGGACTCCCGCGGCCCAGAGTTGACATTTGTTGGTTTTCAGCCAGTCAGTGCCACGCCATAGACTGCTGCATGAACCGCACCAACGTCCCGCCTCTGGTGCAAGCGGGGGGAGGCGGTACAATGCAGGGTGGCTTGCGGAATAGTGCCATCGGCAGAGGCACCACAGAACGTGTCGATCGTATGGCGTTGAGAATCAGGAGAGCTGTTGCCATGAGGTTTGTTCGGATCACTCACAACCCCGCAGTAATGGGCGGTAAGCCCTGCATTCGCGGCATGCGCGTAACGGTGGGGACGATTCTCGGGCTGCTCGCCTCGGGGGAGTCACGCGAGCGGATCCTGGAAGCGTATCCCTATTTGGAGGCAGCCGACCTCGACGAAACGCTTGCGTATGCGGCGTGGCGGATGGAAGAACGTGAAGAGGATCTGGTGGCCCCATGAGCCTTCGGATCGTCGTAGACATGAACCTGTCTGTGGAATGGGTGCCACTGTTGGAGCAAGCAGGTTGGCACGCAGTCCATTGGTCCGTGACCGGCGATCCTCGCGCGGACGACGCAACGATCATGGAGTGGGCGTTGGAATACGGATACTTGGTCTTCACTCACGATCTGGACTTCGGAACCACCTTGGCGTTGACTCACGCTGTAGGCCCCAGCGTGATCCAGGTTCGTGGCCAGCGAGTACTGCCGGAACACATCGGTGCTACGGTGCTGGCGGCATTGAAGCAGTATGAGGCGGAGTTGTCCGCCGGAGCACTCGTGGTCGTTGAGCAGGCAAAGAGTCGCGTGCGGATTCTGCCGCTTTGAGCCGCGGCCGAACAAACGCATGGGGGGCAACTATTGGGAACTATTGTGGTCAGAGCTTGAACAGTGAATAGTAATCAACCCAATTTGGCTTCGAGGTCGGCGGCAACGGCCTTCAGTGCCGCGGTGCTCTTCTCAATGCGTCGTACGGCATGGCTGACACTGCTCGGACCTCGGTATCCCAAGCGATCGGCGACCGCCGTCGCGCTGTAGCCAAAACGGCATCGCGCCCAAGTAGGCCGCCATCGCCCGCGCCGCATCGTCACTCCGCCGACCCGGTGACCAGCACTCCTCTGGACAGTCGAAATACGTCGCCACCTCGGCCAGGATCTGGTCCAGCGAAGGCCGGGATCGCAGACGCTTCAGTTCCGGCACGCCTTCCGCTTCGGAGCGATCGCGAAGCAGATACCGAATCCGGTCACAAATGCTTCCGACCAGCAGCAATCCGCCCACCCGCGCAGAAAGGGCGACGCCGGCGGGTCGGCCACACCGGCGCACAAGCCGGCGTACGCGCGCGCGGCCTCTGATGGTCCGCCCCGAACTCGCCCAGCACGCGCGTACGTCACCCACTCCGCACGCTTACGCGCTGAACGTATCCGGGATAACTGCTCCAGCGGTACTCCTCCGGCCACCAGCACCATCTTCGCCCGAACCGGATTCAAGTGGATGTAGCGGCTGACGTCGAAAAAGTAGCCGTCTTCCTCAATCAGGTGCCCCTTGAAACGTCAGCGAAACAGGTGGCCCGCGCGACGGTGGCAGCCGGTTGAAGTAGCTCGTATAGCTCCCATTCAAAAACTGCATGCCCGCCGACAGATTGGCTTCGGGAGTCTCCACGAAGAGGTGTTCGTGGTTGTTGAGGAGCACGAACCATGCAAGCGCCATCCATACGTTTCGACGGTCCGCCAGCCATTCCAGTCGCTTCGTGCGGTCGCCGTCGTCTCGGACGACCCGGCGACGTTCATTGCCCCGGGAGATCACGTGGTATAGGCCCCGGCAAACTGGATCCGCAAAGGTCTGGCCATACCATCATCCTACCTCAAACGTTTGCACGCTGCAAGACCTTATTCACTGTTCAAGCTCTGACCCCAAGCGTTCCTTTCAATTGCGGCAGCGTTCCTTTGACGATCGGCCCTACCAGGTGGAAGTAGTGCTCGACGATCGCGTTCCGAAGCGCGGCGCTCTTCCCCGCCGACCAGTACCCCTCCCACAACACCGACACCCGATCTCGACTCTTTTTTCTTGCCCATGTCTCGACTCCTGACTGCCTCTCAAGTTCGTCGTTTAGCCTCGGCGCAGCCTTCGTCCGCAACCAACGCAGAATTGGCGATTCAAGGCAGGGCTGAGAAAAGAAGATGGTGGAAAAGAAGATGACGAGGCAGATGAATTCGGTTTCGACTTGGGAAGCATCTTCCTTTTCCCCATCTTCTTTTCCTTGTTTCATCTTGGCCCTCCCCTCGGCCGCAACCGATCGAAGCCATTTGCGTCATTTCTGAACAGAATCGCACCCAGGCGAAAACTTTGCCCAAAAAACAAGACTCTACGAGTCTGCAATGCAGTGCCCAGCGGGCCGCGCGCCGGGGTCCGATAACCGCGCCGCTCTTCGCCCCGCGCGCGGCCCGTTGGGCACTGCGGTTAAACGTGGGAACCACTACCGGTCCACCCGCTCCACGGTCCGGATGATCTGCTGGATCGTGCCGTCCTGTACCTTCACGCCGACACAGGCCTTGCCATGGAACCCCCGCCTCGTCGCCTCCGCGACGATTTCCGACACCGCCTGCTTCAATTCCGCCAGCTTCTTCGCATTGCCCGACGTTGCACGAGTGTTGGTCATCATGGTTCTTCTCCTCTTCATCGATGAACTCTTCGTCGACAATCCCCAATCCCGGTTCGATCAGCGCGGCCGCTTCCCCGGATGCCGCTTCAATCACCCCCGACTGCTTCGGAGCAACCTCGCCTGATGCGCGCACGGAAACGGCCACCATCGCTCTGGCGACGTTTGCCGCCTTCCCTGGAAAACCCCTCACGATAGACACGCCCGCTGCGCCTCGACCTCTGCCGGTCGAGACGTTCACCCTCATCAGCGGCGTTATCGAAGAAAGTGCTCCTCGAGCTTCACTGGGCGGCCTTGAATCGGGGCGAGCCGCAGAATTCCCCGGAGCCCGGCTGTCCCGGCACCGGAAACCTCCTTGTCCAGGATTGTGAACATGCGTCCATTGCAACTGCCCTGATGATAGCACACCGCTCGGGCGCGCCAAGCCTCATTCTTGGGCCAATTTGGGCGACGGCGCGCAAGCCCTTTTCAGCCTTTGGATTCCGATCCCAAATTCTTCTCCTTGCCCGATTGTTTTTCCGACGGATGCCGCCAAGGTCCAGCCGCAGCCGGCGACCTCCCCCTCAGGCCATCCGGCGCGGCTTCTCGGAATCAGCCGCGCCGGATGTGCGCAGGGGGAACTTCGTTGCTGAAGAAAACCCTCCGCGGCCAGGTGCCTGTCGGGCATTTCTGAACCGTGTCGGCGCGTTCGCATTTCCCCACCCCTCCCGCCGGAATCGCCCCCCTCAAAACTCTTTTGCTGTGGCTGAAAAAAGTCTATTGACGAGGTGCGCCGCGTCGATTACGATGGCCAAGGATACTAAACCGGTGTCCACCTATCTCCCGGGCAGCCGAAGGACCATGCCAGACGCTCAATTTCGCGTCTCTTCCCTTCCGCCGGAGTAGGTCGATCTTTTCACTCACCGGCCTTTCAATCGCCCATTCGCGTCCGATACATCGACGCCCCCACTTCCCGGCAAGCCCGCACGGTTTCCGGATACGGTGTGTCGCAAATGTCGACGAAACCGATCTGGTAGTTCTCACCGTCGCCCCGCCCGGTGGTCGCCTGGTCGCCGTACTGGAACCAGTGCGTTCCGACGATCCACGGGTTCTCCAGAGCCCCGCGTACATAGCTCGCGTAGGTCGCGGCCCGCTCCTCCTGGTTCGCCACCGGCTTCAGTCCGGTGTGAAACATCCCGCGGTCGAGCGCCCCGAAGTGAAACTCGCCGATGACTGCCGGTTTGTCGACGCCCTCGGGCAAGCTGAGATCCGCCACGCTGTACTGATAGCGGTTGAAGCTGATCACGTCGCAGAACTTCGCCGCCGCGCGGACCGCCCGCTCGTTCGTCCAGGCGAAACGGCATCCCAGGTAAAGCTTGTTCGGGGCCACCTGCTTCACGGCATCGCGACACGCGCCGAAATAGGTTTCGGCCGTCTTGGTGTAGAACGCGGCCAGGTCGTCGCGGGCCTTGTTCTTGTCGGGCGGGGTCTGGCTGGCCAACAGGGCTTCCCAGGATGCATGGTCCGTGCCCCATGCCTCGTTGAGCTTTGCGATCGCTCCGTACTTCGCCTTCAGGTCGTCGACGAACACCCGCTTGGCCGGCTGCTTGGCCGGCGAGGCGAGCGCCGCGACGGCCAGCGAAAGCTCGTCGCCCCAGCTCAGCTCGTTGTCGATGAAGTAGCCGATGCACCACGGATCGTCGGCAGTCGTGCCTCGCTCCTTGGCCATGTTCTCCAGGACGCCCGTCGCGAACTCCGGATCGAACACGTCGGAAAACTTGCCCCAGTAGCCGGTGCTTCCTTCCAACGGCTTGCCGCGCGAGCCAACCGTGGCCGTGTACGCCGTCTTCCGCACCAGGTAGATCGACGAATCCGACCAGTTGGCGATGGTGTTCATGCCCCAGCTTCGCAGCCGCTTGTGGCAGATTTCGGCGAAACGCTGCTGCCACTCGGCGCCATACTTCCGCAGCAGGTTGGCTCCGGTGAAGTTGAATTGGTCGAAAGCACCCTTTCCGTGGTAATAACCATGCGGCGCCCACCCACTGCGGCTGTAGAACACGCCCATCGCAGAATCCTTGGGCGGCAGTTCCGCGAAGTAGAATTCGCGGTCGCTGATCGGAGTCGTGCCGGTGCTGCCGCGGACGCAATCGGTTCCGTGCGACCAGAAGAGCCGCCCCTCGGGATCGACCAGCCACCACTTGCCCGCGTGTTTCTCAACACGGAAGTGCCCGGTGGAATCGAGCTTGGGACCGGCCTGCCAGCCGCCATACCCGTTCCAATCCGTCGGGCCGGGGTGCGACTGGATGTCGGCCGCTTCCTCCCCGATCCGCCGCTTCAGGTCGTCGTCCGTTTGCGTCTTGCCCGGCCACTCCTTGTGGATGAATTGCCCGTACTTGTCGATCATCGGGAAAAACTCTTCCGGCGTGGCCGAAAGCCAGCGGGGCGGATCGTAGTCGCCGCGGGCGAGGAGGTTGTCGATTTCGAAAGCGTGGTCTTGCGAGGGCCGCCCGACAAACACCAGGATCTGGTCGATGTTCTCGGCGTCGACGCCATCTTCCTTGAATCCCCCTGGATAGCCGCGCATTCCGAAAAGCTTCGGCGCCAGCGCGGGCGGCAGCCGCCGTTGAATCGTCAGCTTCAAGGTCTCCGTCTTTCCCGGCGCCACGTCGACACCGGCCTGGTGAAAAACGCGCTTCCCGCCCGGCTCCGGACTGTCGATGCGGAGCGAAACGGTGACGCGGTTGTCGCCCACATTCCGAACGTCCATCGCCACCATCGCAAACCGCGAGAGATCCCAGCGGCCTTCCGGTGCCTTGAGCGTGATTCCCGGCCAGGGCTCCTTGTGGCCGGTGGCCAGCCGCAGCGCCTTGCCGGCGTCGCCATCCGCGATGGCGACGCGGGCGTCGCGAGCTTCCACGGACCCCGCGTCAAAACCTTTCTCGAAATCGAAAAGGACCTTCTCGGCCCCAGCCGATCGAGCGAAAGCCAGACAGCCGATCATGACGAAAACAATCCGCAATCCCGGGAAGTGCAGCACTGGAGTCTCTCCGATAGGGTTCTTGAAGCAAAAGCCATCTTCACGCGGTCAACCGATAGTCTACCTGAAAGGGATACAGGCCGCGAGTGTAGCAAAGCCGAACCGAAGGTCGAAGCGGATTGCCCGAGTTGCACGCTCGCTCCAGCCCTCGTATACTGATCGCTCTGCGGTCATGGTGCGTCTTGATAAGCAAAAACTGGAGGTGCTGCAATGCTTCGCAAGCGACTTGGTGCGGTAACGGTTCACGGGGCGGAAGAGAGGGGGACAGGTCCATGTTTTCGGCCAACGTCTTTGACGCCAAAGCAGCCGCATTGGCCGAAAAATGGACCAGTCCCCGGCCGCCCCGTGAACGGTTACCTTGGTACGTTCTGCGTGGTTGCGGTTTCGCTGGCAGTGTTTGCCTCGGCGGCGTCGGCTGATGTCACGCTGCCGTCGTTCTTTTCGGATGGTATGGTCGTGCAGCAAGGGGCCGAGATTCCCGTATGGGGCTGGGCCGACCCGGAAGAAAAAGTCGCGGTAACGCTGGGGAACCAGGCCCGGTCGGCCGTGGCCTGCGAAAAAGGAAAGTGGTCCGTCCGCCTGCCCGGCTTCGAGCCCGGCGGGCCGCTGACGTTGATCGTTCAAGGCAAGAATCGCGTCGAGATCACCGACGTCCTCGTCGGCGATGTCTGGCTTTGTTCCGGGCAATCGAACATGGCGATGACCGTGTCCTCCAGCAAGGACTTTCCGCAAGAACAGACCGCGGCAAAACATCCGCAGATCCGGATGTTCACCGTTGCACGCGAGACCGCCGAGACGCCCCAGGAACGCTGCCAGGGCGACTGGAAGGTTTGCAGTCCGGACACGGTTGGCGGTTTTTCGGCCACGGCCTACTTCTTCGGCCGTGAACTGCATCAGCAGCTCGGCGTGCCGGTCGGCCTGATCAATTCTTCGTGGGGCGGCACTCCGGTGCAGGCGTGGACGTGCATCGTGCCGCAGCAAGCGGAGCCGAAGCTCACCTCCATGCTGGACAGTTGGAAGCAACAGATCGCTACCTGGGATCCGGCCGCCGCACAGGCTCGTTACGAGAAACAACTGGCCGCATGGGAGAAGCAGGTCCGGAAGGCCAGGTCCGAGGGAAAACAGCCGCCGGGAAAGCCGCGGCTTCCGGTCGAGCCGCTCAAAAATCCGCACCGGCCGGCCAGCCTCTACAACGGCATGATCGCGCCGCTGGTCCCCTACGCGATTCGCGGAGCCATCTGGTATCAGGGCGAGAGCAACGCCGGCGACCAGGCCGGCCTCTACGGCATGCAGTTGGCCATGATGATCGACAACTGGCGAGCGGATTGGAAGCAAGGCCAGTTTCCTTTCCTCTGGGTCCAGTTGCCGAACTTCCGCGCCGTGCAGCAGCAACCGGTCGAGCCGAGCGGCTGGGTCACCGTGCAGGAGGAGATGCGCAAGACCCTCTCGGTTCCCGATACGGGAATGGCGATCACCGTCGATATCGGCGAGGCCGACGACATTCACCCCAAGAACAAGCAGGACGTCGGTCGCCGACTGGCACTCTGGGCCTTGGGAACGACGTATGGCAAACCGATCATCTATAGCGGACCACTCCATAAGTCGGCCACCGCCCGCGACGGAAAAATCGTCGTCGAGTTCGACCACACGGGCGACGGCCTGAAGACCAGCGACGGCGGCCTGTTAAAAGGATTCGCAATCGCGGGAGAGGATCGCAGTTTCGTCTTTGCCGATGCCAAGATCGAAGGCGACAAGGTGATCGTTTCCAGCCCCGAGGTCGAGAAACCGGTGGCGGTTCGCTATGCATGGGCTTCGAACCCGATCTGCAACCTGGCGAACTCGGCCGGACTCCCGGCATCGCCGTTCCGCACCGACGACTGGCAGCCGTAGAGGGCTGTCCGACCCGAGTCGAATCTGCCGCCGCCTCCCGGAGAACCGGCCTCCGGGAGGCGATTCCACAGGCCCTCCGCGAGAGGCCGGAAGCTTCGCCCACAAACCCTGTGTTCCCAGGCTTCCACAGCCTTCGCATCTTGAAACAGCCTGACCCGTGGAGTGGGCGCAACAAACTCGACTTGCCTTCCGGCGACGTTTCGGCCTAGACTCCTTCGCTCCGCACGAACCGTTTCGCGTTTGCGAAGGATTGCATGGCGCCTATTCTGTTGGCTTTGTTGCTGGCGGCCGCCGAAGCGGGTCCCGACACGGTGGTGGTCTGCCCTCGTGAATTCTGCGCGGCCATGGAGCCTTGGCTCGACTATCGCCGCCGGCAAGGCCACCAGATCGCGGTCATCTCGGACGGATTGACCGCAAACGAAATCCGAGGCCGAATCCGTGGCCTCGCCGCGGGCCCCCTGCGGTATGTCGTCCTGGTCGGCGACTCGCCCCCGATCACGGAAGCTTCGGATCCGCCGCACCCGCGGCGCATACCGGTCGATTATGCCCAAGCGGAGGTCAACGTCCTCTGGGGATCGGAGCCGCATATCGCCACCGACAACGGCTACGCCGATCTCGATGGCGACCAGGTCCCTGACGTGGCGGTCGGCAGGCTCACGGCGGATACGCCGGATGACCTTGCCGGGATGATCGACAAGATCCTGGCGTACGAGACGTCTGCCGGGTACGGGCCTTGGCGGCGGCGGCTCAGCTTTGTCGCCGGCCTCGGCGGATTCGGGCAGTTCACCGACCTGGTGCTGGAATCCTCCGTTCGCTTCTTCCTTACCCAACAGATCCCGGCCGCCTACGCGGTAAACATGACCTACGGCAACTGGCGGAGCCCCTACTGCCCCGACCCGCGGCGTTTCCGGGAGACGACGCTTGAGCGACTCGGCGAAGGGTGCCTGTTCTGGGTCTATATCGGACATGGCCAACCCTGGAGTCTCGATCGAGTCTTTGTTCCCAACGCCGATTATCCCATCCTCTCAACGGCTGATGTACGCCGTCTGGATACAACCGGCGGACCGCCGATCGCGCTGATGCTTGCCTGCTACACGGGCGCCCTGGACGCTACCGAAGATTGCCTCGCGGAAGAGATGCTCCGGGCTCCGGGCGGACCGGTCGCGATCCTCGCCGGCAGCCGGGTAACGATGCCTTACGCCATGGCCGTGATGGCCTGCGAACTGCTCGAACAGTGCACCAGGCAGAAATGCCCGACTTTGGGAGAAGCGATGCTTCGCGCCAAGCAGTCGATGGCGAACCCGTCACCCGCTGGGGACGACGCCCGCGCCGCACTCAACGCCCTGGCCGGCGCCATCAGTCCGGCGCCGTCCAAGCTTTCGGCCGAGCGAAAGGAGCATCTTCTGCTGTTCAATCTCTTCGGTGATCCGTTGCTCCGGTTGTCCCATCCGCAACCGGTCCAACTCGATGTGTCCGGGTCCGCGAAACCCGGTGGCAAGCTGCACGTCGCCGGCAGTTGCTCGATCGACGGCCGGGTGATCGTCGAATTGTCCGTGCGTCGCGACCGTCTTCCTTTCCGGCCGCCGGCTCGGCCGGCGTACCCGGAGGCCTCCGACGAACTTGCGCGGTTCCAGGAAATCTATCAGCAGACGAACGATCCTCGGCTTGTTTCCGTCGCGACCGTCGCGCGACAGGGTCGTTTTCAGGTGGAGCTCGCCATTCCGAGCGACGCACGAGGGCCGTGCAACATCCGCGCTTTCGTGGAGGCCGAGCGGGCCTTCGCGATCGGGGCAGCCGACATTGCGGTCGAGAACTAACGTCGCCGGCCGGGCCGGCTACTGTCGCTGCCGCGTCGGCAGTGCCGATGCAATTGCCTCGAGAAACTTGCCGCCGCTCTCGTACCAGCCATGCCGGGTGAATCGGCACCAGCTCAAATCAATAAGAAAGGCGACGGATCGGACCCCGGAGATCTCGAGAGTGGCGATCATTCGCCGATGAGGAATCGGCTTGGGATGGTAGAAGCCGAGTCCCCGTTCCGAAAGGTGCTTCCCGACGACGACGATCGATTCGCCGAGTGGTGTATGCCCGTCGGTTCCCACCGGAGCCAGACGCACCAGGTAAGGATAGGGATAGCGGTTTTCGTGCCGCCGCTCTATCATCGCTCCACGGGGGTAGAGAGCGTTCAGAACGCTCCAGACCTGCGACCGAACATCCTCGTCGGACGCCTCGTCGCGGTAGTCGATACAGCCTGACTGCGTCTCGTGAATCACGGTGCTCATTCAAACCCTCCAAGAAACTCTTGCCCGGACAAGGGCACAACACAGGGGTGACAACTCTTCGATGTGGGACTTTGGGCGGCGCGAAGACAAGCACGTGCCGCGCAAGCAATCTGCCGGCACGAGACGCATCGTACAGAGGGGGGCCCAAGCGGCCGCGGCGGTCTGAGGAGGCCGCGCGGCGGTCATCCTAACTCTAGGTCACGGATGTCGGAGCGTCAAACCACTCCGAAATGGCTGCCGCTGCCTTTTTTGGCGACTGCTGTAAAAGGGGACAGGCACCGCAACATCTTGTGCCTATCGTCAAGTCGAACCACCACCGGTTGCAGAGCCAGTCCCCTTTTTCAACAGTCTCCTTCGGGCGCCGGTGCCACGACAGAGAATCGGACATCCGCCGGGTTGCTCGGCCACGCCCTCATTCGGCCGGCATTTCCGGAAGCACACCCCGCAGTTGCTCCGCAAGGAGCGGATCGGCGAGTGCCTGGTCGGCGACACTGCGGGCCTCGTCGCGGCGCCCCTTGGCCAGCAGTTCCGCGATCCACTGGTGGTACACGTGCACGTAGTTCGTCCTGAAAGTCGGATAGGTAGCATCCAACGCAAGCCCCAACTCGAGAAGTCGGACCGCCTCGGGATAACGGCCGGCACTGCCCATCGCGATCGCCCAGTTGTTGAGCGACGCCAACAGGTTTCCCTCGGCAGTGCTGTTGAACGGATCGAGCCGCAGAGCCTTTGCATTTGCGGAAACGGCCTGGGCGTACTGGCGTTGCCCCAACAAATCGACGCCTCGGTTGTAGTAGATCGTCGCCACCAGCTCGACCGCGCTAACGACGCGTCGCTCTGCGGGTTTGCCGCTTCCAGCCGCCGAGTCCCCCAACGTCTTTGCGACGACCGCCGCCTGTTTTTGGGGATCGCCGAGGAGCCGGAACCACGTTGGGCAGGTCGTCTCGACATCGAGAACTCCATCTCCCAGCACCAGGCGGCTCATGGCATGCCCCGGCACCTCGAGCCCGTGCACCTGCAGCCCCACCTGCTCAGCGACGCAGTGGAAGAGCACAGACGCACTCACGCAGTTGAATCGCCCTTCGTCCAACGCGATCCGAAGGTCGGTGCAGTCGATCTGATAGCCGCCGTGGAGAATGCGGCGATGGAGAAACTCGAGGACGGCCTGTGCTTGTTGCCGCTCGGTGCCATTCAGCTCGGCGGACTGTCGCAGTTCGGTAATCAAGGCCGCGACACGAGCGACGTAATCATCGAGGTGCTCCCGATCGTCGACACCGCTTGCAATCAGCGCCGCCGCCAGAATGGAGTGTTCGTCCCACCGCCCGTCGGCAGCGTCGGCAAACAATTGCCTTTCGAGAACGTTCAGCAGCCCCTCGAGTTCCTGGTAAGGACTCGTCCCCGGCTTGCGAGAACCCGCACCGGGCTCGCGTATGAGCAACTCGACGGACGGCGAGCCGAGGGAAGCAGGTGGGATTGCAAAGGCCGACTCCGGCTGTGGCCGAGGTCCGATGATCAACCCGGTCCCGACCAGAGCAAGCAGTAACGAACGCAGGGGATCCGCTTTTGACGGTTGTGGCATGTCTACTGATCGTGCCGGTTCCGGTTTGTTTGACGGCGACGGAATGAAGACCAATCGCAACAAACATACGTCGTGAAAAGGCGACGTGGCGTGGAGAACCTGCAACGGCTGCCCAAAAGAAATGGCTCGCGGGCCGCTTCGCGCAAATGGGAGGTTTGCCGGTTCTGCAACGCCGGTGCCGGTGGCATCGGCGAAGGGCGACCGGAAAGCAACTGCTTGCTCGCGGCGCGACCTAGAGGTCTTGCGGCAGGCAGTGCCCCATCTTGTCCCGCTTTGCAATAATATAGCGGGCGTTGTGCTCGTTGATCGGACCGAGGATGGGGACCTGGTCGGTTACTTCCAGCTCGAATCCGCCGTAAATGAAGGCATCCGTTTTCTTGGGATTGTTTGTCAAAAGGCGGACTTTCCGCAGGCCAAGGTCCTTGAGGATCTGTATCCCAACGCCGTAGTCGCGGCTGTCGACCTGGTGGCCGAGGGCCAGGTTGGCCTCGACCGTGTCCAGCCCGGCGTCCTGCAGATTGTAGGCTTTGATCTTCTCGACGAGGCCGATCCCTCGCCCTTCCTGCGGCAAATAGACCAGTACCCCCGCTCCCTCGCGGCCTATCATCTCCATCGCCAGGTGAAGCTGGTCGCCGCAATCGCACCGCAGCGAGGCGAGCAGGTCGCCGGTGAAGCAAGAAGAATGCAAGCGAACCAAGGGGTGCGGCATCGAAACCGGTTCTCCCATGACGATGGCTACCGGCTCCTGGCTCTCATACTTGACTCCATAAACCACGACGCGGCCCCTGCCATACTTCGTCGGCAGATTGGCTTCCGCCTTGCGGTAAACGAGCTTTTCGATCCGGCGACGATACCGGATGAGTTCTTCGATCGTGATGATGTGCAGATGAAACTGGTCGGCGAGTTCATAAAGGCGTTGGCGCGTCGCCCGATCGCCGCTTTCGTCCAGAATCTCGCAAAGCACGCCCGCGGGTCTTAGCCCGGCCATGCGGACCAGGTCAACGGCCGCCTCGGTATGCCCGGCCCGGCGAAGAACCCCACCTTCCATGGCCGACAAGGGGAACAGGTGACCCGGCCGAACAAAATCCGACGGTTTGCTGTCGGGATCGACCAGAGCGCGGATGGTGGTCGCTCTCTCCTGCGCGGTAATACCGGTGCGGCAGGTGCGGTGATCGACAGGAACGGTGAAGCTAGTCCCCAAAGGAGCGGTATTGTGATCGACCATCGGCGGCAGGTCGAGCCTATGGCAGACCTCCGGGAGGACCGGTGCGCAGACCTGACCCCGCCCGTGCTTGAGCATGAAATTGACGATCTCCGGCGTTGCCTTCTCCGCTGCGCAGATGAAATCGCCCTCGTTTTCACGGTCCTCGGCGTCCATCACGATTACCATTTCCCCTCGGGCGATAGCGGAAACGGCCTCGTCAATCGTGGAAAGCTGCTCGGACACCAGCGGATTCTCCGGGAGTGGCGTGGGGGATCGTCAGGAATTTCTCTATTCTAAATCCATTGTCTCCCCGTTTCCAGGGAACCCATCATCAGGGCCACAGGGCCGTGCCAGCAGCCGGGGGTGACGGGAGGTATTCCAGGGCGGCCTCGCAATGGCTTATGATGGACGCGGCTTTCAGGCATCCTGCCTGCTCGCGGAAAAAAGACCAAAGCAGAAAACGAAGGAGTTCAGTGGTGCATCGCAGCAATCGCCGTCAGTTTCTGGGTCGCTCGACAGCCGCGGGGATCGGCGTCGCCGCGGCCGGGCTCTTTACCCATTCCATCCGGGGCGCTGAGTCGCCCAATGAGAAGCTCAACGTTGCCGTGATCGGGGTTGGCGGGCGCGGGGCCGGCAATCTAGCGGGTGTTGCCGGACAGAATGTCGTGGCGCTGTGCGATGTGGACGAGGCGCGACTCGATAAGGCGGCCGCGTCCTTCCCCGCTGCCAGGAAGCATGTCGACTTCCGCAAGATGCTCGGCGAGATGGCAGACGAGATCGACGCAGTCGTCGTCAGCACACCCGATCACACGCATGCGCCGGCAAGTGCAATGGCCATCCGGATGGGCAAGCACTGCTACTGCGAGAAGCCGCTGGCCCATAATGTTTGGGAGGCTCGCGAAGTGACGCGCCTGGCGGCGGAAAAGGGGGTGGCGACGCAGATGGGCACCCAGATCCATGCCGGCGAGAACTACCGGCGAGTGGTGGAACTGATCCACGCCGGAGCGATCGGGCCGGTTGAGGAAGTGCACGTGTGGTGCGGCAAAGGATGGGGTGGCGGTACGCGGCCGACCGAAACACCGCCCGTGCCAGAGACGCTCCACTGGGATCTCTGGCTGGGGCCGGCCCCTTATCGACCCTATCATTCGTGCTACCTTCCGGCGAACTGGCGCCGTTGGTGGGACTTCGGCAACGGAACCCTCGGCGACATGGCTTGCCACTACATGGATCTGCCGTTCTGGGCCTTGGACCTGAAATATCCCAGCACGGTGACGGCGGAAGGTCCGCCGGTCGACCCCGAGACAGCTCCCTTGGCGTTGGTGGTTCGGTACGAGTTCCCTGCCCGCGGAGAGATGCCCCCGTTGAAGTTCACCTGGTATGACGGAACAAACCGTCCGCCGATTCTCGCCGAACAGAAGCTACCGGAGTGGGGAGCAGGTGTGCTATTCGTCGGCAAAGAAGGCATGTTGCTGGCTGATTACAGCCGCCGACAGCTCTATCCCGAGGCGAAATTCGCCGACTATCAGCCACCTGAACCGACGATCCCTCGCTCTCAGGGGCACCATATCGAGTGGATCGAGGCGTGCAAGACCGGAAGCCCAACGACCTGCAACTTTGGCTATTCCGGACCATTGAGCGAGGCGGTGCTCCTGGGTAATGTGGCCTACAGGACGGGCCAGAAACTCATGTGGGATCCGGATGCACTTCAGGCGACCAATTGTTCGGCGGCTGATAGTTTGATACGCCGCACGTATCGCGACGGCTGGACGCTGTAGATCTCCGGTGAGCTTCCTGACTCGCCGCTGGCTGGAAAGTGCGTCAGCCACTCGCAAGAGCGAGTGGCTGACGCGTTCGCAGTTCTATCCCCAGGTCTGTGTATCCAGACCAAGTTGAGCAGGCTTGAACTCGTTTTGGTTCAGGTCTTTGGCGCTGGTGGAACATCTCCACCTTGGGGTCGAGGCGATTGTGGCGCCGGGGGCGGTGCCATATCGCCACCTGCATCACCACCGCCCGGCGGCGGCGGGGGAGTCTCCGCGCCGTAGGCTCCTGCGTTGGCGCCATACGAGCCGCATGCGCTGCCACAGCCCCCGTAATTGGTCGACCCGCAGCCACTGTAGTAGCTTGATCCGCAGCCACCATAGTAGGTCGCGCCGTAGCCACCGTAATACGAGCCGCAACCGCGGTAGCCAGTGCTGTAGCAGCCCGAGCCGTACCCCACGTAGCCGCTTGATCCGCAGCCGCTGTAGTAGCTTGGGCTCCAGCCGCTGTAGCAACTGCTCCGCCAGCCGCTCGACCGCCAGCGGCGGCAGGCCTCGGCGTCTGTCTGCAGGGCCACCACGATCACGGCGACCACTGCTACCAAAGCCGCAATCTTCAGTAACGATCTCTTGCTCATGTACAAACCTCCTAAGCTAAACACCGAACCGACACGAAAAACGTCGCTCCACTCAGCGAATCCGGCATCAAATGCTGGAAGGGGGAGGTATCGCCCGTTTGGCCGCACCTCCGAGGATTCGCTTCGGGCCATCGGGGGCTCTGAAAAACACCGGCATGGCGGCTGGAAGTCGCCTCCGGTCTTCCGGCACCCTTTGACCCGCTGCCCCAGCAAGCGTCATAAGGCTGTTTCGGGCTTCGCCTGAAACGTCACCAAAATCCGAACCCGTCGAGTTCGGGAGAATTATACGAGTCTGACAAGCATATCGATGAGGCAATTGCCTCGAATCACGTGTCAGCGAACCTGAATCGCTCAACGCGAATCCCGCAAATTCAGAAGAGCTGTCGGGCCGCGCGGGACACTTCCGAGCCCTTCCGTTCCGCTTGAGCAGACCTGCCGACAAGCAGCGTTGCGATTTCTGGATTCCCAAGCAATCCCGGCCATTTTCAGGAGCAATTTCGTTCGCCCTAAGGCCTGCTCGGCAGACCGGAAATTGCCTCAATTGCCTCCGCCAGACGACGTTTGGTCGTGTCGATTGCCCCAGGTTCCGGGAGGATCTGAGTAGAGTACCGCCCGCCGGCGTTCGGGATCGCGACAAGTTGTCGTGCCTCTTGCAAAACCTGTTCCGCCTGGGCGATTTCTCTCCCGGCCGCTTTCGCCTGATCGATTGCGCGTTTCAGTAGATCGAGGTACTCGTAGTCCTCGACACCTTCGCGAGCTTGATCAAAGCGGATCGAGCGGACCGTGCCTGGTTGGCCGATCGGCTTGCCGGGATAGAGCAGGAAGCCGTCTCCGTTGGGGTACCGCACCCAATAGGAACTGCCCGGTTGATCGCTTTGGTGGATGTACGAATGCCAGCCAAAGCGATAGGGGTCGTAGGTCAACCAGCCGACGCCCCAGAATTCGTAGGCCTCGGCTCCGTATTGGAAGCAGTAATGCGGGAGCAACCGTTCGACCGCGCAGAAGGGAGTGTCGGTGCACATCTGTCCGTCCGTTGTGAACCAGATGCGATCGCCCGCGGCACGGAGCTCGGCCATTTTCTCGGTCGGCACGATTCCATAGTGCCCAATCCCCCAGACATCGAGATATCCGTCCCAATCCGGCACATGCCGCCACGTGCTCGAGTAGATGGGGATCTTCGGATCGACCTCGTGGATCATATCGCAGAGCGCCCTCATCTGCTGGCGAATGTGCGGCAGCCGATCGAAAGGTTCATCCGAGATGTAGAGGACGAACTTGTCGTCCCAGCCTCGCTTGCGAAGATGGTCCCAGAATACCTTCAGGCACGCCTGGTAAACTCGCTTGTACTCCGGTCTCAATTGGCTGCGATCAACTCCTTCGTAGGGCGGTTCACCCTCGTACGGCTTCTCGCCGAACACGGTCTTCGGAGGATGCCCCCAACCGAACAGGTAGAACTGCCACGGAGTGTAGGCGTGCGGCAGCTTGAGCTGATTGAAATAGACCTCGGCAGCTCTGTCGAAATCGCTGAAGTCGGCGACCGCTTGGCCATCCTCGTAGCGGATGACCGGATCGGGGTGAATGTTGTCGGGGCAGAGACGATGGTCGGCCATCAATCGCGTGATCTCGGGATGTGCCTCGTCGAGTGATTTGCCCCACCACTCTTGCCCGCGGCCCAGGCGCACGTCGTAGATTGCTCGCAGGCGGCTATGTTGCGGGAGAGCAAAATTCCACACGTGCAGCGTAAACGGCAGTTGGGCGACGGTCTGTCCCTCGTGCACCAGCCGCACGTTGCCCTGGTAGTCGCCGGGCGTTTGCTCGCCGCGAACGTGCGCGGTCACCCAGATCGGCTGCGTCGTATTCGGTTCGAGGTCGAACGTATTTTGCGGCAGGAGCGGATCCGGCCACATGCCGGCCCAGCCGTCGCAACCTCCGCGGGTTGTCGGAAATTTGCGGATCCACTCGGGACTTTCCGACCGGTAGTAGTTCGTCGGATGGTCGATCGGCACGTAGCCGACGACGTTGACTTCAAGATCGCTCAGCGTGGCCCCGTCCGGGCCGCGCAGCGGATCGACTTCGACACGCACCTGCTTGAGTGCCCGGGGGCTGCGGATTGCGATCTGAAGCGGTTCCTTTTCGTTGCGAGCCGCCGAGATCCATGCCTTCTCGACGCCGCGAGGAGCCGGATCCTCACGAAAGACTTTGACGACCGCGGGCACGGGCCAGATCGGAATGCCCTCGGATTCCGCCACCGGGCGACCCTCGCTCCTGCCGAGCATCGCCGGGACCACTTCGGCCAGGACGACTCCGTCGTGCATGAGGGTGCCGCCGGCCTCGGTGGTCAAGTGGATTTGGAAGACGGCGGCATCGGAGGGCATCGTGAACAGGCCGGACAAGAGCGTCCAGTCGGTCGTGCCGCTGATCGCCGGGCCGATGCTGGTCATCGGATTACTCCGGCTCAACTCACCGGCGGCCGTGCGGAGATGGACGTGCACCTGGGCTTTGCCCTTCAGGTCCTCCGACTTGAGCCAGGCTGCGAGGAGATACGTTCTTCCGGGCTCAACGGCCACCGACTGATGCCATCCGCGCCACGTCGTCGGCGCGTCGGCCGGAACGGTCATCCGGGCGCACCGGGCGCCGAGCGATTTCTCGTTGGGGGCAGCGACGGAAAAGCGGACGCCGTGGTTGGCCTCCGTGTGAGTCCAGCCGGTCGGCTCGGACCCGCCTTGTTCGAATCCGGGATTGTCGACCAGATTCGCCCGCGCGAGCGGCGAGTCGGCCTGAGCCGGTCCGTGTTCGACCGGCGAGGGGCCGTCGGAGAACGCATAGACGTGCCATGTTGCCATCGTGCGGGCCGGCACACTGGCTTCCCAAAGCAGGAGCGTGTCCAGGCAATTCACCGCGACCGGCTTGTTGCCCTGCGTTACCACGAGAGCTTCTGTCAAGGGCTTGTTGCCGAACCTTGCCTTGAGTATCGAGGCGTCCCATGATACAAGTTTCCGCTGGATTGCTCGCTCGCCGAGGTTGAGTACGGTAAGTTCGACCCGACGGTCGGGCGACACGGAGCTCGCATCAGCGGTGTACCACCCATTGACGTCACCTTGCTCCTGAAGCTGCAACGGCTCGGGATCTCCGGCCGAGGTCGAGATGGGACTGGAGTCGAGCAATTCCAGGGTGATGTTGTCGAACCAAGCAGTCCCGGTTCCCCGCAGCACGGTGCCAAGATCGGCCAGATTCGCTCCCGCCGGGGCGGTAAATTCCGAGCTGACTTCTCGCCAGCCGAAGGTGCCGTCGCCGGCGATGAGCATCGGCGAGATCATCATCGGTTTTTCACGAGTGCCAACGTGGATGTACCAGCCGGCCTGGCCATTGACGCCGTCGGCTTTTACCCAGGCGCTCATCCGGTATCGAGCTCCGCCAACGATCGCCACGCCGTGTTGGCGGGTGGCGATCCACGTCGGTTCCGCGCCTTCGGTTACGATCGTCTTGAGGCATCGCCGACCGGATTGAGGATTCTCATCCGTCCACAGGGCGCGGTGATCGGCGTCGGGCTTGTCGTGACTCCAGCGGGCGGGAGTGTCGCCCTGGCCCAGCTCGATATCGCCATTGACGAGACCGGGCTGATCGGCGAGGAAATCGGGGACTTCGCCCGATCGCGGATTGTCGAAGTAGATGAAATAGCTCGCCGATGCGCCGGCGGGGCACGTTGCGGGGATCACCAGGGTTCCCCCAGGGGGAATTGGACCTGAGGTAATCAATTCTCCGCTGGCGGAGCGAATTCCGAACAAGAGCTCCACACCGTCGGAATCGACCAGGCGAACCGCTTCCGCCTGCTGTCCCGAGAGATTGGCTTGTCCTTTGTCCGCACCGATAGTCAATGCCACGGGTCGCCCTTCGAAGGCTGTTTCACCACCGTTGTGAACCTCCACCGAAAGCCGCTGCCGCCAATAGCCGCCGCCGTCCAAGTAAAGTGGATGGTGCCAGGAGGGACTTCCAGCGCAGGCAGACGAAGACGCGAGGAGGAAGATCAGGCAAGAAGGAATCGCGAAACAATGCATCGGAAATTGCCTTCGGGGTTGGGTGGGAATCTGGTGATCAGCGGGCATGCTATCCGGGCGAGCGGAATCGTGCAACTTTTGCCTCTTTCGAGGGGATTGTTGTGTGAATTGAGTTTTCGGTTCACCGTGGGACGGGACCACGGGATTATAATCGTTGAACGCGAAGGAAGAAAACCAACAGCGTAAGGGACCGATCAAAGCAGTGACAAGTGCCCCACACTCCAGGAGATTGCGGTTGCTGCCGCTGGTGTTTCGCGGCTTGGCTGTGCTTGTGGGCTTCCTGCCCTTTGTGCTGTGCGAGTTCGCCTTGCGAGCGTTGGATGTGGGCGGGCCTGCGTACCGGGACGATCCGTTCGTCGGATTCAGCGCGATCCATCCCTTGTTCGTCGAAAGCGACGACGGGACAACTTATGAGACTGCAGGCAGTCGTCTCAACTACTTCTGCCCGGACTCGTTTCCGCGCGTCAAGCCCGTCCACGAATTTCGCATCTTCTGTCTGGGTGGCTCGACGGTTCAAGGCGAGCCTTTTCGCAAAGAGACCTCTTTTACCACCTGGCTCGAATTGAGCCTTGCTGCCGCCGACCCCAGCCGCCAATGGCGAGTGGTCAATTGCGGCGGCATTTCCTATGCAAGCTACCGCCTGGTGCCGATCCTCGAGGAGATCCTCCAGAATTACCAACCCGACCTGGTGCTCGTTTATACCGGACACAACGAGTTTCTCGAGGATCGGACCTACGCTCACGTGAAGTCGCTTTCACCCTACCTGACAGGTCCTGCTTCGTGGCTCGCGCGCATGCGGACGTTCAACGTGGCCGTGGAGGGCGTTCGTTGGCTGCGAGGCCGCGCAGTGGAACCGTCTCCGGAGGGCCGACCTGTTCTGAAGGACGAAACGGATGCGGTGTTGGAATACCGGGGCGGACTGGAAAGATACCACCGCGACCGGAAATGGCGGCGCGACGTGATCCTGCATTTCGAGTACAATGTGCGTCGGATGGTGCAACGATGTCGGGACCGCCGCGTACCGTTAATCCTCATGAACCCGGCTTTCAATCTCCGCGACTGCCCTCCTTTCAAGGCCGAGAACCGCGAAGACCTTACGCCTTCGGAAACCGCGAGATGGGCGGACCTGTTTTTTCACGCGGGGGAATGCCAGGCAACGAATCTCTCCCGGGCCATCGTGCTGCTCGAGCAGGCGGAAAAGATCGACGACCAGCACGCCGGACTTCTCTACACGCTGGCCAAGTGCTACGATGCGAGGCACCGGATCGAACAGGCTCGCAAGTGTTACATGCTCGCGAAGGAGCATGACATCTGTCCTCTGCGGATCCTCGAACCGATGAACCGGATTGTGCTGGACGTCTCTGCCGAGACGGGGACACCGGTGGTTGACGTACGCCGGCTATTCGAGGACCACAGCGAAAGCCGTCTTCTCGGAGGATATCTGCTGTTGGACCATGTCCACCCCTCCATCCCGGGACACCGGTTGATCGCGGAGGCCGCCGTTGGCTGCATGCAACGCCAAGGATGGATTTGCCCGAGCCGCAACTGGAAGCGGCGGCAAGACCGCTGTTTTCGGGAGCATCTGGATTTGCTGCCGGACATGTATTTCTCGCGAGGGCTGGAGAAACTCGAGCGGCTGAGGCAGTGGACGCAAGGTGAAGCGATCGCGGAGCCGCCTGCGTCGTGGAAAAGAGATTCGTGAGAGAGTGCGATCCTTGGCGATCCGTCGCATTGGATAGTCCCTCGCAATTGGCCATCGGCGGCTTCCGTAGCAGAACGCACTGCGGAAATGGCAAAACAGTCTGGCGGCACTGATCACCGTGCCGTTTCCGGGGCATCCCGAAGTCAGCGCCTGCCAGGAACTCTCGCTGGTGAAGCTGCCGGACGGTCGGCTGTTCTGCGTGATGCGAACCGCGGCGGGCAGCCCGTTCTGGACGGTCAGCAGCGACGACGGCCAGACGTGGGCGCCTGCGCGGCGTCTCCTGCGCAAGGACGGCGGCGAGCCGCTGGCCCATCCGCTTTCGCCGTGTCCGATGTTCGACGTCGGCGGCAACGAGGCCGGCAGCGGCCGTTACGTCCTGTTCATTCACAACCACGATGTCCATTCCAAGGGCTACGGTCCCACCGACACAGGCTTCCACCGCCACCCGATCTATCTCGTGCCGGGGCACTTCCAAGCCGGGGCGGAGCAGCCCGTCTGGTTTGATGAGCCCAAGTTGTTCATGGACCACGACGGAGTCAGTCTCGGCAAGCCGGGTACGAAGGGCCGGTTGGATCTGGCGCTCTACTCGAGCTTTACCGTTCGCAACGGCAAGCCGGTGCTCTGGTATCCGGACCGAAAGTTCTTCCTCCTCGGCCGCGTGATCGGCAGCGAGTGGCTTCCGTGAGGGGCGGCCGCGCGGCGCGGTCTATGGCGTCAGGGAAACCTCCAAAAGACTCACCGCGCCCCCGGATCCGTTACCGTCGATGTCCCGAGCGTCTGGAGCGAGCCGGGGCCCTGCCCCTCGGAAGGTTTTTGCAGGAATTCCGGCAGCGTCAGGTGATCGTAGAATCCGTACGCGGGCTGCTCGCTGGCCTTCCGGAGAACGCCCTCGATGTTCTCCCCTTTCTTCAGCATGATAATATGCGAGATGTTCGTCCCGCTGGTCTCCCACATCGGCTTTCCCTGGTAGAGAAATTTGATCCAGGTGCGATACTCCTTGACCTTGTAATCGCCCGAATGCATGTAGGAAACCTCGGTATCCTTAGGTCCCTCGACGCCGGCGGCGACTTCCACCGCCGCGTTGGCCTGGATTGGGCATTGCATCGCGGTGAGCTTCTTCGTGAGTGCCTCGGATACGCGGGCACGGTGCGGGTCGGGAATGCCCGTGACGTTCAGCTTGACGGGCGTCCCCTTGCAAAACGCGAAAACGTCGGGCTGCTTGAGTGCCTGCTCGAGCATGGTCACGGCCTCGGCGTGAGGCAGGCTCACCGCGGCGAGCATTCCCGGCGCATTGAAGCCCGACGCGCCGATCAAGGTCGTGCCCCAGACCGTCCGGACATACTCGGCGCCGCGGTAGTGCCACAGCTTGAGCTGCGAGTCCAGCGCCACAAGGTACTGTTTGGCCGCCAGGAGGTATCCGTCCTTGGGGAAGTCGACGTCGCCGTTGACGGAGATCCCGGCGGGCACGAAGTTCTTTTCCAACGTTCCGGTGGCAGTGTCCCAGACCAGGATGCGGTCGAACGCGGCGCAACCGATCTTGTTGCCGGAGGGGCTGAAGGCCAGGTGCGGCCAGTTCAGCCGACTCGGCGTCTCCTGCAAGGCGACGACCTCCCGCTTCTGGATGTCGAACAGGCCGACACGGTCCGCGGTGCAAAACGCGATCCATTTGCGGTCGTCGCTCATCGCAGGTACCGACGTGCAGCCCATTTCGAAGTGGCAGACGGGCTGCATAGTGGAGATGTTCCACAGCGCCACCCTCCCTCCCCGGCTGGCGGTCGCCAGCGTGGCGCCATCGACGAACTCCGCCCAGAGCGTTTCACGGTTCCCACCGTTGGCATCCGCGTACGGCGTCCAGACCAGCGACCGGACTGCCCGCTCGCCCTCGATGGACCAGACTTCCAGCCGTTCCTTGTTGTGAAACTCGTTCTGCCGCATCACGACATGGCTGCCGTTGTCGTGCAGGGCGATCGGGGCCATCAACCCCGGCCCCGTGCCCGTCTCGACCACTCGTCCGCGAGCAAGGTCGCAGATCAGGACCCGAGACGCCGAGGCGGCTCCGTGCTTGTCCAGCGAATAGCCGACCACGGCCTTTCCGGCGGTCATGTTGATCGCCATGCCGCTCATTCTCTCGAAGAACTCGGTCTTCTGGGGAAGCGCGACCGATTTCGGGCGAAAGCCCGGCGTGCATGGCGAGGGAGGCGTGACCTTCCACTCCGCACCGGCAGCCGCCAGGGCGATCATGTCCGAGGCCGTCCACTTGACCGACACCATGCGAGGCTCGGCAGTGCTCGCCGGCGGCAGGGCCGGGGGAGCCGGCATCGCGGGCGCCGCGACGGGGCTGCCCGAAAGCGGCGTGAAGGGGCTCGCCTCGACTGGTTGGAACGGGCTCTCGGCGTTCCGCCTGGTCAGATAGTCCTGATCGGCCTTGCTGAGTTTATCCACCGGGATCGTCATTTTCTGGCCGTCGGCGCGGACAAGGATCGCGTTGCCGCCCTCGACGGACTCCAGTTTCGCTTGCAGCTCGAACCGCCCGGTTGCGTCAGCCCACGTCCGCAGTTCCTCCGCGTGGCCGATCGCCGCGACCGCCATGCCACACCCCACAAACACCGGAACCCATCGCACCCATCCGCCGTTGCGTGCCATCTTTCTCTCCTCATTCTCCCTGTAGCTCATGGAGCAGGCCACGGACAAAATCGCCCGGCTGCATTCCCTTTGGGCCGAAGCAACCTGCTCCTTCTTCGCCGATTTTGACCGATTCTTTCCGATCGTGCCATAGTCGAACAGCTCGATTGGCTGGAATCTCGTTTTTAGAAACCGGCGCCCACCCGGCAGCGTCCCCCGCCAGGGAAGAGGATCTGGTTTCAGAGACGAAGCAGCCGTTCCGGTAATCGCGCGGGCGTCGGGAGTTTTTTCCGCCCTCGGCCTCCGTACCATCATATTCGAGGAAGCTTCCGCGTGATCAGGGCGATGAGTCGATCCCAGTCGCTATCCGTGAAAAACGATCTCGCGAGCATCTGGACCTTCCAGGAAGACTTGAAATGAAGGAGGAGCAGGTCGGGAAGCTGCCGGAAACGGTCGAATTGGCTCCAGAAACCAATCCACTTCCTGGGACTGCTCTCGACAAGAAGACCTTCTTCGGAGGCAAGTACAGACCAAGGTGGGTACGCTTCCTGCTCGTCCCGGCTTTGCCTACGAAGATGCCGCCGTGGGGCCAATACGTAGACCCAGACGGAAAAGGCGACCGCAAGCGATGTCACGACGAGACTCGCGGGATCAGGCTTGTGAGACCACAAGAGAAAGCTCGCACTAATCGGCAGCAGAACAATCCCGATGCTGACGGCAGGGAGCGCACGAAGAAACCATCGGCCGGAAAAACACCGGCAAGCGGTCCGCACATCGGTTTCGGTCAATCGGCCGCGTCCTCGAACTGATTCGGCACTCGCCTGCAACGTCTCCCAAAGCTCTGGCGGGGGTTCCGGCATTGGCGAAGAGAGGCCGACCTTTCGAGGCGATTTGGGCTGCTTCGTTGCCACCTTGTGCTCGACCAGTGCGACAAGCAGTTGCCAATCGCGGTCGCTCGAGAGAAAGAAGCGAGGGACGCAGACGAAGTCGGATTCGGAAAGAGCAAGCAAAATGGCGGAGTCGGAACAGATCCGCCAGCGAAACTCATGCCAACTCAGCACAGCCCTTCCGGTTGCTGAAGACAGAAAGACGTGGTCCTCCGAGAAAAGCATCTCTTGCCGGGAGCCGGCGAGTAACCGTACATGCGAGCGTGTGATGAAGACGCGTGATATATGCACGACCGCTACCATGGAGACGAAGAAGGCCAACACGCTTGCCCAGCACAGGGAAGATGACGGCCATGCCAGCATTAGGAAGCCCGCTCCTGCCGGGCCAATCCAGATCCAGGGTCCGAGCCTTGGGCCCATGGCCGGACGCAGTGTATCGCGGACTTCTTTCGGCGTCATCGCACCTGCGGCACGAATGGGCTCCTCAAGACCAAACGGACCCGTTGCCGGTAAGTCCTCTTCCGCTACCGTCTCCGCGCGTGGCGAGGCATAAGGGTTGAAGTTCATTTGCTCGGGGGGCGACAAGGCAACCTCCTTCCCAAAGTGCTCGTCGCCGATTGTAGGGGACTGGGCTATTCAGTCGCAAGGAGGGGCCGGCGTGGAGTCGTTGCGATTCCCGTGGAATTCCGGTTCCCGGTCCGGCTTATTGGTGCGGCACCCTTGACACGCCGATGTATCTGTATTATTATTGCTAGTACAGTTAGTGAGGTGCCCATGCAGTTCCGGATCGACCCAGCCAGTCGCCTGCCGATCTACCGGCAGTTGGCCCAGCAGTTGCGCGAGGGGATCGCCCGCGGGCAGTTCCGCCCCGAGCAGCGGTTGCCCTCGGTCCGCGAACTGTCGCGGATCCTGGTGGTCAATCCGAACACGATCGCGCGGGTGTACACCGAATTGGAGCGGGAGGGAATCGTGAACACGCGGCCGGGGCTGGGGGTGTTCGTTGCTCATCCCAAGGCGGAACTACTGAAGAAGGTCCGCAAGGAGCGGTTGCAGGAGCTGTTGGACCGCTTCCTTACCGAGGCGGTGCACCTCGGCTTCTCCGCCGAGGAAGTGGTCGCGTGCGTGGGGCAGCGGGTGAGAGACTTCCAGTGGCAGTCGGAGGATTCGTCTCGAGAGCCAGCGGGGTAAGTTGCCATGCCGGACGTGATTGTCGCCGAGCGTCTTACGAAGTTCTACGACCGTCGGCCCGCGGTCGACAGCCTCGACCTGCGGGTCCCCCAAGGTTCGGTCTACGGATTCCTCGGGCGCAACGGTTCGGGCAAGTCGACGACGATCAAGATGCTGCTGGGAATGGTCCACCCCGATTACGGACGCTCGCAATTGTTCGACGAAGGCTCCACCCAGTTGCGTCCGGCGACGAGGGCCCGCATTGCCTATCTTGCCGAAGGGCACCCGCTCTACCGATGGATGACCGTCGGCCAGGCGGCCCGCTTGACACGCCCCTTTTACACGACGTGGGACGAACCTCTCCTGGAACAAGTGCTCGACCATTTCCAGATCTCCCGCCGGGCCAGGATCCGCCAGCTTTCCAACGGCCAACGGGCGCAGGTGTCGCTCGCGCTGGCCGTGGCCGCGGATCCCGAGTTGCTGATCCTCGACGATCCCACGCTCGGGCTGGACACCGTAGTGCGGCGCGATTTCCTGGAGTCGCTGATCCAGATCATCCAGCGGCGCGGGCGGACGATCTTCTTCAGCTCGCACATCCTCAGCGACGTGGAGCGGGTAGCCGACCGGATCGGGATCCTGGTCGACGGCGTGCTGCGGGTCGACTGCCCGACGGACCGCTTTAAGGAGTCGATTCGCAAAATGGTGCTCGAGTTCGCCGGTTCGGCGCCGCAGGTTCCGGCCATGCCCGGGTTGGTCGCCACGCGGCGCTGGGGCTCGCGGCTGGAGCTGGTGTTCGTCGGCCTGAGCGACGAGCACCGCGAATTCGCCGAGTCGCTTCGGCCCCTCACGATGGACATTATGGAACTGAACCTGGAAGATGCCTTCGTCGAATACACCCGCGGCCGGCGTGGTTCGCTGCCGGGGTTTGTCAAGGAGCCGCCCGATGCAGAGGCAGATCGCGCTGAAAGAGTTGCGTGAGACCGCGTGGATCGCCGCGTTGGCCCTGGTCGTCCAGCTCTACTACGTGGTCGGCCAAATGGGGATTTCGCTGCTGCCGTGGGGAAGTTTTTCGGACGACCTGATTCCTTTTGTCGGCGGCGGCTACACGGGGAGCCTTGCGATGGTCGCCATCGCCCTGGCCATTGCCTTGGGCTTCGCGCAGACGTCGGGGGAGTCGGTCCGCGGCACCTGGCTCTTTCTGCTGCATCGGCCCACGCCGTGGTGGACCATCGTCGGGATCAAACTGCTCGTCGGTACGCTGCTCTATTTCGCCACCGGAGCCATGCCGATCCTGATCTACGCCCTCTGGGCCGACACTCCCGGTACGCACGCGAGCCCATTCTTCTGGTCGATGACCATGGATGCCTGGCTGTCGCTGCTGGCGATCTTGCCGGTCTACCTGGCTTCCTTTTTGTCCGGGTTGCGGACGGGGCGGTGGTTCGGTTCGCGGCTGTTGCCGCTGGCGGGTGCAGGGTTCCTGCTCTTCCTGTGTGTTCGGCTCGCTTCCGGGTGGCCGCTGCTTGCGCTGCCGACGGTGGCGATCGCCGCCTGGGTCCTTTTCGTGGTCTTCGATGTCGTCCGCACGCGCGACTACTCGTGAGGAACGTCCAATGTCGCCACACCGCCGGTTCATCTCTCGCCTGGCGCTGATGCTCCTGCTGACCGTGGGAGTCGGCGTCGTCTGGGGCTTTCTCGTCGCCTGGATCAGCACGCTCGCCCGACAGATCGCCGGCGAGCCGCGCGAGCACTGGAATTTCACGGTCTCGACCACCGGCACGCCGTACCAGACGCGTTACACCACGGGCGGCGCCGTCTACCGCACGCTGGACGGCAATGCTGTGCCAGCAGAGAAGACCGCGGAAATCACTTCGCTGGAAGCCGCTAGACTGGGAACGCCGCTCGGGCTCGAGTGGCCCGTCTTTCACCTCAACTGGGGCGAACGGATGATTCTCTTTGGCGATCCCGGTCCGCCAGGAGTCCTTTGGTACTTCGTCCACAATGGGGAGCGGGAAGCCGGTGGGGGCTACTTTGTCGGTTACCATGCGGAGTCGAAACACCGGATCGGTTATCTGGCGCGGAGCGGGTTCCAGCCCGGGGTGCCCCCGGCCGGAGAGTGGTTTCCGATCGATGGTCGCCGTATGCAGGACCGCACCGCGTTTTCTGCACTGAGCCAAGACTCCCAGTCTGGTATCTGGCGCGCGTACAACCGGAGCGGCGACGGAGTCTTTCCTTTCCACGTGACGCATCTGATCGCGGAGGATAAGCTCTGGGAGATCGACTTTCGCGAGCGGACGGCGAGGGTCGTCTTTGCGGCGGACGACATGCTATCGTTCGGTCTGCTCGAGCGGGCCATCGAAGCGCCGCCGGATGGCGGCAAGCAGTACATCGCGAGGCCGAACCGATACCTTGCCGTGCGACTCTGCGATCGCGTGATCGTTGTCGACCCCCGTTCCGACCGGCGCCGCGCCTATCGGATCCCGGAGCCGCTCCGCCATCAGACGTTCACTTTCTACGAATTGCAGAACAAAAAGGCCGTTATCACGTTCATGCCTCATTTCGATCCTGAAACAATCATGCGGCTGATGGTGCTTTCCGAGGATGGAACGATCCTGAACCAGGCGATGACTCCTCGGCAGCCGGCGCGTTGGTACGATCAGCCCGTGACAATCGCCTCGGTCGTTGCGTTTGCGATGCCCGAGCCGGTGGTGGCGATCTTTGCGGCACCGGCGCCCTACGCCGAGCGGGCGTTTTACCGCGGTGAGCAGCCGCTGGTTCACGCCTGGCTCGGAGGCCTGAAAAGGACCTGGCCGCAGATCCTGCTTGTCTTGCTCGTCAGCGGCGGCATGGCGGAGTGGGTCCGACGCCGGCAGAAGAGGCTCGGGCAGCGACACGCGGTCCTCTGGGCCGTCTTTGTTTTTCTCGGCGGACCGCCGGGACTGGCCGGCTATCTGCTGCACCGCTCATGGCCCTTTGTGGCGCCATGTCCGAACTGCCAACGCCCGGCGCCGCGAGACCGCCAATCTTGCATGCACTGCGGTGAGAGCTTCCTGCCGCCCGCGCCGCAGGGGATTGAAGTCTTTGCGGCTTGATGTCGGCGACGCGCGAGAATTCGCGGGGTGGCGTGACGGGGAGGCACGTGCTACTATGGCATCAATGCGCGGACCGCCTTGACATCACCGAGAAACAGGAGAAGCACGATGCGGAGTATCACCCCCGGGAGCCGTCTGTCTGATCTGCTGGCCCCGCTGGCCGCGGTGCTGTGCGCCGCAACGGCCTTCGCTCAGCCTGCCGGTCCCGATGCATCGCCGAACCGCCACCTGCTGGCGGCGTTCAGTTGGGGAACCAGCAACATCGGCGACATCGCCATTGCCCCCGGATTGCTCAACCTGCTGGACGAGGCGGAGCCGGAGCTGCCCGTGGTCGTGATGACCTCGCAGAGGGCGGATAGTGCTTCGTATACCAAGATCGCCGAATACCTGCCGCGCTATTCGAAGCACTGCCGAGCGGTGGCGTATCCATTTGCCCTCGGCTCCGACACAAGCCCCGGCTCACCGGGCTCGGCGTGGCGGGCCTTCCACGACCGCTGGGGCACGTCCACCCTGCACGCGTTCGAGAACGGCACGCTCTCCGCACGGGTCGCCGCGCGCGTGGCCGACGACATCTTGAACCGCTTGCCGCGGGAGATGCTGGAGGAGCTGCAGGAAAAGAACCCCGAGGCGGCCCGGGCGATCACCGATGCCGGATTCGTGCTGCTCACCTCGGGCACGACGTTGAATTTCGGGCGGATGGGCGTGCGGCGTTTCTACTCGTTCTCGTTGAAATACTCCATGCCCCTGCTCATCGCGCGCGTGCTCGGCATTCCGTACGGCGTGGGCGGCCAGTCGTTCGAGGCGATCGACTGGCCGTCGGACCTGGTCTTCCGGCCGCTGTTCCAGGACGCGCAGTTCGTTTATTGCCGCGATCCGGATTCGCTGGCCTACCTGGCGCAGCGCGAGCTGTTGGGGCCGCGATCCGGCTTCCGGCCCGACAGCACCTTTTTCTTCCAGGGCTTCGACGAGCCCTGGCTGGAGGCCTATCTCGGCGAGCACGGTTTGAAGCCCAAGCAGTTCATCACGCTGACGATCCGCAGTGCCCGGAGCCAGCCCGGCCCGTTGGCCGACACGATCACCCAGGAACGCCAGGACGAGCACATGGAGCGGATCCGTTCGTTCCTCGGCGACTGGGTTGCACGGACCGGCGTGCCGGTGGTGCTCTGTCCCGAGGTCCGCAACGAGATTGCCTTGATGCACGACAACGTCTACCTGCGCCTGGCGCCGGAAGTGCAAAAGAAATGTATCTGGATGGACGAGTTTTGGACCACGGAGCAGGCCTACTCGCTCTATCGCCAGGCCGAGATGGTCGTCAGCATGGAGATGCACTCGGTGATTATGGCCCTCAGCCTCGGCACGCCGGTGCTGATGCCGCAATTCGCGGAGAACGGCCGAAAGGTCTGGATGCTGGAGGAACTCGGCCTGGGCGACTGGATCTTCGACATCGATGAACCGTCCGACGCCCCACGGTTGCTCGAGGCGGCCCTGAAAATCCACCAGGACCCTCGCGCGGCCGCATCCCGCGTCCGCCGCCAATTGCCGCGAGTCCGGCAACTGGGCCTGGAAATGGTGACGGAGATCATGCTCGCCTGGCGGAGGTAGCCGGACTAGACTGCGATATGCACTGCCTTGGCGGGCAGGCTCAAGGGCGGCAAGCGGGTCGATGATCGCCCGAGCGACGCTCCGCCGGTAACATACCGCTATTGCTTCGGCGGCTTCGTCCCGTTTTCGTCCTGACCCGCCTGCTTCTTGCTGCGGGACTCCTGGGCCTTCTGGCGGACTTGCTCCACGTAGGGCACCACCGCCTTGAGCACTTCAGCCGGCACGACCATGTGCTCGCGAAATTCGGCTTTGCCGGTGCTCCCGGCCCAGGCGATCGGAGGCGTTTCCGGGAAGTCGGGCAGTTCGATCCGCGGCGCGCCCTCCGGCAAGGAGACCGCCAGCACGCGGTTGACGAAACCGGTCATACCGGCCGGGCTGAAGTAGAGCCTCCAGGCAGCCTGCTTGGGGAGCCGAGCGGCGGCCTTGGCAACCTCTTCCCTATCGATCAGACCGTCTCCGCTCTTCTTGG
This sequence comes from Thermoguttaceae bacterium, assembly GCA_040768665.1. GTDB lineage: Bacteria > Planctomycetota > Planctomycetia > Pirellulales > Thermoguttaceae > JABWBD01. Next base: position 88,870 of record JAXGMN010000008.1, read on the forward strand.
CCGCCTCGACCGTCCGCTCCACAAGTCGCCGGTTGACATAACTGCCCACCACGGTCCGCTCGTCGACCGCCGCCAGGTAAGCCGTTATTTTGTCGCCGGGGCCGAACATGAGCTCCATCATGCGGTCGTAGTTTGGGATCTGCTCGGCATTGGGCATCCGCGGCGTATCCATCGAGAGCTTCAGACCCGGCCGGCCTGCGACCTCGGCCTTCTCGACCTCCATGTTGCTCATCATCGAGGGGCGGTCGCCAATGATCTCGTTGAGCTTGCGGATGTAGTCGCTGTAGTCTCCAAGGAACTTCTCCGCTTCGTCGACACGCATCGCCGCCAGGAAATTGGCGTACAGCGGCTCGCGGGCTTTGCCCACGCCCCAGAGCATGGCCATGCCGCGAAGCGACCCCATCGACTCCTTCGCGACCTTGGCCATCTTGTCGGCCTGCTCGGGCGTAATCCCGTACATGCCCGGCGCCGAGCGCATCATCTTCACCGACCAGTCCATCATTGCCTCGGACAGTTCCGGGCTGAGCACGCCGCCGGCGGCGAACACGAACGGTTCGGCGGGCAAACCGGCCAAAAGATCCTCCTCGGCAGGCTTCACGTCCGCCAGCACCCGGGCGACTTCGCCGTCGGGCTTGAAGCGGGTCCGCCATTCGACTCGCAGCGTGCCCCGCTCATCCAACCGCACCGCGCCGGCCGTCGTGCGGACCTCGCGCTCGAGGAAACGGGCGATGCCCATGTAAATGTCGATTCCCTGAGCGGCCTGCTCGACGGCCGCGGCGGAGGGCACCTTGCGCGGGGATGCTTGAGCACCTTCCTTCTTTTCCTGCTTGTCGCCCGCCTCGGTGTCAGGCTCCGCGCTTCGGGCGGCTTCGATCATCGTTGCCTTCATCGTCTCCAAGCCTTCCATCGCGGCGGCCATGGCGGCCTCGATGCCCGGCCGCGTCACCACGAGCCCCACCGCGTGCCTGGCCAACCACGGCTGCAGCCCGCGCAGATTGCCCGGTACCGCCTCGCCGGCCTTGAGCACACGCTCCAGGACCGCACGGTCTTGAGGCTCGGCAAACACGGCGAACTTGCCTTTGGGCGCTACGAGATACGTCCGGTCGCGGATTTGAATCTGCGTCGCCGGACCCTCCGTCCCGCTGCGGTGGAACGATTTGAGCAACTGGTCGTAATCGCTCGCCGGCAGGGCGACGATCACCGCCGGGCGTTTCTCGTCGCCGCGCGGCATGACGATCGCCAGTGCCGCGCCCTGGCGATTGAGCCCGTCCTGGATACCGGCCATCTTGAAGAGGTCTGGCGGAAGGGGCAACTGCAACTGCCGGCCGAGGCGCTGGAGGGTCGTCTCGGCCTCGCCGAGCCGCGGTGCGAATACGATCCCCCAGGCGCCGCGCGGAACCAGCGCCAGCGGGTCGTCGGCCGCCGCGGCCGGCGCTAAGCACAGACAACTCAGGCCCAGAAACAACGCCACCACCGGCCGCTTCGTTCGAAACCTCATGTCGTGTCTCCTTTGAAACTGGGGAACAACCGCCGCCGCACGCGCCAGTTATTCGCCCGACTCGATCCGTTCTTGGAATGGTATGGCAAGAAACCCGGTTTAGGAAACTGCTTAAACTGCAACCGCCACTGCCGACCCCGCGTCGGGCGGGGCGATAGGTGGTAGCTAATACTAGCACCAAACGGTATTGTCGACTGGAAGTGTCCGTTTTGACACGGCAGGGTTTTATAAAGGATGCCCGCGGCTTGCCCGCGGGAGGCTCACGCTTGCCGCTACAGGAACCTCCCCGCGTGCCACCCCTTGATTTCGCCCGCGGCGGCTTTGCCGCCGCCAAAATCAAGGCGGATAGCGGCGATCGTGGCGTATGTAGCAGAGAACGTAACCATCCCGCGGACAAGCCGCGGGCATTCGCGACATCCGAAAGTAAATCCCAACAGCAGGAAAAACCGTTTGGTGCTAGGGAGAAACACCGGTTGGCCTGGATCATTCACCACCGCAGTCTGCGCCCAACTCGGCCCGGCTCGTGAATAATCCGGGTCAGGAATCTTCGCTCTCGCCCCTCGACCCACAGGGATCGGTTGCTCCCAGACCTCTCGCCAGGGATACTGTCGCTGCTGCAACGTGAATCGTCAGGAGATCGCTGGTCGGCCGGGTCCATCACAATCCGACTGCCTCATCCCTTGCTTCGCCGAAAAGGAGTCGAACCGTTGAACCGCCTTATACCACTGCCTCTGATTGTCGGCTTGATCATGGTCGCTTCCGCACGGGCCAGCGCTGCCGATCCGGTCGACACCGCGCCGGTTATGCCGCTGGCCTTCGAAGCAAAGGCTGAGGGTGAAATCGCCCGGATGGCCGCCCTCGTCTATTCGGCCACGCAGCACCAGGCCCGCTATCTCCTCGATTTGATCCACCCCTGGCAAGACGACGCAAGCCTCCGGTTGCTGACCGACAGCCGCAGTGAAGAACATTGGATCCGCCCTAATACGGGGACGGTCCAGGGGCTCTGCTTTCTGTACCGGTTCGGGCCGTACGACGAACGGGTCGTCGGCCTCTCGCGGACCGAATTGATCAGTCAGGCGATCCTGCCGATGATCCGCTATCTCACCACCACGCACCTCACCGGCACACGGCCCACCAGCGACGGGAAGCCGTGGGGCGATGCCTGGCAGTCGGCCCATTGGGCCCAGATGCTCGGCCGGGGCGCGTGGTGGGTCTGGGACGACCTGCCTGACGATGTCCGCCGGCAGGTCCGCCGCGTCGTCGCCCACGAGGCCGACCGCATCGCCAAAACCGAGCCCCCGCATCGCATCCAGCACGACACCAAGGCCGAGGAAAACGCCTGGAACGCCCAAATCCTCTCCGTGGCCGTGCTTCTGATGCCGGAAGACGCTCGCCGCGCCGGCTGGGAAAGCGCTTTCCAGCGATGGGTGTTCTCCTCTTTCCTCCGGCCCGCAGATGCGTCGTCCGAGAGAATCGTCGACGGGCGAACCGTCGCCGAACAGTTCACCGGGGCGAACATCTACGACGACTTCACGCTGGAGAACCACGGCTTCGTTCACCCCGACTACATGACCACGTTCAGCCTGTCCTTGGGCTGCGCGTTGGACTATACGCTCACCGGCCGCAAGCCGCCCGAGGCACTGCTGTACAATACCGCGGGCATTTACGAAAACCTCAAGTGGTTTCTCCTGCCCGACGGCGGCTTCGTCTATCCGAGCGGCCAGGACTGGACGCTCTTCCGCCACCCGGGCTGGATCCACGTCCATATCCTCCAGGCCGTCTACGGCCGCGACCCCGACGCCTGGCAGCTTGCCGGCCGGTCGCTGGCGGCCATGGAGAAGATGCAGGCCCGCAACCCATCCGGAGCGATTTTCAGCGAGGGCGAGTTCTTCTTCCCCTCCACGCAAACGGACCGGCTTGGCTCGATGGCCTGCGACTGGCTCGTGCTGCAGACTGCCGGCGAAATCGCCGATCGATTTCAGCAGCGGCTCGGCATACGCCGCCTCGACGCCGGCAAGCTGATCCTCCACCGAACGGAGACGATGGTCAATTCATTTTCCTGGGGCGCGAAAGTCATGGCCCAGCCCACGCCGCTGGCGATGGACCGCATCGTCTCGCCCGACCAGCGCAACGGCATCGGCCAGGTCCGCCTGACCGGATCCCGCTTCGCGCTGCCCATCGAAGTTCGGGAGGTCAGCGTGGAAAACGGAGACGACTGGTTTGAAGCCCGGCTCATCCTCGACCACGGCCGTGCGGTGCGCGCGGAACTGCGATTCCGCAGCGACCCGGACGGCGAGTGGACGATGCACGAGAAGCTCGTAGCGCTCGACGACGTCGTTGCCGCCGAGATCGCCACCGGGCTGATTGGCATTCTCAATAATCCTCACTGGATTTACGAAAAGGGTCGGCGCGAGATCGCTATCGACGGCCGGACGCACGTCGTCCCGGCGGCCGCCGGCCGAGAGCTCGACGCAGCCGCCGCCAGGATTGCAATCGACCGTTCACTGGTCATTCGCATCGATCCGCCAACCACGATCCGTTACGCCGGCGGATCCGGCCCCGAGCGTGGCCGCGTCACCGACCGCCTCTACCTGAACTACCTCGGCCCCGATCGACCGCTCAAGAAGGGCCAGGTGGTCTCTGAATACACGGCGGTGGTCCGCCGAGCGGAAATGGCAGACGCGGAAAGATGAAGACTTCGACCTTCAAGAATCTGCGACCAAGGACCTCGCACTTCACGCCGCGGATCTCAAAACATATAATTGAAATGGTTGAGTTCCCCTGGTCATACTATTGGAGGTCAACTCGTGCCGAGCCCATTTCCCGGAATGGATCCGTATCTGGAATCGCATTGGGGCGACATTCATCATCGACTGATCAACTACGCCTGTGACGCCGTTCAGCCGCACTTGCCGGGCGAGCTTTATGCCCGTATGGAAGAACGCGTCTATGTCGAGTCGCCTCAAGAACTGATGGCACGGTATCCGGACGTGCGCGTGGTCGAAGGGGAACCGGCTGGGGGTGTTGCCGTGCTCGCCACAGAGACGACCGTTGCGACGGCCGAGCCATACGTCCTGGAGATCCTTGCCGAACCGGTCACGGAAGGCTTCATTGAAATCCGCGAACCCGGCCGCGACGATCGCGTGATCACGGTCATCGAAGTGCTAAGCCCGGCGAACAAGGAGGCGGGCGAGGGTCGCCGCCAGTACCGCCGGAAACAGCGGAAACTCCAACGCGGAAGAGTGAATCTCGTCGAGATCGACTTGTTGCGCGCCGGCCGTTGGACGGTGTTGGCTCCCCGCGACTGGCTGCCAAATCGGTTTCACCCGCCGTACCGCATCTCGGTGTTTCGGAGCTGGCGCCCCTTGTCGCTCGAATTCTATCACGCGCCGCTCCGCGAACGGCTACCGGCGATTCGCGTGCCCCTGCGGCACGGTGATCCGGACGTGGCGCTCGACATCCAGGCCCTAATCGACCGCAGTTATCAGTTCGGCCGCTACGAGCGTACCAACTATTCGGAAAACCCCGAGCCTGCGCTGACAGGCGACGACGCCGTGTGGGCCGAGGCATTGCTGCGCGAGAAGGGGTTACGGCAGTAACACCCCAATAGGGAAAACAAATCCAGTAGAGCTCCCAAGCGACTGCGTCGGTGCAGCCAGGGTCCGCGACTTCAAAGCCGGCGTTGCCGACCGCGTCGAATGCGCCTTTCGGCTGCGCGGGATTCCCCCCAAAGGATATCCGCGTTAGACTGATTCTCTGCCACGGGACGGTTATCTTTCCTCTTTTCTTTTTGAGTCCCAGGCCGGCGCCAACGTCTAATCTTGTGGAACTGGCGAGGCTCGCAGAAAACATGACAGGGCCAATCGACAGAAAAGCGATCGATCGGTTGGTCGTCGAGCATCTGCCGACCGCGTTGCGGTTCGCCCATCGGCTCACGAGCGATCCTCACGCGGCCGAAGACCTCGTCCAGGATGCGCTCTGTCTGGTGCTGCGAAATTGGCAAACGTATCGCGGTGACGCTTCTTTCAAGACGTGGATGCTGCGCATTGTGATTAACGCCGATCGGAATCGGCGACGACGACGTAGAAACCTGCTCCCGATGCCGACTGGCGACGTAGCGTCCGCTGGGGCTTCGCCGATGGCGGAGGCCGCCGCGGGGGAATTGCAGGCAAGTATCCGTGCGGCCATCGACCGGCTGCCCCGGCGGCAGCGTGAGGTGGCAATCTTGAGCCTCGGCGAAGGACTGACCGCCGGCCAGGTCGCGGAGGTCTTGGAGACCACCGAAGCCAACGTGCATGCCTGCCTGCACCTGGCTCGGCGTCGCATCGCGTCGGCAATTGGTTTCGACTACGCCCGTCGGGACGTGCAATGAACGACGACCATTCCTCTATCGACACCCACGAACTCGATCGGCAGATCCGCGCGGTCCTGCGGGTCGAGCCGTCGGCGGACCAAATCGCTCGGCTTCAGCGTTTTTGGCGGCAGAAGTCTGTGACAGAGTCGCGCCGCCGACTCCTACACTGGACGGCTGCGGCGGCCCTGATCGCTGCCACCCTGTCGATTTCGCTGCTCCGGCGGGACGCGATCCCTCGCCCCGCCGAACCGGCATGCATGGCGCGTGCGGTCACTTCCTCACCCCGGCCGACTCACCCGGCCCTGGACCGGCCCGTCGCACCCGCCGAATCGGTCAGCGAAGAGATACCTCACTCAGCCGGCCGGCCTCCCACGGCGTACGAACGCTTTGTTTTCACCGCTCGCGCAGTGCAAGCCGCCAGAGAAAGTCGTTCTTCGGGGATAGCCGCCGTTGACGGCCTGGTCGAGCAACTCGCCGGCAATCCGCAGACCGATGCCCGGCAGCTTCTGAAACAGTGCGACCTGCAGCGGTCCGACGCGGAGCAGCTCCTCTTATGGCGGTGGCTCCACTCAAGCGATGAGCCCCGTCGCGCCGTCGTGCGACTGCTGGCCGTTTGCAGCACCACTCGCTCCATTGCCCAGTTCCTGCGGCTGAGCGAGCGAGCCGAACTCCGAGACGACGCCTTGGGTGCCATCGAGCAGATCGCGGGCGTCTCCGGGCTGGCGCACGCGGCCAGCCAGTCGGCCGATCGAAATGTCCGGGCGGGGATCTTTCGTCGCCTCTTTACGGCCGATACGGAGCCGGCGCTTCGGGCTTACCTGTCGCTGGTTCAAGAAGATGCCACGCGGGGCGAAGCGCTCGCCGTGGCCGATGCCGCTTCGGATCGGTGTCTGGCGATGCTGTTGGACCGTCTCGGCGATGAAGAGAAGGCAGTCCGGCTTTCCGCAGCGCTGGTGCTTGGCAGAGTCAACGGCCCGGAAGTTACCCGCTCGCTGATCGCCTTGGTCACGCGCGATTCAAAAAGCCCCGCGGAAGCTTGGATTGCCCTGACGGCCTGTCGCGGGCAGCAGGTCGAGCAGTTCTTTGCCTACGCAATGAGCGATCCGCAGTTGCTCGGGCATGTCAACCGCGCCCGCCTGTGGTGGGTGAGAATGATGCTTTGAATACGTGCAACGTAGTCGATAGCAATCTCCACGACTCAACCGCAAATCATCAACTCGGAAAGGCAATTCCATGAACGTGTCAAGAAATCCATTCGCCCAATGCTTCACCGCTCTCGTTTTCGCTCTCCTGCTGCAACAAGGGACCGCGGGCCAGGCTCCCGCCGCGCACGACGCACAACCACCCCGCGCTGCCAAGCCACTGCACGCTGAAGACTGGACCCTCCTCACCTACGACGTGGGCGACCTTGTGCTCAACGTGCCCGACTACCCTTACACCAGCGCGGATGGCTCCGCGCTGTTCGGCCGGCGGGCCGGCATGGGAGTCGCCGGTTCGATGGGAAGCACCGGGGGAGGCATGATGGGAGGCATGCCAGGCGGCGAAACGCCCGTGGGGGGAGGTGGCATGCAGTCCGCCGGGTTCGGCCAGATGTCTCTGCCCGATTCAACCAGGATCACGATGGACGACCTCGTGCGGGTAATCGTTACCGTCGTCGCCCCTGATACCTGGGCACAATACGGCGCGGCCGGCGGCGCGGGGCCGTATGCCGCGCCCGGAATGCCGGGTATGGGAGATGCGTTCAACCAGCCAGCACCGCAAAAGCGCGACGGCGGTGCGGGCGAAATCCAACGCCTCGGCACCGCCCTGATCGTTCGCCAAACTCCGGCCGTGCATCGCCAGATCGACGAACTGCTCCAGCAGCTTCGCACGGGCTCGGGCAAACGCAAGACCGTCTCGATCGACGCCCGGTGGCTGCTGCTCACCTCCGATGATCTCGAGCGGCTGATCCCCGCCGCCGCGGACAGCATTCCCCGAGTCGATCGCGAGGTGCTTGCCGAATTGACCCGGCGGCCGTCCACCATCCGCGGCATCACCAACTGCTTCACCGGTCAGTTGGTCTACCTGGTCAGCGGCACCCAACAGAATGTGGTCACGAGCTTCGTGCCCGTGGTCGGGAGCATCGACCGGCAGGAACCGGCGGAATCGCAGGTCGCCTCGCTGAAGCACGCGGCGCGCTATGTCTTCACCCAACAGGCGAGCCAACGCGCGGTGGGTTATCAACCGGTGATCGAAGTGCCCAACTTCGGGGCGTTGCTCGAAGTCCGCCCCACGCTGATACCGGGCGATAACACGGCGACGGTCGACCTCCGATCGACACTGACCGCTCCCGGAAAACCCGCCGAAGAGCTGATTCGGCCACGGCCGGAGGATATTCTCACTCCGACGGTCGATCGCTTTGCCATCGACACGCAAAAGCTCGCAACCACGCTCAACGTGCCCCTGGGCCAGCCGGTCCTGGTGGGAGGAATGACGTACATTTCGCCCTTGACCGAGGCAATGCGTCACGGTGCAATCGACACGCCCCGGCAGCCTGAAAAAGCACCGAGCGAGGTTCCACAGCTCTACCTGATCCTGGAGTTGCGGTAGACCGGCTTCCCTTTGGCCTTGCCCGTGTGGTCAGGTCCTGACATTTTACCTCTGGCATAAAGGTCGAATGTGGGTACCTGACCCTAGTGCCTTGTCCACGCTAAAAGTTCGGGTCGCGCCTTGCTAGGCGATTGATCATTGTCCGCACGAAATCGCGTGCCCGACCGAAAATTTAGTCTGGACGACGCACTAGCCTCGCCCGGAACCGGCCCCCGATCTGTTGCCCCACACCGAGGAGTAACGGGTGGGCTTCGGGGGGGCCGACAGCGAGATTTGGGAAACGGATGTCCGGTAGCGACAAAAAGAGAGCCGGGGGAGGGCGAGGTGGCATCTCCACAAGGACCACGTGATTTGGTATTGTAGAGGTAGACTGCAGGCGGTCGGGTTCCCGCTTCGCCGATCGAGTGGCGGCTACCGGCCGAGCCGTTCTTTTCATAGGGAGTGGCGCATGACTGTTGAGCACTTTCAAGAAACAATCACGGCCTTGATTGAGCGGCAGCCGTTTCAACTCTTCACGGTTGAGTTAAACACAGGCGAGCAGATCGAGATCGATCACTCTCGTGCCCTGATCGCGCGAGACGGCGCCGCTGTGTTCCTGGGACCCGGTGGAGTACCCCACTTGTTCGATCACGAGCGCGTCAACCAGATCATCGTCGCGCCAGCGGACAGACAGGCATGAATCGTACGCGCGATAAAGATGTGAGCCAGTCTGGTTTCTCGTCACTCACGGCCAGGTCTCCCGGGGCTGTGGATCACTCCAGGTCAACAAAGTGAAGCGTGGCATCAGGCAGCCAGCCGAGCGCGCCTGCGGCTCGTCATCGTCTCACCGACACAAAGTCGCCGCGCGCGTTTACTGTCTGAGAAGATGGAAATGCACTTCGGAGCCTTCCGCGGCGCGGCCGCCAGGTCCTACCGGCTTGAGCTCGACGGTGCGGCGAAGCGGTTGGTAGCCGGGATAGTCGACCGACAACTCGTAGGTGCCCGGCGGCCCGACGAATCCTTGCCGAGCGTATTGCGAACTGTGCGGCGGAAGCGGACCACTCGCTCCCGTCAGCTTGACGTCGCAGGGCAGCGGCACGCCGTCAGGCGTGAAGATGCGGACCACGAGAAATCCCAGGGGCTCGGCGGACAGGGAGATGTTCGCGAGCGTGAGATCGAGATTCCGGCTCTCGTTGTCCGAAAGCGACAGTTCAAAGACGACCGGGGCGTTGCGGGTGTCCTTTTCGCGGATCGCGTAATCGCCGGGCGGCAGGTGGTCGAGGCGGTAGGTGCCGTCGGGTTTGGGGATGATGTAGCCGAGCCTGCTCCCGTCCTTGCTCCACAGCTTCAGCGCGGAGCATCCACCGGGCCCACAAATCTCACCGTCGAGCTTGCCGGCCAGCGAAGCCGTACCGGCGGGAAGCGAGCAGGTCACCTCCTTTTCGCGGCTGGCGGCCTGCACTTCCACAAGCTTGCGGATTTGCAGGTGTTCCGGCCGCGAGACGAGCAGTTCATACTTGCCGGGCGGGACGAAGTCGAAGACGAACGGGGCGTCCGGGCGTTGACGCGGCCGCTCGATGCCCACCGAATTGCCGTGCGTCCAAATCGGATCGTACTCCTGGAGCGTCACCCGCACGTCCGCGGGTGTGCCGCCCTCGCTGGTCGAGCGGACGACGACCCGGCAGACCTGCTGGTCGATCGTGCCCAGATCGGTTTCCTGCGAAGTGACTCGCAGGTCCTTCACCCGCACCCAGTCGGTAAGCCGGTCGGAGACGGCGTAATAGAGCGTCCGCTTTCCCGGCTGGGGACCCCAGAAGGTGAAGGATCCATCGGCCGCCGTGTGTGCATTGGCGCGGAAGACACCGAAGTTGGGGCTCTCTCCCGACAAGACGATCGGCGCGTTGGCAAGCGCTTTGCCGTTGACCGTCAGACGCCCGGTGAGCTTGCTGCGACCGCCGAAGTCAAGCGTCTGCGTTCGGCCGCTGCGCGGCAAGATCGTCTGCACGGTCACCCCGGGGTTCTGCCACTTGTCACCTCGCAGCGCAGTGCAGATCCGCTCGGGCAAGTGGCGGGCTTCGTAAAAGCCGCTCTCGTCGGTCCGCGCGGTCGCCAGACGCCCGGCCGCTTCGTCGCCTGGCCCACCCGCGGCGTCGTCCTGGAAGACGATGGTCGCGCCGGCGGCGGGCCTGCCAAACTCGTCGTAGACATGGCCGCGAACCGTGCCGCCGCGGGCCAAAGTGATCTTCGTCGCTTCCGATGCGGAACGGCCGCCCACCGGGACGTTTCGGACAATCGCCACGCAGTAATCGGGGTGCGTCACTTTGAGGATTTCGTTGCCCGGCACCAGATGCTCGATGGTGAATCGGCCCTTGACCGTGGATATCGCGCCGTCGGCGGTGGTGAAGAGCCGGAGCAGGATGGATTCGGGCAGATCCTTCTCGATCGGCTGCCTTTGGCCGGCGGCCATCATGCCGCTTGCCTTGCTGGCCGGAGTGACTCGAGCGCCGTCGATCGGCTTGCCTTCCTCGTCGACAACCGTCCCCGATAGGGAAACGCCCTCGCTCAACTCGATCCGGACCGGTTCATTGTCGGTCTTGTCAGTATCGATCGGCTCGCTGCAGCCGTAGGCGAAGCCGTCGGCCGCAACCTGCACGACGTAGATGCCGGGCCCGGGCACCTCAACTTCGAATCGCCCTTCCGGGTTTTCGACCTCGTGCCATCGCGGTTCGACGATATAGTTCGGTCCGCGGAGCGTCCGCAGCTTGGTGACCCGCACGCGAAATTGCCGGATCGGCTCGCGCGTATCGCCGCGCACGGCCGTCCCGCGGAGCGCAGGCTTGCCTCGGACGGTAAGCGTCACCTCAAGATCGCTTACCGGAGCGGCTACTCCCCGGAGCGTCTGAGCCTCGATCTCCGGCGACTCGAACTGGATGTTGTATAGCGCGCGGGGTACCGGCGCAACCTCGAACTCCTCCTGCTCGGGTTGCACGTAGACGCTGCCGTGATACTGGCGGTCCTGCGAGTTGGCGAAGATCCAAAAGCCCTTTTTGATGGGACCGCCGACATAGCGGATCTTCCCGGAGATGGACGCCATGGAGGCCGGCGAGGGATGGTCGAGCGTGAGCGACAGCGGGCCTTCGGCAGGCGGCAGCGTCGCGGAAGCGAGCACGGTCTTCGGACTCGAGCCACCACCGCGGTTACTGGGGATCGAGACGGTGATGTTGTATTCGTCGCGAACGATGTGCGGCAGTGTGAAGGAACCGTCCGGGCCAATCACCTGGCCCGACGGATAAACGCCGAAGTCCCACCAGGTGGGAAGCGCGCTGATTCGCCATCCAGCGGGCGGCTGTCCGTCAGAACAGAGGACTTTTCCCGTCACCGCCACGCCCTTATCCAGCACGAGTTCTCGCGCAACGATCTTCTCAGGGTCGTCGAGCCTGACCTCGAGCCTCGCAAAGCCGAACTCACCGCTCGAGGCGCCCACGAGGTAATCCGACTCCGACGGTTTCAACCCGCCGATGGTGGCAAGCCCTTGCTTGTCGGTGCTGATGGGTCCGGAAACAGACATCCGCTGCTGCGAGGGAGTCGCCACGCAGAGCATGACCCGAGCGACGGGTTTCCCGTCTCGATCGACTGTGCGGACTCGAAGTCGACAGGCGCGATTCAGCGTGAAGTGGCGAACGATTTCGGAGCCGGGCGCGAGGTGGATTCGCGGAGTTTCGTCGGGGTGCGTGAGGCCGATACACCGGCTGGATTGGAGGCGAACCTGGTACTCGCCCGACCGAGGAACCTCGTCGAAATGATAGAAGCCGCGCTGGTCACTCTGAACTTCCAGGTAAACGCGGCCGTAGGGCTCGGTCAGACTGAGCTTCGCGTCGGTTACCGGTGAGCCCGTCTGGTCGGTAATCCGGCCGCTGAGAACCCCTTGGGGCGTGAAAGCCTCTTCCAGCAGCGCCGGGGGTTCCGAGGCGTTCTTTGGCTGCGTCCCGGCCATCCCGGGCTCTTCAACGGCGGAAGCTGAAACTCGAGCGGGCTGCGGAGCCTCGGCGTTGGACCGCTTGCGGCCCGACATCGGCAACAGGACGAGGCCCATGACCAGGATCGCCGCCACGCCGCTCAGGCCGAGCCTGGCCGATTTCGGGATCCGCCCCTGCGCCATGCGGCGAATCCGTTGGGTTAGCGCCTTGCGCGACTCGACCACCCCGGTGAGCCGCAAGGCCAGTTCCGCCGGACGCCGGGCAAGTTCCGCCACGTCCAACAGCGTCGAAGAATAGACGTCGGAATGCGGGGCCGCGGCCACCAACACCGTCTCGTCGACCGCATCCTCACGCAAGCGGCGGAGGATCGCGTTGGCGATCCAGACAGCCGGGTTGTAGAAGTAGACGATCTGCAGCACGGTCTGTAGCCACTGGACTTGCAGGTCGCCCCGTTTCCAGTGGGCCAGCTCGTGAACGAAGACGAGTCGCAATTGCTCGGAGTCGAGCTTGCGGGCCAGCGTGCGAGGCAAGAGGATTGTCGGCTTCCACAGACCGCAGATCGCCGGCGTGCCCAGCTCTTCGGACAGCTTCACCCTGGCGGTGCCGGGCTGCAGGCGAACCAGCCGGTGGCAGGCGTCGAGAAGCTCACAAAGATCGGCTCCTGCAGGGTCGGCTCGTCGGACGAGCTGTTGCACTTTCCTCACGCGACGCCCCAGCAAAACCGTCAATCCGCTCACCGCGGTCAACCAGGCCAACAAGGCCGACGCCGTAAGTTTCATCGAGACCAGCTCGACCGGCACGGCCGGTTCGGATACAGGCTGAAGCGACGCCGGACGGGGCGAATCGTCTGTGGTTCCGGGGTTATGGGTCTCAGCGGCGCGGTCCGGCTGTGCAGGAAACGACCGGGCACCGCCCTCGTTGAAATCGACGGTCGCAACGTGCGGCACGACAACGGTTCTTCGGTCGGGAATACGGCTCGGCGCATCGACTATGGCAGTTGGCGCGGGCTTCGATAGCGTGCCGCCAGCCAGCCAGTAGGCCGGACTGATGGGACAGACAAGCGTCACGGGAAGGACCAGCTTGACGAGCACGAGCGTCCACATCCAATAGCGGAACACCGGCCGCACCCAGCGCCGCAGAACGAAATCGACGCAGAGGAGAATTGCTACCAGGACGCACACCTGGAGGAGCATGGTCGACGCAGCCTGCCAGTGTACGTCGCCAACCCAATTCAGCAGTCGAAGCACAGCGTTCAAGTTCTCGATCATCGCTCCGGCCTCCTCTTGCAGGAAAACGACCGGGGACAAAGGCGTGTCTCAACGCTATCGCCCACGGCCGCGGTTGACGATCTCACGCAGTTCCTGGAGCTCCTTTTCCGATATTCCCTCGTCTTCGACGATGAACCGGATCATGGGCGACAGGGCCCCGTCGAATGCGCGGCGGAGAACCCGCTGGAGTTCGCCCCGTTTGGCTTCCTCCCGGCTGATTTCCGCGGAATAGAGATTCAGATTGCGGACGGCGCGGGAAGCCAGAAGCCCCTTGGCAACCATGCGGTCCATGGTCGTCTTCACGGTGCTATAGGCCCAGCCGTGGGTTTCCTGGAGGCCTTCCTGGACCGTGCCCGCAGCGCACGGGCCCTCGCCCCAGACGACCCCCAGGATGGCCCATTCGACGTCTGTAAGCGAAAGATGCGGCCGCCGGCCGCCGCGACTCGACTCCCGTTTGCGGGCCATGGTTTACTCCTTTGTGCGCCTTCCGTAGAGTTTATACGACATTTGTAGAGCCGTCAAGCCGACGGCAAGATTTCTTCGACAATCAAGTGCCCGACGTCGCCCGCTTGCATAAGCGGACCGGAAGAGCGGCTCGCTCGCATCGCGACTGCCGCTGCGGTATCCTGAGGTGGCTGCGGCAGCCGGACCGAAGGGAGTCGAATGCCTGCCGCTCGTCCCAGGAGAACTCAAATGGACAGAACGGAAGACACAACGACACGCCGTGCGTTCTTAAAGACGTTGGGCGCCGGCGCCGCGGTCGGCGCCGTCGCGCCGGCCTTTGCGGACCGGCTCCGGCCGGCGATTGTCATCGACCCCAGGCCAAGGTTTGCCCTCTCGCCCTACTTGTCCATGCAGTTTATGGAACCCCTCGGCACGACGGACGGCTCCGTTGCCGCCGCGTGGGACCATGCAAGAGATTGTTGGCGCGAGGATGTGATTGAAGTCACGAAGGATTTGTCTCCGACACTCCTCCGCTGGGGCGGTTGCCTGATCTCCTACTACCGTTGGAAGGAAGCGGTGGGGCCCCGCGACAAGCGGCAGCCCATGCTGAATCTACTCTGGGGCGGCATCGAGACCAATCAGGTTGGCACGCACGAGTTCGTCGATTTCTGCCGGCGGGTCGGGGCGGAACCGCTGCTGTGCGTCAACTTCGAGTCCGATGGCCGCAAGCACTGGCAGCACGATCCCAAGGGCGGCGTGCGAACCGCGGGACCGGAAGAGGCGGCCCACTGGGTACGCTACTGCAACGCCGCCCGCGATCCTCTGCGCCTCGAGCACGGCCGTCCCGAGCCCTACGACGTGCGGCTTTGGCAGATCGGCAACGAAACGTCGTACGACCGCCGAGGCTTCGATTGTGAAACCGCGGCCCGGCGAACCGTCGACTTCGCCGCTGCGATGCGCGCCGTGGACCCCGATATCCAGCTCATCGGCTGGGGCGACAGCGGCTGGGCCCCGCGGATGCTGGAGATCGCGGGCGAGCACCTCCAGTTCATCGCGTTTCACCACATGTTCAACCCCGACAAGGGCATCGCCGACTCTCCCCTGCGCGGAATCGAGTACCGCAAGGACCCGGCGCGGACCTGGGAACGGCTGATGAATGCCGCCAACGTCCACGATGCCCGCATCCGGGAGGTTCGCCAGCAGGTCGCGGGCTACGACGTGCCGCTGGGCTTGACCGAGTGCCATTTCGCTCTGCCCGGCCGCAATCGGTGCGAGGTCCTCTCCACGTGGGCGGGAGTGGCCAACGCCCGCCTCCTCAATGTGCACAGGCGCCCATGGAGACAAGCTCAAGATCGCCACCCCAGCGACTTCACCGCGGCACCCGGTGGCAGGTCAATGCATCATGATTCCCGTCCCCGGCGGAAAGGCGTACATGATGCCGGTGGCACTGGTCATGGCCCTTTACCGGCGGCATACGGGCGAGCAGGCCGTCGATGTGAAGCATGCCTCCGACGGCCTCGACGTCACCGCCAGCCGCACCGGCGACCGGCTCTATCTGCACATCGTGAACACCAACCGCGACCGATCCGTGACAACCAACCTGGCGATCGAAGGCATGACGATTTCTTCGGGCAGGGTCTTCGAGCTCGCCGGCGACCCGGAATTCGAAATCCTCGAAACCCAAGCCGGCGCGATCAAGCCGGTGCGAAAAGACTTGCCGCCGGACAACCTCTGGACCTTCCCGCCCGCCTCGGTATCCGCCGTGGAACTGGATGCCGCGACCGCGTGAAGACCGGATGAAATCGTGGACGTGGGCGATTACCCTCGCGTCGACTTCAGAGTCCTTTTCACGATCAGTCCGAAGGCCCTTCTGGTCAGGTTGTCTAACCGCACCGTTCAACGAATGGCAATCTGCCTTTCACCTGGCTGAACAGTCGCAGATCAGCCGTCCAGAATTGGCATCCACGCAGTCCGGCCAAGGCCGGATAAGTCGCATCGTAAACGGTGGCAAAATCGAATTCGATCGCGATTTTCCATGCCCGCTGCCTCTGCCCCAATACTGCTATTCGCTCAATCGGAAGAGCCAGCAATTTCGCGAGAGCAGACTCAGCCTGCTCGGCAGTCAATTCGGGGCGCAATACCGGTCATCACCCCGAACGATAGGCACGTCGCTTCGGCATCTATTTTCCACCCGCCTCCCGCCAGCCAAGCTTCTCATCCAGCTTCCGGTTATCTTCCCGGTACTTTTTCCAGATCCGCGGGTCCGGCTTGGGTATCTCGGTCTCCGTGCGCGAGCCAGCCATAGTCGCCTCGATCTTCGCAACCACCTGCGGATGTTCCGACGCAACGTCCTTTGTCTCGGCTCGGTCGCTTGCAAGGTCGTAGAGCTGAATCGGCTGGTCCTGCGCGGGCTGGTATCCCTTCCAGTTGCCCTCACGCACGGGCAAGTGCGGCCGCAGGCGCTCCCAATACAGCGGCTCGCGGCGGTTTTTTGCCCAGCAGGACCGGCACGATCGAAACGCCGTCGACGTCCGCAGGCGGCGGCGCTTGTCCGGCAAGGTCGGCATGCCGTCGGCAAGAAGTCCCAGAACGCGGTCGGCCAGTCGCGGGTTTCGCGGCCCGGCGGGCTGCAACCCGGCCACCGGGCGAGCATCGGCACGCGGATGCCGCCCTCGAAGAAGCCGCCCCCTTGGCCACGCTCGGCATGGCTTCAAGCCGCTTGGCGACCTCCCCGCCGACCCCGCCGTTGTCGCTGGCGAAGATCACCAGCGTCTTTCGATCCATCTCGAGCTCCTTGAGCGTTTCCAGCACGCGGCCGACGTCGGAATCGAGCCCCTCGACCATCGCCGCATAGACCTTCTCCGTGTCGCTCCAATTCGTGTCGGCGTAGGCATCTACGCTGGGCACCTGGTCGATTCGCCAAATGCCGTGGGGAACGGTCCACGCACAGAAGAGGAAGAACGGCCTGCGGTGGTTTTCCCGGATGAACCTCAGACTCGCATCGGTAATCAGATTCTGGCTGTACAGGCGGCGCTCGGGGGCTTGCAGGATCTTGATCCGTTCTCGGTTGCAGTACAGGTAGTCGGTCAGGTAGCGGTGGGCATGTCGCTGGCAGTTGTAGCCGAAGAACAAATCAAAACCCTTGTCGTTGGGGTCGCTTCCCGATTCCGGTCCGCCGAGCCCCCACTTGCCGCAAATGCCCGTTGCATAGCCCGCCTCTTTGAGCATCATGGCGACCGTGACTTCGTCCTGCCCGAGCGGCGCCTGCCCTTCCGGATAGACTTCCCAGTTGCCGCGGACCGTTGCATGTCCCATGTGCCGCCCGGTCATCAGCGAGCATCGCGACGGGGCGCAGACCGACGCACCGCTGTAAGCGCTGAAGAACTGCATCCCTTCGGCGGCCAGCCGATCGATGTTCGGTGTCTTGAGTTGTTTCTGTCCGTAACAGCCGAGGTCGCCCATCCCCAGATCGTCGGCCATGATCAAGAGGATGTTGGGGCGATCCGCGACGGAGGATTTTTCGGCCGCCAATAACGGCAGCCCTGCGGCAACGAGAACCGCTAGGCACAATGCAATTCGCATCTCGATAGCTCCCGGGTTGAAGGATGTGGCAGGTTGCTCCGGTCTTTTTTGAAACGTGGAAGTGTTTCCGGGATTGTCGGTCATCCCGCGGCATCCCGCAAATCAATCAACTCGCCGGAAGTAAACTTGCCGCTGGGGAGTCATGCAGACCGCAGGGGGCGGGGCTGTGTTACCCGCCCCTGTAACGGACCTAAGGTGTTGCGAATTCGTCGTTTAACCGCAGTGCCCAACGGGCCGCGCGCCGGTGACCGATAGCCGCTCCGCGCTCCAGCCCGCGCGCGGCCCGATGGGCACTGCGGTTAAACGGCCTTTGCAGGGTAGGTTGCGTTACCGGCCGGTCGCTCGCTATGCTAGAGAGATTTTACCCATCAGCCGCTGGGCCATCGGTACAGCTTCGGACCGACGACCCCCACGTTTCCACCCGTAAGGATCGACTCTAAAGTGCCGCGCCGCAACGACATCCGCAAAATCCTCATCATCGGCTCCGGTCCCATCGTGATCGGTCAGGCCTGCGAATTCGACTATTCGGGCACGCAGGCCTGCAAGGCCCTCCGAGAAGAGGGATACCAGGTCGTTCTCGTGAACTCCAATCCGGCCACGATCATGACCGATCCGGAAATGGCGGACCGGACCTACATCGAGCCCCTGACCTGGGAGATAGTGGCGAAGGTGATCGAGCGCGAACGCCCGGATGCTCTCTTGCCGACTCTCGGGGGGCAGACGGGGTTGAACCTCGCCATGGAGCTGGCCCATCACGGAGTCATCCATAAGTACGGAGTGGAAATGATCGGCGCCAATGCGGAGGTGATCGCCAAGGCGGAGGAGCGCGACCAGTTCAAAGCGGCGATGGAAAAAATCGGCCTGGAGGTCTGCCGGGGCGAGACGGTGAACAGCCTGGCCGAAGCGCGCCGTGTGCTCGACCAGATCGGCCTGCCCTGCGTGATCCGGCCGAGCTTCACACTCGGCGGTACGGGGTCGAATATTGCCTACAACCGTGAGGAGTTCGACGAGTTGGTGTCGCGGGGGTTGAGCAGCTCGCCGATCCACGAGGTCCTGCTGGAGGAATCGGTTCTCGGCTGGAAAGAATACGAGATGGAGGTGATGCGCGACAAGGACGACAACGTCGTGATCATCTGCTCGATCGAGAATTTCGACCCGATGGGCGTCCACACGGGCGACTCGATCACCGTCGCTCCCGCCCAGACGCTCACCGACAAGGAGTACCAGCGGATGCGCGACGCCTCGATCGCCGTGATCCGCGAGATCGGAGTGGAGACGGGCGGGTCGAACATCCAGTTTGCGATTCATCCGGGGAACGGCCGGATGGTGGTTATCGAAATGAACCCGCGCGTGAGCCGGTCGAGTGCCCTGGCTTCCAAGGCCACCGGCTTCCCCATCGCCAAGATCGCGGCCAAGCTGGCCGTCGGCTATCGCCTGCATGAGCTGCCCAACGATATTACCCGCGAGACGAGGGCCTGCTTCGAGCCCACGATCGACTACGTGGTGACCAAGATTCCTCGATTCGCCTTCGAAAAATTTCCGGAGGCCGATCCCAACCTGACGACCCAGATGAAGAGCGTCGGTGAGACGATGGCGATCGGCCGCACGTTCAAGGAGTCGTTCCAGAAGGCGCTGCGCGGGCTCGAGATCGGCTGTTTCGGCTTCGGCTGCGACGGCAAAGACCTTTGGGGCACCCCCGAGCAACCGTCGATCGACGACGTTCGGGCGAAGCTTTCGCGGGCGGGCGACCAGCGGGTGTTTCATCTCCGCTACGCGATGAAATACGGCATGTCGATTGGAGAGATCCACGAGCTCACCTCCATCGATCCCTGGTTTCTCGACAACCTCAAGGAGATCGTCGAGATGGAGGACCGGCTCCGCTCGCAGCCGGATTTGCGGAGCGTCGACGATGCTCTGCTCCGCCAGGCCAAACAGTTCGGGTTTTCCGACCGGCAACTCGCCACGATCTGGAATACGACCGAACTGGACGTCCGCGCCGAGCGGAAGCGGCGGGGGATCGTGGCCACGTTCAAGTCGGTGGATACGTGCGCGGCGGAGTTTGAAGCCTACACACCGTATTACTACTCGACGTACGAGGACGAAGACGAAGTTCCCGGGAAGAAGCCCGGCCAGAAGCGCGTGATGATCCTGGGCGGCGGCCCGAACCGGATCGGCCAAGGGATCGAGTTCGACTACTGCTGCTGCCATGCCAGTTTCGCCCTGCGGGAACTGGGAATCGAATCGGTGATGGTCAATTCGAACCCCGAGACGGTCTCGACCGATTACGATACGAGCGACCTGCTTTTCTTCGAGCCGCTGACGACCGAGGACGTGCTCAACATTTGCGACCGCGTTCAGCCGGACGGCATCATCGTGCAGTTTGGCGGACAGACGCCGCTGAACCTGGCCAGGGCGCTGGCGAATGCCGGCGCGCCGATCATCGGCACGAGCGTGGACACGATCGAAGACGCCGAGGACCGCGAGAAATTCCGCGACTTGCTCGACCGCCTCGGGCTGAAACAGCCGGCCAGCGGGATCGCGCGGAACATGGCGCAAGCCCGCGCTGAAGTGGGGCGTGTGGGGTATCCGGCGCTGGTGCGGCCGAGCTTTGTGCTGGGCGGCCGGGCGATGGAAATCTGCTACGACAATGCGCAGTTCGAGCGATATGTGACCGAAGCGTTCATCGTCGCCCAGGGGCAACCGGTCCTGATCGACCGTTTTCTTGAGGATGCCATCGAGGTCGACGTCGACGCGATCGCCGATGGCGAGCGGGTGATTGTCGGGGGGGTCATGGAGCATATCGAGGAGGCGGGCGTGCACTCGGGCGACTCGGCGTGCGCGATCCCTCCGTACAGCCTGGCCGGGCCAGTCGTGCAGGAAATCCGCGAGGCGACGCACAAGTTGGCCCGCGAGTTGAAGGTGAAGGGGCTGATGAACGTCCAGTACGCGGTGAAGAAAGAGGAGGGACGGCCGGTGTTGTACGTGCTGGAGGTCAACCCGCGTGCGAGCCGGACGGTGCCGTTCGTGTCGAAAGCGACCGGCGTTCCGCTGGCCAAGGCGGCGGCAAAGGTGATGGTTGGCACGACGCTGGCCGAGCAAGGTTTGACGAAGGAACCGATCCCGGCGCACGTTTCGGTGAAAGAAGCGGTCTTTCCGTTCGTGAAATTCGCCGGCGTGGACATCGTGCTCGGTCCGGAAATGAAGTCGACCGGCGAAGTGATGGGTATCAGCGAGCGGTTTTCGATCGCGTTCGCCAAGAGCCAGATCGCCGCAGGGTCGCACCTTCCCGCCAGCGGCAAGATCTTCATCAGCGTGGCGGACCGGGCCAAGGATCATATCGTCGGCCTGGCCAGGCGGCTGGAGGCGATGGGCTTCGAGCTGATCGCCACGCGTGGCACGGCCCAGCGGCTCGAGGAGGCCGGGATCCAGGTCGAACGGATCCGCAAGATCCAGGAAGGCCATCCCAATCTCCTCGACATGATGCGCGACGGCGAGTTGGCGTTGGTGATGAACACCCCCAGCGGCAAGGGCGCCCGGACCGACGAGGGTCATATCCGGGCGGCCGCGGTCTCGCATGGGATCCCATGCCTGACGACGATCCAGGCCGCCGACGCCGCGGTCCGCGCGATGGAGGCAATGCGCGAGGAGGAAATGGCGGTCGAATCGATCCAGGATCGCTTGCCGCAGTACCGGAAAACCGTCGTTACCGGCCAAAGGTAGTCGAAGAGCTCAGGACTGCCACAGGTCCGTACTGAGATACTTCAAGCCGGAATCGCAAATCAGCACGGCGATCGTCCGTCCCTTGCACGGGCCTTTGAGCAGTTGCAGGGCGGCGGCGACGTTGGCCCCTGAAGAGAATCCGGCAAAGATTCCCTCGGTGCGGGAAAGGCGCCGGGCCGTGGCGATCGCCTCATCGTCGCTGACCTGCAGATAACCGTCCACGTCGCGCCGATTCAAGAGCGGCAGGTCGGGCATCGAATAGCCGCCGCCCTGGATGCGATGGTTCGGCCGGCCGGCGCGCTCTCCGCTGAGCACTGCCGCGCCTTCCGGTTCGACGAGATAGCAGCGGATAGCCGGGTTGTGCTCCTTGAGCCTCGCCGCGCAACCCGCAAATGAGCCGGCGGTTCCCGCGAAATCGCAGAAGGCGTCGATTCGTCCGCCCGATTGCTCGAGGATCTCCCGAGCCGTATGAAGGTAATGGGCGCGGAAGCAGGCCCGCAGCCGGAATTGGTCGGCCCGGAATGCGCGGCGCCGGCGAACGATCCGCTCGGTCTCCTGCTCGACCAGTTCGAGGTCTCCCCCGGAAACCTGCCCGCGTTGTGAACCCGGGAGTTGGTCGACCAGCACGACTTCAGCCCCCAGCGCCGCCATCATGCGAGCCCGCTCCGACGAGTTGCCCTTGGACATTACGGCAACGAACGGATATCCCTTTACGGCACAGACGATTGCCAGTCCGGTGCCGGTGTTGCCGCTGGTGAGCTCCACGACGGTCTGCCCCGGCCGAAGCGATCCTTCTGCTTGGGCATCTTCGATCATCTGCCGGGCGATGCGGTCCTTTTTGGACGCTCCGGGATTGAGGTACTCGAGTTTCGCAAGGATGCGGCCCTCGCCTCGGGGCGCGATTCTTTCCAGCTCCACCAGGGGCGTCTGGCCGATTGCTTCCACTGCCGAGCCGAGCAACTCATCCTGCCGCTTCATGTCTTTCACCGCTTCCCATGGATTGCACGAGGGTCGCGTTTCAGCATACAACGCAGTGGGCACGCCGCAAAGTGCCGCTGCGGCCGTTGGAAAACACAGCGCGTCGAGCCGCGCCGATGCAGCGGAATGGGCTTTGGGCGTATAATCCGTAGGTTTTCTGACCCACCCCTGTAAAGGTCCTAAAATGTTGCGAATTCGTCGTTTAACCGCAGTGCCCAGCGGGCCGCGCGTGGGGCGGATCGCGGCGCGGCTATCGGTCACCGGCGCGCGGCCCGTTGGGCACTGCGGTTAAACGACCTTTACAGGGGTGGTTTTCTGATCTTGAGCACGCATGAGAAATCGGGCAAGAGGGCCAGTGGAAACGGTACCGGTCGAGCAACGAAAATCCAGCCATCGCAGCGAACGGGCGTTCGGCAGAAGTATGGCGAACCGGCGATTCGCCGGGCAATACCACGCGACCGTACTGGCGCTGGCTGCTATCGTGGTGTTCCTGTCGCCGGCTTTGCAGTTGTCCGGGCCGGAGCAGTTGACGCTGCGCGGTCTGCCGAACCTGCCTCTGCCGCAGACTTACCTGTCGCGGCGCGTGCTGGGGGTGGAGTGTCCCGGGTGCGGCCTGACCCGGAGTCTCGTGCACCTCACCCACGGCCACTGGCGAGCTTCCGTAGGCGCACACCGCCTTGGCTGGCTCGTGATGGCGGCGCTGGTGCTGCAATTCCCCTACCGGCTGCTGGCATTTTGGAGGCGAGACGACTGGCCGCTGGGCCGGCGGCTGCCAACCCTTTTCGCGGCGGGGCTGGCTGCGGTGCTGGTGGTGAATTGGGTAGTCGGGTTTCTACGGTAGTGCAAAGATCAGCCCGGCTGCTTTCGAGCAGCCGGGCTGATGGCCGAATCGCTAGGAACAGCCCATGCTGTTTCCACAGACGTGGCAGAGATAGCAGTTTCCGTTGCGGACCGTGATCGCTCCGCAATTGTCGCAACTGGGGGCGTTGGTCTGGAAACTGGCAAACTGCTCGCTGACGTTTACCGAATAGGCAGTCGTGGCGTCGGGGACGGTCGACCCGTCCGCTCGCGGATCGTCGCGCCGCCGGTCCGCAAGGCCGGCGATTCGCTTCGCCGCACCATTGGCATGGCCGCTGCTGGCGCGGGGCCCGGTGGTCTTGCTGGTCGCGGCCTGTCCTGGTCTCGCGTTCCCGGCGGGCGTTGTTGGGGGGGGGCCGCGGCTCTGCATCAAGTTCGCCGGTTTCCGACTTGCTCAAATCCAGAGGGGAACCCCCAAGCCCTGCGTTGATCTCGCGGTAGCCGGGCAGGAACGTGATCCCCAGCCAGCGGAAGATGTAGTCGACGATACTCTTCGCGATCCGGATGTCGGGGTTCTTCGTGTGCCCCATCGGCTCGAACCGCGTGTGAGAGAATTTGTTGACGTAGACCTCCAGCGGCACCCCGTACTGCAGGCTCATCGACACGGCGGTCCCGAAGCAATCCATCAAGCCGCCGACCGTGCTCCCTTCCTTGGCCATCGTGATGAACATCTCGCCGGGCCGTCCGTCCGGGTAAAGCCCGACGGTAATGTAGCCTTCATGACCGGCAATGCTGAATTTGTGGGTAACCGACTGCCTGGTATCCGGCAACCTCTCGCGGCGAGGTGCGGAGACCTGCTGTTGCTTGCTGTCGGAGTCCTGCTTGGTCGAAAGCGGCTGGGTGCCTTTCGATCCGTCGCGGTAGACCGCCAGCGCCTTCAGCCCCAGCTTCCAGCCCTCCATGTAGGCATTGGCAATGTCGTCCGGCGTGCTGTCCTTGGGCATGTTGACTGTCTTGGAGATCGCGCCGGAGAGAAACGGCTGGGCGGCGGCCATCATGCGCACATGCGCCTTCCAGGGGATGCTCCGGGTACCGTTAGGCGGCTGGAATGCGCAGTCGAAGACCGGCAAATGGTCCGCCTGCAGGTCGGCGGCGCCTTCGATCGTGTCCTCCTTATCGACATATGCGATGATCGAGGCAACTTCTTCGTCGCTATAGCCGAGCGTCCGCAAGGCCAAGGGGACCGTCTGGTTGACGATCTTGAGCACTCCGCCGCCGGCAAGCTGTTTGTACTTCACCAGGGCGATGTCGGGCTCGATGCCGGTGGTATCGCAGTCCATCATGAAGCTGATCGTGCCGGTCGGCGCCAGCACCGTCGCCTGGGCGTTGCGGAACCCGTAGCGGCGGCCCGCCGCCAGCACCTCGTCCCAGACCTTTCGGGCGGCCGACTTGAGGTAGTCGGGACAGGCCCGGATTTCTTCGACTTTCTCCCAGTGCATCTCCATCACGCGAAGCATGGAGGTGCGGTTTTCCGGGAATCCGTCGAACGTGCCGACGGCCGCGGCAAGCTCGGCGCTGGTGCGATTGGCCGTTCCGTGCATGAGGGCCGTCACCGCGCCGCACAGTCCGCGGGCTTCCTCGGAGTCGTAGGGCACGCCACTGGTCATGATCAGGCTGCCGAGATTCGAGTATCCCAGCCCGATCGGCCGAAACCGATGGCTGTTTACCGCGATCCGCTTTGTGGGGTAGCTGGCATGGTCGACGAGGATTTCCTGGGCAACGAAAACTATCCGGCAGGCGGCCTTGAACCGCTCGACATCGAAGGTGCCATCCGCCTCGCGGAACTTCATCAGGTTGATGCTTGCCAGGTTGCAAGCGGAATCGTCCAAGAACATGTATTCCGAACATGGGTTCGAAGCATTGATCCGTCCCGAGTTCGGGCAGGTGTTCCAGCGGTTGATCGTGGTATCGTACTGCACCCCGGGGTCGCCGCAGCCCCAGGCGGCCTCGGCCATTTTCTGGAACAGTTCCCGCGCCGGGTAGGCCGGCCCCGGCTTGTTCTTTTCGGTAACCCAGTGGGTCTGCCAGGGCTTGTCCGCCTCGACCGTTTGCATGAACTCGTCGGTGAGACGGACCGACAGATTCGCGTTCTGAAACAGGACCGAATTGTAGGCTTCGTCGGGATCATACCCCTTGGTGATCAGGAGTTCGGCCTTCTTCTCCTCGTTTCGCTTGCACTCGACGAACTCGAGGATGTCGGGGTGCCACACCTTGAGCGACTGCATCTTGGCGGCCCGGCGGGTCTTGCCGCCGCTCTTGACCACGGCGGCTATCTGGTCGTAGACCCGCATGAACGAGAGCGGTCCGGAGGGTCGCCCGCCACCGGAAAGCTTCTCGCGGTGTGACCGAAGCGTCGACAGGTCGGTGCCGGTGCCGGAGCCGAACTTGAAGAGCATGGCCTCGCTGCGAGCGAGTTCCATGATGTCTTCCATGTTGTCCTGGACACTCTGGATGAAGCAAGCGGACGCCTGGGGATACTCGTACGGGTTTTCCGGTTGAACGGCATCGGCCTGGGCAGCATCCCAGTGCCAGTTGCACATGGCCCCCTCGACCCCATACTGGTGGTAGAGCCCGACGTTGAACCAGACCGGCGAATTGAAAGCAGCGGTCTGATGGAGACAGAGCCAAGTCAACTCACGGTAGAATCGCTGTCCATCTTCGCGAGTGGCAAAGTATCCGTCCTGGCTGCCCCAATCCGCGATCGTCCGGCAGACCCGGTGGATGAGTTGCCGCACGCTCTTTTCCCGCTCTGGAGTACCCAGTTCCCCGTAGAAGTATTTGCTTGCAACGATATTGGTCGCCAACTGGCTCCAGCTCGCGGGGATTTCGCAATCGGTCTGCTCGAAAATGACCTCCCCGCCCTCTCCCTTGATCGCGGCCGAGCGGAGGTCCCACTTGACCGTATCGAAAGGATCCTCGACGTCGACGGGGCAGAAGACGGGTTCGATCAAGAGTCCCTTGGGGGAGACTCGCGTGCTGGTGCTATGCTGATCGGCCACAGCGACCGAATGGGAGCCGGGCTGCGTATCCAAGTGATTCGAATCCATGAGTAAACTCTCCTTCCGAAAAGTGCCTGGGCTTAGCGTTCCTATTTGTGGACAAGTGTACACAAATATGGGCAGCGTTCCAACGACCGGCGCGAAAAAAAATCCTGGAATCAGGCCCCGCCAATGACGAAGCGGATCCTTCCGAGTAGCGGGGGCAGAAGCCTCCGTTTCCTCCTATATATTGTAGCCAGAAGACGTCGAGCTACAAGATACAGGTGTTTTGGTCCAAGTTTATCGTGATCTTCCAGAAGGTCAAGCAGCCCTGCCGGAAGTTCTCAAAGCCTTGTGAAGAACGAGCTTGCGGCACGTCCGCCCCTGCCGGCGATGCTAGCACTGACAGCACGACTTCCAGCGCAAGCCGCTAGCACGGAACGAGTTAAGGTAGTTTCGGTGAACTCATTGTCTACACACGAAAGGCTGGCGAATTTTTCAAGAAATATGTTTCCGCCCGTGCGAGGTTGGAATGACTAGGCGAGCTAGGAAGATCAAGGCAGCCTGGTTTAGTCGCCTGGGAAGCCATTTTCGTGTCGGGCAATCCGTATGAGCGTCGGGACAGGGCGGTACAATGCGGGAATTGCGATTGCCTATCGGCCGGCACGTTCCCAGAATGATCCGATTGGTTCGTATCCACATACCCGCATCGCTGTTTTACTGACGGGCATCGCCCGACCTGGATCCATGCCTCGCTTGCTGGTCGTTGACGACGAACCTTCGACTCTTCATCTTTTTCGCCGGGTGTTTGAGGCGGAGGCAGTGAACGTGACAACGGCTGCTTCGGCGGAAGCCGGACTGCAACTGTTTCGCGAGACGGAGCCCGACGCCGTAATCCTCGACGTCCTGTTGCCGGACCGTACGGGGCTGGAGGCATTCCGCGAGATGCACCGGCTTGATCCGAAGGTCCCGGTCATCCTCATCACCGCGGGCGGCACGAGCGACACGGCCATCGAGGCGATGAAGCTGGGTGCGTTTGACTATTTGCTCAAGCCGTTGGACTTCGGTCGAGTGCGAAGTCTGGTGCGTCGGGCGTTCGAGATCCGCCGACTGATGCATGAGCCGGTCAGCGTCGATCCGCAAGCGGGAGAGATCCCGCCCGGGCGCGACGCGATCGTTGGCCGTGGCCCGGCGATGCAAGAAGTGTACAAGGCGATCGGCCGTGTCGCTCCCCAGACGGTTACCGTGTTGATACGGGGCGAAAGCGGGACGGGCAAGGAGCTCGTTGGCCGGGCGATCTATCACCACAGCAATCGGGCCGACGGGCCGTTCCTGGCCGTCAATTGTGCGGCAATTCCCGAGACACTGCTGGAAAGCGAACTTTTCGGTCACGAGAAGGGCTCGTTTACCGGTGCCGATCGACGGCGGATCGGCAAATTTGAGCAGTGTTCCGGGGGCACGCTGTTCCTGGACGAGATCGGCGATATGCCGCTGGTGCTCCAGAGCAAGATCCTCCGTGTCCTGCAGGACCAGCAGTTTGAACGCGTCGGCGGCAACCAGACCATTCGTACCGATGTGCGAATCATTGCCTCGACCAATCGAGATCTGGAGCAGATGGTCGCCGCGGGGACGTTTCGCAGCGATCTGTACTACCGGCTCAACGTTTACACGATCACTTTGCCCCCGCTGTGTGAACGACCAGAAGATCTGCCGCTGCTGATCGACCATTTTCTGGTGCGGGCGAACCGCGAGCTCGGCAAGACCATCCGCAGCGTCGCTCCCGAGGCCATGGAACTGCTGCGCGTGTATCCCTGGCCGGGAAACGTGCGGCAGTTGCAGAGCATCTTGAAGCAGGCAGCCCTGCGAACGGCCGGGCCGGTGCTCCTGGTCGACTTCCTGCCCGAAACAGTCCGCACGCCTCCCCCTTCGGAGTCACTGCCTGCCTCGGTGCCTGGTTCCATCAGCGTCGACTGGGACCGGTTCCTGGACGACCGGCTCGTTTCCGGCACGACCAGGCTCTACGACGAGGCGGTAAGCCTGCTTGAGCGGATTCTGATCACACGAGTACTCCGCCACACGTCAGGGAACCAGCTCCAGGCCGCCAAGATCCTGGGAATCACCCGAAGCACCATGCGAGCGAAGATGCGGCAATTCGGCATCACCCTCGGACGCGTGGTGCACGGCGAGGGATCGCCGGACGAGGGAAGTGGTCCGAACTCGTCTTGAGTTCGCGAATTTCTACAGCAGACTTTCCAGCAGCAGACGCATTTTTCGCATCTCGGCACTCTGATCGACATCAGGCATGGGGACCATGTCGACGCAGAGAGCCCGGTTGTAGTTGTACTTGCCCAGTTGGGCGATCAGCCGCCCATACTCCACCTCGCCCTGCCCGACCCGTACCTGGAGTTTCTCCTTGGTCGTGTCGCGGAGCCGGATGTGACAAACATGCTTGAGAATCTGCTCGTAGCTGCCGCCGGCGTGGGGCCCGCAGATGAAGTGGCTCGGGTCGAGGGTGATCCCCAGTCCTTTCACGCTGTCGCAAAAGACCCCTGCGGTGCTCGGATCCTGGCTCATCCGCCCCGATTCAGTGAGGAGCCCCACGCGGACTCCATCCATCATGGCAATATCGACCAGCGCGCGGAGTCGCTCGACCTCAGCATTGAACGGAGTTCCCAATTCCGCCGAGCGAACGGTGAGGGTGACGACCTTCGTGGCCTTGGCTAACCGGCAGCAGGCGGCGAACTGCCGATAGTATTCCTCCTCGGCAGGCGTTTCGATGTCGACGCTGTACGCGACCGGCGTGAGCCGATAGGTCTGGCGGCAGATTCGCACGACCCGGTCCAAGTCGCGGCTCACGTCGGAGGGTTTCAGGTGCCCCTCTGATTCGTGAAGCATGACCTCCATATAGGAGTATTCGAGATCGACGAGGCGCTGGAGAGCGTCGTCGAATGGCAAGTCTCGAAAGCATCTGCTCGTGGCAGCAACGAACACACTGAACTCCTTATTAGTACGACCAGCAGCGCGCGGCCTTCTTAAGCGAACATTACCACCCGAACTGGCGGAACGACAGACTTCCACCATGCAACCGTAACAGTGCGATGGGCGTAGCTTACCGCCGAACGGCCCTTTGTGGCAACGTCAAGGTTTCGGACCGCCGGCGGTTCGGTCGCCAAGTGGAGCGGCCGAGAGTAGAATATACTTTGTGAGCCAAATTATCTGACCGCGAAGAGAGGGTAAGGAGAGCAACATGGAGGAACAATCCCGACCGGAAGAAGCCGGACGCCCACGTCCAGAGGACTACGTGCCGGCCGAGGTCGTCCGACAAGGGCCCTATCGTCCGCGGCCACCCCGCCGGCGCTCCGGAGTGCTGGCATTCTTCCTTGTGGTGTCGGTGCTTCTGCTGGCGGCATCGCTGCTTGTGAACATCGTGCTGATTGCCGATTCGAGCTTCAGCACCGTCGATGAGGTTGATGAGAAAATCTATCAACCGGAGCGGTTCGGTCGGGGCAGCGAGAAAGTTGCCATCATTTCCGTGGACGGAGTGATTCTCGACGGCGAAGGGTTTGTGACCCGCCAAATCGAGCAAGCTCGGCGGGATGACGACGTGAAGGCTGTTGTGCTTCGAGTCGAGTCGCCCGGCGGCACGATCAACGGCAGCGATTTCATTTACCACCGCTTGAAGGAGTTTCGCGAGGAGACCGGCAAACCGATCGTCGTCAGCATGGGGAGCATTGCGGCCAGTGGCGGCTACTATGTTTCCATGGCGGTGGGCGAAACGCCGGAAAGCATTTTTGCCGAGCCAACTACCTGGACCGGTTCAATCGGCGTGATCATTCCCCACTACAATCTGTCGGGGCTGATGCAGGAGGTCGGCGTCACCGAAGACTCGATTGTCAGCCATCCGTTGAAGGATATGGGGAGCTTTGCCAAGCCGATGACCGAAGAGGAACGGGAGATTTTTCAGAAGCTGGTCGACGAAAGCTTCGAGCGATTCAAGAACGTCGTGAAGTACGGGCGACCCGCTTTCCAGGATTACCCCGAGAAGCTTGCTGCGGTGGCCACGGGACAGGTTTTCACTGCGGAACAGGCGCACAAGCACGGGCTGGTCGACAAGATCGCCTTTTTGGACGAGGCCATCGAGCGGGCAATCGATTTGGGTCGGGTGGACCGGGGAGACTACCGCGTTGTCGAGTACGAGCGAACACCGACTTTGGTGGATGTCTTCTTCGGTGGCCGGATTCACAGCCCGTCGCCCGATCTTTCGGGATTGTTCGACCTGGCATCGCCCCGGGCCTACTACCTATACACTTGGCTCCCGGCTGCGGTGACTAGCCGACGGTAGGGCTGTAAAGCATTTTGCTTCCCCCCACCCTGGGGCTGGGCTGATGAAAACTTGATAAAAACGGGGACAGGCACCGCAACTAATAGCGGTTTAGCTAGAGCGACCACACAAGATGTTGCGGAGCCAGTCCCCGTTTTTATCAGCCCACCCTGGGGCCGCCCATTATTCACTTTTCCTTGGGCTCCGATGGTCGCTCCATTCTGTCGCGTCCCGGGTACGGCGAACCGCCGGATCGATAGCCGCGTCTCCACGAATGCCACATCGGGATCCGTGGCGACTCATCTTTCAGGCGCCATCGCAAATATTCCTGACGGAGTTCGCGACGCATTTCGTCGCTCGGCAAGTTCAGCAGGCGGTTCTTCTGTTCCCCGGTAAGCTCGTTTTCAAAAAACTTGGCCAGCTCTTCTTCTTGGACTACCGGCAAAGCTGGATCCGGACCTCGGACCCCCAGATGGAACATCGCAATGAACCGCATCCAGCCGAGCACGATTCGGCGTTGTTCCGATGGCGGCATCGGTTCCAGCCACGCGCGGGTTTCCGGCGACAGCCTGCCGCGGAGTTCCGCCAGGGCGGAATCCTCGATATTGGGCATCTTGCCGGGATTCTCAACAAGCCAACGCATCCATACGCTCGTCAGTCGTTCCCGCCGCTTCGCGGGATTGTCTGATGACTCGATCGCCTGCTCGGCCTGCTTGCGCCACGCTTGGGGGAGGGCCTCGACGAGCCTCGTTTTTTCCTCTTCCAGATAGTGTCCGAACCACTCAAAGACCGCTTTCAGATCGTCGGGTCCGGGCCGTCTGCGAGCGTCAGGGCCCATTTCCGCCCATGGCCGCCTTGCTCTGTCCAGGGACGGGAAGCCGCCCGGCGCTCTCCGCCGGGCCTCGTGTTCGTCCAGCAGCTTCTTGACCCGCTTGACCCGCTCTTCGGCCGGCAGTTCCTGTAGTTCCGCTCGTTCGTACGACGTCAGTTCGGCAAGCCAATCGCAGTATCGGTCCATGACACGGCGAAGCTCATCGCGGTTAGCAGACTGCTCAAGATCCTCGTGCAGTTTCCAAAGCCGCTCTCTTTCGGGCCGTTCCAGGCCGTCAAATAGCCGCTGCCGCCGCAGAATGTCCTTCTTCTCTGAAGCATTCATCGCCTCGACCTGCGCTCGCCGGTCGGCCAAGGATTCGTCGGCTCGAAGCAGGGGCGTCAGAGCTACCGCACCGCAGACCGCCGCCGCGCCGCCCAATACGAATAGGATGATGCCGCCGGTGCTACGTGCCATCGTCCGTTTCCCCGCTGAAAAGTCCCTCCTTCTCAAGCAGCCTGAGAAACTCGATATCGCCGACCTGCCGGTATTGGTCCAGGTTTTCCAAGACGGGCAGATCCTCGAGCAACTGCCGGTTGGGATCGGGCCGGAGCAAGGCCACAAGGAGAAAGCCGACCAGTGTCGCCATCGCGATGCTGCCGACGTGCACGAGCAACCTCCATCGCGGGGGCGTGCGTTGGACGCGGCGGACTTCGTCTTCCGCCTCGACTGCGACCATTTCGAGTGTCGTCTGCGTGAAGCTCGCATCAACCTCGTCCGAACCCAAATCGTCGAGCATGTCCCAAGTCTGCTCGAGTTTCTGCAATGTCAGACGAACCTGGGGATCGGAGGTGAGGAGTTGCTCGATGCGGCGTTCCGCCGGCGCATCCAGTTCGCCGTCGAGATACGCAACCAACTCCTCTTCGACGGACGGGCCGCCAGTCGGATCGTAGTCGGTGTTCTCGTGCGACATCGTAATCGTCTGCTACTAAGTCGGGTTCGGTGAGCGGTCTGCGTCGTGAGAGCCGGGTAATTCGCCGTGCTCCATGTAGGCCTCGAGCACGTCGCGCAGGTTTACGCGAGCCCGGCTCAAGAGCGACTTGATCGCCTGCGGCGACAGCTCCATGGCTTCGGCGATATCGGCATAACTCATCTCTTCAAACTTGCTGAGCAATACGGCCATTCGCTGCCGGTCGTTGAGGGCCTCCAGGGCCATCCGGACCATTTGGCGTGTTTCGGCTTTGTCGAGTTGGCGTGCGGGCATCTGCCCACTGCTGGCCTGGAGCAATCGTTCCATCGGACGAGCCCCGGACAGTCCGCTTTGCTGGGTTTCGAGGCTCACCTCGCGGCGTCGTGAGCGGTTTCGCAGGGCATTGGCAGCGACATTATTCGCGATTGTGTACATCCAGGTCGAAAACTTTGCGCCCGGCACGTAGGTCTTTCTTGCGCGATAGATTCGCAAGAAAACCTCTTGCGCCAAGTCCTCCGCCCAGTCGCGGTTGCCCACCAGGTGCTGCAGGACGGCTACGAGCCTGTGCTGGTAGCGCAAGACCAGTTCCTCAAAGGCCGTGGCGCTGCCGTCGCGGACTTCGAGCATCAACCGCACGTCGGGGTCGCGGAGGGCGCCAAATTGAGTCGATTCGCTAATCACCAACGCTGCACCGGCGGTGTCGTTGGAGGACGGTTTCCGTGTTCTGAACGCTCTCCCTTTAGTCTAAGCCAACTGGAACGGCGAAGCCAGAGGTGTCCCTCCCCTTACAGCCTATCCCAAAACCTCGCGAGGAGAAGGGGACAGGCACCAGTCCCCGACGGTTTTGGGATAGGCTCTTAGGGACGGACCCGCAGATCGCGGCCTATCCCATGAAACCCCGAACTGCCCAGCGGGTTTCGGAGGGCCACTCCAGGCCGGCCAGTCCCGAGGGCTTGAAGTAGGGACTGGAGCAAGGCAAACTGCATGCGAGCGAGTTGCAGGAAAATCGGTAACCGTTCACGCCCACGGCCGGGGACTGGTCCATTTTTCGGCCACTCGACGCATTTTGGCTCTCTAGACGGTGGCCGAAAACATGGACCTGTCCCCCTCTCTTCCGCCCCGTGAACGGTTACGAAAATCGGAGGAAGGTGAATCATGCCGTGTTTATTTCGCAAGAGACCGGTTTGGTGGCCAATTGTTCTGTTGTGCTTTCCGCGTTTCGTAGCAGCCGCAGACGACCGTGTGGCGTACGCGCCGGACGTGGTGGGCGTTGGCCGGATATTCATGGTGGCGCTGAACGTGCCGATCGACGTTCCGGCGCTCGAGGTAACGGTGCCGGACACGGTGCTGATGTTCGACCGCACCCCCGTGCCCGCACCCTCGCAAACTCGCAGGTTCTACTTCCGGTCGCTGAAACCCTCGCCGGACAGCAGGATTCGCTTTGCGCATCCCGCGGGCGAAATCGTCATCGCGCTAAAGATCTGGTCATTCGATGATTTGTGCTCGTTCCGGGAATTGAAGGGAGTGCAGCTTCCCCGCCGGTGGCCCTTGGGCGAACGGTTGCCGGAGTTGAAACAGCAGCAGACGTTTCCCACCGGGGCGGAGGCCCGGTCGCCGAAGAAGAAATCGAGCGGCGGCTGGCTCGACGATTCCGACGACGATATCTGGGCCATGCAGCCCGACAGCACCATCCCGCGCTGGCACTGGACCAACATCCAACACGGCTGTCCGGTGCACGGCAAGGAGATCTACCGCAACCGGGCCTACTATCCATGGATCATGGATGGGAAGTTCCCCTGGAGTTGGAAGATCCGCTGCCCGGTCGGCGGCGAGGAATATCCGTCGAACGATTTTGCGGCCGGCGATATGACCAGCGGCCCGTTTGCCGACGACGGCATTGGCGGAGCGTGTCTTCACAATGGCGAGAAGTACGGTTTTATCGCGGAACTCTGCCAGTTCTACTGCCGGCGGATGATGCTGGTCGCTCCCCGGTGCGCCGCGGCCTACGTCAGCACCGGAGATCGGCAGTACGCCCACAAGGCCCTGGTCGCCCTCTGCCGACTGGCGGAGGAATACGCCTACCTGGCCACGATGACCCAGCACCGCCACCGCAACCGGGTGAGCCAGGTCGAACGTTTCGGGCAGGGACTCTTTGCCGAGGGACCGTGCTTGCGATCGACCGGCTTCACGACGTATCCGATCGAACAGCCCGGCCAGTTGTGCAGCCACGCCGAAGCCTACGACCGCATCTTTCCGGTGATCGACGAAGACGACCAGATCATTTCCTTCCTTCAGAAGAAGGGTTTCGACATCCAGACCCATGAAGACGTCCGGCGATTTGTCGAAGAAAACCTGTTCGCCGTCTGGATGCAGGGCTTGATGGATAGCGCCTGCACGACCAACGAGCCCGGGGAACAGGAAGCCCTGGTCCGCGCGTCGGCGGTACTGAACTATTCGAGGGGGACCGATTTTGTCGACTGGCTTTACGACGGCGAAGGCCGCATGCGGGTGTTTGTGACGAACGACTACTTCCGCGACGGCGCGCCCTACGAGTCGACCGGCGGATACAACGCCGCTCACGTCGTCCATGTGCCGCCGATCGTCGACGGCATGGAGCAACTGCGGCAACTCCGCCCCGACCTGTACACGGACGAGCGGTACCCGATGCTCAGCAAGATTCGAAGATACCGCAATATCTTCGATTTCTCGATGGATACTGTGACCATCGACCGATGTTACCCCCAGATTGGCGACGGAGGGAGCTTCCCGGTCTACCGCAAGCTCCCGAAGATCGCCTGGCACGACGCCGACGCGCGGGCGTTTGAACACGCGTATCGAGTATTTCGCGATCCGAAGTTCGCCTGGGCGCTTGCGAACACGCCCGGCTGGAAACCTTCGGATGGATTTCCCCACACGGAAGCCGAGGTCGAGCGGGAAGCGGCGAAATGGCCCGACGATTGGAACGACCGCAGTTCGCTCGACGATGGCTACGGTGTCGGAATCTTGCGCAGCGGGACGGGCGACGAGAAGCGGGCGCTCTGGATGATGTACGGCCGGGCCCGGGGCCATGTCCAGGACGACATCCTCGATATCGGCTTGCAAGCGTTTCAGGGCATCCTGCTGTGCCACATGGGCTACCCACGGAACTGGAATTATTGGGAACATTCCTGGACGAGCCACAACGTCGCCCGGCAGATCCCGTTCTGCACAATGACGGCCCAGCCGCAGCTCTTTGCGGAGGCAGGGCCGGTGCGGATCCTGGAAGCGAGGGCTCAGGCCCACGTCGACCGCGTCGACCAGGGCGAGGGCTACGTTCTGCCGGCGGACGAGTGGCAGCGGCGGCTCGTTGCGCTGGTCGATCTCGGACCCGACCGTTTCTATTGCCTCGACTTCTACCGGATCTCCGGCGGCAAGGATCACTGGTGGGCCTTTCACTGCCAGGAGGGCGAGTTCACGACCGGAGGGATCACGCTCGCCAAACAACCTGGCGGCACCCTGGCCGGTCCCGATGTGCCCTACGGCGATCCGAAATGGCTGAAGGAAAACGGCTGCAGCCATGGCGTCTACGGTTGGAGCGGACCGATGTTCGGGTTCGCCCATCTTGACAACGTCGAGCGAGGCAAACCCTCGGGGCCGTGGTGGGCCGACTGGAAGCTCAAGACGGGCGAAGGGCTTCACGTGCGGCTCACCGTCCCCAGCGCCGACGGGGCGGAAGTGAACGTTTGCGACGGCCGGTCGCCGGCCGGCGGGCCGTACGAAATGAAGTGGATCATGCTGCACAACCGGGCCGACGCGCCGGCCAGAACCCAGGTGGTAAGTCTGATCGAGCCGCACTTCGGCACGCCCGCCATTGCGGCGGTCCGCCCGCTTAAACTGTCCGGCGCCGACGAGCAAGGCTTCGCCGCCTCCGGATGCGAGGTGGACCTGGGCGATCGCACCGATACGGCGCTGTTCGCAGCAGATCCGAGCGTCGTTCGCTCGGGTGACGAAGGGATCCAGTTCGCCGGCCGATTTGGATTCTATCGCGAAAAGGACGGCGTGCCCGAATCGATATGCCTGGTCGGCGGCATGCGGCTGGCCAAAGGCCGCTTCGGCATCGCGCTCGATCAACCCGAGTACCGCGGCAAGATCGTCAACGTCGATCGCCAGTCGCAGTCGATCACGGTCGAGCCGGCGCCCCCCGGGCTGGCGATGATGGTCGGCAGCGAGATCTTTCTGGCCAATGCCGACCGCCGGATTGCCTACAAGGTACTCCAGGCGAGACCGGTCGAGGGCGGCGCCGAACTGC
Organism: Thermoguttaceae bacterium; assembly: GCA_040768665.1. GTDB lineage: Bacteria > Planctomycetota > Planctomycetia > Pirellulales > Thermoguttaceae > JABWBD01. The sequence continues at coordinate 125,485 of JAXGMN010000008.1, forward strand.
AACTCGCGGGCGACTGCCGAATCGGGATCGGCCGCTCCAACGGAGCAGCGGACCACCGGATCCAAACCGGCACCCCCTTCACGCTCCAGCGTTTCCGATATTATCACGGGGCGAGAGTCACCAACGCCGACCGCACCGTGGAATATCGGATCGTGGAGGCCCGCAGCAAGCAGGCGGTGATCCTCGACTCCAAGCTTCATCCGGAGGCAAAGGCTGAGAAGCTCGGGCGGGAGTTTCCCAAAGACTCGTGGTTCGAGATCTACGACTACGGCGTCGGCGACGAGGTGGTCTGGCCGTACACGGTCGGTATCACGCTCGGCGGAGACGGAAAGTATCGGATCTCGTCGCCCGTGCCGGTGAAGGCGGAACTGTAGCTACTCGTTCTGAAATTCGCACGGGCCAGCTCCATGTTGGCCACGCAACTCACCTCGGCCCCCAACCAACCGCAGCAGACGATCAAGCACCCGCTGGCGATCCTCGTACCAGTCCTTCGCCAGGACAAAGGCGGTTGTCCATCCGAAATCGCGCAAGAGCTTGGGACGCATCATGTCGCGTTCCAGAATGTCGGGCTGCTCGTAATACGAAGCTGTATCGACCAGGATCCCCAGCCGGTAGCCCTCGTCTCCCGGGCGGCAGACGGCCAGGTCGCACCGGAAATGCGATTGCCCGATGGATCGGTCCACGTGCAGCCCGCAATCGGCCAGGGCCGCGGCGATCTGTTCGACCACCGGATCGGCTGGCTCCTCGCCGTCGTTCGGCCCATCCTGCCATCGCGACATACCGCGGAGCACCCGCTGGGCTGACGCAATGTCGCCGCTCGAGACGGCCTCGGCATAGCGGAGGTAGTTCTTCAGGCAGTTTGCGCCGTCGTTGTAGTCGTTGGTAATGTCCGACGAACGGATCGAGCTCACCACCGCCATGTGGTGCTTCGCCCGCGAGAAGGCCACATTGAGCCGTTTCTCGCCGCCGCTCTTGTTGATCGGGCCGAAGTTCATCAGCATCCTTCCGCTGGGCCCGTACCCGTAGCAGATGCTCAGCACGATGACGTCGCGCTCGTCTCCCTGGATGTTCTCCAGGTTCTTGACCAACAGGCCGACGAACTGGCCGTCGACTTCGCGCTCCCGTTCCGCGTCGAGCCGTGGGCCGAATGCGGAGTCTTCCTGGGCCAGCCGCTCCAGGGCCGATTCGATCTCTCCCTGCTGGGCCTCGGAAAAGGCGACGATGCCGATGCTCAAGCCACAGTCGCCCGTCAGCAGCGACCGGACCAGATGGGCGATATACTCGGCCTCGGTGCGGTTCGACCGCTTGTCGTACACGCCGTGCTGGAGGAAATGGAAGCTCACGGAGCGATCCAACAGCCCGGCGGCCCCGGACTCCGCATCCGCGGCACACGAAAAGGTGAGCGGCCCGCCGCGGGAAGCCGCGAGGCGCTCCTCCGGGACGGTGAGCAAACGCCCGTCGTAGAAAGCCCAGTTCGAGAAGCTGATCAGCGATTCGCTGCGGCTGCGATAGTGCCACCCGAGCATCGTGGCAGGGAGGTTTTTGGCCGCGTGGTTGAGCAGGCTGTCGCTGTCCAGGTCGTATTGGATCAGTTCGCCGGCCTCTTCGATCAGCAACTCATCCTCGTCCTCGACCCGCTTGGCCGAGAAGAAATTGGTCGGCGGCAACTGCATCTCGTCGCCTACGACGATCGTCTGTCTCGATCGGAAGATCGAGGGGACCGCTTCCTCCAGCGTGACCTGGCTGGCCTCATCGAATATCACGACGTCGAACAAGTCGGCGTTCATCGGCAGCGTGTCGGACACGCTCAACGGGCTCATCAGCCAGACCGGCTTGAGGTCCTTGACCACGTCGCCCGGCTCGCTGGACACGAGGTCGCGGATGGCCCGAAACCGCATCGACTTGCCGAACTCGTGCTCCAGATCACGGCGTCCGCGGCTATACCGTCTTTTGAACTCCTTCTGTTCCGCGCCGAGTTGCGTGGCCGGAGCGCCCGCGAGGCGAACATTCTCCAGAAAACGCCGCTGTGCACGTTCGCAGATCTCGGCAGCATTGCTTTGGAGCCAACCTTCATAGAGGCTCTCCAGGCGGCCGACGTGACGGGCGTGGGCCGTGCCGTCGAAGCGATGCAGGGTGCGTTCCGAACGGAGTGCCTCGCGGAGGCTGTGGTCGGCGACGGCAGCCTCCAGGACCGCCGGTGTGAGCGGGAGTCGGCGGAGGGCGGCTGCAAGCGGCGGCGGCGCCTGGGCGAGCTCCGCAACACAGCGGAGGAAGTCGGGCAGCCGATCGAGGCTGTCCATTGCCCGCCGGAGATCCTGCCGCAGGCGGTCGAGTTGCCTCTCCTGGAACTCTTCCAGGATCTTCTCGAGCTGGACGTTCAGCGACCAAAGCGGTTCCTTCGCGGCGGCGACCCCTGCGACCAGTTCGACGTTGCCCGACTTGGCGACCGTGGCGAGGATCTCCTTCAGCCAGTCGGGCAGAGCGGGGATCGCTTCCCGAAGGGCCCGTACCTCGGCGACGGCCTCGTCGACGTCGCCGTCGAACTGCCACGTATCCGCCATCCTGCGGCGATGCTTCTCGAGATCGGCGGCAGCCGTGTATTCGGCTTCGAGCGACGAGAGGACCGAGGTCCACGTGGGCCGGATGGCGTGGGCTTGGAAGTCGTAGGAGCGGTTCAGGATGGCTCGCAGCCGCCACCAACTCGGCTTGAGCCAAGCCAGCAGCGTCGCTTCCAAGGCCCTCGCCTGCTCAAGTGCAAGCGGCAAGTCGGCCGCCGGCAGCTTGTTTCGCCAGTACTTCGTCACCTTGCGGGCTTCGGCGAGCGCCTGCTGCCGTCGCCGCAGCCCGGCCGCCGCTTTGTCGAACTTCCTGGCCGCCTCGTCCTGTCGATCGAGGATCGCCATCTGCCCGATCCGGGCGATCGGCAGTATCCTTTCGGCATATTCGACCAGCGCGCGGGCCCGGGCGATTGTCTGCCAGGTCTCCCATGCGACGCCGCTTTGACTGAACGCGGCCTCGACCCGATCGAACAGCCTTTCGGCCGCTTCCGCGGCCGAAAGAATCAGCTCCAGCGGCCGCTCGTGTTCGGCCAATCGCGGCGACAGCAGGCTGAGCGGATGGCGCGACAGGATGCCGTCCGGCTGGATGTCCTTGGCCGATGCGGCGAACGCGTGAATCCGGTCTCGGTGGCTCCGCCACTGGGCATAGCTGGGCAGCCGTTCCTTCTCGACCGGCGTCAATTCCGGCAACAAGCCGCGGAGCTCGATGCACCGGTCCAGAAGCCGGCGCAGACCGACGGCGGCCCCGGGCGGCGATTGCTGCATCGCCGCGTCGAATTCCTCCAAGGGCCGCAGCTCCGCCTTGAGTTGTTCCAGGAGTTGGTCGCGGCGGCGGTTGCGATTCGGTCGCTTCTCCGACCCGGCGAGCACCTCCTCGTAGGTCTGCTTCAGGTCCATGAGAAACTCCCGCTTGTCGGTCTGGGAGTCGTGGATCAGCGAGCAGAGGCTGCCGAGGCCGCGTTGGCGAAGCCGGGCGTAGACCACGTCGATCGCCGCCCGTTTCTCGCAGAGAAAGAGCACTCGCTTGCCGCGGGCGACGTAGTCGGCGATCAGGTTGGCGATCGTCTGCGATTTGCCGGTGCCGGGCGGGCCCTGGATGATGTAGCTCTTGCCGAGGTGGGCCTCCTCGATTGCCGCCGCCTGCGTAGGATCGCAGGGAACCACGTCGTAACGGTCATCCAGAGCAGGTGAGGGCGGCAACTCCCGCTCGACCGGCCGGGGAGACAGGGAGAAGATCGCTTCAAAGGCCGGATTCGCCGGCGGTTCGGCCAGCAGCGTCTCGTAATCGCGGACCAGCGACATCTTCCGGTACTTGAAGTTCGCCAGGGTGACGCTGCAGAGATCGAAACTCCAGTGATACGGATTCTCCTCGCCTCCCTGCTGGATGCTGTAAAACGTCCGCTCCTTCTCCACGACCGGCTCCTCCGGCGGCGGCGCCGCGAACGTCCTCGCCCGCGGCTTCTCCTCGATCACGCTCCGCAGGTGCGAGCCCGGCGTGCGGATCTTCGCCGAATAGAGCGTGATGCCCAGCGGATGGTAATTCGCCGGGTCGTAGCTGTAGTCGAGGTCGAGAAACGATCGCACACCCCGGCCCGCCAGCCGCGCCCGGCGGCGGTACTGGTCGAGCCTGCGGCGAGCTTTCTCGTGAATCAGGGCAATCCGGGGCCGGTCGATCTTGCTCAACGTCACCGCCGGTTCGCTCGCCCGGATCCTGGCCGAAAGGAACTCGAAAAACTCCTCGAGCCGCGTCGCCGATAGATCGATCGCCTCGGGCAGGTCGATGTCGTAGAGCTCCCTGAACTGGTGGCGGATTACGGGGTTGATCTCGGCCTCGGAAGAGATCGCCTCCAGGGTATATGTGTCCCGGATTCCTTTCTTCTTCTTCGGCTTCACCGGCAACAGCACCAGCGGCGACTCGAAGTACTCAGAGCCTCTCCCAAAACCTCGCGAGGAGAAGGGGACAGGCACACTTTGCTCCGAAGACTCCGCAAGATGAGCCAGTCCCCGACGGTTTTGGGACAGGCTCTCGGCCGGCTGCTCCTTAAGATTTGCCCAGTGGAGAAAACAGACGGCCAGCCGCAGTTGGGCAAAGCCGAACTCCGCCTCGTCGCGGCGGGCCTCGGCGAGGATCCGGTCCAGCACGCTCGGCAGGTAGATCGCCTCGGAGAAATTGAGATGGCTGTTCAGCGAAATCGGCTTCTGCGCGACGATTTTCTCATGCAGTGCATCGTTCCAGACCAGGATCTGGTCGGGCCGGATGTTCTGGATATCGAACGTCAGGGGAACCGAGGCGTGGGTGAGGTTCACCGTCTGCATCGTTGCGCGGAAGTGCAGCAGGCGATTGCGACGGGAGATCTCGAAAAGCCGCTCGCGGAGCTTGCGGAGCACCACGTGCTGACGCGTGCGATTGTCTTCGGCGGCGAAGGTACCCGCCCGGGCCAGGTCGAACTCCAAGTCGACCTCCTGTTCACGGTAGTTCTCCAGGGCGCGGACCAGGGCGGTCAGATCCTGTGCCCGTCGATGCCGGTCCAGTTCGGTCATTCGCACAATCGCCTGCGCCAGAACCGGGTGCAACTCGGGATTGAGCGCAAACAGATTGCGCCGGTGCGCCACGAACCGCCTCAGGTCAGCCGGTTCGGCGAAATCCAAGCCGCAGGTCATGCTGGCCAGCAGCATCCCCAGGCTGAAGATGTCGGTCACTGGATCGTGATGTTCCAGGGCATGTTCCCAGGTGACATAGCCGGCGAGGTAGACGGGCCGCGTGATCTCCGAATCGCGGTCGCCGATCGACAGATCGCTCACCTCGCCGGTCCCCTCGTCCAGTTCCCGCGTCTGCCGGGCCTCCACGACGATCTCCACGACGCTGGGGCTTACCGCCTGGATGCGGCGGATCGCGGCCGAGTGGTTCCGAACGGGCTTTCGCTTCGCCTCCTCGAACCAGATGCGTACGCCTTCGACCGACAGTTCGCTCAGTCCTTCCAGCGGCGCCACCGCACCCGCCGCGTGCGCCTCGACGACCTCGCGCATCAGCGGCAGGATGCTGGCCAGGGTATCCTCGGTGGTGAATCCACCGGTTTGAAACCGATCCGTGAGAAACGTCTGCAGTGCGGTCATGGTCGTAATTAAAGCGTACGTAGGGAAATCCGGCTAGCCTTGCAACGTGAGGGCCCGCTTTGCCTTCCCCTTGCTTGAAGGGGTAGCTCAGCGTAAACTACTAGCACCAAACGGTATTTTCGACTGGAAGTGTCCGTTTTGACACGGCACGGTTTTAGAAAGGATGCCCGCGGCTTGTCCGCGGGAGGCTCACGCTTGCCGCTACAGGAACCTCGCGCGTGCCACCCCTTGGTTTCGCCCGCGGCGGCAAAGCCGCCGCGGGCGAAACCAAGGGGTGGCGGCGATCGTGGCGTATGTAGCAGAGAACGTAACCATCCCGCGGACAAGCCGCGGGCATTCGCGACAGAGCGAAAGTAAATGCCAACAGCCGGAAAAACCGTTTGGTGCTAGGATATCTAGGGAACATCCTGATCTGAGGGAGACGAGGATCGTCTATGTCGTCCGCGACCACAACATCCCTGAACTCGCCGATCATTCTTCATTTGGGCCCGGTACTCGCCCGCCTCTCCGAATCCGATTTCTACGAGTTCTGCCAACTCAACCGTGACTTGCGCATCGAACGGACCGAAAACGGAGACCTGATCATCATGGCTCCGACCGGCGGGAACACCGGCTGGCGAAACCTCGCTCTCAGCAGCCAGCTCTGGAATTGGTGTGATCGGGACGGCACCGGCATCGGCTTCGACTCGTCGACCGGGTTCCTATTGCCCAATGGCGCAAAGAGATCGCCGGACGCGTCGTGGGTCCTGCGCGAGCGATGGGACGCGTTGAGCGACGAACAACAGGAGGAGTTTCCGCCGCTGGCGCCGGATTTCGTGATGGAGTTGCTGTCGAAGCACGATGCATTGGAAGAGCTGCGGTCCAAAATGCGGGAGTATATTGCCAATGGAGTGCGGCTCGGATGGCTGATCGATCGATTCTCACAACGAGTGGAAGTCTATCGAGCCGGACAAGGACCCGTCACGCTGGACCACCCGACGATGGTCAACGGCGACCCTGAACTTCCTGGATTCGTGCTCGATCTGACGCAAATTTGGTAGCACGACTGCGACACAGCGCCAGCTCGTGTGCTGCTTCGCCCTCCAACGCCACGTCACGCCTCAGATCCCGTCCGGCAGACGGGACCTACTGGCTTTTTTCAGCATTTCCTCCTTCTCTTCGTCCAGTTTGTCCAACTGCTTCTGTCTCAGGCGGAGTTCTTTCCTGGCGATTTCTCGGAATCGGTTTTTCACGTCGAGCTTGTCGGCCAATGCCAGCGCGGCCGCGAGCGGCAACTCTTCCAGGTCGCGGTCGGCCGTGGCGAAGTCCAACAACACGTAGCAGTAGTAGTCCTGCATCGCCGGGTCATCGGTGCGGATCGCTTCGGCCAGCGAGCGGTCTTCCTCGTGAGCCGCGGGCGGCACGTAGTCGTCGAAGAAGAGCCGTGCGTGGGACAACACCAACTCGGTCTGGAACCACTTCGGTGCAAGCAGCACGTCCACCAACCTTCGAGTCCAGCCGGCCACCTGCTTCTGCGCCACCAGGTCCAACTCGTCCAGCGCAGGCTGTCCTTCAATCATGGCGCGGACCTTCTCGTCGGCCTGCGGGTCGCCGTCGAACCACAGCGCAAGCGCGCGGGCGCGCAGGAACGCCTCCGGGTGCGTCAACTCGGCGGCCTTCGTCGACTTCTTGGCGAAAACCTCCTCTGCCTGGCGGATATAGCTTTCCGGGCTGACCTCTTCCAGGCCGGTGGCGACCTTCACCAGCATGGAGATGCACACGCCGGGATCGCCCGCGACCAACAGGGCGCCGCGGTCGCAGAAGATCTCGTTATACAGCCGTAGCAGTCGCATGCTGGCGAAATGCGGCGATTCCGCCTGAGGATCGAGCGTGAGCGCGGCGAGGATCTGATCCACGACCAGGTACTCTCCTGCCCAATTCTGCCAGAGCAGCAAGTGACTCAGTTCGTGGGCCACCAATGCCCGGAATTCGTCCTCGGTGAGCCGCGATCGGACCGGGCCGTGCAATACCAGGTGACCCTCGCCCGGAACATAGGCCAGCGAAGCGTTGAGCCCCTCGGGGTTCTGGGCCTGGTAAATCGTAAGGCCGATGTCGAGCCCAAGCCGGCCGGCCACCTCGTCGGCCAGTGCATAAAGGTCCGGCTGTGTGTGGCGGTCGATCCGGTACGTCGACTTGAGCAGATCGAAGCGGATGGCCTCCGCCTGCTCATTGCGGACGCGGCTCGACGCATACCACCGCCAGATCTCCGGCTCCTCGGTCGTCAGATACTCCCGGATCGCCTCGTGGTAGGGGAGCGGCTTCAATGCCTGGGGGTCTTCCATATTTTGCGACGTGTTCGAGATCGTGCTTCTGGGGACGCCGGTGAAAGCAGGATTTTCGTTTCCAGCATTCTACAAACCGGCGACCTCCACGGCCCGATAAATCCGCAGCTCGGGCAGCGTGAAACGAAGCTTTCCATCCTTCACCTCGGCGGCCAGTTCGATCGACTGGTCCTGCGGAGCGTAGCATTGGACCTTTGTCGCCGCCCCGACGCCCGGCAGGCGCAGCTCCACTTGGATTTCCCGCTGTACCTCAGGCTCGCGGGCCTCCACCCCTAAAGGCACGTTATAGTTGATCAGATGAACCACGTAGTTGGCTGTGTCGGGCTTGCGAAACACGTTCACCCGGACCTTCGTCAAGGCGGGGGATTGGGGATTGGCAATGGCGGAGAACTTGCGGCCCGCCGTCCTCTCGATCCACTCCACCAGCCGCGCCCCTTCGGCGGGCACGGCTGGAACACTCACGGCCGCGCCTTTTCCGATCTGCTTCACCGTAAACGGCTGCGAGGCGTCCGGCGCGGCGACCAGTTCCGCCAGCGGCGGCTCTGCCGGGCGCCGGCCCAACTCGTCGAATTCCGGCGGGGTGCCGGTGATGATCAGCAAGCCTCCGCCCCGTACGAACTGCTTCAAACCCTCGGCCTGACTTTTCGCAAGATGGCTGACCCGCGGCAGCACGACCGCGGCATACCTGGCCAGATTCTCGGCCGTCAACTGGTCGGCGATCAGGTAATCGAACGGAGCGTGGCCGTCGAGCAGGTTTGCGGTCGCCTTCCGCACCTCCATTTGATGTTGGGTGTTGCCGTCGAGCCATGCGAGATCGGGAAGCACGACAACCGCCACTTCGGCGAACGAGTCCAGCCCTTCGTAGAGATCCGAATGCCGCTGGAAGAATTCGCGGTACTGCTTCTGCACCTGCATCAGTTCCGGGTCGGCCCGCTGCAGGAGGCCTCCACCGCCGCCGAAGGCCGCCGCCTCGGCGTTGCCCAACGCGGCCGAGGCAAGGTTCATCTCCAGCAGCTCGCGCTCCGAGCGAGGCACGTTGTATCCCGGGCGTGTGAGCAGAATGGGGCGCACCTTGCGGCGGAGGCACTGCACGAACTTGTACTCGAAAATGTTATCGTTGTACTTTTTGACGCAGACGTCCTCCACGATCGGCCGGAAGACCATGCCCGGGTGCGTGCCGTTCGGGCCGACCGATCGCTCGAACATGATCAGGTCGGTGTCGGGGTAGATATGCAGGATGTTCTCCGGCCGTTTCTCGCCGCCGTTTGGGAAAACGACGAACGGCTCGCCGGTGATTCGCCGGCCCGCCTCGCCGATCGCTTCGAGGTGCTCCTTGAGGCAGGCACAGCGGAACCGGTGCGTTTCGGCCCAGAGCAGCCCCGGCTGTTTCCCGTCGCCCAGCTCCGGGCTTTCCGTTTCAAAGAGTTCCTGACGCTGGCCGGCCGTGTATCGTCCGTCGATCCAACTCCGCCATTTCTTCCGGCAGACCTCGCAATGACACCGCAGCGAACCGGCATTGTCGACAAAAACCCCGTCGAACCCGCACCGGGCGATGTTCTCCACGACCTTCTCGGTCCACTGCCGCCACTCGCGCCGGTTCTGACAGCAGGCGTAACGGATGTTCGGCTCGTAGGGCGGGTAGAACTCGCCCTCGAACCGATAGAAGAAGAACGGCTTCCCTTCGGGCGTGACCTGCAGCCACTGAATCGGATCGGTCGCAGGTCGAGGGCCGAGCGCGAACGCCTGGTACTCGTTCCACTGGTCGAAGAACTCCCAGAAGCCGGTTCGCCGCTCGGGATGGCCGCCGATGGTCATGCTGCAGATGTAGGGCGTCGCCCATTTCACGCCCGCCTTGTGCAGGTCATCGGCCAGCGTCGTCAGGTCGGCAATCCGCCGGCGGGTCTCTTCAGGTGAAAGTCGGCGGATATCGTCGCCCTTGCCGTGAGCCTGGTTTTCGCCGCCCAGGGCCTGGATCGGTCCCCAGTTGTGGGTAAAGGGCACGTCCTTGCCGAGGTGCAGAAGCGTGGGCGGAGCTTGTGAGATCCGTTCGATGTAGTCCGGTGAACGGATATGATCCGAGCCGTAGTCGAGGATATACGTAAACGGCGCCTTCGTGAGAACCGGAGCCGGCGGGTCGGGCTGGGCGACAGCGGGGAAAAGGAACAGAAGTGTCCAGAAAATCAAGGATTGCATGGTTGAGGTCTCCGGAGACTTTGGAGTGCGCGTGACTTGTCACCGCTTTCTTTTATCTTTCCTTTTTTCTTTCACCGGCCTTATCCAACAAAGGCACGAAAAGAAAGCGACGACAAGTCGTGCGCACTCCAAAGGCTATGGGTGTTTGCGTTTGCCAAAGGTCAGGGCCCAATCTTCGCGCGTGGAAAGGTACGGCGCCAAGCCGGGATCAAGCCAGAGCTTCACGTCGTCGACGTGCAGCCCGGCGGCCTTCGGCTTCAGCAGGCTCAGCGACCACACCTTGCCATCGCATCCAGCCGGCACCGCCGCGCCGACCCGTTGCGGCCGGTCGTAGTCGCCCTCTTCTTCGACGACCGGACGACCCTCCGGGCCTTTGATCTCAACGCGAGCCCCTTCGCGGGGCGCGCCGGCCACGAGCCAGATGCTGAACCGCTTCATGCCAGTAGGCACGTAGAAAAAGAACTCCACTTCTCTCGCCGTGTGCAGCGGCACGGTCTCCCGCGCGACGAAGGCCGCAGGGGTTTCGCCCGGATCGACGCGGCAGGCATTCCAGCCGCTGTCCAGCTCCAGCACATGCAGCCCATCAGCGTCCTTCGGCGTCGACAGTCGGAACTCCTCGCCCAGCAGAACCTCGCCCGTGGCGATCGTGCTGCTATTGGGACCGATCAGCGTGAAGTTCAGCATATCGGAGTAGGCGGGAGAGTAGCGCTGCGCCTTGAGCTGGATCTCGCATGGGCGGCCCGCCTGGGGCAAAATCGCCAGGTAATTTGCCTGACGTAGAGTGGGTAGCAGGTCGTCGGCTGCTTCGGCGGGCCGTGCAGCGGGTGTCAAAACTGCAATCGCCAGTATGAACAGGCTGAAGCGAATCATCATCGTGTTATCGCTCAAAACGGGATTAGCTTATGCCGACCAATTGTTCCACAAATCGCTTTGCTTTCTTCACTTCCTCGAGCGTTTGGGCGGGATCACCTGACCTCACCATCTCGATCATCAGCGGCCCATGGGCGAAGCCGCCGTGTCGCATCCGCCGCATGAGGACCGCGAAATCGACTTTGCCCGTGCCCGGAGTGAGCGCGACGTTCTCCGGTGGCAGATAGTCTTTCACCGACATACCGGTGACCAACCCGTCTACCGCCCTCACGTCGTCGACAGGATCGATCTGGCCCTTGGAGTAATAAAAGATGTTGCCCGGGTCGTACATGATCGTGAAGTTCGGCCGGTCCACGCGGCGGACCGCGTCGCGAAGTTGCGGCCCCGTGCCGGTGGTGCCGCCGTGGGGCTTGAGCACGACGGCAATCCGCTTCGCCAGTGCGTAATCGCAGCAGTCGGCGACCGTACGGCAACAGGCTTCGTACGTCTGCTCGTTGCCGATGCCGGATAGGAGCACCGACAGGCCGCCGGCTGCTTCGCAGTTGTCGATCAGCTTGCGGAGTCCGGCGGGTCCCTTCTCCAGCGATACGCCGCCGCCGTAGACGTTGGTGATCGCAAGTCCGCGTTTTTTCGCTTCCTGGCCGACCTGGGCCGATTCTTCAAGCGAGGTATCGACCGCGATGACCCGCCGCGTGCGGGTCTTCGCGCCGGTCAGCGCGATGTACTTGAAACCGACCTCGGCCACCGCGTCAAACCCGACACGATAGTCGTAGGCCGCCCAAGGCCGGGTCCAGCACCCGACAAGCCAACCGCGGTCCTGGAGATAAGGCACCGGAGCGCCGTCGGCCAAAGCAATGGCTCGCGAGGCGAGCATGCCGGCCGCGACGCCGATGCCGTGGCCCAGAAACTGGCGGCGAGTATACACAGGAAAGGTGGTCATGGCTTTATCCCGTCAGTCCAAGGAAGCCCTCGTGCAAAAACACCGGTTCGCAGCCGCGCTCGGCGGCCCAGCGAATCGCGGTCTCGATCCGCTCGCGGTGATCGGGCAGGTAGGCGCGGTAGAACGGCCAGAAGTATTGCTCGTGGGTCATCAGGTCGATGATCTCCGCCTGGTTGGGATCCTGGCCGATCGCTTCCAACTGCGGCAGAATCTGATCCAGCGGAACGGTGTTGCAGATCATGTCGATCTTTGAGAAGACGATGCCGCTGCCAAAGTCTTTCAGGGCGTCGTGTTTCGAGAGATACTCGCATCGCGTCGGGTCCATGCGGTAACAGACGGGCCACTCTTCGCCGCGCTTTCGGAAATAGCCGCTGAGAACCTTCACGCCGTGCTCGGCCAGCGGCTTCCAGGCCGACGGCCGCACCTCGCCCCAGTGGACGATCGTCGTCGGCGAATAGGTTTCCTCGCCGGCAAAACGGTAGATCTGCTCGCGGATCTTCGTGAAATCAGCGATCACTTGCTCGGGCGGGGCGTCGATGTAGGGCTTGGCCGGCTCGTTGGCATGCGCGTGGAATGCCAGCTTCAGCCAGCCGGCGTTGTCGCGCCACTCGCTCCGATAGCGGTCGGGAAACTGTGGCAGGTCGAACTCATCGGCGGTCGTGTAGTAGATATTCAGGACAAACTTGGTGCCGTATTTCTTGTGCAAGTCGCGGTACATCGCGAGATAGAAGCAGTCGAAGAGCGACTTGTAGCCCTTCTGCCAGATGTCGCGGAGGAAGAAACTGTTGTCGTCGACGGCGAAGCGGTAGCGGGGACGGGAATTGCGGTCCCACACGACACGGGCGCGTGCCTGCGCGTCGGAGTTGTCCGCCGGCGCGGCGACGAGGTCGGTCTCGCGGTCGCGGAGCACCACGTCGGCCTCGAACCTCTCGCCGCTCTGCCGGGCCGGCGAGCCGTTTACCAACACTTTCCGGTCCGCCGGCGCAGTGCCGCGGACTCGGATCTTCAGCCCGCCGTCGGCCGGCTGGCCGTGGTGCCGATTGAGCACCGCCCCGTGAAAGGGCTCCTCAATCGTGATGCCGCCTGGGCGTTCTGCCGCTGCGAGCAGGCCGCCGGATGCCACCGCACCTGCGGCTGCGAAACCTGACTGCAGAAAACGGCGGCGGGTGATTGTCTGAGGGAACATCTTCGTGCCTCCTAAGTCGCGATTCACATGGACCAGTCCCCGGCCGTGGGCGTGAACGGTTACCTCTTCTTGTACACCGCGGCGGATGGGAATGCAAGGCGATGCCGTTTTTCACAGATCGAACGTGGCGATCACCGGCGCGTGGTCGGAGGGCTTCTGGCCTTTGCGTTGGCCACGATCGACCTCCACACCTGTCGAGCGGGAAGCCAGCGGCTCCGTCGCGAAGATATGGTCGATCCGCAGGCCGTCGTTCTTGGGGAAGGCGAGCATGCGGTAATCCCACCAGGAATAGATGCCGCCCTCGGGGTGGTGCTTGCGGAAGACGTCGATCAGTCCCCATCGGCGGATCGCCTCAAGAGATCGTCGCGCGTCGCCGTGGCACAGGACGCTCCCGGCCCACTGGGCAGGCCGGGCGACGTCGGAATCGTCCGGGGCAACGTTGAAGTCGCCACACAGGACCAGCAACTCGGAACGCGTGTAGGATGCCTCGAAGTACGCCCGTAATCGGTCCATCCAGGCGAGCTTGTAGGCATAGTGCTCCGACCCGACGACCTTGCCATTGGGAAAGTAGGCGCAGACGACCCGAACCGGTCCCAGGGTTGCCGCGACGAGACGGGCCTGTGGGTCTTCGTCGGCCGGCCCCATGCCACGCGAGACGTCCGCCGGTTCCGAGCGGCTGAGAATGGCAACCCCGTTGTAGGTCTTCTGGCCGAAGACCGCCGCGTGGTAGCCGGCGTCGCGGATCGCGTCGTAGGGGAATGCCTCATTCGTGACCTTGAGTTCCTGCAAGCAAACCACGTCCGGCCCGACACGACCCAGCCACTCAACAAGACGGTCCTGCCGAGCACGGATCGAGTTGACATTCCAGGTGGCCAGTTTCATCGGGACCTCGAATTCACAGTCCTGCCGGCAACAATCCGGGCGAGCAAGTATAGCGGTTTCTCGTGCGGATCTCCAGCTCCCCGTAATTGCCAGTCCGCCCCTGCACAACTCGGAAGATTGACCATCTGCGGCGTCGGGCCTACCATTCCCCGGCCATTTTGTGCATGGGACATCTTGTGGTTCTTGAAGGGGAGGAGTTCTCCATGTTTACCGCCACTGCCGATCTCGTTCTGCCCGCCACCGTCACCGGATCCTGGCCCCGGCCGCGTTGGTTCGACGTGAGCATGTGGGGCGAGCCGCTGGACACCTGCATGATGGACGTCCGTTTCCGCGAAAAGTTCCAGGACGCGCTGGCCGTCGTCGTCAGCGATCAGGAGCGGGCCGGGCTCGATCTGGTGACCAACGGCGACTACCACTGCGACGAGGATTTTGCCGGCCGGTCGTGGCACCACTATCCGATTCAGCGGTGGGCCGGGTTCGAGGGCGACCATCTCCAGTCGGAGGCGACGCGGTCGAGTTGGCTGAAGTATCCGCCGGGAACGCTCCTGCACGAGATCTATACCGCCTGGCGATGGCCCCGCGTCACCGGGAAGATCGAGTATCGGCCGCTGGACTATGCCAAGCTTTTCCGCATGACGCAGGCCAAAAGCCGAAAACCGGTGAAGTTCGGCACGTGCTGCTCGCAGGTAATGAGCCTTTTCCTCGACCTCCACACCGACCAGTACAAGGACAAACGCCAGGTCATCTGGGACATGGCCGAAGCGATGAACAAGGAGCTCCTCGCGCTTCGCGACGCCGGCTGCAAGGTGATCCAGGTCGAGGAGCCCTGTTTCCACTTCATGGCGAACACGCTGGGCAAGGACCATAGCGAAGTGCGGTTCATGGTCGACGCCTACAACCGCGAGGTCGAGGGCCTGGACGACGTCGAAATTTGGATCCACACCTGCTGGGGCAACCCGAACATGCAGCGGGTGATGGAAGACACTGAGCTACGCGGCTTCGCTGGAGATCTACCTGGGCGAAGCGAAAGGCGACGTGTGGACGGTGGAGATGAAGGACCGCAATCCCGCGACATCGAACTGTTCGAGCGGTTCAAGAACGCGTTGGACAAAAAGATCGCCATCGGCGCGGTGAGCCATCGCACGCTGCAGGCGGACCGGCCCGAGGAAGTGGCCGGCGAGATCCGCCGTGCGGCTCGAATACATCCCGCCGGAGCGGCTTGTCGTCTCGAGCGATTGCGGATTCGGCCGGCAGGGATGCAACCGGGAAATCGCCTTCTACAAGGCGTCGTCGATCGCCCAGGGGTGCAACATTGTTCGAAACGAGCTTGGCCTGCCGACGACCTATGTTCCCGCGGCGGACCCCAGCGCTTGCAGATGGACATCGTGCCGAGTTGAAAAAGGGGCAGGCACCGCGCCATCCCCTTTTCCCCAGTCTCCCTTGGCGGCTGTGCGAGTTGGACCGGTTATTCCGGCGGTAAACCGCCCGCCACGCGGGCTTCAATGCGGATATTCTCTGCTGTCGGCAGTTTCGAGGACGGACGCCCGCTTCTGCGGGAAGGCCAACCTATACTTGGATCGAACGCCAACCGGGCCGGTCCCGCCCGGGCGCCTTTTCGCTTCTGCTCTTCTCGTCCTGTCTCTTCTCGGAACAATCTGCAATGGCGCGGATCAGCGTGTCGTTGTCCGGCATTGAACGGACCTTGCTCAATCGGCTCGCCGAAGCCGATACTGCGGTCGATGTGCACACGCTTCGTCTGGCGACCGGCAAGAAGATCCAGTCGCCCCGCGACGCCCCCTCCACGTTCCTCGCCCTCAGCGGGTTTGAATCGTGGCTGGCCAACGTAACCTCGACGGCGGCGAACGTATCGGCCGCCAGCAGCAGGATCACCAAGGTCCAGTCGACGCTGGATCAGATCCGGACCCAGCTCAATGCCGTCCGCACCGAGCTGCTGAAGGATGAAACGCGAAGCCTGACGCCGTCGGAGCGGGCCACCGCGCAGGCCGCCATCGACGAAGCAATCGTCGAAATGAACAATCTCGCCGGGGTCGACATCGACGGCCGCCGCATGCTGGACGGCTCGGCCGACTACCGGGTGTCGGGCCGCAACTCGGAGCAAGTGGCGTCGGTCGAGGTCTATGCCCTCGGCCACGGGGCCGCCGATTGGCGGCCGGAAATCTCGGGCACCGTGCTCAAGCGGCCACCGAGGCCGAGTTGCTCTATACCGGTTCCGGCGGCCAGACCAGGTCGGCCGCCACCTTCACGCTGACCGGAAAGCTGGGGTCGACCTCGATCAGCGTGCTGCCAGACGAGGACCTCGACGACGTCGCCGCGAAGATGAACGACGCTAGCCACCAAACCGGCGTCGTCGCCTCCGTCGACGGCGACGAATTGACGCTGACGAGTGTTTACGACGGCTTCGCGAACGAGATCGCGGTCGCCGTATCCGACGGGAGTTTTGCCGTCACCGGCGGCAACGGCGACGGAACGGCCAACGGGGCAGCGATGCGGTCGCCAGGATCAACGGCACCCTCCACACCGGCGAGGGCAGCCGCTTCACGGTCAACCAGAACGGCTTTCATGTCGAGGTCGAGTTCGCGGGCGGGTTCACCGGCGACTTCGACACCATGACCGTCGACGGCGGCGGATTGGTGTTCGCCCTGCTGCCCGACGTCCAACAGCGGTCATCGCTGGCCATTCCCGGCTTGCAGGCCGCACGGCTCGGGGGAAACCAGCGGCACACTGGCCCAGATCTTCTCCGGCGGTTCCTATTCGGGGCTGGACGCCAAGACCTCAACCGCGATTCGCATTGTCGACGAGGCCATTGGACAACTGGATAAGATCGAAGGCCGGGTGGACGGGTTTTTCAATGCCGCGATCACCTCCTCTTCGAATCTCCTTGCGGAGTACCAGGAGGACCTCGAAGACTCGATCGACCAGACCGACGGGTACAACGAGGACGAGGAGTCGCTGCTCGAGAAGAGCGAATCGCTGGCCGCCAACGCGCGGGCGAGCCTGGCTGTTCTGTACCAGCAGCGGATCAAGATGGTCGAACTGATCAGCCAACTGGCCGGGCTGGGTTCGTAATTGGGCCGTCGCTTCCGAGCGGGTGTTTGACCGGAGGCAATCAAGGCGGCGATTTCGCGTCGGCACTACGATCCGAGTGGACCCTCAACGGTGAAATACGAGATTGTCGCTCGAAAGGTGGCACTCGGCCGCGCGGCGGATTAGTATGATCTGATAGGACTCGTGCCAAACCGGCTCCAAGCCGGTTTGGAAGACGGAGCCCTTCGTAAAGGTCGTTTAACCGCAGTGCCCAACGGGCCGCGGCGTCGGTGGCCGATATACCGGCACTATCGGCCTGCGCGGCCCGTTGGGCACTGCGGCTAAACGACGAATTCCCAACACCTTAGGACCTTTCCAGGGGTGGGAGACGGCTTTACCCCCTGCATCTACCCGAAGGAATTCACCCGGATGTGGCGATCACTTGCGTTTGTGGCCTTGACCTGCCTGGCCTTGGGACCGGCCGGCGGCAGACTTATTGCCGCGCCTGCCAAGAGTGCCCCGCACGCGACGCGGCCGGACAGAACGATCGAAGTCGAGACGTTCCGCTTCACGGCCGGCACCGAAGACAGTATGTGGAGCGCGCTGTATGGCGCCAAAAGCGGTCGGCTCTACGCCGGCTTGAGCACCCATGCCGAGGCGGCGCACTTCTACGAGTTCGATCCGGCCGGTGACGCGATGCACCACGTCGCCGATCTTACGGCCTTCAAGGGCGAGCGAGGCAAGGCCATTCGGACCAGTGGCAAGATCCACGTGCGGATGGGGGAAGACGCCGAGGGAAATGTCTATTTCGGCGACTTCTGCGAAGACACCGGCCCGGAATGCGTCGACCCTGCCAGCTACCAGGGGCCCCACTGGTTCCGGTACCGCCCGGCAACCCGACAGCTCGAAAACTTGGGTTCCATCAACCGCCAGTGGGGGCTGCTGGGCCTGGTTTTCGAGGCGAAGTATCAGCGCGTCTACGGTCTGGCGGAAGACGGCCACCTTTACTACTACGATCTCAACACGGGCAGGACGACCGATCTCGGCCGGGTCGACGACTGGGACATTTGCCGCACGATCTTTTGCGACGACGAGGGCAATGTCTACGGTTCGTACCCGGTCGGGCGCGTTTGGAAATACGATCCCGCCAAGGACCGGATCTTCGACCTCGTCGCGGCACGGATTCCGATCGATCCTCGGATCCCGCCCCGGACCATGTCCAATCCCATGCTCGACCGCAAGGTCGTCTGGCGGGTGATCGAGTGGGAGCCGAGGGAGAAGGTCGCCTACGGGATTCTCTGCGGCGATTCGCTCTTGTTCCGCTTCGATCCGCACAGCGGGGCAGAAGGCGAGATCACTCCTCTCGCGCGACTGTCTGCGGCGCGGTATTGGAATGCTCACCCGCGGTTTGTTCCCGTGGCGACCCTGGCGATGACGATCACAGCGGATCGGAAACTCTTTTACGCGCCGGTGCTCTCGGTGGCGTTTGACTATTCGGGGACCTCATGGGACGTTGCGGACGAGCGCAAGTATACCGCGCAAGTAACCGGTGAAACGGTTCCTCCGCAGTCGGTGCTTGTGGTCTACGACCTGGAGTCGGGAAGGCGCGAAGAGTTGGGAATCATGCGAACCCGCGACGGACGACGCGTGTTCGGCCTGGGCGGAGCGGCCACAGGTCAGAAGGACGGCCATCTGTACTTTGTGGGTGCGGTCGAGGAGACCGAGCCGGAATTCGTTGTCAACAAGATCGACGACCGTTGGCCGTACAGCATGGCCTTGATCCGTTACCGGAGGCCCCAGCAGTGAGAGGTTTGAACTGCCGTCTTGGATACGAGTCCGAGTATCGAAGCGTGACTCCTAAGCAACCCTAACCTTGGAATTTTCCCGCCCGTGTCTCACCGAATCTTCTTCCTGACAGCCGCGGTTTCGCTTTCGCTCTCTACTCTGCTTTCTGCGCAGAAATGGGTCAACCCGAGCTTTGATGCGCACCGCTTGGACTACCGCGAGCTCGGCTATCCCGACGTGAGCCGGATCCCGGCCGACAACAGTCCGATCACCGCGCTCATTACCGCCGCGAGCGGCAAGGTCTACGGGGCCACCAGCGGCAAGCAGTCGTGCCTGTTCGTTTACGACCGCAGCATCAACAAGGTCCGGCCCCTTGGACGGATCGGTGACGAGCCGGGCGTGCATCATGCGTTGCTCGAGGGGGCCGACGGAAAGATCTATATCGGAACCGGATTGAATGTCTTGTCGGCGGTGCCGCTCACCCAGCAGTTTCCCGGCGGTTTCCGAGCCATCGAGGAGCAACTTTGGAAGGACATCGTGGCGCCTTACCAGAAGTACGCCGGCGGACACCTTTACTGCTACGATCCGGCCAACGACGACTCCGGGGTGCGGATGCCGGACGATTCCTGCCCCCAGGAGGATCTGGGCGTTCCGGTCCGGCGAAATTCCGTGTATGCCCTGGCGTTCGATCCTGAGAAGACCGCACTTTATGGTCTCACATACCCCGACGCCCGTCTCTTCCGCTACGACCTCCGGAAGCGTCGCGCGCAGGACCTCGGCGAAGTGCTCTCGCGGAGAGTCTATTCGGGGCCCGAACGGACCTGGCGGAGCATCCCGCGAGCATTGTGGACCGCGGTGCCGGGCCGGGTTTACACGTCGGGAGAGGATGGCCGGATTGTCTACTACGATTTGGCGTCGAAGCGTCTTGTTCGCACTCCGATGCAGATTCCCGGTGAATACTGGGAGGCCTGGAACTATTACGGTTACCCTGTGGTCGAGCAGTTCGTCGCCGACGGCAGTGGTCGCGTGTTTGCCACGTCCAGCGACGGTTTTCTTTTTCAACTGGACCTTGGGGGCAACCAGTTGGCCAACTTGGGCAAACCGCGGGTCTCGCGTCGGGTGCGCGCGATGACTCTCGGCCCGGACAACCGGCTCTACCTCATTTGCGGCGAGTTCCAGGAACCCTGCAAGCTTTACAGCTACGATCTGGCCGGCAAGGAAGGTTTTCGCGACTGGGGAGTCCTGGCCGTCGACCGCAGTCCGCACTATGCCAAGCGCGCCTACCAGTTCGACGCTATGTGCACGGGCATTGACGGGACGATTTTCCTGGGCGAGAGCGACCGCCGGGCATGCCTTTTCCTGTTCTTCCCCGGGGCAGTCGGTTTTGAAGGCGGTTTCAACCCCAGCAACCCGCGATAGGCGCGGCCTGAGGCTGGGCACCTCGGGGGGGTTACCGGCGGCGAGCGACCAGAGAGCTAATCGCTCACGGGAGGGAAGAGGGCCTGCGAAAGCACAGCCGTGGGCAAAAAGACCGACCTGTCCCGGCCGCTGGTCAGGGAAGGGGAAACGGCGGGCGGTTGGAGTTGGTTACCAGGTGTCAAAGAGCTCCGGAGCGGCCTGCCGTAAAGTTGGCTGGCGCCGGTCCGCGGGGGCATGTGTTCACCTGTCCATTCACCTGCGTCATTGTGGTCGATGCGGCGCACTTCGTCAAGCAGATTCTTGAAACAAGAGCGGTAAGTGGATGCGGGGATTGGAGTTATTACGCCGTCGAGGGCAGAGGCATCCGCTTAAGCGCCATCCTCGACTCCGACGCCCTCAGCGTCTGGGAGAACAAGCAGGGGAGAATTCTTGGAATCGCGGCTTGAATTGTGAATAGGGTCGACTCCCAACAGGCATGGATAGTCTCCATTCACTGTTCAAGGAAGCCCGGCGAAATGCGTTTGGCTTTAGGGAGCGCGGAGGCGTGATTCACCTTTGAACGATGCTCAGCTCGCGTACAGCGGCTCTGAGAAGCAGTGAGACGTTGCACCACGCAAAGCGTCATTGCGGGCGATGCGGAGAAACCGCGCCGGCTTGGCCGGCAGCGTCGAATACACAACCAAGGATTTCAGTCACAAAGACGTCACCGCTTGGCACAGAAAGTGCGCCGCCATTTTCATGCCAAATCCGTATGATTTTGAAACTTTGCGAAACGCCACGCTCTACAAACATTGCGAAGAGTTGGCACAGGAAATGCCGCGCGCACATGTCGTGCCAAAGGGCTTGCACATTGCACAATCGCCTTGCCACAAACCCTTGTCTTCTTGGCGTTAAACGGCGCTTTCGGTATTGACATCTTCGCGCGATTATGCATAATCAAAAGTGTGCGTCAGGATCATGGCGTGGCTCTTTGAAGAAGCCTGCGGCGATGTCCACTTCGTCCGCCGTCTCTCCTTCCTCGTTGGACCCTGCCCAAGCGGTCCAAGAAAAGCAACAACGGGATGCCGCGCGCTTGTTCCAGCGGCTCGAGCACATCCCGGTGCAGGATCTCTCCATCCATTACAGCCTGCAACATTCTTCCATCACCTTGCCCGCCGCGCTGATTCGCTTCCTTGCCGTGGCCGTTCTTTTCCGCTTGGACTCGATGAAGAAGTGGCACCTGGTCCTTCAAAGCGCGCTTCTGCCGGAACCGGTGCAGAAATGGCTCGCGCTGGACAGCCTGGCGGACCTGGTCGATCAGGCCACGGTCGATTGGGTCCCGCCGAAGGTCCTTCTGGACACGCTCGGCTGGCAGGTGGCCGAATGCCTGACCCAGTGCGCCCTTCCGCAACCGGCGGCCACGATCCGCCAGACGATCGCGATTCTGCTGTTGCGCGATGCCACACGCTGCGGGGAAGGCGTTGTGCTGGACAAGAAGTTCTGGCGACGGGTGATCGAGAAAGGGCAGCGCCCCTTGTCGGCGGCCATCCAGGAGGAGTGCCGGCAGCGGATCGCATTCGTTCTGGGGCAAGTCGACCTGAGCGAAGCCGTCCCGGGGCACTGGCGGGAGGTGCCAGAATTGACCGAGGAGGATCGCGCCAAACTGGAGGCGGTGCGTGTCGGCGAGCCGAACGAACGCCTGCAAGCGCTTTCGGCAGCCTTCCATGAGGGCCTGTTCGATTTCGTGACGAAGCTGTTGGCCTGCTCCTACAGCCAGAAAGGCCGCCGGGCCCATCATCCACTCTTGCAGTTGAAAGTGTGGCTGGCGATGTTGGCCCACGGCAGTGCGTCGCCGGGGGAATTCTTGCGCGAGGTCGACGACTCGGTGCAGTTGCGTCTGTTTCTGGAGGTGATGAGCCATCAAGAGCTCCCTTCCCAGCGGCGAATCAAAGGCTTCGTGACGGAGCGTCTCTCTCCGGTGATCGAGTACCTGGTGCTTGGGCACCAGGTGGTTCTGCTGGGGCAAGAAGGGATCGAGATCGGCTGCGATTTCGGCACCGACGCCGCCGACATGCTCAGCCAAGGCAGGATGAAATACGACGCGGCGGCGATGCACGTCACGGGACTGCTGGGGTGGCTGATCGAGGAGTGCCGGCGGTTCTGCGAGTCGACTAGCCGAAGCGGTCTGAGCGAGGAGGACCGAGCGGTCTTGCTGCGGGCGTTCGAGGAGTTGGATTGGAAGGTGCTGGGGAACTTCGGCCGCAATCGGCAGGGGCTGATCGGAGCCATTCGTGACACGTTGAACGGCCATTTCGTGACCCCAATGCCGGGCGTGGTGGCGCTGGACTGCCGGCCTCGCGACGGGCCGGTTTTGACGGACCTGGCCACGTTTGCCAAGGCTCTGGCCGCCGAATTCCTCGCGCGGATGAAGGTTTTCGGCGAGAAGTTCGACAGTTCGGTGTTTTACGACCCGGAAGGCAGCGCGCATACCAAGCGGGCCAAGACGATCCACGGCTACGGCGTGCAATTTCTGTCGGACTTGAGGTACGGCCTGATCTGGGCGTTTGCGGTGTTTCCGGCGGGCGACGGCTTCCGTCCGCAGATTACCGACTGGGTGATCCGGACGAAGCGAATCTTCCGGTGGGAGCGAATCCAATTGACCTCGGACCGTGAATACACGATTGCCAAAGCGATTCACGAGTGGGAGAAGGAGCAGGTGTATCACTACGGTCCGCGTGCGGATATCGATGAGAAGAAGAAAGGCATCTTCACGGAGGCGGACTTCGAGGTGTACACGTTGTATGCGACCTGCCCGAACGGCGCGAGGCTGACGCGGAAGCCGAACGTGTTTGTGCGAGGATCGAGCGAACAGTGGCGTTATCAGGCAAAGGGGACGGACTGCCAAGGCTGCTCGCGTCGGGGGGAGTGTACGAAGGGGAAGAACCCGCGGATGCTCTGTGTCAACGTGTATCGGGAGGACCTGGAAAAGCATGCGGCGCGGATGAAGGCGGATCCGGAGCGGACTCGCGACCTTTTGGGGCGGCACCGGGCGACGGTCGAAGGGATCGTGAACAACCTGATGAACCACCAGGGCATGCGTCACGCTCGCTGGAAAGGACTGGCGTTGGCGCGCGTGCAGGTAGGCTTGGCCATCGTGCTTCTGAACACGCTGAAGTGGTACAAGATCCGTTGCGGCCAGCTTGCACCGATGACGTTGAAGCCCGTCGCGTGATTCTCCAGTCCTCAGCGCGGCCGCGAGCCACGCGATCGTCCACACTGATTTCGCCGGGCTTCCTCAAGACATGGCCCCACGTCTGCCATCTGCTCCACGTCTGCCCCTATTTGAGGTATCGCCTCCGGACGCCTCAATAAAGCCCAGCCTCTACTTCTTCGAGTGTGACGGACCAGATACCCTCTCGATTTCGTAAGGGTTCAGGATCGACCGCTTCGCAATCAGCGATCAACGCCGCGACGTCAGCGAAGCCGCTTGCTTCTGATCGATGAATGCGCCCGACAAAGAACAGGAATCTTTCCACCGACGTATTGATCAATTGAGCCTGTTTCGCATCCTCAACATACACTACATGACCATTGCTGCAGTTGATGAGAAACGTGCCGAACTCATTTCGTCCGATCCGCACAGCGTTGGCGACTTCGGCCAGAACCCCGTCAGCCTGGTACCTGGCGCCGTCCGCTTCCGGCCACACCTCGATATCATCGTGAGCGAAGAACCAATCCGCCTCACTTGAAGGCAGCCCAAGCTCACTGATGAGATCCCCTGTTGCTCCAAGCACGGCACGCGCGGACTCGGAGATCCGCGGTTTGGTGAGTGCTACAGTTCCGAGCAACGATTGGAGCTCAGCAAATGATGGATTCTGTCTCATAAACCCAACCCTCTCAAAATGGAATCTAAAGCAGCGTTTCCCAACTTTCTGGATGCCTCGTCGCCGTACTCAACGAGGAATGTAATCTCCGCATCCGGGAAATCGCGCGCAAGCATCCTGTCGCAGTTGGGAATTTCGAGCTGGCACGGCTGCCGCTCCGAGAATAGCCGCTTCAGAGTTGCTCCTTCGGGCAGCGCCTTCTTAGCGATGAACTCGCCGTGCTTCCTTCCGCCCCCAACGGTGTGAAATGCCTTCAGGGGTTGCGTCACGCCGTTCAGTTCGTATTCAATCACCACAACATTGCCCTTGCGACCGATTCTCTCTGATTTACGGAAGTCCAAGGCGAAACGCGACAGGTCCGTGTCGCTGTAGCTTGCAATCTGCCTAGCTTTCGACAGACCAACGACGCTGCCTGGCGCAACTTTTCTCGATGATACTCCAGCGTCCACATCCGGTCCATCCCCTTTGCTATGACGCGCCCTGGCGCGACCCTCCGAGACCGGTCCCTTCCCTCCTCGCTGACGGATGTCCCTCCCACTGGCAGCCGCTTCGCCTGCTTTAGAGAGTTTCTGTTCGGAAGCCCCCGCTTCGATGCAGTCGAGAACGGCCTCGGCGACTTCCTGGTCTGTCACTTCGGTCGTTCCTTTCCGCTTCCGAAGAATGTTGCGGATCTTCTCCACCGCGGTCGCGGGAAGTTCCGCTACCGCGCGTTTGACCCCTCCGACTTTGCGGACGATTTGAACCACGCCATTTTGCACAACCTTCACTTCCAGCACGGCCGCAACAGCCAGTCCGGCCCCCTGTAGGCCGAGAGCCACGATCGCGTCTTGCAGTTGATCGGCAACCTCAGTCCAAATGTCGGCGATCATCTGATTGGCGACCATTTCGCGCCTGAAGGTCTCAGACGGCCTGATCTGCCGAATGGCTCTCGGCGTGAGGTCACCCAACTGCTCGACCGCTTCGTCGTACTGCTCGAAACTCCTTTCGGGCAACTGAGTCGTCTCGCCTCCTGCTGGCCCAGCCTCCGGTCGCTCCACGGGCGGACTGGGGATCGGTTCTCGCGCCTCCCAGGGCAGACGGCCGTTCTGAATGCGGAAGTGCTGCAGCCGCTCGGGGCTCATCTCTCGCGGCGACTCGTACGCAGTCGCCACGCCACGAATCCTCGGTTGCCCATTTACATCCCAGGGCGCTTCGAACCAGTACTCGACGCTCTGGAAGACGCGCCCATTCTCGCTGCGGTTCCTTGCCTCAATCTCGGCACGTTCGCATGCGATCTCCCTCTCCCTCTCAACCTGAGCTGACCCGATGAGGTTGAAAGCAGGGGTGTGCTTAACGTCGCGATATCCACTCCCGAACGACGCAGTATTGATTTTGATCGCGCCGAGCAGCTTGCCCGCCGGAATGGTGTCTTCGCCGTCTACCTCATGACCGACGATCGGCTTGTCGGCGTAAATGTTCCAAACCAAGCAACCGTCCTTCCAATCCCTCTCAATTCTCATCCCGCTGGGATCGACAGCATTGACAGGGTTGTTCCGGACGTACCGGTACAGGTTCTCGTCCCCTCCTTCCAATCCCTTCGGATCTTCGCTCAGCCACCGCCCGGCCTGCGGGTCGTAGTACCGCGCTCCGGCAAAGTAGAGCTCCAGTTCCGGGTCGCGGTAGTAGTTCTCCGCCCCGACAAACGTGAAGGGGTTTTCGCTCGTCCCCGTGTGCGACTCCTCGATCCCGAACGCCCGGTGCGCATACCGATCGGTCGCGGTCTCCGCATCGTCCAAAAGCGCATCGGTCGAACCGATGGCATCGTACTGGTGATAGAGCGTGTCCGTACCGTCGTACTCACTCACCAGCTCGCCCCATTCGGACAGCGTGGACGTGTACTCCTGCTCGACCGTTCCTGTGTCATCCGTCTCCTGCAACAGCCGCTTGAAATCGTAAATGAACTTCTTCGACTCGCTCGGCATCTCCTTCCGCACGCGGCGGCCGTCGGCGCGGTAGGTCAACGTGACCACCCCGGCCACCGGTTCGGACGAGACAAGCCGGCTGTCTTCGTCCCAGGTGTAGTAGGTCACGTCCGAGGGCGTTTCTTTCTGGGTGCGATTGCCGTCCTCATCGTAAGTGAAGGTCGTCACGCCCGAGACGTCCTCGCTCGTCAACAGCCGATTTGCCTCGTCATAGGTGTACGTCGTCATCGCACCCGAGTCGTCCTGCGTCACCCGATTGCCCGCCGCATCATAGGTGTACGCCACGTCAAAAGAGATGCCGCCGCTCCGCTCTTCGTGCGTGAGCTGGTAGGTGCGGTCGTAGGTCCAAGTGGTCACGTCGCCCGAGGATTCTTCCGCCCGCGTGCGGTTCCCTGCCTCGTCGTATATATAGGTGAACGACTTCAGCAGCGTGGCGTCACTCTTCCGGTGCTCCAGGTGCGTCAGCCGCGCGGCGCAGTCGTAGGTGTACGTGGTGAGCGAGCCGTTGGCGTGCTCCATGCGGATCTTGCGGCCCGCCGCGTCGTAGGCCAGCGTGGTCACCTTCCCCTGCGGGTTGACCACGGACGTGACCCGATCAGCCGCATCATAGCTGTAGCTGGTCACTCCACCCTCAGGATCGGTCATCATCGCCCGGCGCCGCAAGGCGTCGTACGTGTAACTGACCGTCTTGCCGTCCGGATCGGTCACCGAAGTGACCAGGTTGCGGCTGTCGTAGGCGAACGTGGTCGCGCCCGTCGCGTCCGAAAGGCTCGTGCGATTGCCGGCCAGGTCATAGTCGTAGGCGTGCGTGTGACCGTCCGGGTATTGCTCCCCGACGAGCTCTCCGTTTGCGTTGTAGCTGTACGTCACGCACTGCCCACGCGCGTTCACACGCCGAATCCGGTTTCCCACCGCATCGTACGCAAATGTCGTCGTGTAGCCCAATGGGTCCGTTTCGCGGATCATCCTCCCTCGAGCGTCGTAGTCGAAGTCGGTCGTGTACCCGCGTGCGTTCGTCAGGGGGGGTGGCATTGGGGTCGCAGCTTGAGGAAGCCCGGCGAAATCAGTGTGGACGATCGCGTGGCTCGCGGCCGCGCTGAGGACTGGAGAATCACGCGACGGGCTTCAACGTCATCGGTGCAAGCTGGCCGCAACGGATCTTGTACCACTTCAGCGTGTTCAGAAGCACGATGGCCAAGCCTACCTGCACGCGCGCCAACGCCAGTCCTTTCCAGCGAGCGTGACGCATGCCCTGGTGGTTCATCAGGTTGTTCACGATCCCTTCGACCGTCGCCCGGTGCCGCCCCAAAAGGTCGCGAGTCCGCTCCGGATCCGCCTTCATCCGCGCCGCATGCTTTTCCAGGTCCTCCCGATACACGTTGACACAGAGCATCCGCGGGTTCTTCCCCTTCGTACACTCCCCCCGACGCGAGCAGCCTTGGCAGTCCGTCCCCTTTGCCTGATAACGCCACTGTTCGCTCGATCCTCGCACAAACACGTTCGGCTTCCGCGTCAGCCTCGCGCCGTTCGGGCAGGTCGCATACAACGTGTACACCTCGAAGTCCGCCTCCGTGAAGATGCCTTTCTTCTTCTCATCGATATCCGCACGCGGACCGTAGTGATACACCTGCTCCTTCTCCCACTCGTGAATCGCTTTGGCAATCGTGTATTCACGGTCCGAGGTCAATTGGATTCGCTCCCACCGGAAGATTCGCTTCGTCCGGATCACCCAGTCGGTAATCTGCGGACGGAAGCCGTCGCCCGCCGGAAACACCGCAAACGCCCAGATCAGGCCGTACCTCAAGTCCGACAGAAATTGCACGCCGTAGCCGTGGATCGTCTTGGCCCGCTTGGTATGCGCGCTGCCTTCCGGGTCGTAAAACACCGAACTGTCGAACTTCTCGCCGAAAACCTTCATCCGCGCGAGGAATTCGGCGGCCAGAGCCTTGGCAAACGTGGCCAGGTCCGTCAAAACCGGCCCGTCGCGAGGCCGGCAGTCCAGCGCCACCACGCCCGGCATTGGGGTCACGAAATGGCCGTTCAACGTGTCACGAATGGCTCCGATCAGCCCCTGCCGATTGCGGCCGAAGTTCCCCAGCACCTTCCAATCCAACTCCTCGAACGCCCGCAGCAAGACCGCTCGGTCCTCCTCGCTCAGACCGCTTCGGCTAGTCGACTCGCAGAACCGCCGGCACTCCTCGATCAGCCACCCCAGCAGTCCCGTGACGTGCATCGCCGCCGCGTCGTATTTCATCCTGCCTTGGCTGAGCATGTCGGCGGCGTCGGTGCCGAAATCGCAGCCGATCTCGATCCCTTCTTGCCCCAGCAGAACCACCTGGTGCCCAAGCACCAGGTACTCGATCACCGGAGAGAGACGCTCCGTCACGAAGCCTTTGATTCGCCGCTGGGAAGGGAGCTCTTGATGGCTCATCACCTCCAGAAACAGACGCAACTGCACCGAGTCGTCGACCTCGCGCAAGAATTCCCCCGGCGACGCACTGCCGTGGGCCAACATCGCCAGCCACACTTTCAACTGCAAGAGTGGATGATGGGCCCGGCGGCCTTTCTGGCTGTAGGAGCAGGCCAACAGCTTCGTCACGAAATCGAACAGGCCCTCATGGAAGGCTGCCGAAAGCGCTTGCAGGCGTTCGTTCGGCTCGCCGACACGCACCGCCTCCAGTTTGGCGCGATCCTCCTCGGTCAATTCTGGCACCTCCCGCCAGTGCCCCGGGACGGCTTCGCTCAGGTCGACTTGCCCCAGAACGAATGCGATCCGCTGCCGGCACTCCTCCTGGATGGCCGCCGACAAGGGGCGCTGCCCTTTCTCGATCACCCGTCGCCAGAACTTCTTGTCCAGCACAACGCCTTCCCCGCAGCGTGTGGCATCGCGCAACAGCAGAATCGCGATCGTCTGGCGGATCGTGGCCGCCGGTTGCGGAAGGGCGCACTGGGTCAGGCATTCGGCCACCTGCCAGCCGAGCGTGTCCAGAAGGACCTTCGGCGGGACCCAATCGACCGTGGCCTGATCGACCAGGTCCGCCAGGCTGTCCAGCGCGAGCCATTTCTGCACCGGTTCCGGCAGAAGCGCGCTTTGAAGGACCAGGTGCCACTTCTTCATCGAGTCCAAGCGGAAAAGAACGGCCACGGCAAGGAAGCGAATCAGCGCGGCGGGCAAGGTGATGGAAGAATGTTGCAGGCTGTAATGGATGGAGAGATCCTGCACCGGGATGTGCTCGAGCCGCTGGAACAAGCGCGCGGCATCCCGTTGTTGCTTTTCTTGGACCGCTTGGGCAGGGTCCAACGAGGAAGGAGAGACGGCGGACGAAGTGGACATCGCCGCAGGCTTCTTCAAAGAGCCACGCCATGATCCTGACGCACACTTTTGATTATGCATAATCGCGCGAAGATGTCAATACCGAAAGCGCCGTTTAACGCCAAGAAGACAAGGGTTTGTGGCAAGGCGATTGTGCAATGTGCAAGCCCTTTGGCACGACATGTGCGCGCGGCATTTCCTGTGCCAACTCTTCGCAATGTTTGTAGAGCGTGGCGTTTCGCAAAGTTTCAAAATCATACGGATTTGGCATGAAAATGGCGGCGCACTTTCTGTGCCAAGCGGTGACGTCTTTGTGACTGAAATCCTTGGTTGTGTATTCGACGCTGCCGGCCAAGCCGGCGCGGTTTCTCCGCATCGCCCGCAATGACGCTTTGCGTGGTGCAACGTCTCACTGCTTCTCAGAGCCGCTGTACGCGAGCTGAGCATCGTTCAAAGGTGAATCACGCCTCCGCGCTCCCTAAAGCCAAACGCATTTCGCCGGGCTTCCTTGAACAGTGAATAGCGGCCTGCTATTCAGTGTCCAAACTCTGACCCCATTGGTTCTCCCGTCGCATCATGTACTGCAACACGCGCTCAATCCCCGCTTGATTCCCCGCAGCCAAAATCGACGCTGAACCCGCTGTGCGGCCAACTCCGCATGTTCTCCACCACTTCCGGCTCGATCTTTCCTTCGGCCAGGTACAGGGCAAACACCGCTTCCTGCCACGCCGCCCGTAGCTGGTTCTTATCCAGTTCGGGCACTTCCAGGAACTCGCCCGCAAGCGTAAACGCGCCGCAGGTGACCAGCGTGTGCACGTGCGGGTGAAACTGCAAGAGTTCTTCAGATGTCTGGATTGCCGCGATCATGCCGGGCACCACGTCGTCGGGCCCCAGCAAGCGTTGGAACTGCGTCCGTGTGTCGACTTCTCTGCCTTTCACCTTTGCCTATGGCTTCTCTTCAAACTTGGACGAACGACGCGTTGTGTGGCACTGCTTGCAATTGAATCGATTCTCCATACGAGAAGCGATTACCACAATCGCAAGCAGTGATGGAGCGGACCAGAATCTGGCGTTCGCTCGGGACGGCAGGATCGCGAGTCTGATGGGATAGGCTTTCAATTCTGAGCAGCAAGTCGCTTAGCAGCGCATGTGCGACTCACGAGCATCGCATCCAGCGAGGAGGCGAAACAACGCGAAGCGATCTCCTTGCGCGTTTGCAACACAGAGCGGTTCTGATGGGGCGGTCGTCCGGACCGGAACACTGCTTGGCGTTGTGGTAAGCTCGATTGACAGGGTTTGCACATTCAACGCCAAGCAGTGCCACACCGAAACCAACCGCATACGCTGAGCGCGCGCAACTCAAGCAGGGCCACCCCACCACCTGCCGGTGTGCCACCGCGGAGCAGACCTCCTCGGCCACGTGCAGCGCGGTGAGCAAGGCGCGTTTCTGGTGGCAAGACGGGCAGGTGCATCGCTGCTTGCATGAGTAGGCGACAAACATCTCGTGGCCGCAGTCCCCGCAGCGGACGCGCGCGAAGCCCTGTTGCAGATCGCCGCACTTCAAGAAAGCCCTCACGGAATGGTCGACGACCGGACGCCAGAAGCCATACTTACCCTGATAACGCTCGTCGTACACCTGCTCAAACGTGTCAAAATGCTGGACCGCCTGGTGAAACGTCGCCTCGCGGCGCCGGTTGCTCCCCGGTGGGCCGGTTGGGAATGAACACCACCCAGCGACTGTCGTTGCTCCGATTGGCCCGGGCGTAGAAGGGGACCAGCTTCAGTTCGATCGATCGGATCGGGACGGCTTGGACCAGCGGCGGGCTGGCCTTCGGATCGGACGCCGCCGTCGCCGCGGCTGTTTCGCCCGGCACGTGCAGTACGTAGACTCCTTCCAGCAGATCCTCGCGCCACTCGGCATGGATCACTTTCGCTGCGGCGGCCGGCTCGATAGCCGCCCGGGCCGTTTCGACCGGGAAATCGACGTCCTGCTTTTTCAAACAATAGATAATTGGTCCCCGGGCGAAGACGACCGTCCCGGCCACTGCCTCGATTCGAGCGTCGGGAACAATCACCCGCGGCGGTATGGGAAGCGTGAGCGTGGCCGTCTGCCCCGGCTGCCAGAGGCGGCGGATCGTCCAATAGCGGCCTCCCAGCGACGTTTGGGCCGGCTCGCGGAGTGGCGAGTATCCGTTGACGGCTGCCTGCGCACTGATTGCCTTGCGGAGCGCGGTCGGGTAGACTGGTCGAGTAGACAAGTCAAATGCGGAGCATGCTTATGACTTCCATCGGCTACTATGAGGCCCGGACCCGCCTCTCCGAGTTGCTCGACAAAGTAGCTCAGGGGAAAGAGTTTCTCATTACCCGTCGTGGCAAACCTGCCGCCCTGCTTGTGCCGCCCCCTCGTCAAGCTACGCAGGATGTGCGCGAGGTGATCCAGGAAATGCTGGAGTTTCGCGACCGGGAGGGCCCAACGTTGGCAAGCAAGGCAACCGTCCGGGAGTTGATCGAGGAAGACCGACGTTTCTGAGCGGCGAGCCACGGGAGGGAAGCAATCACCATGGCGAAGAGAAGGAAGAAACCGAAGGTGGAACCCTTCGTGTTAGACGGGTCGGTTACTCTCGCTTGGTACTTTAAGGACGAGGCCAACCCCTACGCGGACGCGATTGCCTTGCGCTTCCCGGACGTACACGCCGTCGTGCCCGCGATCTGGGCGCTGGAGATCGCAAACGCTGTGCTGATGGGGGAGCGACGCAAGCGGAGCACCGAGGCCCAAGCCGCCAAATGGCTAGGCTACCTCGCCTCGCTCCCCATAGCCGTCGACGACGAGACGGCGGCCCGCGCTTGGTCGGACGTGGTGAGTCTTGCCCGCGAGCAAAATCTTTCTGCCTACGACGCCGCCTACCTCGAACTGGCCCGACGGCGAGGCCTACCTCTAGCCACGCTTGACGGCCCGCTCAAGGCTGCTGCTCAAGCGGTGGGCATCCCCGAGTTCCGGCCGTGAGGGCTTTTCCGCCGGCTCGGATCAGGAGAAGCTCCGCGCGCGTCGTCGGCGTACCATTCGCCCTGTGACAGGATCGGGGTTAGACCGGAACTTTGCACCTTCATTCCGGTTACCATCGCTGTGGCCTCCGGGCAAGTCGGTACTGAGAGCCTTAACAACTTGCCCTCCATGCAACGCGAACCACGCCCGGCGTGTTGACGGTGGGCGTCGGGCGATCCTAGAATGACCACCGGATCGTGACGGCTGGATAACCGATCGTTTGAGCGGGAGCACAACATGACCCTCCCCATGAATCGACGCGGCTTTGCCAAGATTGGGGCGGCAGCCGCAATCGGCTGGACATCGTGCGAGGCGGCCCCATCCGCGGCCGCCCCGGCAGACGCCGTCACGCTCGACGTGCGGCCCTATCAACTGATGTGCATTGTCTGCCACATCGGAGAAGGGCAGACCGAGAAGGTCGAAAACCCGCGGCTCGCCGCGATCCTGGCAGCGGTGCGGCAGGACCCCAAGGTTCCGTTGCGGCTGGTCTGCAACGCCGATTCGGTCTACCGGTACCAGAGTCCCGGACTTGCCGAGGACACGCCCGAGGGCGAACTGTTCAATGAGAAACGGGATCTCGACATCCTTCAGAAGCTTGGGCTCGTCCCCGGCGATACACGTCCGGCCATCGACCTGTTCCAGCGCCTGCTGACCCGCATTGGCTCGGCGGAGGGCATCTGCGGCTACGGCACCGCGACGTCGCAGGCTTGGACCGGCTGCTCGCGAGCTGCGAGCGGGCTTTACGAAAAGGGCCGGACCCTGGGGATCGCAGCGGTCATCCCGCCTCGCGATGCCAACGAAAAGGCCGCGTACAAGAAGACGTCGGTCGATGCGATCTACGGGGCCGGTGCTCTTCAGATCCGGCCGCACCACCTGATGTGCATGAGCTGCTTTTACGGCGCCCGCATGGATCGCCTGGCCCCGATCCAGGAAGACAACCTCTTCGAGGCGATCGATGCGATCCGGAAAAACCCGGATTTGCCCGTAACGCTCCTGCGTGGAACCTGCATGATCTGTCCGCCCTGTTCGCACTACGATCCGAAAACGCGCCTGTGCCTGGGCGGGCGAAGCATGGCCCTGCGAGATCAGAAGAAGGACCTCGACGTGCTGCGGAAGCTCGGCCTGGAATACGGCGATACGCTCCCTGCGCGCAAGCTGTTCGAGCTGCTGTACGAGCGAATCCCGTCGACCCGCGATGTCTGCGGCTGGGGCGACGGCATGGAAACGGCGCCCGAGTGGAGCATTTGCGGAAGTGCGGAGGGGAAGGAAGAGTACCGCAAGGCCCGCGAGGCAATGCTGGGACTCCGAAGTTGATCGCGAGAAATAGAATTTCGTCACCCCATCGAAACGGGAGCAACCTCATGAATCGATGCGTGCTATGTGTTCTTGCTCTTGGGCTGTTTTCTGCACAAGGCTTGTTCGCCGCCGAGCCGATTCGTGTCGGCACGTTCGCCGTCGACGCATCGCCGCCCGTCGGGAGTCCCCTGGCCTACGACCCGGCCAAGGGCGTTCAGACTCCGCTGAGCTGTCGCGGAATCGTTCTCACCGGGGCCGGCAAGCCGATCGTCCTGTGCGCCGTCGACTGGATCGGGATCAGCAACGGCGGCCAGACCGCCTTTCGCAAGGCGTTTGCCGAAGCGGCGGGAACGGAACCCCGGCGGGTGGCCGTGCATACGATCCATCAGCACGACGCGCCTCGATGCGACTTTGCGGCCGATGATCTCCTCGAACCGCACGGGCTGAGCGGCGTCGGATTCGACGTGGCATTCGCCAATGATGTCATCCGCCGCGCGGCCGGCGCCATCAAGACGGCAATCGAGAACGCCAAGGAGGTGACCCATCTCGGCACGGGCGTCGGGATCGTAGAGAAAGTCGCCTCGAACCGGCGGATCCTCGGCCCCGACGGAAAGGTGCAGTACACCCGCTGGACGGCCTGCAAGGATCCGAAAATCCGCGACTTCCCCGCCGGCTTGATCGATCCGGAACTAAAGCTCATCGCTTTCTTCCAACGCGACGAACCGATCGCCGTGCTGACCTACTACGCCACGCATCCGCAGAGCTACTACCGCACCGGGATGGCTAATCCGGACTTCCCGGGCCTGGCCCGAAACGCGCGGCAGGAAGAAACGGGTGTCCCGCACATCCATTTCACCGGCGCGGGCGGCAATATCGGCGCCGGCAAGTGGAACGACGGCTCTCCGGAGAACCGGCAAGTCCTCGCCGATCGTGTCGCCGCAGGGATGAAACAGGCGTGGGAGAACATCCGCAGAGAGCCGCTTGCGGCGCAGAACTTGGCCTGGTCGGTCCAGTCGGTCCTTTTGCCGGTTTCCCCGCACATGGACGAGAAAGCGTTGGCCGCCACGGTCGCGAACGAAAAAGCGGAGCCCTCGGACCGCTGGTACGCCGCGAAGAATCTGGTCTGGTTGCGCCGGTGCCGAAGCGGCGATCCGGTGGACATCGCCTGCCTTGCGCTGAACGACGCGCGCGTGCTGCACATGCCGGGCGAGTTGCTCGTCGAATACCAACTCGCCGCGCAGAAGCTCCAGCCGGAGCTGTTCGTCGCCATGGCGGCCTATGGAGAATATGCCCCGGGCTATATCGGCACCGCCGAGATCTTTCGTCAGGGCGGCTACGAAGGAAGTCCCGGGGCGTCGAAGGTCGCGCCGGAGGTGGAAGGTGTGTTGATGGAAGCGATGCGCAAGCTGCTCGGAGCCGATGAAAAATAGAGCGAAAGGATCTTCGATGGCAAAGTCGCAGAACCGCGGTTACGCGATCGGTGTTGATTTCGGAACCAACAGCGTGCGGGCACTGGTCGTCGACGTTTCCGACGGCAGCGAGGTGGCCGGCCATGTTTACAATTACCCCAGCGGCGAGCAGGGCATCCTGCTCGACGCGAAGGATCCCAACCTCGCCCGTCAAAACCCGGCCGACTATATCGAAGGCTTCGTCCAATCGATCCGAGGAGCGGTCAAGGCAGCGAAGAAACAGACCGGTTTCGCTCCCGATCGCGTGGTCGGCATCGGCATCGACGCCACCGGCTCCACTCCGCTGCCGGTCGACCGCGAAGGCAACCCGCTTGCCGCCGATCCCAAGTTCAACAGCGACCTGGCCGCCTACGCCTGGCTTTGGAAAGACCACACCTCCTATGCCGAGGCGGCCGAGATCACCGAAAAGGCCCGGCAGAGCGGCACGGGCTACCTGGCCAAGTGCGGCGGCACGTACAGCTCCGAATGGTTCTGGTCCAAGATCCTCCACTGCAAGCGAACGAGCCCCAAGGCGTTCCGCGCGGCCTGGTCCTGGGTCGAGCAGTCGGACTTCGTGCCCGCCTACGTCACCGGCAACAGCCGCCCGGAAACGATGCCGCGGTGCATCTGCGCGGCGGGCCACAAGGGGATGTACCACGAAGCATGGGGCGGTCTGCCGAGCGAAGAGTTCCTGGCCTCGATCGATCCCGACCTGGTGGCGGTGCGGCAGCGGTTTCGAGCGCCCGCGGCTTGCGCCGATCAGAAAGCCGGCGGGCTTACCGCGGAGCTGGCCAAAAAGATCGGGCTGCCGCCGGGCACTCCGGTGGCCGTTGGCACGATCGACGCCCATGCCGGGGCCGTCGGAGCCGGGATCAAGCCTGGCACCCTGGTCAAGATCATTGGCACCAGTACCTGCGACATGATGGTCGTTCCGATGGACCAGGACCTGGCCGACGTGCCCGGACTGTGCGGGATCGTGCCCGGTTCCATCGTGCCGGGCATGTACGGATTGGAAGCGGGGCAATCGGCGGTCGGCGACATCTTCAACTGGTTCGTCCAGAGCCTCACGCCGTCGAAGTACACCGCTAAGGGCGACCCGCACGCGAACCTCACCCGCGAAGCCGAGCAAATCCGCCCCGGCGAGAGCGGGCTGCTGGCCCTCGACTGGAACAACGGCAACCGCACGGTGCTCGTCGACCCGCTGCTGAGCGGCCTGCTTGTCGGCCAGACTCTCCACACAACTGCGCCGGAGATCTACCGGGCTCTGATCGAAGCGACTGCCTTCGGGGCCCTGGCGATCATCCGGAGGCTGGAAGAGTACGGCATTGCAGTGAAGGAAGTCGTCAACTGCGGCGGCATCGCCGAGAAAAACCCGTTCGTGATGCAAATCTACGCCGACGTCTGCAACCGGCCGATGAAGATCAGCCGCTCGGCCCAGACCTGCGCGCTGGGGGCGGCGATCTTCGGCGCGGTGGTCGGCGGGGCGTACAAGTCGACGGAACAGGCCCAGCGCCGGATGACGGGCGTGAGCGGCACCGTCTACCGCCCCCGCAAAGCCGCCGCCGAAATCTACTCCCGGCTTGACGAATTGTATCGCATGCTCCACGATGCGTTCGGGATGATCGGCTCGCGGCAGAGCGTCTATCCCGTGATGAAAGAGCTGATCGCCATTCGCGATCAGGTCCGCCGAGGTTGACCAAGAGCCGTCGAGCACCGCGGTCAAGCGACGCGCTCTGCGAGGAAATCGTCGATCGGTCGGGCGAGCCGCCGGAAGTCGACCGTAGGCATGGCCACCGTGTCCCAGCTTGGCGAGATCAGGTGGGCCCAGCCGGCATAGTCGGTCAGCGAAATGCCGACGAAGCCGTAGAGAGCGCCTCGGCACTCGAAGAGCTGGTCGGGCGGCAGCGGGGCACGATCTCCCACGATGTTGTAGGCGAAGACGAACAGGCCGCGGAAGCTCTCGCCGAAAAGGGATTCCCACCGGGCGAGGCTCCGCAGGTCGTCCTGGGTCGACCAGTTTTTCCAGTACTGCTTCTGCTCCTCGCCCGCCGGAAATCGCCGGCCTTTAACATCGACCAGCCAGCTCCACGGGCCGGGCGCGGCAACGATGAAATCCAGACTCTTGATCGATTCGCCGTTGGCCATAAGGCTGCGGCGGGCTTCATCCACCGCGACGTACGGCACCCGGCGGCTGCGGAGGTACTCCTCGAAGGCCGACTCGTAGTGGTTGTCGCGGTTGGCCATGTGAGCGAGCTCAAGGACCTAATATCTTCCGGATGGCAGCCACGATGCTCTTCGCTTCAGGATCCAACGGAACGTCTTGCTGTCTGGCGGCAGCCAGATCTTTGACCTGGCAAGCGCCGGCGGCGAATTCGTTTTCCCCGGCAATGACGGCCACGCGGAACCCGCGGCGATCGGCGTATTTCAGTTGCTGGCCCAGCTTCTTGGCTTCGGGAAATACCTCGACGCCGATGCCCGCGGCACGGATCGCAGCCGCAATCCGCAGATAATCGTGCAGGCGGTTCTCGTCGAAGTAAGGGATGAATACGGGAGCCGGCGTGGCTACCTTCTCGATCATTTTCAGCTCATCCATTGCCGCCAGCAGCCGATCCAAACCGAGCGAGGCGCCAATGCCCGGCAATTCCTGGTTCGTATACAACTCCGCCAGATTGTCGTATCGTCCGCCGGAGCAGACGCTGCCGATGCCGGGAAGTGCATCGAGAAACGTCTCCAGGATGGTGCCGGTGTAGTAGTCGAGCCCTCGCGCGATGGAAACGTCGAGTTTCACTCGCGACGGGTCGACGCCCGCGGCCTGGACGGCCGCCAGTATGCAACGGAGCCTGGCCAGACCGGTCTCGCCCGTGGCGCTGCCGGTCACCAATGGTTCGAGTTGCCTGAGGACGTCGTCGTTGGAGCCCGCGATTTCCGCCAAGCGCAGCACCTCGCGGGCCTGGGCTTCCGTTGCCTGCGCCGTCGAGGCCATTTCGGCGCCTACCGCTTCGGGGCCGATCTTCTTGAGTTTGTCCAGGGCCCGAAGGATGGGAACGGCCCGGTCGGCGAGATCCAGCCGCTCCAACAGCCCGGTCAGGATCATTCGGTTGTTGAGCCGGATCGAGAATTGATCGAACCCGATGGCCTGGAACAGGTCATGGACGACCAGGACCGTCTCGATATCGGCAGCGGCGGAGCGGGTACCGATCGTGTCGAAGTCGCACTGCATGAATTCGCGGTAACGACCGCGTTGGGTGTTTTCGCCTCGCCATACAGTCGCGATGTGATACCGTTTCAGCGGCGTTCCCAGCTCTCCGATGTGCTGAGCGGCGAAGCGGGCCAGGGGAACGGTCAGGTCGAACCGCAGACCGACCCATCGATCGCCGTGGTCCTGGAATTTATAGAGTTGCTTGTCGGTTTCCTCGCTTCCCTTCCCGGCGAGGATCTCCAGGTACTCGAGGGCAGGCGTATCGATGGGGCTGAAACCGTAGGAGCGGTACACCTTGCGAGCGGTGTCGATAAGCCGCTCGCGCGGGATCATGGCGTCGGGCAGGTAATCGCGAAAGCCCTTCAGGGTGCGGGGTTGGATGCGCGGCATGGATCGATTCAAATTGCTTGGAGCCTATCCCAAAACCCTCGGGGACTGGCTTATTTGTGGAGTCTTCGGAGTAAAATGTGCCTGTCCCCTTCTTCTCTCGCGGTTCTGGGATGGGCTCTTGGTCGGCTTCAGCCGAAATGGAGAACTTTAAGTGGATCGGGCTTCGGACCGCGCAAACCGCGGCCTTTGCGAGGGCCAAGCACCGCCTCGGCGTACTCCTCGACCTGTTCGGCGGTCTCGAAATACTGGTCGTAGACCCAGTCGTCCTCGTATTCGCATTTGTCGGTGGTATAGTCGCGGCAGATCTGCGGCCGGGTCTCGTAAATGCCGCAGAGATTGTCGTCGCGGAGGTGCTTGCAACGCGTGTGGACCAGAAGGTACCAGGAGTCGTCTTCCACGAAGACGGTCGCCCGGTCGTGCAACAGGTACCAGCGGATGTACTCAAAATCGGCCCAGTCGGTGGGCGTGTCGATCGGCAGGGCGAAGTACCGGCAGCACTTCGCCGTGCAGAACGAGCACAGGTTTTCGCCTGCCTTGAGATCTTCCCGGTGGGGCTTGGTCCGCGTCTTCGGGGAAGTCGTGTTTGGTTCCGTCGCAGTGGCCATCCGGGCCCTCCAGGAATCAACTTGGCGAAGGTAGCAGCAGCGAAGCCGCCGGGCTGGCAACCAGCCGCCTAGTAGAGTACCAGAACGGCCCGGAAAAAGCCAGCGGGTGGGGTGTTCCGCCCCTGCCTTTCACGATTTCCCTTGCTGAATGCTCGGCCGCGCTGTTATCCTCTCGCTGGTGTCAACATCCCGACTTAGAGCCCCAAAACCGGAGCCGAGGGGACAGGCACATTTTGCTCCGAAGACTCCGCAAAATGAGCCAGCCCCCAGCGGTTTTGGGATAGGCTCATACCAGACGTGGACGATCCTCATGGCCGCGCCCGAGAAAAAACCGAAACCCCAGTCCGCCGCCGCGGCTAACCGGCGACTCCGGTTCGACGCTGCGCACCGTAGTCCGCCGCGGCCGTGGGGGAGGCTCTGGGGAAAAGGAGATCGTCGCGAGCGGTAAAGGTTCGCGCGAGTGCCGAGGGGGCGGCGGACTAAGCCATTGCTGCCGCTCAGCGATTCGTCGCCGGAGCGACTTTGAGTCGATTTGCCACGCGAGTGACCCCGACGGTGTCTTCCGCGAGTCGGCTTGCCTTGGCCTTGGCGTCTTCGCTCTTGACAACGCCCTCGATCACCGCAGCGCCATCGTCCTCGACATCGATCGAAAGCTCGGCATCACCGAGATCTTTGTCCCAATGCAAACGGGCATACACTCGAGCTTCCACGCTCATCCGGTCGACTGCTCTTTTGGCCCTGGCAAACCCGGCTCGCAAGTCCTCGGCCAGTTCACCGGTCTGCTCACGCAACTGCCCGACGGTGCGGTCCAACGTTTCGCCGATTCTCTCGCCAAGTCCGTCCTGAGACCAAGCTCCGGATACGGCAAAGATGGCGGCTGCTGAAACTCCACAGATCAAAAGGTATCGTGCGGTTCTCATCGTCTCTTGTCTCCCATGGATAGTCATTGGGACCGGCAACTGGTGGGAGGGAATGCAAACCTCATACCAAGGAAAGCAACAAGCACCCGTTGGTTTTCCGTCACCCAAAGCTGCCCGATTGTGCGACGAGTTGTCCGGCATGACGCAATAAAGGGCGACAGAATGTCACGGAGGTTCCTCGATTGTTTGCGAGCTTGCTGGCGTGACACCACCTCCACCAGATAGCTATACTGGCGCAGAATCGAGGAATAATGAACGGCAGGATTTCGGAAGTACCGGCAACCCGTTGACAATTGAGAAGAAAGGACCACAGATGCCGTGCCGACTTTGTTGTTTCGGGGCAATCGTACTTCTATTGGCGGGAAGTGTTTTCGCCGCCGACAAGCCGAATATCCTCTTTATCCTCACCGACGACCAGGGCTGGTGGGACGTGGGCATGCGAGGCAACAAGGACATCGATACGCCTGTCATGGACCGGTTGGCGCAGGAGGGGGTCGATTTCAAGCGATTCTATGCGGCACCGGTGTGCGCTCCGACTCGCGCGGGGTTGATGACCGGCCGCTACTGCTTCCGCACGGGGCTGTACAACACGCGTTTCGGCGGGGATTCGCTCGGACTTGGCGAAGTCACGATCGCGGAGGTGCTTAAGAGGGCGGGTTACCGCACCGGCTGCTTCGGCAAGTGGCATTTGGGCAAGTACGCTCCCTATCAGCCGCAGAACCGCGGGTTCGATGAGTTCCTGGGGCATTACCACGGACACATCGACGAATACGACTATCCGGACCAGATCTTCCACAACGGGAAGCCGGTTGAGGCACGCCGTTACGTCACCGACCTTTTCACCGATGCGGCAATCGAGTTCGTCGAAACGAGCGGCGATCGACCCTGGTTCTGTTACCTGGCGTATAACGCACCGCATTCGCCGCATGTCGTGGGCACCAGCCACGACGGCCAGCCTCGCGGCGACGCTCATATCACCAAGTATCTCGAACGGGGGCTGGAGCTTCGCGAGGCCCGCATCTACGCGATGATCGACATCCTCGATCAGAATCTCGGGCGGCTGCTCGATAGGCTGGACGAATGGAAGCTCACCGACAACACGGTTGTGCTGTTCATGACCGACAACGGCGGGGTGAGCAGCCATTACAACGCCGGCCTCAAGGGTCGGAAAGGATCGATCTACGAAGGAGGCGTCCGCGTGCCGCTGTTCGTCCGCTGGCCGGGACGCTTTCCCGCCGGAGCCCATGTCGAAGCGCAGTGCTCGCACGTCGATCTTTTCCCCACGTTTTGCGAATTGGCCGGCGTGCCGCTACCGGAGAATCGCAGAATCGACGGCAAGAGTCTTCTGCCACTGTTGGAGGCCGGCAGCGGACAACGACACCATGAGTATGTTTACCACGCCTGGGACCGTTATTTCCCGAATCCGGACAGCCGCTGGGCGATTTCCGAACAGCGATGGAAGCTGTGCTGCCAGGTCGGCACCGGCAAGAAGGCCACGGAGAAGAACTGGCAGCTTTTCGACCTCGAGAACGATTTCGGTGAGACAGCCAACGCGATCGGCGACCACCCGGAGATTGCAGGTCGGCTTCGGAGAGAATTCCTTCGATGGTTCGGCGAGGTGACGGCGGGAGTGGAGTACCGACCGGTGCCGATCCCGGTGGGTCACCCCGACGAGCCGGCGGTGGAGATTCAGCCGAGTTGGGCGAAGTGGCAGGGCCCGAACATCGAGTATGTATTCCGCGGCTACGACTGGGACACGATCGAGGGCTGGAAGGATCCGGGCGAACACGCGGCATGGAAGCTCGACGTATTGCGGGGCGGCCGGTACGAGATGGCAATCCGCTATGGCCGATCGGCTCGCGGCGGCGGGACGCTGAGGATCAGCGTCGGCGGCGAGTCGGTCGAATGCAGTCCGCCGCCCACGCCGACCGCCGATGTTTTCGAGCGGCTTCACTTGGGAACGCTGAGGCTGGATAAGGGGCCGGCCATCCTGAAGGCCGAGGTGGTGAAAGCTCATGGCAGTGAGCTGATGAGACTGAACGCAGTGTTTCTGCGGCACGTCGACGCCAATGGCGACGCGCCGTGACGAAGTTTTTCTGCGGCGCGCCGGGTTGTTGGCCCAACTTTCCGGCATCGCAATCTCGATCGCCCACTTGACGCAACTCTCCGGTCCTAAAACACTTAGTGCCGATAGCGTCATCCAAAGTGGCGCTGCCCAATGAGAGGCCGCTGATGAAATCGAATACCTTCAAGTGCTGGACATCGGCCACTTGAACGCCGACGGCTGGATGGATCTCGTTACGGGCGGCACGG
This sequence comes from Thermoguttaceae bacterium, assembly GCA_040768665.1. GTDB lineage: Bacteria > Planctomycetota > Planctomycetia > Pirellulales > Thermoguttaceae > JABWBD01. The sequence continues at coordinate 168,149 of JAXGMN010000008.1, forward strand.
ATACCTGCGGCGAGTGCCACAAGGACAGCGGGTCCAGACTTGTTTGCCGGGAATGTTTCTTGCTCCTCTCGCTGTACAATCGCACCCTTTATCTCAAGGCATGGCACCGTGCGATCGTGACCGCCGCCGGGAACTAGTGCGAGACGTGCGGCCTCTCCGCCATTCCTGACTCCGGGGAGCAATACTTGCGAATCGTCAAACCGAACGGCCAAAGTTCAAGAAGCCCCCCGTCTGCGAGGTGAAGGGGTGCCCGATCTTCGCGGTTGGGTAAGGTTTTCGGAAGCCTGGACGATGTTGGAAGCACCAATAGGGGGTGGGTGTTGCTGGATGCTAGCAGAGGCCAGATAATGACTTCGATCTGGGGAGAAGTCAGGAGGCGCGGATGAGCGACGACCTGTTGGACGGGTTCAAGGGACGGTTTGGAACCGTGTTGATCGATCCTCCGTGGCGATTCGACAACCGGACTGGAAAGGTCGCCCCGGAACACAAGCGGCTCAAGCGCTACCGGACGATGAGCTTCGACGAGATTGCCGCTCTACCGGTCGGGGAGTTTACGCTCCCGAAATCCCATCTCTACATGTGGTGTCCGAACGCCCTCTTGATGGAGGGGTTGTCGATCATGAAGGCATGGGGATTCAAGTACAAAACAAACATTGTCTGGTTCAAAGTCCGCAAGGACGGAGGACCGGATGGAAGAGGTGTTGGATTCTACTTCCGGAACGTCACCGAGCTCATTCTGTTCGGCGTGAGAGGAAGCCTGCGGACCCTTCAGCCAGGCCGACGTCAGACGAACATCATCCAGACGCGGAAGCAGGAGCACTCACGCAAGCCGGATGAACTCTACGAGATCATCGAGGCGTGCAGCCCCGGTCCATACCTGGAAATGTTCGCAAGAGAGCGACGTGAGGGATGGATATCCTGGGGCGATGAGGTGGATACATACTTGAAAACCCGCCCCATCTATCCTCCTTACACAGGCCCGGTAAACGGATCGGCTAAGAATGGGGGTCGTAGCAATTCAGTCCCAGCCCTATCAACAGCAGCGGGCATCCGCTCGCGCCGCCGCCGTCAACCTTCGGAATGAGTTTATCCCAGTGGGTCGTTGCGGAGCCATAAGACTGACCCTTTCCCAATTCATCGAACACCTGCTGAAGCTCCGTCAGTCGGGTGATGATGACGCCGACTGATAGGACATTGAGCTGTCGCAGGAGACGGAAGTTGTTCAAGTCCCGGTCGTAAAACGGGTCCTTGTTGTTCCACTCGACCTCGACGCCCACACCTCGCGGTTGATGGGACAGTTGCTTGAAGTTGTCGATCTTGTGGGTCGGGATCGGAACCGGATTACCATCTACTTCGATCTTGATGTCGAATTTTTTCTCGGACCACCCGCGTCCCTGGATGGGGCCAATCGGCTGGATGATCGAGTGCTGATGCTTGGTCGTTCTCTTGCTCTTGTTTTCCAAGTACTTAGGATCAATGCCCGAGAGGAAGCCGTCGAGCACGAATGATACCGGAGACCGGCCTCCGCCTTGCTCCAGGATGTAACTCTTCTTGAGGGTGAACGCCTTGAGGCAGTCGAGTATGTCTTTGAATTGCTCAGGAAAGTCTGCGGCAAGAATTGCGCATGCGTGCTCCCGTTCGGTGATCGTATATCTCTTGTGAAGGCTTTGCGGAATCAGTTCTAAGCCCATTGTGCTTTCCTTTGCGCCATTCTGTGGGTTAATTCCATTTCAACTCCATTTAGTCAACATGAGTGAGCACAGCAGTGAGAGCTGGTGGGATCGCCATGCAGGTGACCAAGCGACTCTCACCCGGTTCTTTCCATGCGAGCAGGATGTGAAGCGATTCCAAGTAGTCGAGCAACCAGGCTTCTTCGCCAGCCGGTCGTATCTCCGTAACAAGCAACCGCATGACGACTTCGCCGAGAATGAATCGGTAGACGAATTCGTACTCGAGCAACTGGCTAATACCTTTGCGGACCTGGCTGTGAATATTTCCTGCATGGCAGCTCTTAATCTCTGTCAATACCTGACCGCCAGTGACCGCGAAGTGTATGTCGATTTGATCGTTATATTGAGGATCGTAACCGCTGGCTCTGGCTGCCGCAGCGGTAATCTGCTCCAGCATGAAATGTGCGCTGTTGGCCCGCTCCCTTGCCACCATGTCTACGACGATTGTGGCGGAGCGACGTCCGGAATGCGTTGGCCTTGTGCGATTCCACGGACGACTCTGCGAAACCCCTCGATTCCGGATCTCTTCGTCCTCGAGCGGCTCGGTTTCGGCAAGAACTGTCCCGGAAAAACCGCGCAACTCCTCCACGGTGGCATTTGCCAAGGCGTTCCATCCATTCGAAATGAGATACTCCGCCGGTGCGTTGACCATTGACCGACGCACTGCGGGATTGCGCACATGCTGGGCTGCGACGCTCATCGCGTCCGTTAACCAGCCATCATTGATTTCCAGATGAATCGCGCCCGCGGCTCTATCGAAGATGCCTGCTTCGAGGCAGAATTGCTCGAAGTTGGATCGTGCTTTTACAGCCGCTTCTGTGCCGAAGAATTCCTCGAAGAAGGCGGAATTCGATTTGCGTACAAGATTACTGACGCGCCAATGTCCGTCGCGACCAGATACGACTTCGCAGACGAATCGTCGCAGACGCGGTTCGCGGAACATCCAGACGAAGTACATGATCTTGCGAATTCGAGGAGAATCCAGGCCCTCTGAATCTGCAAGTGAAAGGAATTGGTCGAAAACGATGGTTCCGTCGTCACGTAGACGGAGCCATCGATTCGCAAGAAGAGCGGGAATAGCATCGCTGGTTATCCGGCCTGCGACTTCCCTGAGTTGCTGGTACGTCATTCCTGGCCGCACGGCCTGAATCGTGCGGTCCAACGCGCGCAGCGGAAATTCCTTTGTTATCGATCCGGCGCCCGCTCTTCGCTTGGCCATGTCGTCGCCTCGATTGCTGAAAGAGGGGACATCACTGATTGTCTATTATCTTGCGAGGGCAGTCGGGGCCGCGCAAGGTGAAGCCGAGGCCCAGACGCGCGGCGGTGGTCTCCACCCAGGCGGCCGAACCGAACGGACGACCTCGCTGCGCACTCCCGCAAAGCGTCGAGTTGCTCCTCCGGCATCGCAGCGTTGACCCATGCCACCCAGCCTCGCGGACGCTCCACCGGCCAGGGGCTCAGCGGCAAGCCGCCCACGCGGTGCAGACGCCCCCAAAGCCCGCTCCACTGCCACTGCTCGGCCCGGTCCACCAGATTCGCTCGCAACGCATTGGCCTCCACGTAACGGCAGAGCGTGAGAAAGTACTCGTCCTCGGCGACGGGGAAACCCTTGAACCGGCCCTGGTAGAGATGGCTGCCGTCACGAGAATGGTAACGCTCGTGGTGTCGCCGGACATGCGTCACTCCCACCCAGCCCATCCATTGTCCTAACGCCTTGTAGGTCTTGGGGCGCACGACGAGGTGTCAATGTATGCGAAGGAGGCAGTACGTCAGCAGTTCGACCGCATACCACTGGATCCCCTCCGCCAGCACCCTTTCGAACGCTTCGTAGTCGCCCGGTTTGTGAAACAGCCGCATTCGCCCGTTCCCTCGGTTGAGGACATGGTAGACGGTGTCGGCTTCGGTGGCTCGGGCGGTTCGTGGCATGCCGACATCCTAACTTCGCCGGAAAACTCCGCCAATATCAGTGATGTCCCTTTTTCTTTTCTCTTTTTCTTTTCTGTCGCTGGTCGTGCGGTCGCGACGAATCGCTATCCAGCAGCGGCAGAGGACCGGCATTGAAGAAGCCCAGCAGGTTGGCCAGTCGATCGGCCGAGCCTGTTACGTCAGGGTGGTCTACTCAAACTTGCCCTTACTCAGGCAGAAAAGGCAAGGTCTGATGGCTCCATCGGAAGAGCACCTGTTGACCGCTAGTTTGGAAGACCGCGAGCATTGTTACCAATCATTCCTTCAAGATCCTTGGTCCGTACTAATAGTCGTAATACGATCGACCGGTCATATCGTACCGAAGCCCTTCCAACACCCGGCAAATCTCGCTCCACTGACTCGAGGCGTAACCTCCAGCAGCCTGGTCCACTCTGGATCGCTCAACCCGGTAAAGTTCGTCCGTATCCTTCGCGCCAAGTGAAAGCACGAGTGGCTTCGTTCGGCTAGTCAAGTCGAGTTGGTCGATGGGTACATTCTTCGCCTTCTCCGGCTCCTCCAGTCTCGGCGGGGCTTTGATCAGTGGGTCCACGGAGTCCGCATACCAAGATGCCCAATCCAACCATTCCTGGAACCTGCTGGGGTCTTTGGTAACAAGTGTTCCCGAAGATACGCCACTCTCGATGACTTTCAGGTACGCCCGGATCTGCTGCGCATGGTGCCAGTTTGCCGTATCCTTCAAAAGCGATTCCTGCCGCTCTTTCTCTTCCTTCGCCCGCCGCTCACGGCGCGACCGCACGCTGTGTACCTGCTCGCGTTGCCGCTTGGTGCATTCTTCGTCCAAGCGAGCCAGTCGATTCAGCTCAATATGCTTCATCAGGCCATCGACGACCCGGCGAAGGATGTTCTCCAGGCGCTGCTTGCTGCCATCGGCCCATCGTCTCCGTTCGCCCCACCCGCAACTTTCGATCTGAAACACCAGCCTGCCCGTGGGCTTGTGTTTCCAGTCTCGCCACCGGAATCCGTTGTCCTTTCGTCCCACCTCCACCCGCTCGATCTCCTCGGAGATACTCAGCAGCACCATATCGTCCTGAAACTTCATGCCGATAACCCTGTTCCCACAATAGTCCTTCGCGGAAACATCGACAGTGCCACCTAGTTCCTCCCAGGCTTTGACGAGAGCGTTGGCGATACGGAGGCAACGTGCGATGGACTGTGGAGCCACACGAATCGCCAGCGTTTCCTGCTGGGTCGCTGTCACCAGTCCATGTTGGTCCGGTGTTGCACTGCGCAATGCATCGTTCGTCGCGCTAATGATTGGAAGCGGAGAAGTCAGACGATCTGGAACTTCAATCGTCGGTTGTCGGGATACATCGCCGCTTCCTGAACGATTCTCCTGTGTCTGATGTGCAACGTGAAAGCGTATCTCTTTCAGTTTTTCATCATTCAGCGTCGGCAGCGGAATCTGATCGACATGCTTGCCGTGCTCCTTCTTCGCCCAATAGCCGAGTGGAGGTCGCGGGATGTGATGCTTCTTGCACACCTTCGCCAACCCGACGTCTGATAGCCCGAATGCGGCAGCCAGCTTTCGCGTAGGCGTAGACCACAGCAGTTCGTAGAGCTGCTCTCGCGTCAGCTTTGCTACACCATCCTCCCATCGGAAACTAATGATCGCCAACTGCTCGACCCGGGATTCTCCACTGGGAGCAGAAGCGTCGTGCCCATCCCCTTGCGATCGCATTGCGATTTCCGGCTCCGGTCCATGGGTCCAATCTAACAGCCGTATCCGCCGGACAGGGAGGCCATGTTTCTTCTTGTACCAATAACCCGTCGGCGGAATAGGAATCTCGAAGCGAGCGCAAATCCGCAGGAGGGCGGCTTGCGAGAGATCGAAACTGGACGCCACCTTGCTAATCCGCGTAGACCATAGCAGATCATACAGGGCCTGGCGTGTCAGGGTGATGGTATTTTCGCTGGTCCCGACCATGTGTCGATTCCCCTTATCGTAAAGTGGTTGGACGGGAGCGGCCGATCACACGGATGCTCAACCAATCGAGCGTTGCAGTTGTGCTGACCAGCGGCCCTGAGTACGCGGAAGCCAGAAACCTAAATGAGGACGGTGGTCTACTGAGTCCGAAGGCCCGACGTTTTCGGCCGAGAGGACAGGCGGCCTGTTCGTCGACGATCGGAATGGTATCTACGGCAAGACCTGTCACGGCGAGGGCTACTTCTGCCTGCAGAATGGTGGGTCGCAACCGTCATCCGGAGAAGGGTATCTATGCGAGAAGAACGATCGCTTGCCGGAAAGGTGGAGACGAGGCAAGCACTCGTAGGAGATTGTTGTACCGCAAGCTATGGCGACAACGCCCCGTCGCCAGAAAAATACGCCCGGAGGGACTCGAACCCCCAACCCTCGGTTCCGAAGACCGATGCTCTATCCAATTGAGCTACGGACGCAAGTTTTTAAGGTTTTACACCTGCTCTGTGCCTCCTGGCCGCCCGGGCTTGGCACCCTTTTCCACACCGGCAGCTTCGGACGCGTAAGAGCGCTCCATCGGTTTACACGGAGCGGATCGGAAGCCGCACACCACTGGCGGTATCCCCCAATGCAAACCCAAACGGTAAGCGAAGGCTCCGGCACCGCCCTTCGCTCTTACTTCGGATAAGATGGTACGCCGCACTTGTCCCATTCTGTACCAGACGCCAACCCAAACTCCGGGAACTGGCATAATGTCTTACGCTGCAAGTAACCCCGACAGGGTTCGAACCGGTAATCTTCAGCTCCGGAGGTTGCCGGACGAGGTGGGGATCATCACTCTTAAAGTCTTTGCTGGACAAGGATTTCGGCAAGAGCACCTCGGTTCTCACCGCTTTCCGAATTCTCGCTATTTTAGGATCCATTCCTGCATTTGGCAACGGTCCTGTGCCAACTGCTGGCCACGATGGATGAGATAGAATCACTCAGGGCAATCCCCGGACCTGCCTCTTCTGGTCCGGTTCTGTTCCAACGGATCGACCCGGACCGATGCGGGTGCACTCGGCAAGCGGAACCTGCATGGGACAGCCATCCTGATGGCCCGGCAGTGGAACCGTCCGTCCGCTCGTTCCGGGCTTTGTTGTTCCCCGGCTTGACTGAAGTGGTTAGCATGGGAGTAGGGTCCCATGCGCCACACAGTGCGAGCCAATCATGCCGGAGCGATGGTACTACTGGCTGAACGGCGAGAGCCTTGGCCCGCTAACGGATAGCGGGCTGAAGGAATCCGTCTCCGGTGCGCAGATCCACCCGGCTACGCCGGTCCGCCGGGGTGAGGATGGGCAGTGGATGCCGGCATGGATTGCCATTCAGCAGATGCAGGGATTCGGCTATGCCCAGGCTCAACCTCTCGCCCAAGGACAACTCTCACCGGCTCCACCCCAGGGCGGTCCACCCGAGGGTGCGGCATCCCGCCTTCCGCACCAGGCAGCGCCGCTTCCGTCAGCCGCTCCACAACAGCCGGTCGAAGACGATCTTTTTGAGGAACGGCCACTTGCCGTTGGGATGCTGCTGCCGTTTCTGACGTCGGCCGTTTTCCACCTGGCGATCTTTATTCTGCTGGGGCTGATGGTCTCGGAGGTGACGCGGGGCACCGGCACCGGCACACTCAACGCAGCCTGGCTGGCCGACCCGGACGACTTCGTTGTCGACGAGGCGGTGCTGGACATCGAGTCGCCCGCCATTCAGGAGATCGACGCGGCGCCTCTGCGGGATTCGATGGGCGGCGAGGAGAGCGTGGCCCACCTTTCGGTGTTTGAGCCGTTTCAGGTTGCGATGGCGGTCGATACCAAGATGAGCATCGACATGCCGTTCACCCTGGAAGAGTTGACCCGAACGTGGACGGCACCCAATGCGATGAACCAGCCGATCACCGGTCGGCTCCGCCAGGCCCAGACCGTCGGAGACGCTACCGGCGGTATCCTTGAGGAAATCAAGAAGGAGCTTGAACTCGGCAAGCTGCTGGTTGTCTGGATGATCGACGCGTCGATCAGTCTGGCCGACGACCGGCCGCGGGTCGCCGATCAGTTGCTTGCCTTTCTAGAGGAGTTGAAGCAGGAGGAGGATGAGGATTCCAACCAGTTGATCAATGCGGCGGTCGCCTTCGGCGCCGACGTGCAGGAAGTGGAGCCGTCGACGAAGTTCGGCAACCGGGTGGTCAAAGCCATCCTGGAAGCGCCGTTCGACAAGTCGGGTGTCGAGAACGTGTTCACCGCTGTGGGCTGGGCGGCTCGCAAGTACCGCAAGGGCTGGAAAGATGCGATTCGAATCGTCGTCTGGACCGACGAGTCGGGCGACGACTGGATCTTGCTTGAACAGCTCATCGCGCTGTGCAGGAAGAACCGCATCACCGTATCCATCGTGGGGCCCTCGGCGATTCTGGGACGGGAGATCGGCACGCAGGTCTGGGAGCACGGCCCCACGGGGCAGGTTTTCAACTTGCCGGTCGACCGCGGCCCCGACTCCGCGCTGCCCGAGCGGTTCTCGCTGCCGTACTGGTACGAAACGCTGTCGCTTTCGGAGAGCAGCGGATCGCCGAGCGACCAACAAGCGGGACGCGGACTGATCGACGGCTTCCCGGCATGGTACGGCGGGCGGCAGTTGGAGGGCATCGCTGCCGGATTCGGGCCCTATCCGCTCACCCGGCTAGCGATGGAGACCGGGGGAAGCTACACCATTTTTGATCGGCCGGCCGATCGGGGCCCCTTCCGCCTGGAGACGTTGGAGCCGTACGTGCCCGACTACCGGTCTGTGACGGAGTTGGAAAACGACCTGAAGCACAATCCGCTGCGGCGGGCCATCGTGACAGTTGCGAACATGACGTTGCGGGGGGGCAGCCGGGCCCTGCCTGCCATGGAGTTTCTGAGTTCGTCGAAGGAGTATGTTTCGCAGAGCGAGTTTCACAGCCGGCTGGGAATGGTTGTCCGATACCGGTCTGCAATCTGCGCCGGCCTGATGCGGACGACGCAAGTTGGACTCAGCCAGTTCGGTCCCAACGGCATGGAAGAGCTGTACGAGAAGGAGACTTCGCCTCGGTGGCGTGCGTGGTACGACTTGACGCGCGGGCGGCTGCTGGCCGTTCAAGTACGATGCGCCGAGTACCTTACCGCCTGCAAGATGCTTCCTCAATCGCTCAACCCGCAGACAAACTGGTTCACGTTCGAATCGTCGTCGGAGCTGCGCGGCAATGCGGCGACGCTCGCGCAGGCCGAGGAGGCGTTTCGGCTGCTCCAGCGGTGCGTCGACGCAAACCGAGGCACTCCCTGGGAATACCTGGCACAGCGAGAACTGGATCATCCGCTGGGCATCGGGCTGAGGCAGCAGACGATACCGCAGCCACCGCCGTGGCGTCCCTCGACACGAAGCGGTTCGGGCATGCCGCGCCCGCCGGAAATGCCGCCTTCAACGATTACGGTAACGCCGCCGAAGCTGTAGCGGTGTTGCACAATAGAGGCCGAGCAGGCCGGCTGCTCCAAGCAGCCGGCCTGCTGGACCTTGGCAGCTCGAAGCAGTCGGGTCGCCGGGCTTATTCACTGCCCAGGCTTCCAAGGTGGAGCTTCTTCCATTCCCTCCTGGTCTTCCAGCTCGAGCGAGATCCGTTCGCCATCGGCGAAAGTGACCTCGACCGTCGTCAGGCCCCATTGGCCGCCAATACGGCGAGCGCGGGCCTGGACGTGGGCGCGGCCGCGAGGGCCGGCAACGTCAAATTCGAGCAGCGCGTTTCCGCCGCCGTTCTCCACGTTCACGTTGCCGGTTGGAAACAGGCCCGCCTCCTCAATCGGCTGACCCAGACGGTCGATCACCTCCGGGCTGGTACGGACCTCCTCGAGGGCCATCTGGTACGGCGAACTGCTCTTAATTGCGTAGAGCGCCGTTCCGAAGATTCCCAGGCAGCAGCCGCCGCATCCAAGCACGATCCCGAGCAAACCGACGGGCACCACCCAAAGCCAGTTACGGGACCACCAACTCCGCGGCGGCGGCTCTGGCTCGAACGTTGTGGCCGGTCCAAAGTCTTCCAAGGGATTCTCCTTTTTTGTCGGCCAGTCAACTCTCCGGTTGGCTCGCGGCACGCTCAGCCTCGCGCTGCATGCGGGCCAACTCGAGCGGCGAAAGCTTTTCCTTGGGCGAAGGTTCCGCAGGTGGGGCCGAGTCTTCTTTTTTCGGCGGGGCTTTGGCGGCGGGTTTGACTTTCGGCTCCGCCGGCTTGGGCTCCGGTTTCTCGACGACCTTGAGGAAGTCGAGTTCGATGTCGTACCAGCCGCGGTTGCTGTCGGCATCGAACTGCACCAACGCGCGGCCGTTGCAGTTAATCGTTTTCACCTGGCCGTAGAAGCCTTTGAACCGCGCCAGTTCCGGGCGGGAAGCATCGACCACCACGTAGCGGTCGGTGTATTCTTCTTTCAGCTTTTCGATGCGTTCGACTTGCATCAGTTCTGCTCCACCCTCCATCGCAAGTAAGCGTCGAGGAATCCCTGGATATTGCCGTCCAGCACGCTGTGGAAACTGCCGACCAGGAAACCGGTCCGGGCATCCTTCACCCGCTGGTCCGGGTGCAGGAAGTAGTTGCGGATCTGGGAACCGAACCCGGTCTTGGGCATTTTCTCGTATTTCGCCGCCTGCTCGGCCTCGCGCTTTTCTTCCTCGATGCGAGCCAGGCGAGCCCGCAGCATCTTTATCGCCGTGGCGCGGTTCTTGTGCTGACTCCGCTCGGCCTGGCAGTGGACGACGATGCCGGTGGGGATGTGCCGCATCCGGATCGCGCTGGAGGTCTTGTTGACGTGCTGCCCCCCCGGGCCGCTGGATCGGATCGCCTGCTCCTCGAGATCCTCGTCGCGGATTTCAATCTCGACGTTGTCGCTTACTTCCGGCGAGACGTCGACGGCGGCGAAGCTGGTCTGGCGTTTTCCTTCGGCGTTGAACGGGCTGATGCGAACCAAGCGATGCATGCCTGCCTCGCCCTTGAGATAGCCGTAGGCCATCGGCCCGCGGATGGCGATCGCCGCGCTGGCGATTCCCGCCTCCTCGTTCTCCTGGCGGTCGAGCATCTCGACTTCGTAGTCGTTGGCCTGGGCCCAGTTGATGTACATTCTCAAGAGCATCTCGGCCCAATCGTTGGCGTCGGTGCCGCCGTCGCGAGCGTTGATCGCGAGGATTGCGCCGTTGCCGTCCAGGGGGCCGTTGAGCAGTGCCTTGATTTCGAGGTCTTCCAGCCGGTTTTCCAGCCGCTCGACCTCCCCCGGCACCTCGGAGGCGAAGCTTTCATCCTCGTCGGCCATCTCGATCATGGTGGCGAGGTCTTCCGAGGCCCTCCTCACCTCTTCAAGGGGTTTGAGCAGTGCCTTGAGAGATTTCAACTCGGCCACTACCGGCTGTGCCGCCTCCTGATTTTCCCAGAAATCGGCCGCCGACATCCGTTTCTCGATCTCGGCCACTTTGGCAAGCTTGCCGTCGTAGTCAAAGAGAGTCTCGCAGTTGGAGGACCCGCTGCTGGATGGCCTCTGCCCGATCGATAAACTCTCTTTCCATACCTTGCTCCCTGACCCCTCCTGAGAGGAAGTGTGAACTGAAACGGCCGCCGCGCTACCATCCCCACAGACGGGCCGTGAGTACTTGGCGGCACCAGAACACATATTATAGCAGGTTTCTCCGTTTGAGTGGGCGGGGCATGCGGCCGGGAGTGCGGTTCAGACGTCCGGGATGGATTCTGGCCGTTGCACGGGACCTGGTCGTTGCGGAGCGGAAGCGGCGCGGCAAGGGCCCGCTTGGCAAGCTCGGCAAGCGGGCGCAAGGGGTAGCGCGAGTTGAGGTGTAGGAGCAGGCGTGGTTTGGAATGGGTTGCGAGGGCCGAGGTGGTGGGCAGCTCCAGGTCCCGCTCGGCAGAGACCGCTGAAAAAGTCGTTTTCGTTGACGTAAGTCCTTATTTTTCGTCCTCGGCTCAACCAGAGAATAAGGACTTACGTCGATTCGCGGGACTTTTTCAGTGCTCTCCGGCAAGCGGGACCTACTGGCTCGGCGGGACCGTTTCCGTTTTGGTGCCGCGCAGCTCGTTGACGAGCGTCGTGGCGGAGTAGACCTTGGTCAGCGCTTCGAGGATGGCCCGCGAATCGACCGAGACCGCCCGCCCTTGCTCGTCGTCGTAGACGAAGCCCCATACGAGACTGTAGCGATTGCCGTCGAAAATGATTCCGACCAGTTCCCCTTTGCGATTCACGACGGGGCTGCCCGAGTTGCCACCGATGATATCGTTGGTCGATACGAAGTTGAAGGGCGTGTCGAGGGCCAGATCGCCCTTGTGCTCGGTCCAGGTCTCAGGCGGGTTGAACGGAGCAAGGAAGCCGTGGTCGGCGGCATGGAGGTACGTGCCGCCGATGGTGGTCCAGGGAGGAAGGGCCTGGCCGGCCTGCTCGCAGCCGCGGACGACGCCGAATGCCAGTCGCAGCGTGAAGGTCGCGTCCGGGTAGACGTTCTTGCCGGCGATCGCGAAGCGCGCGCGGGCGATTTTGCCGTAGGCCTGGTTGAGCGGTTCCTCCACGTTCTCGTCAAACTGTTTCCTCACAACGCGTGCGGGGGCATCGACGAGTTGGGCAAGATCGATCAAGGGATCGACCGAGGCGCGGACGGAGGCCGGGCCGCCTTCCACAAGCGACTTCCGTTCGGCGGGATCCGCGAGTCGCGTTTCGCGAACGAGCTCTTCGGCGCGGGCTTGAGGGGACTTGCCGGCCAGGACCTTCTTCACCAAGGGCGAATCGATGCCGGCCATCTCGGCGTACATCCCAAGGGAATCCGCGAGCCGGGCGATCTCCAGCTCCGGGTAGACCGGTGCTTCGGAAAACAGTTGCTGCCGGAGCGAGGGGAGGTTCGACTCGCGGTACTCTCGAAGCCGCTCGGGGTTGGGCTTCTGACTCTCTTCGGCCAGCCGCACGATGTGCCGGGCCGTGGAGAAGAACTGGGAGTTGAACGCCGCTGCGCCTTCGAGAAGATGGTATTCTTCCTGGATTTGGGCCCACTCACGAATGGCCTGGCCGACCTCTTTCCACGCATCGCCGTACTCGGCTTCCAACTCCGGGCGTTTGCTCAGGGCGCGGCGGAGCGCCGTCTCGTTTCGAATCTTCTGGGCCACGATTTCGGGGTCTTGCAGCCCGGCCAGGGCGCCGAGCAATGCCTTGCGGCGGTTGCGAGAGCCGAAGAGCTCCTGCTGGGCCTGACGCTCGGCTTCCCGACTGCGCCCGCTGTAGATCTCCAGCAGGATTTCGCGGCGTCGAACCTCGTTGAGCTGCGCCGGCAGGATGCGGTCGCGGAGGAATTTCAGATGAGCGACGGTCTTCAACCGATTCGTCCGGCCGGGGTGGCCGGAGACGAAGACGAGTTCGCCGTCGTCGACGCCGTCGGGGGACCAGCGGAGGTGATGCTCTATCCGAGCCGGCTTGCCGCCTTCGTAGACCCGGAAGAAACAGACATCGAGGCAGTAGCGGGGAAATTCGAAGTTGTCGGGATCGCCCCCGAAGAAGGCGATGTCGACCTCCGGCGCGAAGACGAGGCGGACGTCGGTGTAGCGTTTGTAGCGGTAGAGGTGGTAGAGCCCGCCGTGATAGAGTGTGATGATGTCGCTTCGCAGCCCGGTCTTCTCGAGGGACTCCTGCTCGATGGTGTTCATGGCAGCCCGGCGGGCTTCGTGGGCTTCTTGCGGGGTGGCTTCGGGCGTGACGGCGGCTTGGACGCGGGCGGTCACGTCGTCGATGCTCACGAGCACGTTGAGCTCAAGGTCGTGGCAGCGAAGCTCTTCTTCGCGGGTCTTGGCGAGAAATCCGGTCTTGAGGTAATCGCGCTGGGCCGTGCTCAGCTTCTGCAGGGCGCCGGACCCGACGTGATGATTGGTCATCACCAGCCCGTCGGCGGAAACGAAGGAGCCGGAGCCGCCGTTGTTGAAGCGGATCGAACTGCGCTGCAGGTGTTCGAGCCACTGCGACGACGGTTGGAAATCGTAGTTCTTTTCGAGCCGATCACGCGGGGGATCGGTGAAGAGCCACATGCCTTCGTCGGCGGGGGCGAGGCTGGAGGGGAGGAATAAGAGGGTGGCGACGAGAAAAGTGTTTGGTAGCCGTTTCATTTAATTATTCTCGCGGATCCGGACAGCGAGTTCGCTGGGCGGTTTACGGCCCCTTTGAGCCGTTGATCCGGATATAGCCGCTCGTCGCTCCCAGCGGCGCATAGAACACCGTCGAGGCCCCTTGACGACGTTGTTCAGATTGCTCGAAAGCGTCGTCGTGCCCGTCGCCGATTCAAAGATAATCCCGCGATCAAGCAGGTGGACCGGGCCCTGCAGGTCGATCGTGTTGCCGTTCATGGTTACCGAAGAAGGCCCGGCGATCGAACGGAACAAGATCCCTGTTCCCTCGGAAACCTCGTCGGTGATTGAATTCCCGGCCAGCACGACATTCGCTTGCGATGCCAGCGTGAAATCCATGCCGATGCCTCTGGCCGCGGAGAAGTCGATGATGTTGTCGGTGAGCGCAATCGCTGCCGGCCCCAGCGTATGGAACCGCAAGCCGACGTCGTCTCCGCCTTCGAAAGCGAACGTGTTCTCGGCGGCGGCAACCTTGAGCAACGCCGAAGTGGATCGGCCGGAAATATCGATTCCTACATTCGAACCCCCGGTTGCGGCAAACACGTTGTCGTCGAACGACGCCTCGACGGTCCCGTTGTAGTCCATCGCAATCGCCGCCGCGCCGGCTCGCTGGCTCGTGAACGCGTTTCCCGCGATCACCGACAGCAGGGTCGAACCGTCGCCTGCCCCCGAGCTTCGAATCGCGATGGCGGCGTCGGAAGCGTCCGTGAACGTATTGCTGTGGATGACCGACGTGTAACTGCCGCCCGCATCATTCAGCACAAGCACCGTGTTGCGCCCGGCTGCGCCATTGTTTTCGAACGTTGAATCCACCAGTTCGAATACCTTCGTGTTGACCGAATGGACCCCGTAATCGACCGAATCGGTCACGCGGGCGCCCGCCAGCACGAAATAGTTCGCCGCGCTGACGTCGGCGGCGGTCGTGTTGCCGTCGAGGTCGAGGTACTGGAATCCGACCGTGCCGGAATCGACCACCAGCACGCCGGTCGTGGCGTTCTGGATCATGCCTCCGGTTCCCTTGGCGCCGGTACCGAAGACCAGGAATTTCCCGCCGCTGTCGACGATGCGCAAGCCATAGGTCGCGCCGCTGCTGGAGACACTTGTCAGCGCAACGTCCATCTGGGTGTTTTCGATGTCCGCGGCCGAACCGCCGGTCGAAGCGATCGTTCCGGATGAGACCGTGAGCTTGCCCGAATTGCGAGCCTCGAGCCCCGTCCCACCGTTGGATGTAATATCGAGTCTCTCGAAGGAGACGCTTCCCGCGCCGTCGGCGACGCGCACCCCCGGGGCGGCGCCGCTGGCTTGCACGGACAGCGACTCGAAGGAAACATCGCCCGCGGCGCCGTGGACCAGAACGCCCGCTCCCCCAGCGTTCTCAACGACGTTCTCGCCCTCGAATGCGACGGCTCCGTTGCCGCCCTGCACCTCGATGCCGGCGGCAGCGCTGTTTCGGACGGCCACGTTCCTGAGAGTCGCATCGCCGCTGACGTCTTGAAGGAAAATGCCGCTTAAGCCGCTGTTTCTCACATCGAGGGCGGAGACAAGAACATTCTGGACCCCGCGTCCAACGACGCCATAGCCGCCTGCATCCTCGATGACGAAGCCGGACAACTCGCTGTCCGAAGCCAGGGTAACTGCGTCGCCGGCGGTGCCTCGGATCACGGGGCGATCGACTCCGCCGGTTGCGCCGGGCAGCAGCATGCTGCCGAATTCGGCGACATTGACGTAGTGCGAGGTCCCTTCCCCCAGGACCCGCTGCCCGGGCTGCAGAACGAGCGAATCGGTTAGTACGGTCCCCGCATGGACGAAGATGATGTCGCTGGCGACGGACTGGGCCTCGCCAATGTCTGCGAAGGGGGACTCGGCGGTGGCCCCCACACTGCCGCCGGTCGCACTGCTGGATACGTGCCGTACGACGTACGGCTGGCCGGTCTCCGGGTTAACCGCGGTCATGCCGGTTTGAACATCGGTATCCCGTGGAACGATGATATTGTAGTTGCGCTGAACGTAGGGAAAGGGGCGATTCAAAGGCGAGCATCCGCTTGACGCTCCACGGGGCCCGCCCGGCAACAGGATGGAGACCCCCAGCGTAACGTTCGTGCCGAACGTGCCGTCGTCGGTCAGTTCGGCCTCCAAAGCCACATGGTCCGTGAGGTAGCCTTCCACCCGGGTCTTCCAGCCGACGATGTCCGGCAACGTATCGCCGGCAAAGTAGTACGCGCCGGCATAGGCCCGGACATTGTGGGCGCGAGTTGCTTCGAACGGCAGCAGAAGTCCATATTCGAAATCGGCGCCTTTCATCGCCTCGCCATACTCGCGGAAGACGTCGTAGCGGATGTCGTTTCCTGCAAAACGGGGGTTGCCGAGCGTTGTGCCGTAGTCCTGGCGATCGTCTCCGACGGGCAGATAGAGATTCGAGCGGACATCCCAGACCGGGCCGCAGGTCTCCAGACTTACGCCCACTTGATGAAAAAGCTCACCCGTGGTGTCGTCGATATCGTACCAGAAACTGGTGCCGAAGAACCGGTCCCAGCCCGGGGCGTGGAGCCGATAGCCAACTCCGAAATTGCCGCCGACGTGGCCTTCGTTTGTCGAGAAGAAGCGGGCATCGCCGAACAAGAGCCCACCCTGTCCTTCGACAAAGGGCATCAGCTCGACGTGGGTCAGAGAGCTGTCGCGACCGAACGCCTCTAGGGCGATATGTCCGGCACGGCCTTGAAGCGACTGCGCCTGGATCGCCCTCTCCGCCGCCGGGAGTCCGAGACCGAGACCAATGAGCCACGAAGCCAATAGCCGTACTCTTGCCATAGCCGGATGCTCGCAGGTAAAAGTCCCGGCTCGACGGTTTGAAGCCGTGCTTCCGGGATCCTCTTCATGAAAGGCACGGGCGACCCTGTGCTCGCCGCTGAGCAGCCGCGCCATGTCAGACGAGGCAAGCTATATACCCACTTAGCCTCCGGCGATCAATCCCATTGGCCACGACAGCGGGGAACACAATCCGGCATCGCGCGCTCCGCCTCCGGCGATCTAATCCCGAGGATTGCGGGGTCGGATGCTAATCCAGCAGCCCCCCCAGGGTTACGTCATCATCTCCATCTTTCCTGTTTCCACAAGTCCATCGACCTCTGAAGAGAGACTCTTCGGCATTTATTCCGGATCGCCCTGTTCGGCGACGACGGCTCGCCAGGCCTCCTCCGCTTTGTGAAGCACATTTTTGGTCCGCGTCGGCCCCGGGAACTGATCCGCCAAAGCCTCGTGCAGCACCTCGCGCGATCGCTTGACGGGGCCTCCTCGCTGAGCTAGCTTGACTCTCGGACCTGCCCGCCGAACACTTCCGCTCTCTCCAATGCGAGGACTTGAAGATGAATCGTTTCACGACCCGCCGCTTTTTCCTCAAGAGTTCCGCCCTCACTGGAATCGGGTTTTGGATCTCCGGTTCGTCTGCCGCGATCCGGAGCGCCTCGCCCAACGAGAAATTGAACGTGGGCGTCATCGGGGTCCATAGCCGCGGGGCGGCCAATATGCAGGCCGTCTCGGGCGAGAACATCGTCGCCCTGTGCGATGTGAACGACGACTTTCTCGCCGAGGCGGCCAAAAGGTACCCCAAGGCGAAGACGTACGTCGACTGGCGCAAAATGCTCGACCAGGAGGACATCGATGCGGTGATCGTCAGTACCACCGAGCACACCCACGCGCCCGCCGGCCTTGCGGCGATGGAGCGAGGCAAACACGTTTATTGTGAAAAGCCGCTGGCCCACACGGTCGAAGAGGCCCGCCGCATGCGAGAGACTTCCAAGCGGATGAAGGTGGCCACTCAGATGGGCACCCAGATCCATGCCGGCGAAAACTATCGCCGAGTCGTGGAGCTCGTCCAATCAGGCGCGATTGGCCCGATTCGCGAAGCCCACTCCTGGGTCGACCAGCAGATCGAAGGTCCCCGCAGCCGACCTGGCGAGACGCCGCCGGCCCCCGACAACCTGCACTGGGACCTCTGGCTGGGCCCGGCGCCCGTGCGGCCGTATCACCCCTGCTATTTCGAGAAGCGCTCTCTTTCCTGGCAGAACTGGTGGGACTTCGGCAACGGCGCCCTGGGGGACATGGGAAGCCACGTCATCGATCTTCCGTTCTGGGCCCTTGAGCTTCAGTATCCCACGACGATCGAAGCCGACGGCCAGCTCCCCGTCCGTCCCGAGACCTATCCTGACTATCTGACGGTCCGATGGGAGCATCCGGCTCGCGGCAACCGCCCGCCGCTGACACTCACATGGTACGACGGCCGGCAGCGCCCCAAATCGCCTGAAGGTCTCGACCTTTCGCAATGGCACCTGGGCACGATGTTCATCGGCGACAAGGGAATCCTCGTAGCCGACTACCGCAAGTACGTCCTGCTGCCGGAAGCCAATTTCAAAGACTTCAAGCCGCCGCAGCCATCGATTGCACCGTCGCCGGGGCATCACCAAGAGTGGATCCACGCATGCAAGACCGGCGAACCAACACTCTGCAACTTCGACTACTCCGGCGCGCTGGTCGAACACAACCTGCTGGGCACGGTCGCCTTCCGCACGGGCAAGAAGCTTGAGTGGGATTCGAGGAATCTCAAAGTCACCAATTGCCCCGAAGCCGACCGCTTTATCCGCAAAGTGTATCGCGAGGGCTGGGCAATCGCCGATGAACGATGATTCTGAACTGTCCGGCCGTGTGGCGCATCCGGACGTGCACGTCGATCAAGTCACAGCTTTTGCGCGAACGCTGCACGAGCTCACGCCCTGGGTGGTTGTGACTCCCGGGCTGATCGTCGCGAACGTGGTTGTGTTTATTGTCATGGTCGCGTCCGGTGTGTCTCCTTTAAACCCGCCGGCCCGTGTGCTTGGCGATTGGGGCGCGAATTTCGGACCCCTGACGATGAACGGTGAGTGGTGGCGCCTGCTGACCAGCATGTTCTTGCACTCGGGGATCGTGCACCTGGCGCTTAACATGGTGTTTCTCTGGTACATCGGGCGACTGGTCGAACGGCTGGTGGGCAACGTCGGGTTCCTGGTGCTGTATCTGGTGTCGGGAATCGCCGGCAGTATTGCGAGTCTGGCGTGGCATCCCGAATTGTTTTCGGTAGGCGCTTCCGGGGCCATTTTCGGCGTTGCCGGGGCGCTGCTTGGTTTCGTTATCCTCCGTCGCGACAGCATCCCGGATACCATATTCCGCCAGCTTCGCCATAGCGTCGTCGCACTGATCGGCTATAACCTGGTGTTCGGGATGATGGTTCCCGCGATCGACATGGCAGCCCATGGCGGCGGGCTGATTGCAGGTCTGATCTGCGGGCTGATCCTCAGCCAACGACTGGCGCCCGGGATTGCTCCGCGGCGTTGGATTCGAAATCTGGCGGTTGTGCTCGCCGGTGCAGTCACTCTGCCGCTGGCAATGGCGAGCTTGCCTGAGGCGCCGCCCGACGTCGAGCTTGAGCTGCAGCGTTTCATCGGGGTGGAACGGCTCGCCATCGAAACGATGAACAACCTTGTGAAGCAAATGCAGCGGAAGGAGATCGACGAACAGGAATTCGCCGATGCGGTCGAGGACAACGTTCTTCCACCCTGGGTGGAGGCTCGCCGCGGGATGGAGAAACTGCTCGATGAACGGGGAGTCGACCGCAACCTTCTTGCCCGGTTGGCCGACTACATGAAGCTGCGCGAGGAGAGTTGGCGATTGCTGGCTGAAGGAGTGCGGGAGCAAGATTCCGACAAGATCGAGCTCAGCAGCAGCAAGCAAAAAGCCGCCGACAAGATGGCCAAAGAGATATCCACGCAATAGCCGCCGAGAGTCAATCTGCCGGTCGATTCCAGATAGGCTGCAGGGCAACGAGCCGCGGAGTTGCGTAGCCGTCGTCCGTGTGCAAGACCGCCTCGACCTCCGCTTCATGTCCCGGCGGCAATTCTTCGAGCGACGTGGCGGCACGCCATTCAGACCAGGGCGATCCGTCCTGGCGGGTGCGGGTTCGGAAGCGAATCCAAGTGGGATCGGGTATGTCGGCCGAGACGCTCAGCGACTGGATTCGCCGTGGTTTCGGGCCGGCGGAAAACCGTTGCGAGATCGTTCCCTCTCGTACATACAGGAGGCGGTTGCGCGACTTGAGCCACGGACGGAACCCAAGGAAGCCGGGGGCTGCGCCCGAGGAGCTGCCGTCGTGGTTGAAGGCCGTCACGATGCGATGTTTTTCATCCAGAGGCATGAAGTCCGCATAGCAGACTTCGAGATAGGCCGCCTCGTATTGCTTGGCGAGCGTGACCGAATCGATCCAGTCGCCCTGCACGTGCCATCCGCCGCCCGCGTTGGTGCCGATCGCCTGAAAAGCGAGGTTCACCTGCCCGAAGGCGCCGTCGACGTCCTGCTGGTGGCCCCAGGAGATGGTCGGCGTGCCGTTGCCGGTGATTCCCCAGCCGTTGCTCTGGATGTAGAGATAGGGGCTCCGTCGACCAAGCCTCTCGACGATTCTTGCCGTCAGCGGTCCGGTGATATCGATGTGCGACTTGGGAGGGTACTTGCCCGAATACGGAAGTTCGGCCACCTTGCCATGCAGGCAGAACTCGTCGATGAGCACATCCAATTGCTCGATCATCCCTTGGACGAATCGCTCCTTGCTGTAGCCGGGCGGCAGCGGGGCATCGCCCTGGGGATGAAAGATCTCGTCCCAAGGCCCCGCCGACCATGTGCCATGGTAGACGGTTACCAGAGGTTCGTCGTCGTAACGCTCGCGCATGGCCACGTACACCTGGCGAAGCTGCTCGAGAAACTCAGGGTTGTCGTAGGGCATTGGAATGCGAATCGGCCGATGGCTCAGCCTGCCCCGCGGCCGACGCGGGTCCAGGGTGTCGTACATTTTCACGCCGGCGCGCTCGAACCACCCTGGAACATGTTCGCCGCCCATGGTGCGGATGTGCAGCGTGCGAGGCGAGCCGGGGTGGGCCGCGTTGTACTTCCGCACTTCCTCGAGAACGCGATCGAACGCCTGCCAGCGGAAATGCTGATCGGCCGGCTCGAGATCGGCCCAGCGAACCCGCACGGAGGCCGCATCCAGCCAGGGCACCCGGTGAAATGCGTCGATGACCGGTTCAGGCCAGCTTTCCTCCCGCGGGTAGACCTGCCGCAAAAAGACCACTCCCTCGACGTTCGGACCGGCGGCAAGTTCGTAGCCGCCTTCCCGCTGAACGACGTTTCGCAGCACGGCAGTACCCGTTTCGGAGGCACCGATGCCGGCCCGCTGCTGATACCGCCCGGTCAGCAGCCCGGCGCGGGTCGGCGAGCATACGGCGCCCGAGGAGTGAAAGTCGGTGAGCCGCATCCCCTCCGCTGCGAGCCGGTCGATCTGGGGAGTCTTGAAGTAAGGGTTCCCGAGACAGCCAACGCCAGCGTAGCCCATGTCGTCGACCATGATGATGACGAAATTGGGGCGGGGCGCATCGGCGGCGCGCGCCGCGGCTGGCGGAGCCAGCAACAGGATGGACGCCAGCAACGAGAGGGTTCGTCTGCTTGTTTCCCCCACAAGAGAAATCCTCGATTGAAAGGGGTGATAGATCGCGCGGCAACTCCGCCAAAATAGAAGTCAGTGATTACCCATTCTTGTCGGCGAAGAGGGCAGATGTCAAACGGGGCTGTGATGAGCCTGCGGCAGCTCTTCCGACAGGGGAGGACAACTGGAACCGTGGAGTCGGCGGTGAGGGATGGCGGGAGCTATTCCGCGAACCGATTCGGTTTGTTCCAGCGGATGCGGGCGAGCAGGAGGTCGCCCTTGATTCCGTTTCTCGGCTGCCATTCCCCAGCCGTTACCCACGATTCGGCCGGGCCGACGTTCGTCGTGTGAAAATTGCCCATCAGGGCGACGCGGTCGGGATCCTTGACGCCGTCGCCCATCAGCGGCAGGACGACGCGTTCAGTGTCCCGCCGTAGCCGGAGGGTTTCGGTGTCCACCTCGGCCATCCACAGGGGCGACCGCCAGCGGATCACGTTGACGTTGCCGGCATCCTTCCGCGTATACACGAGCCAGAGCGTGTCGGAGTGTGGAAGCCAGTGCTGCTGGGTCGTGGAGAGCGTGAGCGGCTCGCCGTCGTCCCAGGCCCAGGGTTGCTTCGGCGTCCACTGCAAGCCGTTCTCGCTTGCCGCGACATACCCGCGGTTGTCCTCGGCGCGAATGGTCAAGAAATAGCGGCCCCGGAATTCGGTAATCGAAGGCTCCAGCAAACCGCGGCCCTTGTCGTGGGTGATTTCTTCGCCGACCCGTTTGACGGCGAGCGTCTCGCCGTCGAACGCGGCAATCACGCCGGAGACGGAACGGGGCTCGCGTTTTTCGGGGCCGTGCGAGAACGCCATGAGGATATCGCCCTCGGGCAGGACGACCCGCTGTCCGCAGTTGTTCGTATAGATGTAGGCGCCGCGCGGATCGTTCCACTCGAACTTGCGCCGCGGGCCCCAGCGGCCGTCGCGCCACACCGCGTAGACGGGCCAGCGGGGCGGCTGGTCGGCAGAGAAGCGGGGACCGGAGTAGAAGACATTGTGGCCCAGCGCGAGCACCGTCTTGGTGGGCGGATGCCACTGGGGCACCACGTCGCAGACACCTTCTTCCGAGCCGTCGGGCAACTTGACGCGGCCAAGCGGCGGTACGGGAAGCGGGTCGGTCCACGTGCGGCCAAGGTCGGCCGAGGTCATCCAGTGCACCGGTCCAAAGTAATCGGAGCCGGCGATCGTCTGCAGGGTCAGGAAGGCCAGGGGACTCGACTCGCTCGGCACCATGCACGCCCTGGGGTGGAACCAGGTCGGCCCGCTGCCGTCGCGGCCGCGGCGCAACGTCACCTTTTCAATATCGGCGATGAGGCTCTTCGCCTCACTGGCGGCGGCAAAGCGGGGCATTTCGGCACCGGCTGTCGCAAGACCGATCGCGATAAGGAATTCGCGGCGGGAAGTTTGCGATGGCGCCATGTTGCTTCTCCACTTCACTGCCCCGCCGCGGGCGTCCTGACGGGAAAGAGGGTCGCAACCGGGGTTCGGAATCCGGAAACCACGTCCTCGCCGTCCAGTTCTTCCGTCTCCTGCACCTCGGCCACGGAACGGTCGGCACGGTGGATGCGGACCATGCGCGTCTCGGGATTGACGATCCAGACCAGTCGCACGCCGGCAGTGAGGTACTCGCGGACTTTCCATTCCACTTCCAGTGCCCGCTCGTTCGGCGAGAGGACCTCGACCGCTAGATCGGGAGCGATTCTCAAGTACCCTTCCGGTATCTGCCCGGCCGACAACCGTGCGGCGGCGACGAACGATACATCGGGCTTGCGCACCTTAGCCGGATCGTCAGTGAAGCATTGATACCCTTGATCCGCCGGAAAGACCCAGCCCAGAGACCGCTCGCGAACGAAGTTCCGCAACTGACCATAGATCTCACCGCCGATCCAACTTGACAGAGTGCCCATGCTTCGCTCCACCAGTTGGCCGTTCACCAACTCATAGTCCACCGCATCCGGCATCGCCAGCAATTCTTCCGGCGTAGTTGCTTTGTCGAGGACCGTTGTCATAAGGCACCTGCTAAGCGTCGTCTCCGGGACCACCCAACTTGAAGGTCCTAACAAAACGGGGATTGGCTCCGAGCCAAAACAGCGGTAAGGCATACAGAATACGCGTCCCGGCGAGGTGCCTGTCCCCGTTTTGTTAGGGCTTCTTATTGATACCGCGCCGCACGGGGGGAGTCAAGTCGTTAGTCGTTACCAACCACTGGCTTGTTGACGCGTTACCACCCGCGCGTCTAAGATTGGTCAATGGTGCGGTTTGTGAGAAGTGATTATCCTGCCCCCGGGGAGGAGCATGGAATGGAATTGACCGCCGTCTACATCAGCGTGCCCGAAGGGTACATTGCGTTCGTCGAGGAACTGCCCGGTGCAAATACGCAGGGCGCAACGCTCGACGAGGCTCGCGAGAACCTCCGGGAAGCAGTCCAACTCATCCTGGAAGCCAATCGGGAGTTGGCAGAGCGGTCACTGGCCGGTCAGAACGTGTCCAGAGAACCGTTCAGTCTGCAATCATGAAACGCCAGGATCTCCTCCGGCACGTGGGAGCGCACGGTTGCCACCTGCTCCGTGAAGGGGCCAATCACAGCATCTACTACAATCCAGCAAACAACCAGACGTCTGCCATTCCGCGTCATCGCGAGATCAATGAGTTTCTCGCTCGGAAGATCTGCCGTGATCTCGGCATTCCCGAGCCGTGAACCATGATCGCCGAACCAAGACGCGCGCTTGGCTTCACCACTGCACCGCCATTAGGCGGCCGTCTTGGGTGCGGACGATGATCGCGAGTTTCGAACCGGATTGCAGTCGGGCGGGCACCAGGGCGGCGACGGGGCTGTCGGCCGCGAAATGGGCGATTGGATCGCCCGCGAGGTCCAGCACGACGATGCGGCCGTCGAGTGTTCCGGCCAGGAGTTCCCGCGAGCCGTTGCCGTCGACGTCGGCAGTTGTGAGACAGAGGACGCAGTCGCCCAGGTTGCGGCGCCAGACGGCCTCGCCCGCGGCATTCAGGGCGGTGACACTGTAGCTTTTGGACGAGGCGACGATCTCGTCGCGGCCGTCGCCGTCGAGATCCATTGCCAGGGCGCCGGTCACTTCGTCGCCGACGTTTCGCATCCACTCAGGCTTGCCCTCGTGGCTGAGCACGTGCAGGTTGCCGTCTTCCGAGCCGAACACGGCTGAACGCTGTTGGCCGCCCTTGAGGTTGGCCGACGTGGCTACCGTGGCGTTCGGGCCGCGAACGGAATAGCGCCATTGCGGGGCTCCGTCGGGTCCGCAGCAGTGCCACCAGTAGTAGATGGTTCCCAGGAGGCACTCCCACTTGCCGTCGCCGTCGAGATCGGCCGCCGCCGCTGCGCTGGAAGGATGCACGCTTTCGTAATGCCACAGCTTTTTGCCTTCGCGGTCGATGGCGAAGTAGCGCCAGTTCTCGCCGCCCGCCAGCACCTCTTCGCGTCCGTCGGCGTTCAGATCCGAACTGAGCAGAACGCGCACTCGCCCGGCTCGCTTGTAGTACGGCAGTTCGAATTTCCACCGCAACGAGCCCTGCGGGTCGAGGGCATAGACGTTGCAGTCGAGCGAACCGGCCACGGCCGTCTTCGTTTTGCCACCGTCGAGATCCGCCACAATTACCGCCGGGATCGATCCTTTCGCGGTGAAGTTCCAGCGGGGCTTGCCGTCCGGCCCCAGGGCGAAGACCCGGTTCTTGTCGCTTCCGGCAACCACTTCGTCGCAGCCGTCTCCGTCGAGATCGCCCGCGGCCAGGGCCGTCACTCGCTCTTCCGAATCCGGGCGATGTTGCCAGAGGAGCTTTCCGGCGGTGCCCGGCTTCGGCGTTTCCGCGTCAGGGACCAGAGGTTCTTGCGGCGAGGGGAGAGCACGGATCGCTTGTTCCAGCCCCGCAAGAAGGTCGGCCGATTTCCAGGTGACTCGCGACCGCCCGGCGGGCAGGACGATCTTGGTCGTGCCGTCGCCGGTTTCCGCCCGACAGCCGTCACCCCGGCAACCGGCGGGCAAACCCGCGGCTTCCACGGTTGCGGGCTGATCGCTTGTGAACACGATGCCGGTTGAGGAGATGTCGAGTGTCAGCGGCCGATCGCTCTTGAGCGAGAAGTCCCGCCACGCCAACTCCGTCGCACTCACCAGCAGTCCTCCGCGGCCGTCGAGCAGCAGGGCGTCGGCGGCGACCGACAGGCCGGGAAGCACCTGGCGAGGCGTGCCGGACGTGCCCGTGCCTGCGATGGCCACGGTGTCGCCGGAGATTGCGACGGTCTGCGGGTCGATCGACTTGAGCGAGAGCGTCTGCGGGCGAGAGTCGTCGGTTGCGTACAGGAGGTTTGCGAACGTGCAACTCTGGCCTTGCTGGAGCTTCGCCGACTTGACCTGCCGCAGCGAGCGGACGATCGGTTCGGCGTACTCGTACCCGCGCCAGTTCGACCCCAATTCGGGATCGTCGGTGAGTTTCAGCGCATCGACCGGGCCGTTTTTGATGAAGAACCGAGGCCCTTTCTGCTCGACCTCAAGGCCGCTTCCGGTAACCTTGGCATCTCCGACAGTGTGCCACATACAGTGGAAATCGAACTCGCCGGGCTCTCGGGCGAGCAACTCGTCGAGCACGATGAACCCGCGTCCTTTGGTCCAGAGAATGGTGCGGTGCCAATCGGCCCCGCCGTAGTCGCGCTCTGCAGAGCGCGAGATCCCATGACGCGAACCGTCGGCCGCGGCCTCCAGCTCGCAGTACTCCGGGATCGTGCCGGTCTGCCCGTCGCAAAAGACGAGCATCGAGTTGTGGAACTTCACCAGCGCGCGGGTGTAGTCGTTGTCGGCGAGCCAGATCCGACCGCGGTCGGTAATCCGCGGAATCGAGTTGCCGTCGTCATGCTTGTGCCCGCCGTTGGAAAGGCCGTCCAGCAGCAGGTATTCCTGCTGCGGGTCGAAGGAGGCACGCATACTGATCTTGTCGAACGTTTTCGCCAGCGGCATTTTTTGCGGGCCGTCGAACGTATCCCAGTACTTGGGGTCCAACGCGATCGTGCGGAGGCCCAGCAGGTCGGTCGGCTCGGCCGGTTGGACCCGGGTGGCATACTCGAATTCGACGGATCGAGGCCTGACCGCCAGTTTCTTGTCCAGCGCCCAGGCGAAACGGCCGTCGCGGTAGTAGTAGGATGCACCGCGGAGAAACGGGACCTCGCTCCACCAGCACTGGTACGAACCGGTGTCGCCGTAAGGGACCTGGTAGCCGAGATTGTCCATGGTGAGAATGGCGAAATCGCCGAGAGTGCGGACGTTGCCGTTGTCGAAATAGGTGGCATCGCCGGTGGCCAGGGCCCATCGCATCGTGTGATAGGGGACGAGCCAGCCGTAGCCGTTGCAGTCTTCGTAGGGTTTGACGGCCGCAGCCTGGAGCGTAAAGCAGGCCTCGGCGATCTCGAGCCAGTGGTCCGCTTCAAGACAGTCGTATCCCTTTTTGAAGTAGCTGCCCGCGAAGAAGAGGCCCAGGGCCGGGAAGGTCATATGATTGTGGCGGACGTGCCTGTTGGACAGGGCTCCGGACGCACTGCGAACGACGTCGGTGGTGATGAACTCGTAGAGGATCTTGGTGACTTTCAGCCGATCGTCGTCCGAGAGAATCGGGCTCTCTTCGACGAGGTCCCAGGCACAGAGGATTTCCTCGAGGTGGAAGTCCATGTCCATGCCCCAGGGGCCGCCATAGGTGTCGGGTTGGGCCTGGTAGCTCTCGTACCAGGCAAATGCCAGATCACGATAGAGCTTCGCGAGCATGTCGTTGCCGCTTCGTGCATACTCCTGGCCGAGCGAGCCCATGCGGCCGGCCACCGCTCGATGGGCGCCCCGCTCAAAATCGCTTCGAGCTTTCGCCACCTGGCGCTCGATTTCCTCGTCGGTGAGCGACTTGCGGCGGCTCTCGATGGATTTCCTCTCTCGTTCGCTCAGCCCGGCAATGGCCAGTTTGGGGAGAACCATATCGCGGCCGCTTGAGAGCGTTTCCAGAAAAGCGTCAACCGCTTTGGCGGTTCCCGCCGCAGTGGCGCCGCCCAGGACCACGGCATTACAACCGGTGCCCCAGGGGTCGTGCACGGTGTGGGCGAAAAAGCCGTCAGCCGCCGGCCAGGCATGGTCGACCGGCGTGAGCATCCGCGCGTACAGAGGCCGGATCGCGAGGTTGTCGCAGACATTGCCCAGGAGGATCGCGGTGGTGGTTTGGATTGTGTCGGCCGGGACGGTTTCGGGCGTGGCGACCGGCGGCTCCGCACCGGAGAGTTCGCGGATCTTGGACTGAACCTTCAGGGCCAGGGCAAGATATTCTTTGCCCGCGGGGGCGACGATTACGGCCACGGGCTTGCCGTCGCGGACAAGTGGGATCTCGCGGTGCAGCGCTTTGGCCGACGTGATCTCCGCGAACCGCAGTCTTCGCGATTGGCTCGCACGCAGGTTGTCGACGTAGACATCGAATGCCACGTCCGGCGTTCTCGTCCCGATGATGATCTCGGCGGCTGCGATGCTCTTGGCGCCTTCGGCTTCAATTCTGTCTTTCTCCCACGAGAATCCGCCGCGGCCCATGCCCTGGTCGAGCCGTATTGTGATCTGTCGCGACTGGGCGAAAGGGCTGCTCCAATTCGACCAGCTCGCGGCGATCTTGCCGTCTTTGGTGTAGAGTCGGAGGTAAACGGCTTGCGTGTTCTCCGGAGTGGTCGTCCAGCAATCCAGCAGGACCGTGCGAGCGTCGAGATCGATGCCGCTCAAGGGGATCTTCACGCCGTTGTAGTGGCTCTGGCTCTTCGGACCGCTTCGCCCGGTGAGATAGATGCTTGCTTCGCCCTCGGAAAGGAAGCTTTCGCTGTGGTTCAGATCAAGTCGCCGGTCTGAGCAATTGCCACCCCAGGTGTTAGCGACCCCGTCGGCGGACTCGCATCCGTGGATCAACGCGGTCTTGTCGGGCAGGGTAGATTGAGCTTCAGCGAAGGGCGGCAGAAGGAGCAAAGCAGAAACAGCGGTGAGTAGGCACAAGGTAGTCTTCATGATTGGGTGTCGAGGGGGGAGCCACGTGGGGATTGCAGGTGTGGGGCGACTCGGCAGTCGCTTCCTTTCCAACCGCCTGGTGGTCTGTAAGCGGATTGGCCTGCAAAGCCGATCCACCGTTCCACCTGCCGCCGAAATCATACATGCTCCGTCACCGGAACGTGGGTAGGTAGTCGTGCGGCTTTCGCCCAATATGCAGCAATGAGTTCGAGAGACTGCTTCAAATCGTCGAGCTTCGGCGGTTTGACAACGTAGCTGTTCGCACCTTCTTCGTACGCCCTGTCCACATCCCCTTGATTACCGCTTGTACTGAAAACGACAACGGGGATTCTGCGGAGAACTGAGGAAGACTTCAGTTCGGACAACACTTCGAACCCGTTCTTGTTCGGCATGTTGAGGTCGAGCAGGATCACGTCGGGGAGCGGCCCCTGATCACTCTGAAGTCGGTTCTTCAAAAAGGCTACCGCTTCCACGCCATCCTTAGCCACCGCCAAGAGCTCAAGGTGCGGCAATCCTGCGAGTGCGGCCTTTACGATAAGGGTTTGAACGGAGTTGTCCTCAACGAGGAGGACCTTGACCGTATGCGGCAAGGCGTTGTGGAGTAGCATGGGTCCATCCTTGTTCTGGCGGCGGGAGGTGGGAGAGAGCGTCTCGACCGGCTCGTCCATCGCCGGACAGCACTCGCCCAGACAGGGGTGGTGAACGTGGGGATGCTTCAGTGGGCAGTGATCAGCAGGTGGGACAAGCATTGTAGCAGGAGACTTTCTGGTCGCAAGGTCCGTATCGGCAGTGTAGACCACCTCTGGCGGGTCAGGCTCCGGGTGCCGCTACCGTAATGACCAAACAAACGTTTCGAGGGTTCGTTGCCTGTTACTCCTTATCCTAAATTCCGCACAAGGCAGTCCCCATTCAGTTCAACCCGCCGCCACGAGAAGAGTTTCGGGGGACAGCCCCCGTGGAGACAAGCTCCTGTTCGCGGGCGAACGGCATGGTGGACTGGGCAGCCAAGCTGATATGCGAAATCCTCATCTGCCGCTCGTTTAAGAATGAGTGGGGGCTAGATGAAGAGAATTCGTTTGGCGAGGAAGTGGTAGAGACTAGCTAATAAGAGCCGGTCCCAAAATGGGGACAGTCAAAGCCGATTGCCATAACGGAGAGGAATATTGACTGCTCGGAGCCATCCCCCATTCTCGGCCGGGCTCGAAGGCCCAATTTACTACCAACCTATCAGAGTCGCAGTCTTGCCCACTCTTGTGAGGGACGGCGGTTTCAGCAGGCGACGCCGGCGAAACTGCCGCGTGGAAGTTGCACCTCCCCCTTACGCTGCTTACTTTCAATTTGTTCCCGCATCAGAAAGACCTTGGAATCACGGTGTCTGTTCGTAAGGAACTCCCGAAGGTGACGAAAGCCTATGAGGACTACCTGCGGCAGGTGAAAGAGGCCCAACGTGCTACAATGGTCAGGCCGACCAGGGAACAGCAGATGGTCGAGGAGTTGTTTCCCACCATCGCCAAGTGGGTGCGGAGTTACGGCCACATCGAAATTGGCGACCGGGAGATGTTCGGTTTCGTGGCTCGGGCATTGGACTATGGCGAAGATCCAGGTAATGGCAGTCTTGGTCTTTGTTGCTTCGGTCTGGGCGGCAGAAAAGGCGAAATCCGAGAACGCACTGTTCAGCGAGTCCTTCGAGGACGCCGACCTTGCTCAAAGAGGCTGGTACGACGGCACCAAGTTCCGTATCGTCGGAGATGCGGCGGCGGGAAAGGGCTGCATCGAGTATGAGTGGTTCGACCGCCAATCCGGCGTCAAGGGCTCGTCGCCGGTCCGACGCTTGTTCGAGCCCACCGATGAAGTGAGCATCCGGTTCTACCTGAAGCTCTCCAAAGGTTGGGGCTGGAGCGGCCGGATCTACCATCCCCATCTGACCCACTTCCTGACGACCGAGAACTCGAAGTGGCATGGTCCCGCCGCCAGTCACCTCACCCTCTACATCGAGCCTGTCGGCGGCAAGCTGCGGCTGGCCGCCCAAGACATCCAAAACAAGGATACGCCCCACGGATTGACTCAAGGGCCGCTCAGGGGCGGCTACAACGGGAAGTTCTACGACAGCCAAGAGGTGCTCTTCAAGGACGACCAATGGCACTGCGTCGAGGCGTACTTCAAGCTCAACACCCTTGATCTTGAAAACGGCCGCCCGAACCGGGATGGTATCGTTCGTGGTTGGTTCGATGGGACGCTGGTTATCGAACACACCGACGTGGTGCTACGATCGACCGATTTCCCCAAGATGAAATTCAACCAATTCCTGATGGCCCCTTACTTCGGCCCCGGACTCCTGCCGCACGCTCAGAAATTGTGGATTGACGAATTGGCGGTCGGCACCAAGCGGATTGGCCCGCTAAACTCACGTCCCAAGTGACGATATGGCGAAAGCTCAACCACCCAAGGACATCGACGAGTGTATCGCTCATTGAAGACATGCGAGGGAGAGATGATCGTGCGTCACATTCTCTGGGTAGTCATTGCCTACCT
Organism: Thermoguttaceae bacterium; assembly: GCA_040768665.1. Classification (GTDB taxonomy): domain Bacteria; phylum Planctomycetota; class Planctomycetia; order Pirellulales; family Thermoguttaceae; genus JABWBD01. Next base: position 199,067 of record JAXGMN010000008.1, read on the forward strand.
GACTTCGGGCATTTTCAGCGGGGCAGCCGCCGACGAGCCGCAGTATCCGCCGCCACCGTGGCACCTTGTCGATCTCTGGTGGGATCTTGGCGAGGAGCGCCCGTTCCAGAGCTACAGCATCGACGTAACCATTAGCGAGGGTGTCCCGTCCACGACCAACCTCTACATTGCTCCCATCGGCATTGCACACCTAAACACGATTCCATTCTACGGCGGCATTCAGACGCAGGCCGATGGCCACACGAAATCGGACTCCCGCATCCGCAAGATCGGTCCCGGACTACTGATGTCCATGTGGGGCGAGCGAAGCCTCGATGCGATCAGACCCTCCATCGACGGTTTGTGCCAAAGTTCAGGACACGAGGGCGATTTCGTCAGCGTCCGGCGAGCTTACGAGTGGAGCAAGGGCACCTATACCTACCGGGTCGTCCGCATGGACGAGGAGGAAGTGGACGGCACGCCGCACACTTGGGTAGGAGCCTTTGTGTATTCCCACGAGAAGGACGAGAATGTCTTCATCGGGGCACTGAGATTCAGTGGCAAGGATCTCGTCCTGTCGAGGAAGGTCGCCAGCTTCGTCGAGGTGTATGGGCGGCGGATTCCAGCGGACGAGATCCCGGAGGTGACGGTCACGTTTGGCAGTCTCAAGGTGAATGGGAAGGCCGTGAAGGTGAAAGGAGCCACCGCTGTCTATCCCAAGAACGTCCCCGACTACGCCGAGGCCGAGGAGAAGGAGGCGACGGTGGTTGTCACGGTGGGGCAGGCTGTGGAGAATCGGAAGGAACGGAAGGCGGTGTTGATCGGGAAGTAGGGGAAAGAAAGGAGAAGCACCTGTGACGGAGGCCGAATGGCTTGATTGCACGGACCCTGTGGTAATGCTGGCGTGGATGGCGGGAAGAACCAGCGACCGCAAGATGAGACTGTTCGCCTGTGCTTGCTCCCGTCGTTTCGGGGATGAGGTGGAGGAGAGGCAGTTCATTGAAGCGTTGGAGATTGCCGAGCGATTCGCAGATGGAAAGTCAACAAAAGCAGCATTGAAACGGGCCAGACAGGGCGTGCGAGCGATACGGCATAGCCTTCCGGCAGACGGAGCCGAACTCCATGCGAAATGGACGGCCCTTTGGTTAGCCGAAGTGACGAACTCAGAGAACGCTTTCGGAGGAGTGGCACATGAGATCCAGCGATTGGTTTCCCAGGGGCTAATCGCTGCTGACGTTCAATCGGCGGCAGCGAATCTGCTCCGATGCACCCTCGGCAATCCCTTTCATCCAGTTGCCGTCGAACTTCGATGGCTGACCTCCGATGTTGTCGCCCTGGCCAGCACCATCTACGACGAAGCTGCTTTTGGGCGTATGCCGGAATTGGCGGTTGCATTGACCGAAGCCGGGTGCAACACCGAGGAGTTGCTGGACCACTTCCGTAATCGGGGGCCGCATGTCAAAGGATGTTGGGCCGTGGACTTGCTGCTGGGAAAATCATGAAGCAAATGCCAAGCATGAAAGTGCGACATCCGTTATTAATTGAGAAGTTGGAAGGGGATATCGACCTTGATACGATTGCGTAGATCGGTGATCGCCTTGCCGACACCGGGCCTCACGGGCAGCGTTATATGGCCAACTGGAGGCTCCAATGGAAGGAGCTACAAGAATGGGGAAAGCAAGAGGCCCAATCACCAGATCAGCAGAAGGCTCGTTGACCCTGATTGCCAATGGACGATAACATCTTCTCTCCCGGCCCGACTCCACACACCGTCCAAACAGCCGATGGCAGAGTCCTGACCATACCGGAGGGCTGGACGCTGCTCCCGCCCGGCGATGCCGCCCTGACTCGCAGAGTGAAAGCCGCTGGCGATCATTGGATGGTTCAGGAGAAGAAAGGCCGGAAGGTCTTTTCACGGGGAGTGTGGGCACCGGCTGTGATCGTCGAGCAGATTCGCACCGAACTTGAAGCGGAGCGGTCCACAGACGGCTATGCCAAACGGAAAGTCGCCGACGCTCGACGCCGGGACAAAGCTCAGGCCGAGTACGTCGAGGACTTCTATGGGGCGGTCCTGAAGTTCCTGGCGTTCCATCCTGCGCATGCCGATCTCGCCCACCGCCTCGCCCGTGCGGTTGCCGACCACGCCACGCCGGTCGGAAGCGGCACGGTCGCCAGAACGAAGCGGATACCAGTCGAGCAGCGTGCCGAAGCCGCCGTCATTGCATGGATGCGACACCAGACCACCGCCTATGACTCGCTGAAGATTCCCAGAGTCAAAGGCAAACGGCGGGAGGTTCGCCGGATGCTTGCCCAGTGGTCCAAGGAGTTGCTGGGGCGGTATCGAGGGGGCGAGGCGGTTGGGGAGGAGTGCCCCCTGAAGAAGGCCTTGGAAGGCAGGTGAGTGGCCAACTCGCCGAATTGACAGTGAGGATGACTACAATGAGAAGCGAACTTGACAAGATGCTGGCAGGGGAACTGTATGACCCGCTCGATCCGGCTCTCGTTCAAGCACGGGAGCGGGCCAGGGACTTGTGCCAGGACTTGAACGCCACACGAGAGAAGGACACCGAAGTCCGACGCCGCATTCTGAAGGAACTGTTCGGGAAAGGCGGGGAGTCGGTCTGGATGCAGCCGCCGTTCTTCTGCGACTACGGATCGAACATCCTGCTTGGAGAACGAGTCTACTTCAACTTCAACTGCGTCGTCCTTGACGTGTGCCGAGTTTCCATCGGAGACTTCACCTTGTTCGGCCCAGCAGTCCAGATTTACACAGCCACCCACCCAATGAACGCCGAACTGCGGCGGAAGCAAGAGTTCGCCAAGCCCATCGAGATCGGCTCTGACGTGTGGATTGGGGGTGGGGCGATCATCTGCCCCGGCGTGAAGATCGGTTCAAAGGCCGTCATCGGGGCTGGGAGTGTGGTCACTCGTGACATACCGTGCGGCGTGTTCGCTGCCGGAAACCCATGTCGGGTAATCCGGGAGATCACAGAGTGAAGGCCGAGGTGCGGAAGCATGGCAGCAGGTCGTAGTGTCAACCAGTACGATATTACTGTGGAGAGAGACATGCGGGTTCAAGATCTGTTTTCCCTCCGGGGGCACGCTGCACTCGTCACGGGAGGTGGGGCATTTGCCTGATGTTCGCTGAAGCGGGTGCCGACGTTGCCTGTACCGACCTCAAATTGGACGAGGCGGAAAGTGTGGCGTCGGAGTGCCTCAAGTTCGGTAAACAAGCGTTGGGATTGAAGCTGGATGTGATGAATGAGCCTGAACGCTGTGCGGCAGTTGAGCAGGTCGTGAAGCATTTCGGGAAGCTGACGATTCTGTCAACAACGCCGGGGGAGGTGGCCCCAAGCCGTTCGATATGCCCATGAGTGATTTCGAGCGGTCCTTCCAGTTGAACCTGTTAGTATTGGCGACGAACACTTCGACTTCGAGTTCTCCTCGCGGGTCGAAAGCCATGTTTCTGGTCAGGTGATCGACGGCTGCCTTCGAGGCACCGTAGGCGCACATGCGTTTGTTCTTGTTCCAGCCCGCCGTCGAACTGATGTTGATGATGGCTCCACCCCCAGCAGCCTTCATGTGCGGGGCACAAAGCTGGCACATGCGGAACACGGAGATGGGCGTGCGTTCTATGAGAAATGCGGATTCGAACCCGTTGAGGAAAAGGTCCACGACCAAACGGGCCTCGATCTGCTGAGATTACGGTTGCTTTCTCCGATGTCTGCCGCTGCCGATTCTTTCTGACAGTTCGAGTCTCGACCCGATTCACACGCCCTGGCGTTGGTGGGTCGGCAGCACGTCCACCTGCTTCAGCACATCACTCGGCGACAGGAGGGACAGGCAAAGTCTGGTCGTTACTGCGACCTTCCCGTCGTCTTCGCCGTCAGCGTCCGTTTCCGTTCCGGCGTGTACTTCCACCACGGTTTGGGCTTCTCGCCAGCCATGAACCGGACGGCGGCGATGAACACGTCGATCACGCAGGGGTCGTGGCGGACTCCGGTGGCGTGACAGAGATCGTCATACATCGTGTATGGGTCTTTGCCCAACAGGTCTTGCGGCAATGACACGCCGATCAGCCGCAGATTCCCAGCAATGGATGGGCCGATGTTGGGAATGTCTTCGAGGTCGGTGATGTCGGCTCGGTTGATGGACTTCACTTCTGTCCCTCCCACTCCTCGAAGAATCGCCGCAGGTAGTCGTCCATGAACTGATGCCGCTCCTGGGCCATCGCTCTGCCCTGCTCGACAGCCGCCCCCTTAAAGGAAATGTTGGCGATGATCCGGCAGATGTGATCGACTATGCCCGGCTCCAGGTCCAGGCCGTCAAGCCACTGCTTCGCTCTGGCAGGGCCGACTGATGAGTCGCCCTCATGCAGCTTCCAGTCGGCGATGTCGTGAAGCAAGGCCGCCAGTTCGACGATCAGCGGATCGGCTTGCTCCGTATGGCCGATCCGCTTTGCCATTTTCCAGACCCGGTAAACGTGCCACCAGTCATGACCAGTCCCGTCGCCCGACAGGACGGTCTGGACGTGGTTTGCAGTGCGGTCGATGAGGTCGGACGGAGGCATATCAGTTCCGTTTCTCTCGGTCGGCTGGGATGTATGGAATCAGGCCCTTCTGAAACGCCTTCTCCTGCTCTTCTCGGGATTCCTGCCGGATGTCCACAAGCTGTCCCCTGACCCACACCTTCCAGACCAGAGGATTATCGCCCAAGCGGCTCGGTAGGGTCCAATCAACATTGAGCCGCCCTATGCCGAACATCCTCTTGATCGCCATCGACTTGCCCTGGCCGGTGCTGTTGGCTACCCCAAACTCTGGGTCGATGTCGATCAGCTTCTTGTAGAAGGAACTCTTGGGATCATCCAACATATTCGCCCAGCCGATGGTTCGGACGATCCCGCAGGCCCAGACTTCCGCCCGGCCTCGCTTCAACGGCGTGGGCTGCCTCTGAGCGAGGGCGATTGCCAACCGGCGACACATCTCGGCGTATTCCTCGTTCAAGTACCGCCTGCAAAAGGCGTCGGTCAAAGCGATGATCGCCTCATAGCGTAGGCGAACATCGGTCGGGACTTCCGTGGAATGCGGAGATTTTCTGCGGGCCATCATGCTTGTGTTCATTCCTCCAGCAACCATTCCCTCGCCCGCTCAACCAGTAGCAAGTCACGGGTGCATTGGCGAATGTCGTCCTTCCGGATGTCCTCGATTTCCTCGGCGTCGAACTCGATCTCCTCTTCGCCGAGAATCGGATGCTGCCTCGGCTCAAACAGTTTGGGGTCAAACGGCTCCGTCTCCCGTGCCGTCTCCAGGTATTGGGCCAGTTGCCAACGCTCGAAAATTTTCTTGATCTCGGCGACGAACGCCGGAATCTCGGCCCGGAAGTCGGCGTTGGTCTCGGCGGCTTCGAGGAAGTCGAGGAACCTTTCGCCGACGAGATATTCGAGAGCTTTCTGCGTGCCGAATTCGTCTTCGATCCCCTTTGTCGCCTCGCACTGTTCGATCCAGATTTTGTGGAACTGCGGTCGGAGCGAATCCTTCTTTTCGGCCAGAAAGTCCTCGTACAGGTCGGCGTCCTGGGCTGGATCGTAATTGGCCAGGTCCGGGCTGACGGCGGCAGTCACCCGCACGAGCCCAACGTCGATGCCATCCTCGAAATTCGACAAAGCTCTGATGATCCGGTAGTCTCGTTCCGGCCCTTGAAACTCGGGATGGCGTGCCAGCCACTTCGCAAGAATGGCTTCGATGTCCGGCTTCGTCACCGTGCCGTCGAAGTTCACTTTGCCCTGAAGAAATGGGATGATTACGATCCGACCTTCGGCCATGATGAACGTCCTCTAGTTTACTATAGGTGAGTTGTACATGGTGATTCCCCTGGTCACTTGAGGCTGATCTTCAGGTCGTACTTTTCCTTGATCGCCAATAACGCTTCGGCGTTACCCCGAGCATCGTCCACTGGGTTGTGGGTATGCTTCGTCTTCCTCAAGTGCTTGAAATTGACGAACATGTCCCGAACCACTCCTTTGTAGAGCGAGCCGAGGTTTGTGGAGCTATACCCGAAGGGATTTCTAGCCAGGAAGTGGTGGAAGTACCAGTTGATGAACTGCCAGTCGAAGCCGTTGTTGTCGGAGATAAACATCGGCTGACGGCCGCCACCGACCTTGGCCAGCCAGTCGGCAAATTGTTGCATGACAGCCTTGGGGTCGTCAAACTCGACGGTTTCCTCCCTCGTGAAGCCGCTCACCTGGAGGGCTTCGGGAATCCATCTCTCTGAGATCGGCTTCAGCCGCCCGTAGAACGTTCTGCCGAGGGCTGGCTCGACCACGATGGCCCCGAAGCAGACCATGGAGTAGTCGCCAGGGATCGGGCCATCTGCCTCAACGTCCACCATGATGTAGGTCATGTGCTTATCCTCTGGCTCGGGCCTCAGTTTGTGGCCTCAGCAATAGAAGGTTAGGACGACCATCAAGAAGAAAAGCACAATGCCCAAGCACCCCGATCCCGAGGGAGTGAGGATATGTCGCTCGGCGGCAACGGCATCCACCGCATCTTTGGCTTCCTTGAGTCCGACGCCAGTTCGCTCCCGATAAAGCTTGACTGCCTGAATCTTCTTTCCCTGCTCCAGCAGCGACACGACCTCCTGATCCAGGTCTGAACTGGAGGCTTCCGTTTTCGGCAGTGATTGGCCCTGCTCGAACGCCTCCACCGCTTCCTTTGCCTCAGCGAGACCTGCTCCTGTCCGTTCTCGGTAGAGCTTGATGGCTTCGATCTTCTTCCCGTTCGCCAAGAGCGACTGTAGGTCAAGCTCGAAATTGCTGTCGTTGCCGCTCATAGTCTTCTCTCTGTTCGAATTGTTGCGTCCAGTGCCCAGCGTTGCCATCGCCTATTGTACCGGTCTGTTGGCGAATCGAGTACCCGCCTTGGGCATACAGCGTGTTTAGGTGCCGGAAGTTACTCGGATCAGCCGGTTTCCCTGCCATTGTAGCCCAGCGGCTTCCGCCAACTCGGTAAGGAACTCGTCCTTCGCCTTCGGCGAGATCATCACAGAAGTCTCCCGGCCGCTAGGCCGCTCGTACTTGATCCGAAGGCGGTCGAGAGAGCACGCCGGCGAACTCAGAGGATTGTGCGTCGGGTAGACCTCGGTGATTCTCTCCAACGGAACCTGCCAACGGATGAAGGTGGATCGGACGACCAACTCCGTGGCCGTAATCGTGTAGTAGGTGGAGAAAGGAATCCACGCGGCGAAAAGAGCCATGCCGAAGCACACTACCGCTATCGGGGCGGCAAATAAATCATTTGGAGGAGCATCGACGAGCAGGAGCGCGCCACTGCCGACAAGCACCAATCCGCTGACGACGAGGATCAGAGCAATCCACCAGTCGATCTTTGTCTGGTAGGTTTCCTCCATTCTCGAACCCTCATCGTCCAGCAGAAAGCTACGGCTTCGCCAGGAAAGCCCAGTTCATCAGGTGCGGTTCTCGCTTTCCTTCGACCTGCACTGTTTTCAGGTTCAGTATCGCGAAGTAGGGTTCGAAAACTGCCCGCAATTCGTCCTCGGATGAGAAGTGCAGGACCGTACCCAGCGAGGTCCGTCTCAGTTTACCGGTGCCGCCGAATCCTGCGTCCTTGTCGCTGAAACAGACGGAGAGATATTTGCCGCCCGGAACCAGTAGCCGATGCACGGTCTCGATGTACTGCCGTCGGTCTTCAGAAAAAATGTGGTGAAGCAGCGACCAGTCGTAGGCGAAATCAAACACCTCGGTGATTTCCGCCAGACCGCCGAGAACGTCAGCAACCACGAACCTGCAAGCTACCCTTCTCTCTTCTGCCCTCGCTTCGGCAACGGCGATTGCTGAGGGAGAAATGTCCACGGCCGTCACGTCGAAGCCCAAACTGGCAAGATAGGTGGCGTAGTTGCCCGCCCCGCATCCCAGGTCGATGGTTTTGCAGGGCTGAATCTGCCCGCTTTCCACCAATTCCACGAGTGCCTTTGGCGGGGATTCGATGTTCCATGGAATGTCTGCTGGCGAAGTCTCGCTGTAGATCTTCTCCATCTGATCTCGGATCATGGCATCGTCCTCGATGACGCGTTGCTCCGCCCGGCTTCACTTGGCTTCCAGACACTTCACAACGGCTTCCGCCACAGCGGCCCCCTGAACTTCTTTTCCCTTCCCACTGAAGTGAACGCCATCGCTGGAAAAGAACTCCTGATGCGACTCGACCAGTTCGTACAGGTCGTTTGTCGGGATGCCACGCTGCTGCATGACGCCAGCGGCGATGCGGTTCCTTTCCCGGACTCGTTCCGTCCGGTCGCTGACTTTCGACAAGTTGTTCGCTTCTCGAACGGGTGTCGTGGTGGCCCAGATCAGTTTTGCACCTTTTGCGTGTTTTGCGAAGGTATCCATCAGCCTCAGTAAGCCATCCCGGTACTGGTCCTCCGTGTGCCCCCAGCCATGCAGACCGTTGTTGAAGTGGACGACGGCGAAGCGGTACTGCTTGAGCAAGAGTTGCACCTCGTCGGGGAAGAATGGATCGGAGATGCACTTCGAGGTGGTCAGACGGGCGCAGTACGCCCTGCCAGCGAGTGCCTTCTCGACCTCGCCGAAGTAGCCTCTTGTGATGGAGTCACCGATGAGCAGCACCCTCGGCAGATCGTCCTTGTCGGCGTCCGTGACCCAGATGTCGGCCCATTCGATCCGTTCCCGGATGGGTTCTTCGGTGAAGACGAGTTGGGCGAAGGCAATGATCGGGAATAGTGCAGTGACGAGATGTCTCATGGCTGCTGTCCTTGTGGAGGCGGAACGGGCGGAAGGGGCAGTTTCTTGCCGCTGGTATGCCATCGTAGCTGACCAAGAGACGCTTGAACAGCACAATGCCAACGGCCTTCTTGCCTCACCATCTCGACGACAGACCCCATAACCCACAGGTCAATGTGCCGCATGGCTACAATTCGGTTGGCTCCTCCCTGAACTGATTCCAGAGTCGCTGGAACCGGCTTTCATAGACCATCTCGTAAAGCTCCTCCCGGTCGGGATACAGTTCAAGACACCGTTCACGTACTTTGCTCTTCGCGATTTCGATGTCGATGGCAGGCAGGTCGCTGCTGAGGATCAGCGTGCAGACCCGATCCGCCATGCGTTGAACTTCTCGCATTCTCTCTCGGGGATCAGTCATCGGCAAGCCGCACTCCGCCGCGCCATTGAAGACGTTCTCAGCGACGCGCCCCGCGCCGGTTCGCCGGGTGTGTTCACGGCCGAACAAGTCACGCACGTTCTTGCGGTCGCCTGCGAAGAACCCAGTCAATCGGGACTGCCCATCGACGACTGGACCGGGCGAGAACTGGCCGCAGAAATCGTCCGCCGGAAGATCGTCAAGTCCATTTCCCCAAGTACTGTCCAGCGTTATCTGGCCCAGTCCGCACTCCAGCCGCATCGGAGTAAGTACTGGCTCAACACGACGGAGAAAGATCCGGCTGTGTTCGAGCAACAGGTGCAAGTTGTTTGTCAGACTTACTTGGAGGCGCGCGTCCCGCGACCTGGAAGGAAAAATGGGTAACCCGACGAGAATCTGGCGAAAATCTCGCTACAGTGACCTGACAATTGTGATTTCCGGCACTAGCCGCCGATCTGCGGGAGTGGCTCGCCGCCAAAGCCGCTGCCTTGGCTGGCGCCGAATCGGGGGCCGTGCCGCTACACCCGACCTGCAAGGGATTGCCGGCTGACGCTCCGCTGTTCACTGTGCCGGCCGGGCTGGTGCGGATTCTCGACCGAGACCTCCGTGCTGCCGGGATTCCCAAACGTGACGACCGAGGGCGAACCGTAGACGTTCACGCCATGCGGCATACCTTCGGGACGCTCCTCAGCAAACGGGGGGTATCGCCGCGAACGGCGCAAGCCGCCATGCGTCATTCCGACCTGAAACTGACCATGAACACGTATACCGACCCGAAGCTACTGGACGTTGCCGGGGCCGTGGAAGCTCTCCCTTCGCTCCCGCTGACTGGTGGAAGCGAACGGGGAAGAATCGCCGTAAAGGCAACAGGGACCGACGATTCGACCGCTTCCCGGTTTGCACCAGGGTTTGCACCAACTGCCGGCAAACTGAGCATATTGCAGTCAATTTCAGTCGAAACGGCTGGAATTCCCGACAAAGCCGCTGACGATAGACCGCTCGCCGTAAGTGCTTGTGGTGACAAAGGAAAAGCCCGCTGACAGCTACTGTCAACGGGCTTCTGTCAGTCGGGGCGACTGGATTTGAACCAGCGACCTCTTGGTCCCGAACCAAGCGCTCTATCCAGGCTGAGCTACGCCCCGATGCCCATTTGTGATTGCGTATGCCTGCTCTCTCGCACCCGCCCTCCTACCTGAGCAAAACCATCTGGAAAACCGCGGAGGATGAAAAACGGGCTGGCAAGATCCGCAAAAGGTAGATCTTTCAGCATACAAATCTCCACGAGCGCCGTCAATGCGTGATTAAGAAAGAGTTTGCCTGTTTTCATGAAAAACCACTGAGGACTGAGCCCTGCGAGATGTGCTGGGGCTACATTCCCAGCCGGGCCTTTTCGGCGAGTTCCGCGATCGACTTGTCCTTGGCCGTCGCCTCGACCTTTCTCAGGATCGGCTCGAAATGCGCCTTGTTCGGCTGGCGCAAAAAACGGTGATGGGCCAGTTCCACGATCACCCGGCAGGCCGTCTGCGACAGGTCGGGGTCGTCGAGATAGCCGGCAGCCCAGTCGACCGTTTCCAGCGTTCGAATGGAGGCCGCGCGCGACAGGGCCAGGTTCTTGTTGTCCTTGTTTTCCGCGACTTTCATCGCGCCGTTGAGCATCTCGAGTGTCTTGGCTTCCGGCCGGTCGTTGGGAAGGGTCACCACGCGGATATACGCGCGCAGCGCCTGGGAGCGATCGCCCTTGGACTCCGACTTCGTAGCCAGATCCCAAAGCATGTCGACGTGCTCGGCATTCGGCCAATTCGAGATCGCCCGAACTGCCGCCGAGGCAAGCTCCGGAGTGGGCGATTTCAGGAGCGGCTGGATTCTCTCGTAAACGGCGTCCGTCCCCAACCGTCCCAGCAAAGGCAGAACGGCCGCCTGAAATGCGGGTTGATCCCTGTCGGCGTGGCGGTCCACGAGGCCCAGGAGAATCGTGGCCCGGTCGGAAGCCGCCGGGTTCTTTTCGCAGATGTAGGCAATCGCGCGCTCGACGGCTTCCCGCTGCGAGCCTGCCGGAACGTCCAGGTACAGGGCGAGCATCCGCTTCAAATCGGTCTGGTCGGGATCGCAAATCGCGCGCAGGCCCTCGACCGCCCCTTCGTAGACCCCCGGATCCGTATTCCGGGCCAGTTGCGTCAAGGGATCGATCGCCTCGTAATACTTCAGTTTCGACAGAATGCCAACGAGCTGCTCGCGGATGGCAACCTGGGTATTCAGGGCCTCCAGCAGCGCGGGGCCGACGGCCGCTTTTGGCCGCCCGGCCAAGGCGTCGGCCGCGATTTGACGGCTGGTTTCATCGGAGCCCAAAGCCTTGATGAGGGCGGGAATTACCTGAGGATCGCCGGCCGAGGCGAGAAATCGCAGCGCCATGTGAACCTTGGCCGGATCGTTGCTCTTCGCCGCCTCGAGCATGGCCGGCAGCATCTTTTCGCCCTGCCGCGCCGCCAGTTCCTCCAGCAGTGCAATCTGCAGCTTCGGGCTGATCCCCTCCTGGCGGCTCGCTTTCTCCAAAGCCTCGTCGCTCAACTCCGTCATCCGGGCAATCACGACGTTCTGCCGGGCAACATCCGGCGATTGCACCCATTCGGCCATCAAGGCGGCTTTCCGGTCCTCCGGCGTAGAGGCAAACACGGCGCGGAAGCCGGCCTGGCGCGCGGCCAGGCCGCGCCGCGGATCGGCCAGAAGACGATCGATTTCCATTGCCTTGGCTTGTTTGCCCGCCGATTCCAGTAGAATAGCGGTCCGTACCGCGGCGGCCTCCATCGGAGCGCAGGCCGTGTCGGCTTTGTTCAACGAATCGATCAGAAAGTCGGCCACCGCTTCGTTGCCGAAGTTGCCCAGCGCCCGCCAGGCGGCCAGGGCGACCGCCGCGTCGTTGCTCTTGGTAAGGCCGATGACCTTGTCGACCGATGCATGGTCCTGCATGATCGACAGCGAGTTGGCAACGCCGATCAGCGCGCGGCCTTCCAGCTTGTCCAACGCACCGCGCAGGGCTGCGAGTGCCCCGTCGGACTTGACCCGTTCCAGAAAGAGCCGCGCCGTGTCGGTGGTTGCCGGATCGAGAAGCATGGGGGCCACCGCGGGGACTTCCGCCTCGGTTCCAATCCGGTAGAGCTTGTCACAGATGAACTGCCGGGCCGCGGCGGTCGTCGCCGGGTCTTGCAGAATCTCGGCCAGGCGGGCAGCCGTTGACGCGCGCTGCGCCTCGTCCTTCATCGCGTGGATCACTACCCAGTCCATCGCCAGCAGGGCTTTCTGGTCCTGACCCGGTTGATACCGGGGCATTTCGTTCCAGGCGGCTTCGATCTGTTCGGTGGAAAGATTGCCTCCGCTGCCGCCCTTTCCGGTGGTCGCCCAATCGTCGGCCGTCATGGCTGAACTCACCAGGAACAGGGAGAGGAGCAAGGAATATGCAGGTTTCATGGCAAGACTCGTGAGTATGGGAATGGAAACGGTTTTGTGGGATTGCCGCGGAATGCCATCGTCAGCCCTACATGGTCCAAGGGCTCCTCTCTGCGCGACTGAGCATCGAATTGGCCTGCTCGTCGCCGGGGAAACAGTCGTTTTGGGGATCCCATTTCAGCCTCCGCCCCAGGCGCAGCGCGATGTCGGCGACGTTTCCCAGCGTTGTCGCATAATGCCCTTGTTCGACAGGCGACACGGGATCTTTCCGGGTCCGCATGGAGCGGAAGAAGTCGGCCGTGTGGGAGGTGTAAGGATCACCCCAGGCCGGACTGGCATGCAGAGGAGTGTCCGTGTCCTTCAAGGTGATCTCCAGCAGTTTGGGATCGCTGGCGTTGATTCCCCTGCGGTTGACGTGGACCCAGCCCGCGTCGCCGATGAAACGGCAACCCTGTTCGTAGGGATTGCCCGTGTTGCAGAAGTTCACGACCAGGCCGCTTTCGTACTGCATCTTCATCCGCCAGGCAATCCAGGTGTCCGCCATTCCGGTGTCGGGAAGAATGCCCTGTCCTTCCACTTCGAACGGCTTTTCGAAGATTTCCGGCACGCCCCACCCGGCGATGTCCAGGTGATGAACGCCCCAGTTGGTGATGAACCCGGCGCAGTAGTGCGAGATCATGTAGAGCCCCAGCCATTCCACCCGCCGCGGATCGAAGGGAAACAGCGGGGCGGGACCGGTCCACATGTCCCAGTCGAACCCTTCCGGGGGATCGCAGGGAGCCACCGCCGGGATGGCCGTCCCGCCGGGAACCGCAACCTGGACCTCGGAAATCTTGCCCAGATAGCCGTTTCGCGCGAGATCGCAGGCCAGGCGGAACTTGGGATCGCTCCGCTGTTGCGTACCGACCTGAAAGACAGTTCCGTATCGGCGAACCATTGCCTTGAGCTTCACGCCCTGGGCGATCCATCGGGTCAACGGTTTTTCGCCGTAGATATCCTTGCCCGATTCGATGACGCGGCTGTACAAACATCCGTGCCAGTGATCCGGCGCGGTTCCCCAGATGGCATCGATATCATCGCGGGCCAGAACGTCACGGAAGTCGCCGTAGAGCTTGCATCCGTTGTACGAGCCCTTGCCCAGCCGCTCGCTATAAAACGTCTCGGTCATCTTGCAGGCGCTTTCGCCCCGGTCTCGCCGGGCTTCGGCAATGGCCACGACCTGGTGATCCGGCAGGGGGCGCATGGCATTCAAGGAGTGCCGGCCCCGGTTGCCGACACCGAAGACACCGATCGTAATCCGCTGGCTGGGAGGAAGCTGGCCGTCCTTACCCAGGACCGCGGAGGGAAGGACAAGAGGACTGCCCGCCGAAGCGGCGAGCGTTCCTGCCAGAAAGGTCCGCCGGGAAAGTTGGTGGTTCATCGTGGTTCTCGTCGGGTCAAGGTGAAGGGATGCCTTCTAACCGTTCACGCGCGCGGCCGGGGACCGGTCCATTTTTCGGCCAATTCGAGTACTTTGGCTTCAACGACGTTGGCCGAAAACATGGACCTGTCCCCCTCTTCCGCCCCGTGAACGGTTACGATGCATTTCCCTGCTCACACAGTTCATGGAATGGTTTCAACTTTTCCATCCACCGGCATCGGTCCGCCTTCGGGAGCGATGATGTTGCGTCGCAGAGTGGACGAACCGGGCGTTCCGTCGGCGATCGGTCGCAGTTCTGCTCGCGAGCAACATCCCGAGCTTACCGCATACGCCGATGGCGCTCAAGTAGCCTGCCAGACCGCGCCGTGTGCGAGCATCGTGAATTCGTTGGGCAATTCCGGGCGCAATGGGCCTTTGTACAACGGCTTTCGGTGGGAAGTCCTTCTGGGCTCCCTCGCGGATCTCTTCCGCCAACCGAAGCTCTTCATCCGTTAGTCGGCGGTTGATATGCTGGAATACGCCGCCCCCGATGGTTCGTGGGGCCGCCGTCCGAAATCAACGGACCGGCAAGTCATTCTATCCCGGAATGCTGGCGGCAGGTAAACCTTTTGAAATCCAACCTCGCAGGAGAACATGGCGATGCTTCGAAAGAGCGGATGGACCATCGGTGTCCTCATGGCGGTCGTGGGCTCTGCTTCAGCCCGGGATGGCAGCGATCTGGTGAACCTTGCTCCCACGCCCTCGCGCGAGGTCGTGATCAATCCCGGCAAGGGCTGGGTGCTCTACGGCAACGCCGCCGCGCACGACCAGCGGTTGCTCGCCGTCGCGAACCTCGGGTATCGGCGGTTCGAGTGGGCCGACCTGGAGCCCGAGGAGGGCCGATTCAACTGGGAGCCGATCGAGTCGTTCCTTGCCGCGTGGGACCAACTCGGCAAGCAGGCCGCCTTCGGCGTGATGTGCCTGAACTCGCACACGAGCAAGCCGGATGGCTACTCGACGCCCAAGTGGGTCTTCGACGCGGGATCGCCCAAGCGGGTTTTCGAACTCAAAGACGTGAATCTGCGCACCACGGGGACCCTCGGGGTGAAGGTGGTGCCCACGTTCAACGACCCGGTGTTCCTCAAGAATCTCGCCAACTTCCTCGCGGCCATGGGCCGCCGGTTTGATGGCGACCGCCGAATCGCCTTTCTCGACATGCGATCCTACGGCAATTGGGGTGAAGGCCATATGCATCCCTTTGGCGGCGAGCCGATCTCGGCCGGCGAATTCCGGCACCATATCCAGTTGCACTTGAATGCCTTTCAGAAAACACCCCTTTGCATCTCCTGCGAGAACCAGCGAAGCCCCCACGTGAGCGTTTACGACTGGGCGGTCCAAGAGAAACGGTGCGTGGCTCGACGCGACGGGATCTGCGGCAATAGCGACGGCAGCGAAACGCTGCGCGCGTTTGGGATCGCCCCGGCCGTGTTCGAACTGTTTGGCCCCTACGACTTCCTGAAAGAGCACGGGTGGTGGTACGGGCATGACAAGGAAAACAGGAAGCACTACGGACACAAGCTCGAGGACTGCGTTGAGATCGGCAAGCCCAGCTACATCGACCTCAGTCGCGGCGGCAAGTCCGGGCTCCAATTGCTGAACGAAGAGCCCGAGCTGGTTCGGCGGCTTGCCAATCGCATGGGCTATCATTTCGTACTCCAAGAGGCGCGCTATCCGCGGACGCTTTCGCGGACAACGCCGGCAACGGCCCATTTCCTGTGGCACAACGCGGGAGTCGCGCCCATCTACGTGCCATGTGAGGTTGCGATCGGGTTGCTGGACGCGGAAGGCGAAGTTGTCCGAAAGTGCTGGCCGCCGGAGTGCAAACCCAAGAATTGGACGCCGGACAAAACCGTGGAAGAAACGCTTACGTTGCACTTCCCCGACATGCGACCGGGTTCCTATCGCCTGGCCGTTGGGCTATTCCAGGACCGCGAGGCCAAGTCTCCCTCCATCCGATTGGCAGTCGAAGGGGAGACGGTGCTGGGCTGGCACGTCTTGGGGCCCGCGAACGTAGGGTCTTCGTCGGCCACGGAAGGCGTACCGATCGGAAGGAGCAGAAGGAGCACGAAATAGTGTAACCGTTCACGGGGCGGCCGGGGACTGGTCCATTTTTCGGCCAATTCGGCTGCTTTGGCGTCAAAGACGTTGGCCGAAAACATGGACCTGTCCCCCTCTCTTCCGCCCCGTGAACGGTTACGAAATAGTTTACACATCACAGCCAAGAGACCAGAATAAGGTTACCGTTCACGCTCACGGCCGGGGACTGGTCCATTTTTCGGCCGGTTGGCGCGGCCTGACCACAGACACGTTGGCCGAAAACCATGGACCTGTCCCCCTCCTTCCGCCCCGGGAACGGTTACAAAAAGTAATTCCAGCGTCAGACAATCGTTTTGAACAAGAAGAGACCCCCTTGGAGGCCCAGATGATGTTTCGATTCCTCACGATTCTCCTCGTTGCCTCGACGATGGTTGCCGCGGCCCGGGCCGATCATCCCGTTCGCTTTGAAGTCAAGTTCCTGGCGGTCGACGCCAACGAAGGCTGCGATATCGCCGATTTCGACGGCGACGGGAAACTGGACATCTCTGCCGGACGCAACTGGTACCGCAACGGTGAGTGGATCCCCCGCCCGCTTCGGATCCTCGAAGACAACGCCGGGTACGTCCGCTCAAACGGCGAGTGGGCCTACGATGTCAACGGCGACGGAAGGCCGGATATCGTCTCCATGGACTTCATGTCGAGCGAGGTCTATTGGTACGAGAATCCGGGCGGAGAAACCTTGTTGCGGGGGTATCTCTGGCCGAAGCACCTCCTGGCGGATACGGGCTGGGCGAACAACGAGGTCAGCTACCTGGTGGACCTGACCGGCGACGGAAAGCCCGAGTGGTTCTCCAATCAATGGAACAAGAACAATCCCACGGTCATCTGGGCCTTTTCGACCGAACAGCGCGACGTCCAGATCCAGAAAGGCCGCAAGACGGAAACCGTTCGGCGGGAAATGCCGACGCTCGTCGGGCACAAAATCGGCGACATCAACGGCCACGGGGTGGGCTTCGGAGACATCAACAACGACGGACGCGATGATATCCTGTTCGGCTTCGGTTGGTTCGAGCGCCCGGAAGGGGATCCGCTCAAGCAGCCGTGGACCTATCATGCCGATTGGGACAAGACGCACGCGGCCTGCCCCATGCTCGTGTACGACATCGACGGCGACGGCAAGAACGACGTGATCAACAGCATCGCGCACGGCTACGGCATCCATTGGTGGCGCGGACTGGGCCCCGGCGCGGACGGCAAGCTGCAGTTCGAGGAGCACCTGATCGACGATTCGTTTTCGCAGCCCCACTGCTTCTGCCTGGCCGACCTCGACGGCGACGGATCCGACGAATTGATCACCGGCAAGCGGATCCGCGCCCACAACGGCGGCGATCCCGGCAGCGCCGAGCCGCCCATCATGCGGTACTACGTGTGGAACACGAAGAAGAAAGCCTTCGACGCCTACACGATCAACGAAGGACAGGTCGGCGGGGGACTGCAAATCCGCACCGCGGATCTCGATGCCGATGGAGATATCGACATCGTCGTGGCGGGAAAAGAGGGCACGCAAATACTCTTCAACGCCCGCCGCTGAGCGTCGAACAGCTTCGCGGGCGTGAAACGGGCTTTCATCCACTGGCGGGCGTTCAAGTCATAAGCACGCAAGCCACCACGTACGACGTGTTTCTATCCCATTCCCTTTCCGACACTGCGCTGGTGCAGACGGTGGAGCGTGCGCTCAGCGAGGCTGGCTTGAATGTCTTCAACCCTACGCGGATTGACCAGGGCTCTCAGGTTCAGGATGTAGTACGGCAGGAGCTTGCGGCAACGGCGGCTTTGGTGGTGGTTGTTTCCCCGCAATATGACGTATCGGCGCCAACCGCTGTGGAGTCGGGCGCAGCCATGGCTTGGAATAAGGCCATCTACGTGGTAGCTACGGAGCCAGCCGCGGTTCGCTTACCCGAGTTTCTTCGAGGTTTTGGTGGACGCGTTACGGTGCAGCCGAGAGCCGCCCGAACTCGCTCGGCAGCTCCTCCATCGCCACCTCGAGCTCTCGCCGCTCGCCGTCCCGGATCACCGTCATCGGCTGGGTGCTGCCGACCTCCGACCGCTCGGCCAGCGACTGGAGCCGTCGTGGCGTCGTGATCGACTCTCCGTCAAAACGCACGACGATATCGCCCGCTTCCAGCCCGGCCTGATCGCCGGGCGAGTCCGGATAAACATGGGTGACGACCACGCCGTTGATCGATGGATCGACATCCAACTGGGAAGCCAGCTCGGGCGTCAGTTCCTGGATGCCTACACCCAGGTAAGCCCGCCGGACTTCGCCGGTTTCGGCCAACTGCCGACTCACCCACTTGGCCACATTCACCGGGATCGCAAAACCGATCCCCTGATATCCGCCCGTCGTGCTGGAGATCGCCGTGTTGATTCCGATCACCTCGCCGTGAAGGTTCACCAGCGGGCCGCCGCTGTTGCCTGGGTTGATCGCGGCGTCGGTCTGCAAGAACTCATCCCGAGCGGTGATTCCCAATCCCCGGCCCTTCGCGGAAATGATCCCGGCAGTAACGGTCTCCGATAGCCCAAAGGGGTTTCCGGCGGCAATGACCCAATCGCCGATTTCCACCCGGTCGCTGTCGCCCAGCGAAGCTGCGGGCAGCGGCTTGTCCGGGTCAATCCGGATCACGGCCAAATCCGTGGACGGATCGCCGGCAACTTCCGACACCTCGAAACGCCGGCCGTCGTTGAGCCGCACCATCACCGTTCCGCCGTTGGAGACGACGTGCCGGTTGGTGAGGATCACTCCCGACGGGTCGATGATCACACCCGAGCCCATCGAAGTCTGCGACCGCCGCGGCACGGATCCAAACAGTTGCAGCAAGGGATCGCGCTCTCCCCCGGCGGGAACGACCGCCTGAATCGCCACCACCGCCGGCAGAACCCGGTTTGCGGCCGATTGGAAAGCCCGCGAAAGAGTGCTGGCCGAAACCGTGGCCGAGTCGTCCGCAGGCGCCGGCACATCGATCACAGGACGCCGAACCGTGTGCTCCCTCCGCGCCTGCTGCTCCGGCGATGACTGCGGCGAGCTTCGGCCGTCCGGCGTCTGTCGTTCGACGGGCGGCTCCGCCCGTGGACCGTCGGCAAGGCCGCGCTGCTGTTCGTCGGACTGGATGGCTGGGCCGGTGTCTTGCTCCTTGGCCGGCACGGGCGGAGTCCCACGAGTCTCCTGTCGACGCGTCTCCACGCACCCGGTCAAGAAGAGAAGGGCCAGGCAACCAACGGCAACGGTACGCGCCGGCCCCGTAGAGCCCATCCCAAAACCGTTGGAGACTGGCTCATTTTGCGACCCGGAAATCGGATTCTTCCTGCAAAGCATTGCTCCCCTCCCGCCAATCACTTCCGCAAGGAAAGACCGTCCGCTCGCTCTGCGGGGCCTTTTGAGTTCCCGGCCGCAGAACGGCCACTCCTCGAAACATGAGCATATCTCCCGGCCGAGACGCAGCTTTCGTGCCGCAAAGCCACAAAGCGACTCCTCCCGCAAAGTCACGCGCCAGGCCGCCACTCAGAGGCTATCCGGAAAAGGCGACTGGCTCCCGGATGCTGTGTCTCGGAGCCGGAATTTATCAAGATGTAGGGTGCCTGTCCCCGTTTCCGGGTAGCCTTTCAGCCGGGGCGTTGCCCGGGCAGACGCCAGAATGTCCGATCTCTGCGTCAGAGCGTCACGTGTCGTTGGCAAAAAGAGGCTGGCACCACACCATCGTGTGGCGCTTTCTGGGTATGGTCAGCCTTGATCGGAGCCTCCGATAAGAAATAATGCCAGCGAACGCCCCTCTGGGCGTGCCGGCTGCGACGGCCGCGCGACCGAATCGGGAAGGCGAACCGGTGGAACAGGAAGCAAATCACTCCACAACGAGCGCGAGTCAGAGGCTGGGGCCGCTCGGGGCCGTGCTGGCCTCCGGCGGCATGCTCTCCATCACTTTGGCCGTCATGCTGGGCATCCTCGGTGGCGTCGGCATATTCACCTTCGGCTACGGACAGGGGAGCAGCTACCTGAGCAACGATCCCCGCGCCTGCGCGAACTGCCACGTCATGCAGGGGCATTACGACTCGTGGCAGAATTCGAGCCACCACCATGTGGCTGTCTGCAACGACTGCCACCTGCCGCACAACTTCGTCGGCAAGTGGCTGACCAAGGCCGACAACGGCTTCTTCCACTCGCTGGCCTTCACGCTGGAGAATTTTCACGAGCCGATCCAGATCAAGCCGCGGAACCGGCGGGTGACGCAGAACGCTTGCATGGACTGCCACGAGGCAGTCGTGCACCAGATGCTTCCGGCCACGACCGAGGGCGAGATGCTCTCCTGCGTCCATTGTCACAGCGGCGTCGGCCACGCCCTGAGATAACAACCTTTGGGAACAAGTATGATGAGTGCTGAAAAGTCCGGCCCAAGCGGGCCTGCTTCGCCGGAAACTCCACCGGCCGCCGCTTCGCCGAAGCCCGGATGGGGGCGACGTCGCGTGCTCCTGCTGGCAGGGCTTCTGGCCGTCGTGGCCTTGGTGACGTTCGGCGTCACTGCCCTGTTGGTGACGATCTTCGAGCATCGCCAGGAGGCCCGGACTCCCTTCGTCCGCCGCGTCGAGGTAAACGAGGTGACGACCGATCCGGTGCCATGGGGCGCGAACTGGCCTTCCCAGTTCGACACCTACCGGCGGACGGTCGACATCACGCACACCGAGTACGGCGGGTCGAGCGCGATGCCCGAGAGCAAGCTGGAGGAGCAGCCGTGGCTCCGCCGCCTTTACGCCGGCTATGCCTTCAGCATCGACTACCGCGAGGCCCGCGGCCATGCCTACATGCTCTTCGACCAGGAGGTCACCGAGCGGGTGACGAAGCGGAAGCAGGCCGGGGCGTGCCTGCACTGCCACTCCTCGATCATTCCCACCTACCGGCGGCTTGGGCTGGAGGCGAAGGGCGAGTCGGCCGGCGCCGAGGAGCTTGCCGCGGCGTTCAATTGGCCGGCGGTGATGGAGGGCTTCCGCATCGCCTCGACGATGGATTACGCCGCGGCTCACGCGGAGCTGCTCAAGACGCCCGACGGCACGCCCGGCGAGCATTTGCCGCTGTTTCCCGGCGGCACCACGACCAAGACGCCGACGCCGGCCAATCAGCCCGATCCACCGCCGGCGCCCGTCGCGGGCCGGGCGGCACTGGAGGAGCCGGGCGAAGGGCATCCGGTGAGCTGCGTCGACTGTCACGACCCGAAGACCATGCAGGTGCGGGTGACGCGGCCCGCCTTTGTGCTGGGGATCGCCGCACTGGCCGAGAGCGACGATCCGATGCCGCACCTGCCGAGCGTGGCGGTGTGGCGGCAGGGCGGCCGAGCGGAGCCGTACGACCCGAACGCCCTGGCCAGCCGGCAGGAGATGCGGAGCTTCGTCTGCGCTCAGTGCCATGTGGAGTACTACTGCGCGGCCAAGGAGACGCTCTTCTTCCCTTGGCATAAGGGACTGAAGGTCGAGCAGATCGAGGCGACCTATGACGAGCACCGGTTCCCGGACGGCACGCCGTTTTACGACTACGAGCACGGCGAGACGGGCGCCCGCGTCTACAAGGCGCAACATCCCGAGTTCGAGCTCTGGAGCCAGGGCATCCACGCCCGTAGCGGCGTGAGCTGCGCCGACTGCCACATGCCGTTCGAGCGGCACGGGGCGATGAAGGTCAGCAGCCACTGGGTCCGCAGCCCGCTGTTGAGCATCAACACCTCGTGCCAGACGTGCCACAACGTGCCGGAGGACGAGCTGCGCGAGAAGGTCGGCGCGATTCAATCGCGCACGGTGGCGATGCTCGACCGGGCGGCCGTCGCGATGACCGACATGCTCGATGCGATCCGCGAGGCCCAGGCGGCCGGGGCCACGCCCGAGCAACTCGAGCCGATCTTCGACCTGCAGAAGAAGGCGATGTGGCGGCTCGACTTCATCAGCAGCGAGAATTCGCAGGGCTTCCACGCCGACCAGGAGGCGGTGCGCATCCTCGGCGAATCGATCGACTACAGCCGCCAGGCGCAGGTCCAGGCGCTGCGGCTGCGGACCGAGCCGGCGCCGGAGGTCGATCGGCCCGTCGAACCGGTCCGCGGCGTCACCCCCACGGAAAAGGCCCCGCCGGGTCCGTATAAACGTCCCAAGGCCCCCGAGCGTGAAGCGAAGCGTTGAGACCAGCCTGCACAACGTGGGGCATGGAATGCGACGGAACATGAACCTGGCCCCCTTCTTTCCCACCGTCGGACCGTCAGGTGCAATATAAGGGACTGTCTATTTCGGCTGAATGCAGCCGCAAGAGTTGGACGTGAGACAAAGATGATGTCGGTTGGTTACGTCCACCTCCCCCTCCTCGCCATCTTCGAATCGCAGATAGAGACGGCACGAGGCCAGAGGCCGCACCTCGACGACTTCTTTAAGCATCGACTGTCTCCTATTGCAGTGGCGGAATTGGATAGAGCGGTTCCAAACGGTGTGCCCGCTCCCAACTGTCGCTGAGTTCCCGCTGGTATATTGTCGCCCATCCCGTGACCAAAGCTCGCGCCCGCCGGGAGAGGCTTCCCTCCAGGACAGCGATACTATCGATCGCCACGAGCGCCCGTTGCTTGCCATAGCGCGCGAAAGTGCGGCGGAGGATCGTCGCTGTAATACATGGTACGACACAGCCGTAGAGAGTCGTCAAAGAGTCGTGTCCCGTTATTCCCCCGCTTCTAGGGCGTCGCCTGGACGGTGGACACACGCAACTCACGAATGCCCGCCTGCTTGCAGGCGTTGAGCACGTCGGCGACGCGCTGATGCGATGCGGCCGGGTCGCCACGGACCAGCACGGCCAGGCCGGCATACTGACTCCGCGCGGCGGCCAGTTGCGCGGTGAGTTCGTCGAGCGCGACCGGCTTGCCCTCGAGCGCAATGCTGCCGTCGCGATTGACGTTGACAACGCGAGGCTTGGGGGCGAAATGCATGGCAGCCTCGGGCCCCGGTTCCTGCTGACGCTTGAGCTGGAGCTCCGTCACTCCCGACTCAGGCTCCGACGTGAATTCCGCCGGCCGCGGGCCGCCGGCACGGTAGGCGATCCGCAGGCGGTCGCCGTCGATTGCATAGATGCCCAGCCAGTCGGGTTTCTCAGCTTCCAGCTCGCTCGGCTCCGTCCCCAGCGGCCCCTGCCAGACTCCGTAGTCGTGCGTGAACAGCGTGATCTCCTTGAGCTCGCGGCCCGGATCGATGCGATAGAAGCCCCACACCCTGGCCACGAAGGCGTGCCGTTTCCCGTCGATCAGGCGCGGCGCGTCGGCGACGTGGAATCCGACCTCGCCGAGCGTGACGACCCGGTTCTGGATTTCGTCCGGGAGTTCTTTCCCGTCGTGGATCGCCGACACGACGCGCCACGTCCCCTCCACGGCCTCTTCCGCCTCCGACGGCTCGTGCCGCCGGAGGACGAACAGCACGTCGCGCGAGTCCGGATCGAGGGAAAAATCCTTCGGCCGCTGCTCAATCTTCAGGGAGGAGAGGTACGGAGCCAGGCGTATCCTCAACTCGTCGCCCTGGTGCTCGTAGATTCCTACGGCAACCAACTCATCGGCTTTGTTCACGTCGCGCTTCAGAAGATCGATCGTGTTGGGCGACTTCTCGGGATTGATTGCCAGGCCATAGTAGGACTTCTTCGCCTTCTCGACGTGGTAGGTTTCCAAGTAGATCTTGTGAATGTCGAAGTAGTCCAAGCCTTTCGGATCGATGCCCTCCAGATCGCCGTGAAACTCCGCGGCGCTACCCTGGTTCACCTGGACGACTCTCCAGAGATCGGCGAGCTGCTGTAATTCGGCGGTCCCGTCGAACTCGGAGCTTTTCCGAACGTCCTTGGATCGGCGTGAGCCCGATCCTGCGGCGCTCGGCCGGTGCAACGTGTAGCAGATCTTGCGCGACCCGGGCTCGACCGTAAAATCCTTCGGTCGCTGGTCACCGACCACGCCCGGCAGGTTTTCGACCAGGCAGAGCATGAGCCGATCGTCCTCCCACCGGTAGATCCCGTAGGCGAATGCAGGGCCGATGTGACTGGACGGTTCCTCCAAGTCCAATGTCGCTGGTGACTGTGTGGGGTCCATCCGGTAATGAATCGAGACACTCAGGCCCTTTGGCACGTGGAAGGTGATGTTCCGACCGATATCGATTCGCTCGACATTTCGCGCGGAAATCGTCTCGCCGCCAACGGCAGCGTGAATGTTTTGGAGTATAAGATCTGCGATCTGGTCTGCCTCGATTGATTCCACCACCCATTCGCCCGCCGGCACACGTACTTCGGTCACAATTTCCGGCCGATCTGGCAACATCGGTTCCATCGCGCCGCCCTGGGCTGGAACAGCCGGCAGTCGTGGCCGCGGCACCGCAACCGACTTGAACGTCTCCACGCCATTGATCGTTTTCCAATCCCGGAGCGGTTCATGGCCCGCGCGGCTGATCGCGGCCCGAAGCGCCGTATCGTCGAGATCCTTCGAGAGAAAGTGCACCGAGCCATCGGCGAACAGCGCGTGAACGCCTTCCGCAAAAAATCCGCCCAGCCGGGGCAGCGGCGTCTCTGGTTCAAACGAAATATCCTCCGGCTTTGTCCAGGGGATCTCACGCTTCGCCTGGACCACGAAAATCGTGTTCGAGGTGCCATCGGTGAAGTCCCGAATACGCACACCCGTGGACCTTTCGGCAGGATTGGCAGACGCCGGCATCCCGGGCATGCCCGCAGCCCTCATCCCTTCTGCGTGGCCGGGCATTTCCATGCCCATACCGCCCATTTCCATGTCCATCATGCCTCCGCCGCCCATCCTGTCTCCGAAAGCGGGCGCGGGCGGCGGATCCCAGGCGGTGCCCGTCCCGGTCAACGCGAGCACGGCTGTGGTCGTCGAATCGGGTGGGGCAAACGGCGCATGGTACGCGTCGGGAATCCGCTGAAGAACCTCGAGGTTTTCCGGGCTGTTCCACGGCTTGTCGCGACGATACTGCTCGTAGAGATCCGCATGTTCCAGGAATTCCAGGAAAGGCAGGATCGCCACCCGCCAACTGTACGGCGTTCCGTTTGGGCCGCGCAGCACGGCGGGCGGAAAACTCTTATAGGTGTCATGGTAATTGTGCAGGGCCAGCCCGATCTGCTTCAGCCGCAGGGCCGCTTTCTCGCGTGCACCTTCGTCTTCCACCGCAGCGGCCGTTGGGCGAGGAGGCGTGTACTCGATGTTGCCATCCGCGTCCAGACGCACGTCCGATCCCGGCGGCACCTCAACGTGAGTCGCGTGTCCGTCCTTTCTGATTGTGATGATAATCCCCAGGGCAAATCCGCACGCCATCGCCAGAAGCAGCCCGATCGCCGTCGCCCACAGCCACGGCCGCCACTGCACCGGCCGCGTCTGTGTGTGCGGAACGCTGGGCAAGGTTTCACCCGCATTCTTGCCGACCACTCCCGCCGTAATCGCCGACGGCGCTCGCGCCGCCGCGCGCTCGGCCAACGCGGGCAGATCCGCACCGAGGCAGAATGGCTCCAAGGCCGCAGCCACCTCGACCGGCGCGGCATAGCGATCATCCGGCTTCTTGGCCAAGAGGCGATCGAGCACGGCCGCCAGTTCCTCCGGCACTTGCGGCGCGAACTGCCGCACCGGCGGCACCGGCTGGTGGACGTGCGCGTGGAGTTTCTCCAGCGTGCCGGCGTGCTCCGGACCGGCAAAGGGTGCGCGGCCGGCCAGCAGCCTGTAGAGCGTGCAGCCGAGGCTGTAGAGATCGGCGCGGATGTCGACGGTGCGACTGTCTGTGGCCTGCTCCGGCGCCATGTAGTCGGCCGTGCCCATTGCCTGGCCGGCGCCGGTCATCTCCTCGCCCGTGGGCGGATCGGCATAGAAGCGGGCCAGCCCCAGGTCCAGGAGCTTCACCTCGCCACCGCGGCTGAGCATCAGGTTCGAGGTTTTGACGTCGCGATGCACCAGCCCGTGCTCGTGCGCGTACCCGAGTGCCAAGGCCGCACGCCGAATGACTTCGCATGCCTCGGGCACCGCCAGCGGCCCGAGGCGCCCGACCAACTCGGCCAGATCGAACCCGTCGACGTACTCCATCACCAGGACCGCCTCGCCATCGATCTCGCGGGCATCGTAGGCGTGGACGATGTTCGGGTGATTCAACCGGCCGATGGCCTTCATCTCGCGGGCGAAGCGAGCCACGGCCTGCGGTGCGTCGAGCCGGCCGCGCGGCAACACCTTGATCGCTACCACTCGGTCCAGCTTAGTGTGCAAGGCCAGATACACCCGCCCCATGCCGCCGCGGCCCAATTCCGCGAGCAGTTCGTACTCGCCCAATTGCCGCATGGAGGCGGAAATCGCCTGATCGGAAACCTCCGCCGCCCCGCCCAGCGATCGCGCACGGACCAGCGCCAAGCGGCACTGCGATTCCGCCCGGTATGGGTCTTCGGCCGGGTGCCGCAGCCGCCCGATCAGTGTGTCGGAGGCATCGTCGAGCGTGGCCAACTCGGCCCGGCAGTCAGGGCAGGAGTCGAGGTGCTCGGCGAGGGTCTCCGCGTTCTCGTCCGAGATTTTGCCCACGGCATATTCGTGCAAGGTCTGCCGTCCGGGACAGGCTATCGTTGTCATGAAACCCTCCAGTCGCAAGTGTGTTTTCTCCCAATCCTGCCGGACTAAGGCATCGCGGCGCTATCACGGCCCATTGGGCACCGCCATGAAACGGTCGGTTCGCAGTTCGTCAAGCTATTTCCTGCTAAAACAAGAACGCGGGCGTTTGACATGACTTGACATCAGTTCGCCCGGATGGTGGCCTTGTTGCGTGTCGGCCGTTGCAATCGTTCAAGAGGGGTATCCCGCGGCCAACCCCTCGCTTATAATCATAAGGATGCTGCCGCCGTTTCACGAATACGGGAATCTTCCACCTGGAGTTCATTTGGCTTCCGTCGAAGAGGTCGTCGATCGCTTCGGTCACGCGTCTGTTGAGCGCCAGGTGGAAGCGCGCGAACTTGTGGAGTTGATCGACTGGGCGAGGGACCATGACGTCCGGCGGTTGATCATCAACGGCAGCTTCGTGACCGACAAACGGCGACCCAACGACGTGGATGTGGTGCTCCTGCCGGCTTCGACCGATTCGGGCCAGGACGCTACGATGGAGTTTGAGTCTTCGGAATGGCCCTTTTTGCAGATTCTCGTCGCGGCCGATGAAGCGGACCTGGAGCGTTGGGCGATTGGCGACTTCGGAACCGACAGGCGAGGCCATCCCAAAGGAGTCGTGGAGGTGATCTTATGACGGAGCACTTGAGTCCGCAGGGCTACGAGCAGACGAAAGTGAAGCTGGCCGACCTCAATCGCCGCTTAGCGGAAATCGAGGCACGCGACGACCTTCCGCCCATGCATCGCGAGCAGGTTGTCCGCTCGTACCGCCAAATGATGCAGCAGTACCGTCGAGAGATCAAACTCTACGAGGCTATGCACGTGCAGCCGACTCCGCGGGGTTAGTTTTGCGACGTCCGCGCCGCGACTTGGCCCTTCGACACCTGGCCACGGATACCGGATGGCTGACGGCGATATTTGACAACTCGTGAACAACTCGCCTCACTCGACCGACGCGGTGGACGCGGCGAGTTTCAAAGCCCCCGGGATGCCGAGCGCCTGCGCCACAGTGTCCTACGGTCTTCAGCGGCGGGCAATCCATCTCCTGCCGGTCGCCTCACATCAGCCCGCCGAGCTCTTGTCGCAGGCGGCGGAGCACGCGTGACTTGGCCTTGTAGACGGCCTGCACGGTCATGCCCAGGTCAGCGGCAATGTCGGCCGGGGAGCGGCCCTCTACGGTGGCCAGCCAGAACGCCTCCCAGGTACGATTCTCGAATTCCGCGCGGACCAGGTCCAGTCCGCACCGCGAGATCCACGCCTGCGACTGCGGGTCGGGCTCGAACGACTCCTCGGACGGCCCACTCGGCTGGCGGACTTCAGCCATTCGCTGCTGGGCGGTGGTGCCGCCGCGGGCGTCGGGCAGGTGTTCCCGGCGGCGGAAGTGGTCGCGGACTTTGTTGCGAGTGATCGTTCCCAGCCAAGCGACAAAACTGTCCTCCGGCCGCTCGCGGCGAAATTGGTCGACGTGCTCCAGCACCGCGCGGAAGACCTCTTGGACCAAGTCGGCGGCATCTTCCGGCTGGAGATTGGACTGCTGGCACCACCGATAGGCCACCGGACCGTACAACTCCACCAGCCGCTGCCAGGCCTCGGGCCGACGCGCCCGCACACGCTCCAAGAGGGTAGAAGAGATCGAACTGGCGTCCATGACCTCCATGATAGGCCGGATCGCCACGGCGCGACAAGTGCGCTGCGATCCTACGCCGCCAGTTGCATCTCGCGCCGGTCATGTTCACGCCGGATGAACCACCAGCCGATCGCCAGGGGAGCCAGGGTCTGGACGAGAGCGATCGACGTCAGCAGCACGATCTGCAACGGGCCGGCCTGTCCCCAATTGCACGTCGCGAAGTGCATTCTTGTTGCCAACGCGGCGACCACCAGACAGGAGACGAGCATCCAATTCCGGCCCAAGCCGAATCCCCTTGCGAGCCGGCAATACAGAAATCCAATGGTTCTCGTCCCAGCGCAGTACGTGGTCGCCTTTGACCGTCATGAGAACTTGCGCGAGCAGGACGAACAGGACAAACTGCGGCAGGACCGGCGAGACAGCAAAGACCAGCAGCGCCGCCGCGGGATGCCGGCCGAGAAAACTCCGTCGGCGATACGCAGCGACGGCGGCCTCGGCAACTTGCGCCGGCTGGCCCAACCGGGAGACCGGATCGGCTTCCGTGGCCGTCGTCTCTTCCTGGAGATCGTGAAGATGATCGGTCAGCTCCGCGAGGAACCGGTCGACGTAGGTCGGCGGCAGGCCATGCCTGGCAAGCCGGTTCCGCACCTCGTCAAGCCAAGGCTGGTTGCCCATGTTCGCCTCCTTGCAGGGCATGGTTGACGGCCTGGACGATCTGCTGCCAGGTGGTAACGCTCGTGGAAAGCTGTTTTGAGCCCTTGGGCGTCACCCGATAGGTGATCCGGCTGCGGCCGGCGATTGTCTGCCGTTTACCGGCGAGCATTCCATCGGCCTCCAGACGGTGAAGAACCGGGTAGACACACCCCTCGCCGAATTCGAGGGTCCCGTCGGTGGCCTGGCGAATCGCTTGCACCAGTTCGTAGCCGTACATCGGGCGGCGGGAAAGCAGGCTGAGAATCAGCAGTTCCGGCACGCCGTTGAGGAAATCGGGATTGGTGCGTTTCGTTCTCATGGTCCCCTTATACCTCGAACTTCCAGGCATAGCAATCCCGGAATCGCCGCCTCGTCGGGATCCGGTTTCCACGGCCGCACCGCGAGATCCAAGCCTGCGACTGCGGGTCGGGCTCGAACGACCCTGCTTAACTATTGCAGCGGTACTCCCCGAGCGGGGCACGGGGAGCAAAACCTAAGATTTTCGGTCATCCCTGTTGACGTGGTTCGGCGGAGTGATACAATCACCTAATGATTTAGGTATTTCGGGTGGCGCAGGACGAGGAGCACGCGATGGACGAGCCAACGCCGAGCGGACGGGAACTGGAGATCCTCAAAGTGCTCTGGGACTTGGGCCGGGGCACGGTCCGCGATGTTTACCGCCGCATGTGTCCCAACGAGGAACTAGCCTTCAACACCGTGCAGACGCTCATTCGGATCATGGACGAGAAAGGGCTGGTCTCCCATGAGAGACAAGGGCGAGGCTTCGTTTACACGCCTCGCTACAGCCGCCAGCGCGCGACCTCTCGATTCCTCCACCAGGTCTTCGACGGCGCGATTGACCAGGTGGTGGTAAGTATGCTCAGCACGAGCGATCCCAGCCCCGACGAACTCAAGCAGTTGGCCAAAATCATCGCCGATGCGCGCCGTCGCAAAGGGCGCGAGCAACGCCAAGACAAGGAGCCGTAAGATGCCCTGGAGCGAAGCTCTCTATCCGTGGCTGATTCACTCCGCGATCGAAAGCCTGCTCGTCCTTGCAGTCGGAAGCAGTGCAGTACTGTTGTGTCGCCGACCCGCACGGCGAGTGTGGATCATCGAGCTGACGCTGGCCGGATGCCTCGTCGCTCCTTGGCTGGGCACGATTCCGGGCTATCCGCGGTTGGGGTTTGGCTGGCGTGCGGCTACGTCGCTCGATCAACAGGAAGATCAACAGGAAGCAGTTTTGCCAGCTCCCATGGACAGAGCCCAGAGCGTGGTCGCGCCGAGTGTCGTTCCCCCGAGCGATGACCTGCCCGTATTGCCCTACATCGGAACGCCCGATCCCGCGCCAGGAACCGCAGACGCGCCACGCCATGCCTTCGATATCGCTTCCTGGATCGTGGGCGTCTACGCGATTGGTGTGACTCTTGGACTTGGATGGTGGCTCGTTGGGTTGCTGGGTCTGGTCAAGATTCTGGGGACGACTCGGCCCGCTTCGCCACGCTGTCGGGAGTTGCTTACCCAGATTGCCGGGCAACGCGCCAGCCGCGTGAAGTTACTGGTCAGTAGCCGCGTGCGTCAACCATTTGCTTTCGCGTTCGCCCGGCCCGTGATTGTGCTGCCGGAAGACCTCTGCGGCGACGACCGAGCACTCAGGTGGTCGCTGGCGCATGAGTGGGCGCATATCGAGCGGCACGATTTTCGGGCATGGCTAACGGCGGGGCTCGCGCGGATGCTCTTCTTCTACGATCCGCTGGTCTGGTGGCTGCGACGGGAGCTTCGGTTGTGTCAGGATTTCCTGGCCGACGACCGAGCCGCTTGCCAAACGGCGCAGCCCGAAGACTACGCAGAATTTCTCACGGCCTGGGCCGCAACCGGGCGCTTGCGCCCGGTGCTGGCGGGGCTAGGCATGGGGTTTAGCAAATCGGAACTCTACCGGAGGGTTGTCATGCTCGTACAAAACAGATCCTTGGAAAGCCGCCCGCCGCGGCTGTGGACGGTCCTCGTCACGTGTACGGCGGTGGTCCTGGTAGCCGCAGCGGCAGCGTTAACGGCCTCTCCGCAAGTTGCCGCGGAGGGTGCCACCGGCTCCACCGGTGCCGCGCCGTCGGGCGATGCCCCGATGTCCGGCACGTCTTCCCCGGACGCCAGCAAGGCCGTTGGCACCACGACCAACAAGCCTGCCAAGGCAGCAGAGAAAGCCAGTGCTCCGTTTTCTCGGACAACCACCAGATCGGGAGAAACGGTAATCGGAGCGCGTCCCCAGGGGAACTGCTCGATCAGCGGCAAGGTTCTCTCCGAGGCGACCGGCAAACCTGTGGAGGGCGCGCGAATGTATTTGCACTACAACGTCACCCACGGCTCGATCTTTGTCAACACCGATAGCGAGGGCACTTTTGAAATCAAGGATCTTCCCACAGGGCCGTTCTCGTTGTGTTCATCGCATACGGCGGGATATCAAGACGCGGCATACAGTCCTGAAGGCAAACCCGGCCGGTTCCCGCCGTTCTCGCTCAACGACGGTGAGCATCGCACCGGGATTGTCCTCCGGATCAAGGAGGCATACCGCGTCTCCGGGAAGATCGTGGATGAGAATGGGAAAGTGCCAGAAAGCCAAAGGTGGAACGTGTTGGCCTGGATTGAGAACGAGGGCGGCGGGGAGTATCACACGCAGCATGCAAGCGTCAATCATGCCGATGGCTCCTACGTGATTGACGGCCTGAGCAACCAGCCGGTTTATGTCATGGCGATCGACTGGCGAGCCGCACAAGAAGGCAACGCGTGGCCGGCGATTTACTATCCCAGCTCCTTCTCCCGAACCGATGCGAAACAGGTTGTTTTCGACGAGTCGCGGCACGTTGACGGCGTCGATATCACACTGCGGAAAGAAGGCGGGATCGTGATCGAAGGAACCGTGCGCGACGAGGCGGGAGAGCCGGTGCCGGAAGCGTTCGTCGTCGTGCATCGGCGCGACATGCTCTTCGACTTCAACACGGCCTACACGGATGCCCGGGGGCATTATCAGATTCAAGGCTTGGGAGCCGGTTCGCTGCTGGTCCACGTCGATGCCGCGCACCACGGATTTGTGAGAACGCGAATGCCGATCGATCTTGATCAGGCGAGCGACAAAGCAGAGCGCGACTTCACTTTGCATCGCGGAGTCTTGATCTCAGGCAAGTTCGTGGACGAGAAGGGCCAAGATTGGCAGATCGGCGAAAGCTATGCCTACGCGGCCCAGGTCAGCGAGGATCGGCCGGCCAGGGGCCAGTTCACATTAAACGAGGGAAACTTCAGCCTCACGAATTTCCAGAACAAACACAGGCCCGAAAACGCCGCGGATCATTTCCCCGGCACCTTTCTCCGTGGCGAAGGCGATTACGACTGCGACCAGGCGGTGTTTCCTACGAGGAGCACGTTTCTCATCCAAGGCATGATGCCGGGCCATACGATGATCGGCCTTTCGCCCAAAAAGGAAAATCAGAAAGTCGTGAAGATCCTCTACGACGGCCGAGACATCCTGGAATCGGGCATCGACACCAAGGCGGGTGACGAGATCAAGGACGTCACCATTGTGGTTGGAACGGATTAGATGGGCGCTGTGTCGGCAGCCGGCACTCGGCACGCCGGCACGCGTTTTCCGCCCTCACGGTCCTTCCAGCAGGCGTTGTACCGAGACTTGCATCGCAGGAAAGGCTAATGGACCAAGTTCACCTGTGGTGACGTTGGTTTCCGTCTGATAGGCTCCATGGGCGGGATGGCGGAAGACAATGAGTTGTTGCTCCCGCAAGTCTACCACCCAGTATTCCTGAATACCGGCCGAGGCATAGGTTCTTCGCTTTTCATCCAAATCTTTTGACAGACTGGTCAGGGCAAATTCAATGAGCCACAAGATGTTCTCGGGATAGGGATGGTGGCGTAAATACTCTCGACCGAGGGGCTGCACGACCGCAATATCGGGTTCCGGCTCCGAATGGCTGCCCGGGATGGTAATCGGTTTGCCCTGACGGATCTCTGCATGCTCCCCCAACAAGCGTTCCAAATACTTGGCGGCCTCGTGACTCAAGTACGCATGGGGCGTCCCCTCTGGAGACATTTCGACAATTTCTCCATTCAACAATTCGACCGAGCGACCATCGAGCAGTCCGCTCTCGATCATGCGGTGATAGTCATCCAGAGTCCACTTGGCGATCGCCACGCTCACGGGACGTCCTCCTCTCGAAACTTGGCACACCAGGTAATTCTAGTCGCCACCCTGCCGCGACACAACTGTCCTGCATCATCTCGTCGCTGGGGAACTCCTCGCGCACCCTGCCACCTCTCAACTCTACTCCTGATGGTCTGAGCTTTCGGCCAAGCACACGCCCCGGTACTCCAGCAGAGTGTCCTTGCGATCATGGAGCGTGGCGATGGATTGGACGTAGTCCACTGCCGCACGATGGTACTCGCTTTCCGCCTCGGCCAGGCGCTGTTGCGCCAAGAGCAAAAGGTCCAACATAACGGTTCCCTGTTCGTAGGCAGTCTTGACGGCATTCACTTCCTTCTGGGCTGCAATCCGGCGGTTGAGCTTGGTGGCAGTGAGCGCGTAGCTAGCGGCCAACTCGCGGGCGGCGCTGGCCAGTCGGTGTGCAATCTCCAGCTCCACCTCCTTGAGTTTGGTCCGTTCCCGAGCCAAATTCAGCTCGGCACTGCTGAGACCGTGTTTCGGTTTATCGCCATGGGAAGCCGCGTACGTCTTGGCGGCGGTCAGTTCCAATTCCCGCTGATTGACCGCCCATCGGGCTGCACGGATTTCCGGCGAGCGTCGCCGGGCCTCGTTGATCGCCTGTTTCCAATCAAAATCGGTCTTGGTCGTTGTGGGATCGTCGGCCGGGCGAATTAACTGGCCATCGGTTGCGGCAAAGCCCATCACGTATCGCAGGTTGCGCTCCGATCGGCAGAGCCGCGACTGGGCCTGCTCGACGGTCTTCCGGAAGAGGTAATACTGTTGGCGAGATTGCGCTTCATCCTTGGCGCCGCCGCCTTGGTCGCCAACCAGGTACTTGGCATTAACCTGCTGCCAGGTTTGCAGGGCACCGTTGCGACCGGCAATGACTGCGTCCAATACGCGGTACGCATATTCGAGTGCCCAGTACGCCCTTTCCACGTCCCGAACCAGGGCGCGGACCATCGTTTCGAACTCGATTAGAGAAATCTCTTGTTTGCGGCGAGCGATCAGCACGTGCCCGTTGCCATCAGGGATGGCTTCAGACGGCTTGTCGCCGCCGGGTGCTGCCCCGACGTTCGACGGGGAGGATTTCGTCCGGCCTATCATTACGGCTCCGATCTGACGCATTGCACTGGAGTTGCATAGCGCGATCGTAGTGGCATCTTGCAGCGTCAGAGACCAGACTTCCTCGGTGGCCGGGTTGTCCAACGAGGGCGGCAGCGGAATTGCGCCGCTCGCTTCCGTCGTGGCCTGAACCGTGCCAGCGGCCGAGAACCGTTCTGACGTTTCTGCGTTTCTGGGGGCGGGACCGCATTCGCCACCGCAGCCAGATACATCGCGAGTGACAGCACGATCACACACACAACACTGCCAGCCCCTGCGCAACGAGGCGCAGGCTCGCAACCGGCGATCCGCCGAATGCGGCGCACGAGCGATCCGCCCCGCGCTGGTAACGAGAGTACCGTGGGCGTGGTCCGCAACTCCTCAATCGCCAACAAGGCTCGGCCGTAGTCGGCACGACAGCCCGTGATGCCCATCGCCACGTCGTCGCAGCAGTGCTCCCGCTCATTGCGGAGCTGGCCGGAAAGCCACCACACCGCCGGATGATAGAAGAAGACTGTCTCGATCAATGCCTGAAACAAATTGACCAGATTGTCGTGACGGCGAATATGCGCCAGCTCATGCGCCAGGATCGACTCCAATTGCACAGCCGGCAAGCCCGTGACCACCGACAGTGGCAGCACCACGACCGGACGAAAGCAGCCGACAACCACGGGCGTCTTCACCCATACGGATTGCAGCACATCAACCGCTCGCGATAGCCGTAGCCTCTTGGCCACGCGGTTCCGCATCTGCTGCACGAAGTCGTCTGCCGGCTCAACACCGACCGTTCGCAGACGCTGTGTCGTGTACCAACTGAAGAGCGGGCGGAACGCAGCCAGCAGGACGCCGCCAAGCCAGAGCATCGCGATGTCGAGCAACCGCGGTTGAATCAACTGCTTCGCCTTCGACCGGAAAAAGACCAGACCGCCCGCCCCGGGCTTGGAATGAACCGGCTTCGCTTGCGGCGTGCCGACAGTTGACGCTGCAGGGGACGCCGCGCTCGGCGTCGCCCTGTCGGTATAAGAGACCCCAGAATCATGCGTTTGGATCTCCGCCGGCTCGAATGCGACGGGCATGACCGGCGTCTCGGCCGACCAGGGCGAGAACCAGGTTGCCACCGGGACGGCCACCAGCAAGAACACGGCGACCAGCAGCGCCCGGTATCGGGTGATGGCCGATCGCCGCTGCAACGCCCGTTGCAGCAAGACCGCCAAAAGCGCCACGAGTGCGAACTGCCACAGGGAATGCACCAGCACCCAACCGATGCGTTCCGCGCCGATCGATTGCATCAGGAATTCCAACATGGCTATTTGTCCTCCATGTGATCGAGTAATCGGCGAACTTCGTCCAGTTCTTCCCTGGTTGCCTTTCTTGAGGACAACGCTTGCAGCACGAGAGCCATTGCGGAGCCGTCGTATACCTTTTCAATCAGCTCGTCGAGCATCCGTTTGCCGGCCTTGGCTCGGGTGAGGGCAGGCCGATACACATGCGGTTGAGCCTCCTCGTCCCGTTTGACCAGCCCTTTTTGCAGCATGATCGCCAGCATCTTGACGGTCGTCGAGTAGTTCGTCCCTTTGGCGGCTTCCAGCCTCTTGTGAATTTCGCGGACCGGACTGGGGCCGAGATTCCACAAAATCCGCAGGATCTGCATTTCCACTTCGGTTGGCTGAACGGACGGTGGCCGGGGCATCGGATTCAAGTCCTCCTCGTTTGGGCGGGGCTCGCCTGTTGTGCCTCTTCACCGTGAAGAAGCAAAACGGCGAAACCCCAAGAGCGGGGGCGTGAAAGAAATAGCCGGCCGCAGCGTGTATAAAGAGAGGGCGCGGCCGGAGGCTGCCGCGTCTTTCCCCCGAAGCGGCTACCCATGCCCCACGCTCCCGACACGAAGACCAGCCTGATTCTTCGGCTCCGCGACCGCGGTGATGCGGCCGCCTGGGAGGAATTTGCTGCCATGTACGAACCGGTGATCTACCGCGTCGCCCGGCGCCAGGGCTTACAGGACGCCGACGCCCGCGAAACGGTCCAGGAGGTAATGCTTTCGGTCGCGAGGGCTGTCTCACAGTGGCAGCCGAGCCCAAGGGCGCAGTTCCGGACGTGGTTGTTCCGCATCCTCCGCGGGAAGCTGATCGACCACTTGCGTCGCCGGCGGCGCCAGCCCGTGGCGACCGGCCGATCGTCGATCGCGCTCGAATTGGCCCAGCAGGCGGACCCGCGCCAGGGCCTCTCGGCCGAGATCGACCGCGAGTATCGCCGCGAACTTTTCCGCTGGGCCGCCAGGGGCGTCCGCCGAGAGGTTCAGCCGCTCACCTGGGAAGCCTTTTGGAGGACCAGCGTCGATGCCCTCCCGGTGGCCGAAGCCGCGGAGCAGTTGGGACTGTCGGTCGGCGCGGTATACATCGCCCGCAGCCGTGTCCTGGCGAGGCTCCGCACCCACGTGCAGGCACTCCAACAGGAACACCAGAGCATCGAGGATCGCCATGCACTGCGATGACGCCCGGTTGAACGCACTGCTGGAGTCGGGTGATGCGACCGCACCAGATGCCGAGTTGACCGCGCATCTGGACGCCTGCCCGCGCTGCCAGGCCAGGATCCAGCAGTTGGCCGGCGAATCGTCGTGGTGGGAGGAGGCGGGCGACGTGTTCCGCGAGGATTTTTTCCACGGGCCGAGCGCCGTGGTTGCGCCTTCGGCAGTCGTGGCCGCGATCGACCCGTCCTTGCCGGGCGACGTTCCGGCAGCCTTCGAACCGCTGGTGCTCGACTTCCTCTCGCCCCCCAGCCACCCCGAGCTGTTGGGACGTTTGGGCCGCTACGAGATCGAGCGGGTGATCGGGGCCGGCGGCATGGGCGTCGTGCTGAAGGGGTTTGACACGGAGTTGCATCGGCCGGTGGCAATCAAGGTGCTGGCGCCCCACCTGGCCGGCAGCGGTGCGGCCCGGGCGCGGTTTGCCCGCGAGGCACGGGCCGCCGCGGCCATCGTCCACGATCACGTCCTGCCGATCCACGACGTCGATTCGAGCGGCAGCCTGCCGTACCTGGTCATGCCCTTTGTGGCGGGCCGCTCGCTCCAGGCCCGTCTCGACGACGAAGGGCCGTTGGGCGTGAAAGAGATCGTGCGGATTGCCCTGCAAACGGCCCAAGGCCTGGCCGCTGCACACGCCCAGGGAATCGTTCACCGGGACGTCAAGCCGGCAAACATTCTGCTCGAAGGGGAGGTCGATCGTGCGCGGATCTCCGACTTCGGGCTGGCGCAGGCGGCCGACGATGCGGCCGTCACGCGGAGCGGCATCATCGCCGGCACGCCGCAATATATGTCGCCGGAGCAGGCCCAGGGAGAGGCGATCGATCACCGCAGCGACCTGTTCAGCCTGGGCAGCGTGATGTACGCGATGGGCACCGGTCGGCCGCCGTTCCGCGCGGACGCGACGCTGGCCGTGTTGCGGCGAATCAGCGACAGCATGCCGCGCCCCATGCGCCAGGTGAATGCCGAGATTCCCGCGTGGCTCGAAACGGTTGTCGACAGACTGCTGGCCAAGTCGCCGCGCGAGCGTTTCGGATCGGCCGCCGAGGTTGCCGCGCTGCTCGAAGCGTGCCTTGCGTACCTGCACCAGCCGACGGTCGTGCCGCTGCCGGATTCGCTGCGGGCCGTAGCGCCGCCGAGGGTGCCCGGCAGGAGATTGCGAAGATTCGCCTGGACAGCCGCAGCAGCGATCAGTCTCGCAGCGATCGCACTTGTCTGGACGGCGCGGCGCGGTGAGCCCATCTCCGCGCCGGCAACCGAGTCTTTCATCGCGGAGCCTGCGCCGCGCGACGCGGAGTGGAACGATGCGATCGGACCGGCGATTCGCGCAATCCACGACGAAATCGACCGGCTCGAAACGGAAATGCAGAACTGAACTCGATCGGAGCACCAACCATGCGAACGTTTCCCAGTGGCACGATGCGTACCCTCGGTGTCACATTGCTTTTGAGCAATCTGGCTGTCATCCTCGCCCAGACCACCTCGAATCCGGCACCACAGTCGGCCAGCTTCGCTGGAACGGAGGGCTCGCGGGCGTATGCCGAGTTGGATCGGTCCGCCATCGAGCAAGCGCGGGCGTTGCGAGGCCCCGGCGCAAGAGGACTATCCTCGGCGGAGATCGAAGCGAAGCGAGCGGCACTTCGCCAGACGGTCGACGCCGCCTTTGAGGCCCGCCAGAGGATGCAGGCCGAGGAAATTCGCCAACTACGTGGGCGCCTCGAAGATCTGCAGAAGCGGCTTGCCGCGCGGGCGGAGCAAAAGGATCGGATCGTCGACAAGCGGATGGAAGAACTGCTCGAAGACGAGTCGCTGCGGTGGAAGCCAACTCGAGCTGAATCTCAGGCTTCCGGCTCTCCAGAATTCGTGCCGAGCGCTGGGATCTTGCCAAGCGTTGGGACGTACGACCCGATTTCCCCCGGTCCTCCTCGCCAGCCTGTGGCCGGTGCGGCGATGCTCGTTGACCTGAAGCTGTTCCGAGCGGCGCCCGACGTGGCCCAAACGCTCGGCGTGTCGCCAAAGGAGGTGAAGCACGGCGAAATGAACCATTATCGTCCCGTGGCCGACTTCCACGCCAAACTGCAAGAGTGGGTTCACTCGGGCAAAGCCAAGGACTTGGGTGAAACCGTGCTGACAGTCGAGGCCGGGCGATGGCCAAATGGAGCGGGGATTGTCTTCGGCGATCAGATTCCCAACTCAACCTCCTGGAGGGCAGTGAGGGTCGTACCGGAACCGCAAGAACACGGCAAGATCCGACTCAACGTTCGCATCTCGGCCGTTCCTCCTGAACCGGAGCATGCGGGGACAGTCGACATCGACCCGGGCGATTCGGCAATTCTCGGCCCATTTCCCGGCGCACCGGGCTACGTCCCCTGTGACTACCTGCACATCACGGCAGATCTCGTTCGATCTTCTCCGCCGCCAGTCGTCTATCCCGTCCCAGTCTCGCCTCCTGCTGCCGCCGCCACTCTCCGGGCTGCCAGCGAGACGGCGGCAGCGGGCGAGTCGTTGCTACAGTCGCTCGCCCACAAGACGCCCACGGGAGTGGCCATGGGGTCAGGCCGAAATTAGGGACTAGTGGATTTGCCTTCCGCACTGCTAATCCCTATTCCCGGTCTGACCCCGCTCTCCTCCTCCCCCAGTGTCAGCATCGATGCCGCGCTCTGTCTTTTTCTTCTTCCTCAATCAAGTGCGCAAAGAACTCAAAGTAGGATCGCCACGTTTCCGGCTTTGAGAGCTCTGCGATGTTGCTCAAACGCGTTACGTCATGCGCATCACACCAGACGACGTCCGGACCTCCCGAACTGTGAGACTCACAGTCCAGTACTACCAGGCTTTCAGGCGGCTGAGCCAATACGACAAATCGATGTGGAAGGGCAACATCGGATCGTAGCCTTTCAGTTTCGTGGCGTAGATTGTCGGCTGTACCAGAGACCGCGATAGCATGATGACTGATGCCGCCAAGAAACCCTCCTCGATAGAAGGTAGCTATCTGCTTCATGTCGTCTGGCAACACGACATCTAGAATAGCTTCGATCGACCTTGTGGCGTCTGCGCTCGCCGGTTCTTCGCCAAAAAGTGCAACATATTTCTCACGTAGGCTTTGGATCCTGACGGTACTCATGAGGCACTCCTACTGCTAGCGGTGGTTTACTCGCATTTCCCAGTGCATCCCTTGGGCCGGGTCGCCCCGGGTGATTGCTCACCCGGGGCTCCCACAGATCCGGACGTGCAGATTTCCCGCATCCGGTTCCTCAAGTCGTAGCGCATCGCTGACGGCAAACCGAGTGTATGGCCTTGGCAGGCGGAAGCCGGTATCGCTCCAGAATCCGGGTAAACCAGCTCCAAGGCGGACGATTCTTCCGCCGCCGCCGCCGAAGCCACTTGCCCCATGCGTGTTTCACAGCCTCACGGAAGGAGTTCAGCGCAGGGCTGTTTCCCGTGATGCCGTAATACGCATAGTGGCCGCGTAGCTTCTGACTCAGTTTCTGGCACTGCTCGGCGATAGGACGGTGCCGGTTCTTCCGGCACCACTCGGAGATCTTCCGTAATCCACGTGTGAAGCGGCTGGATGACGTCTTGCGCCGCACCACCCACTTCCCCTGTCGAGACCGCGCCCAGAAATGGGTGAAGCCCAACAGGTCGAACACGCCCGGCCGGTCACCGTTGGGACCTCCGCGAGGCTTCTTCCTCAACGGTGGTCGACGGAACGGAACCATCCGGGTCTTGTCTGGGTGAAGCGTGAGGCCATACTTGCCAAAGCGTTTGCCAAGCACCGCCATCACCCGCCGTGCGTCTTCCTCATGACTGAATCCCATGACGAAGTCGTCGGCGAAGCGAACCAAGAACGCCTTGCCCTTCAGGCGAGGCTGTACTTCCTGAGCAAACCACTCGTCCAGCACATAGTGCAAGTAGACGTTGGCCAGCATCGGTGAAATCACCCCGCCTTGCGGGCTGCCGGTTTCGGGATGCGTCCACACCCCTTCTTCCAGCACTCCAGCATTCAACCATTTCCCAATCAACCGCAACAGCACCCCGTCGCGTACCCTGCGTTGGAGAAACGCACGCAGATGGCCGCGATCCAAAGTGTCAAAAAACTTTCGGATATCCACCTCGAGGATCCAGCCTCCCCCGCTTTCCATCGTCTGCTGCCACAGGCTTTCCAACGCCTGGTGCGCCGATCGCTTGGGCCGAAAGCCATACGAGCAGTCGTAGAAGTCTTGCTCGTAGATCGCTTCCAACACCATCGTCACGGCACGCTGAAGCACCTTGTCCTCAAACGTGGGAATTCCGATCGGGCGGGTTTCTGAGCCCGTTCCTTTCGGAATGTGCACCCGTCGCACCGGCGGCGCCCGATACGTCCCGGACTTGGCGCGGTCCAGCAGAGACCGGAGATTCTGCTCCAAGTCTCGCTCGTAATCGACCGCGGTTTGTCCGTCGATGCCCGGAGCCCCGTCGCGGCGCGTACGCCGGTAGGCCTCGTACAGCCACGAGAGATCGAGGTAATGGTTCAACGACGTGAACGCCATCTGCGGAGCCTGTTTCGCCAACTCCGCGATCCGCTGTTGTTTCGTGAACACGGAACCCGAGTTCGATGTCTCGGTCATGTTTCCCTCCAACGGTAAAAAAAAAACGACTTGACGCCCCCCTTCCCTCCACCGGGTCTCCCGGGCAAGGATTCCCCAGCTTCGTCGGTACTATCAGGGCGCTGCGACTTCCTGTTGCCCATCCCGCCGTGCTTCGATGTCTTCGCACGCACGGTACCGCGGAAGCACTCGGCTGGTTTCGTTTCTCCCGTCGCCACCGAATGCCAAGCGACGGGCCCGGAGTTGTTGACCCGGTATCTCCTGCCGGGAGTTTCTCTGCGCGGAGACGACAGGATCTCCTACGTTCCTGGGGGACCGCCATTGTGCCTTTGCCCTGCTCTTCGACCCCGGCGGAGGCGACGCACCAGGCCACTACGGTACGACGCTGCTGTCCTCGCGACTGACCAGACCGAAGACTCCCGCATTGCCCACTTTCGAGGCTCAATCACACGGCTTCAGCACTCGCTGTCTACGCCTAGCAGTGCCGGTTACCCGGTCACCACCCAAGACTCGCTTCCGGCTGCTGGCCAAGCTTTACCGGACGGGCTTGGTTACCCGCATGGTCCCAACGAAAGGTTTCAGATTTACGTCATGCTCATCGTCCTCCTTTCCCAAACTTCGTAGCGCAAGGTCAGGCCGGGATTAGGGATTAGCGAGCTGCCACCCGATTTCGTACGTCGTGTTTTTTCTGTATGGTTAATCCCTAATCCCGGCCTGACCCCACGGCTTTCCCCTGTGGGAGGCTGGCTCGCAAGAACGCTCAAACCAAGTCCGAGCTGAAATAAGAGCGGAGTTTGTTTCCAAAACAGTGGAAAGATACGGGGACAATGTTTTGAGCGTGATCTCGCCATCTGACATAACCAAGTATTCCATTGACGTTGAAGCAGGTGGTGATGAGGACGACCTGTGGTATTCGGTTCTCGGAAAATACGACTTCGATCAGACTACGGACTCTTGCCTTTACTTCATTAAGCAAGGAACGGCTACCAAGATAGGCATTACAGATTCGCTGGACTCAAGATTTGCGCAGATCAAGACCTCCGCGGCATTTCCATGTGAGATTGCGAATGTTGTGTACACACACTTCGGTTACAAAATGGAACAGAAACTCCACCAGCGCCTGCGCCGGTTTAATAGCCACCTAGAGTGGTTCGTTTTGCCTCCGGAGATCGAGGATCGCCTTTTCAAAGCAAAAAGCCTGGGCGACATTGAGGAGTTCTTGGAGTGGTTTGAGGAAAACTATTAGCGTCAGAGACGTAAGGGTGGTAGGTATTCCTACCCGGCAGGTGTGACCCCGTTCCTGAAAAAGCCCTTGGAGTAATCTCACCACCTCCGGCCTTCCGTATTTGCCGGCCATGCTCAGTCCGGAGAGCCCGCGCAAACGGGCGTTCACGTCAACGCCACGACTTAGCAGTTGGCTCACGGCGCTCGAGAAACCTCTACCCGCTGCGTAGAGGAACGCCGAAGTGATTTCTCGTTGGGACAAATCCACATCCGGAATGCTTGCGATCGCCACTAGCAAGTCGCTTTCCTGACCATCCTTCGCCGTCCTCGCGACTTGCGGGTCACTTACCAGGGGACGGACCTCTTTGTTGACGCCAGAACAAAGAGGTGTTCATGTTCGACGGCGCCCTGTGGCGTCAGCAGCGCGACCGTTTTGTGCAGAGCTACCAGGCCGCGGCGACGGCTGCCCGCGCGACGGGCTACGCGGAAATGCTCTCGCATCGCTGGCTTACGGACGACCTCTGCAACGGGAGGTTCGTATGCCACACGTGTTTGTGAAATCCAGCCACGACTGGCCCGAGCACTCGCCTGGCGTGCTGGCGTTTGCCCAGGCCCTGCGCGGCCAGGGGATCGACGCGGAACTCGAGCAGTTTCACCAAGGTCAGATTGTCGATTGGCCCCGGTGGTGCAACCAGCAGATCGGCGCGGACGAATCGGACTTCGTCCTCTGCGTGGCGACCGCCGAGCAGGAACTGGAAGTCGTCGCCCCACCACAAACCAGCGATAGAGAGCGAACACTGATCTTCGCTAATCGACACTCATGAGGGTTGGCGGAAGAGGAGCAGCAACAGCGGTCCACTCGCTGGGTGAGCAGGAAAGCCCTTGGCCAGTTTGTTAGCCATGGCTCGAGGCACCAGTACCCGTCCGTAAAAGTCCGGGAGCAATTCGAGCAGACCGAGCTGGTGGAGGTATTGCAGCGGCCCGGTATTGACGACGACTTCACGCACTGGCCAGTTCTTCCCTCAACTCGTCGGCACTCTGGCGAAAAGTTGCCACACCGAATTCGCCAAGCTTCTGCAAAAACACCGGCTTCGGCAGTCCGGCCAGCTCGGCAGCAGTTCCACTGGACAGCCGCCCCCGCTCGACATCTACCCAGTATACTCTCCACGGCGAGCGAAGGCCAAGCCAGAGGGAGTGGCTGTTCGCGCAGATGAAGTCCTACGCGGATTTGCATCTCCGCACGGGAACAGGATATAATCCCCGTCATGAAAATTCTTCGTTGCTGTGCGGTGGCCGCCTCCGCGTTTGTGCTGGGTACGGCGTCCGGGCAGGCGGGCGACGTCTTCGGAACGCCCGTCCCGCTCGCGGAGGCGGGTTCCATGGCGATGGCGCTGTGCCTGGAGGGAAATAGTCTCTACGCCGGCTGCGGTCAGCGCCTCCTGGTGTATGACGTGAAGAATCCGCTCAAACCCCGCAGGCTGGGCGGCGTGGAGGGCTTTGGGGCG
Organism: Thermoguttaceae bacterium; assembly: GCA_040768665.1. Taxonomy (GTDB): domain Bacteria; phylum Planctomycetota; class Planctomycetia; order Pirellulales; family Thermoguttaceae; genus JABWBD01. Next base: position 243,275 of record JAXGMN010000008.1, read on the forward strand.
ATCCGCCAGATCGCCGCGCAGAAGGGGTTCGTGTACGTGGCCACGCGCGAATCGGGACTCTGGATCGTGGACGCCACGGACGCGCGCAATCCGCGCATCCGCTCGCGTTTCGACTGCTGCGAGCTCGCCACGGGCGTTGACGTGGCGGGGGACGTGGTGTTCCTCGGCCAGCGCCAGAACGGCGTGGAGTTCATCGACGTCTCCGATCCCGACCACCCCGCGCACATCGCGATGCGCATGACGGACGAGGCCCAGAGCGTGAAGTACCGCGACGGCTACGTCTATTCCGGCGATTGGGGCTCAGGCAAGCTCACCGTCTTCGACGCGCGCGACATGCGGAATATCCGCCAGGTGGCCTATGAGGATCTCCTTGGATATGGCGATGGCGTGTGGCTCAAGGGCAAGTACCTCTACGCGTCCACGGGCCACCATGCGAAGCACCGCGACCTCTCGCAACTGAAGGGCGTGGATACGCCGGAACTGCGTCGGTTCGGTGGCGGCGGCCCGGGCGCGGGCTGCGGGCACGGGCTCGACGTCTTCGACGTCACGGATCCCGCCGCGCCGAAGCGCGTGGGGCGCGTGGACTACCCAAGCCCGCGAAGGTGGGTCAGGCGCGCGCGGTGGCGGTGCAGGGGGACGTCGTCTACGCGGCATGCGGCGACGCCGGGCTCGACGTGCTCAGGATCAGGCCGGAAGGGGGCTTTGAGAAGATCGGCGAACTGGCGGGGCATCCCACGGTATTCGACGTGCACGTGGAGGGCAACCGCCTCTACACCGCCGAGGGACTGGACGGCTGGGGCGTCTACGAACTGGACGGTCCGGCCGCCTTCCGCGAGGTGGACCGCCGCCGGTGGCTGGACGAAATGAAAGATCCCGCGCTCTGCGTGTGGAAGCCGAAACCCGGGATCGTGGTGCTCTCCACGCGCCGCAGCGGCGTTTCCCTCTTTGACGAGAGGGACCTCAATGCGGCGAATCCGCTTGCGCGCACGGGCGGGTGTCCGGGGTGGGACAAGTATTGCATGGACGCTGCGATCGGCAGCGGCCGTTGGCTCGCCTTCAACGTCGCCAACACCTCGCTCCACTGGTTCGATCTCGCGGCCAAGCCGCAGCCCGTGGTGCAGGCCTCTCGCGTCAACCGTACCTCCCTCTCCAACGGCATCTGCCGCTTCGACGAGAACCGTGCGCTGTTGACGCTGGGGACCGGCTACGTGTTCCTCAAGCCGGGCGAAGGCGATCCGGCGGACGGCTCCAAGTGGCGAACGAAGGAGTTCCCGGGGCATGCCATGCACGGCATCCCGCGGGTCTCCCCGGAGGGACTCGTGGCCCTCACCTGCCGCATCCGCCGCCAGATCGGCCTCTGGGACTTCAAGGATCCGGATCATCCGCGTTTCCTGAAGCACTGGAATGTTTCGGGCAATCCGGACCTCGCCGCGTTCCACAAGGGCCGCCTCCTCGTTCCCTGCGGCTATCAGGGCGTTTTGCTGCAGAAGACGCAGCGATGAGGAGATTATTTGATTTGTTGATTGTCTGGGCTCTCAGTACACCACGACGCTCTTCTCGGTAACCAGCGCGGGGGCGTCGTAGACGGGAATGTCGTTGAGCACCGTCTTGCCTCCCTCGACGGCAACGCGATCGGCGGGCAACTCGTAGATCGCGCCGGTGACCATATCGACCCAAACGGGCTCCCGGAACACCACGCCCGTGAGCGTGATCCGGGCGGGAGTCGTCGGGTTCTCGTTTTCCGGATGGCTCGACGAGTCCCAGAGGGCCAGCACGTGCCCGCCGCCGGATTTCTTCTGGAACAGGTAGGTTGCGGTCTCGCGGGCACACTCGACCTCGCAGGCGAATCCGATGACCGGTTCCAGCGAGCTGTCGAACACCGAGGCCACGTTCTGCACGGTGTAGTACGCCGGCTTGACCTTCAGCATCCGTCCGTCCTCGTTGCACTTGACCAGCCCCATCCGCTTCATGAAACGGTCGGTCCGCGTGCGAATCCACAGGGGATCGATGAATTTCGTGTAGCGTTCCGGTTGGTCGTAGGCCGGGTCGTAGAAGGTGAACACCAGGGAATCGATACCATGGCCCAGGTCGCCGATCATGCGCCGAGCGTTCCACTTGCACTGTGTCAATTCGCTGTTCCACTCGGCCGAGGAGATCTTGGCGGAATAGTGGCGGTCCGAGGTTGCGCCCGCCTCTCCCTGCCAGACCTTTGCTTCGGGCGCGTAGCGGTGGACCATCTCGGCGAACTCCTCGACTTTCGGAAAGATGCTGTCGGGGTTCAGCGAGTAGTCGTGATAGACGATCCAGTGGAACAGGCCGGTCTTGCCCTTCTCGCTGAGGATCTTCATGCAAGGCTCTGCATAGCGGACATTCGGCGAGCTGAGCACCAGGCCGGCGATCCGGGCGTCGGGGATGTGCCGCTTGATGATTTCCGCGGTGCGGATGTTGTTGTCGGCGAGAATCTCCGGCGAGTTTCCCTTGGCATTGCTGGGCTCGTTCCAGGTGGACCAGTCTTTCACCCTGCCCTTGTAGTGGCCGGCCAGGGCATCGATCCACGCATCCCAGGCCGCCAGCCCCACCTCGCCGGTTGGAAGGCCGTCGCTCAGCGCCGCGCCGCCGCCGCCCGGATAGATCGGATTTCCGTAGGAAGTTTCCATCAGGACATCCATTCCCTGGGCGAGCAGGTATTCGACGATCCTGTCGAGCCAGGCGAAATCGTAGACGCCCTTCACCTTTTCGGTCTTGGCCCAGCCGGCCTGGAGGCGGATCCGCTTGATTCCCAGCGGCTCGATATAGGTCTTAAACTGCTCGAAGTCGCCATAATCACGATCGAGCATCTCGCAGCCGATCGCCAGACCGCTGCGGCCCACCTCGCGGGCGCCGCGGGGCTGGATCGTTCCGATCCGCTTCAGGCCCGGTGCGAGCGTCGTCTGCACGCGATCGTGCGTGTAGTCGAGTATCGGGCCAGCGGCGATATCGGCGGCCGGCAACGAGGCCGGCCCCAGCAGCAGGCTCAGGATAACGGAACAAACAGTGATCTCTGTCAGCTTCCTCATTCGCGAGTGGGTTCGCAGGAGTGCGGCAACGAATCGTCGGAACATGGTTTTCTCTCCGGTGCTTACTGTAATCGAGTCGAATTTCCTCCTCAGAATATCACTCCGGGGCTCCGCGCGCGGGCGGATGCTCCGCGGGAACCTTGTCAGCAAAGGGACCGCTCCGCAGCGCGGTGATCAACGGATCGGTCAGCATCAGTATGGGGTCGGCGTCCGTGTTGTCCAGGGCGTAGAAGGTGACGCCACGGGCGCCCGCTTCCCGGCACATGCGGTACTGGGCAAGGATCAGTTCCACGTCGCGGTGGGTGTAGCCGGCATCGGCGCCGGTTTTCGCGCTGAGGCACAGGCCCGGAACGATTCGCTCCAGGAGCGGGTCGACCGTCTTCCATTCGTCAAGCTGGCCGGCGAGAGTCGGGTTCTTGGGCGTGTAGGCCATGGGGATCACGTAGTCGATGATTCCTTCGTGCAGCCAGCCGGGCCAGTCCTGATAGGATCGCTCGGCCGACTGCACGGGGGTAAACACGGCGGCCGTGACCTGCGCGCCAGGCCTGGCCTGCTTGGCTCGGCGGTAGACGTCGCGCACCAGCGCGGTGACTCCCTCCTTGCGATAGTCGGCCCACTTCGCCAACCTGGCGATTTCGGGCTTCAGGTCGATCTTCGCGCCGTCCGAGGGAACCAGTTCGCTGGTGCCGACAGGCTGCACCAGTTCCATCCGTTCGCTGAGATATGCGGCGGTGCGATTCATTCCCAGCAGGCGTTGAATCGAGGCGTTGCGAATGGCGCGGACCGGCCCGTCGACGACCACCAGCCGGCCGCCCTCGCGGACGAAGCGTTCCAGGCTCTGGGCCGCGTCGTCGGGGATCACATACACGTCGTTGAGAACGACGAGCGAGCCGGGGGGCAGCTTGTCCAGTTCTTGTTCACCGATCGTTTTCGCTTTGCAGCCCAGTTCGTGCAGGGCAGCCTCGGCCTCTCCGACGCTCTTGGTGCCGTAACGCTGGCGGTTGGCCGCGGTATTCATAAGGAACACGCGATCGGCCGATGCATTCCACTGGCGAAGGGCCCGGTTCCATGTCTCGGCTACCGGCGGCAGGACGCGGCGCAGGGCGTGCCAGTTGAACAGCAGGACGTTCCCCTTGTCCAGGTCGTTGACGGCGATCGCCGGCGTGCCGTCGGAGAACTGGGCCAGCACCCGGGCAGTGGTCGGACCGGCCACGGGATTGCCGGCGAGCCTGGCCGTAAAGGGATACACCTTGCGAGTCGACTTCGCGATAGTGCCACACCCATAACGCGAGGCGAACTCCGTCTGACAATGCTTGCAGTAACAAATTGCCGAACCGTCGTAACGGATGTAGTCGAAGTGGATGCCGTCGAGATCGTACCGGGTAAGGGCCTCGATCATCAGATCGCTCTGGAACTTGCGCACCTCGGGCTTGCCGAAGTCATACCAGAGCCGCCCGGCGGCGTCCCCGTTTTCCACCAGCCAATCGGGATGCTGATCGAGCACGTGCAGTGGCGTGGGGTTGCCATAGGAGCCATTGACGAACCATGCATGCACCTCAATGCCTCGCTGATGACACTGCCGGATCATGTAGCCCATCGGATCGTAGCCGGCCTCAACGCCGTCGAGCATCGGGCAGAACCGGCTTTGGAAGGCGGCCTGCCCGCCCCAGTACCAGACGAGAAGATAGACGGCATTGAGGTGAGCCCGATCGATCAGCTCGACGCAACGGTCGGCCTGGGCGGGCGTCTTGATGTAGCTGGCGTGCATCCAGATGCCCCGGTGCTGAGGCTGAGCCGCCAGACCGACGGAACACGTGCCGACGGCAAGGGCGACAGCCAACGCAACAGACAACCGAAGATTGGGGTAGAAACGGGCAGTAGATCTCATGGCTGACGTTCCTCTTGCGGTCGTTTGCGTAAAGGGTTGGTTTTTTCAACCTGGCCCACTCGCAGCAGCGACAACACTTTTTGGAGTTCGGCCGAGAGCGCAGTGTTGCGCTGGCCTCCCCGGATGATGCCGGCACGCCACACCGCCCGGCGAGCATTGGCCAGGTTCTCCGCTGCGATCAGCGACTTTCCTGAATACACGGCCACGACAGTATAACTCTCGATCCTGGGAACCACCACGGTCGCCCAACCGTCTGCCACCTCGACCGGCAAGGATTCCTTGCGGTCCGGCTCATCGGGCGTGACCGCCAAGGCCTCGGTCACCGCCAGTCCGCCCGGCAGTCGCAAACGCCAACGGCTCCCTTCGACCGGGCGAAAACGGTCGGCTTCCAAGTCGATGTCTCCGTTGACCAGGTGCAGCCCAAGCACCCGGCGGGTGTCGTCCAGCCAAACGTCGGCCCAGACGTGCGAAGGCGATTCGGTCTGAAGGATATGGTCCTGTCCGAGCACACGGTGCACGAGAGCGGGCAGGTCTTGGCCGGGCGTCTTGGCGGCAGAAGACGGCTTCGGCGATGCCCGGGCGTATTGCATCAGGGCTTCCGGCTGGATTTCGAAGAAGCCATCGCCAGGCGTTGCCAGCATCTCGCCGGCAGGGCGAGCCACGGCGTCGGCATCGTACAGGGCCGGACAGGCCACGCTGATCACGCGTCCGCCGCGGGCTTGAAACGCCCGGACCGCTTCGCGCTGGGCATCCGAGAAGCAGTCGACCCCCGGTAAGACCAGCACCTGGTACCGGGAGAGACGTTCCATGGCGATGCCTTCGTCGCCCAGCAGCGGGTGCCACCAGCAGTTGACTTCGTAAGGCACTCGCGACTCTTCCAGAAGCTGAGCGCAGGCGATGAACCACTCGGTGTAACGCGTTTCCGTCAGACCCAAGGCTTTGAACCGCCGCCAGGCGTGCGTCGGCAGCGAATAGACCAGACCGACGTTGGCCACCCGCTCTCGCCGGGCGTAGAGGGCGCGATGCCGTTGAACGAAGCGGCACCCTTGGGCCTCGAGGTCGTAGAACCAGCCGGAGGCGCCCGCGGCGGTGGCCCACGGCATGGGCCACCCGCCGGTGGCCCAGCCTTGCCCGAGGATCATTCGCAGGCGGCTTCGCGCGGCCTGCGGCGCCTGCATCAGCGACGACATGCAGAGCCAGACCGGACGGCGATAGTCGCCTGCCGCCTGGCCGACCTTTGCCGCCAGGTTGTCCTTGGCCCGTTTCTGGGGCGTGAGCGGTCCGCCGCCGGTTTCGGTGAAGATCGCATCGCCGATCTGTGAGAGCGGCACGGAGCAGGGCCAGCTTCCATCGGCCCCATACTGATTGCCACAGACGGCCAATGGATGGCTGGCCTCCTGCCTGGCTGTTGCCACGGCGTCGCGCCAGCGATCGACCGACGCCGCGTAGTGGTACTGGATGTATGCCCGAAGCAGCGGGTCCGCCAGCACGGCGTCGCGCCCCTTGTCGATCGTGGGCTGTGCGCTGCGGACGTATTGCACGATGTCCAATGCGGCCGGCTCGTCGATACGTGCCTGCCGAAATTGCCCGGCGCTCCATCGCTTGCTCAGCCAGTCGCGAAAACCGTCCCGGCACCGGGAGCAGAAACAGCCCTTGCCCCACTTCATGAATGACGCAACGCAGATGTTGTCCTGCGTGAGCAGGTCCACTTCCGGCGCAATCCGCGTGAACTGCTGCTTGTAATACGTGTGCCACGCGGGCGAGTTGTGGCACATGTGATAGCCGGGCCACAGACGTCCGCCGAGGATTTCCGATCCGTCCAACTCTCGGGCCACTCCGTCGTCGCGAAACCGATCGGCCATCGGATCGTCGATCGACAAATGGTTGTACTCCTGCTCCCAATGCCCGCCGCCGACCGCGATGCCTCGCTCGGTGAAGTAGCCGTCCCAATTGAGATACACACCGTTATGGCCTGCCACCACGTCGGGATCGAGAGTCGCGATCAGCCGATGGCGGTTGTCGGGCAGACGCACGGCCGTGCGCGAGGCGTTGAACAGATTCTGCGGATTCCACCACGCCCGATCCTTGCGCATCAGGCGGAAACCCTCGACGGAGTAGAAGCACGGTTGGCGTTGCGGCGACCTGGCATGAACGACGCAACGAACCGCCCGGCACGAGCCGCTAAAGAACGATACCCGGCAAGCCGCCCAGTCGCCGGGGACCAACTCGACCTGGCGTTCGCCAAGGACCCGATCGTCGGCATCCAACACGGTGGCCCAAATCGGGAGCATGGGATCCTTCGAGCTCTCCAGCGCCGAGTTGACGGAAACCTCAAAAAGATAGTCGGCATTGGGGTCGATCACCGCAAATGCCTGGGCGCCGCCTTCCGCCCCCTCCTGCCGCACCAGCGCGGCCGCGTTGCCTCGCACGCTCCGGCTGGTGTACCAGCGGACGATGGCCTCGCGCCATGGCCGAACACCGTTCTCCGCCGGCGTGTACACTCCCGCCTGGCATCCGCCTACGGCAGCGGCGGGCATCGCAATGACCAAGGCATCGTGGACCCAGTCGGGCGAGGATTCGGTAGCCGAGGTTGGCCGGTCTGCCGCCACGTCCCGACTGGCCGCCAGGCACGCCAAGAGAAGCAGCGACATCGCCAACGGGCCCCGATTGCTCCCGTCCGTTTCAACAGGGATACGTCTCATGGCTTCTCCTTCCTGGTCGTTCCGAACTGATTTTCGGCCAAACCAAGGCTGGCGTCAATGCATGATCGCGCAAGTCGCCAGTATCGCACCGTGTCCAGCCGAAGGCGTGAGTTGGATCTCGACGATGGCCGGAAACCTCCGTGTTCAGGTCATTGCGTCAAGTGGAGACGATGGACTACAATCGTCGTCCGGCGACGCTTCCGGCTGTATGAAGTCCAGGGTTCGGTCGATCAAACCGCACGACAACCAGAAAGTCCGACGCGCCGGTCTTCACCGCCGGCTTCACGCGCGGCGGTTCGGCGATGCTCAATCTGCGGAGGTCAAGCCGTACTGCGACCTGTTCAAGAAGATCCGCCACGTTGCCTGCCGCGGCGAAATCCATTGCCTTGCGTCCTTGCGGGACCACCCGTACGCGGCATTCGAGTACGTACTGCCCGACGCAAGCGAAGCGCTGCTGTTTGTCTTCGCGCACGGATTGCGGCACAATGAGCGCGTTCCGAACATGCTCCTGGAATCCCTCGATCCGGAGAAGACCTACGACGTGGAGGTGTACGGCGAAGCCGGCGGCCAACGGCCTGCCTATCGGGCCGTCAGCGAAGTTGGCGTGTTGGTTGATCTTACCGGCGACTACGACAGCCGCATTCTGCACTTCAAGGCCCGCTGAGGTGCCGGCATGCGACTGTTCAAGTGCTTGTGTTGCATCGTATCAACGGCAGCGCGCTTGCACGCGCGTACGAGAATGTGCGTTCCCAGACGAAGAGGAGCCTCGCGGATGAAACGAAGATCAGTTCTTGTGGTAGCGTTAAGCCTCGGCATTCTGGCGGCATTCGCGGTTCCTTCGTTGCTCGAGGCGAAAGACGCGACTGCGCAACCTGCCGGCGTCAAGACCGTCGCCAAGCCGGCGAGCGCCAAGAAGCCGACGCGGCCGACGGTCACGCTGACGAACGTGCCCGTAGATCGAATCACGCCCGTCGCAGACCAGGCTCCCAGCCTTCTTCCCACCGGCAAGAGCTGGCAGTTGGTCTGGCACGATGAATTCGACGGAACGAAGCTGGATGCGTCGAAGTGGAACTATCGCCTCCACTACTGGGGCTACCAATCCCCGACCTTTACACAGGAGGGTGTCGAGTTGGACGGGAAAGGGCACCTGAAGATCCACCTGATTCGCAAGGGCGACGATTTCTATTCGGCGCACCTACAAACCGGATCGCTGACATTCGACATTCCCCGCGATGCGAACGCGAAGGGGTTCTGGCCCTTTGGCAGGAAGAAGGAAGCGAAGTTCATGCACAGGTTCGGGTACTACGAGATTCGCTGCAGACTTCCCAAGAACGACGGCTGGCACGCGGCGTTCTGGCTCCAGTCGCCGTCGATCGGCGCACATCCCGATCCGAAGCATTGCGGCGTGGAGTGCGACATCATGGAGAACTACCGCCAGCATACCGAGGGCACCATCGGCTGCGGATGCGGTTGGGGCGGTTACGGCCCGGAAAACAAGTGGTACGGCCACTTCTGGTTCCCCTACCAGGAAACGGAGGACGGTTGGCACTACTACGGCGTGGATTGGTCGCCGGAAGGATACATCTTCTATGCCGACGGCCGCCTGGTGGGCAAGCAGATGGCGCCGAAGTGTCCCGTTTCCGAGGTGGACCAGTTCCTTCTGGTGTCCACCGAGTGTCACGGCTATCATCGTTCGTTTGCCCGCGGCGGATTGGAGTCGAAGGATCCGGGCGGCTGGTGCGGCAAACCCGTGCCGGAACTGTTCAAGGCCATCTTGCCCGATTGCTTTGAAGTGGATTTCGTTCGCGTTTTCGACGCGGAATAGCCCGTCGGCGGAGTCAACAACGCCGCCGAAGAGGTCAAGGCCGCCAACTACCCCGGGATTCGCTTCTTCATGGTGAGCCGCGACCTGGCTTCCGCGACATGCCGAGGACCGTGTTCAGAACCACGACGTCGTTCTTACTGCTATGGAGCCGATGCTGGCGACGACTACTTCCAGGCGTTCATAGAATTGATCGGAGATGAGATGCTATGTCACTCGTGACATGGTTAGCACTGTACGCGACCGAGTCGCTGTTCTTCTATTGGGTATACTATCGCGACGGCGCTGAGCAGCTTGAGGGGACGTTAGCGTCCGGCTGTCTGCTCAGCTTTTTTGCGCCTCGGTGGTCCGCCGAGGGGATTCGCCTCTTCGTCTCCATCGCTTTTGCCATGTCGAGCGTTTGGTTTGTCGTTGGCCTGTTCGTCCCGGCGGCAAGGTCGTGGTAGAATGACCGAGCAGGGGAGGTGGGTTGCGGCCGCGTCAACGCCATGGGTTTCCCCAGAGCAGAACACCGAGCGTGGTTGCGGCACCCAGCAACGCGGTCCCGGCGGCACATGCCCACGCGGCTCTCCGCCAACGGCCTTTGGCCAGCGCAATGGCGCCGAACATGAGCAGGCTGGAGCCGGCGAGGCCCAAAAAGTCTCCGGCAAACGCCGCGACTTCCGGCTGATACTCCTCGTCGTAGAGGAACAAGCAGCCAAAGCAGACTACCAGATCGCTGCCCAGCGCCAGAAACGCGGGCACGGCGATCAGCGCCACGAGTGCCGCGAGGGCCAGGTGCAACCGTCGCGTTCTCTTCACGCCCGGCTGGGCCGGCGCCGAGGGTGATTCGTAAGGGTTGGTCATCGCAGGTTCGTCCTGGGGGTGGGTAGAATGCTCGAGTTCATGGGCCCATCTCTGTGGGTCGTTGTCATTCTGCGATTTCTGGAAAGTCGCCGCTGAAGACGCGCTGCGCCCAGGCGTCGCCCAGCGAGGCGACGGTAATATGCCCTGTCCGCAGTGGCCTTTGCGACTCGTAGAGTCTCAGGCAAGCGCGAACATTCCTCTGCAATCGGGGCCCGATTTCCTCGTCGCACTGATCCGCCAGTTCGATTGCACGCTGCTGCGCGGCAATTGCGCGGTCGAACTCGCCTTTTTCGGCGTACGCCGACGCCAGCGCGGCCCATGCCCACCAAATTCCCCAGTCGCGGCGCTGACTACAAGCGATCTTCACGGCGAGGTTCGCATGGACAACCGCCTTGTCGCCGTCGCGGAAACTTGCGTCGGGGCACGTCGCGTAAATCGAAGCAAGCACGCAGTGCGCAAGGCCGCCTTGTACGTCGGGATCCATTCGCACTGCCTCGTTCAATTCTCGCACGGACTCCCTATAACGGTGCGTGAGAGCCAAATCGACCCCGCGATCAAAACGTGCGGCCGCCTGCCTCTTGTCAGCGACAGTGTGATCCCCACAACCGGCGGCAGCGAGGCATGCGATCAACAGCAGCAGTTTCAGCTTGAAGGCCCTTTTCTGAAATGCCACGGTGTAAGCTCCACAATGCCTACCCAAGATGGCGCCGTTTCAGCCGAGCGCATCCCCTTCGCCGCGCGGCGCGGACTTTCGAGACAGCGGCGTGTGCTGCGGGCGAACGCGTCGCGCTAGCGCGCGGTCGGGCGGCTGTCGGCGGCGCGTACGATGCTGCGGTTGTGGCTTCGTGTGGCGGGCCGGCTGCTCGCTCATGTTCTTCGACTCGACGGATTCCATATCCTGTACTCCGAACAGGTCTTCCTCAAAGTAGAACACCCAGCAGAGATTGAAGGTGCTCACGATGCCTCCCAGTTACTCCGCAACATCCGGAAAGTCGCCGCTGAGGACGCGCTGTGCCCAGGCGTCGCTCACCAGGGCGAGGGTGACATGCGGCGTCCGCAACGGCCGTCCGGCTTCGTAGAGCTTCAGGCAGGCGCGAACGTTCCTCTGCAATTGCGGTCCGATTTTGTCGTCGCATTGGTCTGCCAATTCGATGGCGCGCTGCTGCGCGGCAGTCGCGCGGTCGAAATCGCCCGTTTCCGCGTAGGCGGCCGCCAGTACGGCCCACTCAAACCACCTTCCCCAGTGAGTGGGCTGCCTGCCGGCGATCTTCGCGGCGAGATTCGCGTGGCTCAACGCGTTTTCTCCGTTGCGGAGACTTGCGTCGGGGCACGTCGCATAAATCCAAGCGAGGCCGCCCTGCCCAAGGCCAGACGCTACGTCCGGATCCAGTCGCACGGCCTCGTTCAGTTCTTGCAGCGCGAACTCAAAGTAACGCGCGCAAGCCAACTCGGTGCCACGAACGTAATGTACCGCCGCCTGCTGCGTCTTACCGACGCTATGAGCGCCGCAACCGGCGGCAGCGAGGCAGCCAATTAACAGAAGCAACTCGCATTGGAGGGGCTTTCTGCAAAGCGTCACGAGATGCTCCGAGGATGCCGGACTGCCTGGTACTTCGCGAGAAACAAGTATACAACTTCCGAACGGCCCGGCGAAGACCGCATTGGGTGTTCGCCGGGCACTTGGCCCAAAACCTCCTTCGCTAGACGGCGGAACACGAAACGCATTAGGGACCCTCACGCCGGCCGGGAGGAAACACTCCGTTGGCGATGTTCTGCATATCCCGGCCAGCCTGCTGTCCTGCTGCGCCCGCTTTGTCGACCCCGTTCCCTGCGCGATAGAGTTCGTAGCCGGCCCTGACCGCATTTCGGGGCGCCGAGGCGGGATTAGCGGCTGATTTTCCACGCCAGACGCTCGCCAATTGGCAGCCGCAAGCCCGCCCGGGCCCGCGACACAGCCGAAATGCTTTGCGAGCGTATTCGCGGGCGTTGTCTCAGATCCTCTCAACGGCGGGCTATCTCTTGAGGGGGCTTGTGGTATACTTCATGGTGGATTGGGGAAGGACGACAATTCGAGGTTCTCTCATGAGCACGGCAGAGGTACTGGCGGAGCTCCCAAAGCTCTCGCGGCAAGAGTGCCGACGGATTTTGGATCGGATTCTGGAAATCGAGGAAGAGGCTGAGTCGGTGGAGGCGATCCGACGCACGGCCGATGAGGCTTTCCTGATGCTCGACACCATGGAGGCGGAGGATGCCGCGAACCAATCCCGGTGAAGTCTGGATCGTTGATACGACGGTAAGATCGAGTCCGATTGGCCGGTCCGCACGAACACTGCTTGGAGTTGTGGTAAGCTCGGTCCCGAGGGGCTTGCCCCTACAACTCCAAGCAGTGCCACACGGATCGTAGCCGAACGCAAAGGACGCAAGCAGCGCCACCCCGCCCGTCGCCAACGTGTGACGCTGTCGCAAATCCACACGTTTTTTGCGCATTTCCTCGTTGACGCCGTTGGTTGCCGATGGCGATAATCGTCTTTTCGACATGGCAAGCGGTCTGTACGGTTGTCCGGATTACCTCGATCACGGAGAACATCCGATGCGCGACGAAGAACAAATTCTTCCAAACGGGAATCCCTCGTCCTTGGGAACCGCAATGTCGCGGCGGCGGTTCTTGGCCCGAATGGGCCAGGCTGCCGGCGCAGTCGCGGCGCCCCTGTTTGTGCCTGGGGCCGTCTTGGGCTTCAACGGCCAGACAGCGCCCAGCAACCGCATTGGCATCGGTTTCATCGGGTTGGGCCGACAGGCCATTCACGCAAACCTGTCGGTCTTCATGCGATCCGGCTACTGCCAGACCGTAGCCTTATGCGATGTCGATTCCTGGCGGCTGCGCGTGGAGGGAGTTTCCAACATCGCCGCGGTGGCAAAAAAGAACCAGTGGGATGTGGCACTCTTGAAAGACACGTTTCGCACCACCGATTTCCGGGAAGTGCTCGCCCGCAAGGACGTCGACGCCGTGATGATCAGTACGCCCGATCATTGGCATGTGCCGATCGCGCTGGCCGCGATCCAAGCCGGCAAGGACGTTGCACTCGAAAAGCCGATTGGACTGGCGATCGCCCACGGCAGAGTGTTGGCCGACGCCGCGGCCCGCTCGAAGATCGTTTTCCGCACCGACAGCAATTGGCGATCCGAACCGGAGTTGTTCCGAGTGGCGGGCCTGGTCCGGACGGGCAAGATCGGCCAACTGAAGAGGATCCGTTTCGCGGTGCCCATCTATCCCGTTCCAACGCCCAACGAAACGACCATGCCGGTTCCGAAGACGTTGGACTACGAAATGTGGCAAGGCCCGGCCCAGCGGCGCCCCTACACGGAGGAGCGAGTTCATCCACCCGAGAAGATCGGGCGGCCCGGCTGGTACAACAATCGCCTCTACTGCGACGGAGCCATCTGCAATTGGGGCCACCATCCGGCCGACCTTGTCCAATGGGTCAACGGCACCGAGCGGAGCGGTCCGGTGGAAGTGGAGGGTCACGGGCCGTTTCCGCCGGCCGACCGGCTCTTCAACGTCCTCGAAGAGTTCCAGGTCCGTTACCGCTATGCGAACGGCGTCGAGGCAGACTACATCGGCCGCAAAGAGTATCCCGACGGCGAAGGATACATACGGTTTGAGGGAACCGAAGGATGGATTTGCGGTTGGCGAAGCCCCAATCGGATTGATGCAGAGCCGAAGTCCATTCTGAATGCCGAAGTCAAGCACGAGGAGTTCCCGTTCCTGTTGAGAAACGAAAAGACGGATTTTATCGAATGCATCCACTCGCGGGCCCGGACACTCGAAGACGCCGAAGTGGGACATCGGGCCAGCAGCTTGGTGCAATTGGGCTACATCGCGTGCCAGTTGGGAAGGAAACTGGCCTGGGATCCCGTGAAAGAAGAAGTCCCCGGCGATGACGAAGCGAATCGGCTGGTTCGCGGCCAACCAGGACTGCCTCCGTGGTCGATCACCTAGCACCAAACGGTTTTTCCGGCTGTTGGCATTTACTTTCGGATGTCGCGAATGCCCGCGGCTTGTCCGCGGGATGGTTACGTTCTCTGCTACATACGCCACGATCGCCGCTATCCCCTTGGTTTCGCCCGCGGCGGCTTTGCCGCCGCGGGCGAAACCAAGGGGTGGCACGCGCGGAGGTTCCTGTAGCGGCACGCGTGAGCCTCCCGCGGACAAGCCGCGGGCATCCTTTCTAAAACCGTGCCGTGTCAAAACGGACACTTCCAGTCGAAAACACCGTTTGGTGCTAGTGGGTGTGTGCCCGTGCCGAACGAGACAGAGAGGGAAGCAAATGAAAAAAACAACTCTATTGATTATCTGCCTGGTTTCGAGTTTATCCGGCCTGGCGATCGCCCAGCAGAACTGGCCGCCGTCGCCTGTGGCGACGTTCCAAGACGGCGTTTACTCCGTGCCCGACGAAAAAGGAAACGTCGTCGCCGCTTATGATCAGGGCGTGACGCGGGATCTGTGCCTGGATGCGGAGGCCGGAAACTGGACGGACGCCCAAGGAAATCCCAATCCCGACTGGGAAATCCAAAACGGCGTAATCCGACGTCTGGGCGGTAACAAAGACCTGTTTCTCAAAGGCGAATACACCGACTTGATTCTCGAATTCGAGTTCAAGGTCCCGTTTGCCGGCAATACAGGCGTCTTTTTCCACAGTTGGAACGAGGGCGACAAGGCCAGGGGGCACGAATACCAGATCATCGACGATCCGAACCGCCCCATCCATCCGCAGCTCCCCCGCTACTTTACCGGCAGCTTCTACACGCTCTTCCATCGTTACGACGCAGCCGGTCCGGTGATTCATCTGGGGTACAACAAGGGGAAAATCATGGTCATGGGAAACCATGTCGAGCTGTGGCTTAACGACAAACTGGCCGTCAACGTCAATGCCGAATCGCCGCTCTGGAAATGCCTGGTCAACAACAGCCGCCTTCAGGAAGACAAACGGTTCGGCCATCTCAACGGTGGGAAGATCGCGCTGCAGAATCACGACTATGAGGTCTGTTTCAGAAACGTCAAACTGACCGTTCTATCCAAGAAGGAAGTGATTCGTCCCTGACGCCCGTACGAGCGGGCTTCGCGGGGCGGAATGTGGCATTTTTCCTACTCTTGCTGGCGGAGATGGGTTGGCGAAAGCAGAGGCGATCCGGAACTACGTGATTGCGGAAAGTCTCCACCCTCAGCAGGGCAAGAGTCAAGGTTCGCAGATCGATTTCAGGCGACGCGCCAAGCCGACAAAAGCGTCGTTTCACGGGGCCGGGAGGATGTCAAACTCCAGGTCAATCGGATCATACCCTTCGATCCGAAACGGCGACGGCCGCCACAGGTCTTCTTGGAGATTGTAGTAGGGTTCGGTGATCGCTTCCCGGATTCGCTGCTCGTCGGTTTTCGCAGGATCGTAGGTGATGCGGACTTCAGCCAGTCCGGGGCCCGGCCAGGCCTCTACCCGCAGGTAGCCGGGCAGCCGGAACAGATCGTCGCGTTCGAGGTACCAGAAGAAGAGATTCGCCCGGCCTCGGCAGGTCAGGTCGGCGACTTTCATGTCCACGCTTGCCACCCGCGCCGGCGCATCGCCGCGGCTCTTCACGAACGAGGGCAGCGGAAACAGGTAAGATGCCGAGACGGCTCCGGCGGTGGTGGCCAGCAACAGAAGCACCAGCACCGCTTGCGGCCACCGGCGGCCGAGCCGACTCGGCGGGCCCCAGTGGAGGGCGTGAGCGCGCCGGTGCGGGCAGGCCTCGACGCAGTGAAAGCACGACACACACCTCGCCGCCGTGACCTGCTCGAGGCGATCGACGGGGATGTCCATGGGGCAGGCCGCCGTGCAGCGTCCGCAGGCGGTGCAAGCCGACGGATCGCGCTTGATCCGCGTCAGGGCGACGCGGGAGAACGGGTTGAGAACCGCGGCCAACGGGCAGAACCAGCGGCAAAAGGGCAACACGATCACCAGCGAAACCAGCCCGATCGCGGCGGAAACCACGTAAGCCCAGACGGTGATGTCGGTGCCGTGGCGGCTGATCAGGGCGTAGCAGGGATCGTAGCCGCGGAAGAGCAATTCACCGGCCCGCCAGGTGAAATAGAGGATCAGAACGAGCACCCCGTATTTCAGCCCGGAGAGTAGGCGGTCCAGCCAGGCGGGCACCTTCCATGCCGAAATCCCCAGCTTGCCGGCCGCCGATCGCAGGTACTCGGAGATGGCTCCGATCGGGCAGAGGTAACCGCAGAACGCCCGCCGCAAGAGGAGCGTCATCAACAGCGCGCCGCCGAGCATGAAGAAATTGGAAGTTCCCAGCGAACAGATCATGTTTCCTTCGGTGGCGTAGGTATAGATTGCCTCCACGCCGCCAAAGGGACACCACCGCTCGGCGTTGCTCCCCAGCAGAAAGACCGCCACCAGCGTCAGGCCCAGAAACCCGGCCTGGATTCCTCGCCGCATCCTGGTCATCGGAATCTCACGGCTGCTTTGCCGCGCATTGACCGCGCATCGGGCATCCGGCGCACCCCGCGCCGCCGCTGCACTGCGACTCCGGAATCTTCGACGGAGTCTTCAAAACCTGCTGCCACTGGTCCGTGGCGGCCAGCGACTGGAAATCCGGACACTGCGCGGCGTGGTCCCGGTAGCCGACCTGGATCGTGGGCGGAGTCGTCTCCAATACGCGTTTCAGCGTTTGGAAAGCGGCGTGCGAGTCGCCGGTGGCGGCGTACAGGCGTGCAAAGGCATAGATTGTCCGCGGCCCGGCATCGTCGGGCAGAGCTGCCTTCTCCGCAAGCTGGCGGGCTTCTTGCATCTTGCCTTGCCGAGCCAGTGCAATGCCCAACAGGACGTCGGTTGCCGGCGTCGATTGACCGGGCGGCAACTTCTGGAGCACTTCGGCGGCTTCGGAATTGCGGCCCAGGGCCAGTTCCGTCTCGGCGAGCATTGTTGCCGACGACGCGTTGTTCAGCCGAGCATGGATCTGGCGATCCAGCGCGGCCGCTTCTTCGAGCAATCCCCGCGTCACATAGAAGGAATGGAGCGCCCGAGCGGTGTATTCCCATCGCTGGGGATCCTGCTCGGAGGCGAGTTGCTGGCGAAGCTGAATAACGCGCCGCACCATCGCATACTGCTGCAAGTACTGCTGGTTGTCGCGGTCGGCGCGAGCGGCCGAAGCAAACGCGTCCAAGGCTTGATCGAATTCTCCTCTGGCCAGCAGGGCCTCTCCCCGGGCATATTCCTCGGCGGCCGATGCCGCCAGCACGGCCGCCGGCATCGTCGCCAATGCCATCAGAACGAGTCCGAATCCGAGATTCGCCGCTTTCATCGTCTCCTCCTTTGGCAGAGAGTCGTCTGTCGAGGCTGGCACGGCTCGCCCTCGACCAAAGTACTGTCTTAGCAGGTTTGCCGCCCGCTTGCCAGACCGCCCACCTGTGCCACGATTTCCCGTAACCGCTCGCCGCGAAAGAGAGGGGGCAATTCTGCTCTCGCAAGTCGCCCCGCCACGATCGTTTCCGCCAGAAACGGCCTGCGGAGGAGTTGAAAACGAGAACGCCCCCCACCCTTTCCGACCCCTCCATGGCCCCGTTTCTCCTTCGTGCGACTATGCCCTGTACCGGCCAAACTTGCAGCCTCTCTTTGGCTGCCACCATGCTTCTGCCACAATTTGTGCAGAGCGACGAATCGAGCATCACCCGCTACGAAGTCGTTCGCGGTATCCTGACTGGTAGATGGGGTGCAGGGACCGGCCCTGGTTCCCCGTGCATCGTTTCTTCGCGAACCCCCGATTCGGGTCGATCGTCGCCGCTTTCAAGATGAGGTGAATTGAGGTCAAAGAAACGGTAAATGGCCGGCAAGACGAACAGGGTGAGCAGGGTCGACGTGACGAGGCCCCCGATGACCACGGTGGCCAGCGGCCGTTGCACTTCGGCACCCATGCCTTGGTTCAGTGCCATCGGCACGAATCCCAGCCCTGCGACCAGGGCCGTCATGAGCACCGGACGCAGGCGGACGAGGGCGCCTTCGTACACGGCATCGCCCGCGGGCATGCCCGCGCGCCGCAACTCGAGAATATAGCTGACCAGCACGACGCCGTTGAGCACGGCCACCCCCGACAGCGCGATGAATCCTACGCCCGCGGAAATCGAGAACGGCAACCCGGCGACCTGGAGCGCAAAGATGCCCCCGGTGGCCGCGATCGGCACGTTGAGGAAGATCAGCAGGGCGAGTCTCGCCGAGTTGAATGCGGCAAACAGCAGGGCGAAGATCAGCAGCAGGGCCAACGGCACGGCGATCGCGAGCCGCCGGCTGGCTTCTTGAAGATTCTTGAATTGGCCGCCCCAGGCGAGATGGTAGCCGGCCGGCAGCGTCACGCGGTCGGCGACCGCCGCCTGGGCTTCGGCCACAAAGCCGGCCAGGTCGCGTCCGCGGACGTTGCACTGGATCAGCGTCCGGCGGCAGACCGCATCGCGGCTGATCTGCGCGGGGCCGTCCTCCTCGATCAGTTCGGCAAGTTGTTCGAGCGGGATATAGCGGCCCCGGGCATCGGCAATGTGGATCCGGCGAAGGTGTTCGAGATTGCCGCGCCACCGGGGCGCCAAGCGGACCCGCAGAGGAAACCGCCGCTGGCCCTCATACACCTGGTCCACATCGACGCCGCCGATCGCCTCGACCACTTCGAGCGCCTGCCGCGCGTTGATCCCGTGGCGGGCGAGCTGATCGCGCTTGATCCGGACCTTGAGATAGGGCAGTCCCGCCACGCGTTCCGCCCCGACATCGGCCGCGCCGGGAATCGTTTCCAGCACGGCGGCGATCTCCTGCCCCTTGGCGACGAGCGTTTTCAGGTCCTCGCCGTAGAGGCTGATCCCTACGTCGGCTCGGACTCCGGCGATCAACTCTTGCACGCGCAATTCGATCGGCTGGGAGAAGCTGTAGGCGTTGGCGGAGGTCTGGGCGGCGAGTGCCTCTTCCATGGCCTCCACCAGGGCTTCCTTGGACGCAAAGCCGACCCACTCGTTGCGCGGTTTGAGATTGATGATGATGTCCGTGAGGTTGACGGTCATCGGATCGGTGGCGATTTCAGGGCGGCCGGTCTTCGAGATCACCGACTCGACCGGCTGGAACTCGCGCAACACCCGTTCCACCTCGCCGGTCATCACCACCGACGACTCGAGCGAGGCACTGGGGAGCCGCACCGCCTGGATCGCCAGGGCCCCTTCGTCCAACCGGGGCACGAACTCCGCCCCGAGATTCCGCACGATCAACAGACCGACGGCGAACAATGCCGCGCCGGCCAGCGACACCTTGAGCGGCCGGGCCATGGCCGCCCGCAGCAAAGGGGCGTAGACGCTCTTGGCCTTGCGGATCAGCCAGGCTTCCCGTTCCCGCACGCCCCGCCGCAGAAACATCGAGACGAGCACGGGCATGAGCGTCAGCGACAGGACCAGGGCGGTCGCCAGCGCGAAGATTACCGTCCAAGCCATCGGCCGGAACATCTTGCTCTCGATCCCGCCGAGCGTGAGGATCGGCAGGTAGACGAGCATGATGATCCCTACGCCGAAGACGACCGGGCGGGCCACCTGGTGGCAGGCGGAGCGGAGCACCTCCAGCGGCACCTCAACGAGCTTCCCGCGATCGTGGCCGTACTGCGACAATCGGCGGATCTGGTTTTCGACCATCACGACGGAGCCGTCGACGATCAGGCCGAAATCGATGGCGCCGAGGCTCATGAGAGTCCCCGACAATCCGGCCCAGAGCATGCCCACGAAGCCGCCGAGCATCGACAGCGGCACGGCAAGGGCGACGATCAGCCCGGCGCGGAGATTGCCCAAGAGCACCAGGAGCACCACGACGACCAGAATCCCGCCTTCGACCAGGTTGATGGTGGCGGTGCGGATCGTGCGGCGGACCAGGTCGGTCCGGTCGTAAAACGGCTCGATGACCACTCCCTCGGGAAGCGATTGCTGGATCTCCTCGGTCCTGCTCTTCACGCGATCGACGACGATCCGCGCGTTTTCGCCGGCCAGGAGCATGACCACGCCGATGACGCACTCGCCCGGCTGGTCGCGAGTGACGGCCCCCTGGCGAACCATGGGCGCCAGGCGGACCTCGCCGATGTCGCGGACCAGCAGCGGAGTGCCTTCGGCGTTGGCCCTGAGCACGACGTTCTCGATGTCGCGGGCGTCGCTGAGCAGCCCTTCGCCCCGGACGACCCGCTGCTCTTCGAAGTGGACCAGGTACGCGCCGCCGGCGTTGGAGTTGTTCTCCCGCAGCGCCTCGAGGACCCCGCTGAGCGAGATGCCGAAATCCTGCAGCTTCTGCGGATCGACTTGGACCTCGTAGGTTTTCAGTTCGCCGCCGAAGGTGTTCACTTCGACGACCCCCGGCACACCGCGGAGTTGGTAGGCGATCTGCCAGTCGAGGATCTCGCGAAGCTCCATGGGCGAATGATGATAGCCGGGCGCCGATCGGACCTCGAACTGGTAGATCTCTCCCAGTCCCGTGCTGATCGGCCCGATCTCGGGCGAACCAATTCCCGCCGGGATGCTGTCGCGGGCATCGACGAGACGCTCGCCGATCATCTGGCGGGCCCAATAGATATCGGTGCCCTCGCGAAACACGACGGTGACCGCCGAAAGGCCGAACTGCGAGACCGAGCGGATCTCCTCGACGCGAGGGATGCCGTTCATCGCGGCTTCGATGGGGAACGTGATGAACCGCTCGATCTCTTCAGCGCCCAAGGCGGGGGCGTTGGTGAGGACCTGCACCTGGACGTTCGTCACGTCGGGGACGGCGTCGATGGGTAGATGCACCATCGACCAGATTCCCGCCGCGACGAGAAGGGCGGTGGCCAGGAGGACAGCGAAGCGGTTGTTGAGCGACCAGTCGATCAGTGTATGGATCATGGCTTGTTACTCGGCCAGCAGATCGTTGAGCATTTCCGATTTCAGGGCAAACCCACCCTTGACGACCACGAGATCGCCTTCGCTAAGGCCGGCAGCCACCTCGACGGTTGCGGCGTCGGACCGTCCGAGGCGCACGTCGCGGCGAGCGAAGCGGCCGCCGCCGCAGGCCACGAAGGCAAAGGCGGCGCCCTCGTGGTGCTGGATCGCTGCAAGGGGAACTTGGAGGACGGGAGCATCTTGGCCGCAGTCGAACTGCACGTCGACGAACATGCCCGGCTTGAGCAGTCCCTGGGCATTATCGGCGGCCGCCAGCAGCCGCACCGCCCGCGTCTCGTCGCTTACCTGGTGGCCCACGGTGAGAACCTTGGCCGGGAATTCCCGCTGCGGATAGCCGGAGGTTCGAAACCGCAGCGTGGCGTTTTCCAGGCGGGCCAGAGAGGGCAGGTCTTTCTCGAAGATATCGGCGCGGAGCCAGAGCGTGGAAAGGTCGGCCAGTTCGACCAGCGTGGTCGCTTCGTCGACGTGTTGCGCCAGCAGCGCCGGCCTGGCGATCACCGTTGCGGCAAACGGGGCTCGCACGGCATAGTAGGCCACGCGCTGCCCTTCGGCGATCGGATCCATCGAGTCGATGGCCTCACCGTCGTAGCCCAGGATGAGGAGTTGCGACCGGGCGATGGCCGCGGCCCCTTCGGCTTCCTGCAGCCGTTGCTGGGCGACTCGGAGCCGCTGTTGGACGTCGAATCGCATCTGCTCCAGCAGCGCGCGGTAGGCCGCCTGGGCCGAATCGTGTTCGGCCAGGGCGTGCAATGTCCGCTTTTCCGGCAACACTCCCTGCTGGCCCAAAGAGTGGACTCGTTTGTGGTCGGCGGCTGCGCGTTTCACTCTCGCCAGGGCCGTGACCAACTGCTCGCGGTAGCTCCCCAGCGGACGATCCCGAAACTGTGTCTCGATCTCCTCCGGGCTCATCCCTCTCTCCAAGGCGGCGAGCAGGTCCACGACATTATCGTGAACGACCGTCTCCCATTGGCACATCTGGCGCGCCCCATGGAGATTCAACCGCTCCCTGGCGAGGGCCAATTTGGCCTCTCCGACCTGGCGGCTGTCGATGTAGGCCAGGACCTGATTCGCCTCGACCGTATCGCCCAACTCGACACAAATCTCGCGGACCACGCCCTCGACCAGAGAGTGGACGCGAGCGGTGCGGCTGCCATGGATTTCCAGCCGCCCCGTGACCTGAAGCCGGCGCGGGAGGGGATCGCGGCGCACCGGTTGGGTTTCGATGCCGAGCGAATCGAGTTTCTCGCTCGAAATCTGTAATGGGGTCGCCCCCTCTTGCGGCGAGGCGGGTTGGCGGCCATCCTCACTTGAGGCGACCACGCTTGGCAAGGTATCCTCCGAGGTCGCCACCGCCGGGGCCGGTTGGCGTCCCATCCATGCAGCGCCGGCAACGATGATGATCAAGGCGATCGTGCCGATCCGCGCGCCCCGAGAGCCTGCCAATTTCCGAAACAAGGAGAGCATTTTCATGCCATCGTACCTCGATGATGAAGGGGCGTACCACCGGCCCCACGGGAGAGCGCATCGTCGCAATTCGCTGCGGCGAACGCTGGCTGCCGAAAATCGCCCGGCAGGCGCTCGGTGATGAAGATCCGCCGAAAGATCGAGACTCCGCTCGCCTCGGTTGCGAGCGGATATGTCTCATAGGAGCAGGATCTGAAGCTCGAAGAGGTTCGGGCACGTCGGAGTGTGCCGAACGGGCAGGTGGATCCAGAGGTTCGCCACCTCGTTCGGGAGAGAACGGTCCGACGCCGACGCGTTTTGTGCCGCTAAAGAAAGATCGCTGCGTAGCGAAAAATGTGCCCGGTTGCTGAAGGCGCGGATTTCACAACAGTACTTGCGAGGAGCTTTCTCCGGCACCGGCGATGTCGAGTGGGGGGAGGAGACACAGGCCGGTGAAGCCGAACCCGACATCCAATCGCAAAGACAGACGCCACAGGATCCAGTCAGGTTCTGCACGACCAAGCATACGACAAGCATCGCTCCGGCAATGGTCTGCTTGGACATCAACAGCCTTTCCAGGATCAAAGTTCGAGTCTGTCACCCGAGATATCGGAATAATGACGGCGGGCAGTTTAGCGGATCCGCCGACCTTCCACAACCAGACGGGGCATAGCGGCGTATGGCAAGGCTGATGCGTTTTGGCGAGGATTTCAGGATTGTTGTGGCGATGGGAACCGTGGAGGAATCCTTTGCGCAACACTCTGGTCGTTCTCACCGCTGCCGTCGTGATATCGCGAGCCCCCCTCGGGTGCTGCGGCCAGCATACGCATTCCGGCGACAGGCCGACTCGCTGCTGACGCAGGTCGTCTTGCCGCCGGTCCAGGAACTTCTGGTCTATCCCGGCAGCGGCAAACCTGTATTCGGCTATCGCGAGGCTGGACTCGCAGGACCTCAGTGCCATCGCTGCCTTCACGCCGCCGGAGACCGGTTTCGGCCGGGCGATCGCGGATCGCCTCCGCAGGGCGAGCGGTTCAACGCAAGATGCTAATGCAAAACCGGCCTTTAGTAACTTCTGAGTGGCTTTGAATTGTCCGCTGGAGATACGAGGAAAGGCTTTCGTCGGAAGCGGGCTCAGGGGTCACCGGCGCCGGTCTCGCGGCTGCGCGTTCGAACGCGCAGCACCACCGAATGTGGCCGACGCGGCGTTCGCGGCGCAGTCTCCCGAGCTCAACGGCATGATGCCGGCATCATCATCGCCAAGAATCGGACCTTCTGCCCCACTTTGCAGGCGATGGTGTCACCATGTATGCCATGCTGGTGCGTGCGGGCTTGCATGGTCTCGACAGTCCCTTGATAATGGCTTGAGAGGCCCTAATAAAATGGGGACAGTCACCTCGCCGGACGTGGACTCTGCGTCTTTGAATGGGTGTGGCTCGGAGCCAGTCCCCGTTTTCTTAGGACTTCTTATGCGATATCGTGGAACCATCATCCGCCCTCCCAGCGAGGCCGACAGCTATCTGTTGCAAGTGACGTTCGGGTGCTCGCACAACCGGTGCACCTTCTGCGGAACGTATCGCGACAAGCCTTTCCAGGTGCGTCCTGTGCAGGAGGTGCTCGAAGACGTTGCCATGGCCGGGCGGCGGTTCCCGGACACGAGAAGAGTCTTTCTCTGCGACGGAAACGCGCTGGTGCTGAGCACCGGCCTGCTCGTCGAAACGCTCGACGCGCTGAACGCCGCCTTCCCGCTGCTGCGGCGCGTGGGCACGTATGCAAACGCCCGCGATATCCTCGCCAAGACCGATGCCGATCTGACGGAACTTCATGCCCGAAGGCTGGAGATCCTCTACCTCGGCCTGGAAAGCGGCAGCGACGAGGTCCTCCGCCGCGTCGACAAACGCGCCACGGCGGCGGAAATGATCGAGGCCGTGCGCAAGGCTACGCGGGCAGGGATCCGAGTCTCGGTGATCGCCCTGCTGGGACTTGGCGGAACTGAACTGTCGGAGGAGCACGCCGAGCAGACGGCGCGGGTGGTCAACGCGATGGACCCGCACTACCTGTCGATGCTTACCCTGATGCTCGTACCGGGCACCGAACTGCATCGCCAATGGCAGGCGGGCACTTTCCAGCTCCCCAATGCCGAGGGCATGCTGCTGGAGCTGCGGCGGACGCTGCTTCATCTGGATGGCCTTTCACGATGTGTCTTCCGGACGAACCATGCCTCGAACTACCTCCCTCTGGCGGGAACCCTCTCGCGCGACAGGCAACGGTTGGTCGACCTTCTCGACGAGGCCCTATCCCAGGGACCGTCGGTCCTGCGACCGGAGCAGTGGCGAGCGCTTTGAGTGATCCTAAGGCATCTTGATCGCCGCCGGCTCGCGCCGTATGCTGACGATGTCGACGGGGCGGAGTCGGTTTTGGCCGTGGAACATGCGATGCCGGAAAGGACAACGATGGACGGATTGTACAACCGCAGAGATTTCGTGGCGACCGCAGCGATGGCGGGAATGGCGTGGGCTCTCGAGCGACCGTGCGCTGCTCTGGATGGCGCCGGTGCCAAAGCGCCGCCGATGGACAAAGTCCGCATCGGTTTCGTCGGCATCGGAAGCCGGGGGACATGGCTGCTGCGACTTCTGCTGGATCTGGAAGGTGTGGAAATCCGCGCCGTTTGCGACATTGTCCCCGAGCGCGCCGTCAAGGCGCAGGAGATGGTCGTCGCGGCCGGCCGGCCGAAGCCGACCGAGTACACCCGCGGCGAAACGGACTTCCAACGGCTGTGCGAGGCCGAAGAGTTGGACCTGGTGATCAATGCAACCCGCCCCTGGAAGTGGCACGTACCGATCTGTGTGGCGGCCATGACGACCGGGAAGCACGCGGCCACCGAGGTCCCGGCGGCTGAGACCATCGAGGGGTGCTGGCAGTTGGTCGAGACCGCGGAGAAGACGCAGAAATACTGCGTCATGCTCGAAAACTGCTGCTATTTTCGCGAAGTGATGCTGGTCCACCACATGCTGCGCAAGGGGCTCCTCGGTGAGCTTCGCCATTGCGAGGCCGGCTATCAGCACTATGCCGCGCGGGCACGGGTCGCCGCGCCAGCACGCCCCAAGGAGGAAACGGTCCGCACGGCCAACAGCTATCCGACTCACTCGATCGGCCCGGTCGCCCAATGGATGGACATCAACCACGGCAACCGCTTCGACTATCTCGTATCGATGAGCGCCGACGGCACTCGCGGCAATCGGAGCGCGGATATCAATACGAGTCTTATCCGAACGGCGCAGGGGCAGACGGTTACCTTGTACTACGACACCAAGCTGCCGCGTCCTTACGATTTGATCTATCGCGTCCAGGGTACGCGGGGCATCTGCATGGCCACCACGGACAAGATCTATATTGAAGGCCGCAGCCCGAAGCCCGACACCTGGGAAACGATGGAAGCCTACTACCAGGAGTTCGAACACCCGCTCTGGAAAGCCCTCGGAGAGCGGGCGGCGCAGCGCGGCGGGCACGGCGGCGGCGACTGGCTGGTCGTAGAGCGCCTGATCCACGCGCTGCGCAGCGGCACGCCTCCGGACATGGACGTCTACGACGCCGCCACTTGGAGCTGTATCACGGAACTGAGCGAGAAATCGGTCGCGGACCGAAGTCGCCCGATGGACTTCCCCGACTTCACCGGCGGCCGTTGGAAGAGCAATCCACCGATCGGCATCCTTGGCTCGTGAAGTAACCGTTCACAGGGCGGCCGGGGACTGGTCCATTATTCGGCCAGTTCAAACATTTTGACGAGAAAGACGCTGGCCGAAAACATGGACCTGTCCCCCTCTCTTCCGCCCCGTGAACGGTTACCTCGTGAACCGTTGCCGGCAGAGCCGGCTACAACCGAAAACACTACGACGACGCGGATCTTCACGGTACTGAAAGGAGCAGTCTTATGCAGCCATTGCGTTACGGAATCGTTGGTGCTGGATTTCAGACAACATTCCAGCTTCGGGCACTCGAGCAGGTCCGCGGGGTCGACGTGGCGGGGATCGTCTCCCGTCGGCCGCCGGAGAAGGTTGCGGCCTGGATCCGCGAGCACGGTCTCGGCCAGGGGCGGATCTTTTCCACGGTTCGTGAGATGGTGCCCAACGTCGACGTCGTCGCGATCTTCGCTCCGAACTACACGCGGTTGCAGGTCGTCGAGGAAATCGTCGATGCCGTCAAGGCGGGCGCCGAACTGAAGGCCGTGATCTGCGATAAGCCGTTGGCCCGGAACCTGGCCGAAGCCCGGCGGATGATCGACCTGATGCGCCCGCTCAACGTGCCGCTTATCTATTTCGAGAACCAGGTGCACATGAAGACGGTGCAGGCCCACCGCGCCCAGTTGCGTCCCGTGATCGAGGCGATGGGGCCGATGGTGCTGGTCCGATCGAGCGAAGAGCACGCAGGGCCGCATACGGCCTGGTTCTGGGACCCGACGCAGCAGGGCGGCGGCGTGATGAGCGACATGGGGTGCCACTGCCTGGCCGTCGGCTGGTACGTTCTCACTCCGCCCGGCAAGCCCGTCCGTCTGCTCGAGCCAACCTCCGTGATGGCCGATCTCTCGCTTCTGAAATGGGGCCAGCCCTCCCACCGCCGGCAGTTGATCGATCGCTTCGGGATCGACTACGCGAAGATCCCCGCGGAAGACTTTGCCACGGGCATGGTCACGTACAAGAACTCCGAGACCGGGCAGACCGTCAAGAGCCAGTTCACCGTCTCCTGGATGTTCGACAAGGTGGGGCTACGGCTGCTGATGGACGGCCTCGGCCCGGGCTACGCCTTCGAGATGAACAGCCTGCGCTCGCCGCTGGAGGTTTTCATCAGCGATGCGGCCGTCGCCGGTGTCGCGGATACCGAGGCAGCGGTCGAAAAGCTCCAGGCCAGCCGCGGGCTGTTGACCGTGCAGCCCAACGAAGCGGATCTCTACGGCTACACCGACGAGAATATCGATGCGGTCGCCGCGATCCAACACGGCCGCCCAGCTTTGCTGGATTGGGAATACGGACTGGAAATCGTTAGGCTGACGATGGCCGCCTACCTGTCGGCCGAGCGGGGAGCCGTGGTCGATCTGACCGATCCGGCGACGCTGGAAACTCTGGAAAGCTACGTGCCGCTGATCCAGCAGGGCCGCGGCACGGAAGTGCTGATGAAGTGAGAGCCTATCCCAAAACTGAGTCAGGAGGGGACAGGCACATTTTGCTCCGAAGACTCCGCAAAATAAGCCGGCCCCCGACGATTACGAGATAGGCTCCAAGCTGGAGTGGGAGGATTGGAACTGTACCAGGCACATTGCCGGATTTTCGAAAGGAGCATCCCCATGAGAGAATTCGATCACATTGGCCTCACTTCGACGGTCAAGCGGCCCAATGAGATGTGGGTCGAGTCCAGCCGGGTTTGGGTAACCGACCCCAAGGAAAGCCCGGAAATGATCGAGTACCTGCGCTACGAGCCCGACAGCACGGTCAACATGAAGCTGCGCGAGAAGCCGCATCTTTGTTTCCGGGTCGATGACCTCGAGAAGGAGATGGAAGGTGGCGAGGTCCTCCTCGGCCCCTTCGAGCCGGTTCCCGGCCTCCGCGTGGTCTTCGTCTACAAAGAAGGCGTCTGCTGGGAATTCATGGAAAGCAAGGCCGGCGCCGACTGGCACAACACCGAATGAGGAGTGCTTTATGCCGCCATTTCGTCAACCGAGGAGTGCATTGCGATGGGCAATACTGTCGGGCTGGTAAAGATCGCCGTAGTCGTGGCCGTCTGGTACGGGCTTGGGTCAGCCGTCGGGTACGCTGCCGATTCGGAGGTTCTTTTCTATGTGGCTCACGGTGGCAACGACTCCTGGTCCGGCAAGCTGCCGCAGCCGAACGACGCGAACACCGATGGGCCTTTTGCTACGATCCAGCACGCCCGCGATGCGATCCGCAAGCTGAAAGCGACTGACGGTTTGAAGATTCCGTCGAAGGTCCTGCTGCGCGGCGGAATCTGGCGGATCGAGGAGACGATCCGATTCACGCCCGATGATTCGGGTGCAGAACAGTCGCCGATCACGTATGCGGCCTGGCCCGGCGAGAAGCCCGTCCTTTCCGGCGGCCGTCGGATTACCGGATGGCAGAAGGGTGAGAACCCGTGGTGGACTGCCACGGTCCCCGGTGTGAAGGAAGGCAACTGGTACTTCCACCAACTCTTCGTGGACGGCAAACGCCGCACGCGCGCCCGCACGCCGAACCAGGGATATCTTTACACTGCAGGGATCCTCGCGCCGTTCGACCGTGGAAGATGGTACCATCCGGAGATCGTCGCGAAGACGGGGTTCGTCTTTCGCGACCACGACATCCGGCGCTGGAACAACTTCGGCGACGCCCTGGTGGTGATCTATCACTCCTGGACCACCTCGACGCACTACATCACCGATCTGGACTCCGACGCACACGTGGTCCGGCTGGCGCCGAGTTCGCGATGGCCGATCGGCTACTGGTGGGAATACAACACGCGCTATCACGTTGAGAACATCCTTGAAGCGCTCGACCAGCCCGGGCAGTGGTATCTTGAGCGCAGCACGGGTCTGCTCCATTACTGGCCGATGCCGGGCGAGGATATGAGCAAGGCGGAAGTGATTGCGCCCGTGGTCCGGCAGACACTGGTGAGCTTCGAGGGCGACCCGGATGCGGGCCAGTTCGTCGAGCATCTCCATTTCCGGGACCTTTCGTTCGAGCACACCGACTGCTATCTGGCGCCCGATATGCCGCTGGACCAGCAGGGTGCCACGGAGCGGCAGCCCTTGATCGCCGCCGTGGGACTCCGCCACGCGGTTCTCGAGAACTGCGAGATCGCACATGCCGGCGAGAACGGCCTCTGGCTCGATCGCGGATGTTGCGACAACGTCGTCCGCCGGTGTCACATTCACGATCTGGGCGGCAGCGGGGTCTTCATCGGGCCGCGAGTTTATCAAGACAAACCGGAAATGCGCGTCGAGCGAAACGTCCTGGACAACAGCTTCATCCACGACGGGTCGCACATCTTCCGTGGAAGCCAGGGGGTCTGGATCGGCAAGTCGTCGTACAACCGGGTGACGCACAACGAGATTTCCGATTTTCACCACCTCGGCATTTCCGTAGGCCACTCGTGGGGCTATGCGCCGAGCACCGCCCACCATAACCTGATCGCATTCAACCACGTCCACCACATCTGCAACGGCTACTTCAGCGACGGCGGCGGGATTTACACGCTGGGGATATCTCCGGGCACGGTGGTCCGCAACAATATCGTCCACGATATCGTGCCCACGCCCCTGATGCCCGACGGCGGCACCGGAATTTACCACGACGAAGGTTCGACCGGAATTCTCGTGGAGAACAATCTGGTTTACCGGGCCGGCATTCCCTACCATCAGCATTATGGAAAGGAGAATGTCGCGCGCAACAACATCTTCGCCTTCGCCCTGAACAGCCCGGTGTCCTGTGCCCGCCCGGAGGAGCATCTTTCGTACACGTTCGAGGGCAATATCGTTCTGTCGAACAATGGGAAGGTGGCATCCGAGCGTTTCAGTCCCTCGAGGTGCAAGACCGAATTTCGAAAGAACATTTATTGGGATACGTCCGGCAAGGAACCTTCCTTTGCCGGCAAAACGTTCGCCGAGTGGCAGGCTACCGGACGCGACCGCGATTCGCGGATCGCCGATCCACAGTTCCGCGACGCGTCGCGCGAAGATTTTCAGTTGAAGCCCGCTTCGCCCGCCTTTGCGATGGGTTTCCAACCGATCGAGTTCGACCGGGTCGGCCTATACGGCAACTCCGAATGGCGGGCCGCTCCGTCGAACGTGCGCCGTGAGCCGTTGCCGCAGTTGCCTTCGCCGCCGCCGCCCCCTCCACCGCAGCCTTACCTCGAGGACTTCGAGTCGACGGAGACGGGCAGGCAGCCCGCCGGGTTGAACTGCTCGCCTGCAGGTCGACCGGAGCTTATCCATGTCACCGAAGAGCACGCCGCGGGCGGGATGAAGAGTCTCAAACTGACGGAGCTGTCCGGCTTGGAGCGACCCTGGCAGCCGCACGTCTACGCAACCAGCCGCGCGTACACGTCGAAGGTGGTTCGCTTTGCCTGCGACATTCTGATCCCTGCGCAGCGACCGGGCGAGTGCTTTCTGGCGCTGCGCGACTACACGCCGGGCCACGGCGAGTATCGCGAAGGCCCCAGTCTCAAGCTACGCGCGGACGGCGCTGTTCTTGCAGCCGGCCGAGAGTTGTTGCGAGTGCCGCTGGGAAAATGGGTGCATCTCGAGATCGAACTCGATTGCGGCCATACCGACAGCTCATCCGCCAGTGCGCCGACCTATCGCCTGGCGGTTTCGGTCCCCGGACAGCAGGAGAAGGTCTTTGCCGACGTGCCGTATCTTCATCCGGAGTTCGGTCAGGTCATGTGGTTCGGCTTTTCCAGCATGGGCGAACCGGGGAGTGCGTTTTTCGTGGACAACGTTCGTCTCACCGGAAACGAGGAATGACTGCGCCAGTGCAACAAAGGGCGGGGGGGGCTCGGGAAACGGACCGCGGAAAATGGGCCAGTCCCCGGCCGTGGGCGTGAACGGTTGCCCGCATTCGTCGGATTGAACAAACCCAGCTTGAATATGTCCCCAGCCATAATACAATGGACGGTGTCGCCCCTTGCCATCCGGAGGACGTTCACTATGTGCCGCGCGTTGTTGATGGGCTCGGCGATCGGATTGCTGCTCGGAACCGCCGGGCTCTCCCAGACGGTTCTCGGTCAGCGAACCGCAAACGAGAGGATATGTGTCGAGCGGAACCCACAGACGCTCGTTACCCATGTGAAGATCCGAGCCACTCGCGGACAAGTCGCCTGGTCGGACGTGCTGTGCGGCGTTGCCCGGGCGCGCGGGTACGACGACGCTGCCCTGGAAGGACTGCTGCCGGCAGGGACATTCTCGATCGCCAGCCCGATTTGGCTCCTGACGGCTGCGGGCATCAACGCGGCACTGGAGCCGGGAATTCTCTTCACCACGGAACCCGGTGCGACACCGTCTGAAGAGCCTTGGCTGGTCGTTCGCATGGATCGGGCCGTCCTCTTGGCCTCGCAAAGGAAATTCAAAACGCTGTTCCGCCGAACGCTCTTTCGGGACCCGGGCGGGTCTGCCGGCGGTTACGGCCTGCTGCTGGAGGACGGCTGGGAAGATCTCCCCGCGACCCGAGATCTCGTCGTGTTGGTTCCCGGTCTGGGGTCGAGCCCGAAAGCGATGCAGGGGCTGCTGGAAGCGGTCAGGGCCGAAGGTTTCCTGTGCGGCGCGTTCGGGTACCCCAACAGCCGGCCCATTGCAGACTCGGCGGAAGCACTCTCGCGCGAATTGGCCGCGATTGCCGAGAGGCACCCGGGGCGCGGCATGTCGCTGGTGGCGCATTCGATGGGCGGACTGGTTTCGCGCGCGGTCATCGAGGATCCGGACCTGGACCCCGGAAACGTCCGCCAACTGATCATGATCGCCACTCCGAACCACGGCTCGAACCTGGCCTACTTCGGCTTCGCGATGGAAATCGCCGAACCGCTTTTGACTGCGGAACGTCGGTCCAGGGTTGGCGAGTTCTTCAGCACGCTGGAAGACGGCTTGTCCGAAGCTAGCGTCGACCTCATTCCAGGCTCTCCCTTCTTGCGAACGCTCAACGACCGCCCCCGCAACTCCAAGGTGCACTACACGCTGTTCCTGGGAGACAAAGGAGTCTTGTCGGAGCAGGAGTTGACGGCGGTGCGGCGGCATCTTGCCGAGCAAGGCGATCGCAACCGCTGGGTTCATTTTTTCGGCTCGCGCGCCGACACGTGGCTGGAGGATCTCGATGAAGTAGTTCAAGGCAAGGGAGACGGGGCAGTGGCCTTGAAACGAGGCGAGCTCGAAGGAATTGAAGATACGGTGGTGCTTTCCTTCGGGCACGTCGAAGTCCTGCGGGCGCCAGGCGCCGGTGACGTGAAGAAAGTCCACGATGGCGTGATCGCGCGCCTGAAACAATACGCGTCGCCGCGCTAGACCGTGCGCGAGCGCCAGACCGGCCGCGATGGCCTTGATGCGACGGCGTCCCGCTTTTTACCGGCTTCGCCGCTTTACAAAGGACACAACACGGGATCAACAAGGAGTCTGAAAGATGGAAAAAGTGGTCGCCCCGTTGTGCGTGATGGGTTTGGGGCTGTGCTTCTCTCTGTGGGGGGCCATCAGCGTCAAGTTGATACCGCGGCTGGGCATTGACAAAGGGCAGTTCGGCACCCTGATTTCCCTGTTCATGGGCTCCTGCCTGCTCCTGTCGCTGGTCATGGGCGTGGTCCTCGACAGTGTCGGCTACATGCCGGTGGCCGCGTTCGGCTTCGGCATGACTTCCTTCTGCCTGTTCCTGCTCGCCTACGCTCGGACGTTTCCCGTGGTGCTCGGGGCTTGTGTCCTGCTGGGCGCCGGGGCCATGGCGCTAAACACGGCCGGGAACACGCTGGCCACGCTGGTCTTCTTCGACGGGAAGAATCCGGCGGCCGCAAGCAACCTGACCAACGTATTCTTCGGTGCGGGCATCTTGTTGACGCCCTTGGCCGTGAGTTTTCTCTTTCGGAGGATGACCTACGAGCGGACGCTTTCCGTCCTCGCTGTGGTTGTCTTGCTGCCCGTGGTGGCGGCCATCATGGCGACCTATCCGAAAAGCAACGCCGCCTTTGCTTTCGCGGACGCCGTGAGCCTGCTGCGCGAGCCGGGCGTGTGGATTGGCGGACTGGTTCTGTTCTGCTGTTTCAGCTTGGATACGACGCTAAAGAGCTGGCTCCCCTCGTTCGGCAAGGAGGTGATCGGCCAAGCGCATCCGGATCGCGAGGCGGGGGCGGTCGACGCGTCGGCGATGCGATTGCTCGTCTGGTTTGCGGCCGGAATGATGCTGAGCCGGTTTCTGGCGAGCAATGTTCCGTTCATCACCGAGTACGGTGCATGGTTCGTGTCCGCGGCGGGAGTGGTTTCCGGGATCATCATTCTGCAGATGATCAAGGCATCCAGCGTCATCCAGGTGATCGTCCTGTCGGCCCTGGCAGGGTTTGTCTTCGGCCTGGCTTTCCCAACCACCTTGGGTGTCACCTTCGCCAAGTTCTCCAAGGAAGTTCGAGGCAGCGTGTTTGGAATTGTCTTTGCGATTGGCCTTCTGGGGTCCGTGATCATGCCGAAGGCGATTGGGAACGTCGCGAGAGGCTCGACCGTCCAGAAGAGCCTGAAACTCCTGTTCCCGCTGTGCGTGCTCCAGGTCATTTTGGCAATCGTGCTCGGTTGGATCTAATCGGAAACTCGGCCGGCCGGCGAGCGCGATCGGTTCCTGGAACCAGAAAGGATCGGGTGCGACGGATGTCGTTGGCGATGCGGCGGAGATCTGTTGCAATGACCGTGTGTGAAGCCAACCCAAGGGAGGAGACCCGGCGATGCGTTTCCACTGCAAGCTCGCGTGGTTTATCGGCGCTCTTGCCTATTCGATGCCGATGTCCGCGATTCTCTGGTCAGCAGAGCCAGGGACGAACGCTGCGGCGGTCGAAGCGAAAGGCATTGGCACGATCTCCTCGCAGACACCTGGTCCACAGGCAAAGTCAATACTGGGACCGACGGTTCATGTACGGCGCAAGGGGAGGGCGCTTCAACTCGATTGCGAAACACGGGGCGTCTCAGGTGGACGAGTCGTTTCGCGCGACCGGAAATTGCTGCCGCCCCGCTTCACCATCTACCGGGGTGAGGAAGAACTCGCGTCCGACGACTTCCAGTTTGGCTGAGGCGGCACTTGTGCGTACTCGTGGCGAGTACCGTTGTCTGCCGGTTCCGGCCCGTTGCGTATCGTCGCTTCGCAAACGCTCGAGACCGGCGAAGTCGCGGTGGGCCAACCGAAGGTCTTCCATTGGAGTTGGTATTACCATGTTCCCAGCTTGGGTCTGTGGGGCGTGGTAGCCCTGTTGCTGATTGTGCCCAAGGCGAATCGCCAGCCGCAAGCGTGGCTGATCCTGATCCCCTTGGCGCTGATTGCCATGGTCTGGAGGATGCCGGCCAGGCTGGTGTCGTTGCCGGCGGCCGAGACGGAATCGTTTGGCTACGTGGTTCTTACCGGCGCATTGGCGTGGGGCGCGGTGTGGCTGATGGGCGACTGGCTCGCGCGGCGGTCGGGTGTGGTTGCCTTCCTGGCTGCGCTGGGACTGTTGGCGGCGTTGGGCAGCTTCTCCTATGTGCTGCATTTCGGACCGGCGTCTGGCGAGGGAGTGGGATCGTTGGTCGTCTACAACCTTTCGGCACTCATCCTGGTCACAGCGATGCTGCTTGCGCGCAAGCTCTCCGGTTACCGTTTTCGTCCCGGGGCGCTTTTGGGATGGCAAATCTTCGCAATCGGTGTTGCGGCCTGCTGTGTGCTGCTGGTTTATGTTGCGATCATACTCGCGGTTACTGCGGCCTTTGCGAATGGAGCGAACCGCATCCTCATGTTTGTTGTCCAGGCCGTGTTCATGCTTACGATCGGGACGGCGGTCTGGACCGTCTTGACCTGGCTGTTCCATTTGCCTTTTATGCTTCTGGTCTTCAACAGCCCGTTCTACTCGAAGCGGTTTCAGTCGGTGTTGGGGCTCGAGGAAAGGGACCGGCCTGTGGGGCCGCGACCGCTGAGTCGGCCCGCCGATTCGCCATTCTTGACGCAGCCGACAACTCGCTCGGTTGAAGCCGAAGAAATTGTCGGCCGCTGGGGGTTTTACCTGGATGAGTTGGCCGGCACGGTGGTCATCGAGTTTCGGCCGGATGGGACGTTTGCGCGGGGGATGGTTCTGAACGACGGAGCCGTAAAGCAGTTTGCGGACGGCACGTGGGAGTTGGACGGCCCTGCGGTACGCGTAGACGGCCTGAGCGGCGTGGAAGGCAAGGAAGGCACCGAGTTGCGGACCTGGTGGCTTGCCGATGCGCCCGAGGGACCCATTCTTTGTGGCGAGATCGGGGACGGCCGCGTTGTCCGGATGAGCCGATCGGACTGGTCGAGCAGACAATAAACGGCAAAAAGTCGCCGAGGGTTTCCGGTCGACTGCTGTCATCGAACTCTGGATGAAGCGATGACGCCAGTGTCCACCTCACGGGTGTCGGTCTCGCGGCGTCATTTTCTCCCCGACGGCGGGCCCTCGGGTCGGGATAATAGGAGGGTGGGCAATCTCTCAATCCGTTTCCTTGACCGCCGCAAATAACCACGGAATGAAGCTTTATCGCCCATGGCTGGCCGAGTTTCCGGGACGGGATGCTCGTTTCTGGCGGACCGGAAGACTTGCCCGCCGTCGAGAGAACATGAATGATTGTTGAAACGGCAATCGGGGCACGGCTCCTCGCCCGGCGAGGCTTTTCTTCGTGTTCGGTCTGCCGCACCCGGAGTGGGGTGCCTCCGCAAAGACAGTTGACTTTCTCATGAACGAAACGCTGCGGCTCGACGTCGGCATTACCGACCGCAGGATGATCGCGATCCGTCTGCAGCCGCTGCTGGAGTCGGCGCCGGACGCCATGGTGATCGTCGACCGGTACGGAACAATCGTTTTGGCCAATTCCCAGACGGAGAAGCTCTTCGGCTACGCAAGCCAAGAACTGATCGGCCAGACGATCGAGACACTCGTGCCCGCCTCGCTTCGGCAACACCACGCGAGGCTGCGGTCGGAGTACGCGGCCTCACCCCAGCGTCGCATGATGGCCGAACGCCCGGAATTGACGGCCTGCCGCAAGGACGGCGTGGAGTTTCCGGCGGAGATCAGTCTTAGCCCTATCGAAATGGACGGCGAGGTTTTCATTTCCGCCGCCATTCGGGATATCAGCTACCGGAAGCGGATCGAGCGGTCGTTGCAGTGGAACGTGCAGGTCCAGGCAACGTTGATCGCGCTGCTGAGAGTGGCGCTCGAGCCGATTTCCCTGCAGGAGCAGTTGGAACAGGCATTGGATCTCCTTTTCTCCGTTCCGTGGATCGAACTGGAGTCGAAGGGCGCCGTATTCCTCGTGGGAAAACGCGCCGATACACTGACGCTGGCTGCACAGAGGGGGCTCCCCGGTCCGATCCCCGAGAAGTGCGCCGCGGTGCCTTTCGAACGCTGCCTGTGCGGCCGGGCGGCCGCGGCCCGCGAGATCGTGTTTGTCGATTGCGTCGACGAACGCCACGAGACGCAGTTCGACGGTATGCCTCAACACGGACATTATTGTGTTCCGATTTTCTCCGGCGGCGACCTGCTCGGCGTGATGACGCTCTACGTGAAACAGGGCCACCGGACGAGCGAGGACCAGGAAGACTTTCTCGCGGCCGTCGCCAGCGCTCTGGCAGGAATCATCCGGCACAGCCAGACCGAGGCGTCGCTGAGGAAGAGCGAGGAGCGGTTCGAACTGGCGGTGCGGGGAACCGACGCGGGAATCTGGGATTGGGATCTCCGGACGAACCAGGTGTACTATTCGCCGCGTTGGAAGAGTATCCTCGGCTACGAGCCCCACGAAATCCGAGATGACTATCGCGAATGGGAAAGCCGGCTTCATCCTGAGGAGCGGGAACGAGCCTTGGCCGCCATCCGCGATTACCTGGAGGGCAAGACCTCGGAATACGAATTGGAGCACCGATTACGGCACAAGGACGGCACGTATCGATGGCTTCTCGCACGCGGCGCGGTCTTGCGCGACCAGCATGGAAAGCCGTACCGCATGGCCGGATCCCATATCGACGTGACCGAACGGAGGGAGTCGGAAGTGAGGCTGCGCCACCGCGAAGCGCAGCTCCTTGCCGCCCAGAAAATCCAGGAATCCCTTTTGCCCCACGCGCCTCCGGCGGCGCCGGGATTCAGGATCGCCGGCAGGGTCGCCCCTGCGGAGTTTGCCGGAGGAGACTACTTCGACTATCTCTGGCTGCCCGACGGCGCCCTGGGCATTGTGGTAGGGGACGTGAGCGGGCACGACGTCGGTGCGGCGCTGGTCATGGCGTCGACCGCCGCGCATCTGCGGTCGTTCGCAGAGGACCACACACGCATCGAGGAGATTCTGGCACACACGAATTCCATTCTTTACCGGGAGACCGACGACGGCCAGTTCGTTACATTGGTCTTCGTCCGGCTGGAACTGCCGGCAGCGACGCTCAGCTACACAAGCGCGGGCCATCCGTCGGGCTACGTACTGCGGCAAGACGGCGATATCAAAACAGTGCTTCCGAGCACGGCCCTGCCACTGGCCGTTCTTCCCAACGTCGACTTTCCGGTTCAGGGGCCCTTGCCTCTCGAATCGGGCGACGTGGTGTTGCTGATCACCGACGGAGTGCCGGAGGCCCGTGCGGCGAGCGGGGAGTTCTTTGGAACCGAGCGGATGCTGACCGTGGTCCGGGAAAACCTCCACCGCGACGCGCGAGAGATTGTCGACAAGCTCCAGGAGGCGGTCCAAAGATTCTCCGATCGCGCCCAGAACTCGGATGATGTGACGGTGGTCGCCGTGCGGGTGGAGTCGCGCGATTGACATGCCCGGGCAGCGCCACGGACCGTACTCCTACGAAAGTAGCTCCAGGCTGTTTTCGTATGAGGAGCGTGCTTGCCCCTTTTTCTTGCGGTACGGATTTGGCTGACGGGCTCAACGGATCTCCGCCTCGTACCAGACGGTTCGATGGCGTGGCTCGAGCGAAAGGACGGTCCGGCCATCGCGGGTTTCGCAGCCGATCGCCGCACGGCGATTTCCCGATTCGTCCAGGGGATAGAAGCGGACTCGCCCGGGAGCAATCGGGAGCATAACCTCGGCCGTGATCCCCTCGCAGAGAATCGGTTCGCTGCCCCACCGGGTCCCGACCGTAATGCGGTCGTCGCCGAGCGACTCGACCTGCATCTGGCGATTCTGGATCCAGCCGGTGGCAGCGACGAGGATGCGCCCGGGCTCGGTCAAACGGTCCGCGTCCATGGCCGTCAACGAGATCGTGGCCCAGTCCAGGCGGCTGGGTCCCACCTTGATCTCGATTGCGTCGCCCAAGGTGAAGGTCCGTCCCCGGATGAAGCCGGTGAAAAGTTTCGTCCGCGGCGTATCGGCGATGAAGTATCCCGCGCCGTCTTCGGAGACATCCCAGCGGAGCTGACCGGTATCGGAGACGAACGACTCGGCATCATCGGCAACCGGGGGCGCGGAGATGCGGCCATCGGTGTCTTCTACCAGCTTCATTCCGATGGCATGCTGAAGCGCGACCCGCGGGTCGAGGCCGAAGTCTTTCGCGGTCAACTGCCGGGCCGTGAGAGTCTCGTGAAGCGTGCGGCGCTCGTCGTCGGCAGAGACGGGCACGGCAACCGTCTGCTCGGCCCGGGCCACGTCGCCGCGGAGAAACAGCGCGGCGGCGGCGGGCGTGTGGGCGAGCTTGCCGGTGTCGCTTTTGATGTCGAAGAAGCCGGGGATCCGGCGGGGCTCGAAGTCGGTGTTGTGCGACC
Source organism: Thermoguttaceae bacterium (assembly GCA_040768665.1). GTDB lineage: Bacteria > Planctomycetota > Planctomycetia > Pirellulales > Thermoguttaceae > JABWBD01. Next base: position 282,456 of record JAXGMN010000008.1, read on the forward strand.
AGGTAAAACTGAAGACTCCGTCCCAAGCCTGGAATCCGCCGAAGGCGGCGATCATCGGAAAAGCCTCCGCGGCGTAGGCGTTGGGAGCCGGATGGTTGTACTCGCTCACCGTATAGGCCATGCCGGCGACGCGCCGAACCGCCAGGCTCGCCAGGGTCCCGCCCGGGCTATTCACCAGCGCGATGTTCCGCACAAACCAGTTGTTGGGATCCCAGGGCCGCCCTGGAAAACGCGGATGCTCCCAGTAGCTGTGGGCGTCGATGTAGTCGAGCGCGGCCTGGATCGTCACGGGGCTGTAACTGAGTTGGGTTCCCGAAACGAGGCAGCGCACTCCAAGATCGTCCTTCAAAAAGCGGTACATTCCGTGCCAGTAGTCGCGCTCGGTTTCCCAGAGGAAATCGACGAAGTCGCGGCGCGCCGGCCTGGTAAGATTGAGCTCGCCGCGACGAAGCACCGGCACGGTGCGATCTTCGAGCCGTTCGCCGGCCTGCAGGCCCACGATTCCGCCCGGGCGCAGCGACACCCCGGCCAGTTCGTACGTGCCCGGGTCCAAGTTGCTGAAGGTGATTCGGGCGTTCGAATCGTCCTGCTCGGCTACGAACGTGAAGCGGCACATCTTCCACTCCGGGCCGATTTCCACGCTGCTGGAAAACCCCAGCCGCTGCCATGGTTCGTGGGCCATCATGGCATTGAGGTTGAGCTGCCGCTTCTTGTCGGAACGCGCGAAGAAAGCGAGCGTGTAGGGGGAGTCTTTCTTCAGTTCGAGTCCGGCCTGGTGGATCTGCGGATGCCAGGCAACGCTCCCTTTCTGAAGGACTTCGATACGAAGGGCCGGTCTTCCTTCCGGGCCGCCGGGCGTGACCAACCAGTCGACTTTTGTCTCTCCGTCGCGTTCCATGCTCCACCGCGCGGTTCCCTCGAAGAAATCGCCGTTGGCGAGCATCTCCGCACCCAGTGGCTTCTCGCCGGCCTTCCAAGCCGCACGGAGCTTGTCCGTGCTGCCGTACTTCTTCTGCAGCCAAGCGTTCCAGAGGTCGCGGTACGTGGTGGCGTAGGGGTCGGGCAAGGAATCGAGATCGCCTCCGTTCCAGACGGTGAACAGGGCATCCTCGTTGCTGATCTCGACGAAGGCCACGGCCGGCTCATCGGCGTAGCGGGTCTTGGTATAGGGATTGACGTGCGTGAGCAGATCGCGAGCGTACTGTTTCTGGGCTTCGATCATTCGCGGCTCGAAGTTGCCGAGCCCCTTGTCGTACTTCGGCCGCTGCTGTTGCGCCGGGAACCCCTCCTTTTCATCGAGCCATCGCGAGACGTGAAGGTTGATGTTGGTGTAGATTCCCTCCTGTTTGAGCCGGCTGATGACATAGTCGAGTCGTTCGAGCTGCTCGGGGTCGATCGTCAGTTTGTTCGGACTCTTGCCCCAGATGCTGCGCGAGTCCATATGGTGCATGCGGACGCAGTTGATGCCGAACCTGGCCAGGCGAGCGGCCAGGCGATCGGCTTCCTCGTGGCTCGGAAAGCAGGCGTCGAAGCAGAGGTTGGTGGCCCAAAATCGGATCGGCCCGGCGTTGGTCACCAGCCGGCCGTCTTCCGCGCGCACGAAACCGTTCTTGCCCGCCGGCCGTTCGAGCAGCGCGGAAACATTCGTCGCGTTCTCCGGAGCATCGTAGGAGATGACGAAGGGGAAGAGCGACTGTTCACTGTCGGCGGCCGCGGCGTTGGCGACCGCGAGGACCATGCTCGGTAAGCACGCCATGAGAACGAGGAAGAACTGAGCGAAAATCTTCGGTACAGCGGTATGGTAGATGCGTTGTCGTGCACAATTCATGTCGGCGGTTCTCAAGGGGTTAAATTCTCCACCTGCCACTATGACAGACGACGGCTTGAGCTTCGGTGCAGGCCTTCTAAACCTCACTCCAGGGATTCAAGAACTTCCAGGATCTGCACACGAACGGCGTCGGCCTTCGTGCGGTCCTTGTCTTCGTGCCAGCGGATCTCGGCGACGCCGTCGGCTTCGAGCACGGAGTCGGCGCCGTGGGCGAGCAGCTTCTCGGCGGCTGCAATCGCCGCGCCGGACTTGCCCGCGGCCTTGGCATGATCCGTCGCCTCGCGGAGCATCACGAAGTATTCGTAGTCCTCGACGCTCTCGCGGATCGCCTCCATATGCTTGCCTGCCGTGACGGAGTTGTCATCCAGAAACAGCGGCGTGAAGGGGCCGCCTTTGACGAAGTACTCACACCACGACGAAGCCCCGCTGTTGTCGCCGAAGGCCCAGAAGTACGACCCGGTGCCGCCGATCTTCCAGCAGTGCCAGGCCTGGAGCCGGTGATAGCTGTACGGGTCGAGCAGCTTGGCCGGCCCGGAGCAGGAGTACGACTCCAGCGTGCGGCCCTGTTTCTTCTGGTCGAGATAGAAGCGGGCAAACGACTCGCCGTGCTCGAGCCACATCGGCCGGTTCGGACAGAGGACATCGCACGCTTCGAACAGCTCGGGCGGGGCCTTCGAGGGATCGCGGTAGGTTGGATCCTCCCAGAGGATCACTTCCGGCTCGGCGGCCCGGATCGCTCTCGCCCAGGCCAGCAGCGGCCCGATGTCGGATCCTTCGTGCGGCTCGTCGTGGATCAACAGGGCAAGCCGGTCGGGCCGAATGCCTTTGGTCTTCAGGTGGCGGACCCAGGCGGAGATCCACGTGCCCACGCGCTGGCCAAACTGCGGCGAATCGATTGGGGCGCCTCCCAGCGACGTAACGATCGCGCCGCTGTAGTGAGCCACGGAGAGGAACACATGATAGCGTTTCGCGTCGGGCCACTGGGCGATCCAGTCGTCGAACCGCTTCGTATCCAGTTCAATTTTCGAAGGATCGTTCGGGTCGAACTGGAACTTCATCATCGCGACGGAGGTCGCCCAAGGGGCATTGACGTAATGCGACTGCATGTGGTCGAGGAATGCCGCCAGGTTCTGCCGGGTGACCCCGTACATGCTGCCGGAATCGGTGTAGCTCCAGCCACCCAAGTGCAGCGTCGTCTTTTGCGGGAATTGAAACGGCCAGATCCGCAGTTCGAGCGGGACCTCGAGCCGCTCGGTGCCATCGGCCTGCACAATGAGCTTTCCACGGTGCATTGCGGCCGGTTCGTTCACCGGGTGGAACGTAAACCAGACCTGCCGGGTCAGGCCGGGCGGAATGGAGACGGTCCAGTGATCGCCGTTTCGCTTCGCCTCCGGCAAGGCCGCGGCGATGGGCTTCGATTGGGCCGTATCGGTCCAGGCGACTTCATGCACGGTGACGTATTCCGGCGATGGCGCACCGGGAATGCCTGCTATTTGGATCTTCGCCTCAAGCGTGCTGCCGCCGCTGTTGTGAAGGTTCACCGCCGCTGCCCGATACTCGCCCCGCATTGCGTGAACCTGGATCGGCCGGCCTGATGCGGGCGAAGGAATCCCGATGAGGTCGAGCGGATCCCAAATACCGGGCACGACGGCCCAGAAGTCGGGCCGGCCCGCCGCCTTCCACAGGTCCGCCTGGATCTGGAACAGCTCCGCATGGGCGTCGCCGATCGGCAGGACCGCGCGGAGATCCGGCCCGATTTCGCCGGCCGCCGTGTTCAGGCGATCTTGAACACGCTTCAGCCGCTGCCGCAGGTCTTGTTTCGCGGCGGCTGCGACCTGGGCCATTTCGATCGCCTCGCGGAGATCGGCCACGTCGTTGCCGTAACGGATCCGTACCGCGCGGCGAACCCGCCCTTGCTCGAAGACCGACTTGGCACTTTCGACCGCCTCGCCGCCGGGATCCCTGTTGAGCAGATCCGACGGGCCACGGAAGACCTCGACTTCGTCGACGAAGAGATAAGGGGCTCCGGCGGAAGGGATCGCGAGGAATTGTACATAGCGGCCCCGCGTTGCGAGGTTATGGCTGACGACGCGGCGGATTGCATACTTCTCCGGCCAGGGTCCGCTGTTCTCGTGGTCCATGGCCACGAGGTCGCCGACGTCGCGATAGTTCTTGCCGTCGTCGCTGACAAGGATCCGTATTTCCGCCGGCCAGGTCACTCCTGCCGCGCCTGCTGCGGTCGTGAACGAGGCGCCGGAGATCGGCTCCACCTTGCCAAGGTCGACGGTGATCAGCGCATAGGCAGGATGGGTCCAGCCGACCGTGCCTTGCTGCGTCCAGAAATGGTCTTTCGTCGATTTGCCGTCGGTGAGCTGGGTGCGATCTCCCGGGTCGGTGCAGTACGAATAGTTTGGCTGCGGCCAGATCGTATACGGCTTGCCTTGAGCGATGTTCTCACGGGGTTCTGCGGCAGCGGAGAACGTGGCGCAAAGAGCTCCGAGGATCGCGAGGGCAATAGCAGCGGCATTTTTGAAAGCGGTGGGGATCATCGAGGGAGGTCTCCGTCAGATGGAGGGCGTGGGATTCAAAGGCAAGTGAGTTTCATGGAAGCCAGATCCAACCCGTCAGGCGGATTGCACAGGGTGGTGGGCAATTTGGCTCTCAGAGGCTATCCGACATGTATGCCACAATTCGCGCGGTTTCACGCTTTGCTGTATCAAATGCTAGGGACTCGGTCTGCGTTCGAGCAGAGCCCGCAACTTCGTCGCTTGTTCGTCACTCAGCCCCGCCGCCAGCCGCTCAGGCGTGATTTCTCGAAGCGCCCTAGCCAAGCGATCTTCCGGCACGTCCCTAAGCGCCCTAGCCAAGAGGTCTTCCGGGGCGTCCCTAAGCGCCCTAGCCAAGAGGTCTTCCGGGGCGTCCCTAAGCGCCCTAGCCAAAAGGTCTTCCGGGGCATGCCTGAGCACCCTGGCCAAGAGGTCTCCCTGCGCCTCCTTGAGCGCATGGGCAAGGATGTCTTCCGGCATCTCATTGAGCACGCTGACCACGAGTTCTCCTTCAACCTCTCCGAGATACTGTGAGTCCTTGTGTTGCATTGCAAAACCCTCACCCAGGCTACGAAACTGATGGATTTGCTGAACCATGTACCAGAGCAAAGCCCCGTGCCCCGAACTGGTCAACCCTTCTATTATACGCGCCCGTTCATTGAGAAACACGCGACTCACCAGCGAGAGAACAGGATCGCCGCGATCGGCCATGACGTCGGTCTCCGCCAGATGGGTTATGAACGGCAAACCGGCGAGGCGGAAGATTCCGCGATCATGTTCCAACATCTCGCCCTCCATCGACTGCAACTCGTCGCGAAGCGACTCATTTGCAGCCCTTGCAAGGACAATCAGCGAGATGTCTCGCTGCGAGATAAGCTCCGCATGCTGGCTGCGCCACAAATAGGTGCAACCCAGGAGCTGAGATAGATCGCCCGCTTCGAGTGCATCGGTTGGGCCCTTGAACTGGATCAGCGTAAAGCGGTTCAGCAGCGGCAGCAGGGCACCCGCTGCACGCCGTGCGGCCTCGGAGAGGTTACCCGCCTCGCGGCGAATCAGCAGGAGATCTACACGCAACGGGAGCTTGCCGACGGGCACTTCTTCCTGGACGGCGTACGCAGCGCCCATGACGTGGTCGAGCAGCCTGGCCAAGAGCGGATGCCACCAGGTCCGCGTCTTGCCCGGCTGATCACGGGGGGCACCACCCTCGGGAAAATCGGGATCGGACATGTCGCCAGTATATTCAGAGGCTTGTCTTGATGTCTAGCTGTTGATGACGCGGGTGTGCGGCGCCGCGGAGAGGCGCAACGTGCCACTGCGTCTCCATTTGGTAGCGCCGCGCGACACGCAATATCGTCCCTTCGTCGAAGGGTCTTCCCACCAGTTGCATTCCGATCGGCAGACCTTCCGAAGACAACCCGCAGGGGACCGAAACAGCCGGGTGCCCGGTGACATTGAAGGGCAACGTCAGCCCCAGGCAGGCACGGAGCATGCTTGCGTCGCCGCCCGGCAGCGCGACGCTCCGCTGGCCGAAACGCGCGGCGACCGTGGGAGCGGTCGGCGTCAGGAGGCAATCGACCGTACGAAATACGTCCGCCCAGGCCTTTCGCACAAGGCGGCGGACCCGCTGGGCTTGAAGGTAATCGGTTGCAGACAGGAAGAGCCCTGCTTCAAGCAGCAGGCGGACGGCCGGGTCGTACCGGTCCGCGTGTTCGGCCAACAGCGGCCGGTGAAAGGCGGCGGCTTCCGAGAAAATGACGGCCCGGTGCACGCCCAAAACTTCGTCCAGGTAAGGAAGCTGAACGTCGACCGGGCGGGCTCCGCGAGCCGCCAGCACCCCCGCGGCATCCTCGACGGCACGGGCGACCTGGGGGTCGAGATCATCGAAGAAGCCGGCCCTCGGCAGACCGATGGTCAGGCCGTCGAGCGGCTTCTCGAGGTCGGCGCCGGCGCTGGGAGCCAATTGCCTGGCGGTCGTCGGGTCGGCACGGTCCCGGCCTGCGAGCACTTTGAGAACTAAGGCGGCATCGTCGGCCGTCCTCGTGATGGGACCGAGATGGTCCATGCTCCACGCAAGCGGGACTGCTCCCGCGCGGCTCACGCGGCCGTACGTCGGTTTGAGCCCGATCAGACCGCAAAAGGCGGCCGGCAGCCGGATCGAACCGCCGGTGTCCGATCCGATCGCCAAGGGGCAAATCCCCAGCGCGACGGCCAGGGCGGAGCCGCTGCTTGAGCCGCCCGAAATCCGCTCGGGATTCCAGGGATTTGGACAGTTGCCGTACGCGGCATTCTCCCCGGTGAATCCGAACGCGAACTCGTGCATGTTGGCCTTGCCGAGAATGATCGCCCCGGCCGACACGAGCTTGCGGACCGCGGTGGCGTTGTTCCTCGCCACCTGATTCTCAAAAACTCGCGAACCGCAGGTGGTCCGCACGCCCAGCACGTCGATCAGGTCCTTGACGGCGACCGGCACACCGGCCAGCGGCAGCGTCTTGCCCGCGGCGAGCCACTGCTCGACCCGGCGGGCCTGGCGGCGGGCCAGTTCCGGCGTGAGTGTGATGAAGACATGCCATTGGGCCTGGAGGCGTTCGGCCTCGGCCAACGCGCGGTTGACGACGTCCGGGGCCGAAATCTTTCCGGTTTGGATCGCTTCGACGGTCTCAAGACAGGTGCCAGGAACGTCCATCGCTACGGCCTCGCCTCGTAGAGCACGGCCGGCTCGACGTCGGATACGTCCGTTTGCCGCATGGGTCGCATTTCCTCGGCCAGGGTGTTGAGAACCTGGAACAACGCCTGAGCGTCGTCTGCGCTCAGCGATCTGCCAAGGATCTCAGGGGCCCTTTGCATCAAGGCTTCCAAAGTTACTTGTGGTGTGGACATCGACCAAGATTCACCCTTACTACAGACGAAAGTGGTAGCAGCCGGTGGTCGCGGCGCCGTCGGAGGAACCTGCGAAAACATGAAGCCTGCGGCCGGTCCGTTCGGCGTATCGGCGGGCGATGCGGTGGACTTCCTCGCCGGCCTCTGCGCGCCCGAGGATGGCAACCGTTCCGCCGCTGCCGCCACCGGTGATCTTTGCCCCGAAGAGCCCCGATGCCGGTCCGCTGGTCCGGACGAGATCGACCAGCAGGTCGGTGCCGTCCGAGCCAAGCCCGCAGGCGCTATAGCTCTCGTGCGACTCGACCATCAGCCGCCCCAGCGCTGCGAGCGATTCGTTGTCAGCCGGACCGCCGAGCAATTCGCGGTATTTGTTCACGCGGGCGTGCTCGTACACGGCGTGCGCCGTGGGCTGGAACACCGCATAGGTCCGCTCGGGCATCACGCGCGTCACGGGATCCGTCGTGCCGTGGTACTGCTCAAGGAACCGGCGGCCCTCGAGGGTCGTCGGCAGGTGCGGTGCAAATTGCCGTTCAAAGATCGGCGGGGCGATATTGGCAAGGTACCCTTTCCAGCGACCGTCCTCGACGGTAACGACCTGCCGGGCATCCGCCGGATACGTCTTCAAGCCTGCGCGCTCGGCAATGATCCGGTACCCCATGAACGCGCCGACGCGGACCGAGGTGTAGTCGGCCCCGGAAACCGCATGGCGAATGCCGGAGTCGATGCCCCAAAACGCGATGCCGGGGGGAATCGCAACGTGGCCGAGAAGGTCGGCGGGCTGGCAGAGAAGGGCCAGCAGTTGTCCCTCGCGTCCGCAGGCGGCGGTGATCTGGTCCATGACGCCGCACGGGGCGCCGACAACAAGGTTCTCCACTTTCTGGCACAGAATCGCCATCTCCACCGGATCGAGCGCGAGGCCGACAAGCTCGGCGATCGCCGCCATCGAGGCGACCTCGAGAGCCGCCGAAGACGCGACCCCCTTGCCCTCGGGAACCCGCGAGGCAACCGCGACCCGCAGTCCGCCGTCAAACTGCACGCCCTTTTCCTTCATCAGAACCAGAACGGCTCCCACGACGTAAGCCGCCCAGCGGTCCTCCGGACCACGTTGGAAATAGCTCCGGCAGAGGTCATATCTGCTTGCCTCGCCTGCCAGCATCTCCTTCACGGGCATCGCAAACGCGCGGGGCGGTGCGTCAGCATCCGGCGAGCAACTGACGATCCGCAACGTGCGGTCCTTCTCCTTCCGGACTGCCGCGAAGGTGGCCTCGGCGGTCGGCAGTTGCAGCACGAGCGAACCCGAGTAGTCCGCGATGCCGCCCATCACGTCGAGCCGGCCCGGCGCCCGCGCGACGACGATCTCCTCGCCGGGCTCGAACCACCCTTGCAGCGAGTCGGCGACGGGCCCGGTTCCTTCGCGAAGCGAGGCGAGGAATTCTCGAAGATCGGGCGGCATCGGAACCGTGCTATCCATCAAGGGGACGACTCCCGCGCATGTTTGTAGTGCACTGGTGTGACCCGGCGAAGCTCAGCCGCTTTCTGTTCCGGAGACGTGTCGCTCAAGAAACTACCGCCGCCGATTTCCGGGCCGGCCAGGTATTTCAGCAGATCGGGCCGGCGAAGCGGCGGGTGCAGCTCGATATGAAAATGAAAGCCCGAGTAGTCGGACCCGTCGGTCGGCGCCTGGTGCAGCGCCATGACGTAGGGCATCGACTGATTCCAGAGATTATCGAGCCGCACGAGCACCTCCTGAACCGCAGCGGCCAGGTCCCGCAACTCGTCGCCCGATAGCCCGGCGATGCTGAAGTGCGCCTGCATCGGCGCTACGTAGGTCTCGTACGCGTAGCGGGCGAAGTAGGGCACGAAGGCGATCGCCGAATCCTTTTCGCAGAGAATCCGGCGGCCGTCCTCTTTCTCGGCGCGGACGATCTCCTCGAACAGTACGCGGCCGGTCCGGGCCCAATGACGCCGGCAGACGTCCGCCTCGACCTGGATCGTTTTGAAGACGAAGTTCGTCGCGTAGATCTGACAGTGGGGATGCGGATTCGAAACGCCGACCACCTCTCCCTTGTTCTCGAAGATCAGCACATGATCGACCTCGGGACGATCCCCAAGCTGTCGGTACTGCTCCTGCCATGCCTCGAGCAACCGCTCGATCTGGGCGGCCGGTAGTTCCGCGAGCGTCGTGTTGTGCAGGGGGCTGTAGCAGACGACTCGGGCCACGCCCGTGGCCGGCCGATTCCGCAAGATCCCGGACGGCGGCTCCAGAGGGTCGGGCGCGGACGGGCCGACACAAGGATGGTCGTTGTCGAAGACGAAGACGTCGCGGTAGTTGGGGTTTCGGACGCCGCTGATCCGCACGTTGCCTGGACAGAGCGGGCACTGCGGGTCGTAGTCCGGCACGGCGCGCGGGGCTGCCGGGACCGTCAGGCCGCTCCACGGCCGGTCCTGGCGATGCGCAGCGACGATCACCCATTCCTCGCGCAGCGGCTGCCAGCGTTGTTCCCAAGTCATCACGATTTCCCGACTGAACGTCGATCCAAGCAGTTTACGCCCGGCCGGCCTCGCTCGCAATCGAGACCGGCCGGGCCACTTCCGTGCGGCTAGCGGCAACACGACCGACGACCAGACGCACGTGGAGGCGAACGATCGGATCCACGTGACCATCGACGAACGGTTACAGGAGCATTACGATTGATCGAGAAATAAGTGTCAGGAACCATTTGCCGGAAACCGGCCCTTCGGGTGCTTCGCACAAATGGTTCCTGACACTTTTTTCTCGAACGTTGCTTACCACCAGGAGCGGCGCGGCCGGCCGGACAAGGACACCCGCCATATCCGCGCTGCAAAGTCTCCTCGGATCCTCAGAAGCCGGACGATCGCAGGGCGGATCCGAAGCTTGCGGAGGTCCTGGCCGCGTTGTCGGCCGAGCGCTGCTGGATCCTCGAGGTCATGCGGTCCCTCTTCTGTGCGGACAGCTTGGCGGCAAGCTCTTGCCTTTCGCTTTCCACCTGGTCACGGTACCACTGCCGAAGCCTCTGCTTGGTCGTCATCTCTTGCTCATCGATTGCCTTTTCCAGCAATGCAAGCTGGGAAATCGCTTCGTGTCCGGCGTCGATCGGCTTCAGTCCGGTGTCGTCGTGAAGGTAGGCGCGAACAATGGAGCCCGCTTCATACTCCGCCACGAGCCAGGGGGCCGATTGCCGGTACAGGCACGCCAGGCCGTGCTTCTGCCCTCGACTGTATCGGGCATACAGTAGTGGGCTCCATCCTTGGCTCCAGACCCGTAGCCCGCCCTCGCGCTGCCCGTGCTCGTAGAGAGCCAGAATCAATCGGCTGTCTCCAACGACGATCGCTTGACGGTGGAGAAGCCCGTCCGCGTCGAAATGGACCGAGGCAAGCACGCCTCGGCTTTCGAGGGTACACACGCGACGGGCTTCGGCGTCCGCGTAGCGGCTTGGATTGGCGTCGAGTTGCTCCTCCCAATCTGCCGGCTTGTCCATGAGATCGGCAGGGAGAGTCTCGCCCGAAGGCAAAACGATGGCCGTGTTCTGCCGGATTTGGTGCGGCAATGATCGCGGTTCCGGCTCTGCCGGGGGGGCGGTCGCCAAAGTCGGAGGCGGCATCGGTTGCCCGACGGGCATCCCCAACTCGCTTGTTACCGATTCCCTAAGCTCGGGCAGATCCCACGTCTTGGTCCCTTCTGTCGAATGGACTTCCGGCGGGCCCGCGGTGTGCTCGTCGGCGATTGGTGAGGAGACCTGCGAACTCAAATCGCTGCGGGAGTGCGAGTCTTGCGGGGCCACGTGCACGATCGGATCACTGGACGGGCTGCCTGAGAGATCGCTTGTTCCGATTTCTTCCTGCCGGCCATCCCGGCTTTCGGGGGTATGCCGGACGAACGTAAGCCATGCGGCGGCAGGGATCGAGAGCAGAATCAGCAGCGCCACCGCAGCCTGCCAAACGCTGACGGTGACATACCGGGCCTTTCTCTGTCCAAGGGGCGGCGGGGTGGAGAGGCTGATCCCAGCGGCGATACTCGGAGCGCCCACCAGGACGTCGACGCCTTGTTGTCCTTCGGAAATGGTCTCCTCGGTGCGAAAAGAGGGGATCGGTGGGGGGCAGCAAAGACTCTGGGACAGACGCGCGTCGTAGGCCGCCTTCTTTTCCGGGTTGAGAAGGGTGACCCTCGCTGCCGCAATCTCGTTGAGGAGTCTCTGGGCCAAATCAACGAACTCGCCGTTCTGCATCGTCCGCAAATGGACCATCCGCTGATCGGCCGCGTACTCGACAACGGTGGAATCGTTTTCGAACGGCTCAATGGCGAGGAGTCGGTAGTAGTGGGGCGGCTGGTCTTTGGGCGGAATGCCCAGCCAGACGTGATACGGATCGAAGCTTTCGCTCACCCCTCACCTCCTTACGAAGACTGCCGAAAAAGGGACAGCCACCGCAACATCTCCTGCCTGTCGTGAAGTCGGGCCACCACCGGTTGCAGAGCCAGTCCCTTTTCCAGCACTCTCCTTACGTGTAGGTTCGCGCACTCCACCTGTTGTGTTTAACCGCCGTTTCCGACCAAGTCAATCCGGTCACCAGCGGGGTTGCCTTTGGCCGCCAACCCCTTGTCGCCCCGGGTGATGAAGGTATGGTGAGGTTTAGAGCCTCTCCCAGAACCGCACAAGGAGAGGGGGACAGGCACGATTTGCTCCGAAGACTCCGCAAAATGAGCCAGTCCCCGATGGTTTTGGGATAGGCGCAGCAAATCGCGAGCCTTGACTGCCCAATCGCGGCCATCGGAACCTCCGCAACTTGATGATACGCCCCCCGACCCTTTGAGCAATGCCCAGCGTAGTACACGGGCTATTTTGCATAAAGCTGCCCCCCCACGAACGCCCCACCATGCCAAACTCGCCTAGCAAAGTGACCGTGGCCCTAGTCCAGCCTCGCGCGACCGAATCGAAACAGGCGAACGTCGACAAAGCGATCGCCCGGATCGCTGAAGCGGCTGCCGCCGGGGCGCAGATCGTCTGCTTGCCCGAGCTTTTCCACGGACGATATCCTTGCCAGACGGAAGACCATCGCCGGTTCGATGAAGCCGAATCGATCCCCGGTCCCACGAGCGACGCTTTAGCCGAGACCGCACGGCGGCACGGGGTGGTTGTCGTCGGCTCGATTTTCGAACGACGTGATGCGGGACTCTACCACAATACGGCGGTGATCTACGACACCGATGGCCGCGTCGTCGGACGCTACCGCAAGATGCATATCCCGGACGACCCGCTCTACTACGAGAAGTTCTACTTCACGCCGGGCGATACGGGGTTTTGCAGCTTTCCGACGCAGCGCGGCCGGTTGGGTGTGTGCGTGTGTTGGGACCAGTGGTTTCCGGAAGCCGCCCGACTCACCGCCATGACCGGAGCGCAGATCCTCTTCTATCCGACGGCCATCGGATGGCTCCCCGGGGAGAAGGAAGAATACGGTGCCAGTCAGCATTCCGCCTGGGAGACGATGATGCGGAGCCATGCCATCGCCAACGGTGTATTCGTGGCTGCCGCCAACCGGACCGGCCGCGAGGGAGAGCTGGAGTTTTGGGGCGCCTCGCTGCTCAGCGATCCGAATGGCAACGTCTTGGCCCGCGCCAGCCACGACCGCGAAGAGACCCTCCTCGTCGAGTGCGATCTGGACCGAATCGACGTGGTCCGGACCCACTGGCCGTTCCTTCGGGACCGACGGATTGACGCATACGGCGACCTGACCAAACGATACCTGACGGACTAAGATGCTGGAAACGCCCGCACGACTCGGCTACCGCCTGCCGGCCGAATGGGAGCCGCATGCCGCCACGTGGCTCTCCTGGCCGCGAAACCTGAACACCTGGCCCGGCAAGTTTGATCCGATCCCCGCCGTGTGGGAAGAAATGGCGCGGACGATCGCCGAGTGCGAACCGGTCCACATCCTCGCCGGCGGCGACGCCGTCTTGCGGCAGGCGGAGAGAATGGTCGGCGACGTGCCGAACATCACCATCCACGATATTCCGACCAACGACGTCTGGATCCGCGATCACGGCCCCACCTTTCTGACCAACCCGTCGCATGAACCGCCGGCGCTGGTCAACTGGATTTACAATGCCTGGGGCGGAAAGTATCCTCCGTTTGATCTGGACAACCGTGTCCCCGGGCAGATCGCCGAGCTCCAGCAGCGGAGGTGTTTCGAGCCGCAGATGGTTTTTGAAGGCGGCGCGGTGGACGCCAACGGACAGGGTACCCTCCTGGCTGCCGAGCAGTGCCTGCTCAACCCGAATCGCAATCCCGAACTCACCCGAGACGACGTTGAATGGTATCTGACGGAATATCTCGGGACGTCGAAGGTCGTCTGGCTGCGTGCGGATATCGCCGGCGACGATACGGACGGGCACGTCGACCAGGCCGCCCGCTTCGTGGGACCGCGAATTCTGGTCGCGTCAGTGGAGGAAGATGCAAACGACGCAAACTTCGATTCCCTCCAGGCCAACTACGTGAGGCTCCAGGAGATAACGGACCAGGCCGGACGGCGCTTGGATGTGGTGTCGTTGCCGATGCCTCGGCCGATCTACTACCAGGAACACCGGCTGCCGGCCAGTTATGCCAACTTCTACATCGCCAACGGGCTGGTGATCGTCCCGCAGTACGGAGACCCGGCCGATCAAAGGGCGGTTCGTATCCTTGCCGAGTTGTTTCCGGATCGCGAAGTCCGCGGGCTCAATGCGGTCGATCTGGTGTGGGGGCTGGGGGCGTATCACTGTGCCACGCAGCAAGAACCAGCGTAAGGGGCGGGGTGACGAAAAAGGGGGGTGAAAAAGGCAGGTACCGCAAGTCATAGGGGGTGAATGAGATACAAGGGCTTGCAGAGGTGAGTCCGCTCTTTCATCACCCCAGTGATCCACCGCGAGCGACAGGAAGGTTGGCCATGAGAAAAGTGTCGGATCTGAATATTGCGTCGAATATCCCGCTGCCTGCGCCGGCGCTGCTTCTGCACGAGATCCCGCGCACCGATCGGCAGGAGGAATTCGTCGCCGAATCGCGCGGGCGGATCCGCGATATCCTGCGGCACGAAGACCCGCGATTGCTGCTGATTGTCGGTCCGTGTTCGATTCACGATACACGCGGCGGTTTCGAGTACGCAACGAAATTGCGGGGCTTGATCGATCGGGTCGGGGAAAAGATCTTCATCGTGATGCGCTGCTATTTCGAGAAGCCTCGCACGTCGCTGGGATGGAAAGGGCTGATCATGGACCCTCACCTCGACGGCTCCGATGACATCCCGGAGGGGCTCCGGATCGCCCGGCGACTGTTACGGGCGGTCATCGAGGCCGGCGTGCCAACTGCCACGGAACTGCTGGACCCGATTACCCCACAGTATATTGCCGACTTGATCTGCTGGTCGGCGATCGGAGCCCGCACGACCGAGTCGCAGACGCATCGCCAGATGGCCTCCGGCCTTTCCATGCCGCTGGCGTTCAAGAATGGAACCGAGGGCTCCGTCCTCTCGGCGATCCACGCCATCGAGGCCGCCAGTCAGCCTCAGACCTTTCTTGGGATCAGCGGCGACGGCGTCGCTTCCGCCGTCGAAACCCGCGGCAATCCGGACTGCCACCTTGTGCTCCGCGGCGGCGAAAAGGGGCCGAACTACTCGGCCAGGCACGTGGCGGAGACGCTCCGGTTGTTGGAACAGGCGGGGCTCCGTAAGGGCCTGGTCATCGACTGCAGTCACGGCAACAGCGGAAAGGACTTTTGCCGGCAACCGGAAGTTCTGAAGGACATCATCGCACAGCGGGCTTCCGGCACGCGCGAGATTGTCGGCGCCATGCTGGAAAGCAATTTGGTCGAAGGAAACCAGCCCTTCCCCAGGCCGGCGGCCGAACTGCTGTACGGACAGTCGATCACCGACGCTTGCGTTGGCTGGGAGACTACCGAACGACTGGTGCTGGAGTTGGCCGAGGAGTTATAAACCAATGCTACTAGAACGGATCTTTTCCCCGTGTCGCGGACATGGTATAGGTGTGGCTGCTGGTATGTTCTCCGGTCATCGAGGATCCGCCCGTGTACGACAAAGAAGCCCTGATAGCCCTGGTTCGCAACAAGGCCCTGCAATTTGGCACGTTTACGCTTACTTCCGGCAAGAAAGCCTCTTACTATCTCGATGGCAAGCAGGTGACGCTCGATCCCAACGGCGCTCGCCTGATCGCCGAAGGCATGCTGGATCTGCTCGTTGAAGACGGCTTGCCCGACGCAATCGGAGGCATGTCGATCGGGGCTGATCCGATTACCTCATCGGTGGTGACAATGTCGGCCGTGCGAGGCACTCCGCTCGCCGGATTCTTGGTGCGTCGGGAGTCGAAGGGGCACGGCACCAACCAGTACATCGAAGGACCGGTGAAGCCGGGCGACGAGGTCGCCATTGTCGAAGACGTGGTGACCACCGGCGGATCCTCGATCGCAGCGATCGAGCGGGCCGAGGCTTTCGGTTTGAAGGTCGTCCGGGTGATCGCCATCATCGACCGGATGGAAGGAGGGGCCAAGACGTTTGCCGACCGCGGACTCCCCTTCGTCAGCCTGCTCTCGATCCGCGACTTCGGCATCCAGCCGCCGGGGGAGCAGTGAGAGCCTATCCCAAGACCTCGGAGGTGGGGACAGACGCAAGATGTTGCGGTGCCTCTCCCCTATTCAGCAGTCTCTGTAAGGCGGGAAAGGCAGAGGCGAAGCATGGAAACTTCCCTGCATCACGACTTGAAGAAGCTTTACGCCGACGAGAACGCCCGCACGGAGGTGCGGCTCGGCGACTATCGCATTGACGCGATCGTTGGCGACCAGCTTATCGAGGTCCAGCACGGCTCGCTGGCCGCGATCCGCGATAAGATCCGGCGACTGCTGGAAGACCACGAGGTGCTCGTCGTCAAACCGATCATTATCCGGAAGCTGCTGGTCAAACAGGCTCGAAAGGGCGGTTGCGTCACCGAGCGCCGCACGAGCCCCAAGCAGGGGCGGCTCCTCGATATCTTCGACGATCTTGTCTACTTCACACGCATTTTCCCTCACCCGAGATTGACCCTTGACGTTGCTCTGGTCGATGTCGAGGAATGGCGTTACCCGGGGCATGGGCGGCGTCGGCGGTGGCGGCGAAGAGATCATCAGGTCTCCGACCAGAAACTGCTGGCCGTACGCGAAATCCATCGGCTGCAAACCGCAGGCGACTTGGCGGCCTTGGTACCCGCGTCAACTCCGAAACCCTTCGACACCGGCCATTTGGCAGAAGCTCTGGATGTCCCACGGTGGGTGGCCCAAAAAATCGCCTACTGCCTACGAAATACCGGTGCGGCAACCCAGGTTGGCAAGCGCGGCAACGCACTGCTCTACGAGTTGGTTGTGCCCCGCCGCAAGATCGCCGCGTGAGTTTTGCGCCCCCCCAGCTTCGGTCATGCAGGAGGCGGCAAATTCTACCCCGAGTGCTTTCCCATCCCCCATCTGCGACGTAAACTTTCGTGGGCCGCCCAGTAGGTCCCGCTTGCCGAGCGGCACCTGGAAGCAGGGCGGACTCGGCATTACGATCCGCTCCTTGCGGATAGTGTGCGAGGTTGGGGAATTTGAGGCGGAGAGGTGGTTGGCGATTCCAGATCCCGCTTGCCGAGCGGGACCTGGAAGCAGGGCGGACTCGGCATTATGATCCGCTCCTTGCGGATAGTGTGCGAGGTTGGGGTATTTGAGGCGCAGAGGTGTGGTTGGCGGTTTCAGGTCCCGCTCGGCAAGCGGAACCTACTGCGAACAAACAATCGGTTCTGGTGGTAATGCAAGAAAGCGGAATCCCCGTTTTCCCTTTCATCAGTTTGTGATAGCCTCAACAGACTTGCGGTGAGGCAATTCGGAAATTCGGCGGTCGGTTAGGAGACCTGCTCTCAAGTTAGTTCGAGGGAAGCCCGCGGTGAATATCCTGATGGCCACAAGCGAGGCGGTGCCTTTCGCCAAGACCGGCGGACTTGCCGACGTCTGTGGTGCACTGCCGGTTGAAATAGCCCGTCTGGGCCATCAGGCGGCCCTGATCCTCCCGGCCTACCGCCAGATCCACTACAGTGGGCTGCCGGTTACGCCCATGGGGATCGACTTCATCGTGCCGATCGGGAGCAAGACAGTCACGGGCCACCTGTTGCAGTCGAAGCTTCCCGCGGCTGACGTCCCAGTTTATTTCGTTCAGCAGGACTACTATTTCGACCGCGAAGAGCTCTACCGCCTCAACGGAAAGGATTACACGGACAACTGTGAGCGGTTTGTGTTCTTCTCCCGCGCCGTCCTCGAAGCGATCCGGCTGCTGGAGCTCCAGGTAGACGTCGTTCATGTCAACGACTGGCAAACGGGGCTGGTCCCGGCCTATCTCAAGATCGAATACCGGACGCTGCCTCGCTACCAGCAGACGGCGAGTCTTTTCACCGTTCACAACATGGCCTACCAGGGACAATTCTGGCACTGGGACATGCTGCTGACGGGTTTGGACTGGAAGTACTTCAACTGGCATCAGATGGAGTACTATGGCAAGCTGAACCTGCTCAAGACCGGAATGGTCTTTGCCGACGCGATCACCACGGTCAGTCCACGCTACGCCCAGGAAATCCAGACCCCGGCATTCGGCTGCGGGCTGGAGGGAGCACTGCAAGCTCGACGCGATAGTCTGTTCGGCATTCTCAACGGCATCGACGAGAGCGAGTGGAACCCGGACGCTGATCCGTTGCTGGCCGCCAATTACAATGCCGATACCGTGGAGGGCGGCAAACCGGTCTGCAAGGCGGCATTGCAGGCAGAAGTCGGACTGCCGCAGCGGGCCGATGTCCCCTTGGTCGGCATGATCGGGCGTCTTGCCGATCAGAAGGGTTTCGACCTGGTGGCCCAGGTAATTCCCGATTGGGTTGCCAGGAATGATACGCAGTGGGTGATTCTCGGCAAGGGCGAGCCGATTTACCACGAGCTGTTCAAACATCTAGCGCAGCAACATCCGGACAAGGTTGCTGTTCGCCTGGAGTTCTCCGACGTTCTGGCACACCGGATCGAGGCAGGCGCCGACATCTTCTTGATGCCCAGCCGCTACGAGCCCTGTGGGCTGAATCAGCTTTACAGCCTTCGGTACGGCACGGTTCCCGTGGTCCGGGAGACGGGTGGCCTGGCCGATACGGTTGTCGATGCGAGCGAACAAAGCCTGGCGGCCGGAAATGCCAACGGGTTCAGCTTCCGGGAAGACAATCCGCTGGCCCTGAGCGAGACGCTTGCCCGCGCGGTCGATGCCTACCGGCAGCCGGCGATGTGGCGGCAACTGATCACGACAGGAATGCGTCAGGACTGGTCGTGGGCTCGCCGCGCCAAGCAGTACGTGAAAATCTACGAGCAGATCGTCGAGCGGGTCCGGTCCGGCCGTGCGGCCGAGTTGGCGTCGGTGTGAGTTTCGGCTGAAAAAAGGGGACAAGCACCGCAACATCTTGTACTTGCCGTCAAGTCAAACTACCACCGGTTGCAGAGCCAGTCCCCTTTTTCAGCAGTCTCCACGGAGGTGAAGGAAACAGCGAAGGAAAGCCATGCACGACATCTCGCTGGCGTTTTTCTGGCACCAGCATCAACCCTATTATCCCGACGACGTCGCGCAGGAAAACCCCATGCCCTGGGTCCGCCTGCATGGCACCAAGGACTATTGGGGGATGGCGATGCTTCTCAAGGAACTTCCTGAGATGCACGCCACGATCAATCTTGTCCCCAGCCTGCTCGATCAAATCTTTGCCTACACGGATCGCGGGCATCAGGATCAGCACCTGCGGATATCGATGACGCCGGCCGATGGCCTGTCCGAGGAGGACGTGCATTACCTCCTGGACAACTTTTTTATGGCCCATCCCGACCAGATGATCCGCCCGTTCAAGCGGTATCACGAGCTTTACCGGAAGCGAGGTTTTACCATCGATTCGGCGGAACGGGCGAGGAAGCGGTTTACGAAGCGCGACATCGTCGACTTGGTGTGCTGGTCGAACCTCGTGTGGATTCATCCGCTTGCCTTCGAGATGGATCCGGATCTTGCCGCGTTCCGTGAAAAGGGGCGGTTCTGGACGGAAGAGGAGAAGCGATGGCTTCTTCAGAAGCAGCTTGAACTACTCCGCCAGGTTGTCCCGCTGCACCAGCAGTTGCAGGAGCGGGGCCAACTCGAGCTGACCACCACGCCGTTTTACCACCCGATTCTGCCATTGCTCTGGGACAAGCGACTCGCCCGGCGTGCGATGCCTGAGGTCGGGCTCCCCCAGGCGCTGGACGGGTATCCGGAGGACGCCAAGGAACACATCCGCCGGGCCGTCGAGTACCACGAGAAGGTATTCGGCCAGAAGCCCCGAGGGATGTGGCCTTCCGAAGGTTCGGTCTGCCAGGGGATCGTTCCGTCGATCGCCGACTATGGGATCCAATGGATCGCCACGGATGAAGAGATCCTTTCTTGCTCGACGGATGGCTGGATTTCCCGCGACGGCAACGGATACCTGCGGAATCCCGAGATGCTCTATCGTCCCTGGCGAGTGGACGAGGGAGGTCGGCAGCTTCAGATCGTCTTCCGCGACCACGCCATGAGCGATCAGATCGGCTTTCATTACCAGCGCTACGCAGCCGATCATGCCGTCGACGACTTCATTGGCAAGGTCGAAGCAATCAGCCGGGCAACCGGGGGCAATGCCGGGCATCGGCCGTCGCTGGTAACGATCGTCCTCGACGGAGAGAACTGCTGGGAATACTACCCCAACGCCGGCGTGGACTTCCTTCGCAAGCTGTATCGGCGAGTCGTCCAGCACTCGAAGATCACGCCCGTGCGGATCTGCGATTACCTCGCCCGGTACCCGGCCACCGACAAGATCAGTCATTTGTTCCCGGGTAGCTGGATCCAGCACAATTTCGGGATTTGGATCGGGCACCCCGAATGCAACCGGGCATGGGACCTGCTTGACCAGACCCGCAAACACCTGGTCGAGGCGACCTCAAGGCGGGCAGGTACGCCCGAGCAGATCGGGCAGGCGTGGCAGGAGCTTTACATCGCCCAAGGGAGCGACTGGTTCTGGTGGTTTGGCGACTCGCACACCAGTGCCCAGGATTCCCTGTTCGACCGCCTCTTTCGCAAGCATCTTCAGAACGTCTATACGTTGCTGGGCGATCAGCCGCCGGGCGAACTGGTCCGGCCGATCAGTCAGGGCTTTGGGCAAAGACTGCACACGTTGCCAACCGGGTTATTGAAGGTAAAGGTCGACGGCCGGCGCACGTACTTCGAATGGATCAATTCGGGACACTACGCCTGCCGCGGGTCGCGCGGCACGATGAGCATGGCCGACGAGGGGCTGATTACGAATCTCTACTTCGGTTTCGACACCGAGCGGCTCTACCTTCGGCTTGATGCGCGAGACGGGCCGGTGCGGGAGCGGCTGGCCAAGGTGGGGGCCCTGCGGGTACGGTTCTTTCAACCGGAAAGTTTCGAGGTGCTCGTCACCGACCCCTCCCATAAGGGTGCGGTCGGCCGACTGTATCACGACGAGGTCCCGGTGGCACAGGCGGGCGTAGAGGCGGCCGGCGACGTGGTTTTCGAACTCGCTGTGCCGTTTTACAGCCTGGCGGTGAAGACGGGCGACCAGATTCAGTTCTGTGTGGAGTTGCTCGGGGACTCGTCTCCGGTCGAGCGGGTGCCGAACGAAGGCACGATCGAGACCGCCGTACCATCGCCGGATTACGAAATGTTCATGTGGCAAGCGTGAGGCGGATGTTCAACCATGCCTGACTTGAGAAAAGACCCCATTGTCGGCCGCTGGGTCATCGTGGCCAAGAGCCGGGCGAAGCGTCCGCACGACTTCGAATCGTCGCCGCGGCTTCGCGTGGGGCGCTTCTGCCCGTTCTGCGAAGGAAACGAGGACAAGACTCCAGGCGAGATCATCGCCTACCGCAATGCGGGGAGCCATCGCAATCGCGAGGGTTGGCGTGTGCGCGTTGTGCCCAACAAATTCCCCGCCCTGGAGATCGAGGGCGATCTCAACAAGCGCGGCGAGGGAATCTACGACATGATGAAGGGAGTCGGTGCCCATGAAGTGATCATCGAGACGCCAAGGCACCTGATCAGCACTTCGCAGCTTTCCGAGGAACAGTTGCGCGAGGTGCTTTGGGTGTACCGCGACCGCCTGGTCGACCTCAAGAAGGACCCGCGGCTGGTCTACGGCATGATCTTCAAGAACGTCGGGGCGGCCGCGGGGGCGTCGCTGGAACATACGCACAGCCAGCTTATCGTAACGCCCATCGTGCCGATCAACGTGTGGGAGGAGATGACCGGCTCGCTGGAGTTCTACAACTATCGCGGCCGCTGCGTGTACTGCGACATGATCCAGCAGGAACTGGCGACCGAAAAGCGGATCGTGATCGACACCCCAGGTTTCGTGGCGTTCTGTCCCTTTGCCAGCCGTTTCCCCTTCGAAACGTGGGTGCTGCCGAAGGTGCACTCGAGCCACTACGAGAACATCCAGAAGAACGCGGTGGACGAGCTCGCCGGCGTGATGAAGCAGGTGATCGGCAAGATCGAAGCCGCACTGGACCAGCCGGCCTACAATTACATCATCCACACGGCCCCCTTTGACACCCAGGAACTGGGCCACTATCACTGGCATATAGAGATTATGCCGAGCTTGACGAAGGCGGCCGGGTTTGAGTGGGGTACCGGTTTTTACATCAATCCGGTCACGCCGGAGGAAGCGGCGTTGTTTTTGCGGGAAGTCGAGACTTTCGAGTTCCACGAGCCACAAGATATTCCAGTAAGGGGAACTGGATAAACTGGGGTGCGGCTGCCGAATAAGTAAACAGCTCCGGGCCGAAAGTGCGCTGCCCGAGAATCTGTCATCCAGCCCTCCCTCCTTGCACCACGACACGCGACCATGCCCAACACCATCCGACTTGCACTCGTCCTGCACAACCACCAGCCGATTGGCAACTTTCATCACGTTTTCGAACAGGCGTACCAGGAAAGCTACCGGCCGTTTCTCGATGTGTTTTCCCGTTACGGGTCGCTGAAGATCGCGTTGCACACGAGCGGCTCGCTGATGGAATGGCTCGACGTGCACCACCCCGAGTACGTGGACCGGCTGGCGGACCTGGTGGCCGAGGGGAGGATCGAGATGGTCGGCGGGGCGTTTTATGAACCGATTCTCGCCATGCTCCCATCGCGGGACCGCATCGGCCAGATCCGCTCGTACACGCATTGGCTGGAAAACCGGCTGGGCGCGCGTGTCCGTGGCATGTGGATCGCCGAGCGGGTCTGGGAGCAGTCGTTCGCTCGCGACATTGCCGCCGCGGGCATCGAGTACACGGTGTTGGACGACTTTCATTTCCGTTGTGGCGGCCTGACGGAATCGGACCTGCACGGCTACTACGCGACCGAGGACGACGGCCGCGTGGTTTCGGTGTTTCCCGGCAGCGAACGGCTGCGGTATACCATTCCGTTCGCCGATCCGCAGGCGACCGTTGATCATCTTCGCGGCATCGCCGAGCAGCGCGACAACCCCGTCGTGGTTTTCGGCGACGACGGCGAGAAGTTCGGCACCTGGCCGGAAACGAACAAGCATTGCTACGAGGATCGTTGGCTCGAGCGATTTTTCGACGCCCTGGTCGAGAACCAGGAGTGGATTCGGGTCACCACGCTGGCCGAGACGGTCGACAACGTTCCGCCCTTGGGGAAGATCTACTTGCCCGACTGTAGCTACCGTGAGATGACCGAATGGGTGCTGCCCGTGCCGCAGCAGGTCGAGTACGATCGGGTATCGCACGAGATTGCCGATGATCCTCGCTGGCCGTCGCTGAAGCGATTCGTCCGGGGCGGGAACTGGCGCAATTTCAAGGTCCGCTATCCCGAGGCCGACGAGATGTACGCCCGGATGATGCACGTGAGCCGCCGGCTGGACGACGCCGTGCAGTCGGGGCTGTCGGGCGAGTTGATCGACGAGGCGAGGACCGAGCTTTACCGCGGCCAGTGCAACTGCAGCTACTGGCACGGCGCGTTTGGCGGGATCTATCTGCCCCACCTTCGCAACGCTGTTTACCAGAACCTGATCCGCGCGGAGAACTTGCTCGACCGCGCGACCCGCCCGTCGGAAACCTGGATCGAGGTGAAAGCCGACGATTTCAATTTCGACGCTCGCCAGGAGATCCGGCTTGCCAACGATAAGCTGATCGCTCTGATCAACCCGAACGCCGGGGGGCATCTCTACGAGTTGGACGTGCGGTCGATTGCCCATAACCTGCTGGCGACGCTCGGGCGGCGGCCCGAGGCTTATCACCGGAAGGTTCTCGGCGGGGGCAACAACGGGGATCAGCACTGCGCGAGCATCCACGAGCGGGTCATTTGCAAGCAGGAAGGACTCGACCAGCGGATCCAGTATGACAGTTTCCCGCGGAAGAGCCTCGTCGACCTGTTCTACGACAACCACGCGACGCTTGAAGCGGTCGTCTCGGGCAAGGCGCCGCAGCGGGGCGATTTCGTCCGCGGGGCCTACGAGGCGAGGCTCCGCCGCAACCCCGACCGGATTCAGGTGATGCTGGTCCGCGACGGCGCGGCATTCGGCATGCCGATCCGGATCACCAAGGGGATGACGCTCAATGCGGGCAGCTCGACTCTCGAGATCGCGTATCTCCTGGAAGGGCTGCACAACGACATTCCGCTGCACTTCGCCGTCGAGTTGAACTTTGCCGGCATGCCGGCCGGGGCCGACGACCGCTACTTCCACGACAACCACGGCAAGCGCCTGGGACAGCTCGGTTCGCGGCTCGACCTGAGCGACGTGCGGGGACTCGGCCTGGCCGATGAATGGCTGGGAATCGACGTCGCTTTGACCGCCTCGCGGCCGACGAACTTCTGGACGTTCCCCGTGGAGAGCGTCAGCCAGTCGGAGGGCGGTTTCGAGTTGGTCCATCAGTCGGTGGCCGTTCAGCCGCACTGGTTTGTCATGCCGGATTCCGAGGGCCGCTGGGGTGTGACGATCGAGATGGCGATCGACACCAGCCGTGCCGAGAACCACGTCGAGCTGTCCGAGGCAGTGGCGACGAGCTGAGCGATTCTCTATAATCGGCGCTGAAAAAGGGGACAGGCACCGCAACATCTTGTGCCTGTCGTCAAGTCGATCTACCACCGGTTGCAGGGCCAGTCTCCTTTTTCAGCAGTCCCCGTTGGGCACTGCGGCGAAACGACCTTTCCTGCTGGGAGATTCCTTCGATGAAGTTCCTCCTGACCGCCGTCGTCATGGGAGCCGCCGGTTCGCTGGCATTCAGCCAGGCGACGGACACGCCGCCGTTCTATCCGGACAACATGGAACTGCTTGTCTGGCAGGACGGCGAGGGGAACGCCCATCGGATCGAAAACCCGCAGGACTGGCAGCGGCGGCGGGAGCATATTCTCGAGAATATGCAGTTGGTGACGGGCCCGCTGCCGCGGCCGGAGGCGGCGGTGCCGCTGGAGGTCGAGGTGCTCGAGAGCGAGCGGCTGGAGAAGGTCACGCGGAAGAAGATCACCTATGCCGCTTCGGAAGGCGACCGGGTGCCTGCTTACCTGCTTATCCCTCACCAGCGCGACGGCCGCGTGCCCGCGATGCTGTGCCTGCACGGCACCAGTGGCCCGCGGGGCCGAACCGCCGGCCTGGGGCCCGATTACCCTCGCTACACGCTGGAGCTGGCCGAGCGGGGATACGTGACCATCGCGCCCGACTACCCGCTGCTCGGAGACAACCAGACGGACCCGGCGGCGCTCGGCTATGCCAGCGGCACGATGAAAGGGGTTTGGGATCACATGCGGGCGGTGGATCTGCTTCAATCGCTGCCGGAGGTCGACGGCGAGCGGATCGGGGCCTGCGGAGTCTCGCTGGGCGGTCACAATTCGCTCTTCGTCGGCGTTTTCGATCCCCGGATCAAGCTGGTGGTCTGCAGTTCCGGATTCGATTCGTTCGCCGACTACATGGACGGCAACCTGGCCGGATGGTGCCAGACCCGCTACATGCCTCGGATCGATTCGGTGTACGGCAAGGATCCGCAGCGATTGCCGTTCGATTTTCCCGAGGTGCTGGCTGCGATTGCTCCGCGGCACTTGTACATTCATGCTCCGCAGCAGGACACGAATTTCCGCGTGGAGAGTGCCCGACGGTGCGTCGAGGCGGCACGCGACGTGTATCGGCTGCTGGGAGTCGAGGATCGGATCGTGGCCGTGTATCCGCCCGGCGGGCACGGTTTCCCGCCCGAGGCTCGCGAGGAGGCTTACCTATTCATCGACCGGGTGCTCATGGGTAAGGAAGCGGCAGCGGACAGCGTGGGCAGAACCGATGCATCGGCGGAAACGATCGTCGTCGATGCTGCGTTTCCCGGCGGAAACATCCTCTTTGAAAAGATCGAGGGCGACACGGTTTTCCTCCGCCAGGATCTCCGCGATACGGCCGGGCACTGGTTCTACTGGTGCTTTCGAATCCGCGGTGCGGCCGGCCGGACTCTCACCTTTCGGTTCACCGACGGCAACGTCATCGGCGTTCGCGGCCCGGCGATGAGTCTCGACGGCGGTGCGAACTGGAGCTGGCTGGGAGCCGAGGCGGTGGACGGTGCTTCCTTTACGTATGCCGTTCCGGCATCGGCCGAGGAAGTGCGGTTCGCGTTCACCGTGCCCTACGTGGAATCGGACCTGCGGGAGTTTCTCCGCAAACACGAGAAGAACCCATCGCTACGCGTGGAAACGCTGTGCCAGACCAGAGGCGGGCGCAAAGTGGAGCGGCTTCATTGCGGCCGGCTCGACGCAGAGCCGCAACACCGCGTGCTCCTTACCGCGCGGCACCACTGCTGCGAGACGATGGCCAGCTTTGTTCTGGAAGGTCTGCTTGCCACGGTGCTTACCGATGCGGACGACGGCGCCTGGCTCCGCCGGCACGTCGAGTTCCTGGCCGTGCCGTTCGTGGACAAGGACGGTGTCGAGGCGGGTGATCAAGGAAAGAACCGCAAGCCGCACGACCACAACCGCGACTACATCGAGAAGATCTATCCTTCGGTCCGGGCTCTCACCGAATATGTTCCAACGTGGTCCGAAGGCCGGCTGAGGATTGCGCTGGACCTGCACTGCCCGACAATCCGGGGCCCGCACAACGAGGTGATCTACTTCGTCGGCGGTCCGGACACGGAAAACTGGGAGCGCGTCAGCCGGTTGGCGGAGCTCCTGGAAGCCCTCTGCAAAGGTCCGCTCATTTATCGCACGGCGGACAATCTCCCTTTCGGCAAGGCCTGGAACAAGGGGATGGCGGCGCCGAACCTCAAGAGCTTTGGACTTTGGGCCGCCGAACTCCCGGGGATCGAAGCGGCCGGCACGATCGAGGTGGCTTACGCAAACGCGTCGGGATCGGAGGTCAACGCGGAGAGTGCACGGGCGTTCGGACGCGATCTGGCCCGGGCGATCCGGGCGTATCTGGATCGCGAGTGAAGCGCATTCCGGCGAAGGCATGGACCGTGGACGGTTGCGATCAATACTCGCGCTGGGTAATGATGCCCGGCTGAGGCACGGGGTATCGACCCGCGGCGTCGGCCTGGACGGGGGCCGGCGAGTCGGCGGTGAATTGGTCGACGCCAGGCGCATACTCCAGGTCGCATTGGAGCATTTCGTCGAACGTGACGGTTCGCCCGGTGTGCGCCGCCCGACGTCCCATGTTCGACACGACGCACGCCTCGACACCGCTTCGCACCTCGTTGTACGGCTTGTCGTTGCGGATCGCGTCGATCAGGTCGTTCCACTCATTGTTGTAGGGGCTCCGCTGATCGGGAGCCGTCTCGGACTGCCAGATCAGGTCGGCACGATCGAACGTATGGGTCCGGTACGTGCTCGAAGGCGGCCCGCAGTCGCCCGACTTCGAGATCACCGCCGCGCCTTTCGTGCCTTGCGCGCAGCTCGAGTGGTCATTCTCGCAGCCGGGCATGCAACGGCCGTCAAGCATCAGCTTGGCGCCGTCGGCGAACGTGTATTCCACGCCGTAGGTATCGAAGTTCTGGTCGACGTACGGCCGGCCGTCGGGGCCGTTGCGATAGTGGCGGCCGCCGATCGCCCGCGCCTTGACCGGCCAGGCATCCTTCATCCAGCAGGCGTTGTCGATCACGTGGATGTAGAAGTCGTTGAAGCATCCCCCGCTGGCCCAGATGAAACTGTGGAAACGCTGGATCTGCCAGAGCAATTCGCTGGGGGTCCCCGGCCAACGATTCGAGAACGCGGTGACGAGCGGTCCGATGAGCCGGTAGGCTCGCAAAAGGAAGATATCGCCGATCTCGCCGTCGCCGATGCGCTGGTGCAACTCCTGGATCGGGCGGCTGTGACGCGACATCAGCCCCACGCCCACCTTGAGGTTCTTCGCGACCGACTCCTCTCCCTGTTTCAGCATGCGGCGCGACGTCGGCCCGTCGGACGTGAGCGGCTTCTCCATGAAGACGTTCAGGCCCTTTTCAATCGCGTAGCCGAAATGCACCCACCGAAAGACCGGCGGCGTGGCCAGAATGGCGACGTCGCCCGGCCTCAGGCAGTCCATGGCCGCCCGATAGGCGTCGAAGCCGAGGAAGCGGCGCTCCGGCGAGACGTCGATACTCGCGCCCAACCCCTCGGCCGCGGTCCGATCCCAACTCGCCTTGATGCTGCCCTCGAGATACTTCAGCCGGTGCTCGATCCGATCGGGGAACAGGTCGGCCGTTGCAACCAGCCTGACCGGCCCTCGGTTGACCATCAACGCATTCGCGACGGCGCCCGTACCGCGTGCTCCACAACCGATCAGCGCCAACCGGATCGTATTGTCTTCCGCCGCGTGGACTCTCGGGACGCTCACGCCCGCCAGCGACGAAGCCGCAGCGATGCGGCCGGCCTTCTTCAGGAAATCGCGACGTGATGCGGCTTTTTCGAGGTTGTTCGACAACATGGACCTGTTCCCCTCTCTTCCGGGGGCGTGAACGGTTGCGAAAACTTGATCCTCCACGTCCGCTGAGTCTAAGACGGCAGGGCTGACAATAAAAGGAGGGCAAACGATGTCTGCCCTCCTTTACGCTTCGCACGAACACGGCGTTAAACCGCCATGAGGCTGACCACCCCAGACCGCTACTCTGCGTCACCCGACTCGAGGGCGAGATCGAACGTGTTCTTGCTCGGGTCCTCGGTGACGGCGGCCGTCAGCCCCGAGCTCTGCGGAGACTCGTACTTTTTCGGAAGGGTATTCGTGCCTTCCGAAGTCCCGGAATTCGGGTCGTAACCGGGCGGTGGCTCCTCACCACCGCCTCCCGCCGCTGCGGCCTCGGTGTACTGCCCCTTGGTAACCGTAATCATGTACTGTCCGGGAACTGCGCCCTCCTCCGTGCCAAACGATTTCAACGCGTAGCGACCGGACGCGTCGGTTGTGGCGACCGCCGGAGTTCCCTTGCCGTTCGGCACGAACGTGACCGCCGCGCCCTCGACGGGCGCGCCATCGAGGGTTACGGTGCCGGTTGTGGCAAACGTCGCGGGACGATCCGGACCCTGCTGTCCACAGCCGCAGATCATGCCCGCGCAGATCAGGGCCAACGCAAGACTAACTCGCAGTCCAATGCTGTTCATCGCGCACCTTTCGGCTAGATAGAAACTGGCTCGTCAATCACCGCCGGCTTTCGACCCCAAAGCGCCCCATACGCCATAGGGAGTCTTGCCCACATCACCGGGCCCCGCCGCCGCAGTATTGCCCGAGTCGATCGTCTCACTGATGAAATCGACCGACCCATCGACCCGGAGCAGGTTCGCACCGCCGGGATGCCGGCTGGCGGGCGGCATGATGACATTGCTCGTATCGGCCCAGGAGCCGCCGTCGCCGCATGCGGGCGCGTTCGGCGGCAAAACGGTATTGAACGCGTTGTGCATCGCCTGCCCGTCGTGCCAGTTTGTGCCGAAATAGGTCTGGATCTGCGTGCCGTTGGTGAAATACTTGCCGTCGCTGACGCTATAGCAGAGCACAGGCGAATTGTGGGCGCCCGAAACACGTGTGGCGACTCCAAGCACATGCTCGACTTGCTCAGGGCCGACGGCAACAGGATTCTGTCCACGAAACGAGCCGAGGTTCCCCTGGCACAGCCGTTCGCTCATCATCGCCGTATTGCTCGTACCGTCGGTAACGTCCGCCATTTTCGTGCAGCGAATGTATCCGAAGATGCCCCGAGGCGTCTGGTCATTGATCACGTTGCTGGTCTGATCGCCCACCGACATGACGTAGCTGAGATACGGTCCGGTGTTATTTGGCACGCCGTTGTCCGATGGGCAGACAAGCATCTCCGGCGCGTCGTTCCAGAAGCTCCAGCCACCGTCACCTCGCGGACCTTCGGGCGGATAGGCCGGAGACCCTCCGCCCCCTTTGATTCGATCCCACATGGGGCCCTGCTCCAGGTATGGGAGCAGAGAGATATAACCGCACCTGCGGGATTCGTTGCTCCCGTTCCCGGTGGCTCCACTGGTCCCGCCCTTGCGGTAGACGAACGCGCCGTAAGTGTCGTGATAGTTGTGCAGAGCCAATCCGAACTGTTTCAAATTATTCACGCATTGCGCTCGCCTTGCCGCTTCGCGGGCCGCCTGAACGGCCGGCAGAAGCAACGCGATCAAGATCCCGATGATCGCGATGACGACCAGAAGCTCAACCAGTGTGAAAGCGACGCGCCACATGCGGCGCCGAAGCAATGGCATAGACATCGACCACCCTCCCGAAAGCAAGAAGAAAGAAGGACTACACAAAAAACGACCTCTCGACTCCTTCCGGGGCCGAGAAGACGTTGCCGCACGCGCTCGCTACCCGGCATCCTGTCCCCGCTCGGCTTGGGCTAGCCATGTTTTGTATATCACACCGTTACCACAAGATCAATAACTAACAATTCTCCTTCCCGAGGACGGCTGAAACTTGCCTCGCCGAGGACTCTGGTTGGGCAGGCAAGGGGATTTATGTGCAACTGTCGGGTGGATATAATTAAGTCTACAGAGGTGTTTCCGCCCCCTTGGTTCTATCCACCATTCCGCGACTCGACGACCGTGAGGCGTTGATTCGCGGCGACGTTCTTAACAACGTCCGTCTGTCCCCCAATCCACTGAACCTCGATCCGGTCGATGTGGTCTCGGTGCCCCAATCCGAAGTGGAGACGGGTGCCGTAGTGGCTCTGGTATCCGCGGCCGCTATGCACCTCGTCGACTTGCACGAGATCGCCAGAAACAACCCGCACCCGCGCTCCCACCCCATCGCGGTTCGTTCGGGTGCCTTGCAGTTGGATCTGAATCCAATGGTGGTCATTCGGCGAGTCGTTGTGGAGGATGGTCGGTTCGCGGCGAGAGTTCAGCACCACGACGTCGATGTCGCCGTCATTGTCCAGGTCGTCGAACCCCGCGCCGCGACTGCTCAACTCAACGAACATCCCGTCGCCCGATTCCCCGGAGACATCGCGGAACTTGCCCTTGCCCGTGTTCCTGAGAAGAATGTTGGGGGCCAGGTAACGCGCCGTGGAGTCGCGCAGTTCGATATTGTCCTGGAGGTGGCCGCAGGCGATATAGATGTCGCGGTCTCCGTCATTGTCGAAATCGACCAATCCGGAACCCCACGTGACATGCGGGATCGCCCGGAGCCCCGCACCGGCGCGACGCGCCACTTCATCGAAGAATCCCGACCCCGAATTCTCATAGAGCGCCGGCATTTCGCCCTGATAGTTGGTCATGTGGAAGTCGAGCCAACCGTCGTTATTGTAATCGCCGCAGTCGACCCCCATGCTTCCTTGCCAGATGCCGGTCGCGTTGAAGGCAACTCCCGTAAACAGGCCCACGTCTTCAAACCTGCCGGTTCCGTCGTTCTGGAAGAGGAAGTTAGCCATCACGTCGTTGGCGATGAACACGTCGGTGTCGCCGTCATGATCATAGTCGGCGGCGACGAGGCCCATTGAGGTTCCGGCGACGGCGGCGATTCCCGATTCCTCGCTTACGTCGGTGAACGTTCCGTCGCCGTTGTTGCGGTAAAGGGTGTCGGCGTCGGGCGCGTAATCCTTGGGACCCCGGTAGCTTGGAACCCCCAGGACCGTGTGCGGAACGTGCCGATCGCAGGAGAACACCACGTAGTTGCCCGCATAGAGATCGAGATCTCCGTCCTTGTCGATGTCGAGAAAACAGACTCCCGCGCCGAAGCGATCCCCGTTGTCGACACCGGCTTGGGCCGTAACGTCGGTGAAGGTCCCGTTCCCGTTGTTGCGGTAGAGGACGTTGGGGCCGTAGTTGCTGACGTACAGATCCTGGTCGCCGTCGTTATCGTAATCGGCTGCCGCCGCCCCCATGCCGTAGCCGATATCTCCAACTCCCGCCTTGTCGGTTACGTCGAGAAACTTCCACGCACCGAGGTTTCGGTAGAGCCGGTTCGTGGGCCGATCACCAGATGCCGTCCCGGGGAGGGGGGCGCCGTTCACAAAGTAGATATCGATCAGTCCGTCGTTATCGAAATCGAACAGGGCCAGGCCGGCCGTCATATTCTCACAGATATAGCGCCGACCGCTGCTGCCGTCAGTGTGCTTGAAGTCGATGCCGGTCTGACGAGTCACGTCTCGCAGCACGATGGGCTCGTCGCCGCGCGCCGACGCAACGAGCCAGACGAGTAGCCCGATGCAGATTGCATGAGACCGCCGTTCCCGCCGACCTTGGTGCACCGACGGCCTCGGGGCCCTCACTGCCCGATGGATGCCAGGCTCGCAACAGAGCGAGCCGGTCTTCGACGCGATGTCTGCGTTCAGCCCCATACTCTCACTTGCCTTGCTGAAAGGTCCGGAGCATCTCTCGGTACTCGGAATCGTCGCCGCCGACCTCGATTGCCTTCTTCACTGCCAAAACCGCCTCGCCAAGGTTCCCGTTGGCCGCATGCGCCCGGCTCAGCAGAGCATAACTCCGGGCATCGCCCTGAACTCGGACCGCCTGCTCAGCAAGCTCCACCGCCTTGTCCAGTTTGCGGCCAGTGCGCAGGTAAAGGCGGGCCAAGGCGGCGTGGGCCTGCCGGCTCTCGGGAGCAAGCCGCATCGCTTCATTAACTGCTCTTTCGGCCTCTTCCAGCCGCCCCAGGTTGCCGAGCAGGATGCCCAGGTTCCGATGATACCCCGAGTTCTTCGGCTCGATTTCGATGAGCTGCCGACACATCCGAAGGGCTTCCTCGCTGCGACTGGTCTGCTGGTAAAGCGAAGCCAACTGGACGCGGCATTGCGCATTGGCCGGATCCAACGTCGCGGCCCGGCGAAACAACCGTTCCGCTTCGGCAAGCTCTCCATGAGCAAGGCAGACCCGGCCCGCCAGAGCGAACTTCGCAGCGACATTTGCCGACATGGCTTTCAGGTCGTCGAAACGATGCCGCAGATCAGTGCGAATCTCGATCTTCCTGGCTTCGAGCTCCCTGTACTTCTCCATTGCCTCCCGAGCCTCGGCGGTTTTTCTCAGGCGTGCCAGGGAGGTTGCCATGCCAAACTGCGCAGCAGGTACTTCGGCGTGGATCCCGAGTGCTGCACGGTAGGCATCGTGTGCCTTCTGGAATTCTCGCTCCTGGAGATAGGCGTGGCCAAGCTGGATCCAGGCATCCAGCGATTGCGGGCTCATCCCAATGTGCCTTTCGAGAACCGCCACCGCCTCACCGGCGCTGTCGAGCTTCATGAGCACATCCGCCAGTTCGACGACAATGTCGCAGTACCCTGGAGCGAGTTCGAGCGCCTGCCGCTGCTGAGTCGCGGCTTCCTCATAGTCAGCCTCCTTCGCGGCGACCAGCCCCAGTCCGTGATAGGCGTATGCATAGCTGGGATCGCGACGGAGACACTTTCGCCAGCACGCAGCAGCCCCCCCGTAATCCCCGAGGTAAAAGAGGATTCGCGCCTTCACTTCCAGCGCATCCGGATTATCGGGAAACAGCTCCGCGATGCGGCCCGCCGTTCGTCTGGCTTCTTCGAGAAGTTCCTCAGCGGTCTTCGGCGCGGGCAGGTCTTCCCCAAACCCATCGCCGCTCGGCAACTCCGGTCGAGGCGCGAGAAGTTGCGCCGACGAGGACGAGGCGCTCGCGTCCGGAGGCTTAACGGCCCGTCCGGGCTGGATCGGTTTCGCGAGGCGGTCTCTGTACACAGGCTGACGAAGGAAAAGACCGCCAACCAGGATAACGCTCGCGATTGCCAGGACGAGCGTCACCGTCGGCCACGAGCGCCGAGCAGCAACGCGCTGCGGTGAACCATCGCGGAATTCCACCATACCCCCACCAAGCACATTCCAGCCGAAATCTGTTGGAATGGTCCGAAGGCTCCATGATAACCACGAAGCGAACGAAGTGCACGGGGACCCTGGTCGAGGTAACCGTTCACGGGGCGGCCGGGGACTGGTCCATTTTTCGGCCAGTTCAGACATTTTGGCCAGAAAGACGCTGGCCGAAAACATGGACCTGTCCCCCTCTCTTCCGCCCCGTGAACGGTTACTGGTCGAGAGTGGCGTTCGGCATCCTGTCCACTAAATCAGATTTCACAATTCGTGGAGTGGGCCGCCGCCGGGCTCGCCCGGTAGGAGCCACGATTGCAGGCTGGAACGCCAACCCCCCCACGATAATTCCACGAATCGTGAAACTTCATTTAGAATTGCCAAAGGCGTTCTCGGATCGACGTCAGGTCCGGTGGGGTCCAGAGCGTCGACCGCGCGTTTTGCCTCCGGAGAAAATCTGTGCGTAAGTGGATTGGGTATAGCGGCCTCGGCCTGTTCGCGATCGGTGGCTGCATACTGGCATTCTGGCTGATTGCCAACGACAGGGCCTCCGATTCAACGACTAGGGCTCGGACCCGAGCGGAATCGCATCGCACCCCCATTCAGCTCTCGCTGACCTACCCCCCTGACGGCGCATCCTTTCCACCCGAGATAGCCCCGCCGACGTTTCGATGGGAAGAACGGGGGACCGATGCCGACGAGTGGCGAATTATGTTCCACTTCCAGGATCGGGATCGCCCCGAGTCCTTTGTCAGTCGCGCGACACACTGGAAGCCCGCGGACGCCGATTGGGGTAGGATCAAACGGCGGTCGCGAGAAAGACCGACGGAAGTGACCGTAGAAGGCTATCGCCGCGCCGAGCCACAACGGACCCTCTCCTCGGGCAGGGTTTCGATTTGCACTTCGCAGGATGAAGTGGGGGCCCCGCTGTTTTTCCGCGAGGTGAACCTGCCATTTATGACGGCCGTGAAGGACCCGGCCGCCCACATTCGCTGGCGTTTTGGAGAAGTTTCCTCGAAGGGACCACCCCCGATCGTTCTCGAGAAGCTCCCGGTCTGCGGCAACTGCCACTCGTTTTCGGCCGATGGCGGCACGCTGGCTATGGAGGTCGACTCGGGCAACGACAAGGCTGCCTACGCGATTGCGCCGGTGGAAGAGGAAATCGTGCTCAACCCGCACAAGCTGATTACGTGGGCCGATTATCGGCGCGAAGACAACGAAAAGACCTTTGGACTCCTCTGCCAAGCCTCACCGGACGGACGTTACGTCGTGGGAACGGTGAAAGACCGGGCCCTGGCGGTCTACCGGCCGGAGCTGGCTTTCTCGCAGTTGTTCTTTCTGGTAAAGGGCATACTGGCGATCTACGATCGTGAAAGGGAGGCCTTCCGCTCGCTACCCGGAGCTGACGATCCGCAATACGTACAGACCAACGGCACGTGGAGCCCCGATGGCAAGTCGATCGTCTTCGCCCGTAGCCGCAGCAGGGCCTACGACCCGCCCAGCCTGCGGCATGTCGACACGGTCCTGGTACCACAGCGTGAAGCCGACGAGTTTCTCCACGGCGGACGGAAGTTCATGTATGACCTTTACCGGATTCCGTTCAACGGCGGCAGGGGAGGCAAGGCGGAGCCGGTTCAAGGCGCGGCGAACAACGGCATGAGCAACTACTTTCCCAAGTTTTCGCCCGACGGAAAGTGGATCGTCTTCTGCAAGGCGAAGAGCTTCATGCTCCTGCAGCCGGACAGCGAGCTCTACATCATTCCGGCCGAAGGAGGCGAGGCCCGCAGGCTCCGATGCAATACCTCGCGGATGAACTCCTGGCACAGTTGGTCGCCAAACGGCAAGTGGCTCGTCTTTTCGTCGAAGGCCTATTCCGTCTATACCCAGCTCCTGCTGACCCGTATCGACGAGCGGGGAGAGAGCACGCCGGCCGTGGTTCTGGAGAACTTCACGGAGGAAAAACGTGCAGCCAACATCCCCGAGTTCGTCAATACCGACCCCGGCGCGATCCGGAAGATCGAGGAGGCATTCCTCGACGATACCAACTATCTTCGCGCCGGAGACGAGTTTCGCAAGCAGGGCGAATACCACAACGCAATCCGGTGGTATCGCAGGGCTTTGGAAATCAACCCGGACAACGCGGCCGTGCACGTCAACTGGGGCATCTCGCTGCTTGCTTTGGGAAAGGTTCCGGAGGCCGGAGCCCGGCTGGAGCAGGCGATCCGACTCAAGCCCGATTTGCCCGAAGCGCATTGCAGCCTTGGAATGGTTCTGCGACAGCAGAACCGGCTTGCGGAAGCCGCAGCGTCGTATGAAAAATCACTCCGATTGAAGCCCGACTTCGCTTTGGCACACCTCCACCTTGGAACGCTTCTGCTGGATCTCGGCAAGTTCGACCGTGCGATCGAGCATTTGACCAAGGCAGTCGAACTCGACCCCGGCGATCCGTTCGCCCACTTCAATCTGGGGGCTGCATGCGGCCGAACCCAGGATCCCCAGAGAGCCGCGGTGCACTTCACCAACGCATTGCAGCGCGACGGCGATTTTGTGCCGGCACTGGTGAGCCTGGCACTCATTCGGGCAACGAGTGAAGATGTCGCGCTCCGCGACGGAGAGGAAGCGGTTCAACTCGCCAGCCGCGCTTGTCAACTCACCCATAATGGCAGTCCCGATGCACTGTATGCGCTCGCCGCGGCCTATGCGGAAGCGGGACGGCCTTCGGACGCCGCCTCCATGGCCGAGCGGGCGATTCGAACCGCGGAGGCAACAGGCAATCATCGCCTCGCTGCTACCGCTCAACGCCTCCTCGAATTCTGTCGGCAGCAGATGGAAGCGCCTCCGACCATACGAGGCAACGGGGGACAGTCGGAGCCTGCCCGAAAGGAGGACTAGCCCCAATTATTCATCAACCCCGAGATTTGGCGGCGCTCTGCGCGATAAGCCTAACCCGAAGCGCAAGCGAGGGGGACTCGTTGTGCGGTTCTCGCTTGCGCTTCCGGTTAAAGCCGGCTCCTTCACCAGGCATCGTGTGCGCCGCCCGCTGGCGACGTGGACGATCAGCGGGTCAAATCGCGGCCATTTTTTCACGTCGAAGATCCGCTGCAGTGCGATCCTGTCGAAAGCATTGGCGCCCAGGCCGTAAAATCGATGCCGTACTCTTGCGCCGCCCGATCCAGGAAATAGGAGTCCGGTTTAATGCAGTCGCAGCCATCGGATCGATTGTGCGGGCAAACCTACCCATCTCGCACGGCTTCAATCGAAGTCGAACAGATTGCTCCAGAAACTTCGGCGGCCCCGAGGGTGTCTGTCGTCGTCGTCATCATCGTAGTCGTGCTTTCGATAGCCGCCCGGGTAGCCCTCTCGCCTGCGGTCGTCGTCATCGCTTCGACGGCCGTGCTGCCGCTGGCGATAATCATCGTCCTCGGCTTCGTAAGAGCTGCGCGTCGCACTGCGTTCGACGATCTTGTCCAACTCGCCGCGATCGAGCCAAACCCCTCGACACCGAGGGCAGTAATCGATCTCGATCCCTTCGCGCTGGGTCATGCTCAGTTCCACGTTACACGTAGGGCATTTCACTGGAATCGGTCCTTTCTTCTGGTCAAGAGGATTCTTCGCCGATCCTCCTGGTGAACACCAACATGGCTGCACTCCTTGGTAAACCGATGGTTTGTCAGTCGGACCGAGGACTCATCCCGGGACCGCTCGCCCTCGTGGTATGCCGTCGCTCGAGTTCCCGGCCTATGGCGCGTCCGGCGCGCTCAGCGGCATGGGCGATGGCGGTTTCGAAGTCCGCTTCGGTTTCATCGATGGCGATCCTTCCGCGTGGCGACAGTCTCACGACCACCTGACAGCGCTTGTCGACTCCCCCGCGGGGTCCATTCGTATCCTCCAACGTAACAACTACATCGCGGATCCGCTCGCTCGAGAAATCGCTGGGCGAGAAGCTCTTTGCCCGCGTGGGGCGGAATCTGGTGCTGACCGACGCCGGCCGCACCGTCTACCGCTATGCCGACGAGATCTTTTCGCTTGGGCAGGAGATTCCCAATGCCATTCGAGGCAAGTCCTCGCTGCACGAGCTCAAGCTGGTGGTCGGCGTGGCCGACGTGCTCTCGAAGCTGATCGCCTACCGGCTCCTGGAACCGGCGCTGCGTCTTTCGGAGCCGGTGCACTTCACCTGCCGAGACGGAAAAGCGGCTCGCTTGACCGCCACATCTTTGCGTGCCAAACTGCCCCAAGCGTTTGCCTCACCTTTGCCGAAAAAACGATGGATCCGACAAGCCCCCGGCCGCACTCTGAAGCAGAGGCTCGATCGCCGCTTTCACGCCTGGAAGACCGTATCGCCGATTCGGTTTTGCCGGTCCTGATCCAAGGTCTTCTCGCCGATCGAGGCAACGCTCGCGGCAAGACTGCAGATCCCGACGACCGGGAAATCCACCAACTCTCCGATGCTGCCGCCATTGTCCTCTGCCGGCTTCTTTTCCTCCTGCGCGCCGAAGCGTGCGAACTCCATCGACTGGCCGAAAAGACTGCCGCCGCGTACCGCGACGCTGCCTACGAGTTCGACCAGAAGCTCTCAAGACTGTTTGGTCGGGCAAGCGGTAGCCCTAGTGCGGACCACGCGTCGCTCTCTCCGGCGCCTTTCCGTGTGC
Source organism: Thermoguttaceae bacterium (assembly GCA_040768665.1). Taxonomy (GTDB): domain Bacteria; phylum Planctomycetota; class Planctomycetia; order Pirellulales; family Thermoguttaceae; genus JABWBD01. Next base: position 320,660 of record JAXGMN010000008.1, read on the forward strand.
CGGACCGCTTCCTGGCCTCGGCTCTCAATCGTCTGGCGCGCGACCGCAGTCTGCTGCCGCCAGAGCAGAAATCGGTCGACTACCGAAGTCTCGATATCCGCCGCCTCGGCGCAATCTACGAGCGACTGCTCGACAGCCGCGTGCGGATCCTCCCCGGCGACACAACGGGCCCCGAAATCGCCCTCGTCCGCGACCGTCGTCGTCGTAAGGCCAGCGGCTCCTATTACACACCCGACGCGATCGTTCGTCACATCGTCGAGAGAACCGTAGGGCCCGCGTTGGACCGCCACTTGGAGGCCCTCAAGACGCAGTTCCCGGTGGCCGACGGCAAAGCCCTGCTCGAACGGCTCTTCGACTTCCGCGTGCTCGATCCCGCCATGGGCTGCGGCTATTTCCTGGCTGCGGCTGTCGATTTCATTGCCGACCGGGTCCGCCGCTTCTTGAGCGGACTGCCGTCCGGTCGACTACGCCGCCACGGCGACTCCTGTCCCCATGGCGACCCTCTCAAAACGACGGTCCTCGAGCATTGCATCTACGGCGTCGACGTCGATCCCACCGCCGTGGAACTCGCCGGATTGGGCCTCAAGCTGCATGTCGGCGATGCGCGTGCCGCGACGGACGCGATCGACCGCCATCTCCGTTGCGGAAACGCCCTGGTCGGAACATGGTTCGTCGAGTTGGAGCAGGCAACCGGCATTCCGCGGTCGCAATGGTGGCTTGCACCGCCTGACTGCCGAGCGCTCCTCGATCTCCTGACGGCCCGGCACTTCGGCCTCCCCGATGCTGCCGCGGCTCTCGGAACTCTTCCTCTGCACGCCGGCTCTCCTCCCGCCGGTCTCCACCAATCGCTCGACCGCGACTTGCTGGCCAGTATCCAATCCCTCGCCGCCGATCCGCAGAACCGCTTCTTCCATTGGGAGATGGAATTTCCCGAGGTCTTTCTCGGCCGCCCGTCGGGCTTCCACGCCGTAATCGGCAACCCGCCGTACCTTTCCTTTTCCGGTCGCCAGGGAGCCGCCCTCCGGCCGCGCGCGTACTTCGAGCACCACTACGACTGCCGCGGATGGCTCACGCTGCACGGGCTGTTTCTTCAGCAGGCGCTCCGCCTCAGCCGCGACGCCGTCGGGCTGATCGTTCCCGACCAGGTCGGCCATCTCGCCGGCTACTCGACCACGCGCGAGATGGTGCTCCGATCGCATCGCATCGACGAGGTCCGCTACTGGGGCGAAGACGTTTTTGACGGTGTCGTCACGCCGAGCCTGACCGTCATCGCATTTCGAGAGCCGCTCCGTGAAACCACGACGATCCGCCACGCGGATGGAACGGCGGCAGCGACGCTCCTCCGCGGCGGCGCCCCGTGGGTCGCTCGCCGCCCCGAGGATCGGCTCGTCGAAAATCTGCTCCGTGGAGGAAGTTCGCTCGGGAGTCTTGTCGCCGACCCGGGGGTCCACACCGGCAACTGCTCGCGCAAGCTGATTCTGCGAACGGCCGACACCTCCGCTGCCGCGGTCCCCGTCCTCGAAGGAAAGCAAGTCTCGCCCTACCGATGCCAGCGGCCGACGCGAGCGCTCCGCCTCGACCTGGAGCCCCGCCCCGGCGAGTATTTCACGATTCGCCCGATTGAAAAATACCGGTCTGCCCGCTTTCTGATTCGGCAGACGGCCTCGTTTCCGATTGTCGGGCCGCGGCGGTATGCCGACTATTTCCGCAACTCGCTGCTGGCGCTCTACGCTCCCGCCGACGGGATCGACGTCCGGTATCTGGTCGGAATCCTCAACTCGCCGCTGATGCGTTTTCTCTATCAGGCGCAAGTGGCCGAGTCGTCTCAGAAGGCATTTCCTCAGGTCAAGATTCGCTCGCTTCGAAAACTCCCCATCCGCTGGCCCGATCTCGGCTGCCCCGCCCAGCGAGAACGCCACGACCGACTGGTGGCCTCCGTCGAACAAATGCTGGTGCTCTGCGACCCACAGGCTCCCCAGACCCAGGCAGCACCGGCAACGGCCCTGACGGAGCGGATCGCAGAAACCGACCGCCGGATCCAGGAAACGATCTACGGCATCTACGGCGTGAGCCCCGACGAACGCCGGGCAATTGAAGCGGTGTTGGCAGGGCACCCCGCAACCCGCTGAGCGTTGCCATCAGCCCGGCTGCTTCCCGCCAGCCGGGCTGATATGCGGGTAAATTCTCATCTGCCGCTCGGCCCGGGCGACACACCCGTCCCAGCGGCGGGGCCTCCCGGCGAGACTATCGCTCCGCCCGCGGCGGGGCAAACTTGATCTTTTCGATCAGCTTCGCAAGATGGCCGTCCGGCGTGATATAGCCGGAAACCGCGGTAACCGCCTGGATGATGTACTCGTACCGCAGGTTATAGTCGGCGTCGAGCTCTACCTCCATGTCCGAACCGCCCGGCCCCGCCTGGTCGCCGATCATCTGCCGGATCTGCTCCCGCAGCAGCCCGAAGTCCTGGCCCAGCGCCTGCTGCCCGAACTGGATCGTGGTCAATTCGCCATTGCCGGCGGCCCGCAGCCGCACCGTGATCGGGGGGAGGTCCGCTGGCGGCGGTCCCATCGACTGCGAGGCCAGAGGCATCTTGATGTTGAAATCGCCTTCCGGAGCGACGATCTTGAAAGTCATGATGAAGAAGATGAGCAACTGAAACACGATGTCAATCATCGGTGTCATCTGCAGCTCGATCTTCTCGCCGCTCTTCTTGACGTTCCTGACTCGCATCGCTCACACTCTTCCTATCGGGTCTGCCATCGCCGGGACCGGCGGCGCCGGGCGCGCATACCCCATGCGCCGGCCCGACTTCTCACCACTCCGACTGCGTCTGTTTCGCCCGCAGGGCAAATTTCTCGAACCCGACCTCCTGGCAGGCGCGGATTAATTCCTGGACGCGACCCGTTTTCGCGTCGCGGTCGGCACGAATGATGATGTTGGCCTGTTTGAAATCCGTATCCGGCGTCGCTTCCAGCAGTTGCTTCTCACGAACGAGAATCGGCTTGATATCCGTCAGAGGCACCTCGTCAGCACCGGCGATCACGGTGCCGGCGGTCGTCAACTGCAAGGTGATCGGAGAGACAACCGGCGCGTCGGGCGGCTTGGCCAATTCGCTCCCCGGCAACTTGATCCGCTGGTTCTGGTCGGCCTCGGAAAAGTTGATCAGAACCATGAAGAAGGCGATCAACTGGAATGTCATGTCGATCATGGGCGTCATGTCGCCCTCGAGAATTCCACTGCCTCCGCCCTTCTTCGTGACCCGCATGTCAGCACTCCTCGATGCAATCGATTCCTAACCTAGCTCTTCTTGGCGCCGCCGACGCTCGAAAACCGGCTCATCAGCCCCTCGCTGACGATCCCGACCTCGAGGACGAGCCGGGCGAAACGATTTCGAAGAATGTTGTAAATCGCGATGGCCGGAATGGCGATCAGCAAACCAACCAGCGTGGTGATGAGCGCCGTCGAAATACCTTCGGCAAGCTGCGACGGCTTCGGGGTCGTCGTGCTCGTGGCAATCACACGGAACGAACGGACCATACCGTCGACCGTGCCCAGAAGACCGACCATTGGGCTCAGTGTACCGATCAGCGCGATGTAGCTGAGCCGATGTTCAAGCTTCATGTTCTCCTCTTCCCCGACCTCCTGCATGGCCTCGATCGCCTGAGCGTATCCGGCCGAGAGCTTCGCCAGACCTGCCGACAAAACCTGGCCCAAAAACGACTCGTCATTCTTGGCCAGTTCGTACGCATCCTGGTATTTCTTCTCGTTTAATTGCTGCTCGAATCCCTCCACGAGACCTACCGGCACAATGCTGTCCCGGCGAGCATTCAGCAGGTTCATCACGATCAACGCCACCAGCGCGAACGAAAGCGCAAAAAACGCAATGCTATATGTCGCGCCGAGTGCGTGGTAAAACCAGCTCAGCACCGACTGTTCGGGAGGCGACCCTGTCTCGGCTTCGGTACCTTCCTCCGCCGGCGTAGCCGCAGGAGCCTCCTCTGGGGCCGCCGCCGGCTCTTCTGCCGGCAACTCCACCTCCGGCGCCTTCTCTGCGGCCGCCTCTTCTTGCCCCCGAGCTACCGAAGCGTCGCCCAGAAAGAAAGACGCGGCCAGCACGAAAGACAGCAGTCCCAACGCGTATACCGTGGCTCCCATCCAGCCAGAAATGAACCGATGCCGCATGACGATCTCCCAATTCGCAGAAGAAACGGATTGCTCTCAATTGCCGTGGAACGCGGCCACCCAAACCGCGCCTCAGCCTTGTCGACCCTATTCGACCGGACCGCCCCACCAGCGGCCGGATTCTCCAGTGTATCCTAGCGGACAGCCCGCGGTAAAGCACCTCCTGCAAAGATTTTGCGGAAACCGAGCCCCTGTAAAACTGCTACGGAACCTTAGCTGCCCACCTTGTATTGGTCGCGCAATATCTGCTCCGCTCGGGCAGCCCGATCCGGCTTCTGCAGCTCTTTCCAGAGCTCCGCCAGGTTCTTCAGGGCCTCGATATGATCCTCCGGATTCGTGAAGTACAGCACATCCGTGTGAAGATACGCCATCAACGCATCCTTCGTGCGGTTGGCCTTGCGGTAAGCGGCACCGAGCGCGTTGTACGCTTTGCCGTGCAGTTCCGCTGCCTCCGGGGCCGCCTTCTCGATCACCTGCTGGACCATCTGGATGGATTCGTCCGGTTTTCCGGACTGGGCGAGGCATCGCGCAATGCCCAGGGTCGCCGCCTGGCGCTGGCGCTCCGCCAGTTCGCCCGTGGCCTGCGTATTGAGCACCTCTTGGAACGCCTTCATGGCCTCATCGCTCTTCCCCTCTGCCATTAAGGCCCGCCCGGTTGCCACGGCCGCTCGCATTTTGTAGTCCGGCCAGGGCGCCTTGGCCACTTCGCCGTAGAAACTCTGGGCGGTGGAGTACTTTCCGGCCGCCACCAGCAAGTCGCCGACGGTTTCGGCGGCTCTCAGGTAGTGCAAGCTGGACGGGTTGGCTTGGGCAAAGCCCGCCATTGCCGATCCCGCCTCGGTGATCCCGCCGCCGCCGGCAAGGGCCACCTTGGCGGCCGCGTATGCCTTGTAGAAGTCCATATCCTGCTTGACTTCCGGCCGCTTGACGTCGCCGGCGTCCACTTTGCCCAGGGCAGTCAGAGCGTCCTCGTAGCGGCCGGCTGCCACGTTGGCCCGCGCCGACTTCAACAGCGTCGGCTCGTCGTCATAGTAAACCATCTCGATGTCGTTGACCGGCACCTGCTTCGAGCCTCCCGTGTTCAACTCGATCGTGACCTCGGTTGCCGAAACCTTGGTGATCTTCCCGGTGAGCGTGGTCGTGGTGGTCTTGATCCCATCGGCCCAAACCGTCGCCGAGGCAGCCAGCCAGACCGCTGCCGCCAGGCTCACTCTTCGCCTGTTCATGAATCTCTCCTTTTGACCTGTTCGTCCCGCTTCTAACGGCTCTTGGCCACGACGGGCTTCGTCTTCAATCCGACCGCTTCTTTGCCCAGCGATTTCTGGATCTTTTTCAGCAACTCATCATACTTGCCGTACCACTCGTTGCCGCCCATTTCGGGGTAGAGCTGGCGCGTGCGGGTGATATCCAACTCAGCCTGCTGAAGGTTTTTGCTCTTCTCGGCACCCGACTGGCTCTGGGCCAGGTTGAACCGGCAAAGCGCAAGGTTATAGCGGGCCTGATGGAACGTCGAGAGGTACTGCTGGAAGGGGGCGACCCGTCTCGCAATCCCTCCCCAGCCCCAGACCAAGTACGTACTCCCCTTCTGCTGACCACCCTTGATCGCGAACTCGTAGTAACCCGGCCGCTCGTCGCCCCACTCCTGGTACGTCAGCGCGGCTTCGATCTGAACGTCCACCCGGCTTTCCTTCTCGTTCAGGATGCTCACCAGAAGCTTCATCGCCTCTTCGTATTTCCCCATTCCTCGCAGCGCCGCGGCCATGCGGACCATGACCGTTGTCGAAGCCCCCGGCGCCGGCGCGAAGTCCTTCTCGGCCTTGCACCGCTGAAGAATCTCGATGAATGTCTTGGCGGCTTTTCCATAATAGGCCGCTGCCTCCGGCGGCAGCGTCTTGCCCCCCGGGTCCATGCCCGCGCCAAGTCCGTAGTACGTCTCGGCAACCCAGTTGAGCGAGTTGAAGTTGTTCCCTTCCTTGCGCGAGGAGATCTTGTCGAGAAACAGTTCGAATCCTTTGGAGACCTTCTGCATTTGTTCGACTTTGTTCTCCACCCGCAACCGTGTGAGCAACTCCTGCAATTCATGACCCAGGCGGATATAGATCTGTGTCAACTGCCGGTTCACGTCGGCGTCGCCGCCTGCCTTAACCGCCTCCTCCAGCGACACCATCACCTTCTCGGCCTTGTCCAACTCCTGGGCGCCGACGTAAGCACGGAGGGCTTCGCGATAGACGTCGATCTGGAAACCCTCCTTCTCCGTCACCGGGCTCTTGGCATTGACCAGGGTCACCGGCCCGATCTTGGGATCCTCCAGCCACTTGACCGCCTGCTCCGACTGCCCTTGGTTGATAAGGATCTGGGCCAGAGAGAGGACCGAATAGACCAGGCTGTAGTCGGGCTGCGAGCCTTCGTCGACCGGCTTCCGCATCCGGGCGATGCCTTTCTCGAGGTTCTCCTGAGCCTGGTTGAGCATGGCATCCAGGTCGCTGCTCGACGGCCGCTTCTCTTCCGGCTGCCCGAGCGTTCGCACATAGGCCGCCCATAGCGCCTGGCCGGTCCGCAACTCGGCCGCCCCCCGCCGCGGAGAGTCGGCCGGGACTTTGTCCAAATAACCGACTGCCTGGTCCATCGCCCGGTTGTCGACCGCGGTGTCGATGAGCATCATGAGTGCCTCGTCCGCCTCCGGCTGGCCGGACCAAAGCGTCATAATGTACTCGGCGATGCTGTTGATCCGAGCGGTCTCGAACGAGCGGTCTTCATCGGGCTTCACCTCGGTAAATAGCGTGCGGTAGGCCTTGACGGCAATCTCCGCCCCTTTCTGCGCCCCCGCACTCTGAGGATACTCGCGAGCGAGGAACTCGCCCAACAGCGCCGCGCGATACAGGTCGCCGGCGTCCCAGTACAGGTAGGCCAGCCGGAACCGATTCAGGTTCAGTGCCTGCATGTCGACGTCCGGCTCCTTCATCCCCATCGACATCTGGTAGTACTTGATCGCCTCGTCGCGAGCCTGGTTCTTCTCCATGAGCAGCTTCTGGAGGTCTGCCTTGCTCGTCCCCGGCTGGTTCATCTTTCCCAGCAGGACCACCATCGTGCCCCATGCATAATCGCCTCGGTCCTTGGCGTCGGCATAGGTCTTCGGTTCCTCCGCCTTGATCGTACCGAACTCGGGTGCGGCCGTCAGTGTTTCGCGGGCCCTGCGCTGATACTCCCCCGGGATGCGGTTGACGTACTCGAGGTACTTTCTCGCCACCCCCACGTGCTCGCGGAACGCGCTGTCGCTCTTGCCGACTTCCCTCGCGTATTCCAGGGCCGCGATGCCGCCGAGATACTGGATCGCCAGCCCTTCACTGCTCGACCGTTCGTCGCCCCGGGCCGCCTGCTCCCAGGCCTGGGCCCGATTAACGGCCTCCCTGTAATTCTTTGCCGAGCTGGTGGTATACGTCTCGAGCGTCAGAATCAGCGACTGGTTCTTCAGCAGGCGAAACGCCTCCGGTTCGTCCGGCAGCGTCAGCATCTCACGGAAGATCTCCAGCGCAGTCTTGTAGTCTCCCAGATCCTTATAGGCCCTTCCTTCCCACATCCGGGCATAAAGTCCCGCGATCAACGTGCCGTACTTCTCGTACAGATCGCGGTACATCGCAGCCGCCGCCTGGAGATTCTCCTTGTACTCTTTGCTCTTCGGATCGTACGTCTTCCCGATCTCGTAGGTAGCGCTGGCGATGTAAAGCTTGGCCTGCACGAATTCACTGCGGGCCTGATCGCGCTGCTGAATCCTGTCCGCTTCCTTTTTCTCGTCAAGGCGCGTCGTCTCGAAGCCCTTCAATCGTTCGGCAACCTTCTGCTCGGCAACGATAAACGCCTTCTTTGCGTCCTCGTAGTGTTTGCGGGCCTCTTCGATCAACTTCTTCTTTTCGCTCGGCGACTTTCCCGGCGTCGCCGCCAATTCCATCTTGATCTTGCCGCGTTCGATCAGCACGTTGGCCAGTTGCGTGCCCGCCTCCGAGGCCAGCAGGTGATTGAAATGGGCCTTGAGAAAACTCTGAAACCGGTCGCGGGCCTTGTCGAGCAACTCCTGGCGAGCGTCAAGATTGGCCAACCGCGAGGCACTCACCAGCGACACCCCTGCCTCGTAGTCGATCACCTCCTTCAGATCGACGGGGCACATCGGGCTGTTGCTCATCTGGTCCAGATAATCGAGCACCACGTCGTGGTACCCTCGCTGCCGCAGCCCGTCGAGAAACCTCCATGCCTCCTCGGCGCCCCGGGCCGGGGTCGCGGCGATGACCGCCCAGCATACGACGATACTTCCGATCCCTGAGACTTGTCGAACCATCGGATGCCTCATCGGTCCTTTCCTTGAGGAGAGCATGATACGGCCGCGCCTGTCGACGCCGTCTAAAACGCGCCGCAGTGTTACAGGTTAGCTGGTGTTGACGCAATCGACAAGAAGCCACGCTTTTCCATTCTAATCGAACTTGCGCGTGCAGTCCGGATGCCCTTCGGTCAAACGGGCGGCATTGGGTAGTATTCCACCCGTACGCGGCCGGACCCACGGGATTTGCGCCCCCCCCTGGAGGTGTCTATCCCCTTTCTCGTCAAACCCGTTTCCCCCCTCACTCAGTACCCTTTTCACCGATCACATCGAGTAGTCTCCGCCGAATGGCTTCAAGCCTCGCTTGCTCCTCGATCTTTGCCCCCCTTTGATCGGTCACATAAAAGACGTCGACCACTTGATCCAGGAACGTCCCGATCTTGGCTCGTTCGACCGAGAGTCCAAGCTCGTAGAGCGTCTGCGCGATCATATAGAGCAAGCCGCCCCGGTCCGCCGTGAAAATGTCAAGGATGGTGAACTGGTCTGAAGTGGCATTGTCGACATGAACGCGGGTTTCCAGCGGTTTGCCGACAAAAGGGCGGCTGTCTCTCTGCCACGTTCGGCGGAAGGTGGGCGGCTTGGGATCGGCCGCCGTCAGCGAATGGACAAGGCTGCGGCAGATCGCATCCCGGCGTTCCGCTGGCGGTTCCCCCGAGTAGTCCGGGTCGTGAACCCAAAAACGATCGAGTACCAGGCCATCTGCCAGCGTGTTGATCTCGGCGCTAAGGATCTGGAGACCGTGGCTGGCAAGTGCTCCGGTGAGCCTGTGGAAGATCCCCGGCACCACTGCCTCGCTTGTGCCGACAGTGAACAGGGTCGTCGACGTCTCCGGTTGGTGGAACGCCTGGGCGTTGACCTCCCCGGGCCGCAAGCTGCGAAGCAGTCGCAAGTCGTCGGCGACCTGAGCGCCGGAGGAACGATTCAAAAGCGCGGGTGGCAGTTCCTTGATGTGCCGGACAAACCAGGGATCGCCGCTCTGGTCTCCCAACGCAGACAGGATGGCCTGCCGGCGCAACTCCGCATGTTCCCGCGCGCTCGTCGCGGGGCTTTCACCAGCCAGGTGTTGCATGGTTCGGTGGTACAGATCCGTGATGACCTCTGCCTTCCACCCATTCCACGTACCTGGCCCCACAGCCGCCAGGTCGGCCGCCGTGAGGATGTAGAGCATTTGCATCAACTCGGGAGATCCCACCTCCACCGCAAACCGCACAATCAGTTGCTCGTCGCTCGTATCTCGGCGAAACGCCAGATGGTTCATCACCAGATGGCGATGAACGAGGAAGTCGAGCGACTCGGTCTCGTGTCCGTCCAGGCCCAGCCCGCGCGCGGTCTCCTCTGCAATCCGCCGACCCACCTCGCAGTGGTCCTCTGGATAACCCTTTCCCAGGTCGTGGATCAGCAGTGCCAGGTGCAGCGGACGCTTCTGGCGGATGCCGCGATAGACGTTCCCCAAGGGGCCTTGGTCGTCCAGTAGTGCCGTGGTGTGCTCGACGGCACGGAGGCAGTGCTCGTCGACGGTGTACTTGTGGTACTGGTTGAATTGAAGCAGTCCTCGGGCATGAGCAAACCCTGGTATGAATCGCTCGAGGAGCCTCAACTCGTGGAGTCCACGAACGAGTTCGCTGAGCCGCGCTGGATGCGATAGAAGCGAGAGGAAGTGCAGCCGGGCCGCTTCCGGAACGCCCTCCGGCAGGGAGCCGGCCTCGCGGCGCAAAGCTTCCCACGTTTCCGTGGCAATCCGTTTGTCGTGAAGATTCGCCAGGTCGAACAGTTCCATGATGGCCGAGAGATTGCCTCGGAACTGCCGCAGAGCTCGGCCGCTTGCCATGATTTCCGAAGGGCCCACGCGGTACTTACCTTCCGCCCAGTGGCCGAACAAGCGGGTCGTGAAGATTCGTTTGCGCCGATCGGGACCGGCGGATTCGAGGAACCTTGCCGTGATATGGCTCACCTCGTCGGTATGTCGGAAATAATCCCGCATAAACTGTTCCACCGGCAGCATCCCGGCAGTCGGCTCGTAGCCAAGCAGTTTTGCCACCCGGAGTTGCTCCGCACGGTCGAGGACGTCGCCCGGCTTGCCCGAGTGGAAGTGCATCTCGTTGCGCAGCCGCAGCAGGAACTCGCCGGCGCGTGCGAGGGCAGCGAAGTCCTTGTCGGAGAGAACCCCCAGCCTGAGCAGTTCGTCCGGGCGCGGCGTTCCGTAGCGGACTGCGCCCGCCCAGCGAAGCAGGTGGATATCGCGGAGCCCGCCACGGGAACGTTTGATGTTCGGCTCGAGAAGAAAAACCGTCTCGCCGAACTTGATTCGCTCTTCGAGGCGAGCCTGCCGGATCGTTTCGAGCAGGCCGGCCGTATGCCTGCGGATGTGCCGGAGAAACGTCCGGAGGTATTGCTCAAACAGGCCGCGGTCGCCAACCAGTAGGCGCGACTCGACCAACGATGTGCAGATCATCGGATCCTGACACGCAAGCCGGCAGGCTTCCTCGACGGTGCGAACGCTCTGGCCCAGCATCAGGCCGGAATCGAACACGTCACACATCAGCCGTTCAGCCAGCGGGCCGACGCGCGTCCGGCTTCCCTTCGCATGGAGGATCATGAGATCCACGTCCGAGTACGGGGCCATGTCGCGGCGGCCGTACCCGCCGTGGGCGACCAGCGCGATTCCGCCCCGCAACACTTCAGCTTCAGGATTCGGCAAATCCGCAAGTGCGGCTTCGGTCAGGCCGAGAAGTACCTTGTCGCGAAGGTCCGTGATCGACGCGGAGAGTTCCGCCCCGGAACACCCCGCCAGGTGACAGCGACGCAACTGATCGTGCCCGGAAGCCAACTTCGCCTTGGCGGCGAGCACGCTGGGACGGAGACCGGTCATAGACAAGTGAGCGGGAGCAGAAATCCGGGAATTCAAATGATGCGGGAAGTCTTGACAGCTTAGCACGTCCTGGTGCCGGCGAAAACGGGCAGCGGGACCCCCAAGTGGGGGCACGCCCGTCAACTCGCTGGGCGCCCAACGCCGCTACCGTGCTCCGGACAAGGGCGTATACTGTCATAAACAAAACCCCTGACACACTCTTTCTGGCCTGACACAATGCGCTATCTTGTCACTGGTGGAGCGGGTTTCATCGGATCTCATTTGTGTGAGGCCTTGCTTGGCGACGGGCACGAGGTGACGATCCTCGACGATTTCTCAACCGGACGGCACCAGAATATCCGGCAACTTGAGGAAAATCCGAAGCTGAAGGTGATCTATGCAAGTGTTCTGGAGCAGGATGTCGCTCGCGATTGCGTCCGCGATGCCGACCGGGTGTTCCATCTCGCTTCGGCGGTGGGTGTGCAGTTGATCATCGATGAGCCGGTCAAGACGATCGAAACGATCGTTGAGGGTACCGCCACATTACTCGCGGCTGCGGCCCGCTACCGGAAGCCCGTTCTCTTGACGTCGACCTCGGAAGTCTATGGAAAATCAAAAAAGATGCCGCTGGCCGAGGACGACGACACCGTGATCGGGGCGCCCAAGTTCCGTCGCTGGAGCTATGCCGCCAGCAAGGCGTTGGATGAGTTTTTGGCCCTGGCCCACTGGCATCATGCTCGACTCCCCGTGGTAATCGTGCGGCTTTTCAACACGGTCGGGCCGCGTCAGACGGGACGTTATGGCATGGTAATCCCCCGTTTGGTCCGTCAAGCGCTGGCTGGCGAGCCCTTGGGGGTGTACGGCGATGGCACTCAGACCCGGTGCTTCTGCCACGTGTACGACGCGGTCGGCGCCCTGATCCGGCTAATGGATGAGCCGGCCGCGCGTGGCGAAGTCGTCAACGTCGGCAACGATCGCGAGGTTTCAATCAACGAGTTGGCCGAGCTGATTCGTTCGCTCGTTGGCAGCACATCGACTATTCGGCACATCTCCTATCGGCAGGCCTACGGAAGTGGCTTCGAAGACATGCCCAGACGAGTGCCCGACCTGGGAAAGGTCCAAAAGCTTATCCAGTACCAGCCTCGACGCAGCTTGGAAGAAACGCTTCAAGACGTCATCCAGTACGAAAAACAGGGGAGCGACATTCAAGGGCTGCGGTGATGAAAAAGGGAGCTCGCCCCGCAAGACCTTGTGTATCTTCGGTCTCATTCGTCCACCATTACTTGCGGTGGCACCACCCCTTTTTTCTCCGGGCACCCAGGGCCGGGCGTAGGCGAATGATTGGGCTTGTCGCAAATCCGGATCTGGAGTAGAACAGACCGCGTTGATGAAAGATTGCGCGGGCAGGATGCCCCCCTTCGTGTGGAGTTCTTTCCGACAAGGATGTCGAGCAATCATCGCGTGCCCCTGCGTCGATTCGCGGAGGCTCGGCAGAGTTGTATTGTCTCGTGTGACAGCACGATCCTTGGACGCGGAGCGATGTTGACCCAGGCGCTTCGCGATTGAAGTCGGAAAGGAGGCCCACAATGCTAGTTCTCTCCCGCCGGGAAGGCGAGAAGATCGTCTTCCCCAATCTGGGTGTGACCCTGGAAGTCCTGCGTGTGAAAGGCAATGCCGCGCGCCTGGGAGTTCGAGCCCCGGCCGACGTTCGCATCTTGCGCGACGAGTTGGTGGAAGACCAGACATTGCCCAGCTCCGGCATTCTCTCGCCGACCCGCAGGCTCTCGCATGCCGTTCGTAACCGGCTGCATGCCGCAAACCTTGCACTGCACTTGTTCCGCAAGCTGCTGGACCGCGGCATGGTCGAACAGGCGGAAGAAACCTACCAGAAGATCCTGCATGAATTCGAGGCTCTGGAAGCCGAGGCCGCCGCCATCAAGTCGGAAGCGAGCCCCCACGCCGGCCCAGCCCGGCCATGTCGGACGCTTGTCGTGGAGGACGACGCCAACGAGTGCGAACTGCTGGCCGGATTCTTGCGCGTGAGCGGATTCGAAGTGGCGACTTCCGGAGACGGAGCCGCCGCGATCGATTACCTGTCGTCGCACGAGCCGCCCGACCTGGTGCTGCTCGACATGATGATGCCGCGGTTCGACGGCCGCGCGACGATCCAGTCGATCCGGGGAACCCCCCGCCTTGCCGACCTTAAGGTGTTCGCTATTAGCGGCACGTCGCCAGGCGACTTCGGAGTATCGACCGGTCCGCGTGGTGTCGACCGCTGGTTCCCCAAGCCGGTAAACCCGGAAACACTGGTGCGAGAGATTTCTCGCGAACTTCAGGAGAGCTGCGTTTGCGCGATGGGTGAGTAGGTGCCTTCCATGGGTGTCGAAGCGAGCAAGGTTCGGCAGCGAGCTTTCAAGGCAAGCGACGGCGGACTCCGTGCGATCGTCGAAAACAGTCCGGACGGGATCTTGGTCGTCGGCGTCGACGGCGGAATCCGTTTCGCCAACCCGGCCGCGGCAGAATGGTTGGGGCGAAGTCTCGAACAATTGCGAGGCGAACGGTTCGACCTGCCGTCCGCCGCCGACGACCCAACGGAGACCGAATGGACGGCTCCGGACGGCGCGGTTCGAGTCGCGGAAGTGCGGGTCGCCAATGTGACGTGGGAAGGAAAGCCGGCGCGGCTGGCGACGCTTCGCGATATCACCCTCAGGAAGCGTCGCGAGGAGGAATCGCGGCAGGCGCTGCGGCGACGCGACCAGTTCCTCGCCATTCTGTCGCACGAACTTCGAAATCCTCTGGCAGCGATTGTCAACGCCTCGCGCGTCCTGCAGCGAGGTGCGAACGACGAGCGCGTCCTCAGTCGCGCTCGCGACGTGGTCGATTCGCAGAGCCGCCAAATGACCCGGCTCCTGGACGACCTGCTCGACGTTTCCCGGATCTGCGAAGGAAAAATCGAGTTGCGCCGGGAAGTGCTCGACCTTCGCGAATCGATCCACCAGGCGGTGCAGGTGGTGCTGCCGTTGATCGGCGAGAACCGGCTCGGATTCGATCTCGATGTGCCGCGCTGCCCTCTCTACGTCGAGGGCGATCCGACGCGGCTCCACCAGATTCTCACGAATCTGCTCACCAACGCCGCGAAATACACCGAGCCCGGCGGACGGATCTGGCTGGTCGCCCAACACGACTGCTCGGATATCGTCGTCCGCATCCGCGACAACGGCGTTGGGATCAATCCCGATAAACTCGAATTCATCTTTGAGCCGTTCGTTCAGGAACGAACCTCGCTGGCCCGGTCGAACGACGGCATGGGAATCGGCTTGGCCCTGGTGCGGAGCCTCGTGCGGCTTCACGGGGGGGCCGTCTTGGCTGAAAGCGAGGGGCTCGGCCACGGGAGCACTTTCGTCGTGCGACTCCCCGAGGCGGCTCCCGCGCGGCGAACCGTCCGGCGCTCGAACCCCCAGCCCGACGACACCCCGGAAATGCGTATCCTCATTGTCGAAGACAATGCCAACGCGCGGGAAATGCTTCAGACCGTCCTCGAGCTCGACGGCCACGAGGTTGCCGTGGCCGGATCCGGCTTGCAGGGGCTTGAAATGATCGAGTTTCAGCGACCGGAAGTCGCGCTGATCGATATCGGCTTGCCGGAGCTCGATGGCTACCAGGTCGCCCGTGCCGTACGAAGGAACCCCGAGAACGACCGGGTCTTTCTTGTAGCGCTGACCGGCTATGGCCAGCCCGACGATCGTCGCCAGGCGATCGAGGCCGGATTCGACGCCCACTTGGTCAAGCCGGTCGATCTGGACCGGCTGACCGAGATCTTTGCGAGGCTGAGGCGGCGCGATTCGGGATCGTAGGAGCGTGCCGTCGCCAACGGGTAAGAGGTATCCGACATGACCACGAATGAAGAACACAATTGCAGTTGTTCGTCCGCGGGTTGCTGCGGTGTCCGGTTGGCGGGCGTGACACGGCGGCATTTCATGGCCGGCGCCGGTGCGGTTGCCTTGGGTGGAGCGCTGGCTGGCGCGGTGAGGAGCAAGGCCGCGGAGGCGGCGGCCGGCCGCGCCCGGCCGAACCCGGTGCCGCGAAGGCCGCTGCGAATGCAACCGGTCCTCGTCTACAAGATCGCCCAACGGCGCGAAGGCGCCAGTTGGCGGACGTGGTCGGGGCTGATCACGGAGGCCCATGCCGACGAGGAGCGCGCCCGCATCCGCGCAGAACTCGCGGCGATGAGTGCCAAGGCCGACTTTCCGCTCGAGGTGCTTCCGCTGGTGTCCGTCCGGAACAGCGAGGAGGCGAAACGGGTGGCTGCCGCGGACCACGATGGCGTGATCCTCTACCACGCGACCGACACCGGCAATCCGTACGGCGGCATCACGACCTTGATGGACCTGCTCGACCCGGCCAGGCTTAACGTCGAATTTGCGCGGCACCGGAGCGGTCCCGCCTACCGCGGCTACATCTTCACGCATCCTCAGTTGTTGCGGCAGCGAACCGATGAGTTCCAGTACCCCGGCAACATGAGCGTCCAGGACGTGGTCGTGGACGACTACAGCGAGTTGGTTTGGCGGCTGCGGGCGATCAACGGGTTGAAGGGAATCCGCGGGAAGCGCGTCGTGTGTATCGGCGGCGCCGCGGGCTGGGGAGCCCGGGGACGCGAAGCGCCTGCCCGCGCCGCCGAGCTATGGGGCATGGAGTTCGCGGAGGTTTCCTACGAAGAGCTCGGCGCTCGGATCGACGCGGTACGCCGCGATCGGGAGCTGGTCGATCGCTGCACGCACGAGGCCAGGGCCTATCTGGACGGGCCCGGTGTGACCTTGTTGCCCTTGCAGGAGGAGCTCACCACGGCCGAGCTGCTGGCGGGCAAGGGCCGGAAGGAAACGCTGGGCGAGATGCGGGGGTTCGTGGAAAGGGCCTTCCTCCTGACCGAGGTCTTCCGAGATCTCATGGCGGAGCACAAGACCGATGCCGTCACGGTGGCGCAGTGCATGGGCGCCATCCTGCCCGTGGCCGAGACCACGGCGTGCCTGACGCTGACGCTATTGAACGATTCCGGCTGCCTCGCCTTTTGCGAATCCGATTTTGTCGCCATCCCCTCGGGCATTCTCCTTCATGGGATTTCGGGCAGGCCGGTGTTTTTCTGCAATCCCACGTTTCCCCATAAGAACATGGTCACCGTCGGCCATTGCAGCGCACCTCGACGGATGGACGGAAAGAACCTCGAGCCGGTTTTCATCCGCACCCATTTCGAGTCCGACTTTGGCGCAGCGCCGCGAGTCGCGATGCGCCGCGGCCAGGAGATCACGGTGCTTGTCCCCAACTTCGCCAACAGCCGGTGGGTCGGATTCCGGGGCCGGATCCTCGAACACCCGGCGCTGGACATCTGCACGTCGCAGTTGGACATCGGCATCGAGGGCGACTGCGCCCGGCTGGCCGATGAGATGGGCGGATTCCACTGGATGCTCTGCTACGGGGATTACCTGCGGGAAACGGGCTACGCCTTGCGCAAAGCGGGCGCCCAGTGGCTGAACGTGAGCGAAAGGGCCACGTGAGCGGTTGCCCCTTGACCGGCGAATTCCTCCCGCCTTAGACTCAGGGAGCCGGACTCGGAGAAGTCGCCGGGGCAGGGCGCGGGCGGAGGGCGCTCGGGGGCGATGCATGGTCAAACGAGCCTCGGTTCGGGCCTGGATTACTGTACACGAAACTTGTCGGAGTAGAGAACATGAGACATCTGGTTCTGCTCATCGCGGCGATGGCTACGACGGTCGCCAGCGCGGGGGACTTCCCGGTCTATTCGAAGGCGCGGGCGATCACGTCCGGTCCCAAGGAACATCTTTTCGCGAGCTATTACGCCATCAATGCCTGGAGCGCGGACGGCCGCTACGCCACGGTGCTGGAAACGGACATCAAAAACCGTCTGCCGACGGAAAACGACGTCGCGGTACTCGGCGTGGTGGATGCGCAAGACAACAACCGCTTCGTTCCGCTGACCGAGACGCGCTGCTGGAACTTCCAGGAAGCAACCATGGCCCATTGGCTGGGCACGGCGCCGCAGACGCACTTTATCTTTAACGATCTCGTGGACGGCAAGTTCGTCTCCGTGATCTTCGACATGACCGCCAAGACGCGGCGGATCGTGCCCTATCCGGTAAGTGCCGTCTCCGCGGACGGCAAGTGGGCAGTGAGCATCAATTATGCGCGGCTTCGCCTGACGCGTCCCGATTACGGATACGGCGGCAACGGCCAAGACGCGCGAAGCGATGTGACCTGGCCGACCGACGACGGGCTGTGGCTGGTGAATCTCGAAAGCGGCGAGGCGAAACGGATCGTCCCGATCGCCTCCGTGCGCGACAGGATGCCGCCGGTCCAAGATCCCAAAGCGCTGGCCTACTTCTGCCATACCGTGTTCAGCCGCGACGGTTCGAAGATCTTCTGGCTGGCGCGGAGCGTGGAGAACCTGAACGATCAGAAGGTCGTGCGGAAGTGGCAGACCACGGCGTTCACCTGCAACCGCGACGGCAGCAACGTGCAGCGCTGCTTCCCGGACGGCTGGGGAGGCTCGCACTTCAACTGGCTGGACGGCGAGCGGCTGATGGTGACCGCCAAGTACAAGGACGCGTTGTACAGCCACGTCCTGTTTACGGCCGGCAAGTCCGACTACGAGCGAGTCGGTCGCGGGCTGCTGGACTTCGACGGCCACGGCGTCTTCTCCGACGACGGCCGGTGGATGGCGACCGACACCTATCCGGATAAGCTGGGGGAGCGCAAGCTGATGGTGCTCCGCATGTCGGACCATGCCATTTTGCCCCTGGGCGCCTATTTCGTGCCGGAGCTTTACCGCGAGACGTACTCTCGCTGCGATCTGCACCCGCGTTGGCGGCCCGACGGCAAGATGCTGGGGTTCAACTCGGTGCATGAGGGCTCGCGGCAGGTTTACGTGATCGATATAGAGAGATGATTCGATGTCCGGGAATCGACTGCCGTTTTTTCAGCCAATCCGCGCCGCTCTGCGCGCCGTGCGGGATATTGCGGCATTCTGCGGACGCAGCGCGGCAGCGGCGTCAGAGCCCAACGGCAGCGCCGGACCGGCGCTCGGACCGAACCGGCGACAGCTCCTCGGCGGCCTGAGTATCCTGCCCGCCGCCGGCATCACCTCGTGGGCCGCCGATGCGCGGGCGGACGAGAAGTCCGGCGCCGCCACGGGGCAGATGCCGGTCGTGATCACCGACGCGGATTGCCGAGAGTATTGGCGGTTGAAACAACTGGACCTCAACGATTCTAAGGTCGCCGCCCAACGGCAGAAGATGCCCACCGGGAAGATCGGCAATCTGACGCTCGGCCGCCTGATCTGCGGGAGCAATCTGATCAGCGTGAACATGCACGCGCGCGACCTTCCCTACGTGAGCGGTCTGGCACGGGCGTACAACACGGAAGAACGCGTCTTCATGACGCTGAAGAGGTGCGAGGAGCAAGGCTGTAACTCGATCATCCTCAAGGACCACAATTTCCGGCAGTTCAACCTCTCCAAGTACTGGAGCGAGTGGGGCGGCAAAATGGTGTGGCTGGCCGACGTGATCACCACCGACATCCAACAGTACGAGCGGCGGCTGGTCCAGCACCTCGAGCTGGGCGCCGCCTCGGCTTACCTGTGGGGCGGGGCCTCCGACCAGTGGTACCACCGCAAAGAACCGCAGAACATCGTCAAGGCCTACGAGATCATGCGGAAGTACGACATTCCCGTCGGCATCGGCAGCCACCGCCTCGAGCCGATCGCCTTCTGCGAACGCGAAGGTCTCAAGCCCGACTACTACATGCTGACGCTGCACCACGACCAATACTGGTCGGCGCACCCCGAGGAAAACCGCCGCTTCAGCGAGATGTACGAACCGAATCGGCCGGAACACGACGAGTTTCACGACAACATGTGGTGCCATAACGCCGAGGAGACGGTGTCCTTCATGCAGGACGTGAAGGTCCCGTGGATCGCCTTCAAGGTGCTCGCTGCCGGCGCAATCCCTGCCAGGCGAGGCATCCAGTACGCCTTCGACGGCGGCGCCGACTTCATCTGCCTGGGGATGTTCGACTTCCAGGTCGAGCACGACGCCGAGCTAGTCCGCCAGTGCGCCGCCAGGGACGTGCGCCGCAATCGGCCGTGGGCGTGAACGATCGCCTCGCCGGCGCGTTGTCGCTCCGAGAGGAAGGCCGGCCGTCGCTCGCCGTGTTTTCACCTCCCCACTCGCGGCCTGGGCTGATAAAAACGGGGACTGGCTCCGCAACATCTTGTGTGGTCGCTCTGGCTAAACCGCTATTAGTTGCGGTGCCTGTCCCCGTTTTTATCAAGTTTTTATCAGCCCACTCGCGGCCCCGGGTTACCAGGCAATTCAGCTCTGAAAAAGCAGGGGGAGAATGTCCACCAAATAGCGCTGCCAGACCGCCCACGCATGGCCGCCCTCTGTCACTTTCCACTGGAGCTTGATCCCGGCTTTTTCCAATTCTTCGACGAACGGCTGGCCCGCTTTGACGGCACGCGCGTCGCCACGGCCCCAGGCCAGCCACAGCAATCTCAGCTTCTTGTTCGTCTCTGCCGGCGACGCGAGCAAGGTTCTGAGAGTATCCGGGCCGGGGTAGGAGATGGCGCTGAACCCGCCCACCCAGCCAAAAAGGTCGAGATGCTCCAAACCGACCGTCGTCGACTGCCGCGCGCCCATGCTCAAGCCGACAATCGCCCGGTTTTCCGGCCCTTCCGCCAGGCGATAGTTCTCCTCCACCAGCGGCAGCGCGTCCTCGAACAACTCGAGGCGGAACGACTCCACGCCCTTGATTTCCCGCCCCCGGTATGTGCCGCTCGAATGGCCATCGATCATCAACACGACCATCGGATTGGCTGTGCCTGCGGCGATGAGGTTGTCGAGAATCCAGTTCGCCCTGCCGTGCCCAATCCACGAGCTCCGGCAACCACCGGCGCCGTGCTGGAGCACGAGCAGTGGATAGCGTTGCGCCGGATCGGCGTTGTACCCGTTGGGAGTGTAGACCAGCAATTGGCGACGCTGGTTCAGCACTTTCGACTGGTAGTCGTGTGTGTGGACGACACCGTGCGGGACCTCCTGCCAATCCCAAGGTGCGGGGGGAGTCGCGGGGACGTGCAAGACGTTCTTTCGCAGCTCGGAGTACTGCGGGATAACCTCAGGATTGCCCGGATCGAGCATGTTCAACCCGTCCACGAGGAACGAGTACGCCCACACCCCTGCCGGAACGGAAGTCGGCGTGACAGACCAGGTTCCATCCTCGGCGCGCTCCAGGGGGATATTTTCCTTGGACCACTCCGCGTTGATTTCGACCGTTTTGGCATTCGGCGCTTTCAGCGAGAACTTTTTCTGTGTCGGCTCACAAGTGGCGGTAGAAACCTGGAGCAACACCGAAGCGGTAAGAAGATTGGCCAAAACAAGGGAACTTTGCGGACGACGGTCGGGGTGGTCATGGGACACGGCGGAACTCCTTTCTTCCAAAAACTACGACAAACAGCCGCGGCAAACGAACATTGATATTCCAGCCACCGCCGTCGCAGATTGCCTGAGCGGTTTGAGCGGCCAAACGCTCTCATTATCCGTCCGGTTGACGCCCGCCGGTATCCCACGCCCATAAGATCTCGCTGGTCGATAACTCACAAGACGATATCTTCCACATTTACTACTGCGCCTGCGGCGAGAAAGGCCGCGGAATTGGGCCGATTACCAGCAAACCGGTCGCTGCGGGCACTCGGACGACGTGCATCGTTCTGACTGGCCAGGCAACAAAGGCGGCAGCCGATGCGCTCCGAGGTCCATGCATCCGAAACGGGCACGTGAGACTGGCGTCGCCTGCGTTGGAAATGCGCTACTTTGCGCATGAGAAAATGCACATTCGGCCTATGCGCGAGTCTTCGCCCATTGCCGGACTGGCGGCCTTCAGGAAGATTGGCGAGCCGGGGCGGACATGTGCCCGAAATACTATATTTGCGCGTATTGCCATGAAGTTGACCTCCAAGTACGCTTGAGCTTAGGGCAGGCGAGAGGAGGCTTATTTCGGAACCAATGTTTAGCACGTACACTTCACCGATTCGAACATGCTTCATCACGATAGTCGCTGCGTCGGCCATTTGCACCAGCGATAGGGCGCGTGCTGCGGATCGAAAGGTGATTTCCCGAGTCCCCTTGTCACCGGCCGCTCAGCAGGCGAAGAACGATGCTAGCGCAACGGCTGCCCTCAACACGCCGCCGACGCCGGATACGGTTGTCCAAGACAAGTATCAGGAGAGTTGGCGACAGGCAATCAGCGGAGCGGAGCGAGTCGGCTTGCCACGCCGGTCACATCGCGTGCGACTCGCAGGTGGCGGGCAACTCCGGGGACAGATTGGAGCATGGCCCTCGGCTGCGAACGAGATCCATTACGACCACCGAGCAAGCGAAGAACCTTGCGTTTATCTGCTGGACCTTGATTGTGTTGTGCACCGGGGCACATGCAACGAGAACGGCATCTTTACGATCGATGGGGTGACGCCCGGTGTCTACGGGCTGGTGATTGCGGGAGAGGATCGTTTCGTGGCCTACGGCCTGCAAATCGTTGCTGAGGAGGAGGCCAAGCCGGGCCAAAAATCCACGTCCTCCGCATCGACTCGACCAGTCGCCTACCAAGCACATGAGGATAGGCTGGAAATCGATAGCCTGCCGCTTTTAACATCCAGCCTCCCGGTCCTGAGACGACTCGTCAACCGCTATGTGCGCGCCGGGGCTAACGGCGTGGCGAATCTCGCCCCGGTGCGTGCCAGCGAACCGCCCCCCAGTGTTGGATCGAACGGAGTGGAAGGCTGGCCGGTCGAGCTGACTGGGCCCGAGTGGGAGACCCTCGCTCCGAGTGATCGCTACCTGGCCACGACCATTCAGCAACACACGGTTCACTTAGTATCTCCCGACGACCGGATCCTCGGCCGTGTGCGGCGCCTCGAGCATGACAGCGGGCGACCCCTACGCATTTACGAGACGACGGTTTACTTGATCCGCAATGAAGAGGTGATCGCGGTCTGCCCCGTCGACGAGCTGGGAGTCTTCACGTTTGCCGATGTGAAACCCGGGCTGCACTCGCTCGTGGCTGCCGGCGCGGATGGTTTCGCCGCATTCTCCATCTCGGTCGTGCCGGCAGTCAAGACCGACATAACCAGGCTCAGACAGTCCGACGTCGACAGTCGCTTTCATCTCGCGTCGCAGGAGCTACAGCGGCCGCTCGAGCTGTCCATTGAGCTGGCGTTGATTGACTGGGAGATCTGCCCGAGCTTTTGGCAGAAGCTCTTTGTCGAAGAGCGACGGCAGCATGCTGCCCGCCCCGCCCCGACACCCTGGGACAGTTTTCCGATGGCCTGGGGCTCCCTCGCCGACTCGGGGAACGGCACGTACCAATCTTCCATGATTGTTGGCGGTTTCAATGGGGGGGAATCGCCTTGTATGGCGGGGGCGGCGGAGGAAGTGGCGGCGGAGGAAGTGGCGGCGGAGGAAGTGGCGACGACGGTGGTGGTGGCGATGATGGTGGCGGTGATGAACCGAACGGAGACGTTCGGTTGGACGTCGTGGCGGTGCCCGAGCCATCTTCGGCGGTACTGCTCGTAGGCCTGGTGCTCATCCTCTACATTATCACTGCGAGAGCGTCCAGCCGCCGTTGAGTGCGATCTCGGGAGCAGGGCGTGTGGAAGCGAAGCACCACAGGAAGCTGGGGCCCGGCGCCCCCTTGATTTTCCGGTTTTCCCTGGCTAGACTCACTCCTGGTGACGGAAGTCAAATCTCCCTTCACTCACCAGTACCTCGGAAAGAAGCGGCTACGCACGTCGCGTCGCCCGTGACATTTCAGTTCAATGGGTTTCAGGGCCTCGCCTGCGTGGAGAATATTGACGCACCAGTGTGGCTGTCTGTCGCCTACGTGGATGTAGCTCGAGAGGATGTAGCACGCCATGCACTGTGAAATGGTTCTCAGAACGCCTCATGGACTTCATTCCCGCCCTGCGCTTTATGTGAAGACTGTCTGTGATCTATTCCCGGAAACGGAGTTTAAGATAGTGCGCGGCCAATCCGCCGCACGGCGCAAGGAAGTGGATCCGAAGAGCTTTATGGCCCTCTTTTCGTCAGGGATTCTGGCTGGGGAGTTTGTAGAACTGCAGGTGAGTGGTCGCAACGAAGCTCTTGCCATGGCATTCGTCAAGGCTGCCTGGGAGACAATCAGAATAGAAGACGCCCCTGGGCGAGCGGGGGCCGGCAACGCCACCGAACTCGACCAGCCGGACGTTCGAGCCGCGGTGTACGAAAGCTTGCTGGAGGTTTCTGAAGGCATGGACGATCCAGATAAGCACGCAATACTCGCAGCAGCGCGCGTTCATCTCATGCCCGATGGCGTTACGACGAGAAAAGTGGCGGTACTACAAAGACGCTTTAGCCAAATTACTGCCGCATTGCTGGCGATGATCAGCCGTCACTATGGTTGCCAAATAGAACTGATGTACGAGATCGGTGAACAAGGAATTCACCGTTGTGAGATTCTACCTGACGACATGGGGTCTTTTCTTGCTTTGCTGATGAAACCGCCGCTGGCCGGAAGCAAGATCACCGTATGCGCTAGGGGTGACAAGAGCCCTTTGGCAGCAAGGGTCCTCACGGTCGTTCTCGAGAACCTTGAGGAATGTGAGACTTGGCTCCGTGGCCACACTACGGAATCGGATGACACCATCGTGACTTGCATGGCCGGGTTTGCACGAGGCTTGCCCTCAGCAGTGGATACCTTCCCGCCCCCATCCAAGGCCCGGCGGAGCGTCTTTCCGACAGTCCAAGGATTCCATTCAACGCACGTGATGGTTGATAAAGAGCTTGCCCTTCGTTCCCTGTGTGAACAGCTACAGCAACCCACCGACGTAGACGCTCGCACCTTGCTCAAGAGCGTGCAGGACAGAGAGCGGTCAATGCCTACATACCTTACTGAGGGCCTCGCCATCCCACACGCCGTCGATCTCGATATACGTCAGCATACGATTGCTTTGGGCGTCTACTCATCTGGAGTTCCTTGGGACGTCGACCAGAACAGAGCATACCTGGTATTCATGTCCGCGGTAGCCAAGAACGCGCAGCAGGAGTATCTCGCGTATATAGCACGACTCGCAACCATGTTCGTCAAGCACATCGGACTTCGCAAGGAGCTGTTCCAGGCCCAAAGCGCTGACGAAGCCAATCGAATTCTACGAGCCGCTGAACAGGCGATCAGTTTTGATGACTAGAGCACACGGTGGTCGTCGCGAACGAAGGAACAAATGCAGAGCGGGGCCGCCGGAGGAAGCGGCCCTCGAAGCTTGTTGCGGACAACACTGACGCTGAAAACGCTGAGGCGTATTATGGCCAGCAAGGGAATATGTTTTGTAATCTCGCCGATCGGAGAACCGGGATCAAACGTTCGAAGGCAGTCTGATCAGATTCTGAAATACATTATCGCACCGGCAGTTCAGCAATGCGGCTTCTCTGCCGTTCGGGCTGATCAGATTGCTGATCCCGGTATTATTACAAGCCAGGTCGTGAAGCATATCATTGAGGATCCTTTGGTTGTTGCCGATCTTACGGGGCGCAGCCCTAATGTCTTTTACGAACTCGCTATCCGACATGCCGTCAGGAAGCCGCTGGTACATATCATCGCGAAGGGCGAGCCTGTTCCATTCGATATTGCCAGTATTCGGACGATTCAAGTTGACCACCAAGACCTCGACAGCGTATCGGAAGCCAAGGACCAGATCGCGAGACAGATTCGGGTAACTGAAACTGATGACGTCCCGCTGGACAACCCCATTTCTGTTGCAGTCGATGTACAGCAATTGCTGCAAAGTCGGAAATCGGAACAACGAGTCCTCGCGGAACTGGTGAGTGCCGTCAGCGAGGTGCGATCCAGCATGCTTTCCATTGAGGAGCGCATACGAAGCCCAGCATCTCTCCTGCCACAACCATATCTAAAGCAGCTACTTCGGAGCTCAACGTCGGCCGAAGCTAAAGCGGCCCGTACTGCCGCCGAGCTGCGACAAGTGTGCCAGGACTTGATGGTGGATTTATCCAGGTACGTCAAGACCAAGCGAGGCCAGGATCGATTGGCGAGAATAGCAGAGTACATCGAGCATATTGCGAACACGCTTGTCAGTTAAAGGAAGTGTCTTTACCAAGTAACGCTTCGTCAGTCTTAACGGCGATGGGTGACTTATCGCAAGAACAGGAGGCAGCGGCAATGTTGATCGGGGTCTTGTCCGACACCCATGAGGATCACGCTGGTAGTATACCTCGTATCCTGCAGATATTCAACTCGCGAGGCGTTGAGATGATAGTCCATTGTGGCGACATCGATCCAACGCACGTGGACGCATCTCTGTTTGGAGACAAGCCCGTGGTCTGTGCACTTGTCGAAGGGCAAGGCGACCACGGTCCGTCACCCTTTGCGCATTCGCCAAAGAACTGGATCCTCACCAAACCGGGGCAGCGGGTCGTCAAGTTGCCAGATACAAAGATCTACGTAGGCCACAAAAGGGCGTTCGAGTTCCTTTCAGGGTCGGAAGCACAACTGGTCGAAACGATGAATACGATCAGACGTGACAACGATGGGGTCCGGTGGCTCTTCTCCGGCCACACACACCACCAGATCCTCATGGAAACCCCGCTTACGACTTTCATTAATCCGGGTGCTGTGCAGGATGCATGTTTTGTCGCTGGAGGCCACGAATTCGCAATCCTGGACACCGCGCGAAAACAGATTACGTTCAGTCGTCTCCCGTCGCCGTGTTCAAAGAAGCCTTTGACCGTAGCGGTGATCTCCGACAGCCTCGATATCTCGCAGCGCGATCCGTCAGTATGGAGATGCCTCGCGGCCAACTTCCAGAAATACGGTGTGAGTCACGTAATCCACTGCGGGAATATCAACGAAGATGACATTGGGCGACCTGAACTGGCGGATTTCGAGGTTCACGTTGCTCTGCGGAGGGACCAGCTTCGTTCCAGCGAAGCGCGAGGCTGGCATTTGATCCCGAAGGACGAGCCAATCGTCGATATCCAGGGCTACCGATTTTATGTTCAATTGGGGCTTGGGAGTGAACTATTCGAGAAATCGGAAGTCGACATGTACCGCATGTCGCTGGAAGTTCAGAGAAGATATCCGGAGACTGAGTATATTCTTTTCGGTTTTACGCGTAACCGGTTTTATGAGGAAGGAGAGAATCTTGTCCTTATCAACCCCGGCGATGTCGTGAAAGATCGCGACTACGCGATTCTTCGATTGCCGGCTTGCGAGTTCGTTTTTGAACGCCTTTCAGATTCATCCGCTGCCGCGGACGCGCAGCGCCCTACCAGTGCTTCAGCATGAAGGTCCTGGTTCCGCGGACGCAGCGCGGCAGCGGCGTCAGGGCCCGGCGGCAGCGCCGGACGCCGCCGGCATCACCTCGCGGGCCGCCGATGCGCGGGCGAACACGAGATTCGGGGTCACACGAGATTCGCGAGATTCGGGGTTAGGCCGTTAACAGTCAATAGTCAGTCTAATGACTGTTGATGGCCTGACGCCAACCCCAAGGTTCCCTATTGCAGCGTCAGAAACCCGGCCGGAAGCGTAAAGCAAAGAAGAAATAGGTATGGTGTCCCCGGAATACCGGAACCGGAAGATCCAGCGAAGCCCGTTGTGGAGTTGGATCAGGGCGTTCGATGAGAAGGAGCGCGTGTTCTTCGTCTGCAGGATGTAGACGTCTGCCGCATCATCCTCTTCCACAATCGTGACGACGTCAATCTGCTTATCTTGTCCCCCGTCCACAATGTCGTCGGGGTCGAACGAGTGCAACCCCTGGCCGACAACGAGGGATTGTGCCAAACGCAGGAACGCCTCGTCGGCCGCGACTCCGAATCGCTTAGCGACCGCCTCCGTCTTCTCATTGATGATTTGTTGCCTGAGATTCATACTTGCTTCCCGATTCAATGATCGCGCCCGTCACGGTTGGTATCCTGACTCGCCAATCGCTTCAACACGGCACCGATTATACCGCGGCCACTTGCAATCCACACCCGCCGACTGACGGGGGTGTGCCGCTCGGTAACAGGCAAAGTCCAGACCTGGCCTGGAAAGGCAAAAGGGGATAAGTCCAATTTCGCTTCTCGCTGCGGGCGGGCCTCATAATTGGACGTATCCCCTTTTGTCTTCTTTTGTCTTCACGAGCGCTGGCCGATTCCGTCCCAGCGGTTCGTGCCTCGGCCGTCTTGCTCGCCGTAAGTCATTCCGATTCTCGTCCATCGGAGGTCTCGTCCTCCGAGGTCCCGATAAACAACAGTTCCTCCCGTGCCTGGTCACTCACGAAACGAATGTCCCATCGCTTCTCCATGAATTTCAGCAACCGAATGCCTCGTTCCCGAATCTCGTCGGGTCCCCACTCCTCGTAATGGGAGACTTCGATTTCCGAGTGCGAACCGTCCGCGTAGCCGTTACGGAGCTTGGTCCCGTCGCGATTGTACTTGGGCTTCTTCTTCTCGACGAACGCGTCATTCTGCAGCGAAGAATTGATCGCCGAAGAGAGGAGCAACAGGTTCCCGAGGCAATTGCGGTACGCTTCGCGTTCCCGCTTGCGAATTCCCTTGAAGGCCGCCTTCCACGCCGCGGTCTCGGTTTGCGGATAAATGTGCTCGATGGAGATTGTGTCTTTCGGCGTCTTCAGCAAATCTGCCCAGTCGACCTTCTTCTGGCGACTGCCGGACAACAGGCTCAACTCGTACTCGTAAAGAAAGTACCGCAGTCCGGGCCATCCATAGTATCCTTGGCCGTTCTCGAACTTCTTCTGGAGCAACAGGCTGAAGTCATCGGCTGCAAAATACCCCTCATCCGTGAACGTGTAGCTCATCCGGCTTCGCAGACGCTCCTTCAATTCAGCCAGATCCATTTCGCCGCGGTCAATCGCGCGAACCGCATTGCTGAATTCTGAGCTGCGATAATTCGATCGCGCCTGCGTCAGCCGGAACAGGACGAACACAAATCGCTCAATCTCCTTGAAGATGCCGATACGCTGAGCCGGTTCGTCTACATTTTTCAAAATCGCCATCAGCAACGGTCGGAAGTACGCCATGCCCAGTCGATTCAGGCGGTGAATCCATTCCGTCTCACTCCGAGTTAGATCCCCGGACATCTCTGGGTAAAACGTACGGAACCAGTGAACCGACGATGCCTTGAGGCTTTTCACATAATCGCGGATCTCCTTGGGCCGCAGTTCAGCCACCATTACCGGCGCGCCCGTTTCCGCCTCCTCCGGGCCGTTGTCCTCGTCGGTAACCAGATCCGCCGCTGAAGTCTGCTCCTCCGCTTCCTCTAACTCCACGGGCTGGACCACCTTCCGATGGACGAGCTGCGGCGTAAACTGCTGCTCCAGCAGGTCCTTGATGTAATCTCGGCCCGTCTGGCGCGAGAATTTGAAGTACATCATCCAATGGGCCCGCAGAAAGTCGTCATCGTTCAGCGGCTTGGACTTGTTGCGTCCCAATTGGTAATAGACCTCCTTCCAGGCGTCGTTGATCAGGTCGCGGAGGTCCTTGCGTTCGGCGGTGTCTAGTTCCTCATCGGTGTACAAAGTCGTGAGGTAGATCAGTCGATTCTTGAGCAGTTCCAAATCCGACAGCGTCTTGCCGCGGTTGTTCATCGTTTCGAAGGCGACGAACACGTCGAACTCGTCCTTGATGATGTACTCGTTGAATAGGAACCGCTTGGTCAGCGTGCGATAGAGAGTCTGTAGGCCGTTGATCCCTTCCTGCTTATGCCAAGCCCGCAGTTGCTCTTTGAAGTATCGCTTGCCATTGCTGAGATTCAGCGTGTAGAACGTCTCGAACACCGTCCCGCCGCCGGCTTCGCCCAGAATCCGGAACCGCATGTATTCATAGCTGGGGTTGTCCACCGTGTACCCGAACTTGTAGGTGCGAAAGGCTTCGCCAGCCGGCTTTACTTCAAACAGAAACTTGCATTCGACGGCCGCGATGCTGAGGGTGTCGCTCAGATAGATCGCATCGTCGTCAAGACCTTCGTTCTCAGGCAACTCGCGGAGCAACTCGATGAAGGCTTGCAGAAATAGCGTGAAGGTCGTCAACCGCTGCTGCCCGTCGACGATGTGATACACCTTGTAGGAGTGGTCGTCGACCAGCCAGAACTCCTTCGCGTCCTCGCAGACTTCGCTCGCCGGAATCTCCTTCAGCGTCAGCACGCCGGTGTAATGCGAACGACCGTCAGGCAGGTTGACGAGGTCCTCCCAGAAGGCGCCCAACTGGTCGCGACCCCAGGCGTACCCGCGCTGATAGTCGGGAATGCGGAACAACTTCTCTTTGAACAGACTGTCAAGTGGTTTCGGTTCGTCCATTGTCTTTACTCTTGTCAGGCAGCTTGATTGTCGCGGCTCCGCACGGAGTAATCTCGTCAGGCCGTCATGGCGGGGGCCAACAACGGCGTGACGCCTAACGTGCGTGCTCTCCCCCTTCTCTTGATTTGCTTGCTCTTGCACCAGATGGCTGTGAACAGAGTGCAGAGGTAACATGGGCCACGCCGTTCGGCTTAGGTTAGCCTTCTGAGTGGGAAGAAGTCAACCCTCTCCCCTCCTCCCGACGAGAGGCAGGTCTTACCGATTGCGACGATCCCTCCCCATCCGCTGATTTCCGTCTAATTTTGCAGTGTGACGGCGAAGAGCCAACACGGTGGTTCAGGCGACGGTCGGATTCGGCCCGCCAGCAGTCTGAGGGGTGTAGCCCTGCGCGTGTGGCGCAGCTTGATCCGGACAAACGTGTCACCCGCGAGCGGTCGCCGGGCGATCGCAATGCAGTACCCCTGCGCGCCCGTTGTGCCGTTTATGTGGACCGGCGACGGGCCCAGCCAGCGCGTCGGTCGCCCCCACCGACGCGCCCAAACAACTGTGGCTAGCACGCGTCGGTCACATCGACGAATGGCACTAGCGTTAAAGAACGCGACCACAAGCGGTGGTAGCTGAGTCCGCGTCCTATCGCAATCGCTTGTAGGTCGGCACTCGGCTCCACGCTTAAACTAGTGCCATTCGTCACATCGACCGAAGCGAATTGTGCGGACGAGTGCCAACGCGTGGGTGCCACCGGCGCCACGCGGTCTTCCCTGATTTCGGTGAACTGGCGGCGGGTGCGCGTGGCAACGCGGGCGTCCTACCCGATTTGCCGCCCCTCGCCTTGTGCCGCTTTGATCTGGCCGAGGATCGGAGCGTCGGTGATCTGGTCGTCGCTTATCAGCAGGAACATCTTGCTGAGAAGTTCGGCGACCTTCGGGTCCGAGCCCTCGGCGAACGGCAGGTAGATCGGCTGCCGCGAGGCGAGACTGCGGTCCGGGACGATGCAGAGGTGATGCCCCGGCTCGATGTGGACCGCCGCGGTGCCGAGGTGCAGGCGGTAGCGGGCCAGCTTGCCCCCACGCGGACGAAGTGCCCGTCGAGCGTCGCGCCCGGGAGCCCCAACTGCTCGATCAAGACGCCCACCGTTTCCGTCCGGCTCCGACACGACTCGGAGGGCAGACTCGGCGAATGCGGCCAGAAAGGCATCGTTCCAGATCTTTGGCGAGAACGACTGACCTTGCGTGTGACCTTGCCAGAGCGGTTCGATGCTTGAAGATTCCTCGGCGTAGTCGACGCGAGGATCGTCCCGCAGCGCATCGTATAGCTGCCAGGCACGGTTCAGCGACACAGCTTCCGCGCCAAACGCCCGCGGATTCGTCGCCAGCCGCAAGAAGCCCTGCTGGGTCATTCGGCAGAAGTGGCAGCTACGATTGGGCGCGATATCGAACCAATCCTTGGCCCCAATATGGTGAACGTGAGATTCGAAGGCGAGGGCCAGCCAGAGGTTGATATCAGGAAGGAACATCTGATTCATCCAGAAGCTCCGCGACACGTTCGGCCGTCAGCATCAGGCTGCCGGGATGCTCGGACCGCACCAGCGGCAACTCGACCCGCCGCTTCTGACTGGCTGGTTTGCCAAGCGGCACCTCCGGGCAAGAGACCGTCACGACCGTGCCACCGACGCGGGGTCGGTGGTGGCGTTTACAGTTTGAGTCATTATCGCCACTCCAAACCGCAGTATCAAGCCGGCGGACACGCTGTCGCTGATTTCGACGAAGGCCACTGCCTCCGGAAAATCGCCCCCCTCTGACGGCCTTGCGCGGGTTACTGACGGCCACGCGCTCCACCGACTCATTCCGGTCTTTGCCGGGGAAATCAAACTGGGACGCAGCGAGTTTCCGAGGCTCTCAATTCTAGGTGCGTCCCCGTTTTCGATCTTGAAGGGCCTGAACGAGCGGGAGTACCGCCGCGCCGAAGGGCTTTGCGAAGACCTGTACACGCTCATCGAAGATCATCCGCCGCCTGCCGTTGCAGCGCGCGTGCCGCGGCGCGGCCGCGACGAAATCGCCGCCGAACTTGCCGGCGTTTGGGAGCGTGACTGGGACCGCGTGCTGGAGCTACTCCGTGAGGGCGCCGATTCGATTCCCCTCGAAGTGGCTTCCCATGCACGCGGACGATGTTGGGAAGCGTTGGGGGACTCGGATACGGCAGCGCGGTTTTTCGCGCGCGCGTCCGAACTGCGGCCACCCTACCGCGAAGACTTGTCGGCAGCGTTTGCCGGGTTCTTGATGCGGGTCGGATTGCCGGTCGAGGCAGAGCCGATTGCCTGATGTCGCGGTAAGTCGACCGCCCGGCGGCCGCGCACCGCTGCAACCTTCGTTCGCGATCCGAGTGGCCCGAGTGAGGCCATCGGCTCCGCCTCCATCTCCACGCGAGCGAGGCCCGCCCATCGAGCTGCTTGCCAAAGGCTCAGCCGATGTGCCTGGAACTTGCCGCACATGGCCCTGCCCGGGGGCCGAGCAGTCATCGCGATATTTCCACCTTGTGTTCAGCACCGTCCGCCGTGTACGGCTCGCCTCGGACGCTTTGATATCCTTCCTTCATTGACACACAGCGACTGCCGAGTAAATTGAGAGAAGTCCCGTCCGGAAAGCGAACGTGTTCAGTCTCCTCCCCTCATCGAGACGCGGCATGGCCGGCAACGCACAAGATCCTTCTTCCGTTGGCGGTGGTCGTTTTACGACAACTCATTGGAGTCTCGTGCTGGCGGCGGCCGGCACCGATAATTCCCACGGCCGGGAGGCGCTCGCCAGGCTTTGCCAGATCTACTGGTATCCGCTGTACGCCTTCGTCCGCCGGCAAGGCCACACTCCGCACGACGCTCAGGATCTGACGCAGGAATTTTTCGCGAGGCTCCTCGAGAAGGACTCTCTTGGCGACGTAGACCGCTCGAAGGGGAAGTTCCGCTCGTTTCTCCTGGCGGCGTTGAAGCACTTTTTGTCCAAGGAGTGGGCCCGGGCCAAAGCCCTCAAACGCGGCGGCGGCCGCGCCCCCGTTCCCCTGGACACCACTGGCGCCGAAAACCGTTACCGCCGTGAACCGGAAGACAACGCCACTCCGGAAAAGCTTTTCGAACGACGCTGGGCCCTGACCCTCCTGGATCAGGTGTTGACGCGATTGAGCGAGGACTACGCGGCCACGGGCAAACGGGCTTTGTTCGAGCAGTTGCAGGGATGCCTCACCGGCGACCGTCACCTGCTGCCGTACGCCGAGCACGCCGCCAGATTGGGGGTGAGCGAGGGGGCAGTCAAGGTCAGTGTCCATCGCCTTCGGCAACGCTATCGCCGGTTGCTCCGCGACGAAATCGCGCAAACCGTTGCCACCCCTGCGGAGATTGACGACGAAATCCGCCAGTTGTTTGCTGCGCTGGAAAAATAATCGCGCCGGCCCTGTAACCTTTCGCTCGGTTTCCGTCTAGTCAGGTTGGAGGCACATCGCGGCGACCGTGCCAGTCCCCTGGGCTCGCCAACGGATTGAAATCCGTTGTAGAAGTCGTGTTCAAGTTTCACCCAATGGAGGAGATTCGTCATGCGTAGGGTGCGATGGCAGATTCCGGTGGGCGTGTGTGTTCTGACGTTAAGCATGGGCGCGGCGCTCGTCCAGGCGGAGGAGAGCGCTCAGCAAGTGATCGACAAGCTGAAAAGCAAAGCCGAGTCGGCGCAGTCCGTCAGTGCGGACATGCAAATGACGACGACCATGATGGGCCAGAACATCACGATGAAAGGCACGATGCTTTTCCAGACGCCGAAGAAGAACCGCATGGAAATCGACATGGACTTCGGCAACATGAAGATGCAGCAGACGATGGTTTTCGACGGCAAGACCGTCTGGACCTACCAGCCGATGATCAAGATGGTCAGCAAGATCGATCTCGAAAAGGTGATCGCCGCCACCGGCGTCGACAAGGCCGGCCAGCAAGCCGGCAGCGACATCACCAAACCCTTCGGGGCCTTGAAGCCCGATACTGTCAAGCTGCTTGGCACCGAGGAACTTGGCGGCGTCAAGACCGACGTGTTCGAAGGAATGCCCCAGGCGGTCGAATTGCCCAACATGCCCTTCAAGTTCTCAAAGACAAAGCTCTGGGTGGGGGCCGACGACGGGCTGCTCCGAAAAGCGGTGTGGTTCGACGAGAACGGCAAGGAGATGATGTCGCAGACCTACGACAACATCCAGACGGGCATCGAAATACCCGCGAGCAAGTTCGAGTTCACGCCGCCCGAAGGCGTCCAGGTGATGGACATGACCGAGGGGACGATCAACATGATCAAGAGCATGAAGAAGACCGACAAGTGAACTCAACACGAAAAACCTGCACGGACTGTGGGGCGGAACTGGCGGACGACGCGGTGCGGGGCCTGTGCCCACGCTGTTTACTGCAGGCCGGCCTCGGCAGCCAAACGGATCCGGACGCGACCGTTTCGGCGGCTGGCGGAAGCCAGCGCCGGCGGACGCTGCCGGAAATCGGTGGGCAGTGCGGCCCGTATCGCATCGTCCGGCTGCTGGGCCGCGGCGGAATGGGTGTGGTCTACGAAGCCGAGGAGCAGGAAACGTCGCGGCGCGTTGCACTGAAGGTCCTTGGCCGGCAATTCGATTCGCCTTCCGACCGTGCCCGGTTCCTTCGCGAAGGGCGACTGGCTGCCTCGATCAACCATCCCAACAGCGTCTACGTCTACGGCACGGAGGAAATCGACGGCACGCCGACGATCGCCATGGAACTGGTGGCCGGTGGCACACTCCAGGAGCGGGTAAAGAAACAGGGCCCCATGCCCGTCCCCGTCGCGGTGGACGCGATGCTTCAGATCATCACCGGGCTGGAAGCGGCACAGGCGATCGGCATCCTGCACCGCGACATCAAGCCGGGAAACTGCTTCGAGGACACCGACGGCACGATCAAGATCGGCGACTTCGGCCTCTCGATATCTACGTCGGCCCGCGCGGAAACCAATATCACCGCCGAAGGCGCCATGGTGGGCACTCCGGCGTTCTGCTCGCCGGAGCAGCTCCGCGCCGACGATTTGAATGTGCGTTCCGATATGTATTCGGTGGGCGCGACGCTCTTCTACCTGCTGACCGGCCGTGTGCCGTTCGAGGGGCACAACCTCGCCCAACTGACCGCCAGCGTGATCGAGAAGCCGGCGCCGTCGCCCCGCGACTTGCGCAAGGAAATCCCCAAGGGGTTGGCTCGCATCATCCAGCGCTGCCTTGCGAAACAGCCGGCCGACCGGTTCCGAAGCTACGCTGAGCTGCGCGAGTCGCTGGTCTCTTATGGCTCGACCGCGGCTACACCCGCGACGTTGAGCCTCCGCTTCGTGGCGGGCGTGTTGGACCAGTTCACCCTCGGGCTGGTCAACACCCTGATCGTCCTCGTCTGGTTTGGAACGCCCTGGGGCTGGCTGAATGCCACGTATGAGCTTTCACCGGAGGCGCTGGCCTTCCTGCTCGCCGGCCTCGTCGCCTCAGTTCTCTACTATGCCATTCTCGAAGGTTGCTGGGGCGCCACCCTCGGCAAGGCCATCTGCCGTCTGCGCGTCGTGAGGCCGGACAAGAGTCCGCCGGGCTTCCTTCGGGCGTTGCTGCGAGCGGTGCTCTACGTCGTGCTGCCGGCCTTGCCTTTCTGGATCATTTACGGCGGCGACCCGAAGTCCTTCTTCCGGTCCTCGTTTGTCGTTCAGCAGTTGATGGGATTCTCGTCCTACGTCGTGCTGGCACTGCTGTTCTCCACGGCGCGCCGGCGAAACGGTTATGCCTCCGTGCACGACCTTGTCACCAGCACGCGGGTAATTTCCCGGGCGGCACTCCAGGCGCGCCCCGCGCTTGCGACGAGCGAGACACCGCCGCCCGCCGTCGAGACCCAACCTACCGTCGGGCCGTATCACATCTTGGAGACACTCCAATCCAGCGCCGCTGGGCAGTGGCTGCTGGGCTACGACTTGCGCCTGCTCCGCAAGGTGTGGATCCGCACCGTGGCACCCGGTACGCCACCGCTGCCGGCACCGTGGACCCATATCGGGCGCGTGGGTCGATTGCGTTGGCTCGCCGGACGGCGCTCCTCAGAGGAGAACTGGGATGTGTTTGAAGGAGTCAGCGGCACGCCGTTTTTGCATCTCGTCGCCAGTCGGCAGCCGTGGAGTCGCGTGCGGTTTTGGCTCGATGACTTGGCGAAAGAAATCAACGCGGCGGAGAAGGACGGCACACTTCCCGCGGTGTTGACGCTGGATCGTATCTGGATCACCGGCGAAGGGCGCGCCAAGCTGCTCGACTTCCCCGCACCCGGCCTTGCGAGCGAGCAGGCGGACAGGGATCTTCATCCGGAAAAACCGCAAGGGGCCGCCGCACAAGAGTCCCCCGGCTCGCGCGGGATTTCGTCTGCCGAGCTGCCCCTGGCAGACACGGGAAGAACACAACGCTTTCTCGCCCAGGTCGCCGTTTCTGCCTTGGAAGGTCGGATCGACACTGCGGCGACCCCCGCGGCCGAACCGGCAGTTCCTATGCCGTTGGAGGCCCGCAACTTTCTGCGGCGCTTGCCGGAACTCTCCGGCGCGGCGGCGGCTGCCGACGCGCTCCAGCCGCTTTTGCGGCGACTAGCCACGGTTTCGCAGTTGCGGCGCGCGGCCGTAGTCGCCGGCTGCGGAGTTTTCCCTGTGCTGATGAGTGGCTTCATGATTTTCGGCATGGCCGCCATTCAAAAAACCCAGCCGGACATCATGGAACTCTCCCTCCTGCTCAAGCTGCGTCAAGCGAAGTCCCCGGCCATGGAAAGCAGGGGCGGGGCGAAGGCTGCGGCACGGGACGAGAAAACCGTCACCGACCGCCAGCTTGCCATCTTCATCGCGAGCCACTACAGGGCGGCGATCGCCGATCCAGACTCCTGGAACAGCTCCCTTTCGTTGTCGTTGATTCGAGGCGATGAGCGGCGGTTCGCCGAACGGAGCGTTGCCGAGCATCCCGAGCCGACGAGCGAAGAAATCGCCGATGCCGAGGCAGCGGTGACTCCTTGGCTGAGCAACTTGGAGGTCCACCGGCTCCGCCCGTTCTCGATAATGACTGCGTTGCTGATGGTGTATGTCTCCATACCGGCACTCATTACCGCACTGTTGTTCCGCGGAGGCCTGCTGTTGCGCATGGCGGGAATTACGTTCGTTCGCCGTGACGGCAAGCCGGCCTCGCGCCTGCGTGTGTTCTGGCGGGGCCTGGTGGCGTGGAGTCCTTTATGGTTGGGGCTACTCGGCATCGTGCTGATCTCCTCGCTCGTTGCTGCGAAGACGTTGGGTGAGTGGCCGTTTGCTCTGATCAACGGAGTGGCTCTCGCGCTGGCGATCCTCTCCATGGTCCTCCCGGAGCGCGGCCTTCCGGACCTCTTCGCGGGAACCTGGCCCGTGCCGCGGTAAATCCTCAAACTGTAAACGCCACCACCGCGGTCTATCCCGGTGGGACGATGTTTGGCAACTACAAACGCCAAGAACCGCCTACAGGATCGCGGTTTGTAGTTGCTAAACATCGCCCCACCGACGCGGGGTCGGTGGTGGCGGTTATTGTTTGAAAAACTCGAACGTTCTCCCGTTTCGCACGAAAGCATGAGCCGGACACGGTACTGTCGATCAGTATTGTGCTTTACGTCGGCCCGGGTTCGAATGTCCCTGTCTACTCGGTTCGCTTGTCCTGTCAATGAGGCAACGGAAATGATGCACCGATATTTGGCCGGCTTTGCGTTGGCATCGACTCTTGCAGCATGGGCCTGCGCGGCCTCGGATCCGGCGGATTCTCAAGTCGGCACGGCCTTTGGAACCGATCTGAACCGAACGGCCGACTGGGCGGTGCTGCAACTGGCGGCCGACGTCAAAGACGACGGCGGCACGGCTTTCAAGGGCCCTGCCTGGGTCGAGGCCCTGTTCAAGAGCTTCGATCACGCCCCCGCCAACCGGCTCCGCCTGGTCGATTCCTCGCTGATGCCCGGGCCGTTACCGCCGGTGGTCAAAGTCGCGGTCGAGTACGACTACCTGGATCCGCAGGGCGATCGGAGGACCGGCAAGGCGAGACTCTACTTGCCGTCGGCCGCCCGGGATGCGAAAGCGAAGGTCCCGTTGCACTACTGCGCCGGCTATGAAGTGAACGACGGCGCGGCGGTGCCGCTTGTCCGGCAGGGATTCGCCGTGGCGACGCCCGCCGCCCTGGAGGCCAACCCGCTGGTGCGGACAGCCAACCCCGACGTGGCCCTGCTGCACATCGTCCGCTCGCTCCCCTTCGTGGACGACGCCCGGGTCCTGATCGGCGGCGGCAGCGCGGGCGGTTACATCACCTTGCTGCTGGCGGCCGAGACCTTCCCGCTGGCAGGCGCGGCGCCCGCCGTTCCTCCGATCAATTGGGGCTACAATGCGGCGTATTTCCTCCAGCGCGAGCGGAATTCCGACCGCGCGGCCGCGGATCCCAAGGCCCCCAAGCTCCCCGTTTTCGAGGTGATCGTGCCGATCGTCGAGCAAGCCCTGACGGTCTACGGCTCGAACACCGATGATCCGACGTGGTGGCGGCATTCGCCGCTGGCGCACGTGCCGACGATCACGTGCCCGGTCTCGGTAAACTGGTCGACGGCCGACATGCTGGTGCCGATCGACCAGGTCGGCAAGACGTGGGTCCGGCCGTTGGACGCGAAGGCGTTTCCTCCGGGGTTCACGATGGACCCTCTCAAGCTGACCGATTCGCCGGAAGGCCGCCTCCGGCTGGTCGACGTCCTGCCCGAGGAAGACTACGAAGTCTTCGTCATCCCCGAGGAGACGATCAAACGTCGGATGTCGGAAGCCAAGAGCGGCAAACCGGCCTTCGAGTTGCCCGTGAGCCGCGACAAACAATGGTCGATCGCGATCCTCGACGAGGGTTCGCCCGAGCCGCAGTTGGGCCACGCCAAGTACGCCTGCCCGTGGTCGCGCAGCGATTTCTTCGCCCACGTGCTCACGGGCAAGATTCCCGCCGGCCAGCTCACCCTGCCGAAGCTGCAAAGGCTGATGGATCGCTACGCCGGCAAGGAGTGGCTGCCGGCTGGGCTGAAACACCTCGACTTTCCGGAGAGCGAGCGGGCCGACGTGCTCCGAGGGCTGCGGACCTACGTATCGGCCGGACCGGAGAACGCCAAGACCCTGGCCGATCTTTACGGCAATTTACCGCCCGCCGGGCAGGTATTGGAACCCGATATTCTTCGGGAGCTTCTTCCGTCCCGAGTGGATCCTCGTGAAAGGAGCGATGACCGCGACGCAAGGCGGCTGCGCCATCGCTGGACTCCGGGCGAGCGGCAGTAGCCCATCGGAGCACATTCGTCAAGCACGGGCTGCCTGCCCTGCCGAGCACCGGCGCGAGCGGCAGCAAGCATCTTCTGGCAATCCGGAACCGGTTGTGCACCTGCGCGGTCCGATCACCCATCAAGAAACCGGGACCACAGTTCCGCCGTTGGCACAACGCAACTCTCCCGTTTGCCGAACCAGCGATACCGGTTGCGTGCGATCACGTCGTAGGCAGAATCTCGAAGCCGCCGCGGAACGATGCGAAGAATGCGGAGGATTCGCCAAGGCAGCCGCAGATGTTGCGAGAGCGCCAGAGCAGCATCGCTCCGAACATGGGCCGTGCCGCCCTCGACGAAGATGAAGGTGGCAAGGCTATCGGGGTCAATCGCGAATTCACGCAGCAATTCTCGCCCCGCTGCCGACTGCGCCGCGGCGAACTGGATCAGGTGGTCGCGCTCGTGGGCGAGAATGAAACGAACCGAGTAGGCGCACAGGTTGCATACCCCATCAAATACGACAAAACATCTCGCGTCCGTCGTCATGTTTGCCTCGTAACGCCCTGCCGAGCACCAGGGCGGCGTTCAGCCGCGAGGCTCCGAGTCGCCATAGCGGTGCGCTGTCGCCATTTGGACCCAGACCGGCGGCGGCGATTGGACTTGCCGAACCGCCCGGCCGAGCACCTCGGTCGCCTCCACCCGCGACCGGAGTATTTCATCGCAATGATCGGGAGTCTTGACGCAGTCCACCGTTCGGCCAGCGAGGTTGACCAGCGCCGCTGCGCCATCAAGTACACTCACCCAGTCCCCCGGGGTGCGCGCGTCCCAAGTGACATGCCGCAAACTCAAATTCTCCGCCGGCCGATTGCGTGAAAGCAAGACAACTTCACAGTCGAACCTCCCGAGATAACGCGCGAGATTCAAGCCGAGAAAGCCCGTACCCCCGGCGATCACGATTCGGCCCGTGACTTCGGTGCTCTTCGACATGGAACGTCCCATCCCAGTCTGCTATGCGACCTGCTTCGACATCACATAATACGCCAACGCACGACTGTATCGCACCCCCTCTCCGTGGCATTCAAGGGGCGGTGCCGGCAAGTCGGTCAGCGTGCTGCTGAAGGCGACATCCCGAGACGGCCGCGGCCGCCTTCTCCTTCCTGTGCCCCAGTTCTTCGAAGCTTGACTCGGTGTTTGTGGGAAATTGAATCGCCGATCACCTGTCAGCCGACGATTCTTCCGCAGGTTTTCCTGCAGACAAAGCACGCTCGACGAAAACG
Organism: Thermoguttaceae bacterium; assembly: GCA_040768665.1. Taxonomy (GTDB): domain Bacteria; phylum Planctomycetota; class Planctomycetia; order Pirellulales; family Thermoguttaceae; genus JABWBD01. The sequence goes on from JAXGMN010000008.1 coordinate 361,052, forward strand.
GTCACCGGCGAATTCCTCCCGGCTCGGACCACCAGCGGGTCGCCGAACCGTCGAGCCTCATCCCCGCGCGGTTCGACGCGGACCACTTCGCCTTTCTTCACCCGGAACCGATAGACCGTCGGCTCGAGGTTCTTGAAAGCGAAGTGACCTTGATGATCGGTCCGCGTCTCGACGGGAATACCATACTCGACGTTGCGAAAATCCTCCACCCAGGCGGCGACTTCGGTGTCCACCAACGCCTCGCGGGTGGCGGCATCGATGAGAACCCCGCTCAGATGCAATCCCGGCTTCAATCGAATGGTCAGCGGCCCCGCAACGTCCTGCACGTCCAAACGCCGGCCCCGAAATGTCTCCGTCGGCCGGACCGTCAGCGAGTAGCGGCCCGGCAGATCCGGATCCACGTGGTCGAAAGCGAACCGCCCCTGCTCATCGGTTGTGACATCGGAATCGCCATAGCTGGTGCCGTGTGGCGAGCTGTAATCGAACGAGATCCGCGTGCCGGAACCCGGCCGGCCATCCGGGGCGACAACTCGACCGCGGAGTGTCTCTCCGGCCGCGAACTTCAACTCGAACTCCACCAGCGGATGCTCCACATCGAGCGTCGCGATCTCACTCAGCGCGCGGGCTTCGCTCTCCCGGGCTTTCGCCAGCACACGATACCGTCCTCTCAGCGGCACCGGTGAGAAAGCAAACCGGCCGTCGCCACGCTCGAGTTGCACCGTCTCCATGAGCGAAAAACGAAGTTCCGGCGGTTTTTCCACGGTAATCAGGTGAACCGTGCCCTGCTCGGCTGGCTCGCCGTCTGCCCCCAGCACGCGTCCGTAGATCGCCCCCGCCGGAATCGCCGGGATGCTCAACCGCAACGGGGCCTCGCCTTCAGAAACCTCGATGCCCGAACGATTGTCAATCCAGTAGCCCAGCAGCTTGTCGCCGTCGTAAAAAAGCTTGCTTCCTGCCGGAACCTCCATCCGCATTTCCCTACGCTCGATTTCGAAGGTCTTGTCTTCAAAGCCGCGCGGCTTGAGAGCCTCGGCCGTGTAACCGACCCGCAGTTTTCCCCGTGGCGGAGGACTGCCCTCGGGAAGCTCGAACGCAAGAATCACCGTCCGCTTCGGCCGGTTGGCCAACGCCACGTCTTCCTCCGACGGCTTGGTCAGGTCGATTTCCAAGTCCTCGATCGACTGCTCGAGGCCGAGTCGCACGATCCGCCCGGGCGGATTGAGTTCGACATAGCCCGGAATGAGATCGACGATCTCGAACGTACCTACGCCATCCTGTACGTTCACCGCGGCCCGGAACAGGTCACTGTAAGAAGAGTTGTCCAGCATCCGGATGGGGTTGCGATAGCTGAAGTACGGCTCCTTGGTGCGGTATTCCCGCGGAAGCTCGTCAAGCTTGCCGATCAGCCGCCCGCGAATCGCAAGCGGAGGCCCGAGCCGAACCACCAGGTTGTTTTCTCCGGCCGCTACGTCCCGCACCAGCTTAACCCCACGGCCTTCGGCCTCAACATAGACCATGTAGCGGCAGCCGTCGCGGAGCGTGTCCAGGCGAAATCGCCCCTCCGCATCGCTCACCGCCAGCAAAGGCTTGTCCGCCCAGCCACGGGGATCCTGGCTCACGACCGCATACCCGTTCCGCTGCGCCACATACAGCCGTGCCCCGGCAACCGGGCGCTCGTCCTCTTCCGCCACCACGATCCCCGTCGCGGGCCGGGCCGATTCGAGCGGCCACGTCACCACCTCGCCGGGCTTCAATTTCCACTCGCGGCGCTCGAACTGGTAGCCGCTGCCGCGGGCGTCGATGGTAAGCGGCCAATCGGAGCACCGCTCAAGCGTGACGAGGCCGCTGTGGTCGCTCGGCAGAAGTTCATTCTCCAGCGGATGCGCATAGCTGTTCCAGCCGCGGTCGTGGGGCATGCGGTAATCGAGGTTCTCAAGCTCCACGCCTTCGATCGGCTCGCCCTTCGGATCGACGAAGCGCACTTGCGCCGAAAATCCGCGGCGGACCACCAGATCCACGTTCTCGATCGTCTCGCCCGCCTTCGGTTTGAACGGCCCCGCAATGGCGATGGCAAAGCCGGGCGTATGGACATGGAGATAGAATGTGCCGATTTTGATTTCTTCCGAAAAACGGCCCGCCCCATCCAGATCGATCCCCACCGATCCGCTGTATGCCGGCCGCATGAGACCGCCGGCCGCGTGGGCTTTCGGCGGCAGCGGCGAACCATCTTCCATCCGCACCTGCCCCGAAATGGTGAACTTCCCCTGCGGCTCCGCTTCTGCCCTGGGGCGTGCTCCATAGGCCTGCTCGATCCCATGCATCTTCTCGATGCGTTCGGCCGGCGAGAGAATCTCCGCGGCTATGGCCACCGCGACCGTCGTCCCACGCCAAAGCCCGGCCAGAACCACCGGCCCGAGAAGCAGCAGAACGACAAGCCCGGACCACGAGACCGGCACTTCCGGCCGATACCCCGGCACGAGCATGCGGCGGACGCGGTCGAGAACCGGCTTTCGCCGGCCGCTCCCCAGCCATGCGACCGCCGGCGTGGCGGCGACAGGCAATCGCCGGCTCCACTCCGCAAGCGCCCGGCTGTAGCCGATCGGCTCGCCCAGCACCGCCACGGCCATCGCATCGCAGCAGGCCTCGCGCTCCGCACGCACCTGGCGGCCGATCCACCACACGGCCGGATTGAAAAACAACAGCGATTCAATCGCCATCCCCAACAGATTCAAGAGGTAATCATGTCGGCGAATATGCGCCAGTTCGTGGGCGAGCACCGCCCGGAGCGAATCCGGCGACAGCCCCGTCAGCATCGACGCCGGTAGCACCACCGTCGGCCAAACAACGCCGAGCACCGCCGGACTGGTGCACAACTCCGTCAGCACAACCCTCACCCGGCGGACAATCCGCAACTGCCGGCGGATTTGTTCGGCACAGTCCAAGATTTTCGGATCCGTAGCGCGCGGTCCGCGCCCAAGCTGCCAGGCATGGGCGACCGAAACAACCGTTCGCAACAGCATGAACGCCACCCCCGCCAGCCAACCGGCCGCTGCCAGCGGAACCCACGCGGCCGGTCCTCGACCGGCAGACGAAACAGCCGGCCCGTTCGCAACGGAAACCTCGCCCCGCCCATTGGGTTCCCACGGGCGGATCGCCGGAACACCGATGTCGGCGGTAGCTGCAGATCGATCGGCCTCGCGCGACACGACCGCAACGCCCCCCCTCACCGCCGCTCGGTCCGCCCCGCGGGCGTTCAGAATAGCCCACGTCGTAAGCCCGCCCAACAGGATTCCCACTTGCCCTCCCAGGGCCAGCAGATACCTAGCGCCCGCTCGCCGCGCGGAGAACCATCGCAGCCCGCAGTACACCACCAATCCCAGAACAGCTCCCTGCCAGAGCGTATGCAGCAGGGCAATCACGAGATTCTGCCATGCCGGCTGCGCCAGCGCCTCGAGCGGGCTCACGGCCTCTCTCCTTTCTGTCCGCGTTTGCGGGCAGCCTGTTGGATCACTTGCTGGATTTGGGACAGTTCGGTAGCATCCGGCCGGCTGCCGTCCAACAGAAACTGAAGGGCCGCGGCTGGACTGCCGCCAAACACGTTCCGCAGCAGTTCTTTCATCAGCGGACGCAGAACCTCTTGCCGCTTGACCCGCGGGTGGTAGACATTCGCCGGTCCCCGGGCCGTATGCCCGATCAACCCCTTCTTCTCCATGACCTGCATCACCGACAGGACCGACGTGTAGGCCCGCTCCTTGCCATCCGGCATCGCCTCCCGGACGGCCCGCACCGGAAGGGGGCCGTTTTCCCAAAGCACCGAAAGAATCTGAAGCTCCAAATCCGATGGTCGAACAGGTTTCATCCGCGGGCTCCTTTTGCTACTGTGATCACAGTATATACTGTAATCACAGTAGGGTCAAGCCCTGGTGCGTGGGGCGGTGGCGCATCACGACGTACAAGGCACTTTGAGGCTTGCCAGAAGTTCGTGGGATGTTCTTGGGCGCGTTCGTTGACCATGAGGCTTATCGGGGGGGCGTGAGGCGGCGGATGATTCCCTATGCGGCACGGTCTGTCTTGTGGGGTGACGCTGTCCCGTAAAAATCTCTCGGAGGCACGTGCACGGTTCTACGGCGAGTGACCTCTTTCTTGGATCCGGCTGCCTGACTGAGACCATCTACGGATCGCGCCGGACCAACTCGTCCGCTGTCTCCGCGAAGACGGCTGCGGATCTCATGCGACAGGGAGTCATTTCTCCCGGCAATCGGCCACAGGCCGGTGCCGGGGTACACGCGCGCCAAAATCTCCCAGGAAGTTCCACATGGTCCGCCGGGCCAGGTCCACTTCGGCCACGGCCACGGTGCCCCACTGGCTCGCCTGGGCGATCGGCTGGCCGCTACGGTCGAACACGGCGGAGATCATCCAGTTCCGGGAGACGTCCTCGTAGGTGCTGCTTTCTTGGGCAAGCCTGCCGAGGGCGCGACTTCGCCCAGCACGACCAGATCCGCCTTCTGCCGCGAGGCCTCCGCCACAAGCGGCGCAAACATGCGGCAGTTGTCTTCAGGGACCTTGCCGCCGCTGGGCTTGAAATGAACGGTGGCCAGTCGCACGATCCGCGGCGTGGGCGGATCGCTCTCGGCCACCGAAACGTTGCTCCAGCGGACCTCGGCGCGCATGGCCCACTGCAAGTGTAATTCGACCTTGGCCTGCGTCGCCAAAGAAGGAGATACAGATATTGCAACTCAACCATGAACAAGCCTTTTCATTCCGGTCCTCTATCGGCTCGTGCAAAGGGTATCTACAATTGTCTTTACACCCCCAAGGCACTTCAAGAGAACCGCCCAGGAGGCGAACCCATGAGATCTGCTCTACCCGCCCTGCTAGCCATCGCGACCAGCCTCTCCCTGTCCGCCGCTGCGACCAGTGCCAGGCCGCCCGAGCCGCCCCCGCAGAAACAGCCTACCGGGATGAAGTTCGTTCCCAGCGATGTGGATTGGGGCGCCCCGATCTACAAGACCGGCTTTGACGATCCGGACGTGCTCAAGGACTGGCGGCTCGAAGGCGGGCTGCGCATGGGCGTTGCAAATGGAAACCTCGTCCTCGAAAGCACGCCCGGCTCGACGAAGTCCGAAGCCAACGCAAATCATCTCGTCTGTTGGTTGGCCAAGGAGGTGCCGGCCGATTTCCTGCTGGAGTTCACCGTTCGCCCTGAGAACCGCAAGCAAGGACTGAACATCGTTTTCTTCAACGCGCGCGGCCTCCGCGGCGAAAACATCTTCGACCCGGCGCTCGCGCCCCGCGACGGTCTTTTCAAGCAGTATCACAGCGGCGATCTGAACGGCTATCACATCTCCTACTGGGCGGCCGGTCGCGGCACGGCGAATCTCCGCAAGAACCGCGGATTTCATCTCACCGCGGAGGGCGAAGACCTGGTTACGGAAGGGCCGGCCGGCGCGTTCCAGACCGTTCGCATCTACAAGCGCGGCGGAAAGATCCGCTGCACGGTGGACGACGTCGTGTCGGTGGCCTACGACGATGACGGAACGACCTTCGGCCAGGTCTGGACGCACAGCGGCTGGATCGGCCTGCGGCAGATGGGACACACGGTCCGTTGCGAGTACGGTCATCTCAACGTCTGGCCGCTGGTGGACCTTCCCTAAAACGACGCGACCGAGCGCCGTCGAAGCAAGTCGCTCCTGGCAGCCGGTGTATGCCCCCAAGATTGCCTGCATGTTTTGTCGGTGGGCCTTGAGCACCCTTCAGCAGGTTGACTTCTTTTTCCTCTTTGTGTATCGTACCATTAGCCCAGTCGGGTGAGTGTTTGATTCCTTCTTTCTCGATCGTTCAATAAAGCAAGGAGTTGTTGTCATGAACAGACATGGCTTTCGACGGCTCGGTTTCACATTGGTGGAACTGCTGGTAGTCATTGCAATCATTGGAATTCTGATCGCCCTCTTGTTGCCTGCGGTTCAGGCGGCGCGCGAGGCCGCGCGGCGAAGTCAGTGCACCAACAACCTGAAGCAATTGGCCCTGGCACTGCACAACTACCACGACACGTACAACACCTTCCCCCGTTACAACCACGTCCCGTCCCAGCCGAGCGCGAGCGATGGATACGCCTACTCGGTGCATATCAAGATCATGCCGTACATCGAGCAGTCGGCGCTCTACGATAAGATTAAGAGCGACTCTTTTGACTTCTATCGCAACATAAACCTTATTGAGGGTTCCGTACAGAACACACGCCTTTCCGCGTATGTTTGCCCGTCCGACGAGCCTTATTCGGCTCGGACCGGCAACTGCAACTATCCGGTGTGCGCGGGCTCCAACATCGGGTGGGGGATTACGGTGAACCGGCAGAATGGCGTGTTCCGGTGGCACCACGAAACCTCCCTAGCGCAGATCTTCGACGGCACGTCGAACACGATCATGCTCGGCGAGCATTTGACCGGTGACGCCGACACTACGACGTACCGCGTCGAGAGCGATGTCGTGCGAGGATTGAGCTGGAGCGGCAACAACGAATCGACGCAGCAAGGCCCGATCACTGCGGCGCAGGTCAACACCGCCGGCCTGGCTTGCCACAACAGCCCGAGCAATCACAGCGAGGCATCGGGCTCGCGGTGGACCCGGGGGATGTTCGAGTACACCGTGTTCAACACCCTGGCGCCCCCGAACTGGCAGTATCCGGCTTGTATGACAAGCACCAGCACTGGAAACCACGGCAGCAGCAGCGGCATTTATCCGGCGCGCAGCCGCCATCCCGGCGGCGCCAACCACGCATTGGCCGACGCGTCGGTGAGATTCATTTCCGAGACGACCGATACGGAGTTGTATCAAGGTTTGGGCAGCCGGAATGGTAAAGAAGCTGTGTCGCCCCCGTAGGCGGAATGGAGCGTGGAATTTAACCATCTGTACAGATTCTGTTGAAGGAGTGGATAGTTATGCAACTGGTGCGAGCAGTCGCGGCCATGCTCCTTATGGTTGTGGTCTTGGGGTGCGGCGGCGGACGTGAGGCAGGCCAGACGGTGACACCGCCGCCGCCGGACGCAAAGGTTACATTGGAAGAAGTCGCGGCAACGGGGACGCTTCCGAAACCGGAAGAGAAGCTTCGCCAGGAAATCGAAAGCCTCGGAGAGTCCGATCCGGCGAAAGCCGAGGAGTTGTTGGCCGACTACAACCAGTTGATCTCGATGTCTGATTCCACTGCAATCAAAGCCAAGGCGGCGGAAATGGCCGCTAAGTTGTCGAATGGTTCCTGACACTTGTTTCTCGAACGTTGCCAACCGGCCCTGACAAAACGGCGGCTGGCTCCGAGCTAAACACTCGTAAAACACGGAGAGTAAACGTCCTCGCAAGGTGCCTGTCCCCGTTTTGTTAGGGCCTCAATGCGCGTGTTTCCGATCAGGAGCCAGCCATGGACCGTACTCATCGACGCGAATTCCTGAAGACCTCTGCGGCCATCGCCGGGACGGTGGCAGTTGCTCGCCCCGCGATCGCCGACGGGAAGCAAAGCCCGAACAGCCGCATCCGCGTGGCGGTGGTGGGACTGGGTGGCCGGGGACGCCGCTCGCACTGCGAAGCCCTGCAGCAGATGGCGACGGAGAATGTGGAAATCGCCGCTCTGTGCGATTGCGACGAGAACCGCATGAACGCCACCGCGGAGGAACGCCGGAAGGCGTCGGGCAAGCGGCCGGTCCTCTATGGCGATTACCGCAAGCTCCTGGAAGACAAGTCGATCGACGCGGTCGCCCTGGCAACTCCCAACCATTGGCATGCCCTGGAAACCATCTGGGCCTGCCAGGCGGGAAAGGACGTGTACGTCGAGAAACCGGCCTCGCACAATATCTTCGAAGGCCGCAAGATGGTCGAAGCGGCGAGGAAATACGGTCGCATGGTCCAGACCGGCACCCAATGCCGCTCCAGCCCGAAGATTCGCGAGGGCATCGAGAAGCTCAAAGAAGGCGTGATCGGCCGCGTCTACATGGCCCGCGGTATCGCCTTCAAGCTCCGCGCGGGCGGGCGCAACGACATCGGCCCCGTGCCGCCCGGCATGAACTGGGATCTCTGGCTCGGCCCGGCCCCGCAGGCCCCTTACAACAAGCTGGCCGTGTTCCGCTGGCGATTCTTGAAGGACTACGGCAACGGCGAGATCGGCGACCAGGGCGTACACCAGTTGGACATCATCCGCTGGGGCCTGCAACTCGACACCCATCCCACGCGCGTGCAATCGATGGGCGGACACTTCGTCCACGACGACGATGAAGACACCCCCGGCAATCAACTCTTCGCGGCCGAGTTCGGCGATCGGCGGCTGCTCGTCCAGTTCGAAACCCGCAACGGGATGACCAACGACGAGGCGGGCATGGGGACGAAGTACCCGTTCGTCGACCAGCGCAACGTAGTGGGGGTGATCTTCTTCGGCACGGAAGGCTACATGATCATCCCGGACTATTCGAGCTACCATACGTTTCTCGGCCGCGACCGCAAGCCGGGGCCGAGCGATTCGGTCCCCGGTGCGCCGATGATGGACCTCGACCAGTTTCAGAACTGGATCCGGGCGGTCCGCAGCCGGAACTTCGCCGACCTGTACTCGGACATCGAGGAGGGGCACAAGTCGGCCGCCCTCTGCCACCTGGCCAACGTTGCCTACGCGACCGGCCGGACGCTCCGGTTCGATCCCGTCAAGGAACGCTTCGTCGGCGACGCGGAAGCGGACGAGCTTCTGACTCGCAACTACCGAGCACCTTACGTGGTGCCCGATGAGGTCTGACGCAACGGCGCCTTCATGGTCCTCGCTTCCGCCCCGTAAACGGCCACGTGCATCAGACGCCTCGCTGAACGGACCGCAGCAGCGCAAACGAGGCGATTACCAGCGCGTGGACGATCTCGCCGTCGGCGATCATTTTGGGGACATCCTCGAACGGCCGCAGCACCAGTTCGATCTGCTCGAACGCGTCGAACTGCGGAGGGCCGGCCCACCGGCAATCCTCGGCCAGCAGGACGTGCATCCGGGCGCTGTTGATCGCGGGGTTCGGAAGCATTTTGCCGAGATACCGCACGCGGCCGGCTTCGTATCCGGTCTCCTCGCGAAGCTCGCGACGGGCCGCCTCCTCGGGCGATTCGTCGTGGTCCAGCACGCCGCCGGGCACCTCAAGAACGACCTCTTGCACGCCATGGCGATACTGGCGGATCAGGATCAACTCCCCCTCGGTCGTCGTGGCAATGATCAACGCCCAATCGGCCGTGTCGCACACGACGAAGTTCGACTCCGCACCGGTCGGCTCGAAACGATAGCGGTCTTCCCGCAGGCGAAGGATCGGATACTGAGCGATCTGTCGGCTGTCCAGCAGCGTCCAACTACGATCAGGCATGACGGCGGATTCTCTCGGAAATGAGGTGAAGCGGAAGGATGGGGCAACGAACAATCATACCGGATTCTTGCAGGCGAAGCATGGGCAAAGCCATATCGGACCCGTCCGCTCGCCTGCTCGGAAGCTGCCGAGCAAGCTCTGCTGCTGCGAGTTCTCGACTAGCTTTGGAACCTCGTTCACCTGCCGGATGAACCGGCAGGGGTCTGTGTGGTGGCGGGCTTTCTCGCTAGCTTTGGAACCTCGTTTACCTGCCGGATGAACCGGCAGGGGCCTGGCTGCCGACCTGCTTGCGGGCACTCACCCCGGTTGGATTGATTCTTGGGGCGAGTATGTCAGAATGGTGGCGGATAAGTTCACGAACTTCTCGGGAGAAACCTGCCATGCGACGTTTATTGCGAGCCCACGTGATTCTGTTTGTCCTTTGCTCGGATTCGGCGCTGCGGGGCGCGGAGGCAGTCGATTACCTCGGGATCGTCCGTGCTTATGCGGATGCGATGATCTCGCAGGGACGGGACGTTTACGGGAGCCGGCAATCTCCGCTCTTCGCGGAGGCGCTGGATCGCGGGACCATGCGGATGCTCGAAGGCGAAGCGCTGAAGCAGGTGGAAGCCATTCCTCGGGAACTCTGGGGCGTTCGCCCGCATGACCGAATGCTTGCGGGAGGCAATCCGCAGCATTGTGAGAACCTCTACCAGATCCTTTATGCGTTGGCGGACCTTACCGGAGAGTCTCGTTACTCTTCCGAAGCCGACCGTTCGCTGAAGTTCTGCTTCGAGAAGTGTCAGAGTGCGGCCACGGGTCTTTTCTGGTGGGGGGAACACGCGGGATGGGATTTCCGGACGGAGGGTCGGATCGACAAACCGGTCGGGAACATCCACGAGTTTTATCGGCCCTGGGTCCTGTGGGAACGGAGTTGGCGGCTCGCTCCGGAGGCCTGCCGCCGATTCGCCGCGGGGCTGTGGGAGCACCAGATCGGCGATCACAAGACGGGCGACTTCTCCCGCCATGCGAGGATTGATGCACACGGGCCCGACACGGAGGCGCCCTACGCCCGCCACGGCGGATTCTACATCGAGACCTGGGCGACGGCCTATGCAAAGACCGGCGATGAGACCTTCCTCCGAGCGATCGAGTCGGTCCTGGACGGCCTGGAGCGGGCACGCCTTCACGAGGGTGGTTACCTCACCGGCGGATCGAAGCGCAAGGGGGGCCGCAGGGCTTATGACCTCTCGCTGGCCGTGTCGCTGGCGGGCGCGGCCCCGCACGTACCGACTCCGCTGGCCGCGAAGATGCGGGAGGCGGCCTCGGCAAACGATGAGGTTTTCACCAAGGCCCACGCCGGCGTCGGCAGCAGCAATCTCTGGTCGAATGCCTACGGCGGCAGCCCCTTGGCCGGCGAGGCCAACGTCTGGATGCTCCGCTATCGGCAGGTCGAGTTGGCGGTTTATCGCCGCGCGGTTCTGGCGGCAGCCGGCGTGTATTGCGACAGTCCGATCCAACTCACCGAGCCGCTCTGGCCGGGGACGATGGGTAGCGCGATTCTCCTTGTGCTCAATGCACACGAACTGAGCGGCGACAAGAAATACCTCGCCGCCGCCGAGCAGTTTGCCCAGGAGGGCATCCGGCTGTTCCTCACGGGCGACTGCCCGCTGCCGAGAGCTTCTCATCTTCACGATCACTACGAGGCGGTGACGAACGGCGACACGCTGATGCTGGCATTGCTGCGGCTGTGGGCGGTTCGTAACCGGCCTGAAACGAAACTCGGCCTCATCAATTGCGACCGATAACTTTCTCAAACTGTAAACGCCACCACCGTGGTTTATTCCGGTGGGGCGATGTTTAACGACTGGAAACCGCCCTCCTGCAGACCGTTCCGTGTTTTTCGCTTTCGCCGCTCGGCCATAGGGGCCGAGCGGCGGGCGCAAACACGGAACGAAACTCTTTAGCGTTTGCTTGGTTACCCAGGCGTATCGCCCCACCGACGCGAGATCCGGTGGTGGCGTTTACAGTTTGAGTGACTTTCTCCCGCAGAACTCACCTTTAACACGAGGAGACCGAATGATGAAGAGAATTGTGCTCTGCGTGCTATTTGCTCTGGTTTTCTCTTCAACGACCTTCGCGGCGGAAGAGAAGACTGCGGAAGTCCCCGAGTGGAAAGCCGGGGCGGCATCGGTCGTGATTACTCCCGGGCGTCCGTTGCCCATGTCCGGCTATGCCGGCAGAAAAGAACCGGCCGAAGGAACCGAACAGGACCTGTATGCCAAGGCGCTTGCGATCGAGGACCGCGACGGAAATCGGCTCGTCATCGTCACCATGGACCTCATCGGTGTCATCGAACGACTCCGCACGGCAGTCGCCGAGCAGGTCCAGCAGAAGTACAACCTGCCGGCCAATGCACTGCTGATGAACGCATCGCATACCCACTGCGGCCCTGCCTACGGTCGCGATGAGGCCAAGGACTATTTCGATTCGCTCGCCGGCAAGGTGGTCGACCTGGTGGGCGAAGCGCTGGGGCGGCTTGAACCGGCGTCGCTGTCCTACTGCCACGCCCGCTGCGGCTTCGCCATGAACCGGCGCACGCCGACCGAGAGCGGGTATCGCAACCATCCCAACCCGGACGGGCCGGTCGACCACACGGTGCCGGTTCTCCGCGTCGCCGGCGCCGACGACGAGCTCCGTGCGGTGCTGTTCGGATACCCATGTCACAATACCACGATGGGATTCCTGCGGTGGCTCGGCGACTACGCCGGTTACGCGCAGGAGTATTTTGAGAAGGACCACCCCGGGACGACGGCGATGTTCCTGATGGGTTGCGGGGCCGATCAGAACCCGTATCCCCGCAGCGAGCTGGAATACGCGAAGAAGCACGGCCGCTCGCTGGCCACGGCGGTCGAGGCGGCGCTGGAGGTCGGGCAGCGGACGCCGCTACACCGCCGCGCCCTGCACGGCCCGCTCCGCTCGGTCCTGGAAACGGTGGATCTGGAATCCGCGACGCCGAATCGGCCCGACTCTCCCTATCCAGTGCAGATCGTTCGCTTCGGCAACGATCTTTCGCTCGTCGCGCTGGGCAACGAGGTGGTCGTCGACTACGGGCTGAGGCTGAAGCGGGAGCTTGCCGAACCGGAGGGGCCGGCCATCTGGGTCGCGGGCTACTCCAACTCGTACGACAATTACATCGCCAGCAAGCGGGTGCTCGAGGAAGGCGGGTATGAGGCAAAATGCTGTCCGTGGAAGGCGACGCTGGAGGAGCGGATCGTGGGGAAGGTGCATGAGCTGTACGGGCAGATCACTACAACGCCTGCCTCGGTAACGGGCAGCGGCGGGCAATAAGAACCACTCAGCAGCAGAACGTCTCAAGAACAGCCTACCATCGGGCTTCCAGACCAATCCGTGCCCCGTGGAAGAAGACGCTGCCCGTTGTGTCGATCGTTGTGCCGCTTGAGGCCGTATCGGTGAAATCGAGTTGATCCGGAGCCAGGGCGAGCCCTTCCAGCCAAATCAGTTCATAGCCCGCGCGGAACAGAAGACAGCGATTAAGCTGCAACGTGCCGAACAGCCCTAGCTCGGCGACACAAGCGGTTTGGCCGTTGTCCGCATTCGCATTGCGGAGCATCAACGTGTTATTAAGGTCCCCGACGATATTGTGCTGCTCGGCCGCGTTGCCGTACAATCCGACCTTGCCCGTTAAGTCCAAACCGAGCCGCCCGCGACGCCCCTGCCAAATCCCGCCGATCTGGCACCCGTACAGGTGATTGGAGGTTGTCGTCCTGTAGTCGCTCTGACCGGAATCGAAATCGAGTCCGCGGATAGTGAGTTGTTCGTCCAGGTTCACGTAGCGAAACCCAACCAGCCATGCGAGGTAATCGGTTCTGCGGATGTAGTTCAGCTCGACGTGGTGCCACTCGGAACCGTAGTTCAGCCACATGACGTCGGCACGGTTCAGGTCGAGGCTGGCCAATCCCAGGTCGCCCGGAATGCTGAGCCGATCTTGGCCGACCACCATGGAATCTGCGTGCCAATCGTGCAGCCCCAAGTAGCCGATTTCCAGGCTGGAGCAGGCATTGAGATGGTATCCCAACATCAGACGCGGTCCGGCTTCCCAATCGAAATCGAGGCCGCCGGTGGACATGAGCGTCTGACGCGTGTCGGAGTCGAGGACCACCGCGGTGTTGCGGGCATCATCATCTCGCGTCAACAGGAATGCATCGGCAGTTGCGTACCACGGTGCTGAACAGGTACAGCATGCGCACCGGTAGCTTCCGCATGTTCCACTGATTGGAGCAACCTCCTCGGCAGCGCTCGCCAAGCCCGAGGCCGAAAGGACAGCCATTGCCACAACGCAGAACAACCTCCTCATTGATGCACTCCTTTTCGTGCAGGCCGCCGTGATGAATGGAATCCGCGAGGATACTACCACTTTGGCAAGATCGGCGCCATCAGCAAATGCGCCACTGGCGTCTCTTCAGGAAAAATCGGCACAACCCAGACACGCGCGCGAGGCAAACTCGTGGAAGTGCTCGTGGAATAAAGATCCGCGTGAGAGTTTTTCCGAATGTCGGGGTTATGACTGTTTCCGCGGCAGGCGCCGGCGCGAGAAACTCAGCGTCGGATCCGGACGAACTCACAAAATCGGAACAGGTGGAACTTCCCTCAAACTCACCCCAAATTAAATCCGTTGGGGAAGTCCGGATCGCTGAGCAGAACAGAATCAACGTACTGTCCGTCCGGTCGGAAACGGCGAATTTGCCCGGTGCGATTATCCGGTCCTTGGACGCTGAACAGATAGTCCACCAATCCGTCGCCGTTCGTATCGCGAGCCACGGTGCGAACCGCCGCATTCGGTCCGGCGTCGGCCAGCGCGAAGAAACTACTGAGGAGTGTTTCGTCCAAGCCGCTGAACACCCGCACGAGCGATCCACCTTCGGGTCCGGCGGAGGCGATGATGTCCGGTATCGGATCGTCATTCACCCGGCCGACGGAGACATAGACGCCGCCGCGGAAGCCGCTGCCAAAAGGCGTGATGGTACGGATCGGCTCGTAGTTCGCCGCGGGGGTGGCGACGTCAAAGACACGGATTGCAGCTTCCATTCCGGAACCGGAGCCGACAATCACCTCTGCCTGACCGTCTCCGGTCAGATCGGCTGCCGCGATCGTGGCTCCGCCGATGAAGTCGGTTGGAAATGCAGGAAACTCTCGCCAGGGCGTGTCGCTGAACGGATCGGCGGGATTGGTTTCCCCTTGGTTGCGGAACGCACGGACGACGGAGGTTCCGCGGCTGGGCACGGCGAGAATGTCGGACCAACCGTCGCCGTCGACGTCGGCAGTTGTCAAGTGGATCCCGCCGGCGAAGGCGGGATCGTAGGCATTGATGCGGAAGGTGGTGAGTTCCTGGCCATCGAGGTTAAAGGCTTTGATCAGCGGAGCGTGGCCGGGGCCGGGAGCCGTGATCACCTCGGCCTGACCGTCGCCGTCGAGGTCCGCGACAGCCACGCGGACGCCGCCGCGATACTCGGGTTCGTAGGCGAGGAATTCGCTGCGGAGTTCAAAAGTGGCGGCGTCGAAGATCTTAACTTCCGGTCGACTGGTGCTGCCGGCTTCGGATCCGAGGGCGATTACAGGAGGCGTATTGCTTTCCGTCACGGTGGCCACGAACGACTCGCGCCCGGCGGCCCCGGTGGCATCCGTCACCTTCACGGTGACGGTGTACTGGCCCGGTCCGTCGGCCTCGGTGGTCGCCCAGGTAAACGCTCCCGTCTCCGCGTCGATTGTCGCACCCTGCGGAGCGCCTTCCAGGCTGAAGGACAGCGGCTGATCCGTGTCGGTCGCGGAAACGGTGAACAGCAGTGTCTGCCCTGCTTGGACTTCCTTGTTTCCGATCGGTTGGATGACCGGCGCGTCGTTGACGGAAACCTGGAACGACTGGTCGACCGAGTTTCCGGCAAGATCGGACGCTCGCAGTGTCACGGGATGGCTGCCCGTTTGCCCCGCCGCGGGCGTCCAGGTGACCCGGCCCGTATTCAAGTTTACAATCATGCCAGCCGGCGCCTGCGTCAACTGATAGCGAATCTGCCCGCTGCTCTCCCCGGATGTCTTCGCATTGTAAACATACTCGGTTCCCTGTCCTGCGCCGAGCGCCGGCGAGGATGTGAACACCGGGGCAGCCGTGTCGACCGTAATCGCGAGCGGCGACGAAGCCTGACTCGACTGATCGAGCTTAGCCGTGATCGAGTGCACCCCGTCCGAAAGGTCAAAGGTTCCGTTGGTCTCGATCGTCGCCGAAGTGCTGCTGGCGGTCGCCCGGCCGATGAGGTTATTCCCATCAGCGTAGAGCGAAATCACGTTGCCGGAAGTCACGCCGTTAACAAGAAATCGTAGCGTCTTTCCGGGGGTATTGTCGAGGTTGGTAATGCGGTCGCTGCTGCTCAACCCCGTGTCGGCACTGGCAAGCAATTGAATGCTGATCGAAGGCGCGATGGTGATAGGAACCGACTGTGTGTCCCACGCGTTTGCATTCGGCGCCCGCACCGCGACCATGATCGTGTGGGTCCCGATGATCCCGTTCTTGGGTGTCACCAGCACGCTTCCGGTCGATAAATTGACGTCGACCTGAAGGTTGGCATTCTCCGGATACGCCATGCCGTCGTAATAGATCGGGTCGCCTTCGATATCCATTGCAGGGATGTTGAACTGAACAGGAGTATCGACAGTGGTCTGCACGGGAGCGATCGGCAGCAAGAACGGCTGCGCATTGCTCGTATCCGGCAGGATTGTCACGTGGAACGTTCGCTGCGCGGTGCCGCCGTGGCCGTCGCTGACGGTGACAGTCACGTCGGCCTCGCCGGCTGTCCCTTCGGGCGCCGAGAGCCGCGCAACGCCGTTTTCATGATCGCAGAAGACGGTCACGGAAGTCATGACAACCGGCGTGAGCGGCCTGTCGCTCGAATCCGTGTCGACGGCGTTGATCTGGTCGCGAACGCTATCTCCGTCGGTCAGAAAGCCGAATATGCTGTGGTTGAAGTCCAGGTGTCGCGTGGCGGTGTCCGTGATGAAGAACTGCGAATCGTTGGTATCATCGCTGCTCTTTGCCATCGACAGGACCCCTGCGCTCGTATGCTGAAGATCCGGATGGAACTCGTCGTCGAAGTAAACGCCGGAACCGCCGGCGCCGGTTCCCGTAGGGTCGCCGCCCTGGATCATGAAGTTGTCGATCACCCGATGAAACGTCAGCCCGTTGTAGAAGCCGGACTGGGCCAGTTCGATAATCCGGGCCGTGGTCCGAGGTGTAAGATCCTCGAACAGCTCGAACACCATGTCCCCGTAGTCCTGGACGGATATCCGCATGCTTCGGGCACCCTGCGGGACGGTGGTCGTCAAGACGGAATTGTTACTCGAGACTGAGTACGTCAGCGTGTCACCGTCGGCGTCGAACCCATCCAAGCCAACATGTAGGGGCGAGCCTGAGTAAACCGTGACATCGGGGATGGCGGCGAACGTGGGCGCCGAATTTCCGTTTTCGTCGTCGGCGATGGTTATGGTTACACTATGCTGGGCGCCCAGGGTGTAGCCGGCGCCGGACTGGAGGATTAGCACGGCCGTCTCGGCCGTCTCGATCGCAGTGTCATCGAGCACTTCCAGCGTCACATCGACCGAGGATTGGCCAGCGGGGATCGTCACCGTTGTCCCGGTCACGTCGGTGGTGCCAACCTTCAGTACGTAATCGTTTCCCGTGCCGCGGGTGGCGGTTCCGCTCATAGCGAACGTGATGGTGAGCGCAGCTTCGGTCGAACCGGTTCGTGTAATGCGATACGTGCCGTCGTTCGACGGTTCGGCCGCCGCGGCGTCGGTCGCGCCAATCGTCACGACCGGTGTGTCATCGTCGGCAATGTTGATCGGAACCAACTGAGTGTCCCAGTCATTGCCGTTGGCGGCACGGACGGCGACCATAATCGTGTGAGTGCCGATGATCCCGTTTTTCGGTGTCACCACCACGCTTCCTGTAGTCGAATTGACATCGACCTGGAGATCGGCATTTACGGGATACGCCATGCCGTCGTAATAGATCGGGTCGCCTTCGATGTCCGTTGCGGGGATGCTGAAGTGGACAGGCGTGTCGACCGTGGTCTGCACCGGATCGATCGGCAGCAGGTAGGGCTGCGCATTCCAGCTATCCGGCTGGATCGTGACATGGAACGTTCGCTGCGCGGTGCCGCCGTGGCCATCGCTGACCGTGACAGTCACGTCGGCCTGGCCCGTTGTCCCCTCCGGCGCGGACAGCCGCAGGACACCGTTTTCGTTGTCGTAAAAGACGGTTACCGAACTCATGACAACCGGCGTGAGCGGCCTGTCGCTCGAATCCGTGTCGACGGCATTGATCTGGTTGCGAACGCTATCTCCCTCGGTCAGAAAGCCGAATATGCTGTCGTTGAAGTCCAGGTGTCGCGTGGCGGTGTCCGTGATGAAGAACTGCGAATCGTTGGTGTCATCGCTGCTCTTTGCCATCGACAGGATCCCTGCGCTTGTATGCTGAAGATCCGGATGGAACTCGTCGTCGAAGTAAACGCCGGAACCGCCGGCGCCGGTTCCCGTAGGGTCGCCGCCCTGGATCATGAAGTTGTCGATCACCCGATGAAACGTCAGCCCGTTGTAGAAGCCGGACTGGGCCAGTTCAGTAATCCGGGCCGTGGTCCGAGGCGTGAGGTCCTCGAACAGTTCAAACTTCATATCTCCGTAACCGGCCACGGAGATCTTCATGGTGCGGTTGCCCTGGGGCACCGTGGTCGTCAGGGCCGAGTTAGTGCTTGAAACCGAGTAGGTTAACGTGTCGCCGTCGCTATCGAACCCGTCCAGGGCGATGTGCAACGGTGCGCCCGCGTACAGCGTCACATCCGAAATGGCCGCCAGCGTGGGCGCAGAGGCCACGGTTGGCGGTTGGCCGGCGCCGGCGGGTTCGATCTCTTCGAACTGGTCAAGCCATAAGGTAGCCCCCATGTCCGTCAAGGAAATGCCGGTGGACGGCTCAAAGCTCAGTGGGACGGCTGCCCCGTCGGGAACCAATGCCTTGTCCATGCCGGCTCCACCAAAGGCATGGATCTCGTCAAAACCTTCTGCGAAATTACTGAACGCGGTCTGCGAGTTAGCGCCGAATAGAACTGCATATGTGGCCGTAGCCTCGAAGCTGTCGGCGCCATCGGTGCCGAGAAGAGTAACGCTGTCGCTGCCGAGAGTCGCTTTTGCTTGGACCTCATCAAACATATAGGTCCACAACTTGTAGTCAGCACTCGATAAATGGGAGACCGCGGGACCCGCCACGAACACGTCGTCTCGAATCGCCATGTCATCGGGATCGCCCGTATTGTGGTCGTACAGCAGCGCCACATCGGTTCCGCTGCGCGTGCTATAGGCTCTCACGTTCGGAAAGCCCGTCACGCGGTTCAGGTAGTCGCCTCGCTGCCAGGAGTAGCCCGGATCGTCGAGATCGGCGCCGGTCCGGAACATCCTGGTTTCCGCCGGGTTGCCCTCCATCGTATCGTCGCGCGGCGAGTCCTCCAGAACGATCCTGTCCTCGCTGTCGTTGTGGTTCACGCGTATGGCTTCAGCGCTGGGAAACCCGTAGGCGGCGACCGTATAGCCTGGTGCGATCATGCCGGCTTCGCGCGGTTTGAGGTTCAGCCGGTCCGCGCCGACGGTGTCGTGGATGATCAGCTTGTCGCTGCCACCCCTGCCGTAGGCGACCGTCGCATCGAATCCTTTGGCAATGTGCCACACGCTCCCGGTGCCGCTGAGAAAGCGGGTGGCGGCGGGCGTCGAGCGCAGCCAATCGTTGGCCCTTGAGCCGCGGAAGACGACTTTGTCCGCGTCGGCGTCGCCGAGTTCCGCCTCGCCGATCATCGTCTTGAAGCCGCGGACATGGTGGAAATATCCGTCGCCGGTCATGCGAGCCCAGATGGGGAAGAACTCCAATAGATCGTCGCCACCGGGCAAATCGTGGAAGGTTGCCGTGTCGCCGCCGCCGTTGCCGCGCGCATAGACGGTGTCGGCCGCGACATGGATCGAAACGCCGTCGCCGGCCATTTCGGCATGGCCGGGCCAGGCCGTGTAGGCGTTCCGGCCTTTCGAACCCCAGACCGTGACGGTGTCATTGCCGCCGGCGCCGTCGTAATCGCTCGACTCGACGTTGATCGTACTGAGCCGGTAGCCTTCGCCCTCGAACGAGCCCGAGTTCGGCTGGAGGGTCGCACGATCCGAGGCGAGTGTGCCGATGAACCGCACCTGGTCGGCACCGTCCAGGCCGTCGAATGAAAAAGTGGTGGCTTCGGCGGCGGTGAACTCGTAGGTGATATCATTGATCATCAGGCGCCGGGAGCCCGCATCCATGAGGAACCGATCGTCCCCTTCGGTTCCGCGGACGGCGACGCTTGTGCCAATCTGCTGCACCAGGTTAGTCAGCACCAGGTCCGCCGGTTCGCTCCCGACCACGTCGGCGTAGTAGACCACCCCGGGCCCCGGCACCTGGTAATCGATCCGGCCGGCGGCTGAGACCAGTTCGGTCGTGGCGGAATCGTAGAGCGTGAGGTGTGCGCTGGTGTCGGATGCCTGAAGCGTGAGGGTGCCGGCCTGCGAGGTCTCCACGCGAAAACACACGGGCCCGTCCGCAAACTCGAGGTCCGAGACGATCTGTTGGTCGATCGCACCTAGATTCAACGGGCCGAGAGGTTCCGTGGAAGGGCCGACGGACAGCATCCGCCGTTCTTCCAGCGGCTCGATGCGCAATCGCCGATGCTGCAAATCGCTTCCCGGTCGGCGGCGGCTGCCGAGCATCTTGTCGAGCGAGGGGGTAGACGGCTTCCGATTGACCGCGAAGCTTTTGCGCATGATGTCCCTTCCTGTTGCGTGCAAGCGCAAGGTTCGAAATACGGCCGAGATTCCTCTTTGACAGCCCCTTTGAATCGAGAAGCTTGATTGCGTCCGCCATTCTGTCGCCGCGCTGGTGGGCCTGTCAATCCTGGGGGTGGCGAGGGACTGCACCAGTGCAGCGTCTAAATCAGATTTCACAATTCGTGGAATGGGCCGCCGCCGGGCTCGCCCGGTGGGAGCCACGATTGCAGGCTAGAACGCCAGCCCCGCCCCCACGATAATTCCACGAATCGTGAAATTTCAATTAGGGGAAAAGATGATTGTCTTGGCGGGCAGTCCCTGTCGGAGGCAAAACGCGGGAGTGACGGTTTCGCCAATACGCGTAGAATAGAGGATTGGCCAATCGTGCGTCACCGTCCGCAGAGATCGAGGAGCGTGCCTTGTTCCAGCTCGAAAGCCCATTCCCCCCTGCCGGCGATCAGCCTGCGGCCATCGAAGCTCTGACGGAAGGGATCCGTTCGGGGAAGAGATGTCAGGCCCTGATGGGTGTAACCGGATCAGGCAAGACGTTCACGATGGCCAACGTGATCCAGAAGATCCAGCGGCCGACGCTGGTGATGTCGCACAACAAGACGCTGGCCGCTCAGCTCTATAGCGAGTTCAAAGAGTTCTTTCCCCACAATGCGGTCCACTACTTCGTCAGCTATTACGACTACTACCAGCCGGAAGCTTATATCCCGCAGCGTGACATCTATATCGAGAAAGACGCTTCGATCAACCAGGAAATCGACCGGCTGCGTCTGGCGACGACCAGTGCGCTGGTAAGTCGCCGCGACGTGATCATCGTTGCCAGCGTCTCGTGCATCTACGGCCTGGGATCGCCGGAAGACTACCGCTCGATGATGGTGGGCCTCAGGCTGGGCGAGGTCGTCCAGCGTGAGTTGATCCTTTCCCGGCTTGTCGACATCCAGTACGAGCGGAACGACGTTGCATTCGAGTCGGGAAAATTCCGCGTCCGGGGCGACTGCATCGAGGTGTTTCCGTCGTACGAGCAGTTCGGGGTGCGGATCGAGCTGTGGGGCGACGAGGTGGAACAGCTCTCGATCATCAATCCCGCCAGCGGCGAGGTGATCCAGCGGCTGGAAGAGCTCTACATCTATCCGGCCAAGCACTTCGTGATGCCCGACGAACGGATCGCGGCCGCGATCGACGAGATCCGGAAGGAACTGGAGGAGCGGCTAGAGATTTTCAAGAGGCAGGGCAAGCTGCTGGAGGCGCAGCGGCTGAACGCCCGCACCCGGTTCGACATCGAGATGATGCAGGAGGTCGGCTACTGCCCGGGGATCGAAAACTACAGCCGGCCGCTTTCGGGGCGCAAGCCGGGCAGCCCGCCCGACACGCTCTTCAGTTTCTTTCCCGAGGATTTTCTTCTGTTCGTCGACGAATCGCACGTGACCGTGCCGCAGATCCGAGGGATGCACGCGGGCGATCACAACCGGAAGATGACGCTCGTGGAGCATGGCTTCCGCCTGCCCAGCGCGCTGGACAATCGGCCGCTGAAGTTCGACGAGTGGGAGCAGCGGATCAACCAGGTGGTTTTCGTCTCCGCCACGCCCGGACCTTACGAACTGGACAAGACCGGCGGCGAGGTCGTCGAGCAGGTGATCCGGCCCACGGGTCTGCTCGATCCGGAGATCGAAGTGGCTCCGGCCCGCGGACAGGTGCCGCACCTGCTGGACCAGATCCGCAGGCGTGCGGCCGTGGGCGAGCGGGTGCTGGTCACCACGCTCACGAAGCGGCTGGCCGAGGACCTGGCCGCGTATTTCAGCAAGCAGGACGTCCGCTGCAAGTGGCTGCACAGCGAGCTGGACGCGTTCGAGCGGGTCGAGCTGCTTCGCGAGCTCCGCGAAGGGAAGTTCGACGTGCTGGTGGGCGTCAACCTGCTCCGCGAGGGTCTCGATCTGCCCGAGGTGTCGATGGTTGCCATCCTGGATGCCGACAAGGAGGGCTTCCTGCGGAGCGAGACGTCGCTGATGCAGACGATCGGCCGCTCGGCCCGCAACGTGAATGCGAAGGTGATCCTCTATGCCGACAAGGTGACCGACTCGATGCAGCGGGCGATCGAGGAGACCCGGCGCCGGCGTGCCGTGCAGGAAGAGTACAACCGCGAGCACGGGATCACTCCGGAGACGATCCGCAAGGCGATCCGGTCGGGGATTGAAGCGGAAGCCGCGGCCCACGCGAGCTCCAACGCCGCCGTGGGGATGGCGGAGGAATCGCAGTACGTGACCGAAGAATTTCTCGCCGAACTGGAAGCCGAGATGATGGCCGCCGCCGAGGCGCTGGAGTTCGAACGGGCGGCGGCGATCCGGGACCGAATCGTGCAGATGCGCGACCAGATCGGCAAACAGATGAACGAGGTGCACGTGGAGCATGCGACTCGCGAAGGTCGCGGCCAGCGCCGGAAACGCAGGCAAGGGAGTTCCGGCTCACGGGTGCCGAAGCCGAAGCGGGGGTGATGTCGGCACTCATCGGGCCCGGTTGTCTCGTACGCGGGTGCGAAATTGCCTCAGCAGCGCCGTCTGACTATGCCTGCCGGTCTCGCGCAAGATGTCTCCCGCGTCGGCGAGAGGAAAGCCGGGAAATGCGAGGCTCGACGAGCCCAGGACATAGTGGCCCGGGGCGTCGAGCAGATGGACATGGATAGCATCTCCATCGTACCGCCACACCTCGGGAACCCCGAATGCCTGATAGAGATCCAGCTTTTCCACGCTCCGTGTGCTGAGGTCGATTTCTACCGCCAGGTCGGGCGGTGGATCGACGCACAGGTCCAACTCCTCCCTGGCGCGCATCTGAGCCTCGTGCGCGACGTAGTAGCAATTGTCCGGTTCGAAGCCTCGTTCGAGATCGTCGCGCCGGCAGGTCATCGTACGGCAGCCCAGAATATCGATGCCGATCTCCTCGGCCCATGTATGGATTAACAATTCGATCATCACGGCGAACTGTTCGTGGCGCTTCGAGGGCGTCATCATTTCCAGCGCTCCGCGATCGTAGGTCATCCGGACGTGCCCATTCTGCGGTAGATCGCGCAACGCAAGGTACGTTTCCCATGGCACCCCATAGAGCAAAAAACGCGATTGCGCGAGGTCGTGATTTCCCGTTGCCACCGGCAACTCCTGGATATGCCTATGAAATAGTCCGCCGGGCTCGCTGAATGATCGGCTGCCATTGACGATTCTACTCAGATTAGGGAGTTGGAACAACGCGACCCCCGATTCGGCTCATAGATTACCACCCCCCATTGCTTCCGGCCCCACTGCGCACCGTGGAAACCTGGCAGGCAGCCTGATATCCTAAAGGGTTGAGCTTTTTCAGTTGTGCGGGAATAACTCCCGCCGTTTGAGCCTCTAGTTGTTGGAAGTGCCCTTATTATGTCCGACGACGGAGTCGCGATGGACATGGCTCAACTGGTGCAGGAGCACCACGGGGGGGTGTACCGATATGCTTACCGGCTCACCGGCTCCGTACCCGATGCGGAGGACCTCACCCAGCAGGTATTCCTCACGGCGCAGCAGAAGCTGAACCAGTTGCGCAATGTCGAAAGCGCTCGGAGTTGGCTGTTTGCCATCTTGAGGAACTGCTTCCTCAAGAGCCGGCAGAAGCGGCGTCCGTTGCCGGTCGGGGATCTGAACTACGAGGTCGAGTGGATTCCTGCCGAGACCTCCGAGGAGAACGAGATCGATCCTGCTCGGCTCCAGGAGGCGATCGGCGAGTTGCCGGAGGTTTTTCGCGTCGTGCTGGTGATGTTTTACTATGAGGGCTGTTCGTATCGCGAGATCGCCGAAAAGCTCGACATGCCGATAGGCACCGTGATGAGTCGTTTGGCCAGGGCCAAGTCGCATCTCCGGTCGCGGCTGTTCGACCCTGAGGAGGGGGCGGCAAGCCAACATCCCAGTTCCGCCAAGAGGCCAGGGTGACCTTCATGAACGACCAACCAATCCACGATCCGCAGATCCTGGAAGCGATGGAGGCATGCCGTCCGGGGAGCGATGACTTATCGGATCCCGACCTGGCATTTCTGTCCGCCCAGCTTGCCGCCCACCCCGATTTGGACCGGAGATTCGAACGGATTCAGCATCTGGACGCGAAGCTTGCAGAAGCGTTTCACGATGTGCCCGTGCCCGAGGGGTTGGCCGATCGAATCCTGGCCGAAGTTGCCGCCGCGCAGAATGTCGAGGTCGGGGAGAACGCGGCAGAGGCATTGCCGTGCGCGGCGTCCGCTCGGCCCCGACGGCGATATTCTCGCCGCGTGTTTGCTTCATTGGCCGCCGCCGCGGGGATTGCCGCTGCGGTCGCGTTGGTCCTTATTCCGGGGATTATCCAGCCGGAGCTGGTGGAGACGGATTGGCACACTGCCAGTACGGAAGGGATCAGCCAGTTTGCGACCGACCGAGGCGAGCCGCAGGGGGAACCTCTCAGCACTGCCCCGGCGGGTTACCCTTTCAGTTCCCAGCTCAAGATGCTGCCCGATATTCGGTGGCGTCGAGTTGAGGGCTTCTTGGGCCGCAGTGGAATCGCCTACGATTTCCGGGTTCCGGGCGGCACGCGAGCTACTCTCTACGTAGTGGATGGCACAGGGCAAGATCTGCCGCAAGCCCCTGCATTCCGGCCGCAATACGAGACGGCGCAAGCAGTGGCATCGGCGTGGCGTGAGAACCAACTCGTCTACGTGCTGGTGACGGATGTTGGCCGGTACCAGCAGTTTCTTAAGCCGCGCGGGCCGATTACCTAAGCAGCCCAGACTGCCGGGAAGACGGCGGCAGTGGCTACGGTCGTAGATTCGGCAAAATCTCTCTAATCCGGCAGACCCGCGCGGGCCGAATGCCAATAAAGGATCGACCCTCGGGCCCCTGCAAGGAGAATTTGTCGATGAAGTGGCTACCCATCGCTTTAGTGGCTTTTTTTGCGCTGCCAGCCGTGCCGGCCTCGGCCGAGAAACCGTCAGAGAAACCAACCATCTTCGCCGGGACCATCTCTCCCGGCGAACTGACGCCGACGCCCGATATGTGGTTCTACGAGCAGCAGATGCGGTTGTACCAGGATCCATTGTTGGCTGTCCGCCGGAATGCTGAAATTCGTGCCGCACAGCGGCAGAACCGGATCGAATCGCGCAGGTGGTTCGGCTTCTCGAACCTTCGGCCGTCCGCGAGTTCCGACCCTTTCCACGGTGACTACTCGCCGCACTGGACATCGAACAACCACTGGTATCCCTCGCGCTGGACGGGCTACGGACCGGCGGCGATCGTGCTCGCGCCGCGGACCCGAACCTATTGAAGACGCAAGAGGATTGGAGTGATGCAATGGTGAAGCGATAGCGGGCAGTTCGAACGGACTCTACCGTTCCATCACTCCAACATTCTATCACTCCAATACCCCACGCCGACTCCCGGTCCTTTCTTCCGCGGGTGAAATCCGCTACAGTTGCGTCGGAGGTGCTTCATGCCGATGCAACTGTACGGTCGACGCTACGATACCGCCCAGCCGGTCGTGCTGGAGACGGCGGACGGCAGGGTTTCACGGATTGTGGAGGTCGCAATTGGGGCTGAAGAGGCCGGCCGGTGGCCTTGGCTCGGGCCGGGTTTGCTCGACGTTCAGGTGAATGGCTACGGGGGCCAGGAATTCAGCGCCGCGACACTCACGCCGGAAAAGGTCCAACGGATTTCGGACGCATTTGCCGAGTTCGGTGTGACCCGGCTCTGCCCGACAGTCACCACGGAAACGTCCGCGGTGATGACGCACGCCCTGCGGGCGCTCCGAACTGCGTGCGAGGCTTCGCGGGAACTAGGCCGGCGTTTGCCGGGGATTCATGTCGAAGGGCCGTTTATCACTCCGCAGGACGGCGCGCGGGGCGCCCATCCGGCCGCCTGCATCCACCCGCCCGACTGGGACGAGTTTCAACGCTTTCAGGAGGCGGCCGGCGGGCGGGTCCGCATTCTGACTTTGTCGCCCGAATATGAGGACTCGCCGGCGTTTATCCGGCGCGTTGCCGATACGGGCGTGATTGTGTCGATCGGCCACACGTCGGCCAGCCCTGAGCAGATCCGGGCGGCCGTGGACGCCGGGGCCAGGATGAGCACGCATCTGGGAAACGGCTCGCATCCGATGCTCCACCGGCTTCGCAACTACGTGTGGGAACAAATGGCCGAGGACCGTCTGGTGGCCGGAATCATCGTCGACGGCCACCATCTTCCACCAGCCGTGGTGAAATGCATGGTGCGAGCCAAAGAACCCCAGCGGTGCATCCTGGTCAGCGACATCTCCGGCCAGGCCGGTCAGCCGCCGGGACGATATGCCAGCGATTTTTGCGATGTGGAGATCCTTCCCGACGGCAAGCTCGTCATTGCCGGACAGCAAGAGCTGCTGGGCGGTGCGGCGCTGCCGACAAACGTCTGTGTCGCGAACGTGATGGCATTCGCGGGCGTGGACCTGGCCACGGCGATGCAGATGGCCGCCCGGAATCCGGCGGAGCTTCTGGGGCTTGAGCCGGGCGGACTGGATCCCGGTATGCCCGCCGATCTCGTTCAATTTGACCTTATCGAGCCGTCGGAGGAAGGCGGGCGAATTACGCTCGAAGTTCGGGCGACGGTGTTCGACGGCGAACTGGTCTATGGCAAGGCGTGGACGCCCTAGTCGGCGAAGTCCGAGCCGGATGGGATGCGGAGCTCACGCGTGGGCCTGTCTCGGCTGCTCATCCCATCCCATGACCACCGCCTGACACAAGGCCGTCACCTCCTCCAGGGTCTTTTCGGCGGCTTCCATGCCTCCACGGCGGGCATCCTCTTCGAGCGCCCTGGCCGCCAGCGACAGGGAAGGATAGCCGTACGCGCCGGCGGCACCTTTGAGCTGATGCGCCAAGCGACGAAGGTCTTCCGGCTGCGAGCTTCGAACCGCGGCCTCCATGGCAGTGAGCCGGCCCTCAAGGTGCGACACGAACTCGCCGAGAACCGAGGCGATGACGGGCTGGCCGGCATACTGAGAGCGAAGAGCGCTAGCGGACGGCTGGGTTGTGGAGAGGCTTGTCATGGCTGGAGCTCCGGGCCAAGCGGGGAGTATTGGGTGGGCGCGGCAAGTATAGGTCACAAATTCACTGCCGGTTTGGATCAACCCCGGCGTGACCAGGAGCTGGGACACAGACCAGCCTTTAGAAGGGCTTTCGCTGGGGCTGTTTTGCCTGGCGGGCTATCTGCCATTACCAAGCGACGCGGCCGTAGACGTAGACGTCTCCGTCAATCGCCTGGATGACCGGATGCTCGAGGGTGGGGGCGCCGGCGATTTCGTCGACTCCTTCGCCGGCCATCGGGCTGCGGGCCGCCGCGCCGCCGAGAAGCTTCGGGGCGATGAAGACGTGGGCCTCGTCGAGCTGGCGGGCGTCTAACAAGCTGCCGACCAGACGACCGCCCCCTTCCGCCAGTACATTCGTCAGGCGCCGCCGGCCGAGTTCCTCCAATAACTGGTCGAGCCGGGCGGCGTGGCGCGTGGCGGAGCAGACGAACAGCTCGCAACCTCCCCGGACCAACCGCTCTCGATCGGCTTTCGATGCGTGGGGGCCCACGGCGATCAGCACCGGCACGTCTTTCGACGTGCAGACGAGCTTGCTCGCCGAGGAGAGCGAAGCATGGGTGTCAACGACGATCCGCAGAGCCGTCCGAGGCCCCGGCGGACGGGCCGTAAGAAGCGGGTCGTCCAACTGGGCTGTCTCGCGGCCGATCAGGATGCCGTCGACGCGGCCGCGGATCTGATGCACGATCTGCCGCGATTCGGGGTTGGAGATCCACTGGCTGGTTCCGGCGCGGGTGGCAGTCTTGCCGTCGAGCGTCATTGCCCACTTGGCGATGATCCAGGGTCGGCCGGTCCGGACGAGCTTCAAGTACGGGGCGTTCAGCCGCCGGGCCTCTTCCTCCAGGAGCCCGATCTCGACGTCGATCCCCGCGGCCCGGAGTTCCGCCACTCCGCCTCCGGACACCTCGGGAAAAGGGTCGGTCTGAGCGACCACGACGCGCTGTATCCCCGATTCCACGACGGCCCTGGTGCACGGTGGGGTCTTGCCGTGATGGCAACACGGTTCCAGGGTAACGTAGAGTGTGGCGCCCGCCGCCCGCCGGTCGGCGAGTTTCAGCGCTTCGACTTCCGCGTGCGGGCCGCCGAATTTCCGGTGCCAGCCTTCGCCAATGATCTCCGCTCCCAGCGCAACCACGCACCCTACCATGGGATTCGGCTCGACGTGCCCCTGCCCCTGCCGGGCAAGCTCCAGGGCCCGCTGCATGTGCCAACGGTCGAGTTCAGACGGTTCCATTCGCTGCGCTCACAGAGATCCTGCCGCTTGAATTGTTGAACACTTCATTGTTCACGTCCGGGGACGGATTTCGCAAGCCCCACCGCGGCATTGTATGCGGCAAGTTTCGGGGTGGCCGGTTTCGCACTCGTTTGACCGGTCAAACGACCGAAGCAGCAATTCTTCCACAGGCCTGCCGGGAAATCCTGCTTCACAACCACGGCAACTGCGAAGCAAGGTTTCGTGTAACGAAAAGGAACTCGATTCGGCCAAGCCACTCCTGGTCTCGATCATGGCAACCGGATGATCGCGTAGGACGGGTTCTCGAAGACAAGCTTGCCGGAAGCCTCGTCTTCCTCGTCGGCGGCGATGCGGATAACGTCCGCCGGCGCCAACTTTCCGCGTTGATACGGCCCAACGATCAGATAGGAATGACCACCATCTGGATTGCGTCTGTCGAGGTGGCGATACCGCCTCAAGGTGAAGAACACCTTGTCCACCAGCGAGGAGGCTTCGCTGACATAAAAGACGTGCTTGTAATAGACACGATCTTCCGGACGGATGTGATCCGCGAAGAACGCCACGAGTTCCTTCTGGTCTTGCAGTGAGGCCACGGCCACGGAAGGCAGGCCCTGCATGCCCCGCGCGTGGCGCTGAGCGTAGAGTTGGTCGGCCCACGCCCCGTCGCGTGAAAACGTGGGGTGCATTGCTGCGGTGTTGAGGCTCGCCGCCACCAGCGCGGCCGTACCGATCGGGATAAGCCACCGATGCCGCCGTGAACCTGCCAGCCTCCACAGCATCGGCGGCAGGCAGCAGAGAAGCAGCATATGGGGCACAAGACCCAGGTACGCATGACGGGCCCAGCCTGTTTCGGACAACAGCAGGTACCATGCCTGGGATACGCAGACCAATCCGAGAAGGAGCCAACCGATGGCGCCCGCCCGCCCGGAACGCCGGAAGGTCCAGGCCAGCACAAGAAGGACGATCCAGGGCAGCACTGTCGACCAGGAAGGCATTGGCGAGCTAATCCCGACGTCGGAGAAAATGGCCGCCTTGCGGGCTATTTCTTCGGGGCGAAATGCCCGCACAACGGCTCCAACGATCTGCGACGGGGAGTCTCCCTTTCGGAAACCGGCCTTCAGCGCGTCGCGAACTTCGCATACCCGCGTGGCGCCGCTGCCGCAGGAGACGAAGACCTGGTAATGCTCATCATCAACCGCGTGCGGCAAGCGGCGATCGATGCGTATGTCGCCCAGCCACTGCATGCGGGCTGTCATCGCCGTAACGGCGGCTACGGAGGCTACGAGCAAGGCAATGACCGTTGTGCGACCGGGCTTTCTGTCACCGCTTAATGCCTTTTGCGACATGACGGCAGCCGCCAGGACCGCGATCCCAAAACCCAGGCCCCATAGCCCGGCATCCCGGGAGAAGTGAAGCCGGCTTTCTCCGAGCCGGAAGGCGAGGATCACGTACCGGTACAGTTCGAAGGCATAGTAGGGCGCCGCCAGCCCGGCGGCGAAAGCGGCCCAGTTGGTTATCCAGGCCGGCCACGAGTGCTCGCGACCGCGGATTTCGACGATCGCCGCTCCGAAATATACCGGCACGGCAACTGCGACCAGCACTTTGGTGAGCAGGCCAAAAGACAGGAAAACTCCGGCCGCGGCGTAGAGCAGGCGGACGAATCCTGCCGCGCGGCGAGTGGCGTCGTAGCACATAAAACTCAGCAACAGCCAGACGAGCGTCGCCGGCTCGGAGAAAGCCTCATACGCGGTCGTGATGGAAAGCTGCGGTACGAACCAGAGCCAAACGCCCAACAAAGCCGCGGCGGTAATCCCCCCGATCCGCATTGCGAGCCCGATGAGCAGGATGAGCATAGCTGTATAGGCTGCCAGCGGCCAGAGGCGATACTGCCACCAGCCATCGCCAAACAGTCGCAGGGCGATCGCCTGCGGGAGCACGTAGCCGGGGCCGACGGTTACTCCGGCGGGAAAATAGGTAAACCCGGCGGCATCTTGTACATTGGACCGGCCGAAAATGTTGGGTCGAGCACCGGGCGATTCTTCGGCGACGGCGTTAGTGTAGGAGGCATAGATCCCGCGGTGTGCCACATTCTTTGCCACCCCAAGATACCAGCCGCTGTCCTGGTCGACGCCACCGAAGCGGTCGGCGAACACAACGACCTTCGCCAGTAGCGGCAAGCTCACCAGCACGGCGATCCCCCATCGCACCGACGGATGCTGCCAACGCCGCGGCAGCAGACTTGCCATCGGTTTTCCGTGCGTATGGGGAGAATCGGAGCTGGAATCCATAGCGGTCGCCTGGAGAGGGAAATGACCTGGCCCGGCTGCTGCCGACCAATCCGATGCCGGGATTCCGATGATCCGATTGGGAGCAGCGGGGCTGCGGGTAGTGGCTTGCCTGGGCTTGGTTAGGACCTCTTAACGGCTAGCCAGTTCCTCAATAGGAGGCTAGTTCCGACGAGGAAACCAGTCAATCCCCCCCGCGAACCGCCGCGGCTTTCCGGCCCGGCGGCCCCATGGAAGCAAGCAGCGACGCTTCGATCGGCTTGCCAGCAAATGTGGGCTTGGTTCAAGAGCGGGTCGCTTCGGGTACCCGCCAACGTCGAGATCGTTTCACCGCGGGACTGGCACAACGGCAAGCAATGGGATTACAATCAGATTCGCTTTTTGATTTCCGTGCATCGGGGAGGGCATTGATGGCTAGCAAGCGTGTGGTGATTGTCGGTGGTGTGGCCGGTGGTGCTTCGTGTGCAGCAAGGCTCCGCCGGCTGGATGAAAAGGCCGAGATCTTCCTCTACGAGCGAGGCTCGGATATCTCGTTTGCCAACTGCGGGCTGCCCTACCACATCGGTGGCGTGATCCCCCAGCGCCAGCAACTCCTGGTAGCCACGACCGAGATGTTCCGCGACATGTTCAACGTCGAGGTCCGCACCCGTCATGAGGTGACGAAGATCGATCGGCAGGCCCAGACCGTCGAGGTCCGCAACGTTGCCAGCGGTGCAACGACCACGGAGCGTTACGACTATCTCGTGCTCTCACCCGGGGCCGCCCCGGTACGACCGCCGATCCCGGGGATCGATCTGCCGGGCATCTTTTCGCTTCGCACCCTGGACGATACCGATCGGATCCTCGGATGGATCAACCAGCGAAACGCAACACGGGCGGTGGTCGTCGGAGCCGGCTACATCGGCCTGGAGATGGTCGAAAACCTCGTCGAGCGAAGCATGGAGGTGACGGTCCTCGAACTGCTCAACCAGATCATGCCGCCGATGGATCCCGAAATGGTTCTGCCGGTCCAGGAAGCGATGATCCGCGAGGGAGTCAACCTGCAGGCATCCAACGGCCTGGCATCTTTCGAGTCGGGCCCGGACGACACAATCAACGTCATCGGCAAGGACGGCCAGAAGTTCAACGCCCAGATCGTCATCCTGGCCATCGGCGTCGCTCCCGACGTAAAACTGGCCAAAGACGCGGGGCTTCAGATCGGCGCCCTCGGCGGGATCCGCGTGGACGAGCACATGCGTACCAGCGATCCGAAGATCCTCGCCGTCGGCGACGCGATCGAGGTCCGCGACTGGATCACCGGCCGATGGTCGATCGTACCGCTGGCAGGTCCGGCAAGCCGCCAGGGCCGCATCGCTGCCGACGTGATCAGCGGCCGCGACTCGAAGTACCGCGGCACCCAGGGGACCGGCGTCGTCGGACTGTTCGGCTATACGCTAGCCATGACCGGCGCCAGTGAAAAGACGCTGCGGCGCCAGTCGATCCCTTACAAAAAGGTCTACACCCATACGGCAAACCATGCCACCTACTATCCCGGCGCCGAAATGATGGCGATGAAACTGCTCTTCGATCCCGAGTCGGGGCGAATCCTTGGAGCGCAGACCGTCGGCGGCGCGGGCGTGGAGAAACGGATTGACGTGATCGCGATGGCAATCCAAAAGAATGCCACCGTCTACGACCTCGAGGAAGCGGAGCTGTGCTATGCCCCGCAGTACGGCAGCGCCCGCGACCCGGTGAATATCGCCGGGTTCGTCGCGGGCAATGTGCTTCGCGGCGACGTCGACGTGGTCCATTGGGAGGACTGGTTCGAAAGCCAAAAATCCGAGCAGGCCAGACCGGTCGTGGTCGACGTCCGCCCCGCTTCCGCAGCCGCGGATGCCGCCATCCCGGGCACGGTCAAGATCCCCCTGGGCGAACTCCGCGCCCGCCTCGACGAACTGCCCAAGGATCAAGAAATCTGGGTCCACTGCGGCGTCGGCCGAACCTCGTATTTCGCCAGCCGGATCCTCGCCCAGAATGGATTCAAGGTCCGCAACCTCTCGGGCGGAATCACGTCGTACGAGGCGATGAGGGATAAGGGATAAGAGATAAGAGATAAGAGATAAGGATGGAGATGAGCATCCCTTATCCTTCATCCCATCTGTCCGGCTCTCCCACCTCAACCCAGCGGCTCTCCGCCGCCGAGCGTCGCACCGACTCCATGAGATGCTGCACATATACCCCCTGGTCTATACCAGGATTGCCCGGCCGGCCGGCGGCGACGTCCTGGAGGAAGTTCGCCAGACAGGCCACGTGCACGCGGATCCATCCCAGCGTATTCTTCGGGCTGGGGAAGCCGATCGCCGGCTCGGGAAACCGCTGCCCGACGTCGATCCGGGTCCACCCGCGCATGCCGCCGATCGGCTTGTCGGGCACGGTGGCGTCGTAGGCCTCGAGGTGGTGCGGGGCCATCCCGTTCAGCCGCAACGCACCACGAGAGCCGTGGATCTCCAGGCGGAGCTCATCCTCGCTGCCGGTGGCCAGCTTCGTCCCTTCGATGTTCCCCAGGGCCCCGGACTTCATGCGGGCGAGCAGCATCACGCAGTCTTCCGTGTCGACCGGGACCATTTTCGCTGGATCGTCCACCGAGGGTCGCTCGCCGTACGCGATCTTCGTGGCCGCCAGGATCGATTCGTAGTCGCCGACGAGGTGGTGAACCAGGTCGAGCGCGTGCGAGGCCAGGTCGGCGATCACTCCCCCACCGGCCGCGGCCGAAAGCTTCCACTTCAGCGGAGCCCGCGGGTCGGCGCTGCCGCCGTGCAACAGCCCGCAGCGAAACTCGAGCACCTCGCCGAGCCAACCCTCGTCGATGAGCTGCCTGGCTCGCAGGACGGCCGGAAAGAACCGGCTCTGAAAGGTCATCTGAGCGGTGCCCCGGTAGGCAGCCGCTCGGGCGCGAATCTCTTCGGCCTCGGCCAGCGTGGCCGTGAGCGGCTTGTCGCAGTAGATGTGCTTGTTGTGACGAATGGCCGAGAGGAGGGCGTCCTTGTGCAGGTGGTTCGGCGTGCAGATGTGGACGATATCGACGTCCGGATTCTCCGTAATCTCCCGGTAGTCCGTCACGGCATGATCGGCTCCGACCAGATTCCGGGCCTTCTCGGCCGTTTCAGGCCGGCTCGTCGCGACATGGGTGATCCGTGCCTCCAGCGGAACCGGATCGTAGTACATCGACAGGTTGCGGTATCCGAAGGCGTGCACCTTGCCGATGAATCCGAACCCCACGATCCCCACGTTGTAGATCTTCATGGCAACTCCGTCAGACTGCTTCCACGGTACCGTTGGCCTGGCTCTTCAGCGCCGCCGTGAACAACCGGTGCGAGCAAGCGACTTCCTCGGGTGTCACGCAGGCGGCAAAACGACTCTTGGGCCGACCTTCCGCGAGCTCATAAAGGAATGCCGCCCAGAGTTGCTGGATGGCGTCGGTGAAACCGAACTCGAAGATCCCGCCGGTGATGCCGGGGAAGGCTGCCTCCCAGCCGGTATCGATCCACCGCCAGGACTGCTCGCCGCCGGCATACTCGAGCACTTCCAGCCGGCGCGGATTGGAGCTGGACCAGCGGGCACAGGCCCTCATTCCTTTGACCTCCAGGTACCAGGTATCCGTTTCGCCGGGAGCGATCCGCTGGGTCTTGATGGTCAGCGGAAACGGTTGGCCGGTGTCGGGGTCCGCGGCGTCGCAGAAGAGAGTGGCGTTGTCCCAGGTCTCGCACGGCACCAGCTTGCCCTGCTTGTCCGGCCGCTCCTTGACCAGGTTCGAGAGGATCGCGCGGACCGTTCGCGGATACCAGCCGGCCTTGAACGGCACGTGGCAAGGATGCATTCCCAGGTCGCCCATGCACCCGTACTCCCCGTTGATCTCGACCATCCGCTTCCAGTTGATCGGCTTCGCGGGATTGAGGTCCGACGAATGAAGAAATCCCGAGTTCACCTCGATGATTTGCCCGAACGCCTTTTCGTCGATCATGCGGCACAACCGCTGCATGGCGGGGAAGAAGGGAAAATGCGACGTTGAGCGGACGAAGACCTGCGGATGTTCTCGGATCGCCTCCATGATGGCCTTGTTCGCCGGCAGGTCGATCCCGAACGGCTTTTCTCCCAGAAGATGCTTGCCCGCGGAAATGATGTCGACGTAGAACTGCCGGTGCAGGTTGTGCGGCACCGCGCAGTAGACCGCCTCGACGTCTGCGTTGGTGAGCAACTCCCGGTAGTCGCGCGTCACGAGCTTGATGGTGGGAAAGTTGTCGCGAAACCACGGAACGAGGCCCTCGTTGGTGTCGCAGATGGCCACGATCTCCGGCCGGACCTTCATGTCCACCAGGTGGCACCACCGTGCGACGGCGCTGCCGAACTCGCGGCCCATCAGTCCCAGGCCGATGATTCCGAACCTGACCGTTCTCATCCGCTCATCCCCCATAGCCCAATTCCCGCTCGACTTCGCCGATCGATTCCTCGATAATGTCCATCGCCTTTTCCGCCACTTCGTCCGGCATCACGATCGGCGGGCTCATCCGCAGGATATGGCCGGCCGGAATCCAGGCGAGTCCCTTGGAGAACGCCCTCTGGTAGATCCGCTTGCCGGCCTCGTCGAACGGCTCCTTGGTCGCCTTGTCCTTGACCAGTTCGACGCCCATCAAGCACCCTTTCACGCGGGTGTCGC
The DNA here is from genome assembly GCA_040768665.1 of Thermoguttaceae bacterium. Lineage (GTDB taxonomy): Bacteria > Planctomycetota > Planctomycetia > Pirellulales > Thermoguttaceae > JABWBD01. The sequence goes on from JAXGMN010000008.1 coordinate 396,605, forward strand.
CGACGATGCGGAATTTCGTCGTCCAGTCGGCCATGCGACGGGCGAAGAGCATTTCCAGTTCCCGGGCGTGCTCCAGCAGGGCTTCCTCCTCGATCACCTCGATCGACGCCAGCGCCGCGGCACATGCCATCGGGTTGCCGCCATAGCTGGTCGACGCGCTGATCTTGTCGACCGCATCGGCGTACGGTTTCCGCACCACCATGGCGGTAACCGGGAAGCCGTTCCCAAACCCTTTGCCGATGGTCACCACGTCGGGCACCACGTCCCAGTGCTCCATGCAAAGGTACTTGCCCGTGCGGCCCATGCTCGTCAGAACCTCGTCGGCGACCAGCAGGATTTCCCGTTCTTCGCAGAACTTCTTGAGCTTGGGGAAGTAGTCGTCCGGCGGCATGATGCTGCCGGCCCAGCCCTGGATCGGCTCCAGGACGAAGGCCGCCACTCGTCCGGTCGTCGTTTCCAGGATCGCTCTGTCGTAGAACTCGAGGTACTTTTCCGTGTCGAGCGATCCGTCGGGACGGGTCCACCAGGGGCGGTACGTGTCGGGCCGTGGAACCATGTAGAACCCGTTCGCCCGGCCGGCCCCGCTGAACTGGTTCATCCTGGCCAGGCTGATGGAGTGGCCGGATTTTCCGTGAAAATCGCCGAAGCAACTGACAAACTCGTGCTTTCCGGTGGCCGCCCGGCAGGTTCGCAGGGCCGCTTCCACCGCCGTGGTTCCGCTATCGTAAAGCTGCACTCCCTCGAGGTCGCCTGGCATCACCGAGACGAGCTTCTCCAGTAGCCGCACCTTGATCTCCGTGGTGAAGTCGTGGGCGTTCATCAGCTTGTGGGCGTACGTGGCGATCGCCTCGGACACCTTCGGATGGCAATGTCCAAGCGTCGTCACGTAGATGCCGCTGGAGAAGTCGATATAGCGGTTGCCGTCGGCATCGGTCATCGTGCAGCCGCAGCCGCTCTCGAAGACCACCGGGAAGAGCCGCACCTGTCCGGAAAGGCCCCGGATGTACTTCGACGCCTCGGCGTGCAGCTCATTGCTCCGTGGGCCCGGGAGCGAGTCCGTGACGATCCGGGGCCATTGGTCCAGATCGACCTGGTAGGGAGTCGGATCGTACTTGCCGCTGCGGACGACAGGCCGCTGCGGCGCGGCGACTTGCGAATTCATCAATAGGGTTCTCCCGGTTGTTTTTCTATGGACCCCCGTGGGCTTGACCCACGGGTGAACAAGGTTCGACAGCTAGCACTCCTCGCCAATAACCATTTCCGGCCCCCTGCCGTCTCGTGCGGCAGGAGCCCAAGGTCTCCCAGCTACAGCGCCTCGCCAACGACTTCATTCACCATCCTTGTCGCGTGGGACCCCATACCGGCCCGATACGCATTTCCGTCGCAGAGCGTTTGCCCTGCATGTTCCAAGCACATCAAACGTTGGTTGCCGTCATCTCTCCCGACACGTACACAATTTCTGCCCCGCTTGCCTCCAGCGCCGCCCGATCCTTCTTGCCCAACTCCCGATCGGTGATGAGCGTCACGCCGGCAGACAGTCGTCCGGCCACGACCAGGCTCTGCTTTCCGAATTTCGAACTGTCCGCGACAACGATGGTCTTGTCCGCCTGCTTCCCGACCGCACGGGACAGCAACGCCGTGCCCAAATCCGCGCTGTAGAATTCGCCGCGCGATGCGTCGACCGCGTCGGCCCCGAGCACTGCGACGTCGAACCGGAAGTCCTGCACCCTTGCCAGCGCCAATTCGCCGGTAAGGTCCGGACTGCTCTCCGCCAGGGCTCCGCCGAAGACGATCACCTCCACTCCGTGCCGCCCGAACAGCTCCATGGCAACGCGGAGATTGTTCGTGAACACCCGCAAGCGCGCGTCGGTCGGCAGCCATCGCGCCAGATGGACGGCCGTCGTCCCCGTATCCAGATAGACATTCGCGCGCTGCGGCAGCCGTTTTGCCGCCTCTCGGGCGATGCCGTATTTCTGGGCCCGCCGCTGCCGGTCCTTGGTCGAAAACGGGGTCTCTTTGACAAACGGCGACCGCAGGACACACCCCCCGTGAGTTCGGGTCAAAACGCCCGCCATCTCCATCGCCCCCAGGTCGCGGCGGATGGTCATCGGGGTGACGGCAAGCGTCTCGGCCAACTCCTCGACACTGCACCGCCCCCGCTCGGCGAGCAGCTCGCGGATCGTCTCGTGGCGAGGATTCGGCGCGCTCATGGTTGGACTTGGCTCGTTACCGTTTGTTCTAAAAAAACAATATACATGTTCGTTTTGATCTGTCAAGATGCCCTTCACGCCGACACTTGGCGCGAAGAATGCGACTGCACCCCATCGCGCGCAGAACGACTGCTTCGCAGAGATAGCCTATTACGGCGAGCGGCAGAAAGAGACTTACCACGAGGTAGGATGGCCATTCTTGTCCGTCGGCATAAGACGGACAAGAATGTCCATCCTACTGGTAAGAAAATTCCTGCCGCTCGCCTAAGGGGCGGGCCTTCAGGCCCGGGTGACGCGACCGACTTTGGCGATCCGGTCAAGTTCACTCACGAAAAAGAGAACTCGCAATGGCGGAACGATGAGCACGCGCGTGGAGCCCTCTGCGACGGCACCTCTGTCCGGAGCGTCGCCCGAAAGATGCTTATCGATGACATCCGCCGCGGCGGTGATCGCTCTGCGGTCCGACGCTTCCATCCAGAGCCGAGCCAGTTCGTCTTGAGCGTTCTCGTGCCATACCACGGTGTAGCGGATCATCCCTGCTCCAGCGACTTCAGATGATCGAGCACTTGCTGCGTCGTATACCAGGGTCCGCTGGAATCGAGCCTTCGGCGCACCTCTTCAAGTTCCGCCCTGTCTACGGGTCGCGACACGTAACCCAGCAGCCTGCCCTGGGGATCCCGGATCTCCACGGCGCCCGTGCCAGCCTGAAAGGCTTGCCACTGCTGATCATTCAAAACGATTTGGGTCATTGCCGAGCCTTCTAAGGGAATTGGGGTCTCTTGCTCCACTATAGACAATAGACCGCCGCGAGCCAACAACCGTGCGCCAAGCCATACGTCGGCTGGCGGGGTCGCCCGCCTGCATCTTCTAGCATCGGGCGGCAGCAGCAAGAAACCGCTCACGCGAGGACCGAAAGCCAGCATCATCGCCCGTGCGGAAGCCGCCGGCTATGCCCGGAAAGCAAACCGAATCACAGTTCGGCATCCGGACGGCGAGGTCGTTGCGATCATCGAGATCGTTTCGCCCGGCAATAAGGACAGCCAACATGCGATCCGCAGCTTTGCCCGCAAAGCGGCCGAATTCCTGCAAAACGGTGTGCATCTGCTGGTCGTCGACCTGTTTCCGCCGAGCCCGCGCGATCCACAGGGCATTCACAAGGTGATCTGGGACCGTCTGCGCGACGAACCTTTCGCGCCGCCCCCCGACAAGCCGCTGACCGTCGTGGCTTACAAAGCGGGGCCGGAAACAGTCGCTTACGTGGAGCCGGTCGCCGTCGGCGACGCCTTGCCGGAGATGCCAATCTTCCTCGCAGCCGACCGCTATGTAGCGTGCCCGCTGGAAGCGACCTACCAGACGGCGTGGGACCAGTTTCCGACGCCGCTCAAGGCACCGCTGGAATAGATATCCCGCCCGACCGGTGCTCGAAGACGTGACGAAACTCAAATCAATGCGTCAACGCTTCTTCAGCGTAACACTCATCCCGCCGCCCTCCATGTAGAAGAGCGTCTCCAGTGCCGGATCAGTCGTGATGGCCTTCACGAACTCGGCGTCAGCCATCCGCGGATTCATATTATGGGCCATTATCAATCCGCCGGGGCGGATCAGCGGTAGGGTCTTCTGAAGGTAGTCCAGGTAGCCCTGCTTGTCCGCATCGATGAAGACCAGATCGACCGGTCCCTTCAGATCGCGGACCGTCTCGTGCGCGTTCCCCTCGACGACCGTCACCGAATCGGCCACTCCGGCGGTGGCGAAATTCTGGCGAGCCAAGGCGGCGACGTCCGGGTCGATTTCATGGGTGATCAGCTTCCCGCCGGTCTTGCGGAGTCCGTTGGCGATCCAGATCGCTGAAATCCCGTTGGAGGTGCCAATTTCGACAACCTTCTTGGCGCCGATTGCTTCCACCAGCAGTCGCAGCAACCGGCCGTCTTGCGGAGGGACGTTCATCATCCGCCCCTGCTTCCGATTGATCTCCTCCAGGCTGTCGAGGATCTTCTCTTCGACATCGTCGGCTGCCAGCGGCTCACCTTGCATTTCGAGGGACTGGCCCGCCTGCCCTGCACCGCGCGGCCGTCCGGGTCCCCTTCCTCCCGCGTCGCCGGGGCGGCCTGGTCTGCCGCGTCCGGGCATGGCGGGCCGCATTTCGTCGCGAGTGACCTTGCCGTCCTTATCCTTGTCGAGCTTCTTCAGCGATTCGGCAGCCCCGGCAATCTCCTCGGCCGAAAGTTCGCCATCGGCATTGGCATCCAGCGCGCTGATGGCCGGTATCCGCATCGGGTCGAATGGCCCGCCGCGCGGCCCTCCCGAACCTGGCCCCTGCGCGCAAAGCTCCACCGCCAAGGCCGACCATGCCAACGCCGCCATCACCAGAAAACCGATCGAACGTCTCATGCGATTCCTCCACGAAGGTCCAAAGTGGTTGAGATACCGTTGAAAAAGGGGAACAGGCACCGCAACATCTTGTCCCTGTTGTCAAATCAATCTACCATCGGTTGCAGAGCCAGTCCCCTTTTTCAGCAGTCTCGTTGACGCGGGTCCTACTACATGGAACCTACGAGCGTGCGGGTGGTTCCGCGAATCAACGAATCCCCGGACTCACGAGTCTCCCATATTCCCGTCGCCGTAGATCGTCGAAAGCACTACCCGGCAGTTTGCCGTATCGACGTCTAAACCGATAGCGAGGCCGCGTGTCTAGGCATGGGCTCTCGTTTTTTGCGTTGCGATCCGGAAAAAACTCGGTGATACTGAAGACCTTCTCACGCAGTACGCCCCATCGGGGTGCACCGATAAAATACCCACGGGACCAGACAGGGGTAGCAGAGACCCAACCGGAAGTGGCTGGTCGGGCGGGAAGGGTAACCAGGAGAGATGATCAACGACCAACAGAGGCACTGGGCTCATGTCGCCACGTGGATCGGCGGGGCGGGCGTGCTCGGTGGGTTGTATCTTCTACAACTCCACAACTATCTGCTGTTTCACACCCTGGTCGAGCTCGCCAGTGTCGCGGTGGCCTGCGCCGTCTTCATGGTGTTCTGGAACACGCGGCGATTTCTGAAAAACGGGTATTTCCTGTTCCTTGCCGTCGCTTGGATCTTCATTGCCGCCATCGACCTGCTGCACACGCTGACCTACAAGGGAATCGGAATCATTCCGGACGAGACGGCCGATCTGCCGACCCAACTCTGGATCGCCGCCAGATACCTGGAAGCCTTCTCGCTCCTGGCCGCTCCGCTATTCATCCGGCGGGCGCCGCGGGTTGGCATTTTGCTTGCCGTCTACGCCGCGATCACGGGCATCCTTTTCGCATCGATCTTCTGGTGGCGAGTCTTTCCATCGTGTTTTCGCGAAGGGGTCGGACTGAGCCCTTTCAAGGTTGCCAGCGAGTACGTAATCTGCCTGGTCCTGGTAGCGGCGGTGGGACTGCTTCTCAGCAAACGACGAGAGTTCGACTCTCGCGTGCTGCGGCTGCTGATCGCAGCCACCTCGGTCACAATCGCTTCCGAGCTTGCTTTTACGCGTTACGTTAGCGCCTATGGCCTCTCCAATTTCGTCGGACACATTCTGAAAATCGTCGCCTTCTATCTCATCTATAAAGCAATCATCGAAATGAGCCTCCGGCGACCCTACAGTCTCCTCTTCCGCGAATTGCGAGAGAACCAAGAGGCTCTTCAGAAAAGCGAGGAGCGGTTTCGCATCCTTGCCGAAACCGTTCCGGATGCCATCTTCACCAGCCGCTCCGACGGCACGACGGATTATGCAAATCCGCGATTCTACGAAATTACCGGCCTGGCGAGGGCCGAGATCCTCGCCGGTCGCTGGACGGTCGCGCTGCACCCCGCCGATCGCGAAGCGATTGACGCGGATTGGAAGGCATCGCTTCAGACGGGAGTGCCGTTCGAAGGGGAACACCGCCTGTGCACCCGCGACGGTTCCTGCCGCTGGTTTCTCACTCGGGCACGGCCGATCCGCGACGAACAAGGCCAAATCGTCCGGTGGTTTGCCACCTGCACGGACATCGATGCCATCAAACGCATGGAACAACAACTTGCCGAGCGCGAGCAGGCTGCCGAAGCGGCCAACTGTGCCAAAAGCCAGTTCCTGGCCAACATGAGCCACGAGCTTCGCACGCCGATGAACGCGATACTCGGGATGACCGACCTGGCCCTCCGGGAGGAGCTGTCGCCGCTGGTTCGCGACTGCCTCGAAACCGCCAAGGAATCGGCCGACTCGCTCCTGGAACTGCTTAACGAGATTCTCGACCTGTCACGGATCGAGGCGGGCAGACTGCAGCTCGAGGCCGGCGAATTCTGGCTGCGGCCGCTGCTCGAAAAGACCGTTAAGGCATTGGGCATCCGCGCGTACCAGAAGGGGTTGGAGTTGATCCTCGACGTGGCTCCGGACGTGCCGGACCGCCTGGTCGGCGATCCCACGCGGCTCCGCCAGGTCCTCACGAATCTCATCGGCAACGCGATCAAGTTCACTCACAACGGCCAGGTGATGCTCCGCGCGACGGTTGCCGAGAAGTGTCCGGAAAAAGCCATTCTAGAATTCGCCGTCGTCGACACCGGCATCGGCATCTCGCCGACGGACCAGGAAAAGATCTTTGCTCCGTTTTCGCAGGCCGATGCCTCGACGACCCGCAAGTACGGTGGAACCGGCCTCGGGCTGGCCATCTCCCGAAAGCTGGTCGACTTGATGGGCGGGAAGCTCAAGGTCGACAGCAGCCTGGGCTCGGGAAGCACGTTTTCCTTCACCGCCGATTTCGGCTTGCCATCCGACGCATACGAGGAGCCGGAGTCGCTCAAGGCCGCCCGCGCCCGGCTTCGCCAGACGCCCATCCTCGTCGTCGAAGACAACGGTGCCAGCCGGCACACGCTGGAACAGATTCTGACGCAGTGGGAAATGAAGGCGGACTGCGTGGCCGATGTGCCGATGGCCTTGGCAAAACTGCACCAGGCTGCCGACAGCGGGCAGACATTTCCGCTTGTCCTCGCCAGCGCCATGCTGCCGGGAATCGATGGGTTCACACTCGCCGGCTGGGTCAAGAACGATCCGAAACTCGCCGGCTCCGTGATCCTGATGATCTCGCCAGTCGATCGGCAGGCGATGGCAGAACGCTCCGCCGAACTCGACGCGGTCTATCTGGATAAGCCGATTTCACAGTCCAACCTCTTGAATACCATTCTCCAGGTTCTTTCCGGAACCGAGCTACCCGTACGGCAGGCCGACACTCGCTCGGCGGCTCTCCGCCCGGAACCTTTGCGAAAGCTCCGCATCCTGCTGGCCGAAGACACGCCGGCCAACCAGAAACTGGTCGTGTACCTGCTCGGCAAACGGGGCCACTCTGTGAAAATCGCCCAAAACGGCAAGCATGCTTTGGAATTGCTCCGCCAGCAGCCATTTGACCTCGTGCTCATGGACGTTCAGATGCCCGTGATGGACGGGCTGCAAGCGACGGCAAAAATCCGCCAGTCGCCCGATCCGGCGAAGGCCGGCATTCCAATCGTTGCCATGACCGCCCACGCCCTGAGAGGAGACGACGAACGTTGCCTGGCGGCCGGCATGAACGGCTACCTCAGCAAGCCGATCGACGGAGAGGAACTCATCGCGACGGTAGAACGCGCGGCAGGCGATGGCACCCCTTCGAATGAGCCTCCCCGGCAACCAACAACGATCAGCCGTATGCCTGCCGACGAACTCCGGCCGCCGATTCCCGTCCAAGATGATCAAGACGACGCCCCCGAACCGGCGGCACCGCTGTTTGACCTGGAAGAGGCGGTGAGCAAGTGCTTCGGCAGGTACGACATGTTCCAAAAGATGGTCGAGTGCTTCTTTGAGGAAGCCGATCCGCTTCTCAACCAGATCCAAGCGGCACTCGACCGCGGCGATGCCGAGCAGATCGCCACCGCCGTCCACCGCTTGAAAGGGACAATCGTCTACCTCGGTGCCCGGGCGGCTGCCGAGTCCGCAAAGCAAATCGAGCAACTCGGCCGTGCCGGCGAACTTGCTCTGCTGCCGAGCGCCATCGAAGAACTTCAGCAGCGTTGCAGAGAATTGATGGAAGCGCTGGCCCGACACCGCGGCGGCCCCGAAAAACAAGCGGGCCTCGCGGCCGATTCGAGTTCACGCGCCCCACAAGAGTGGTAGCCAGGTCTCATGGAATCCGCGTGATCGGAACCCCGTGCCCGGTCCTGCCGCACTCGGGAACAGAGGCGGATCGCCGAGGAAGAAATTCGAGACGGGAAGCTCTCTCCTCGCTAAGCACCTCCTATGCCGGCTGCCACGGATTCCCGTTACTCCCCCACGGATTTCCGTGGGGGAAAAACCTAAGGTCAATATCTAGCTCTGAAGGGTGTGTTTACGTAAACCTTTTTATCTTATGGGTTTGCGTAGAAGCACCGGCTGCCTGTTCCTTTCGGCACACACCTTGCTAAGAGGAGCAAACCGGTCATTTTGACCTGATTTCAAGGACTTGATGAGGCGCACGAGAAGGCGCCGGAGGAGATCGATGATTACCCAACACGCAGAGATGCGCGGCTCCGCGTTCCTCGAAGAGGTGATCGAGGCGACCCCGGGAGGGGAGCGGATCGTTCATTGCCTCCAATGCGGAAGCTGTGGCGGTTCCTGCCCCAACGGCGCCGACATGCAGTACACCCCCCGTACGATCTTCGCGATGATCAACGCCGACAAGCGAGAAGAGGTGCTGACGTCGAACACCATGTGGTGCTGTGTGTCGTGCTATTTCTGCACCACCCGCTGCCCGCAGCAGATTCCCATCACCGACGTCATGTATTCGCTCAAGCGTCTGGCAATCCGCGACGGGCTGGCCCGCGACACCGACGCCCCAGCCCTGGCAAAGACCTTTACCGACTACGTGGAGAAGTACGGCCGCAGCTTCGAACTCGGGCTGGCCAGCCGCTTCTACCTGCTCAACAAGCCGTTCGCCATGGTGAAGATGGCGCCCATGGGTCTCTCCATGTTCACCAAGGGCCGCATGGCGCTGAGGCCGCACAAGATCAAGAAGATGGATCAACTCACGGCCATCATCAAGAAAGCTCGCGAGATCGGAGAAAAATCGTGAAATACGCGTACTATCCTGGCTGCTCCATGGACTGCAACGCCGCCGCCTACGACGTCTCGATGCGGGCGGTGGCGGATCTCTTGGGCATCAAGCTCCTGGAAATCGACGACTGGAACTGCTGCGGCGCGACCGAGTACTTTTCGCAGGACGAACTGGTGGCCTGCTCCGTCATTGCCCGCAACCTCGCCCTGATCGACCCGCAACTCGACCAGGTCGTGGCGCCCTGTGCCGCCTGCTACTGCAACCTGGCGAAGACCGACAAGCTCATGGCCGAAGACCCGGCCATGAACAAGAAGGTCAACGAGGCCCTCGCCGCCGGCGGCCTGAAGTACAAGCCCGGCCGCGTCAAGGTTCGCCACCTGCTGGACGTGATCTACCACGATATCGGCGAAGCGGCCGTTCGCGACAAGGTTGTCAAGCCGCTTGCCGGCCTGCGGATTGCTCCCTATTACGGCTGCCAGGTCGTCCGGCCGTTGAAGGGCGCCGACAGCACCGAGTACCCGATGCAGATGGACGAGTTGTTCGGTTGGGTCGGCGCCGAAGTGGTCGACTATCCGGTGAAGGCCCACTGCTGCGGCGGCCACATGACCCAGATCAGCGAGCCGCAGGCGTTCGAGCTGCAGCGGCGTCTGCTCCAAAGCGCCGTCGAGTACAACGCCGACATGATCCTCTGCATGTGCCCGATGTGCCAGTTGAACCTCGACGCCTACCAGAGCCGGGTCAACGGCATGTTCGGCACCGACTTCCATATGCCGATCATCTACTTCACCCAGATGCTCGGCGTGGCGTTCGGCATCGACATTTCGAAGCTCGGATTCGGCAAGGAGCTCGTGCTCGCCTCGCCGGTAATCAAGAGCAAACTGGAAGGCGCCAAAGCCGCCGTGGCAACCTGAGGACCGACATCGTAGCAGGCCGCGGACGGCATACGGCGCGTGCCTGCTACCTGAAAAAAACGAACACCGTACCTGATTGAACTGGAGAACGACCATGGCCGAGAGAGTCGGCGTTTATGTCTGCCACTGCGGCAGCAATATTGCGAATATGGTCGACGTCGAGGAAGTGGCCAAGTGGGCCGGCGAGAACATTAAAGACGTCGTCGTTTCGAAAGACTACAAGTTCATGTGTTCCTCGCTCGGTCAACAGATGATCGAAGAGGATATCAAGAATCAGAACCTCACCCGCGTCGTCGTGGCGGCCTGTTCGCCGCAGTTGCACGAAAAGACTTTCCGCCGCGCGTGCCAGAACGCCGGCATGAACCCCTACCTGTTCGAGATGGCCAATGTCCGCGAGCACGTCTCGTGGGTCACCAAGGACAAGGCCGCGGGCACCGAGAAGACCAAAGCGCTGGTCTCCGCGGCGGCGGAGCGTGTGAAGCTGCAGCAGCCGCTGGAACCGATGTTCGTTCGCGTGAACCCGGCCACGATGGTCGTTGGCGGCGGCATCGCCGGCCTGCAGGCGGCCATTGAGCTGGCCGACGCGGGCTACCACGTCTATCTCGTCGAGCGGAGCCCGTCGATCGGCGGCCACATGGCCCAGTTCGACAAGACCTTCCCCACGCTCGACTGCTCGGCGTGCATCCTGACGCCCAAAATGTCGGAGGCGGGCCAGCACGAGAACATCACGCTCTTGACCTACTCCGAGCTGGAGGAGGTGAGCGGCTCGGTCGGCAGCTTCAAAGTCAAGGTCCGCAAGAAGGCCCGTTACGTCGACTACGACGCCTGCACCGGCTGCGGCATCTGCACCGAGAAATGCCCGCGCAAGGTGCTCGACACGGAGTTCGAGGCCGGCATGGGCTACCGCAAGGCGATCTACAGCCCCTTCCCGCAGGCCGTGCCGCGGATCCCGGTGATCGACACCGCGAACTGCACCTACTTCGAACGCGGCAAGTGCCGGGTGTGCGAGAAGGTCTGCGCGACCAACGCGATTCGCTTCGAGCAGGAAGACGAAGTCATCGAGGTCGAGGTCGGCAACATTATCATGGCCACCGGCTGGAAGCTCTTTGACTGCAAGAAGCTCCCGCAGTACGGCTATGAGCGGCTGGCCAACGTGTACACCAGCATGGAGTTCGAGCGGCTCTGCAACGCGGCCGGCCCGACCGGCGGCAAGATCGTGCTGCGCGACGGCAAGACGGAGCCCGAGTCGGTGGCGATCATCCACTGCGTGGGCAGCCGCGATTCGAACCACAACGAGAACTGCTCGGCGATCTGCTGCATGGCCGCCATGAAGTTCGGTCACCTGGTCCTGGAAAAGACCAAGGCCAAGGTCCACAGCTTCTACATCGACATCCGGGCAAACTCCAAGGGCTACGAGGAGTTCTACCAGCGGCTCTTGGAAGAGGGCATGATCTTCGTCCGCGGCAAAGTGGCGGAGGTGACCGATGCCGCCCGCCTGCCGTCCGAAAAGGGCAAGCTCATCGTCCAGGTGGAAGACACGCTGGTCGGCCGCCAGCGGCGGATCCCCGTCGACATGGTCATCCTCATGGGCGGTCTGGAGCCGCAGGCCGATGCCAAGGAACTCGGCCTGAAGTGCGGTATCTCCTGCAGCATGGCCGGCTGGTATACCGAGCGCCATCCCAAGCTCGACCCGGTCGCCACGATGACCGATGGCGTGTTCGTAGCCGGGGTTTGCCAGGGCCCCAAAGACATCCCGGCGTCGGTCGCCCAGGGCGCGGCGGCGGCTGCCCGCGTGATGGCCATGATCACCAAGGGCGAAGTGATGATCGAGCCGATCGTGGCTTCGATCGACGAGGAAGCCTGCTCCGGCTGCCGAATCTGCAACAACATGTGCCCCTACAACGCCATCGAGTTCGACAAGGAAAAGGAGGTCAGCCGCGTGATCACCGCGCTGTGCAAGGGCTGCGGCACGTGTGTGGCCGCCTGCCCGGCGGGCGTCATCACCGGGGCACACTTCAACAACGCGCAGATCTTCGCCCAGATCGAAGGGGCCCTTTGGGACGCCAGGCCGAACGGCAACGGCGCCTCCAACACCGCCTCTCCCGAACCCGTGCCCGTTACCTCCTAACCAGGAGTCGAGGATAAAACCATGAGTACTACCTTTGAACCCAAGATTATCGGCTTCTTGTGCAACTGGTGTTCGTACCGGGCGGCGGACCTTGCCGGTTCGGCACGGATCAAGTATGCCCCGAACGTCCGCATCATCCGCGTGATGTGCAGCGGCCGGATCGACCCGACCTTCGTGATGAAGGCCCTGTCGATGGGGGCCGACGGCGTCATGATCGCCGGCTGCCATCCAGGGGAGTGCCACTACGTCGAGCAGAACTACAAGGCGATGCGCCGCTTCTCGATGATCAAACACACCCTGCGGCAGATGGGCGTCGAGGACGAACGCGTGCGGCTCGTCTGGGCGTCGGCCGCCGAAGGCCAGCAGCTTGCTGAGGCGATCGACAAGTTCGTCGAAGACGTCAAGCATCTCGGGCCGCTGAAGTGGCCGGAGAACTGGGCCGAGAACGGCGAGCGGCTGGAAGCACTGGAAAAAATTGTCCACGAACACGAAGAGGCGATGGAGGTCCTGCGATGAGCGAAACCACCCAACCCGCGTCGGCCCCCAAGGGCAAGCTCGCCCTGTACTGGGCGGCATCTTGCGGCGGCTGTGAAATCGCCGTTTTGGGGATCGACGACAAGATCCTCAAGGTTGCCGAAGCCTTCGACATCGTGCTGTGGCCCTGCGCCACCGACGGTAAGGTCCGCGACGTCGAAAAGATGGCCGACGGAGAGATCGACGTCTGCCTCTTCAACGGCAGCATTCGCACCAGCGAGCAGGAATACATGGCCCAGCTCCTGCGCCGCAAGTCGAAGGTGCTCGTCGCCTTCGGCTCGTGCGCCAGCGAAGGCTGCATCCCGGGCCTGGCCAACCTCAACACGAAAGAAGAGATCTTCGATACTTCGTACCGCGATACCGTCTCGACCGAAAATCCCCAGGGAATCCGGCCCCAGCCCGAAACCAAGGTACCCGAGGGAACGCTCCACCTGCCGGTCCTCTATGATACGGTCAAGACGCTCGGGCAGACCGTGCCGGTCGACTACTCGTTGCCCGGCTGCCCGCCGGAAGCGGATCGCATCTGGGATGCCATTACGGCCATTCTCACGGGCAACCTGCCCGCGCCGGGCTCCGTGATCGGCAGCAATACAACCGTCTGCGACACATGTTCGCGAAAGCGGTCGGAGAAGAAGATCAAGAAGTTCTACCGGACCTGGGAAATCATTCCCGACGAGGAAACCTGTCTGTTGGAGCAGGGGCTGCTCTGCTGCGGCATCGCCACCCGCGCCGGCTGCGGCGCCCTGTGCCCGCAGGTCAACTCGCCGTGCATCGGCTGCTATGGCGCAAACGACGGCGTGGCCGACTACGGCGCGCGATTGATGAGCGCCCTGGCCTCGGTGATCGACTCCGACGACCCGGATGAGATCGACCGCATCATCCAGGAGGGCATTCCGGACCCGGTAGGCAGCTTCTACCGCTTCAGCCTTGCCCACAGCCTGTTGCGTCGCAATAAACTCGCCAAGAAAACGGCAACGGTGCCGCAGCGGCGACCCCAGCCAAAGCGTCGTCGTGACGAGGAGGACCGTAAACGATGAGTACTGTAACCAAACCGAAACGCATTTCGATTGACCCGATCACGCGGCTCGAAGGCCACGGCAAAATCGACATCTTCCTCAACGAGGAAGGCGACGTGGCCAACGCGTATCTCCAGATCCCGGAGCTCCGCGGATTCGAGCGGTTCTGCGTCGGCCGGCCGGCCGAAGAGATGCCGAACCTGACGGCCCGCATCTGCGGCGTCTGCCCGGAGGCGCACCACATGGCGGCCACCAAGGCGCCTTGGACGGCGTGTTCCACGTCGACCCGCCGCCGACGGCCAAGAAGCTCCGCGAGCTGTTCTACAGCATTTTCTTCGCCACCGACCACACGACCCACTTCTACGCGCTGGGCGGCCCCGACTTTGTCGTCGGCCCCGAGGCCCCGCCGGCCGAGCGGAATATTTTGGGTGTGGTCGCCAAGGTCGGTATGGATATCGCCGGCAAGGTGCTCAAGATGCGCCGCGACGGCCACCACCTGATCAAAACGATCGGCGGCCGGCCCGTGCATCCCAACTGGGGCCTGCCCGGCGGCGTCAGCCGCGGCATCAATGAAGAGCAGCGCAAGGAGATCGAGGAGCTCGGCCGCCACGCGATCGAGTTCGCCAAGTTCTCGCTGCAACTCTTCGGCGACGTCGTCCTGAAGAATTCGGACTATGTCAACCTGATCACCGGCGGCGGCATCCTATACCCATAAGACCTACAACATGGGCATGGTCGACGCCGACAACAAGGTGAATTTTTTCGATGGCAAGGTCCGCGTCACCGGGCCGGATGGAAAAGAGCACGCCAAGTACGACGCGAAGGACTACCGAGAGTACGTCGCCGAGCGCGTCGAGCCCTGGTCGTACCTCAAGTTCCCGTACTTGAAGAAGGTCGGGTGGAAGGGTTTTGTCGACGGCCCGGATTCCGGCGTCTACAAGGCCACTCCCCTTTCGCGTCTGAACGCCGCCGACGGCATGGCCACCGCTGGCCCAGAAAGAGTACGAGCGGTTCTACGAAGTCCTGGGCGGCAAGCCGGTCCATCACACGCTGGCCACGCACTGGGCTCGCCTGATCGAGCTGCTCTACGCCACGGAGCGTTGGGTCGAGCTGGCCACGGATCCGGAGATCACCGGCAAGGAGTATCGCGTGTTGCCGACCGAGACGCCCACCGAGGGCATCGGCTGCGTGGAAGCCCCGCGGGGCACGCTCACGCACCATTACACGACCGACGAGCGCGGGCTCCTCACCAAGGTGAACCTGATCGTCGGCACTACCAACAACAACGCTCCGATCTGCATGTCGGTGAAGCAGGCCGCTCAGGGCCTTATCAAGAAGGGCGAAGTCCGCGAGGGCCTGTTGAACAAGGTCGAGATGGCCTTCCGCGCCTACGATCCCTGCTTCGGCTGCGCGACGCACAACCTCCCCGGCCAGATGCCGCTGGAGGTCGTGATCCGCGATCCGAGGGGTGAAGTGGTGAGGAAACTCGCGCAGTACGTGTAGTATCGACGAGCGCGACGGACAACCGTCGCGTCTGCAAAGCGCCAGGGGCGGCAGGAACTTTTCGATCTTTTTGGCGTTTACAGTTTGAGAACAATGATGCAAATGGTTTCGGTTGCGGCCGAGGGGAGGGCTAAGATGAAACAAGGAAAAGAAGATGGGGGAAAGGAAGATGGTGCCCAAGTCGCAAACCGAATACATCTCCCTCGTCATCTTCTTTTCTCAGCTCTGCCTTCAATCGCCCATTCTGCGTTGGTTGCGGCCGAAGGCTGCGCCGAGGTTAAACGAAGGCCACAGCCATCGTTGCCTGCGGCTGCGTGGAGGGCTGGAAACGCATCACCCCCGGGAACTACAATAAGCAGTAGTTTGTCTCTCCCCCAGACTCCTCCCAGCAACCGTACCCCGCACCCATGGCGCAAACAACAGAATCCGCCCTCGGCATTTGGACCGCCGTGGATCTGGCCAGCCATTTCGGGCCGATCCCGCTGAACCGAATCCGTTTCGATCCTCCGCCCGGCAAGGCCACCGAAGCGGACCTGCTGGCAATTTGCGAGCGGGAAGAGCGGCTTTACGAACTCGTCGATGGCGTGTTGGTGGAGAGGCATGCGACGCTCGACGGCGGCGATGTGCTTCCCGGGTTCCAATTCCCGCTCGAACAACTGTTCGCGCCACCCACGCGTCCGCCCGAATAACCGCCGATGCAGCGTTTCACCGAACAACTCCGAAGCGACGGACAGAGAATCTGGCAGGCCGGAGTCGACGCCGTCGATTCCGGGCGGCTTGTCCGCCAGGCCCTTAACGTGGACGGCCGCTGGCTGACCGTCGGCGAAGAGAGAATCCCGCTGAATGAGATCCGCCGAATCGCCGTGGTCGGCGCCGGCAAAGCCGGCGCGGGGATGGCCGCGGCCGTGGAAGCCGTTTTCGGCCCGGATCGAATGGCCGAGAGACAACTCGTCGGCTGGGTCAATGTCCCGGACGACACTGTGCGGTCACTCTCCCGAATCCACCTGCACGGCGCCCGGCCCGCGGGCGTGAACGAGCCGACCGAGGCCGGGGCTGCCGGGGCCGCAGAGATCCTCAAGATCGTTCAGTCCCTCGGTCCCGACGATCTCTGCCTGTGCCTGATTTCGGGAGGCGGCTCCGCATTGCTGCCGTCGCCGGTCGAAGCGATCGGGCTGGAAGACAAGCTCGCCGTCACCCGGCATCTGAGCGGGGCCGGGGCCAACATCGAACAGCTCAACACCGTCCGCAAGCAGCTCAGCCGCGTCAAGGGCGGCGGGATCGCCCGCGCGTGCCGCGCCGGCCGACTCGTCTCCCTGATCATCTCCGACGTGCTCGGCGATCCGCTCGACGTGATCGCATCGGGGCCGACGGTGGAGGATTCGTCGACTCCCGAGCAGGCCCTTGCCGTGCTCGAACAATTTCACTCAAGCGAGGCGGGCATTTCGGACCGCGTGCTGGACTATCTCCGGTCGAAGAACGTCGGCAAGCCGGAAACGCCCTCTGCGCGCGTCACGAACCTGGTCATCGGCAACAATGCTACGGCTGTCGATGCCGCCGGCGAAGAGGCGGTGCGGCTCGGTTACTCGCCGGGGATGCTGAGCGCGCGGCAGTCGGAAGGGCCTGCCGAAGACATCGGGCGCCATCTCGCCGGCATGGCCGTATCGATGCGAAACCGGTCCGGCCCCGACTGCCTGATCAGCGGCGGCGAGCCCGTCGTACGCCTGGTCAGCAAAGAACGCCGGGGGCTCGGCGGCCGCAACCAGCAACTCGTTCTCGCCGCCCTCGAGGAACTACAGACGGACGGCGCCGAGGGGCTCCTGTTGATCTCCGGCGGAACCGACGGCGAAGACGGCCCAACCGATGCCGCCGGCGCGTGGTTCGATGCTCGGATCCTCTCCGACGCAACAGCCCGCGGTCTCGACCCCGCCGACTACCTCGGCCGCAACGACGCCTACCATTTCTTCGAGCCGCTGGGAGCGTTAATCAAGACCGGGCCGACGGGGACGAACGTCTGCGACCTCCGCGTGGTGCTGGTTTCCCGGGTCGAGCGCGCGGACTAGTCGCGTGACGCAAGATTGGGCAGTGCCGCTTCAAACTCCCGGATCGCGACGCTTGAACCGGCTTGCCATGCACGCCGCACGTATTGAGGAATCCATTTGCGAACAGGGATCCCGGGAAACGTGGGACTTCCATCGGCTTCGTGATAATGCCGGCCGTCGAAGACAAGAATGCGGAGTGAGTCCTCGCGGTAAATCCACAACTCTGGAACGGCCAGCGGTTCGTAATCCTCGGCACTGGTCGGAGACGT
This sequence comes from Thermoguttaceae bacterium, assembly GCA_040768665.1. GTDB lineage: Bacteria > Planctomycetota > Planctomycetia > Pirellulales > Thermoguttaceae > JABWBD01. The sequence goes on from JAXGMN010000008.1 coordinate 414,275, forward strand.
CGCGTCGACTTCAATGGCCAGGTCCGGGGGCGGATCCGTGTCGAGATCGATATGCTCCTTGCCCAGGATCGCGCTGAGATTCTTAATGTAGAAACACTTGTCCGGCTCCACTCCGGCCTCGCCGAATCGCTTCAGGGTAATGGGATCGAACGCCTGCCAGTCCTGTCCCGCGCTCCGCAGCAGCACCTGTACGAGATTGGCAAGCGTGTCCGAGTGGTTCCCATGCCTTGGAAGAGGCGCCATGACACGGATTTCCTGTCTGCGGGCATTGTAGCGAACCTTAATCGCCGCGTTGTCCTCGCGGCGTTCCAAGAGCTTCTCGTAGTCGGCCCAAGTCTGGTCGCGCAAGATCACCTCGCTTCCAGGCAGCAGGTCGACTCCCGCACTTGTGATCGTCAGATGCACCATAACCCGACTCCTGGCAGTTGAGGCCAGGGGAGAGAACTTCTGTCTTCTTCAGTCTATCCACCATTTTAGCGTAACCGACAGTCCCCGCCAAGACCAAAAGGCATCGCGCGGGTGGGTATCCGAAACAAAGCCACCGGATTAGAATGGACCAAGCGGCCCGGCAGTTGCCCTGCCGGGCGGATAACGGCTTTGCACCCTCTTTGCCTGCGATCATCGAAAAAACCCATGCGACTTTCCCCCCGCCGTGCAATCCCTCTGATCATCCCCACAACACGGATTCTCTGGCTCGCTTACCTGGTCGGACTCACCTGGCTGCTTCTCGATTCCGATCCCCTGAGGGTCATTCGTCCGCGAGAGAATCTGTCGTCGTTGGCGGCGATGGTGGTGCCGTGGTCTCACTTGGCTACGTTCGGGCTGCTGGCGGTGCTGACGTTCGCTGCGCGCTGGCCCTTGCCGCACTGGGCGACGATCGGCCTGCTGGCCTTCTACGGCCTGGTGACGGAGTTCTCGCAGTTCTATATCCCGGCTCGCCACCTCGATCCTGTCGACCTGCTGAAGAACTTCACCGGAATCGCTGCCGGCTGCGGGCTCGCGTGGGCGGCGGGGATCGTCCTGTCCTTGCGGCCTTCGCCCCATGTCTCCTCTGTTTGAACTCACCGGTGTCACGCATCGCTACGGCAGGCACACGGCACTGGACGACGTATCGCTCTGTGTTCGCCGCGGAGCGATCGGGCTGGTCGGGCAAAACGGCGCCGGCAAGTCGACGCTGATCCATCTCTTGCTCGGCCTGTTTCCGCCGACGGCGGGCTCCGTCAAGTTCCTCGGGCGCGAACCGCGATCCACCACGACCTCGTTTCGCGGCATGGCCGGATTCATGGCGGAGAGAGAATCGCTCGTGCCGGGCCTGAAGGGAGTCGAATACGTTGCCGTGGCCGGCGAACTCTGCGGGATGCCCCGCCGCGATGCGCTCAGGCGGGCCCATGAAACGCTTTCGTATCTGGGGCTGGAGGAAGCGCGGTATCGCACCGTGGAGCAATACTCCGTCGGCATGCGGCAGCGGCTGAAACTCGCCGCCGCCATGGTGCACGATCCCGATCTGCTGCTGCTGGACGAACCGACCTCCGGGCTGGATCCCGACGGCCGGGCCGCCATGCTCGACGTGCTCGCCGCGCTGGCCGCACGGCCGGGTAAGTCGCTTGTGCTTTCGACTCACCTCTTGGGCGACGTCGAGCGAATCTGCGAGGAGGCGATCTTTCTCGACGCCGGGCGGATCGTCGCCGTCGGGCCCATCCACGAAATGCGGACGATCTCGGCGGGCACGTATCGGATTCGCTGGCGGGGCGACGGAGAAACCTTGCTCGCCGGTCTGAAACAGTTGGGGGCCCAGGTCCAGCCGTCCGCCAGGCCCGGGGAAGGCCGGGTAACGGTGTCCGAACCATGGCAGCATCGGGACTTCTTCCGAGCGGCACGCGAGGCCGGGGCCACGCTGATCGGGCTTCAGCGCGACGAAGAAAACCTCGATGCCGTCTATCAACGATTGATCGGCTCCCGCGGAGGGCCCCGCAATGAGTGACGAGTTGAGCAGGGGCCGCCAGCGCTACCGCGGATGGGAAAGCCGGCTGCGCCCGGAGTGGTTCTCGATCTGGCCGATCGCCCGCACCGGCGTAAAGCTCGTGCTGCGGCGGAAACTTTTTTGGCTTCTGCTTGGGCTGACGCTGATCAATTTCCTCTTCCTCTTCGCGACGATTTACTTGAAAGCCCAGATTCGCGTGGAGAATCCGGCGTTGATGCGGTTTGTGGACAACGTGCTGGAATCGGTTTCCGGCACGGGCACAACCTATCGCGACTTCATGGCCGCACAAGGCACGGTGACCATGCTCATGCTGGCGTTCGCCGGCGAGGTGCTGGTCGGCAACGACTACCGCCACGGCGGCCTCACGTTCTACCTGTCCCGTCGCGTCGGCCGCCGCCACTATGTCTTGGGCAAGCTTCTCGGCATCGGTCTGTTGGTGCAGTTGACAACGACCCTGCCGGCGCTTGTCCTCTACATCGAATATGGCCTGCTGACCGATTCGACGGTCTATTTTCGCGAAAACCTGCGGATTCTCGTGGGGATCCTGGGGTACGGCCTGCTGATGGCGGCAGCCCTGAGCCTGGTCCTCTTTGCGTTCGCGGCATGGCTGCAGAGAACCGTGCCGCTGGTGATGGGCTGGACTTGCCTGTTCGTGCTGCTGCCGGCGGTCGGCGCCATCCTCCGCAAAGTCTACGACGACCGGCTCTGGCATTTGCTGTCTTTCTGGCGCGATATCCGCCTGCTCGGCTCCTGGTGCTTCGGCGCGGTCCCCGAACGCGACGAGCCGTTGATGGCGGGGGCCGTGCTGGTGGTGGTTGCCGTGTGTCTCGCGGCAGGCATCGCATCGATCCCGCGAGTCCGAGCCGTCAAGGTCGTGGCATGAAAACTCCCATCGCAGGCCCCGGCGCTGCCTTGGCGGAGTTCCAAGGTGTCTCAAAGTGGTACGGCCCGGTCATTGCGCTCAACCATCTGACGCTCGAGTTGGGACAGGGAATTACCGGACTGGTGGGACCCAACGGGGCCGGCAAGAGCACCCTCATCCGGCTCCTCACCGGGCAGGTCCGGCCGAGCCTCGGGCAGGTCGGCATCCGCGGTCGCAACGCCTGGTCCGCGGCCGCCAAATCCCACATCGGTTACTGTCCCGACGTCGACGCCTTCTACGAGGAGATGTCGGGCCGCCGCTTCCTGAGGGTGCTGGCCCGCCTCCACGGTCTCAGCCGGCAGCCGGCTTTCGAGCGGACTGAGGAGGTTCTCCACGAGGTCGGGATGGCGGACCGGGCGGAACGGCCGTTGGCCTCTTATTCCAAAGGCATGCGGCAGCGGATCAAGCTTGCGCAAGCCCTGATCCACGATCCCGAGTTGATCGTGCTCGACGAGCCGCTTAACGGCGTCGATCCGGTGGGCCGCATGGAACTGGCCGGGCTGTTTCGTCGCCTGGCGGCACGGGGCAAAGCACTGCTGGTCTCGAGCCACGTGCTGGAAGAGATGGACGATCTGGCCACCCGCGTCCTCTTTCTGTGCCAGGGCCGGCTCCTGGCCTCCGGCTCGCCTGCCGAGGTTCGGGAGATGCTCGACGACCACCCGCTGAAGGTTCGCATCTTCAGTCGCAGCGCCAGGCAACTCGGCTCGCGACTGCTGGCCGATCGCTCGGTCCGCGGCTCGGAGATTGAACCGGCGGGCACGCTACTGCTTCACGTGGAGCATCCGCAGGGTTTCTTCAAGTTGCTGGAGGAGGTCGTCGTCGACGAAGGCTTCGAGGTGGAACAGTTCCAGGTGATCGACGCGTCGACGCAGGCGGTTTTCGAATACCTGATGAGACAAGGGCGAGCCATCTAATTGGATCGGACAACCGACTTGAACAACGACCGAAACGACCTCAGAGATCAACCCCGCTCGGCCGGTTTCGTCGAGCAGTCCCGCGGCTGCGCGGTTCTGGCTGCGGTATCGCTACGGCGGGCGCTGCGGTCGCGTCAGACCGCGGTCTGCGGCCTTCTGCTGGCGTTTACCGTTCTTGCCGTGGTGGCCTGGTCGCTGAGGCACGACCGCACCGCGCAGGAGTTTGCCGACGACATCGTTTTTCCGCTGTACGTATCCTTTCTGCTGCCGATCTTCTCGCTCTGTTATTCGGCGCCAAGCGTCGCCGGAGAACACGAGGAGCAGACGCTCGTCTACCTGCTGGCGACGCCCCTGCCGAGGCCCTTGATCTTTGCGGCCAAGTACGGCGCAGCGCTCGCGGCGGCCATGCTTTGGACCTTCGGCGCATGGATCCTGTTGAGCCGGCTTGGCGGGCCGGCCGCCGCGACGTTGTTCAGGCCGTACTCCGCCGCGATTCTCTGGTCGACGCCGGTCTACGTTGGCCTGTTCTGCGCGTTCAGCGTGAGCCTGCCGAGGGCGACGATCGTGAGCCTCGTGTACGTCTTCTTTCTCGAAGCGTTCCTGGGCAATGTGCCCGGGATTGCCAAGCGAGTGGCCGTGTCGTTCTATACCCAGTGCATCATGCTCGACGCCGGGACCGAGCTCGGCGTCCGGCCGACGGGCATGCGGCAGCCGGCTCTCTTCCTGCCGTTGGACGGCGACACGGCGCGAACGATCCTCGGTATCCTGGCAGTGGCCACCTTCTTACTGGGAGCCTGGCTCTTCACGAGACGCGAGTACGTCTGAACCGGCGGCAGATCGACAGCAGGACAGCAGCCCGGCTGCTCGAAGCAGCCGGGCTGCTTGCATGGATCCTGCTTCGCCGGCGGCTACTTCAGAATCGGGATCAGCTTGACCGTTCGAAAGTGGATCTCGCCCCCTTCCGACTGCAGGCCGATCTTCCCGGCAACGTCGTCGCACTTCGTCGCCCGGTTGACGAGCTGCCCGTTGAGCATGACGGTCAATTCGCCCTCGTCCACGGTGATTGCGTACTGGTTCCACTCGCCGGGCTTCTTTTCGTTGCCCGCGATGCGGCTGACGCCCACGAAATCGCCGATCTTCTCGTTGTGCCTCTTGGCGAACCGGTCCGAATCGCCCTTGAGATCGAATCCTTGAAACGCCCAGATGTCGCCCACATTGCCGTGCTTGAGCTGAGCCTCGACGCATCTGGGCAGGCCCATGGGCTCGCCGGTAATCCGCATGAGCACGCCGCTATTGCCCGGCTCCTTGCCCGGCGCCCACCGCCAGTCGATCACGAGCTTGAAGTCCTTGTACTGCTTTTCCGTTGACAGATAGCCCATCGGCTCCCCTTTGCAGACCAGGACGCCGTCCTCGACGCTCCATACGTCCTTCATCTTCACGTCGGGCTCCACCAGAAAGTAGCCCCAGCCGTCGAGGTTCTTACCGTTGAAGAGCTGGACCTCGTCGCCGAATTTCTGTTCGGCCGATGCCGTCAACGCCATCGCCAGCAGAAGTGCCGCAGCAGAGAGGAAACGGGCAGTGGAAATCATCGCAAGCTTCTCCTTCCCAAGTAGGGTTCAGTGAGGTCTGTCAATCATGTGTCGCGTTCGGTTCCAATTTAGGCACAGCTCCCGGCGGATGCAACAGGCTGGCCATTGGGGTGTGCGGCAAGACTTCCTGGCACGCTGCGGTCGGGACAGGGAAGGTGAAAATTCAGCGGTGCCATAGGCGAATTCGACTTCCGGTTCTTTTCTACCACCGAAGGCCCGCCCAATTCTTCATCCGTGCCAGGAATTTTTGCCGCACACGCAGTGCGTTACAATACAACAGATGACTGCATCCAGCGTCGAATTATTGTACGAGTCGGGCCCGTGCCTCGTCGTGAACAAGCCGCCGGGGCTCCTCACGCAGGCCCCTCCGGGGATCGATAGCCTCGAGGCCCGCATCAAGGAGTTCGTCAAGCGGCGGGAGGAGAAGACGGGCAACGTCTACTTGGGAGTGCCGCACCGCCTGGACCGGCCTGCCTCGGGGGCGATGGTTTTCGCGCGGCACGTCCGCGCGGCCCGTCGGCTGGCCGAGCAGTTCGAAGCCCGCACGGTCCGAAAGGTCTACTGGGCCTGTGTCGAAGGCCGTGTGACGCCGAACGCCGGCACGTGGGAAGATTTTTTGCGCAAGGTCCCGGAGGAACCGCGCGCGGAGGTCGTCGACCGGGATCACCCCGAGGGGCGCATCGCCGTGCTGCACTATCGCACGCTCGGCGCCACACCCTGGGGCATGTGGCTCGAAATCGAATTGGAGACCGGGCGGACGCACCAGATCCGCGTCCAGGCAGCTTCCCGCGGCCATCCGCTCCTGGGCGACGGACAGTACGGTTCGACGGTCCTGTTTGGAACGCAGTATGAAGACCAACGGCTTCGTGCCGTCGCCTTGCACGCCCGTACGTTGAGCTTCCTGCATCCGATGACGCACGAACCGGTCTGCATCACGGCGCCGCTGCCCGAGGTATGGGAATCGTTGGAACTCGACTAGCCTCTCAGAACCCCGTTCCCTCTTCAACGCGAATCATCCGCGCCTCTTGTTCTAGGTGCGTCGGGTCGAAGCGGCCGGGAAGCAGGTGGCGGAGATTCGCGGACGCCGCGGCCACACCCAGACGCACGGCCGAGGCGATCTCATGCCCCTCGAGCGTCGCCTGCGCGATCGTCGCGGCCAGCACGTCGCCGCAGCCGATCGGGTTGACCACTTCGGGGACCTTCGGCGGGTAGACCCGGTACACCGACGACTCGGAACTGACCCACACTGGATCGGATCCGTGCGTGATCACCACCCACTGGGCCCCGCGGCGGTTGAGCGACCGCATGGCGGCAAGCAACTCCTGGTCGCTATCCAACGGATGGCCGACCGTTTGGCCCAACTCCTGGCGGTTCGGTTTGACCACGTAAGGCTTCAGGTCCAGGACCGAAAGCAGCCCCTCGCCGCGAAAATCGAGGACCATCGGGCAGCGCGTCCGTTCGACCAGGTCGCGGTAGTAGCTCTCCGGAACACCGGAAGGGAGCGAGCCCATGATCAACACGAACTCGGCGTTGGCGGCTTCTTCGGCGTAGGCGAGCCGAAAATCTTCCAGTTCGCCCGGCATCAGCGGCCGGCCGTTTTCGACCAGTTCGGTGATCGTTCCCGAAGCCCGGTCGAGCACGGTCGTGCAGACCCGCGTCGTCGCCTGCGTCCGGATCCACCGTCGGGGAACGCCCAGTTGCCCGAAGTCGCGCTCCATTTCCACCAGCGGATAGCCGCCGGCGGTTGCCAGCGTCAGGCTCGGGCCGCCGAGCAGATGGGCGGCCATGCCCCCGTTGCAGACCTTGCCCGACGCACACCACCGCGCTTCGCGGGCACGGTTGACCTGGCCCTGGACGAACGCGTCGAACACGAGCACCTGCTGCCATGCGGGAGTCAGCCCGGCCGTCAGAATCACAGCAGTTCCTCCAAAATTCGTGTCAGTTCCTCGTCGCTAATTTCTCGGGGATTCCCGCTCATGCTGCTGCCTCGCGAGCTCTCGACGATCGCCGGGATCTGCTCTCGACGCACGCCCACGTCCGCCAGCCGGCGAGGCACACCGACCTCTTCACAGAGCGAGTCGATCTCGCGGATCAGCACATCGGCCGCTTCCTCGGGGGAGGTCGACGGCCCTTTGCCATAAAGCAGGTGGGCGAGCTTCGCGAGTTCCTCTTTGCAGACCTCACGGTTCACCCGCAACGCGACCGGCAGCATCAGCGCACAGGCCGCCCCGTGCGGCACCCGCGCGTGCACGCCCAGAGCGGCCGCCACACCATGGGCCATGCCCAGCCCCGAATTGGCAAGCGCCATCCCGGAGAGCAACGCGGCGTGAGCCATTCTCTCGCGCGCACTGCGAGAACTTCCGTCGCGGACCGCTTCCGCCACCGCCGGCAGCGCCATCCGCAGTCCTTGCGTGGCCAAGGCCCGGGGAATCGGCTGGGCCTTGCGCGAGAGATAGCTCTCGAGCAACTGAGTAATCGCGTCCATCCCGCTGGCTGCGGTAACCGAGGGCGGCACACTGACCGTCAGTTCCGGATCGATCAAGGCGATGCGGGGAACGAGCCGCTCGTCGCGGATGCTCTTCTTGAACGGCGGGTCGTACGAGGAGATCACGGCGTTCTTCGTGGCCTCGGTCCCCGTGCCGGCGGTGGTCGGCATGGCCAGCACCGGCAGCGGCGGGTTGACGATTTTCAGGCCGCGGCCGACCCCTTCCAAATAGTCCTGGATCGTGGGGCTCTGGTCGTTGGTGACCATGGCCGCCACGGCCTTGCCGAGGTCGACCGCAGCGCCTCCACCCACGGCCAGGATGAGATCGCCTTCCTCGGCGCCCCGCTGGCGGAACACGGCCGTCACGCGGTCGACGTCGCCCACCTCCGGCTCGTGGGTAACCATCTCCATTGCCGCCGCTTCCACACCGGCCGCCTGCAACGCATCCGTGATCTCGGTGATCGCCCCCGCAGACACGAGCGCCCGTGAACCGCAGATCACCATCGCGCGGCGCCCGAGCGATGCAGCCAGGGGGCCCACCTCGCGACGCCGCCCCCATCCAAAGACAATTCGCTGCGGCGCGAGAAAATCGTAGACAAGCGATCCAAGCTGTTCCATTACAGTTCCTCGCGTTCAAGGGGAACGGACGGGGCCGGGAGTAGGGAGCTGAAAAGGCGGGCATGCCATCGGCTTACTGGATCTTTCGTCTTAGTTCCTCAATCTTCAACTCGCGCAATCATCGGTGGATCAGAACGTGAGATGGACTCAGCCGATGGAACCCTTGCGCTTTCACCTTCACCGATCCGCTAGCATATGCCAGGATATCTTGTCGCGCACTCGGCTAACAAGGGGCTGCGAGCGCCCGCCGCCGGCAGTATAATGATACGCGTCCCTGGAATTAGCATGCTATGAAGACGATCGAAATCCATCCTGGCGGTCCGGTGCGAGGCACAATCCGTCCCCCCGGCTCGAAGAGTATCACCAATCGGGCTATGGTTTGCGCCGCGCTGGCGGAAGGCACGTCGACGCTGACCGGCGCCCTGGACAGCGACGACACGCGGGTGATGGTCGAGGGACTGCGGCAGCTTGGGATGGAAGTGGTCCACGATCCCCGGCAGCGACTGATCCGAATTACCGGTTGTGGAGGCCGCCCCTCGGCCTCTGGAGCGGAATTGTACGCGGCCAATAGCGGAACCACGATTCGATTCCTGACTGCCGTGGCCGCCCTCGGCCGAGGCCGGTTTCGCCTCGATGGATCGCCCCGGATGCGTCAGCGGCCGATCGAGGATCTGCTGGCGGCTCTGCGTCAGTTGGGAGCCGATGCCGTGAGCGAGACGGGCAACGGTTGTCCGCCCGTCATCGTGCAGGCCAACGGACTGGCGGGAGGCAAAGCGGTTGTCGCGGGAAATATCTCCAGCCAGTTCCTCAGCGCGCTGTTGATGGCGGCGCCCGCAGCGCTGTCGCCGGTCGAACTGACCGTCGTTGGAGAACTCGTGTCGAAACCCTACGTCGAAATGACTCTCGCGGTGATGCGGTCGTTCGGCGTCACGGTACCGGGAGAGGATCTGACGCGGTTTGTCGTGGCGCCGGAGCGGGGCTACCGGGCTGCAAACTACTCGATCGAACCCGACGCATCCGCCGCGAGCTATTTCTTTGCGGCTGCGGCGGTGACCGGCGGAAGGGTGACCGTTGAGGGGCTATCGCAGGGCAGTCTTCAAGGCGACGTCGCCTTCTGCGATTGCCTGGCGAAGATGGGCTGCGAAGTAAGCTATGGCGAAGACGCAATTACCGTTGCCGGCGGTCCGCTGCGCGGCATCGACATCGACATGAACGCCGTGAGCGACACCGTGCAAACCCTTGCGGCGGTGGCTCTGTTTGCCGAAGGCCCGACGACGATCACCAACGTGGGCCACATCCGTCACAAGGAAACCGACCGGCTGAACGCCCTGGCAACCGAACTGCGCAAGCTCGGCGCGATGGTCCAAGAGCGGCCGGACGGACTCAGAGTCGTTCCCGGACCGTTGCGGCCCGCGGAAATCGACACCTACGACGATCACCGCATGGCGATGAGCCTGGCCGTGGTTGGACTGGCCAGCGAGGGTGTGGTGATTCGCGATCCGGATTGCACCGCCAAGACCTACCCGCAGTTCTTCGTGGATCTAGAGTGTCTTCGGGCCGGTTGAAACCGTCCGGCGATCAAGTGCGGTGGGGGCGGACACTCACCGCAGAGTGTGCTTCAGGTGCATGTGGCCAGCGGAGCACGTCCGCGCAATCGCGGCCCATTTCGCCGAGGGGAATCTTGAATCCAGATGCTCGCTCAAGGTAGAACCGTACGGGAACGCAGAACGTAGTCCGCAGCACTTTCGAGCAACTCGTCAGCCCGCTGCAACAGCGCATCGCCGACGAGAACCCCGCTGTAGCGATTACTTGCGGGATCGCAGGCGGTGAACCGCCCGCGGCAGTGTTGACAGACGACCGCTTTCCCCAGGTATTCCACTCGGATCTGCAACCGCCGACCACATGTCGGGCACTCTTGGATGAAGTACGTCGAGTTCGACATGGCGCTACCTCCTGCTGCCGGCCGGTTCTCCATTGGAATCCGCATATCCTACGAAAATCCCGGCCGTTTTACAACCAAATTCCACCAATCGTGCACAGAAATTGGGGACATTCGGTGTAATCGCAACAGTCTGGGCCGCACGCGCGCTCTGCAAGTTTTGGGAAGAATAGCGACTGGCTACGTTTTTTACCGTATAAGCTTAGCCGCTGTTTTGCATCTAAGTGTTTGCCAAGCAATGATTTGTGACGAGACGGCGCTGGCAGGCGTGCCGGCTGTGCGGCAGCAGAGAATGAACGGTCTGACATTCTTACCCGCCTTGCTGGCTGGTGCGTAAGACAGGCTACATTTCACAGAGGGGTCGATTTCTCACGGGACGTGCAGGTTCGGCTGCCGAAGAACAGGTTGAAGACACTTCGGGAAGGAGCAAGGCGATGACAATTACTGAATCAGAAACCGATCGGTTTGGATGGTTCGGAACCATGGCAATGTTGCTGACGGGGCTGATGATCCACTCAGCCGCACTGGCGGATTCCAGCAAAGCCGCCCCCCCATCGTTCGAGGCAATCGAGCAGGCGGTGCGCGAGTGGTCGAAGTCGCAGCCGGATTTGCAGTCCGGCGGCATCCTTTCGCGCACGGACGCCGAAGCCGTACTGGACCGAGTGGAACAGCTCGGCTGGAAGATCCCGGCTCGCGGCGCGATCCTCGAATCCGTGCTGCCCGACAGCGACTTTCTGGTTCAACAGCTACGCAGCCCGGCGGGCACGAAGTTTACAGCCCGCATCGGGCGGTTTCCGCAGGCTTTCGACCGGCTTGACCGGCTGGCACGACTCCCGCACGGCAAGCAGACGGTTCGTGACCTCGTGCGCACCAAAGGCGGGGACCAGTTGATCGAGTACTTGACGACCACCCCGGGCGGCGCAGAAATGGGCCGCATGCTTTCCAAGACGCCGTCCGGTGCGGAGTTCAACAAACCGACGGGCCGGATTTATACCATAGAAATGCTGCTGGCGCGGTTGAAGAGCCAGCGCGGAGAATGACAGTTGAAAAAAGGGGCTGGCTCCGGTGGCGCGTATTGCTTTCCAGAGCCGGAAGGTACAAGATGTCGCGGTGCCTGTCCCTGTTTTCAGCACCACGTGGCGCCACGCGCTATTGCAGTCTTCGGATCGTTTTGATCACCACCGGTTGAACCGGGGTCCGTTCGAACTCGCCCTGATCGTGGACCTCCACGCCCGCGATCCGGTCGACCACTTCCATTCCCTGCGTTACTTTTCCGAACACGCAGTAGCCGTACTCCTCCGGCGCATCACCCTTGTAGTCGAGCATCGGATTGTCGGACACGTTGAGGAAGAACTGGCAGGTTGCGCTGTCGACCACATCCGGCTGGCGAGCCATGGCAATCGTACCCCGGAGATTCTTCGGTGCAGTGAACGCTTCATTGCGAATCGTTCGCATCCCCGGCTTCTCGGCGCCGTCTGAACCATAGGCGCCCCCGAGGACGACATAGTCCTTGAGCGCCTGGTGAAAGAGGGTTTGGTCGTAAAACCGTTCGTCGACATAGGAAAGGAAGTTGTCGACAGTCAGCGGGGCGTTCTGCTTGTCGAGGGTGACCGTGATGGTTCCCATCGACGTTTCGATGACCACGACCGGGTGGAGCGGGTTGTTTGTCGTTCCCGAGGGAAGCGAACCGGTAGCCGCTGCCAGCATGGGTGCGCCCGCCTGGCCGCCGAGGGCCGTTGCGCCGCCTCCCGAAATCGACGCGGCAGGCGCTTCCACGGCGCCGCCGTCCCCACTCGATCCACAACCGGCAAAGCCGAGCAGAGCCCCGGCCAATGCCGCCGTCAATAAATTGCCTCCCTTCATCTCCTTCAGCCTCCTTGCTGCGGGAAGTGCGTTGCGCACCGGCCGATAAGGCTCGCCCGGCGCGTCCGTCGATGTTTCGTCTGCTCACCGGCAGCCCCATGCCGCCGAAGTGGCCGGTTATCTTCCACCGAACGACGTTTTGCTGCAACCTCGATTTCGCTTTCGTGATCGCGGGTTGGTAAAATGGGCAAATTGCACGAATTTCCATCCGCTCCGCCTTGCGGTTACAATGGCAATCGGGGTGATCAAGTAGGACCGCAGCGGGGCGCACGGATCGGAAATGTCGAGTCGCTGGTTCAACATGGCCGTGGTGGCGCTCTGGTTGACCACGATGGGCTGGCTGGTCCGGACGAAAGTCCTGCCGGCGATCCTGGTCGGCGAGCCACCGAGCTACCGCACGATTGTCGAGGCCCGGCGCGAGGAGCCGCCGGTGGCTTGGGCCATGGTCTGGAACGGCCGTCCAATCGGCTGGGCATTGAATACCAGCAAACCATTGCCTCATGGGCTCACGGAGCTTCGCAGCCGGGTTCACTTCGACGATATCCCCCTGGAAGACATGACCAATCTATCCTGGCTTGCGCCTCGCGGCCACCGCACCGAACTGGCCATGGACGTGCTCGGTGAATTGGTGTTCGATCCGCTCGGGCGTCTCTCCCGATTCGAGTCGGCGCTGGGTTTTGATTCCATGGAGAGCCTGGTCAAGGTGCGGGGGACGATCGACAACGGCAAGCTGTCGCTGACCATACGGGCCGGCGATCTGAATTTTGAGAAGGAGATGCCGGTTCCGCCCAAGTCGATGTTGAGCGACGGCTTGTCGCCACAGACGCACCTGCCGGGGCTGCGCGAAGGCCAGGCGTGGACTGTCGAGCTGTACAGCCCCTTGCATCCGCCGGAGCGGCCGCTGGAGGTCTTGCAGGTTGCCGTGGAAGGGACCGAGCCGATTGTCTTCGGCACCGAAACGATCAACGCCTGGCTCGTGGTGTACCGGACGGACCCCGGTTCCGGGGGGCGCAACGCCGGCGCGGTCCGCGGGCGGGTTTGGGTTCGGCCCGACGGCGTGGTGCTGCAGCAGCAGGCAATGCTTTTCAATTCGACGCTCACATTCACGCGACTTCCGGCCGCCCGCGCCGCGGAACTGGCCGAACGATTCGCCGAAGATTCCTGAACGACCGATGATCCGATTCGAACACGTCAGCAAGGCGTACGGCAAGAAGACCGCGGTCGGGGATCTCGACCTGGCCATCCCCGCCGGCGAGCTTTTCGCTTTCCTGGGGCCAAACGGCGCGGGCAAGACGACGACCATCAAGATGCTGGTGGGGCTGTTGCGTCCGACGGGCGGCGCCGTGCGGGTTGGCGGAAACGACGTCGCGCTGGCGCCTCGCGAGGCACTGGGGCTCGTCGGGTATGTGCCCGACGAGGCGTTCCTCTACGACAAGCTCTCCGGCCGCGAGTTTCTCCATTTCGTGGCAGAAATGCGAGGGATGACGCACGACAAAGCCGCCGCGGCCATCGCTCGGCAGAGCGAACAATTCGCCTCGGAGAGCTTCCTGGATGATCTGACGGAGACCTATTCGCACGGCATGAAGCAGCGGGTAATCTTCGCCTCGGCCTTGCTGCACGACCCGCGGGTGCTCGTCGTCGACGAACCGATGGTGGGCCTCGACCCCAAGACGGTTCGACTCGTCAAGGACCTGCTGCGGGAGAAGGCCGACGGCGGCGCCGCGGTATTCATGTCGACCCACACGCTGGCGGTCGCTGAGGAGATCGCCGACCGCATCGGCGTGATCGACCACGGAAGGCTGATCTTCCTGGGAACGAAAGAACAACTTCAGCAGGAGCTTTCGCTGCATCAGACCTCTCTCGAGCATCTGTTTTTGGAACTGACGGCAAACGGCAACGGCAGGGTGCCGCAGGCCGCATCCGCAGCGATCGAAGGCCGGGAGCTGAGCGAATCATGAGCGAGTTGTCTCTCGATCCTTCGAGACCGGACTTCGGCACTGCTGCCGCCGATGCTTTGAAGCCTGTCCATCTCCTTTCGTCCGAAAGGGAGGGACGGGCGTTCTGGCGAATGCGGGCGCACCTGGTCAGAAACGTGGTGCGGCAGACGCTCGAAGCGGCCCGACTGCGGCTGGTGCTCGTGCTGGTGCTCAGCGGGATGCTCTGGTTGGCGCTGTTCTGGCTTTTCGTCGACGGATTCCGGTTTATTCGGACCGCCATCGTTGCACCGGACCTGCACGACCGCACCGTTCAGGCGGTCTTCGGCATGTTTTTCGTTGCGCTGATGGTGATGCTCGTGTTTTCTTCTGGAGTGATTCTGTATAGCTCGCTTTTCCGTGGACGCGATGTGCCGTTTTTGCTGTCGCTCCCGGCGCGCGCCGAACGCGTCTTCCTTCAGAAGTTCCAGGAGGCGATCCTGATGAGCAGTTGGGCTTTCCTGCTGCTGGGGAGCCCCATGCTGCTGGCCTACGGGTTGACCGCCGCGGCGCCGTGGTACTACTACGCCATGCTTCTGCCGTTCCTTCTGGCGTTTATCTACATTCCTTCCGGTCTGGGCGCGGTTCTGTGCATGGCCATCGTGTACTGGCTGCCGCGCGGCCGGCTCGGGCTGGCCGTATTCCTTGCCTTGGCTGCCGTAGGCGGATTGGCATGGATGGCCTGGTCTCTGGCAACGGGGCCCGAGAGCGATCTGCTTACACCCGACTGGTTCCAGGAAATGCTGGGCAGGATGCGGATGACCGAACACCGGCTCCTGCCCAGTTGGTGGCTCAGTGCCGGGCTGCTTGAGGCGGCGTCGCACACGGCGTCGGAAAGCGTCCTCTTTCTTGCGCTTTTGATCTCGAATGCCCTTTTTTTCCGGCTGGTCGCCGTGACGACCGCCGGCAGGATCTACCGTAAGGGCTATCACGCGCTGCATGGCAGGCCCGGCCCGCGGAAGCGGATCCGCTCCGCGTGGTTCGACCATGCGGTGGACCGAGCCGCAGGAGTTCTGGCAAAGCAATCGCGTTTGCTGATTATCAAGGATCTGCGTCTGTTTCGCCGCGATCCCGTGCAATGGTCGCAGTTTCTCATCTTTTTCGGCCTGCTGACGCTCTACTTCCTGAACGTGCGGCGATTCAGCTACGACATGTACCACGTGGGCTGGGTAAACCTGGTCAGCTTTCTGAACCTTTCCGTGGTCGGGTTGCTGCTGTCGACGTTTACCACGCGATTCATCTTTCCCATGATCAGCCTGGAAGGCCAGCGGTTCTGGATCCTTGGATTACTCCCGATCCGGCGGGAAACGATTCTGTGGAGCAAGCTGCTGTTTGCGGTGGCCGGATCGATCGTGCCGTGTTGCGGTTTGATTTTGCTCAGCGACGCCATGCTCCGAGTATCACCGTTGATTCTTGTCAGCCATCAGTTGACGTGCGTCGTTCTCTGTTTCGGGCTCTCCGGGATCGCGGTCGGCATGGGGGCCAGGATGCCAAGCTTCCGTGAGCAATCCCCCGCGAAAATCGCCGCCGGTTTCGGCGGAACGTTAAACCTGGTATTGAGCACCCTGTATATCGTGGCGGTGGTCCTGCTCACCGCCCTACCCGCTCATTTCTACCTGGACGGCCGCTCTCTGAGTGCCGCCGAGCTGCTGTCCAGCCGCCACAACGTTGCGGCATGGGTGCAAACGTGGTTTTTCGCCGGGATGGTTGGCAGCCTCGTCCTCGGGGCGATCGCCACCTGGGTTCCCATGCGGATAGGGGTCAGGGCCTTTCGTGAAATCGAGGTGTAGGTCCTCGGCTTCCTCTCGACGCCGTTTCAGATAAGCTCCCAGCGTCGAGATCACAGAGGAAACGGCTGGTCGCTGAGTGCGATCTCCAGAAAACGCTCGATTTCCTCGGGCCCACCTTCCCAGACCTGGCCCGCCAAACGGCGCAGATCGTCCCGTTGAATCGCCTTCTCGTTGGCTCGCACCATGACGCGAAAGTCAACGCAGTCATATCCCCTTTTGTCCGGATCGCGATGCGGCGAGATCATGGCCGCGTATTTGCACACCAGTGCCGCTTCCAGCCGCGGGATGCGATGCCCTGTTGGTTCGTCGGTGACGATGTACTCCTCGAGAATCGTCTCTTGAAACTTCGCCCAAGGGAGCATCAGGTCAATCACCGGTTTGGGCCGACCGTCGGCGTCGCAGTCCCGGGGGTCCAGAAAGCGGACCACCTGGGACAGCTCCTGAAGAACCAGCTCCGGCCATGCCCGCTGAACGGCCTTGATCGCTCGTTGGCGCTGGCGGTAGGGAACCATGATGTCCACGTCCTGCGTGGCCCGAGGATTCGGCAGATAACCGACGTAGCCGTGCAGTCCCATGAGGGCCCAATCCTTGACTCCGGCTGCCTGGAGGACGTCGATCACATCTTGAGGCGAAATGTCCATGGCCTGTTTCCGATGCGTGCGCTTGAATTGCCCACTCAGGCGACTGCTGACCCGCACGCCGTATGCGTGTCCTGCCGGAGTTCTGGGATTGAGGTCGTCAGCCCCCTGCCAACCAGCGTACCGGGCCATGGCCCGGCGCCGACGCTCCAGATGTTCGGCGGTAAAGAATTCCGGAGCCTGGTCGAGAGGAGTGGATGGTTCGGCCGGAGCGTTCAAGCGGTCGCTTTCGCTTCTCATCGTACAGCCTCCTGAATCGCTTCATACTCGCAGAAAAGGCTACTCAGGCGTCTTCTCCTCTGCCGCTCGACTTTGCAGCCGTTCGGGCAGCGCATCCATCTCAATTGCCGGCCTGTTCTTGAACGGGTTGTAAAGCGGATCCCCAACCAGCACCATCACCCACGAATGGAACGGAAGCGTGCGGTAATAGACCTCTGCCAGCGTATATTCCCCGGTCAGCAGAAGCGGGAAGAAATCGTCGGGCAGAGGGAAGGCCGCCAGGTAGGGCTCGTAGGTCGGCCCGAGTGTGGCGGCGACGCCGTCGCGGAGCATGGCATTGCACCACACGCCGCTTTTCGGATTTCGAAGCGTCTGGGCCTCCATGCTCGCCATGTGGTATCCGACCGCGCCGGGCTTCCACTCGAAGGCGTCGACGTACTTGCCCAGCGAATACCAGCCACAGTAGAGGGCCGCGTCCGGACATTCCCCGGGCTGGAACAGCTTCGACTCGTTGTCGAGGACCACCGTGAGCTTCGTGTGCGTCTTGAGCCGTTCGGCCAGGTCGCGAAGCGACTGGTCGTACTGCCCATAGCTGCCCGGCTGATCCTTCTTCGGGTCGTAGCCCATGCCGCGGGCATCGAGGTAGACCGTACCTTCCAGCCCGGTCTTCTCGGCGGCGATCGAGGCGTCGACAAGCTTCATGACCAGGTCGGCCGCGGGGGCAGAGAGACGTGCGACCATGAGCGTCGGCCGTTTGTTCGGGATGGCGTCGAAGGCATAGTGCAACGGGTTCGGCTGCCACCGATACAGCGGGTAGTCCGGGAAGTGGAGGAGTGACAACTCGCTGTCGAAGCTCGCGTAAGTCTCGTTCTTCTCCATAAGCTCCAACTGCTCGTCGATCCATCGCAGGCAGCCGATCGTGCCGGTTGCCTGGTGCAGGAGATTCAGGGTTTGAACGTCGCGCGCAACGGAGTCGGGCAAGTTGGCCAGCGCCTGAAGCCCCTGATGCAATCCCAGAAGCTGAGCTCGGGCCAGGTCGAGTCGCCGGGCCGTCTCTTCCGGCAGCTTGGAAGAATCCCCCTGACGCGCCACCATTTCCAGGATCGAGTTCACCCCGCCCGCGGCCACGAAGATCTTTTCGAAAAGGATGTCTGTCTCCCTGCGTTCCGCCTCCGGCAGGGTCTGTCGTCGGCTCTGGGCGGCTTTCAGCGCGGTGTCGAATGCCGCGACGAGTTGGCGAAGCTGGGCATCGTTCTTGAGTTCCGGGGTCTTCGCCTGCCCGCCCGCCAGGCCGTTGAGCCGACCAAGCAACTCGGCAAGCTGCCTCACGCGAGCATCGCGGCTCCGCGCGAGGTGCGTCCGCCGCTCGACGACGTCCGGAGTCTCCTTGCTTCGTGCCTGGATTTTCAGGGGCACGTCGCCCACGGTGACGAAGCAGCGGATCTTCGACTCGAGTCCCGTTTGGATAAGCCAGTTGCGGATGGCGGGCCGGATCTTCTCCTCCCACTCAGCTCGCGAGACAACCTCCTTCGGCTCGCCGTCGAGCAGGAGGATCTGCGATTTGGGCACTCCCCGCGCGGCAGCGTAGTAGTCGGCCAACTGCCGCGACTCGTGGCTCAAGTCCATCCCGAGGATCGCCACTTCGTCGGGCGTTAGTGCCGCGCGAACGGGGGAAGCGGCGAAAAGGCACAGGATCAGGGCAGCGACAGGTCTCATGGTGTGCTCCCAGCGAGGATCTCCTCAAGCGGAATCTCCTCATCGTAAGCCACGGCCGGCCGTTCGGCAATCAACCACTTATGCAACAAACCCCTCACAGGGGGTGAAAAGTTGCGCTCACCGGCGTCGCCCGAACCCGTAGCCGTTCCTGACGTTACGGCGCCGCCTGTCGCCCCAACTTGTGCAACACAACCCCGGGGCGTTGCATAGCCGGGGTCCGTGTCCCAAAAGACTCGCCTCACACGAGACCGTTCGGGCTCGCCGCTCACCACCAAAGATAGTTGTTCTTGCAGGAGATCCGTGCTAAAAAGACGGTTCCGCTGCCGACCTTGGCCAGCCGAATTGCCCTCCCTGACTTGCCACTTCCATGTGACTGCTGAAAAAGGGGACTGGCTCCGCAACATCTCTGCTATCTACCTTCAAGCCAAACCACGACTCGTTGCGGTGCCTGTCCCCTTTTCAACAGTCTGCCCGTGCACTCCGGTGAAACGTGAAACGAAATCAGCAGTTTCCCGCCATCCTCGTTGTTGTTCTCCTCTCCTGGATCGCGCCGACCGCGGCGGAAGTCGTTCGCATGCAGATCGACCGACGCGAGCCGTTCGCTGCCGGGCATGAATTCGGCACTTCCGGTGCCTACGAGAAATGGACGGGCCGGCTGTACCTGGAAGTCGATCCCCTGGCCGCCGTAAACGATCGGATCACCGACCTGACGCTCGCCCCGCGAAACGACCGGGACCGCGTCGAGTTCTGGACCGACTTCTTTCTGCTGGCCCCGGCCGATCCCAAGAAAGGCAACGGTCGCCTCCTGTTCGGCGTAAACAACCGTGGCAACAAGCTGCTGTTGGGCGCCTTCAACGACCGCGGCGGCAACGATCCCACCACAGTGGCCGACGCCGGCAACGGCTTCCTCATGCGCCACGGCTACGCCGTCCTCTGGTGCGGCTGGAACGGCGACGTCCTGCCCGGCGGCGATCGGCTCGTCATGGGACTGCCCGTTGCGACAGATCACGGCAAACCAATCACGGGGCGAATCTACGCCGAAGTCTTGGTGGACAACGAAACGTACAGCCAGCCGTTCTACTGGGGCAATTCGAACGTCTATCCCAGCGTCACCCTCGACAATGCCGGCGCCGTGCTTACCATGCGTCCCGACCGCTCTCAGCCGGTGGTCGAGGTTCCTCGCGATCGTTGGGCATTCGGCCGCTGGGAAGCGGGCAAACTCGTTCCCGACCCAGCGCACCTCTACGTCCAAGAGGGGTTCCGCCCGGGATGGATCTACGAGCTGATCTACACGGGCAAAGATCCGCGCGTGACCGGCCTCGGTTTCGCCGCGGTTCGCGATTGCGTCTCGTTCTTTCGCTACGCCCGCGGCGACCGCCAAGGCTTGGCCAACCCGTTGGCCGGGGCAATCCAGCGCGCCTATGTCTTCGGGATCTCGCAGTCGGGGCGTTTCATCCATCACTATATTTATGAAGGATTCAACGCCGACCAGGACGGCCGAATCGTTTTCGACGTTGCCATGCCCCATGTGGCCGGCGGCGGCAGGGGATCGTTCAACATGCGGTTTGCTCAGACCACCCGCTATAGTTCCCAGCACGAGGAGGCCCTGTATCCGACCGATGTCTTTCCGTTTGCCTCCGTCCCGCAGCACGACCCGATCACCGGAGCGGAGGGCGACATCCTCAAGAAAGCCCGCAAACGGGCGCCGCTGCCGAAGATCTTCTTCACCCAGACCTCGGCCGAGTATTGGAACCGGGCGGCGTCGCTTCTGCACACCGACGTCGAGGGCGCCCGCGACCTGGCAGTCGATCCGGCCGTTCGCATCTATTTCATCGCCGGAGCGCAGCATGTCGTCTCGCGGTCGCCGGAACGCGGCATTTACCGTTACCCCCGCAACATCCTCGATCACCGCCCGGTCCTGCGGGCGCTCTTGCTGGCGCTGGATGGTTGGGTTTCGACCGGCGAAGAGCCGCCGGCGAGCGCGTTTCCGAAGATCGCCGACCGGACACTGGTCGACCTGAAAACCTACCGCACGATGTTTCCTCGGCTCCCGGGCGTGCGTTTGCCGGAGGCCATGTATCAGCCTTTGCGGCTGGACCCGGGGCCGCGCTATTGGACCGAAGGGATCTCCGACCTCGTGCCGCCGAAGGTCGGGCCGGCCTATGCCGCGCTCGTGCCGGCTGTGGATGAAGACGGCAACGCCGTGGCTGGAATCCGGCTACCGGACGTTGCCGTGCCGCTGGCGACCTACACCGGTTGGAATGTCCGTTCGGCAAAGCCCGGCGCCGAGGGAAAACTCTCCCGTTTCATTGGGGCCTATTTCCCGTTTTCTCATACGCCAGCCGAGCGCGAGAAAGCCGGCGACCCTCGCCGTGCAATCCTCGAGCGATATCCGACGCGGCAGGAATACCTGGACCGCGTTGCAGCATCAGCCCGCGCATTGCGGCAGCAGCGCCACTTGCTCGAAGAAGACGCCGCGGCGATCCTCCAAGAGGCCGCCGCCCGCAAACTGTGGGAGACGGATTGACTTGTGATGAATGGTTTCCGCAAAGGGCGGCCGCCGGGGCGCCCGGGCGAAGCCGAAACCGATAACGGACACACAACCCGCCGGAGACAAAACTCGCCATGAAAGCAGAGCTGATTCTTGATATCCAGGCCACGCTGGGCGAAGGCGCCCTGTGGGACTCCCGCCGCCACGAACTCCTTTGGGTCGATATCGAGGGCCGCAACGTTCACCGATTTGATCCGGACACCGGACGCGACGAGGCCATCGACGTCGGCCAGAAGGTCGGCACCGTCGTCCCGCGCGCTCGAGGCGGCTGGATGGTTGCCCTGCACCGCGGCATCGCTGCGCTGGAGCCTGGCCGCGGCGAACGGATGGTTGTGGCCAATCCTGAACTGCACGTCACCGACAACCGTTTCAACGACGGAAAGTGCGACCCGGCCGGCCGCTTCTGGGCGGGCACGATCAGCCAGAGCCGACAGGCCGACGCCTGCCTGTACTGCCTCGATACCGATCTCTCGCTGCGGCGGATACTGACCGGCGTCGTCAATTCCAACGGGCTGGCCTGGAGCCTCGACGCCAAGACGATGTACTACATCGATACCGGCACGCATCGGATCGACGCGTTCGACTACGATGTGAATACCGGCGACATCCATAACCGGCGAACCGTCGTCGACGTTCCCGAGGAGGCCGGCAAGCCCGATGGAATGACGATCGACGCCGAGGGGATGCTCTGGGTCGCGCACTGGGGCGGCGGAAGCGTGAACCGCTGGGACCCGGCGTCGGGACGCCTCGTTCAGGCAATCGAACTTCCTGCCAGCCGCGCCACGTCCTGCGCATTCGGCGGCGCTGACCTGGCCACGCTCTATATCACCACCGCCCGAATTGGAATGACGGATGAGGAACTCGCCGCCCAGCCGCACTCGGGCGGTCTCTTTGTCGCGCGGCCGGGAGTGCCGGGGGTCAATGCCTTCGAGTTTGCAGGCTAGGCTGATCTTGCCCTGAATTTTCCCGCGGCACTTCCACCGCACCGGCCTTAGCGATTCGACTGACGAACCTTTCTCGGAGGATGATAGCATGCAACGCAAAATGACGCGGCGCGAAGCTTTGGGAGCCGGGCTCGGCGCGGCCGGATTGTCCGCGCTGGGCTCGGCTTGGGCAGCCGGCGCGCAGTCCAAGCCGCCGGCCGATAAGTACGTCGACGTCCATGTCCATTTGGGGCAGCCGTGGTCGGATCGCGAGCCATTGACGGCCGACATGCTTTTGCAGTGGATGGACGACCACGGGATCGCCAAGGCGGTCGTGCTCCCGTTGATTTCGCCCGAGGCGTGGTATTACCCGATCAGCACGGACTTCGTGCTCAAGGAAACTCAGCCGCACCGCGACCGGCTGATCCCTTTCTGCGACGTCGACCCCAGGACAAACTACCTGCGGTCGTACAAAGACGTGCTAAACATCCTGAAGCGATATGTCGACGCGGGAGCGAGGGGCGTGGGCGAGCACAAGTGCGGTGGTCCGATCGACAGCCCGGGCAACCTCCAAGTGTTTCGCGCGGCCAGCGAATTGAAACTGCCCGTGCTGCTCCACATGGATACCATTCGCAATACCGACCGTCCGGGGTTGCCGGGGCTGGAGAAGGCCCTTCAGGAGGCGCCGGACGCGGACTTCATCGGCCACGCACCGGGGTGGTGGGCCTCGATCTCCGGCGACGTGACCACCGAAAAAGATCTCGGCGGATATCCAAAGACGCCGGTGGCTCCCGGCGGGGCCATCGACCGGCTGATGGAAAAATACCCGAACATCTACGGCGAGTTCTCGGCCGGCAGCGGCGCTAACGCAATCCGGCGGGACCTGGAATTCGGCAAAAAGTTCATCCTCCGCCGGGCGAATCGGCTTTTGTTCGGCACCGACTATCTGATGCCGGGCCAGGAGATCCCGCAGTTCGAACTGTTTGACGGGCTCGACCTGCCCCAGGACATTCAGGCGAAGCTGTACCGCGACAATGCCCGCCGGCTGCTGGAACTGTCGTAGAGCGAAAACAACCCGAGCAGGACCTGGAAAAGCAAAACATGGGCGACGGGCGAGTAGTGCCCGGCTACATCGACGCCGCGGTGGCGGAGTGGAGCATCGCATTCATGAAGCGTGCGAAGGCCGACGGCAAACCGTTCTTCCTGTGGCACTGCACTCAGGTCCCGCATATGGACCACACGTTCGACTGGCCGGCGCGGCAGACGTATCTTGATCTCTACGATGCGGCGAAGATGCCGTTGCCGCCGACCTGGCGAGACGATCTCTCCGGCAAACCGCCCTATCTGAACACGGCCCGCTCGCGGACGCAGGGCCTCGAATACGGGTAACGGAACACCGGACGACGATGGCCAGTAGGTCCCGCTTGCCGAGCGGGACCTGAGTGGCTCAGTGAGGTTTCCACCTTGCGAAGAACGATCGCGAGTCTGCTGCGAATACTGGCCGGCGTGCCGATCGTCAGCACGGTGTTCGTCGGAATGCTCTTTCTCGTCCTGGGCGCGACGCTCGCGGGGAGAAGCGTCGGGCTGAGCGCCGCGATCTTCGGGAGTATGCTCTTCTGCACGGTCGGATACTGGAAGCGGGATTGGTTCAGGCGGATCCGCGGACGCCTGTTTGCCGTGATGCTGCCGCTTGGATTCGTGCTGTACGTCGTGCCCGCGCTTCTCGCGCCAACTGGCGGACCGCCTGACGGGAACGTTCGTAATTGCTTTCTAGGCGGGACGCACGCGTTTTCCCGCTACTCGCCGGGAAACGTGATCCCCGAGTTCGACCAGATCAAGGTAGGCCTGTCGCTGCTGCCGCTCGGCGAAGTGGATTCCGCCGAGGCTGCGAGAATCCGGTCGCTCGTCCTCCCGTCGTATGAGGCGATGGAGGCGGACCCCGAGTTCCGGCAACTCGGCTCGGTCATGGGCATGGCCTACGGCGAACTGTTCCACATGGATTTTCGCACCGGTCACTACTACGTCGTACTGCCGGAAGCGGCTGCGGGCGAGAGGACCGCCTGCCTCGTGTTTTTGCACGGGATGGGCGGCAACATGAAGGCGTGCCTCTGGGTGCTTTCGAAGCTGGCAGAGCGGCATCGGTGTGCCGTGATCGCGCCGACGTTTGGGTTCGGCAACTGGGACAAGCCCGGCGGCGCGGAGTTTGCCGCCGAGGTGGTCCGTGAAGCCCTTGCGACGCTCCCACTGGACCCGAAACGCGTATTCCTTATGGGATACTCCAACGGAGCCATGGGCGTTACGCGGGCCGCGATGGAAGCCCCGGAGCTGTTTCGGGGCCTCATCTATCTGTCGCCGATCACGGAAGACGAACTCTTTTCGCGGCAGGAGTTCTTGTCGCCGCAAGATCGCAAGTTCCTGTTTCTCCACGGCGGCCGGGATATGCGGATCCCACGGAGCTTTGTCGAAGGCACGGTCGGCTCGCTCCGGCGATTTGGATGCGACGTCGCATTGAAGGTCTACGACGAGGAAGATCACTATCTGTTGTTTTCACAACAGGAAGCCGTCGTCGACGACATCGTGAAATTCCTTTCGGACGAGAGAGAGGTCACAATTCGGTGCCGTCACGACTCGAAAGTCAAATCCACCTGAGACGTATACGGTCAGTGGTTCCCTTCCATCGCGAATTCGAATTCGTTGTCGCCGGTGCTGACATCGTCCGTGAATCCGCTTGCCTGTACGTCGCGGTACTTGTCGGTAATGTTGGGAACTTCCTTGACAACATAACCGCCTTCCGTCACTTCCGTGTCCGGCTGCTTGACGGTTGGAGGCATGATCGTTACTCGGTATTCTCCGGGCGGAAGCCCCCCTTCGGCGTTCCGAATGCGGAATACGCCTCCCGATTGGAGTTCGGCCTGGGAGCCCGCGCCGGTATCGGGGTCATAGAAGCTGACCAGCCCTTCCTCAACCGGTTGACCGTTATACGTGACCCGGCCGCTAATCGTGCCGATCGGCCTGGAAGACCCGCACCCGCTCAGGCCGATCGCCGTCATCAGAGCGATGAAAGCGATCGTAGACGATTGAATACGATTCATCGACGTGTCTCCTCGATTCATGGCGCGCAAAGTTTTGGCCGAGTGCTAACCGCCGGATCCGGGAAGCAACAGACCGATTCCCGGCGGTTGCCGGGAACCGGCTGTGCGCCGCGATATGCAAGACGTGCTCCGTACCGCGTGTTAGAACTCTCCGAGAACATGGCCTTCGTCGCGGTTGGCCAGGTCCCGGAGCGTTTGCAGAGGGACCGTTTCGCTGATGAAGCGGACCGAGCCATCCGCGAGCAAGATGTTTGCCCCGCCGGGATGCGCCGACTGGATCGGTGTGTTGCAGTCGGCCACCCGCGTGCCTGGCGAGCCGGTGGTGTTCGGCGTGAGTTGCGTGTTGAAACCCACCGGTACGGCGACCGTCGTCATCGCGTAGCAACGATGGTGATTCGCATTGCTGCTTGCCGCTGACATGGAGCCGTCGCCGCTCGGATTTGTCATGTTGTCTCCGCCCATCCAGATGCCGCTGCCGGGGATATTCCGGATGTCGACTTTTCCTCCGCTCGAATTGTAGCCCCAGTCACTTTGCTCACCTACAAGCATGGTGTTGCTCGTGCCGTCGCGGATGTCGCGAAACGCAATGGCCCGTTGACGGAGGAAGCATCCTCCGGCGGAAATCGGGCCTCGCAATGCGAGGCGGTCCGCTGTGGTGTGATCATCGGCGCCGCTGATAAGGATGTAGCTGCCGGCCATCAGTTTGCGCCCGGTGGTGGGTTGGACCGCACACGAACTGCAGTCTTGCGACTTGAAATGATCGAGCGGGCATGATGGACAGAACAGCGTGTCGAGATAGAAGCCGTGCAGGGCCATGTTCGAGTCACTATTGACGTGGCCGAACCAGAAGCCGGTAGTGCGGAACACTAATTTATCGTGAACATTCTCCTGCTCCATGAATGGGAGGATGAGCGTCCATGCCGTGGTACCATGCGAAGGGATCACGTTGCCTGAAGGCAGACTCTTGAAAGAGTCGTGATAGTTATGCATCGCCAAGCCAACCTGCTTGAGGTTGTTCGTGCACTGCGATCGGCGAGCCGCTTCGCGTGCAGCCTGTACAGCCGGGAGCAGCAGTGCGATCAATATGCCAATGATTGCGATCACCACGAGAAGCTCAACCAGCGTAAATCCTCGTCTCACTCCTGAGTCGTACATTTTCTTTACCTCCGGTGGCCCATAATAACGGTTAATCAAGACTCCCCTAAGGTTAACTCTGTTGCCAACGCCGGTCAAGTATTTCACCGTCGCGGCGCGAAGACGCGTGCCTCCGTTCCCTGGACAGATCGGCGAGGCAACTGTCGACTCGACGGCCTCGTTCTATTCATGTGTATAGATAACCGGGACGATCGGGGGGCGCCACGATTCCGGGAGGGGGAGGTCTATGCTCTCGGCAAATGTCTGTGTCGACAAAAATGGCGAACGGCCGAAAAATAGACCAATGCCCGACCGCCTCGTGAACGGTTAAGGTGGCGGAAAGGCGATTTCGTGGTGTATACGAGTTACTTTTCTGGTCCGTGGCTGAATGTGAGATGGAGTCTCGTTTCACGGCCACGGGGACGGAACTCGACGAGCTCTCGCTGCGTATCGATGTGCGTGGGTACGCCGCCGGCGTTGCAGGTTGCGATGCGGAATGCCCGGGGATGACGAATCCGAAGCCGCACGGTCGGGTAACGTTGGCCGGAGAAGGTGACGCGTGCGTCGAAGCTCGCGTCGTCGTCGGAGGGTGCGATTCGGAGGCTGACCGGGCCCCAGCGGGTTGGAGCGGAGCTGACGGAGAGACCACGGTCGAACCACGCGCGCGGCGAAGCTCGGCAGAGCCAAAGGATGTCGTCGTCGGGCTGCTCGAAGACGAGTGCCCATCGGGTCATCAGCGGAATCGTCAGTTGCGAGGGGATGCAGTAGTCGGCCATCTGGCGGCGGCCTCCGTAACCATGAATTGCCACCTGCTCGTAAGCGGTGAAGGTGCCGGGCATCTGGTGGTGGGCGAGATGCCCGAAGTAACCGAGCAGGAAATGCGCCACGCGGTCGTGGGCCAGGATCGACCAGGCATAGTGATAATAGGGCCAGTCGTCGAGATGCCCCGAAAAGCGGGTCGTCCCCAGCAGTTCGCCACCGTAAAGCAGCCGATACTCGATCATGTGCCGTTCCATTTCCAACGGCAGGCACCGTGCCGAAAGCGTTTCGAGCCAGTAGCGGTAATTGGTGTACGACGCCAGCCTGTCCTGGGTCATCGCCTGGAAGGGGCGATCGAGGCCGGCGATCGGAGGCAGGAAGGCGACGGGTTCCGCCGGCATGAGCGAACGTTCGGCGCTGCGAAGGATGTCGGACCGGAGAGCGTCGCACTCGGCCAGCAGGGCCTCGCCGGCATCGATCCACTGCGATTGCTGACGTTTGCGGCCAAGGTCCGCTTCGAGCCGGCCGATCTCTTGCAGCCCACGCCAACACCAGGCGCTGCCGGAGAAGTAGTATTCGGTCTGGTCGCGGGTGTCGGCCTCGGGCGAGCCATACAGCAGGCCGTAGGTGATCGCCTCGGCCGGTTGCTTGCGGCTCTCGGCGCGCAGCCGGAGCAGGTAGTCGACGACCCGCTGGATGGCCGGCCGGTGTCGCTCGAACCACGCCTCGTTGCCCGAAGTGCGAACATAATCGGCTGCCAACTTGAGCAGTTGGCCGTACTCGGAAACGGCCGGCCCGTAGTAGCGGAAGGTGCCGTCCTCCTGGATGAAGTTGTCGAGGTAGTACCCCAGCCGCTGACTTGCCTCCTCGTGAAATCCCCAGTCGATCAGGCACGCATTGAGGCTCAGCGTGGTCGGCGGAAACCCATCGTGCCGCTCGGCCCAGTAATGGCCGACGCCGTACTTGGGCTGCAATCCGACACAGCCGCTCAACGCACGGGCGATCGCCGCGCGGCACGCATCGTGGATGCGGGGGTCGGCAACGTCGATCTGCATTCCGTCTTGAAACCATGCGTCCCACGACTGCTTGAACTGCAAGAGGGCGCCGTAGAATTCGCGCCCGTCGGGCAGTTCCTCCAGCGGCTCCAGGCGGAAGAACCGCGGCTTTCCGTCCGTTCGCTGGAACCGAACGAAGGCAGTCGGCGAGTCGCCTGGGGCCATCAGGGCCGACAGTTCCCATCCGATATCGGCCTCGGCGTCGAAATAACCGTAGTCGACTGCCGGCAGATAGCCGCCGAGCAGCCCACGCTTCGCGCGGCGCGGGTGGATCGGGGCAAGTTCCGGCGGCAGCAACGGTGCGGGATCGAAGCGGACGTCGCGCGAGATCACGGGCGGTCCGCCGCTGTCCGGCTGGCGACAGATTGCGCCATCGGGCTGGACGAAATACTTGACCGGCGACTGCGGCGAGCCGAGGAACGTGTAGGTATCGAGTGGCGCAAGATAGCCGGCCTCGTCGGGGTAGCTCGGATCGTCGTGTTTTTCCAGGACCTTTTCGCCGAGCACATCGCGTTTTGCCGCCACGAGCGAGGCGAAGTAGTCTTTCGGAAACTGCGCGCGAGGCTGCTCTATCGCGGGCAGGCGTCCGACGGCCTTGCGGACCTCGGCGATCGTCCGGCCCTCCGCGAGATAAACGATAACTCCCCACCGATCGAAACGCCGCTCAAGTACGAGGATCGGCTCGGGCGACTCCAGCTTCGCGGCGACCTGCCAGCCCTGGAAATCGCTGCCGATCGGCACGCTAGCGACATCGCCGCCGGCCAGACTCAAGCGCGCTCCATCGGAGCTGAACTGCACCACCACCGGGATTTTCAACGCAGCTCGCTCCGCGGGCTCTTCGACGGGGTAGTACCAGTCGTCGATCCGAGGATGGAAGTCCTTCAGCGCAAGGCGTTCGTCGACCCACTCGGCGCCGGGCCGATCGGCTCCGCTGCGCAGAGGCGGCTGCGGATACTCTTCGATGTTGCTTCGGAGATTGGGCGGCCGGAACGATTCGTCCGCCAGGAAGAATCCGTCCAGGTTCGTGTTGTTCTTTGCGGCCAACGAGACGATTTTCAATTCGTGCCAGCCCTTGGCAAGCGAGCCGATCCGGACCGTTTGGTACCGCCACTCGTCGTCGCGAAGATGGCCCCATCCGCCCGTGGCCGGAAAGGAGAGGTTGCCGGCAACGACCTTGCCATCGAGGAGGATATCGAACCGGGAATCGCTCTCGGGGAGTCTCGCGTAACGGAGCGACGCGACCACGGTGCCGAGATCGCGCTCGAGGAGGAACCGGTAGGCGACCCAGTCGTTGCGGTCGCCGCCCCACTGGGAGCCGAGACATTCTCCACGGGAAGCGAACGGCGGCCGGTCGGGCCCAACCGATCCGACTTGCCCGTACCATGCTTCGCCTTCGATCCAAAGGGGTTGCACGTCGGCGCTCGCGGAGCCCGGCACACTCAAGGCTGCGGCGATTAGCAGAGCAATCATGATCGTCTCCTATCGTTGGCGAAGGACGGGCCGAGCGTCGAGGTAGCTCAACAAGGAAGGTAACCGTTCACGAGGCGGCCGGGGACTGGGCCATTTTTCGGCCAGTTGATGTATTTTGGTGCCAAGAACGTTGGCCGAAAACATGGACCTGTCCCCCTCTCTTCCGCGGGCGTGAACGGTTACCAAGGAAGCAGGAGATGATTATCCCGGGAAGACAAGGGCTCGGTCAATGAGTACGAGTTCGCCGGCGATGCCACGCCGAATCAAGAGGGCCGCAAAAGGTCACAAGAATCGCAAGCGGTGTGATTCGATGCTCTCCCTTCGGTTCGTGCCGTTGCCCGTCAGGTTGCCGCGCGCTCAGCCGGCTGCTATTCTAAGCAAAGTACCGTTTCTGCCCTACCTGCAATCGCTCCCCTCCGGACAGTCCGACGTTCCCTCGGTAACGAGCTCACTCATGCGTTTTTTTCCGATTGCGTCACGTCTCGCCATGATTCTTTCGATGGTGTCCGCTGCGAGTGTTGCCCTGTCTTCGGAGACGCCGGCCTCGCCGGGCCGGGCAACGGCTCTTTTTGTGTCGCCTGATGGCAACGATCGCAGCCCCGGGACGAAGGAGCAGCCGTTTGCGACGATCCGGCGCGCTCAGCAAGCCGTCCGTGAATGGAAAGCCCGAAGTTCGCCGGCGGCCCCGATCACCGTGAATCTGATGGGCGGGACCTACCGGCTAGATCGCGCACTGGTGTTCACACCGGACGATTCCGGCACGGCCGAGGCCACCGTCACATACCGCGGCGTCGGAGCGAAGCCGGCGGTGATTTCCGGTGGAAGAAGGCTGGACGGGTTTCGCAGCGAAGGCAAGCTCTGGACCGCCAGGCTCGACGACGTGCGGTCGGGACAGTGGTCCTTCAACCAGCTCTACGTCAACGGCCATCGGCGGCCGCGGGCCCGTACACCGGACGAAGGGCACTACTTCCGCGTCCGCTCGGCCCCGTCCGAAGCGAAGGAAAGCCGCCGCGGATTCCATTACCGCAACGGCGACGTACGTCAATGGCCAAATCTCGAAGATGCCGTATTCGTCGTATTCGGAAGTTGGTACAACACGATCCATCACGTTGAGAAGATCGATGCCGACACGAGGACCGTATGGTTCACCAATGAAGCGGGCCGGCCGCTGAATTGGTACGAGAAGAACCTCCGCTATTACGTGGAGAATATCCCGGAGGCCCTGGATCAGGCCGGGGAATGGTATCTGGATCGAACGACCGGCATACTCTCCTACTATCCGCTGCCGGGCGAGGAGATCGAAACCGCTGAGATCATTGCGCCGGTCGTGCGTCAGACCTTGCTCCGATTTCAAGGCGACACGGACGAAGACCGCAAGGTCGAGCATATTCGCCTCGAGAACCTCGAGTTTCGCCATACCGATGCCCATCTACCGAAAGACTTGTTCGACGGGCGGCAGGCGGCCACCGTCGAGGACGCCGGGCTCCAGGCAGACGGGGCGAGCCATTGCGTCGTGGAAGGCTGCCGGATCGCCAATATGGGCGAGCACGGCATCTGGTTCCGGGACGACTGCGACCACAGCGTGATTCGCCGCTGCCATGTCCACGACCTGGGCGGCGGCGGGATCTACATCGGCGAAAAATGGCGGTGGGGCAACGACTGCCCGGCGTGGCGCGGCTACCGCACATACGAGGAAATCCCGCATTTCACCGAACACAACGTGGTCGACAACTGCTTTGTCCATGACGGGTGCCGCGTGTTCAGCGGTGCGATCGGCATTTGGGTCGGGCAGGCCTCGTACACGACCGTGTCGCACAACGACGTCTGCGATATGAGCTACAGCGGCATCTCCGTAGGATGGGACTGGTCGGGCAACCGGAGCACGGCCCACCACAACGTGATCGAGCACAACCATCTCCACCATCTCGGTCACGGCAAGATGAACGACATGGCCGGGATCTACACGCTCGGCGTCTCGCCCGGCACGGTGATCCGGCAGAACGTGATTCACGACGTGCAGGCCTACCAGTCGCCGGTGGGCTACTGCCTCGGCGCCGGCATCTATCTCGACCAGTCGTCCGCCGAGCTGACGGTGGAGAACAACGTGTGCTACAACATTTCCAATGCAGGGTTCTTTCTTCATCACGGAGCTAAGAACCGCGTTCTCAACAACGTATTTGCCGACGTCGAAGGAAAGGGCCGGATCGGATGGGGGATGTACTTCACGGCCCGCGGCACTCACCCCGATGAAGGGAATACAGTCTCGGGCAACATCGTCTACGGCCCCTCGCCGAAGATGGCCAAGGCGGTTCGGCACGGGGGGAAGTCCGAGGAAGGGCATCGCGACTTCGTCCACATCGACAAAAACCTGTACTGCTCGACGGGCGAAGCGGAGGCGGTTTTCAGCACTTCGCATACCGACGAGCCTGCCCGAGTTCTCGGACTGCCGCCCTGGCGCGATGCGGGGTACGATGTGAATTCGCTGGCGGCCGACCCGTTGTTTGTGGACGCGGGAAGGCGGAATTACCGGCTGCGGCCGGACTCGCCCGCCCACAAGCTCGGGATCCAATCGATCGATACGGCGGAGGTCGGCTTGTACGGGGATTCCCAGTGGACAGGCTTGCCAGGCCGAACGGTTCTGCGCGATCCGGACCCGGAGCCGGAGTTCCAGCCCACGGCGATTCTGTCGCTTGCGGAGGACTACGAGGACAAACCGGTCGGGTACGTTCCCGACCATGTCCAGAAGACGGATCGCGCAAAGGGTGCGATGGTGGCGGTGACGGACAGCGTTGCCGCGGACGGAGACAGGTGCCTTCGCTTTGCCGACGCCCCGGGGCTCGAGGCGGCGTACTTTCCGAACCGCGTCTGGCGAGATCTTCTCCTGCACGAGGGGACCGTGAGGCTGAGCTTCGACTGTAGGAACAGCCGCGACAACCCGGCCACATTCCTGGTCGAATTGCGGGACTGGTCGGAAAAGCAGTACCGCACCGGGCCCAGTCTGCTGTTTCAAGCAAGCGGCACCCTAAGCGTCGGTCAAAAACAACAGCTTCGCTATGAGCCAGGGCAATGGTATCACGTCGAAGTGGTGTTTAAGCTGGGCGAAGGTGCACCGAAGGTCTGGCAGCTCCGGTTTGCGCCGAAAGGCGAAGAAACCGAGGCGTTGACCGTTACCTTCGGCGACAGCCGCTTCACGACGCTGACATGGCTCGGGCTGCTTGCCATGGACCACGACCGGCGATCTGAATTCTTTGTTGACAATCTCCGTATCGACATGGACTAAAGACTCGAATGGAACCTGGCGTGAACGGGCACCGACAGTTAGTAGTTGTATCTCTTATCAGCACACGATATCTGACACGAAGGAGAACGAGATGAAACGATTGGAACGTTCTTGCATGCCGCTGCTCGTGGCAGTGTGCGTCTTGGCATCGGCGCTGCCCTGCTCGTCGGCCCAGGCGCCCAATCCTGCTCCGACTTACCAAGACGTTCCCTACGACGACGCCGATCCGGCGCAGAAGCTCGACGTCTACCTGGCCGAATCCGACAAACCGGTGCCGGCGATGGTCTTCATTCACGGCGGTGGCTGGCGGGGCGGGTCAAAAGCACGTGTCCCGGCCTGGCTGCTCGACGGGGTCCGCGACGGGGCGTTTTCCGTCATTTCCGTCGAGTACCGCTTCACCAACGTGGCGCCGCATCCGGCCCAGGGAAACGACTGCCTGCGGGCGATTCAATTCGTGCGGCACAAGGCCGCCGACTGGAAGATCGACGCCAAGCGAATCGGGGTCACCGGCGGGTCGGCCGGCGGACATTTGACGGCGTGGGTTGCCCTGCACGACGACGCGGCCGATCCCGGCTCGAGCGACCCGGTCGAGAGACAATCGTCCCGCGTGGCTTGCGCGATCAGCTTCGCCGGACCTACCGACTGGTCGCTCCTGGGCAAGATCGAACACAAGCACCCGGCCTACCGGCAATTGCTCGGCTACGAGCCGGGGACTCCGGCCGACGAGATGAATGCCGCCAAGAGGAAGGACGTGTCCCCGATCACGTTCGTCAGCAAGGATGATCCGCCTGTCATGCAGGTGCATGGCGACAAAGACGACATCGTGCCGATCGAGCACGCACGCAATCTGCACGAACGGCTCGAAAGCGCGGGCGTCAAGTCGGAACTGGTGGTGATCGGAGGAGCCAACCACGGCGTTGCCGGAGCGGGGCCCGCAGTGACCGAGCGAGCGAAGCAGTTCGCGCGCGAGCATCTGGTGCGGCCGTAGCGGATCGGCGGGAGGCATTCCCGATGCAGGTTGTATCTGCCGAGCGGAATCCGGGTGCCAGGTCCCGCTCGGCAAGCGGGACCTACTCTTTGGGAGGGTATCATGCGTCGCATACTGCTTCTTCCGGTGCTTGCATGTCTGGCGGTGCCGATCTGCCACACTCTTGCAAGATTACAATGAAAGCGGCGAGCTGGCTCCCCTTCCCGGCTAATGGGACGAATGGCAGTTCGCGATTTTCCGGACTGCGCGCTCCGTATGTACTTGGTGAATGGGTGCGAGCAATGGGCTCGTCAGAATCATCGGCGTCGACCTCGGACAATTTGCCCGAAACATTTCGGCCCTTGTTCTGGGATTGTGAATTCACCGATGTGACCTGGCGGGAACATCGCGATTTTGTCATTCGACGCATTTTATCAGATGGTACATGGGACGCCATTGGCTGGCTCCGCACCCGCCTCGGTGACGCCGCGTTGCGAGACTGGATTCAGCGGCATCGGGGCCGAGGATTGAATCCCCAGCAACTTCGGTTTTGGGAGTTGGTGCTGGACTTGCCATCGGACTTGGTCGATTCATGGCTCGATTCTCAGGAGCGGCGGCTCTGGAAGGAGAGGATCCGGCGATGACGCCCGAGGACGCTGCCCTATTGGCTGAACAACGAGCGGCATTGCGCCAGTTCGGACCGCATGCAGCCGAGTGGGGGTTTTTGCATGCTCGATTTGTTCCGCCGGAAGTTCGAGATCGACGACGTTTCTCGCGTTCTTTACAGCCTCAGCTACTTCGAAGATGCCGAAGGCGACCCAATGCCAAGAATGCTGTCGAAGGTTACGTGGGAAGATGTGAAAGCCGATATTCGCCGATGGATAAAGGACCTGGCGGCGCAAACCGACTGAATCGGTGGTTGGTCGGGCGGCTGTCTTGCAATGGCTTGGCCACGTTTCACGGGGACAAAGACGATGGAATATCCACGCGAGCACTTGGTGCGGCCGTAGCGGATCGGCGGGAAGGACTCTTCACTCGGGTTGTATTGGCCAGGCGTGATCCGACTGCCAGGTCCCGCTCGGCAAGCGGGACCTACTTTAGCCAACGAGAGGCGAAATCGTGATGCCGATGTCCCGAACTGTCGGATTGCTTCTGTTCGTCGCCGGCTTGCTGGTGACGTTTTCCACAGACAGCAAGGCGGCCGAGACCGACTCCACGCGTACGTTCGACATGCGTCCCCACTGGGATGCAACCATCGCTCTGGCGAATCCGCACAAGGGATGGTATCACCATTTCCCCGACAATCATCCGGACAAGTACCTTGTTCAGAGCGACTCCGATCTGCTGGATTTCCCCGGTATGGATCACCTGTATATTCGCCTGGCCTGGTCCTATCTGGAACCTCGCGAGGGCAAATATCACTGGGACGTCATCGATCGATGGATCCAGAAGTGGGTCGCTCACGGGCTGGGCATTTCTTTTCGGATAAGCTGCAAGGAGACCAGCACCGACCGCATCGAGCAGCAGTTTGCCACGCCGAAGTGGGTCATGGAGACGGGCGCCGAAGGAGGTTACTACCGCAAGGGTCAGCGCACCGGGCCGGACGGCCCCTGGGAGCCGCGGTTCGATGATCCCGTCTTTCTCGAGAAGCTGGAAAACTTCCTGAAGGCGTTCGCCGCCCGTTACGACGGCAAGCCCTGGCTGCGGTACGTCGACATCGGCAGCATCGGCGATTGGGGCGAAGGCCACACGTCGTCCGGGAGCCGTCTGCACTACGGATTCGAACCGCGCCGGCGCCACGTCGATCTGCACTGCAAGGTCTTTCAGAAGACCCAACTCGTCATCTCAGACGACTTCGTCTATTCGATCGCCGATTTGGACGAGAGGCGGCGGATGCATCGCTACGTGCTGGATCGCGGGATTGCCTATCGCGACGACAGCATCCTGGTCGATTACTACGTCAAAGCGTACAGCGACACGTACACGGTTCGCAGCCCCGAATGCTTCGCCGACGCGTGGCAGAAAAGCCCGCAGGTCCTCGAATTGCAGCACTACGGTGCCGTAAAGAAAGATGGCAACTGGATCGTCCGCCCCGGATCCTCCGCGGCGCGGCATGGGGCCGGCAAGAGCGGGGCAGACTATTTTCGCGGCGCGCTCAAGCTCCTCCACGCGACCTATATCGGGTATCACGGTTTCGCCCACGAGTGGCTCGAGGACAATCCGGAACTGACCGTCGAATTGCTCAACCGTTCAGGATACTGGTACTTCCTCCACGGCGTGAAAACGCCCCAAGTCTGGAAGCCTGGCGCCCCGGTGCCGCTGGCGCTCACCTGGGAAAACCGCGGTGTGGCCCCGGCCTACGAGCCCTTCCAATTGCGGGTGCGTCTGAAGGGCCCTTCCTCGCACGATTTCACCCTCGACTCGGGCAATCGCAAGTGGCTTCCTTCGGACGACGGGAAGACCTACGACGAGCAATCGGCGCTCGAACTTCCCGAAGAGTTGACGCCGGGCGACTACGTGCTCGCGTTGAATCTCTACTCGCCCGTCGCCGACCGGGATGTCCTGCTGGCATTCAAGCGGGAGTTGCGAGGCGACGACGGTTTCTATGCCGTGGGCAAGATTCGCGTCGAGTGATCAACCAGAACGCGATCCGGTACTCACTCCGCCCCGACAATGACCATCCACCCGATGCCGAAGCGGTCTGTGAGCATGCCGAACTTCGAGGAGAAGAAGGTCTTCCCCAGCGGCATCTGCACTTGGCCGCCATCGGACAAGGCTTCGAACACACGTTCGGCCTCGGCGTTGTCAGCCACCGAGACCGAGAGAGAAAAGCCCTGGAAAGACGGCGGTCCCTGGCATCGCCCGTCAGAGGCCATCACCGTGGTTTCGCCGATGCGAACGCTCGCATGCATGACCTTGTCCTCCGCGCCGGGCGGAAGCATGTCGGGCGGAACCGGATCGGGACTTTCCCGGTACCGCATCAGCATCGTCACCTCCGCGCCGAGCGCCCGGCGATAGAACTCGAGTGCTTCATCGCATCGGCCGTCAAAGAAGAGATACGGTTGAACGAGCATGGCAGTTCCTTTCTCAAATTCAGGGACATTATAGAATCAACCAATGCACGGGCAGCAGTGCGCCCAGTAGGTAAGCGGCATGGTGATCTGCTGTTTGGATTATGTGCGATCAGAACATCCCGCTGCCTCGGAGAGACGGATCTGTCGATCGATTCGGCAAGGGGACGTTTCGGCCGGGCGTCAGCGGCCCCTCTTCCGTCGAGTCCTTTGTCGCAGCACGGCGGGCGTCGTCCGCCCGACCGGATTCCCGGTACGCGGCGGCCAGCGCCGCATCGACGCCCGGCGGCAACGGTTCGCCGCGCCGGAGCCGGGCCTCCGCGGCTTCGATCGTCCTGTCGTACTGGTGAGCTCGATTCCAAAGTTGAGATGTCCAGCGAAGCCGGTCGACCGGCAACCGGCCGGATCGGTGCACCACCCAGGCCAGATCGGCCGCCGCCGCGGGATCGGCCGTGAGTTCTGCCTGGCGCAGTCGCACGAGCGCAGCAACCTGTGGGTCCTTGCTCTCGGCCGCCAGCGAGGCGGCCACTTCGGCGTGTTCGGGGAAGCGGAGCTCGGAAAGGAGCGTGTCGAGCCGCGCTTGCAGCAGGTCGAAATCGCCCGACTCGAGTTCCGCGGCCGCCAGCAATAGCCGCCAGCGGGCGATGCCTTCCTCGACCGCGGCTTTCTGAAGAAGGAGTTCGCGGCGGCGGTCCCGCGGAAGTTCTTTGGCGGCCAGCGCCCAGTCGAGTAGTTTTTGGGCCGCCGCCTTGGCTTCGTGGCGGCCCAGCAGTGCCGCCATCTCGGCCAGTTGTTCGACGGATGCCGGGGCTTTGCCGGCCCAGCTTTCCGCCGTCTCCGCGGCTTCTTTAGTTCGCCCGAGCGTCAGAAGCCAGTCGACGCGCTGCAAATACCGATCAAATTGCCGCGTGGCCGCGCCGGCAGCGGCCAGCGCGGCGGCGTTGTGCCGGACCGCCTGGTCGAGCCGGTCGGCGGCTGCCGCGGCGCGAGCCAGGTGATCCCAGTCGACCGGTCGCCGCAATCCCTCGGGCTGCGCCAGCAAGATCTCGTAGAGTTCCTGCGGCGCGAGTTCCGAAAAACTGCCGCGCGCAATGAAGGCGGTCAGCTCGACGGCCGGACTGGCGGCGATCTTCCGCAGCAGGTCAAGCATCTGATCGCGCGGCGCGCAGCTCGGCTCGAGGTGATAGCACCAGGCTTTCAGCAAAAGCAGGAGCGGCTGATCCGGGCGCCATTGCAGGGCATCGTTCAGGTGGGCGACGGCCCTGCCGGCTTCGCCTTTGCGGATCGCTTCGAGTGCCGCACGGAGCGTCGCGTCGGCCGCCGGACCCTTTCCTCGCCGGTCGAGCAGCAGAAGCCCCTCCCAACCCGCGTCGAGTTCGGGGACGGCAGCATCGGGCCGCCGCTGCGCGTCGAGTTCCCAGCGCGCGAGTTCCTTTCCGTCGGCATCCTCGAGAACGACCGTTTTCCATGCGGTGCCGCGATCGTCTTTGACCGGATCGCGGAAGCGGATCCTGCCCGAGAGCTTGCCGTCGCGGTACGACTCCCATTCGCATAGGAGGCCAGGCTCGCTGGCGATCATCACATCGATCCAGAGCCCGGCCGACTCCGCAGCGCCCTCGGGGCGCAGCCGCAGCCAGTGGTGAGACGCGTCGCTCGGCTTATCCTTCACCATGCCAACATCGAACCACCGCGCAAGCTCCTCGTTGGATCGGTGGGGCAGCCAGGGGAGCCAACGGTCGGTCAACTGGCGGGCAGCCTCGCCCCAGCGGCCGACTTCGACGAGTCCCAGGCCCGGGTAGGCCAGGGCCGCCGAGTCGCCTTCGGTGCGCAACACGGTCTCCGGCATCCGCAGTTCCACGCGGTTGCCGCTGCGAGCAAGCGAAATCTCGATCGGGTCGCCTTCTTCGGCAGTCGTCAGGTGCCAGGTCCGTGTGCCGTCGGCCATCTGGCGGCGGAGCTTGAGCAACTGCAATTCCTCAGGTTTCGGCGCGGGCAGATTGCCCAGTTGCACGTCGGCCGACAGCCCGGTGACCGCCCATCCACCGATCGGCGCTGCTTGCGCGTCGAGTGACATCGCCTCCCAGGGCCGGCTGCCACGGAGCGACTCCCAGCGGCTGCGGCGAAGCTGGACCAGCAGCCGCCAGAGTTCGTCGTGCACGTCCGTCGTCTGGGAAATGATCAACGCCAGCCGCGGTTCGTCCCAAGCGATGCTGCCCGGCCCGCCGACATTGTCCCAGGTCGTGGGCGAGACCACCGTCAGGATCAGTTCGGCGAGACCACTGAAATCGGGAGGGCCGGGTTGGATCTGAGCCGGTCGCCAATCGTAGCCTGGCGACGATACCAGCGGCAGCTTTCGGAGCCGATCGAAAAGGGCCCCGATCTGCTCGTGCGCTTGCCGCGTCTGTGCAAAAACGAAGTCGAGCGTGGGCTCGAAAAATGCGATGCTGGCCGGGCCGCCTACCTCGTCCCACGTGGTCGGGGCGACCGTCGAGGTGACAGTCTCGAAGACGCTTGTGGCATCGTAATGGACTCCCGGTGTAGAGGGCGGCTGCTGACTCGGTTCCGATTCCCAGGATGACGCGCTCGGCGGCCCCTCGGGAGACTCCGAGCCATCCCGGGCATCGCTTGCGTCGACAACCGGCGGCCCCATTTCCGATACTCCTGCTTCGCCCGTGCCGGCCGCGGGCATACCTCCGCCTCCAAACGCAGCGCCTCCCATGCCGCCCATCCCAAAGCCGCCGAAACCTCCCATCCCGCCGCCCATACCACCCAATCCGCCGCCGAACGCTCCCATTCCCCCGAACCCGCCACCGGTCCCCGCCATGCCGCCCATCCCGCCGGCCTGTCTCCACCGGCGTTCTTCCGGCGTCAGCGGACGCTCGTAAAGCAATCCACGACCGCCGTAGACCCGCGTCTCCAGATGCGTCTCCGCCTCCTCGGGTGTGGTGATCACCAGGGCGTCGCCCTGAAACATATAGTCGAGCTCAAGCGGATCGAGGATCCACGCCAGGCCCTCGCGCGCCGGGACATGGCTCCAAGCCGCGGTAACCGGCACGTCGATCCGGATTCCCACGTCGCCGAGCGCCCTCTGGTCCAGCAGCACCGGTTCGCCGAGCAGAGATGCAAAGTAGTCGACGACGTCCTTGAGCGCCGCCTTGTGAAACGATAGGGAGACCGGTTTGTCCAGCTTCGCTTCGATCCGGCCGCGGGCCGTCTCCTCGCGATCGAGATACGGATCGACAAGCAAATCGAGATCGGCAACGCGATCTGTCAGCAGCAGGTCGGCCACCGGGTAGACCTCCGTGGAAAGAGTCGTGTACGCCCGGTAGGCCCTTGTGATCAACAACAGGTTTGGGTACT
>JAXGMN010000009.1:0-417812 GCA_040768665.1 Thermoguttaceae bacterium
ATGAATGGATTAGTGGATTAGTGGATTAGTGGATTAGTGGATTAGTGGATTAGTGGATTAGTGGGTTAGTGGGTTAGTCGAAGTTGGGGTGTTTGAGGTTCATCGGCGGATCTTCTTCGTTCCCTATTGTACCACTGGATGACTCCACTTGCCCTCATGCCTTGCGGCCCAGCATCCAATCCATGGCGTCGGATGTCTGGTAGACCAGCGACTGGGGGTAGTAGGGAAATGGCGTGAAATACTCAAAGGTCAGGTAGCCGTGGTAGCCGACCGCGTCGAGGGCCTCGAGCACGGCCGGCCAGTTGGTCGTGCCGTCCAGCAGGGGCCGGAACGTGTGCAGGTTGAATTCGTGGACCTTCTTGTTGTATTCCTTCAGGTGGACGTTCTTGATCCGCTTGCCGAGAAGCGGGATCCAGTGTTCCGGAAAGTGATAGAGCATGATGTTGCCGGTATCGAAGTGGACGCCGACGCGGTCCGACCCGAAGCTGTCGACGAACGCGTTCATCTCCTGCGGGGTGTGGAGGAAGCCGTTGACGAAGATGTTTTCGACGTTCAGGGAGACGTCGGCCTTCTCGGCTTCGGCGATCAGCACCCGCATGGCCTCCTTGGCGCGCTGGTCGCAGACTTCGAACGGCAGCGGCGGGACATCTTCGAGCCACGGAACGTAGGTCGCGCCGGGTACGACCAGGAGGTTTTTCGTGCCGAGCAGGTGCGCGGCGTGGATCATGCGTACCGCCAGGTCGAGTCCTTTTTTCCGTCGCTCCGGGTCCTCGTGCGTCAGGGCGTACGGCCAGAAGAGGAACGAGCAGACACCGCTGATCTCAAGGCCCATGTCGCGGGCCATCTTCCCGCACTTCTGGATGTGGGCGTCGCCGGCGTCCGGCGAGAGGTCGCCTTCCAGGGCGTAGTTGACTTCGACACCGTCGAAGCCCGCGCCTTTGCAGATGGCGAAACACTCTCGGAGGCTCATCTTGTCGGGGTAGGGCAGAGCCCAGAGATTGATCGACTTCTTCATGTCGTATCGCTTTGCGGGCGTTCGGGCGGCAGCAGGCCGGGGCGCCGAATCTCCATAGCCTTCGCCCGCCAACCCTTGCGAGGCAATCAACGAGCCGCCGAAGGCGGCCGTATACGCCAGCACTTCCCGACGGCTCAACCCATTGGACAAGCGATTGGCAGAATCCTCTTGCGATCGGTGAGGCATCGCAATGTCTCCGTTGTGGCGGCCCATCCATCGAGATAGCCACGATTTGCGCACGGCTGGTGGCCATCGAGGGAACAAGTGGAATTCTACGGCGCCGGCCTGCGGGGGGTCACCTGCTCGATCTTCTCCATCGGCTTCTTATATCTCATGGATCCCGAGTATTCTTTACGGTCCAAGACGCCTCCGTCCGGCCCCTTGATCTCCACCGCCATTCTCGGTGGGCTCCTGGTAAAGGTCAACAGAATGTAGCTGTTCTCGCTCTTGAGCAGTTGTGAATGGGGATCTGGATATCGGTCTCCCTTGCCATTCAGCGACGTGTTGTAGTAGGTGAATCCATCTACCTCGGCACGCTCGGCGAAGTAGCCAAAACCGGTAATGGCAATTGTCCCTTTGCGGAACATTTCGTGCCAGCGACCGCCCTCCTTCGTGCGGATGCTGGCACTGCGTTCATTGTAGAGCGTTACGACGAATCGGGGTAGCGGCTCGGACATCACATCCCGATACCAGACGAACTGCTCGGAATGTTCGTCAAAGGCATGGCTCGCCTGCCAGGTCGTGCCCATGTCCGAGATGTGGTTCAGGTCGAGTGCCACGAAGCGAACGTCAAAGGCCGGGATGTCGAAATGCCACTTCCACTCATCATCGGGCAACTCGAAGAAACGACGAAACGCAGTGGCGTCGATGTCGTAGACCGGCTCCTCGGGCGGCTTGTCGCCTCTTGGCCGGATCTCCTTGTCGTGGTTTCCGAGCACCGGCATGAACGGCGTCGAGCGGAACAGCTCCGGATAGTGGTCGATCAGTTCGGCGTAAGGCTTGATGCAATCCTTGTTCCCGGCTCCGCAATGCTGGTGGATGCTGGAGACGTTGTCCCCGGCCGTCAGAAGCAGATGGACATCGTCTTGAATGAGGGCGGAAAGGTCGGGCTTCCCTTGCCAATCGGCAACCACGGCCACCCTCAGAATGTCGTTCGGGCACGACTTGAAGGTGGCGCCCTTCGAGGTCTGATCGCCCGTCTTGACCGAGTAGTGGTACACGGCACCGGTCCGGGGAATCGGGATCTCGACGTGGTGGAGCGTTCGGTCGCCGTCAACCTTGACTTCTTTGCCGTCTTCACCGGCAAGCCCGTACAGGACTGTGGAATCGCCCGGTTGTCTCGACGTCCAGTTGACCACGATTCTGCTGGGGGTGTTCGAGCGGTGCGTCAGCCACATCCGCTCAACCTGGCCCAACGCCGGGGACGCCCATACCAGGGGGAACAGAATGAGGCTGCGGTGCATCGTGGGAACTTCCGGTGTTGCTGTCCTGCGAGTCGTACACGGGGTAACCGTTCACGGGGCGGAAGAGAGGGGGACAGGTCCATGTTTTCGGCCAACGTCTTTGTCGGCGAAATGCCTCGATTAGCCGAAAAATGGACCAGTCCCCGGCCGTGGGCGTGAACGGTTACTACACGGGACACCCTCGCTGATGGATCATCTCTCCCTCGCATGTCTTCAACGAATTGAAATCTGGCGACGGCAAGCGATTCCGCACCGTCGCAGGCGGATGGTGCGTGATCTTCCCGCCTGAGCATCGTGGAAGGGGCGTCAGGCCTTTACGGTGCGTCGTTTAGGACGCCTACCGCCGCCATAACCGCCTCGGCCACCGCCCGGCCTTCCGCCACGGTCTTCCCGTGGGCGAGCTTCGTTGACCGTAAGTGGGCGGCCCCCGATCTGTTTTCCATTCAGCGCGCTGATGGCGGCTTGCGCCTCTTGGCTGTCGTCCATTTCGACGAAACCGAAGCCCTTTGACCGGCCTTTGTCGCGGTCCATGACAACCTGTGCAGAACCGACTTTCCCGTACGGCTCAAACAACTCTCGCAGTTCGCTGTCGCCGACGTCGTACGAAAGATTACCGACGTACAGTTTCATCCCCACCTCAAGACCTCCCAGACAAGAACCGTGCGATCCCAGCAGGTCTACTGCGGCCAGAGGGCATCGCACAAAACTACTCCCCATAGTTGTGGCCAACGGTGGCAAAGAAAGCAAGAGGGTAACCGTTCACGGGGCGGAAAAAGTGGGGGACAGGCCCATGTTTTCGGCCGACATGTTTGACGCCAAAATACTCGAACTGGCCGAAAAAACCACCATCCTGCTATTGCTCAAGCCCTGACGGGTCGCCGGGTGACGATCCGACGGATATCTGCGGCCCGTGAATCCGCGTCGCGGGAAGCGCTTGGCGGAGCCGGGCGGCGCCCGCCTCGGTGAGTTGCGTCTCGGTGAGGTCAAGCTCCTTGAGATTGACCAGCCGTGCCAGGTGATCCACGGCGTTGTCGGTGATCGCCGTCTGCTTTAGGCTGAGCCACTCCAGGTTCTTCAGCTCCGCCAGCCGCTCGACGCCCCCGTCGCTCAAGGGGGTCATCATGAGATTCAAGCGGGTGAGCTTGGCAAAGAACTTGAGATGCTCCAGCGCGGTGTCTGCGATGGCCGTGCCGCCGAGATCGAGTGTCCAGAGCTCGCCAAGGTTCTTCAGGTGCTGAAGCCCCTCCCCGTTGAGCGAAAGCCGGCGGAGGTTGAGCCGCCGAAGTTTCGTCAACCCGGAAAGCGGCTCCAGGCCGGCGTCGGTGACGTTGAATGCTTGGGCCACGGAGAGGTCGTCCAACTCGACCAGCGCCGCAAGGTGCTGCATGCCGTAATCGCTAAGGGCGAGCGAGTCTTCGACGGCAAGCGTACGGAGCTGGGGCATCTCGGCGAGATACTCCATGCCCATGTCGCCCACCGAGCGGCTCCGCACCCGCAGGCCGACCAGGTTTTTCATCCCTGTCAATTCCTGCAATCCGGCGTCGCCGATCATGTCGCTGCCGCGCACGT
This sequence comes from Thermoguttaceae bacterium, assembly GCA_040768665.1. Classification (GTDB taxonomy): domain Bacteria; phylum Planctomycetota; class Planctomycetia; order Pirellulales; family Thermoguttaceae; genus JABWBD01. Next base: position 4,048 of record JAXGMN010000009.1, read on the forward strand.
CGAGCATCCGGAGGTTGGAGAGTTGAGCGAGATAGCCGAGCCCCGTATCGCTGATGTAGTTGTCGGTGAGATAGAGGTACTCCAGCTTGGGCAGTTCCTGGAAGACGAGCAGCGCCTGATCGGTCATGCGGGTCATCCTCCGCAAGTGCAGCTCGTTAAGCTGTTTCAGCTCCGCAAGCTTGGCGATGCCCTCATCGGAAACGACGGTGTTGTCGAGTTCCAGCCGACGGAGCTGGGCGAGGCCGGCGATGATCGGCATCGAGGCGTCGGTGATTGCGGTGCCTCGCAGGGCCAGGTCCGACAGGTCGGTCAGCCGCGCGATCCCGGCAACTTCTTCGTCCGACACCATTTGGGAAGTCAGGTCCACGCCCACGACCCGCCCTGCGTCGCCGTAGGCCACATGCCCGCCGAGCGATTCGATCCGTTCCACCGCGGCGCGGGCCTCATCCGAAAGGGCGGGCGGCTCAGGCTTGGCTTCAGGCACCGCCGGTCCGGGCACAAGGGCCGCTTCAGCGGCCGGCGGCTGCGCGGGTTCGGGCTCTGCTTCCGGCCTCTCCTCCGCCTGCTCGGTCGGCGGATTCGCCTTTTGCGTCGGCACGGGCGTCTCGCGTCCGGCGGTAGGACAGCCGGCGGCCCCAACAAGACATACGGCACTCAGCAACCACGCACACCACGCTCGCTTCATCACTTCTTCCCGATAACGTTGGCTTGCGGTTAAGCACCCAGGCAGTAACCGTTCACGGGGCGGGCGGGGACTGGTCCATTTTTCGGCCAGTTGATCCTCTTTGGCCAAGGAGACGTTGCCCGAAAACATGGACCTGTCCCCCTCTTTCCCTACCCGTAAACGGTTACCCCAGGCAGGCTCGCACGGTGCAGCGAGGCGGCTAGGGGTTCGCGCGGCCCACCGGCACCACCTCGGTCTTCTTCGTGGGAACGAGCCTGAGGTCGGGCACGCCGGGCACTTCGACGCCCCGCTTCCGGAGCGAGTGCGCCAGCGCGGGCTTGAAATCCCCGGGAGCCGATTCCAGCGCGGCCTTCAGGGCCGCCACCGCGTCGTCCACCGGCAGCCCTTCCAGGCACATGCGTGCGTCGTCGCGCAGCTCGGCGTTGGTCAACAGGGCGGCGACCGGAGCGACGGCATCCGGGCCGGCGATCTGCCAGACCATCCACAGGACGTCGCGGCGGAACTGGGTCGGCGGCTCGGCGGAAACGAGTTTGACCAGTTCCGCGGCCACGGCGCTCGCCTCATCCCCTGCCCCGGGACGTCCGGCGTGGTAGACCACGTTCTGCATGGCTCGGTTGGCCGCCCGCGCAATCTCAAACTCGCCTTCGACGGCGATCTTCGCCAGCGGCGCGATGGCCTTGGCGCCGACGGGGCCGGCATTGTCGCGTGCGGCGGCCCGCATGTTGGCGTCTTCGCTCTGGATTTGCTTGACAAGTTGTTCGAGGGTCAGTTCTTCCACGGGAGTAATCCTTGTTCCAAATCGGTCGTTGTTGGCGTAAACGAGTCTCCGGTACCCAAACCGTCAGATCGCGTAGGGATATCGCTGGGGCCGGCCCATGAGCCGTCGGGCAAACTCGTCGCCCACGATCTCCCGCTTGCTGTGGTCCCACTGAAGCTTGCGGCCGAGGAGGAAGGAGAGATTGCCGAGCACGGTGAGGATCGCCACGTCGGCGCCCGCCTCGACATTCATGATCGTCTTCCGCCCGGTCTTGATCCCCTCGAACCAGTCTTCTTTGTGCCCCGGACTGCGATAGACGTCCTTGGCTCCCGGGCCGGGCTCCCATTGGCGAGCCTTTTGCTCCGCCCAGGTGCCGCCGTCGCCGCCCCAGTGATGGAAGGTGCCCTCGGTGCCCGTGTAGAGGGCGCCGTAGCCGGGCCGGGTGATCTTGCCGCCGGGCTCACGGCCGGTCCGCTCCTCGGGCGGAATCGGTTTGCCCGGCTGATTCCAGGTGAGGATCCAGTCGGGGTTCTTGAACGTGTAGGTTACATTGATCGTGACCGCCGAGTTCCACAGCCCGCGCTTGGGCGCCTCGCCGGTGGCATCGACTTCGACCGGGCCGGTGCCGTCGGCGCCCATCCACCACATGGCGCAGCTCATCACGTGAGCCCCGCGGTCGCGGATCTGCCCGCCGCCCGACTCCATCATCCAGCGGAACGTACCGTGAGCGTAGCCGGGGTTGTAGGGTCGCCAGTGGAGCGGTCCCAGCCACAGGTCCCAATCGAGTTGCGGCGGGGGATCCGAATCCGGCGCGGTGCCGCCCTGGGGGCTGGGATAGTGCCAGCAGTCGACCCGCTGGACCTTGCCGATGTTGCCGTTGGCTAGGTAGCGGTGTGCCAGGTAGGCCTCCGGCTGGCTCCGCCCCTGGGACCCGACCTGGACGGCGATCTTGGCCCGATTGCAGGCCTCGATCATTGCCTTGCCCTCCTCGACCGTGCAGCAGGCCGGCTTCTCGACATAGACATGCTTGCCGCTCTCTGCGGCGTGAACGGTCTGCACGGCGTGCCAGTGATCGGGCGTGGCGATGATCACCGCGTCGATGTCCTTCCGATCGAGGACGTATCGGTAGTCGCGGTAGACGTCGGCCTGGGGGCCGGCGGTCCGCGAGGCGTTTTCCAGCCGCCGATCGTCAATATCGCAGACCGCGGCGATGTTCGCCTGTCCGCGGTCCATCAGCGACTTGATCTCCCGCAGGTGATACCCGCCCATGCCACCCACGCCGATATGCGCGAACGTCAGCCGCTCGTTGGCCGCGGCCGCGCCCGCCACCAGTACCCCGGAGGGGACGAAGTAAGGCAAGGCCGCGCCGGCTGCCGTCGCCCCGCCGGCCGTCTTCAAGAAGCTTCGCCGCGACAGCCCGTGTTTGCGATTGCTCATCGTGTGCCTCTCACAAGTGACCAGGCCCTGACAAAACGGGGACAGGCACCCTCGCCTTGCCCTGTTTTCAGGCTCATTTGGGAACGCTCCCGGGAGCCAGTCCCCGTTTTGTCAGGGCTCGTAAAAAGGATCTCGATTTCCGGAAACGGGACGGGCAACGGTCCACCCTTCGCCCTGCTGCCGAACCTCCAGGTTACCACGTCTTGCCGCCGGAAGCCAGAAGGCGAGGAACGCCGGCACCAGCAGCGGCGCTCCGCCGATCGTACATCTGAAAAAATGAGAGACAGCTCAAAGCGAAGTGGGCCCGTGGCAGCATCCCAACGTCGAGTTCTTCGATACCGTGGATATGCCGGAGAAGATCCTCGATCCCACAAACAAGAACGGCCTTGGAACAGCCGAGGTGACCACTCGAGGGTTGCTCCCCAAAGGTTGAGAAGGGGAGAACGAAGCTGGAGTGTAATCGCCCACAATGCACGATCACTTTTTGAACAACTCGCCGATGGCTTCAACGGTCCGGTCGACCAAAGCCTGGCCGCCTTCCGGGCCGACCATGTTGACCAGGACCTCCGCGCTGTAGCCGCCGGCCTGGACCGCACGCGGCGTGGGCACGTAGCCGGCATAGCCCGCGGGGCTGGCCAACTCGATCAGAATGGTCTGGGGCGCCGCGCTGCGGGCCTGAATCTGGACTCCGTAGTCGAGGAACAACTCGAAAGGATTGGTGGCAATGGCCACGTCGCCCAGGCGCAGCACGTGCATCTCGATGGGGAAGGTCTTCCACTGGCCCTTCTGTTGGGCCAGGTAGCGCTCGACGATCAGCCCTTGATACCCGCGCCAGTACCACTCGTTGAGGCCGCGGACTTTCTTGGCATCCATTTCTTCACAAGTCTTCTTCGCCGCCTCGTACTCGGCCGGGGTGACGATCCTCGCCGGCAGGTCGACTTGCCGGACGAGATGGACCAGCGGCACGTCGGTGCGGATGTCCTTGGCGATCAGCGGGGCGACGTCTTCGAACGCCTCGACAACCCGGCGCCCGATTTCCTGCGCGTGATCCAGCCCGCGAAGACGCTCCATGCGCAATTCGGCCTCCTTCCGGTACTGGAGCCGCGGGGTCTGGTCGCCCGCCGGAGCCACGAATCCGAGCACGCACAGGTCCTCGCCGTGACGTCGGTGAAGCAACTCGCGGACATCGTGCCAGAAATCGGCGCTGATGACGAGGCCGCCCATCGCTTGCGCCGGACAGGCCATCGAAATGGCCGTCGCCTTGAGCCGGCGCTGGGCATCGTAGAAACAGAGAATGTCGACGGCGTGATCCTCGTAGCCTTCGATGTGGCTGAACTTGGGATCGTTGGTATTGCCGTGCATTTTGGCCGTCCCATCGCTGTAGACCACACGGCGATTGTGGCCGGTGACGGCGTGGCCCAGTCCCCAGGCGACCGCTCCGGCGGCCCGGTTGGTCCAGGCTTTTGTGACGGCGTCGCCCATGCGTTGGTAGAGAAAGGGCAGGTAGTCCTTCGGCTGCACGGCATTGCCGTAGTCTTTGTCGTTGTATGGGCTTTTGAGCACCATCATCGACGTATGGGTGTGGGTGGCGGCCAAGGACAGTTTGTTGAGGTCGAAGCCGGGCCGGCGGCCGGCCAGGTGCTTGCGGAATCCCTCTTGGACGCCGGGCAGGATGCACAAATCGCACGAAACCAGGACCGCCTGGTCGAGAACTCGGTCGCCCTGGCGCGATTCCAAGGCCAGCACGTTGGCCCTGCAACGGTTTCGAATCGTGGTGGCTACGTTTACGCCTTCCTGAGCCACCGGGGGTTCGGGAGTGATGTCGGCGGTGGCCGTCCCGATCCACAGATCGGCTGAGGTTGCGGTGGAGGGGAGGACGCCGAGCGTCAGCGCCAATGCGACAACCCCTGACGTTGCCAGATAATACAGTACCGACAGGCGGCCCAGCGAGTGGATGGTAATCATGATTGTCTCTACGTCGAAGGGCTGCTTTTTGAACCTGACGTTTCCCGTTTGCAGCGGGCCTGGAACCGATCCAGGATCGTTCGGCGATGGATCGTCCAAGTACGCTCTGTGCCTATTAGAAGCTGCGTACTCGTGGGGTGTCAAGAACTTGCGGCTGGAAATGCAATGAACCGTCATCGTAGACCTGCTGAAAGGTGGCGAAATGCTCGTCCATCAAACGCCACAGGTCCGGGAGGCCGTCGACAAATCGCGCAGGATAATCCTCGCCACTTCGAGCGCAGCCGCCGGACGCGCCAAATCCTGCATTGCCTGCGCCATCGGAGAAAGCGTTTCCTCGTCGCGCATCAGCGGCGCTAAGGCGTTGGCCAGCCGTACAGAAAAGTCCCCGGATGCGTCTCGCTCATCGACCAGGACGCAGCCGCCCCGCGCGACCCACTCGCGGGCATTCTTGCGCTGATGGTCGTCGGCCGCATGGGGATACGGGACAAGCGCCGCCGGAACACCCGCGGCCGACAACTCCGCAAGCGCCGTTCCCCCGGCCCGCGAAATGGCCAAGCGGGTCGTGGCGAGCGTGCCCGGCATGTCATCAAGGAAAGGCACCACAACCGCTTCGATCCCAAGCGACGCATAGAGATCCCGGACCAACTGCACGTCGTCCGGGCCGGATTGGTGCAGAATTCGCCAGCCGCCACGGCAGGCGCCCAGCCGAGCGAAGGCCCGGGGAACTTGCTCATTCAGCGATCGCGCGCCGCTGCTGCCGCCCAAGACCAGAATCTGCCGCGGTCGCTCGGGCTGCGGTGTCCCGCCGCCGGAAAAGAAGCTGGCTCGCACCGGATTGCCTGTCACGTGAACCCGACACTGCCGCGGCAGATGCTCCCGCGCAGCGTCCCTCGCCAGGCAGACCGCATCCGCGGCGCGTGCAAGCCAGCGGGTCGCACGGCCGGGCACGGCGTTTTGCTCCAGCAGTACCAGACCAACCCTCCGACGAACCGCGGCGCGGGCCATCGGCGCGCTGGCGTAGCCGCCCAAACCGACGACGCATCGAACCCGCTCGCGGCGAAGAAACCCCGATGCCCGTAAGAACCCTGCGAGATTGGCGGCCAGAAATCGCGGCACGCCCAGCGGCCCCGGCGGCATCGGACGGCAGGGGATCGCCAGGTACTCGAAACCGGCCGCCTCGACGTGCCGCCGCTCGAACGGTCTGCCGCTGCCGGCGAACGTGATCCGCGTCGACGGGTCGCTGCGGGTCAATGCCTCGGCCACGGCCAGCCCCGGAAACAGATGGCCGCCCGTCCCACCGCCCGTAAACACGATGTGGGGGCACGGTCCGTTCATGGCACGTCGGTGAACTCGCGCGAGTTCGAATCCGTTGCAGGACAACCGGGACCTATCGACACGGCCGCCGCCACGCCTTTGAGCCCCCTCGCCGTCGCGCCATGGTCTTCGTGAATGCTCCACTTCAGGCTTGCAACCCCCACCAGCGCGCAGAGTGCCGACGCGATCCAGAACCGCACCACGATTCGCGATTCGGGCCAACCCAGGAATTGGAAGTGATGGTGCAACGGTGCGCAGAGAAAGATCCTGCGCCGCCGCAATTTGTAGAAGCCCACCTGGAGGATTACGCTTGCCGCCTCGGCGACAAAGACCCCGGCGACCAGCACCAGGAGCAGCTCCTGCCGCGCAACCGCGGCCAGCAGCCCCAGCAACCCTCCCAACGGAAGCGAGCCGGTATCGCCCATGAAGACCTGAGCCGGGTGGCAGTTGAACCAGAGGAAACCGAGCACGCCGCCCATCATGCCGCCCGCCACGACCGCCATCTCCCCGGCGCCGGGAACGCTTGCCACCTCGAGATAAGCAGCCAGCTCCGTATGCCCGGCGGCGTAGGCGACCAGCGCCATTCCCGCGGTCGCGAAGAGAAGACAGCCCCCGGCCAGGCCATCCAGCCCGTCGGTAAGATTCACGGCATTCGATGCGCCGACGATCACCAGCACGGCCAGCGGCATGAACCCGAGTCCGAGCGAAAACGAAACCTCGGTCAGCGGAATCCGCAAGTCGAACAAGCCCGGTTTTACCACGTGCTGCCCGTAGACGATTGCGGCAGCCACGGTCGCCGTGATGATCTGCCCGAGCAACTTGGTCCGCCCCGAAAGTCCGTTCGTCGAGCTGCGCAGCTTGATCAGGTCGTCGACTGCGCCGACGACAGCGAGCCCAACGGTCACTACGAGGGCGGCGTGGACGTACGCGCTGCCAAGGTCGCAGAAGAGAACCAGGCCGGCAATCAGTCCCACCACCAGGAAGAGTCCGCCCATCGTCGGTGTGGCGTTCTTCTGTCGATGAAGTTCGCGGACGCGGGCCGAATCGCTCTTGATCGGCTCGCGGAATCGGCCGCGAAGCCAGCGAATCAGTTTCGGCCCTAGGAGCATGGCAAGTGCGAAACTCGCCGCGGCCGCCAGCGAAGCGCGAAACGTGATCTTCTCAAACGTCGCCAGCCGCTCGGCGGCAGATCCCGGAAAGGCATCAGCCAGTCGTGAGAAGAGCCAGAGAAGCATCGATCCTCCCCGCAAGCGAAGATCCCTGAGTCACCGGGGCGGCGCGGTTGCACCGCCCCGGCGCTCAGTCACAAGCTCCACCGAGAAGCACTTGCCGAAGCGGCCGACCCAGTAGCCGCGTAGTTCCGGCAAGATTTTGCTCCGACCCCAGGAGGGAGGGCCGCATCGAGTTCCCGCAATCTCGACGCGATCGGTGAAGCTCAAACGCTAGTTCCTTCTCCTTCTCACGCAGTGCGACGCTGCGGATACCGCTGCATCGCTTCCACCAGTCGTTCCATTCCCATCACCCGCGAGCCCTTGACCAGCACGACGTCGCCGGGCAAGATCACCTGCCCGAGAAACGGGAGCGTCTCTTCCGGCGTGCGGCAGGGGATCGTCCGGGTCGGTGGCATGCCCGCCGCACGGGCACCCACCACCACGTCGCGAGCGAACTCGCCGCACGCAATCAGCAGATCCGCGCCGCAAAGGCTCACCACGTGGTTGCCCAACTGGCGATGCAGGCGAACCGACTCCTCGCCGAGCTCCGCCATGTCGCCGCACACGATAATCCGGCGCCCGGAAGCGTCGAAATCCCGCAGCAGCTCCAACGCCGCCTTCATCGCCGCCGGACTGGCATTGTAAGTGTCGTTGATGATCGTCGCCCCGCGGGCCTCGACCACCTCGCATCGCATCGGCAGCGGATCGAACCCTTCGAGGGCCACCGAGATTTCGTCCAACTCCATCCCCAGCAGTTGCCCGACCGCTACGGCGATCAGGGCGTCGACCAGGTGGTGGCGGCCCCAGACCATCACGCGAAAGTCGACTCCTTCAACACGGAACCGCAAGTCCCCTCGGCCGCACTGCACGTCCGTTGCCGTTACGCTGCAATGCGCATCGCGTCCCACCCAGGTAATCGGGGCTCGCGACTTCCGTGCCATCCGCCGCAGCCAGGGATCGTCGCCCAGGACCGCATGACCGTCCAACGGCAAAGCCGCGAGCAACTCCGCCTTGGCCTCCGCGACCGCCCTTGGACTGCCGAAGCTCGCCAGGTGTGCGTCGCCGACGTTCGTGATCACCCCGATCTGCGGCCGGCAGATTTTGCTCAACGCCGCGATCTCGCCGGCCGCGCTGGCGCCCAACTCGAGCACCGCGTAGTCGTCGTCCGGCTTGATCTGCAGGATGCTCAACGGCACCCCAATGTGATTATTGAAGTTCTTGGGGCTCGTCGTGCCCTGCCGGCGGGCGCGAAGCACCGTGTGGATCATCTCCCGCGTGGTCGTCTTGCCCACGCTTCCGGTCACGGCGATCATGGTCCCCGCAAACTGCTGTCGCCGCCATCCGGCCCATTGCTCGAGTGCGCCCTGGGCATTGGCGACGGTCAGGAGCCAGCGGTCCGACGGAACCTCCACCGGCCGGGCTGCGACTGCACCGGCGGCTCCTCGCCGAAAGGCATCCGCAGCAAACTCGGCACCGTCGTACTTCTCGCCGACCAGGGCCCAGAACACGTCCCCGGGCTCGACTTGGCGGCTGTCGGTGACGATTCGGCCCAGGGCCGCTGCGTCGGGCTGCCACGCAGCGCCTTCCGCCGGCTTCCAACTTCCGCCGATCGCTCTGTGGAGATCACCTAAAGTTGCCATCGCATCAACCGCGAACCACACGGATCATCGCCTTGTCTGCCGCCCGTCGCACTCTCGCCACGCATCGATCAAGCACGAGGTGTCGCTTCTCGCTGTAGGACGGATTGGTAATCCGTCTGCGTTTCAGGGCCGGATTGCCAATCCGTCCTACCGCGTTCTGTATTCTGTCCACTCGCTACTTGAGCAGTGCTCACCCTATCGCCCACCACCTGCCGCCAAACTTCCCCGCCCGTAAAGCCAATCCCGAGCCACCTCCGCGTCGTCGAAGGCGTGACGCCGGTTGCCGATGATCTGGTATTTCTCGTGCCCTTTGCCGGCGATGAGCACGCAGTCGCCCGGCCGCGCCAATTCGAGCGCTCGTTCGATCGCCTGCGCCCGATCCGGAACCACTTCCGCGGCTTCCGGTCGGCAAAAGCCCGACAGGATCTCGCCGATAATCGCCTGCGGATCCTCGTTCCGGGGATTGTCGCTGGTCACGATCGCCAGGTCGGCCCCCGCTTCGACTTCTCTGCCCATCAACGGCCGCTTGCTTCGGTCCCGGTCCCCGCCTGCGCCGAAGACGCAGAGGATTCGTCCGGCCACAACATCGCCGAGCGCGCCGAGCGATCCGGCCAGCGCGTCCGGCGTATGCGCGAAATCGACAAACACACTGAACGGCTGCCCGCACTCGATCCGCTCGAGCCTTCCGGGCAGATGTTCGATCGCCTCCAGCCCCCGCACCACGGCGGCCAGGTCGACGCCATAGGCCAGGCCCACCGCCGCCGCGGTGAGGCAGTTGTAAACATGATGCAGCCCGATCATGCGGGTCCGCACGGGAATCGTGTCGCTGCCGGCGGTGAGCAAAAAAGTCTGTTCGCTGACGCACTGCTCGACCAGTGTGCCCATGATTTCGGCGGCCGAACGGACCCCGACCGTCAGCACCGGCCCGTCGATCCGCGACAGGTAGCCGGCCGACGTCGGATCGTCGGCGTTCAGCACCGCAAGACCTTCCGGCGCGAGGTGTTCCAGCAGCCGGGATTTCGCCATGCGGTAGTCGTGGATCGAGCGATGATAATCGAGGTGGTCGCGGCGGACATTCGTCACACAGGCCGCGTCGAACACCATGCCGGCCACACGCGACTGGTCCAACGCGTGGCTGGAAACCTCCATCACCGCATGCGTGCAGCCGTTTCGGACCATGCGGCTCAAGCAGCGGGCCAACTGGTCCGGCGGCGGCGTGGTCATCGAGGCCTCGAAAAAATCCTCGCCGTCGAAACAGCCGATCGTCCCGAGGATTCCCGACAGGTAGCCGGCCTGCCGCAGCACACTGGCGACCAGGTAGCTGGTCGTCGTCTTGCCGTTGGTCCCGGTGATGCCGATTGCCTTCAGTTTCCGGCTCGGGTCGCCCGCCAGCGCCTGGCAGATCCGCCCGTAAGCCTCGCGGCTGTCCCGCACGTAGCAGACCGGGACGGTCGTGAAGACCGGCCGTTCCGCCACTACCGCCGCGCAGCCGCGAGCGACCGCCTCGGCAATATGGTCGTGCCCGTCGTGAACCGTGCCGGAGATGGCCACAAACAATTCGCCCGGCACGACCGAACGCGAGCAGCAGTTGCACGCGGCGATGCGGACGTCGTCGGCGCCGAGCAGTTCGGCGTCGGCCAGCACCTGGCGCAGACTGAGTGAGTGCCCGAGATCGAGACAGGCTTGCATGGCGCGAGGCCTCCGTGCCTTGAGGCGCCTGAGGGGTTGAAATCAGTTGGATAAGGCGGCCGGATTTTCTCGATTTTCCGGGACCTGTCAAGGCGGAAATCGCACCGCAAACCTGCAGACCGTTCGTGCTTTCGTGATCTTCGCACATCTTTCTCCCGCACTTCAGGAAAGGGGGCGGAATCGAAGCGGGGCGCGGGTGTTTTTAGCCGTCTCGACTTTTCTCGTTTTCGGTTTGGGCAAGAGGGGCGGACGTAAGCACCTGACGTTATTGGTGTTCCGTCGGACGATGCGAGCGTAAGTTCGAACCCTCCGAAAGTAGGGTGGATAAAAAGTCGGCCGGCATCTTTGTCGCCAAAATGCATCCACCGGCTGAAAAATGGACCAGTCCCCAGCCGCAGGCGTGAACGGTTACCGAACCTACTCTGGGGGAAATTGCCGTGGTATGATGAAAGTTTTGCCAAACCCGACCGGCGCCCACTGGGAGAATGATGGAAGCGGAACGTTTCATTTCGCTGCGGGGAGTCGAGGTCCACAACCTCAAGTCGATCGATCTCGACATTCCACACCGAAAACTGATCGTGCTGTGCGGCGTGAGCGGAAGCGGCAAGAGCAGCCTCGCCCTGGACACCCTCTACGCCGAGGGGCAGCGTCGCTACATCGAGAGCTTCTCCGCCTATACGCGGCAATTCCTCCAGCGCCTGGAAAAGCCCGACGCCGACCGCATCGACGGCATCCCCCCGGCCATCGCCGTCACGAGCAAGAACGCCAGCCGATCGAGCCGCTCCACCGTCGGCACGGCAACCGAAACGGCCGACTACCTGCGTCTGCTCTACGCGAAAATCGGCGAGGTCTTCTGCCTCGAGTGCCGGCAGCCCGTCCGCCGCGACACGCCGCAGAACGCCGCCACACTGCTGAAGTCGCTGCCGCCGGGCACACGCTACCTGGTCGCGTTCCCTTTGGCCAGGTCCGAAAACGGCGACTCCTCCCGCATCTCCGCCGGCCTGATCGAAGACGGTTTCATTCGCGTCGTCGCCGACGGCCGGATGGTCAACCTCACGGCCGAACCGCCCCCGCAACCAAATGTCACAACCGAGTCGGCCGACGATTGGTACGTCGTGGTCGACCGCCTGAACTCCGGCGAGGCAGCCGACCAACGGGTCCGCGATTCGCTGGAAACGGCATTCGCCAAAGGCCGCGGCAAGGCGTTCGCAATCATCGAAGACAGCGATGCCCCAACCCAGGCAACCGCACGCCGCGGCGCCGCCACGACGATCGACGGCCGCAGTTGGCGCCGCATCGGCTTCAGCAGCCAGTTGGCCTGCGAAGACTGCGGCATCGAGTATCCCGAGCCCGAGCCGCGGCTCTACAGCTTCAACAGCCCGATGGGAGCCTGCCCGGCCTGCGAGGGTTTCGGAAACGTGATCGACCTCGACATGGAGCTGATCGTTCCCGATCCCCGCAAGACGCTCCGCGACGGAGCGATCGCCCCCTGGAACACGCCCGCCTACGCCCACGAGCTCGAAGAGCTGATGGCATTGGCCGGCGATTACGGTCTGCCGGTCGACGTGCCGTTCTCGCAGCTCGACCCGAAATACGTCGAACTGATTACGCGCGGAGTCCCCGAGCGGAGCTTTGGCGGCCTGAACGGCTTTTTCGCCTGGCTCGAGCGGCGGAAATACAAGATGCACATCCGCGTCTTCCTGAGCCGGTGGCGGAGCTACCGCCCTTGTCCGGCCTGCGGTGGCACGCGCCTGCGCCCGGAGGCTCTGGCCACACGCGTCGGCGGGCGAAACATCGCCGAACTTTCGGCCATGAAGATCCGGGATGCCGCCGCGATGCTCCGCAATCTCGAGCTGACCGACTGGCAGCGCCAGGTCGGTCGCCAGATGCTCGAGCAGGTTCAGGCTCGGCTCGGCTATCTCAAGAAGGTCGGCCTGGGATACCTCACGCTCGACCGCACGTTGCGGACCTTGAGCGGCGGCGAGATCCGCCGGGTCGCCCTCAGCTCCGCGCTCGGATCCAGCCTCGTCAACATGCTCTACGTGCTCGACGAGCCGTCGATCGGCCTGCACCCCCGCGACATCCATCGCCTGATCGAAGCGATCCTCGGTCTCCGCAACCGCAGCAACACGGTCGTGGTCGTTGAGCACGAGGAGGCGATGATCCGCGCCGCCGACCAGGTGATCGAGATCGGCCCCGGCGCGGGCGAACGGGGCGGCCAGGTGGTGTTCCAGGGTACTCCCGCCGAAATGGAACACTCGCCCGACAGTCTCACGGGCGACTACCTTGCCGGCCGCCGCGGCGTGACCACCGCGGCCCGCCGCCGACCGCCCAACCACGGCTGGCTCCGGTTGGCCGGGGCGCGGGGCAACAACCTCAAAAACATTACGGTCGAGTTCCCGCTGGGATTGCTCTGCGTGGTGACCGGCGTAAGCGGCTCCGGCAAGAGCACGCTCGTCGAGCACACGCTCTACCCCGCCCTCTGCCGCCGGCTCCGCAAGGAGGCCCCCAAGCCGTACGATTTCGACGACGTCTTCGGCGACGGCCAGATCGAGGACGTGATCATGGTCGACCAGAGCCCCATCGGCCGTTCGCCCCGCTCGAATCCCGTCACCTACCTGAAGATCTTCGACGAGATTCGGGCGGTCTTCGCCGAAACGGTCGAGGCAAAAACCCGCGGCTACACGGCCAGCCACTTCAGCTTCAATGTCGACGGCGGACGCTGCCCGGCCTGCAACGGCGACGGCTACATCGAAATCGATATGCAGTTTCTCGCCGACGTCTACATGAAGTGCAGCCAGTGCAACGGCACCCGCTACCGCGAGGAAATCCTCGACGTTACCTACCGCGGCCGCAACATCGCGGAGGTCCTCGAGATGACGGTCCGCGAGGCGTTCACCTTCTTCCGCGGCAGGGCCAAGGCCCAGGCTCGCTTGAAGCGGCTGATCGACGTCGGCCTCGACTACGTCCGCCTCGGGCAACCGGCCAACACCCTCTCCGGCGGCGAGGCCCAGCGGCTGAAGCTGGCCGGCTACATGTCGAGCGCCAAGCGGGGCCGCTCGCTCTTCCTCCTCGACGAACCGACCACCGGCCTGCACTTTGCCGACGTCGTACAATTACTCGACTGCTTCGACGCCCTGCTGGCCGTCGGGCATTCGCTAATCGTCGTCGAGCACAACCTGCAGTTGATCAAGGCCGCCGACTACATTATCGACCTCGGCCCCGGCGCCGCGGACGAAGGGGGAAAAGTCGTCGTCCAGGGCACCCCGGAGATGATCACCCACAATCCCGAGTCCGTCACCGGCAAGTATCTCGCCGAAGCCCTGCGAGCAGGGACAGTCGCGGAGTGACCGAGGCGCGGCCCGACGCCCGATTGGGAGAATGCAACCATGCCCGACCAATTCAACCTCGCCCGCTACATCCGCCAGGTCCGATATCCCCGCCTGGGCGAAGAAGGACAGCGGCGGCTCATGGGCTCCACAGCGCTCGTCGTCGGCTGCGGCGCCCTGGGGAGCGTCGCGGCGAACACCCTGGTCCGCGCCGGAGTCGGCCTCGTGCGGATCGTCGACCGCGACTTCGTCGAAACCACGAACCTGCAGCGGCAGATGCTGTTCACGGAGGACGACGTCTCGCAACAGTTGCCTAAGGCGGTCGCGGCGGCCCAGAGGCTCCGCGAGATCAACTCCGAGGTCCAGATCGATCCGATCGTAGCCGACGTCGATTCATCCAACATCGAGCGACTCTGCGATCGTGTGGACGTGATCGTCGACGGAACCGACAACTTTGAGACCCGCTTTCTGGTCAACGACGTTGCATTGAAGCGCCGCATCCCCTGGGTCTATGGCGGCTGCCTGGGCGCCGAAGGACAGACGATGACGATCTTGCCGGGCGAGACCGCATGCCTGGCTTGCCTGATGCAAGAGTGCCCGCCGCCGGGCAGCACGCCGACCTGCGATACGGCCGGCATCCTCGGGCCGATCGTTAACGTGATCGCCTCGATGGAGGCCCTCGAAGCGATCAAGATTCTCAGCGGCAACCGCGACGCGGTCTCGCGGATGCTCACCGTCGTGGAACTCTGGGACAACACGATCCGCCAGATCGACGTGTCCGGCCTCCGCGAACAAACGGACTGCCGGGCCTGCAAGCAAGGCGAGCTTGCTTGGCTTTCGGGCCGGCAAGGGAGCCACACCGCCGTTTTGTGCGGCCGCAATGCCGTCCAGTTGACCCACGTCGGCGCGAGCGTCTCGCTGGACGAACTCGCCCGCACGCTCCACGGCGTCGGCGAAGTGAGCCGGAATCCCTTCCTCCTGCGGCTCAAGGTCGAGGGCCACGAACTGACCGTCTTTCCCGATGGCCGTGCAATCGTTTCCGGGACGGATGATATCCCCAAAGCGCGAACACTTTATGCGAAGTACATTGGAAACTGACGGCAATAGCACGCAGGAGAGGGGGGCAGGTCTATGTTTTCGGCCAACGTCTTTGACGCCAAAATACTGAAACTGGCCGAAAAATGGACCAGTCCCCGGCCGCGAACCTGGCAGCGTCGGTTCACGGCTTGGCCCTTCCGCCCATGGTCATGAATTCGTCTTTGCTCAACACGCCGTCGCCGTTCGCGTCGAACGTGGGGAAGCGGCGGCGGCCCTCGGCCTGATCGGGGAAGTTGTGGAGATACTCCTCGATCGTAAGCGTATTGTCGCCGTCGCTGTCCTTGGCCTTGAACATGGTGGCCCGGTCCGGCTTCGACTTGCCCTGCGGTTTGGCCTTGCGAGGCGGAAGCGGCTGTTCCTCACCGGGCGGCAAGGTCGCCTTCCAATCCAAAGCCAGCCTGGCGAGCCGTTCGACCACTGCCGGATGGGCCGCCGCGAGGTTGTTCGTCTCCGTGGGATCGTTGGGGATATCGTAGAGCTCCACGCGGCTGCGATCGGCGTCGGTCAGCAGTTTCCACGGGCCGTCGCGAACGGCAATCGGCGGAGGAGCGAAGTCGGGATTTCCCGCAACCTTCGACCGCCATTCCCAGAACAGCGGCTTCTGACGGGGCCGCGATTGGCCGCCGAGCAGGATGTCGCTCACGTCCTCGCCGTCAAGCTCCGTGTTCGAAGGCGGGGACACTCCCGTCAGGGCGCAGACGGTTGGGAAGAAATCCACGGCGCCGATGACCGAAGTCTCGTCGAACGTGCCGGCCTTGATTTTGCCCGGCCAGCGGACCACCAGAGGCTGACGCACACCGCCCTCATAGATGCTCCGCTTGCGGCCGCGGTGCGGGCCGGGCGATCCGACGCCGGCGTTTGCCGCGTTGCGGATGTTGTAGTCTTCAGGCCCGTTGTCGCTGCTGAAAAACAGGATGGTGTTCTCGTCCAGGCCGAGTTGCTCGAGCGTGTCGAGCAGCCGGCCGACCTGCGTGTCGAGATCGGTGATGGAGGCCGCGTAGACCTGCATCTGCGAACGAAAATCGTCGGCGGCCTTGAAGTAGTCCTGCGTCCACCGGCCGAACGCCGGATGGTCGGGGCGCGGGTCGAGGTCCTTGTAGACCGCGAGTTGTTGGGGTGTCGGGTCCAGCTTCGCGTGCGGCACGAGCGTCCAGATGTTGAGATAGAAGGGCTTGTCCCTGTTGCGGCGGAGGAAGTCGATGGCGTGGTCCATGATGATGCCGGTCGACTTGCCCCACCAGTACGGCTCGGGCGGCGCGTCCTTAGGGCGCAACTGCGGTCCGTTGGATACGATCGTCACGTAGCTGTCGATGCCGTACCGGCCCGGTTCCGGCGCGCCCTCACCGCTGCCCAGGTGCCACTTGCCGAAATGGCCGGTCACGTAGCCGGCGGACTGCAATTGGCGGGTCACCATGGCCGCCTGCGGATCGAGCCAGTCGGGCATGACGCGAGCCTGGTTCAACTCGTGGGTGGCGAAATGGCCGTGCACGCGGAAGCGCGCCGGATATCGCCCCGTCATGAAAGCGGTGCGGCTGGGCGAACAGACGGGATTGGCCACGTAGAACTGTCCGAACCGGCGACCTTCGGCCGTTATCCTGTCGAGGTTCGGGGTTTTGCAGTAGGGGTGTCCCCAAGCGGCAGCGTCACCCCAGCCCTGATCGTCGGTCAACAGGAAGATGACATTGGGTTTTTCAACCCTCTCCGCTGCCGCAACGACGGAGGACAGCAATAGGCTGCACAGGATTACCGCACACGTTTCTTTCACGGGTATCTCCTTGCGTTGGCAAGAGCCTCTCAATGGTCAGGGTTGCTTCTGATGATCAGGGTGCTTCGCCGCTGTAGAGCCGCACCGACTCGATGAGCCCTTGGAAGCGAGGCATATTCTCCTCGATGACCGGGCTTTTCAGGTCCGCGCCGATCTGCATGGAATCGTTGGGATCGTTGGGAATGAACCGGGGGAGCTTCCTGGCAGCCACTTGTTTGTCATTCACCAACAGCACGATCTGCCGATCGGCGGTGATCCGGGCGACGAGCGTGGTCCATGCTCCGGCAACGGATTGGCGCCCGCCGATGTCGATGGGGCGGTTGGCGGCGGTGACCGTCAGGTGCGGCCGACCGTCTTGGAGATAGACGCAGTAGCCGGCCGTTTGGCCGCCGCGCGCCAGGACCACGCCGTCGGGAGCATCGCTCTTGAAGACCGCCTCCACCGTCCAGGCGCCGACGCTCGGGTCGAGGCTGGGTGCCCGCGGGACCTCGATGAATCCTTTTCCATCGAAGCGGCGAGCGGGCCGGCCGTCGCGGCCCTCGGCGAGCGGGGCGCCCGTGGCCTTGCCGTGGTTGTTCTTGCCGGAAGTGTCGACAACCCGGTCGCCCTCGTCCTTCGAGAAACGATATTCCAGCACCCAGGTGTTCAGCGCGGGCGGCGGCTGGTCCTTCTTGGGGTCGTCGGCGAAGGGCGGGATCTCAAAATCGATCGCGGCAGCCTGCCGCTGGTATTGCGTTTCCAATTCCTGGCGGAGCGCGGCCCGTTCCGGACTGTCAATAAGGTTACTGGTTTCGTAGGGATCCGCGGCGAGGTCGAACATCTCGGTCCACTCCTCGTGACCGGGATACTTGATGAGCTTGGCCGTGTCGGTTCTTACGGCGGTCACCGTCGGGGTCGTGAATCCGCGTTCGTAGAAGTAGCAGTAGAAGAAAGCGTCGCGCCAGCCGGCCGCATTTCCTTCCAGGAGCGGGCGCCAACTGCGGCCCTGCATCCGCTCGGGCACGTCCACGCCGGCATACTCCAGCAGCGTCGGCGCAATGTCGATATTCAGCGCCATCCGGTCGACCACTTTTGAACCGCCGAGCTTGGGATAGCGGATGATCAAGGGGATGCGGAGACTCTCGTCGTACGCCGACCGTTTGTCTCCCAGGCCGTGTTCGCCGAGATAGAACCCGTTGTCGCTGCTGAAAACGACCATCGTGCGATCCGAGAGCTGGAGTTCATCGAGCACGTGGAGGACTCTTCCGACGTTCTCGTCGATGGCGGTGAGGCCGCGGAAATAGCCCATGTTGGTCGGCACGAGATCGGGCAGTTCGGTTTTGCCGCCGCCGCGTTTCTCGGAGCGGTAGATGGCCGGATCGTTCATGTTGGGAACGCTGCGGGCCTGCTCGCCCTGGTACGTGTTCGCATGGCGTGGCGGCGGGTCGAAGGGGCCATGCGCGGTCTTGTAGCCCATTACGAGAAGAAAAGGCTTCGTCCGGTTGCGGCGAAGGAATTCCACGGCATAGTCGGTCGAGACATCATCGACCCAACCTTTGGTCTGTGTGGTCTCGCCGTTGATTTCGAAAGGGCAATCGAAATAGCGGCCCTGGCCGAGGAAGCTGGCGGAGTAGTCGAAGCCGGGCCGCTGCCCGCTCTGCTTGCCCATGTGCCACTTGCCGACAAAGCCGGTGGCATAGCCCGCGGAGCGGAGGAGCGAGGCATAGGTGACGTTGTCTTCAGGGAAGGGTGTGTGGTTGTTGACGATGCCGTTGAGGTGCCCATAGCAGCCGGTGAGGAAGCTGGCGCGGCTGGGAGAGCAGAGCGAATTGACGACGAAGGCATTGCGGAACCGCACACCTTCCTTGGCCATTCGGTCCAAGGCAGGTGTGCGGAGCCAGGGAAAGCGGGCCTTTTCGCCTTGCTCGCGCTGCACGACGCCCAGGGCATCCCAGCGCTGGTCATCGGTGTAGATGAAAACAAAGTTCGGCCGTTCGGCCGCCCGTGCGGGCAGAGAGAGAACATGCGAGACGGCCAGGCAAGCAATCAAGGCAACGAAATAGGATCGCATGGCAATTCAACTCCGGGCGTCGAAAGAAGGCTGGAACAAATAACTCAAACTGTAAACGCCACCACCGACCCCGCGTCGGTGGGGCGATGTTTGGCAACTACAAAGGCCAAGAATCTCGCGGTATGGAGTTACTCAAACTATAAACGCCACCACCGACCCCGCGTCGGTGGGGCGATGTTTGGCAACTACAAACCGCGATCCTGTTGCTCGATCTGCGATTTCGCTAAAGCCCATCGGCCCCTACGGGCCGAGCGGCCAAGCGAAATCACAGATCGAGGGTTTTTCTGGCGTTTGTAGTTACCAAACATCGCCCCACCGGGATAAACCGCGGTGGTGGCGTTTACAGCTAGAAACACGAGCGTTTGTCAAAACGCTACGACGAGTTCGGAACGCTGGTCCGGGGGCAATGCCTGGACGTCGCTGAGCTCGCGCGTCTGCCCCTGTTGGTCTCCGATCTTGACGGTGTACTTGCCCAGCGCGAAGACCTTGGGCCGGAATTCGGTGCCTTGGATCCGCAGGGTGTAGACCGTTTCGCCGTTGCGCTGGTCGATCACCTGGACGACTGGATCCTGCATACCGCGGATCTTCAGCGTAGGCAGATAGGCCACCGCCTTGCGACCGTAGTTGTCCTGCTGATCGATCGTCAGAGGCCAGCCGGGGTACTGTTTTTCTTTCGGCCCGGTGACATCGACGTTCCGCGGCCAGCACTCGATGGTGATGGAGCGCCGCGGCTTGGAAAATCGCACGATGCCGAAGCCGGCGGCGCGGGTGGTGAGCTTGTCGTGGTTCTCTTCGGGGTCCGGATTGGCCACCGCCCAGAGCGTGATCTTGTTGCCGAAGCCGTCGAGATGTTCGCCGGTATATTCGGGAGCTCCTGGCCGGCGGTTCTTGCCCGGCTCCAGCGGCGCCCACCAGCGCAGGTACAGGTTGGCAATCGACGGCACGCAGAACGACCATCCGGCGTCGTTCCAGTCGTCGATGCCGTGGTGGAATACCGTTCCCAGGTGTTGATCGCCGGCGATATGGAATGCGAAGGCTTTGCGGAGTTCGGCCAGAGCCCGGTTGCGACCGGATTGCGGCCAGCCATTGGAGTCCAAATCGGCGTAGACCCGGTTGTCGCGCTTGCCGTGCACGTGAGCCCCGCCGCAAAAGATCGTCTGCGACAGAGCGACCTTCATTTCCGCATTGCGCCAGTCTTCTGCCCAAGCCTGGAGAAACTTGAGTTGCCGCTCGCCCAAGAGCTTCGCGCTCGGCACATCCAGCGTCTTGGGATCGTAATCGCCCTGGGTGACGTGATCCGAGCGCGGGCCCATCTGGGGGACCAGGCCTTCGGGCCCGGATTTGAACTTCCGATCCTCGAGGATCGCGAAGCTGATCCCGCCCCAATTCAATTGCGTATAGTAGACGTCGATGCCGCGCTGGACGGGCGTGGGATCAAAGGGGTCGGGCAGATGGCTCGTCTGAGCCCGCTCGACCTCCTTGACGTATTCCACCGGCTTGTAGTAACCGCCGTCGTCGCCGGTGGGCTTTTCCGACTTCTTTCCGCCGGCGCCCCACAGGTTGGGATGCCCGACATCGTGGTCGTCGGGGATCGTGATGGTGGGAATGTTGCGAATCGCCTCGCCGAAATCGCGACCGAACTTCAGCCAGTAGGCGTAGTGCCGGTTGTGGTCGTAGACCTGATCGCCTGAGAAGAACAACAGGTCGGGCTTCAGACGTTTGAGATTCTCCACGATGTCGTTCCGTGGAATATCGCCGCCGTGGCCGGGATAGATCGAATTGCCTGTGAAGGCTGCGACCACGATTTCAGGCTTGTCGACGGGATTGCGCTGGATCATCCCTTCGTAGACCGCGGACTCGCCGTGCCGCAGACGATAGCGGGACTGGCGTGTCATGTCCCAAGGCTCGACGCGAAAGGTGGCTGTCCAGCCCGGCGTGATCACCGGGGCCGTAGCCACTTGCTCCCAGCCGCCGTCTCGCTCGACTTCCAGCCGCACGATTCGCGGGTCGTTCTCTTCCAGCGGGTAGAGTTGGCCGGTGAGCTTGAGGATATTGTTGTGCACCGTGTAGAGCGCGAAGCAAATCACGTCGTCTTTGCCGACCTTGGGAATCGCCAGCAGGTCCGCGCGCGCTGGTTTGGTCTTGGCCTTGGAGCGTGGTTTTTCTTGTGCCCAGCCCGACGCTGTCGGAGCGGACCACGATGTCAGGCCCAACAGGATGGCGGCAAGAGCGGCCGAAAGCAGCAAACGTCGTTTCATCATCGGCTCCGGAGTTGATGGGTGGGTTGGCAGTTGTCCCAGACGGCCCCAGTGGGGACTGCACGGCGCATAACCGTTCCGCGAGTAAGGGAGTCCCGTAACCATTCACGGGGCGGCCGGGGACTGGTCCATTCTTCGGCTGATCAAGGCATTTTGCCGACAAAGACGTTGGCCGAAAACATGGACCTGTCCCCCTCTCTTCCGCCCCGTGAACGGTTACGGGAGTCCCTATTATACGGGACCCTCTTGCCGGCAGAAAGCGATTTCACGCACCGTGTCGGGCAAGTTTTGAAGGCACCATGATGGAAGGAAACGCCCCGAAAAAAGTTGCCAGATACCGCAGACCTGGGGGTCGACGGTCGCAGGATTGTGCGAGTCCGGCTTCTTGTGTCCAAGCGGCGAATCATTCCGCAGTATTGTCATCCACAACCCCTGCCGGCACGCAGGCCATCGAGACCGGGGCGTAGTTGCAGGTGCAACCTGCCGTGAGATTGGGCATGTTGAGCACACCGTTGGCCGGGTAGAGATTGTTGTTCACCGAGCAACCCGGACGAATCCCCAGGAACGGCGTGATTTCGCCGCTGGCCAGATCGATCCAGGCCGAGTTGCCGCGGAATCGCGTGGTCAACAGATGGGTGCTCGCCCGTGTGCCCGTACATCCCCGCCGGACCCATTTCAGCGGTTCGCCGATCGGTTCGACCGACGGAAGCGCGTAGATTTGCAGGGTATCGTCGCTCCCGGTGAGCAACTTGTCGCCGGCAACGAGTGCCGGCAGGCCGGTCTTCGGCAGACCGCCGCCGGTAACGACCAATCGTGCCTTTGGCCTGCCGGATTGGCGGGGCAACGGTTCACCGTCGCTACCGCGATACAAACCGGCGGGAGTCACCACGACGTCGAGCGATGGGCTGTAGCGGATCGCGGCACCGCCGGCCCTTTGCCACAGACGTTCGCCCGTAGCAAGGTTCAGCGCAAAGATGCTTCCGTCGCGGGTTTCGTCCTCGCCGCGGCGAGGGTCGGTCAGCTCGGCGCAGAACACTTTGCTTCCGCCCACGGCCAGGTCGAGCGCGGCGCGGGCCGTCTCGACACGCCAAAGGAGCTTGCCCGTGCGGCGATTGAGACACAACACATGCCGGCCGCTGCTGCCGACCAGGTAATCGTCGCAGATGCGGAGGTTGGCCCATGGGGTGTCGAGGCCTTCGGGAACATCGACGTGTCCGGTCGGCTTGCCCGTGGCCGGATCGAACACGCGGCAGCGCGTGCCGTCGGCCAGATAGATCGCGTCTTCGAGGACGACCAGTTCCGTGGTGGGCGACAAGCTTGGGGACGGCCCCCATTCCCGGTGCAGCGAGTAACGGCTCTGCCGGCGGTCGATCGGTTCGTCGGACAGTTCCACCTCCCACAGTTTGCGGCCCGTGTACACGTCCGAGGCCCGCAACAGACCTTTTTCGAGAAGCACCAGGCGACCTCCGGCCACGCGGACCTGGTTTTGCCCCGGGTACTTGTGCCAGCGCTGGGCCGCATCGAACCAGAGCACCGACATGGGCGCGCGGATGGACTCGTCTTCCGACGCCCCGGTGCCGGCGGGGTTGGCTTCCGCGTGCGACCAGTCCGCCGCTCCGGGCAGCGGCCCCGTACGGGTCAGAAGTACGAGTTCGCCCACCTGTCGAACGCTTGCACCGGGAAATGCCTCGCCTTCGACAATCTGCTCGATTCGTCTGCGATCTTCCGGTGATCCGGATGCGCAGGCAACGCCGCCGTAGGGCCGCAGGCAATCGAATACCGTGTCTGCGAGCGAGCCCTTTGTGGCGTGGCCGATTGCGCCGGCGTTTTCCGAAACCACGAGATTGGCCAGATAGGGCGGGAAGGGGTAGGCCAGAGGATCTCCGATGTGCAGGCTCACGCGCGTGCCGTACAATCCCGCGCGGTCGAGTCGCTGCCGGATTGCGGCGATCTTCGCGGCATCGTCATCTACGGCGATCACGTGCAGGTTCGACTGGCGGGCAAGTTCCTCGACGAGGCGGCCGCGATCGATTCCCAAGACCAAGGCGTAGCCGTCGCGAACGCCGGTGGCATCGAAAATGGCCTTGGCCTTCTGGTTCCACTCGTCGGCGGTCGGCGGCTCAACTTCAGCCATCGCGTGTCGGATCCGCTCGCCGGCTGCCGGAGCGCCGAAGGCGAGAATGCTCCCTTCGGCCGTCACGATGAATAGCTTGTCGTCGGCAGCGAGCATTCGGTGCGGAATGCCCGGGAATTCCGCTCGCCAAACGACCTTCGGCTCCTGCTCGGAGCCCGTTTCGATGGCTTCCACAACTCCGGGGCCGCCGGTAACCAGGCGGCTTCCGGCCATGATGTGCACGTCAAGCTTCGAAGGCAACTCCCAAAGCCGTCGAAAGACGCCTTCCACCATGTCGGGATACCTGTCGTTGCGGCGGTGCGCCGGGATATCGGCCTCGGCTCTTTCCCGCAGCGAGACTTCGGTCAGATCGCGGGCGAAGATGCTGCCGTCGCTGTCGTACATCACTTCAGGCGTAAAGACCGGCTGTCGAAAGGAGTCGAGTTCCCTCTGGTTGGCACGTTCGATATCCAGCCGGGTCCATCCGCCGGCATACAGCATGGGCTTGTAATTCAAGCTGCCGGGCTTCGCATCGGCAAATCGCTCCTCATTGGGATGCGACATATCATAGAGATCGCCGGAATGGCTGAGGTACTTGCCGATGCCGGCGACGAACCAGCAACCTTTCGGCAGCCCGACTCGACCGCCCCAGCCCATCGTGTAGCTGGAGAGCGTGCCGGTTTTGCGATCGAGGACGGCGGGGAGTTGCGCGCCGCAGGGAACGATCAGCTTGTCGCCGACAATCGCCAGGTATCCTTGGGGCGCCAGGCCTGAGATATGACCAACGCCGTGGTCCCAGTTGCTCTCGGGGATCGAGTGGCTCGTGGTGTTCGACCAGACGACCTTTCCGGACTCGGCATCCAGCGCGTGCACGAACACGCCTTCGGTAGGCCAGAGACCGGCGGCGAAGTAGACGACGCCATTGGCCAGCACGGGGCCGCCGCGAGCAGGCCACAGCGAGACCAATCGCCCGTGCCCCAGCACCTTGCGGTCTCGCCGGCCTTCCGGCAGCCCGCGAAACTTCCACCGCAGCGAACCGTCGTCGTTGAGGCAATACAAGAACCCGTCGTCGGAGACGAAGTAGATTTTGCCTTCCCAGGCGACGGGAGCGAAGCGGACAGGCCCCTCGGCGAAGAACCGCCACCGTTCGGCGCCCGTGTCCGTGTCGAGCGCGGTCACACTGTCGGTAACCATCGACGGAACAAACATCATGCCGCCAAGCACCACCGGCTCGTAGGTCGCATCGTAATTCAGCCGAACTTCGTGGGGAAACGCCGGCCGGGGAGCGGGGAATTCGCGGGTCCAGCGGAGCTGCAGGTCGTCGGGCAGTTCGTGCGGCGACGCGGCCGTGCGGCTTGCATCGTACCGAAACTGCGGCCAGTCGCCGGCCTGCGAGGGAGCTACCGCCAGACAGGCAACTGCCGCCAAGGTCAGTAAGGAATTCAACTTCATAAACGTTTCCTCCTGGGAAGATACCGATGGTAAGTGTCGCCGCGCTGCTCGACGTCGACGTCGGGGTAGTCGGCATTGAGGATGGGATTGCGGTAGGTGCCGTCGCCCTGGTCGCCCCACGAACCGGTGCGAGGCCCGGCGGCATCCGCGGGCGTCACCGCCAGCATTGCCACCCAGATCGCCGCAAGCATCGTTGTATGTCTGATCATTGTGCTCGCATTTTTTCCAATGGACCCAGCACCACTCCGTCATTTTGATAATATAACGAAGCCTGACGTGGACTGACAGCCACCCAAATTGACGTGTGTCAGTGATCCGGCTAGGATGATCGCATGGCTCGATCGACTCGTTCTACGCGCGGAGGACAACCATGCCCACTTTCGACCGTCGAACACTGCTGACCGGCCTGGGGGCATCAGCAATCGCTGCGGGGATGTCGCGTGCTGGAAAAGCAGCCCCGAAGATCGTGAAGCGCGACACGGTAGCCCGGGAGGCCCTGAGAACGGACGTCCTGGTCGTCGGCGCGGGGTCTGCGGGAGTACCAGCGGCGATTGCCGCCGCTCGCCATGGTGCCCGTGTCGTGTTGCTTGAGGACGACCCGGTCCCCGGCGGAGCGCCGGTCGATATGTTCGTTGCCGGTCCCTGCGGCAGTCCGCAGGTGGGCATCTATCGCGAGATGCTCGACGAGCTCAACGCCCGCCACAACTTCTCGCTGCATCCCGCCGGCCGCGGCACGTGGTTCCTCCCTTCCTCTTACCTCCGCGTGATTACGGCCATGCTCCGCGAGACCCCGAACGTGCAGCTTCTGGCAGGTGTGCGGGTCTTGCAGGCTTTGGTGAGCGAAGGAACAAGAAATCGGGTCGAAGGGGTCACCGTCCAACGGCCGAGCGGCCAGATCCAGGACATTCTGGCTGACGTTATCGTCGACGCCACCGGCACTGCCGAGGTGGCCGACCTGGCTGGTTGCGAAAGCATGTACGGCCGCGAGGCGCGCAGTCAATTCCATGAGCCGGTCGGTCCGGAGCAGCCTGACCGTACCGTCCAGCAGTGCACGTGGATGTTCATTACGCACAAACTGCGGCCCGACGCGGTCTTCGACTTGACCAAGGTGCGTTGGACGCCCAATGAGTCGGGCTACGGGTGGATCAAACACAAAGTGCCGGGCGCGGCGGAAGCGTTTGCAGAGCGGAACGCCGGGATCTATCTGCACTGGGGCGGGCACCTGGTGTGCGAAGATACACGCGATCCGATCGCCATCGCCGAGACCCAAGTGGCGGCGATGGAAGAGGTGGTCGAACGCGACGGGCCTGCACTGATGGAATTCGGCTATGGCATGACCCTGGCTCCCAAGCTGGGGATGCGGGAGGGCCGGCGGATCATTGGCGACCACATCATGACGGTCAACGACATCGCGACGTCCAAGTGGCCCGACGACGTGGTCAGCGTGGGTCGCTACGGCCTGGATTCCTGGGGCGACAAGCACGGCGCGGTGAATCCGATCCGTATCCCGTCCGAAGGTTTCGGGATTCCCTTTCGCACCCTCCTGGTCAAGCAAATGGAAAACCTGATGGTCGTTGGCAAGGCGGCCAGTTCCACGCACCTGGCGCAAAGTGCGATTCGCGTGCAGCCGATCGTTTCGCAAATGGGGCAGGCCGCCGGCACCGCGGCGGCGATGGCGGTCGGGAAGAAGACGGCTCTCCGCTTGCTGGAAATATCGGAACTGCAAGATCGACTTCGAGCCGCAGGAATGCTTCTTCCCGCGGACCAGTGCCCCAAGGGCTATTGATCCCGTGACCTGCGGCAGTTCGGCAAATCCCATGGGCTCGGCGCCTACGACCGCCTTATCGACGTTCACGAGAATCTTCGGTTTCTGATCGACGATCCGGATCGCACGCCTGTTTTGCGGTAACGCGGACCGCGCTCACCGCGCAGTTAGTCGGGTTCCTTCTCCGCGCCACAATGTACGGAGATCGGTGATCGTCCAGGTCTCACGCGCCGCGGGCGGGGTGGCCAGCAATGGTCGGATCAACGAGTAAGCCGATAGACTGATGAGCGCTACGCCGATCACCACGCGGCGCCAAGGGGGAATCCGGACAGACGAGCTTGCCGGTGTGCCACTGCTTGCGATTGAATCGGCTCTCCATACGGGAAGAGCTTACCACAATCGCAAGCAGTGCGGAAGTGCTGCTCGCGCGTTCCCTCCGGTTCTAGACCCCAGGCGTTGCGTCTGATGTGCTGGAATGGTGAGTCAATCGGTCCGCAAACACTGCTTGGAGTTGTGGTAAGCCCGGTTCGCATGGTGCGCCCGTACAACTCCAAGCAGTGCCACACGAATTGAAGCCGAACGCGCTGGGGCAAGCAGTGGCATCCGGCAGTGGCACACGGACCGCAGCCGAACGGGACACGCAAGCAGTGGCACCCGGCAATCCCATGGGCTCGGCGCCTACGACCGCCTTATCGACGTTCACCAGAACCTCCGGTTTCTGATCGACGATCCGGATCGCACGCCTGTTTTGCGGTAACGCGGACCGCGCTCACCGCGCAGTTAGTCGGGTTCCTTCTCCGCGCCACAATGTACGGAGATCGGTGATCGTCCAGGTCTCACGCGCCGCGGGCGGGGTGGCCAGCAATGGTCGGATCAACGAGTAAGCCGATAGACTGATGAGCGCTACGCCGATCACCACGCGGCGCCAAGGGGGAATCCGGACAGACGAGCTTGCCGGTGTGCCACTGCTTGCGATTGAATCGGCTCTCCATACGGGAAGAGCTTACCACAATCGCAAGCAGTGCGGAAGTGCTGCTCGCGCGTTCCCTCCGGTTCTAGACCCCAGGCGTTGCGTCTGATGTGCTGGAATGGTGAGTCAATCGGTCCGCAAACACTGCTT
This sequence comes from Thermoguttaceae bacterium, assembly GCA_040768665.1. Classification (GTDB taxonomy): domain Bacteria; phylum Planctomycetota; class Planctomycetia; order Pirellulales; family Thermoguttaceae; genus JABWBD01. The sequence goes on from JAXGMN010000009.1 coordinate 31,696, forward strand.
GGAGTTGTGGTAAGCCCGGTTCGCATGGTGCGCCCGTACAACTCCAAGCAGTGCCACACGAATTGAAGCCGAACGCGCTGGGGCAAGCAGTGGCATCCGGCAGTGGCACACGGACCGCAGCCGAACGGGACACGCAAGCAGTGGCACCCGGCAATCCCATGGGCTCGGCGCCTACGACCGCCTTATCGACGTTCACCAGAACCTCCGGTTTCTGATCGACGATCCGGATCGCACGCCTGTTTTGCGGTAACGCGGACCGCGCTCACCGCGCAGTTAGTCGGGTTCCTTCTCCGCGCCACAATGTACGGAGATCGGTGATCGTCCAGGTCTCACGCGCCGCGGGCGGGGTGGCCAGCAATGGTCGGATCAACGAGTAAGCCGATAGACTGATGAGCGCTACGCCGATCACCACGCGGCGCCAAGGGGGAATCCGGACAGACGAGCTTGCCGGTGTGCCACTGCTTGCGATTGAATCGGCTCTCCATACGGGAAGAGCTTACCACAATCGCAAGCAGTGCGGAAGTGCTGCTCGCGCGTTCCCTCCGGTTCTAGACCCCAGGCGTTGCGTCTGATGTGCTGGAATGGTGAGTCAATCGGTCCGCAAACACTGCTTGGAGTTGTGGTAAGCCCGGTTCGCATGGTGCGCCCGTACAACTCCAAGCAGTGCCACACGAATTGAAGCCGAACGCGCTGGGGCAAGCAGTGGCATCCGGCAGTGGCACACGGACCGCAGCCGAACGGGACACGCAAGCAGTGGCACCCGGCAATCCCATGGGCTCGGCGCCTACGACCGCCTTATCGACGTTCACCAGAACCTCCGGTTTCTGATCGACGATCCGGATCGCACGCCTGTTTTGCGGTAACGAGGTTGGCTTCCGAATTCGCCCGGCCGTCGAGTTGTGGTACAATTGGTTGAAGTCCGGGCTCGTCGAGAGGAAACTCGCTCCAGCGAACGCGCCGAAACCGATTGCGTCTCGCCACCCGAAGTGGTTTTCCAGCCGCTATGAAACGGCAGCATACCGAGCAACCGACAGTTACAGGAGGATCAGGCCGTCGACTAGCGGCATCGGCCTCGCTGTGTGTCGTCGTCTCGGTTTGCCGTTACTGGCAGCCGGACTGGTTGGCTCCCGTCGCGTTGGTGCCCGCTTGGTTCTGGATAGTGCCGGCTTTTGCGTTGATCGCTTTCGGATTCAGCCGGATGCATTGGCGCTGGTGTGTTGCCACAGGGGCGCTTTGGTTAGTGTACGCCGCCGCCATGGTTGAGGAAGTGCATAGTCTCGTTCGCAGCCCATTTGGACCGAGGAACGAACGAAAAGCGGTGCGTGCCGGCAGTCGGACTATTCGGGTCGCATCTCTGAACTGCGCCGCGGCGAATCGTGCAGTCACTGCGGAACTGGCTGAGTGGGCCCCGGACATCATCCTGCTCCAGGAGTCGCCAGCCCGCGAGCACCTGGAGCGTAACTCACAGGAACTCTTCGGGAAGGGCGGACAAATTCTCTGGAGTGGCGACACCTCGATCATCGTTCACGGCGCTGTTCATCCCCGCAACGTCGATCGGGATTCGCACTTCGTGCATGCCGAAGTCGAGTTGCCGATCGGTCTGACGGCGGAGGTATTCAGTGTACGTCTCAATCCTCCGGTGTTTCGCCTCGATTTCTGGACGCCGGGCTTTTGGAAGGATCACCGAGACAACCGCCTCAAGCATCGCTAGCAGATCCGAGAAATCATGCAACGCATCGGAAGCCTCGAGGACTCTGTTCCTTTGATCGTAGGCGGGGATTTCAATGTACCACCCAACGATCCGGCACTCGTCCCGCTCGAACTGCGAGTGCGCGATGCGTTTCGCGAAGCCGGACATGGCTGGGGAAACACGGGAACAAAGTCTGTTCCGCTATTCCGAGTTGATCAGATTTGGGTGAGTCCGCACTTCCGAGCAGAATCGGCCACCGCCCGGAAGACGCTGCAATCTGACCATCGTATGCTCGTCTGTGATCTCACTGTTAATGAAGCGGGTTTCAACCGTCAGCCATCACGATCGCCTCGGAACCCGACTATTCAGGACGCCGCTCCGCGGACAGACTGAACGCCTCCGTGCCTGTCAAGTCAAAGAGCTGCCGCGGTATCGGACGCGGTGAAGGGCCGGACTCCGTCATCTGCGGGGTGTGCGGAGCGGCCCTTGCCGGATCCAGCGAGCAGGTGAATAATAGGCGTTCGTGTAGCCGTGCTTCCTATCTCAGGCGCCGCAATCGATGTTCTCCGACACTCATCCCGAGGCCGAAAGGGTGCAACTCGAACTCCTTCGCCGGCTGAGCGTCGCCGAGCGTGTTGCGAAGATGCGGAGCCATACGCAATGGCTGGTCCGTCTTTCTCGCCGCGCGCTTGCCGAGGCGCACCCGCAACTCGATCAGCGGCAGCTTGGCCTGTTGTGGGTGGTGTCGAAAACCGTTGACCGCGTTCCCCGGTCAACTGCATCCGCTGTTACGCCTGCGAAAACCCTTCATACCTGCCGGAATCTTACTTGCCGCTCCGTGACGACGATGAACCGGTCGCCAAGTTGATCCGCAAAACTCTCCAGCAGTTTTTCAAGAGCCTCGATCTTCGACGATGCACGTTCATCTTGCAGGCGGAGGAGCACGACCCCGTGATGCGGGCGCCCTTCACGGTATACCTTTTCGCCAAAATCCTTGTCGTTTGTGATCAGTACCCACTGCTCAGAATATGCCTTGGCGAGGATTTCGTCATCGTCCATGCCCCGCGATTCGTCGTAGACCGAGAAGACTTCGTGCGACTGGCCGCGGAGCCAGCTTGCCACCTTCGGCCCGGTGCACTCGTCGACCAGGAATCGCATCTAGGCCGACCCCCTCACCAGCGGCATGAATTCGGTGTCCGCCAGGGCGCGCGAGGCAAACAGAAGGCATGCTCGCAGATCTTCCGGTGACAGGCCGTCGTACTCGTTGAGGATTTCCTCAGCCGTGGAACCGTGCCCCAGTAGATTCAAGATGTAGTCCACCGACAAACGAGTGCCCTTGATCACTGGCTTGCCGGCCAGGATTCGCGGATCGCTGCTGATCCGTTCCAGGAGTTGGTCGTCGCTCATGATCCTAATTCCTACGGGTGTTCTGCCGGCCGATGGCCCACAATCTGATTATACACCTTCCGGAGGTCGTTCCACAGTTGTGGCGAAATATCGTGCGGATGCGCCGCGGCGAACTCCAGCAGGCCGAAGAAAAAAGAGCAGGCCGGGCCGAAGAAAAAGGGACATCACTGACGTTGCCTCCGGTCTTGGCCCCCCGGCGTTGTGTCTGATGTGCTGGGATGGTGAGTCAATCGGTCCGCAAACACTGCTTGGAGTTGTGGTAAGCCCGGTACGCGTGGTGCGCCCGTTCAACTCCAAGCAGTGCCACACGAATCGAAGCCGAACGCGCTGGGGCAAGCAATGGCATCCGGCAGTGGCACACGGACCGCAGCCGAACGGGACACGCAAGCAGTGGCACCCGGCAAATCCCATTGGCTCGGCGTCTACGACCGTCTTATCGACGTTCACGAGAATCTTCGGTTTCTGATCGACGATCCGGATCGCACGCCTGTTTTGCGGTAACGCGGACCGCGCTCACCGCGCAGTTAGTCGGGTTCCTTCTCCGTGCCACAACGTACGGAGATCGGTGATCGTCCAGGTCTCACGCGCCGCGGGCGGGATGGCCAACAATGGTCGGATCAACGAGTAAGCCGATAGACTGATGAGCGCTACGCCGATCACCACGCGGCGCCAAGGGGGAATCCGGACAGACGAGCTTGCCGGTGTGCCACTGCTTGCGATTGAATCGGCTCTCCATACGGGAAGAGCTTACCACAATCGCAAGCAGTGCGGAAGTGCTGCTCGCGCGTTCCCTCCGGTTCTAGACCCCAGGCGTTGCGTCTGATGTGCCGGTGTGCCACTGCTTGCGATTGAATCGACTCTCCATACGGGAAGAGGTTGCCGCAATCGCAAGCAGTGCGGAAGTGCTGCTGGACGTTGCTTCCGGTTTTAGACCCCCGGCGTTGCGTTTGATGTGCTGGAATGGTGAGTCAATCGGTCCGCAAACACTGCCCCGAAAATAGACCCAAGACATCGCTCCGGATTGCCCAGAATCTCCATTTTCGTTCTACTCTGCGTCGCTTGCGACATGTGCGACTGCTTGGAGTTGTGGTAAGCCCGGTTCGCATGGTGCGCCCGTACAACTCCAAGCAGTGCCACACGAATTGAAGCCGAACGCGCTGGGGCAAGCAGTGGCATCCGGCAGTGGCACACGGACACAACCGAACGCGACACGCAAGCAGTGGCACTCGGCATTCTAGCACAAAGCGCACGCGTGTACAGTACCCGCCGCGAAATTTTTTCGCCGCCGGCCCCCAACACGCAACTCCTTCCCGGCCAGTCTCTTCCACACAGACCTCCCGCCAATCCGCTCCCTGGGCCCAAAAAAAACCTTGCAGAAACACGCCGCACCCATTATCCTCAAAAGGCGATAGTGAACATTAGTACTCATTCCGCGCCGTGCCACCACACCCGCCCCCAGCAAAGAACGAAGAACAAACAACAAAGAACGAATGACAAACAACAAATGACCAAGAAACCAAAAAAGAAGCCTCGCCCCCGCCCCCGCCCCGGAGTCCTCCAACCCGGCGACGACGCGCCCTACGGGCTCCCGACCGGCAGCCTCTGGCACGACCTCCCTCCCGCCATCAAGAACAACCATGACGACCAAGCCAAAACATGAACCGTTCCACCCAGAACGGTGTGGAGCCCAAAGTGCCTCCGTTCTGAGAAATTCGCAACTTGGGCACCACACACCGCCGCCGCCGCCGAAGAAAAAGGCCGCGCCGAAGAAAGAGGGACATTACTGGGAAGGAAAAGGTGGCATTCATTACATCTGGATAAACCACATCTGGATAACATGAGAAGGATAGGGCGTGTCTATTCTCATTCACTCTTTGCGACTTGACCTTCCAAGCTGCCGAAGCGTCGATTCCAGCTCCGACCGTTTGGCAGTGGCAGCGACCCAGTCCCCATCGCCAAAGGGACAACCGCGGTTCACACAACGGCGCAGTGCTTCGAGTTCGCCGTTCGGCTGCGGTGGGTTGACAATCTCGAGCCGGTCTACAGGACGTGGCAGTGGCCACGCGGCCGGCAACGGAAATGCTCCATCCTCTCGACTCGCGTTGCTACGCCGATGTGATACCCCGCCGGCGCGGCTCGCGAAAGAGGGCTGGACGAACGATTGGGCCGATTCGCGACGGGCGACGGCCCTGTCGCCGTCTCCTTTCTGTGACGCCCTCCGTGGAACCGACCGCCGGCCTGGGATATACTGCAGGGCGTCTTCGAACCCATGAGGTCCGGGGGGGATGCTCCTGTGACGACTGCTTTAGACGAGTTGGTTTACGGCTACCGATTTTCATCGCTGGTCCAGCAGGATAGGATTCGATTTGCCGCTGCCGTGAACGCCCCGGAGACGGTGGACCACGGGACCTTCTTTGACGGCCATTTGGCCTATCCTCGCGAGACCGCCACGATGCTGCTGGCGCTGAGCCATATCGTGCGGACCCACTTTTTCGACGCCCGACCGCCACAGATGGATCCGATCGTCACGACCAGCCGCACTCGGATGCGGTGGGAAGGTTTCTCCGGTTGCTGCGGCGCGTATGCTCGCCTTGATCTGGACGCAGCCGCACTGCGCACCGTCGTTCGCGGATTCGGAACGACCAACGTCGACTTCAATGCCGAGATGTTGTCCCATCTCGGCAGCATCGGTCGTCAAGACGAAGTCGGCATGTCCGTTTCCACTGACGCCGTCGAGGTCCGTCGCAATGCGGACAGCGTGACGGAGAAGCGAGTGACTTTGCCGAAGCGATGGCTCAAGGGGCTGTGCGAGGTGCAGGTGTATCAATCGCGGCTGACGCTCCGGCATCGATTCACGCCGGCCATGACGGTACCGCTCATGCAAAGCGCAAGCCGCGGAACCGGCGGCGTGCAGTACCTGACCGTGGCCGGCAACCGCCCGCGATTTTCGCTGAGGCAATCCTCGGGCGCGGTCGCCATCGGCGGGGCGAGTCGTCTGAGCGCCCTGCGCACCCTCTTGCCGTTGGCCCGCGAAGTGAGCCTCTATGCCGACGACGAGTCGGGCGTTCACGCCTGGGTAGTCGAAACGCCGTGGGCACGCTTCTGGCTCGTGCTCTCGCCGACGCTCCAGCGCGGCTTTTCCGGCGAGGGCCAGGTGCTCGAGTCGCTCGCCCGCGGACAGTGGCAGGACCGTGTCGATCAGGTTCGCGATCTGCTTTCCTCCCCAGGCAGCGGCGAACCGGCCGAGACGATCGACCCGGCCGAACTGGCCGCACGCCTGGGAAGCACTACCGCCGATGCCCGCGACGCGCTCGACGCCCTGGCAACCAGCGGGCTGGCCGGGTTCGACGCCCAGAGCGGCTACTACTTTCAGCGGCAACTGCCTTTCGACCTGTCCCGACTGCGAAAGAGCCAGCCGCGGCTCGAATCGGCCGAGAAGCTCGCCGGCGCCGGTTCCGTACGGATCGTCAATCGGCCGTCGTGCCACGAGGCCGATGTCGAGGTCGCCAGCGGCGACGTGGTCTACTTCGTGCGGCTTCGCCCCGACGGCAACCGCTGTACCTGTCCCTGGTTCAGCCGCCACCAGGGCGAGCGTGGTCCCTGCAAACACGTCCTGGCCGCCCGCATGGTCGTGGACCAGACGCCCGAAGAATAGGGAAATCGCCATGATGAATATCGATGCCGTGGAAGCAGCCATCTTGAAGAAGGACCCCGACGGCGTCGTCGCGGCGCTCTCCGAGTGGGACGAACCGCAGCGCGAGGCCGCGCGCGAACCGTTCAACATCTTCATGCTTGCCCTCGGCTTGGACGACCATGTCGCCGAGCCCTGCGACCTGAAGCCGGACGATCCCGCCGTCGTCGCCAAGCGCCAGCGCGACGGTCTCGCGGCGATGTCGCGCAAGGATCGCACCTATGACTACGAGATGTCATACATCGCACGGCTGGCCCTATACGGGATCGCGGGATTGGATCACTGCGTGCGAAGGGCGTGCGTTGTCGACTACCGGCGCCAAGCGGCCCAGATCATGGCCGATCGCCGGCCGCCCTGGTGGGACCAGTGGTATCGCGCGGTTACTTCCGGCGAGAGGCTGATTGAACCGGAATACTGGGCGTTGCTCTACGAGCGTGGTATGATACCGGCCGGCACTTTTGGACAAGTGGCAGAGATGTTCTTGTACGGTCTGCCGGGCGCAATGGCGTCGTCGCCCCAAGCGACTCAGAAAGTGATGCAGGACATCGAAGCCTGCCGGGAATTGGTCTACACGGCGGCCCGCAACGAGCGCATCTTATACAACGCCAGCGACTGGGTGCCGGTTATCGATTGGCTCCGCAACGAGAAGCTGCTCGACGCGTCGCGGCTGCTCGGCGCGGTGCTCGACGCGCTGCATCAACCGTTCAACCAGGCGGAGCGAAACGGGGCCGTTATCTTCGCCAAAGCCGCGAAGGCAAGCGGAAAAGTCCTCGCCGAGCACCAGGCACGCTGGGCCGGCCTGGTGGCCGACATCCAGGCCTCGGTCGCCGGCTTCGCCGTCGGGCAGCTTGCCAAGGTTCAGGAGGCGGGTCTGCTCGACGTCCAGGAGGCGATCGCCGCTCTGCCGCACATCTTCGTCCACAAGCCGAGGACGCATGCCAAGAAGGCGGTCGAGATGCTCGCCAAGATCGCCGAAGAGCCGTCGCATCGCAGCCAGGCCGTGGAAGCCATCACCACCGCCCTGATGCACCCCGACAAGGATGTCCAGAAGGCGGCCCTCGACGCACTCGACGCGCACCTCCAACCGAGCGACGGCGCGGCCGTGGAGTCCCTGCGGCTCCACCTTTCCTCGGTCGCCGCCACCCTGCAGGCCGGCGCCGAGAAGCTGCTGGCTCGCGTCGATGGCGGGTCGCCAGCCGAGGATGGGGCCTCTGTCGGGTCGGCGGCCCACGATCTCGCGCATTGGCAGCAAGCGGTGGCCAACGTCCCCACCGGGATTCGCAGTCGTCTTCGACTCAATGAAGCCCTGGAAGCGGCCGCCGACGCCAAGATCGACCTGGCGGCCCCATGGACCACCGAAGACGTTCGCATCCTTGCCTCCGTCGCGCCGATCGGGCCCATCGAAACGGTCGAGGAGCTGGTTGATGTGACGACCGCCGCCGTGGAGAACTGCGAGTGCCCCGATACGGCCGAGCGGATCGTCAGCGGCATCGTCCGGCTCTATCGAGAGCGTCCCCAATCCTTCGACGCGATGACCCAGTCGCTCCGGAAGCGGGGATGCGCCCGCATGCGGGACCGTCCCCAGCGCGGCATCGTCGGCGGCCATATTGGCAGGGGCTTCGTCCTGCTGATCGGAGCGTGGCTCGGTGTCGATCCGGACGAAGACGCGTTCGACTACCTCACCGATCCCGTGCAGCGCTATCTGGCCGAACTCTCCAAGCGAGTCAGGGCGGGAATCGCCACCCCATTGGTCTCCGAGGCGACCCACGCCGGCGGCTGGATCGACCCGCGTGTCTGGGTCACGAGGCTGATTCAAGCTCAAGCCGACGCAGTGGAACTGTTTGACGACGATCTTGTTCGCAGCCTGCTGCGTCTCACGCCGGACGGGCGCGACGAGGCGCTCGCCATGTGCGAACCGCTGAAGTTTCCGCTGAAGCCGATGGCCGTCGCCGCGCTCGGGGGCGAGGTGAAAATCGACAATTCCTCCACCCCGCAAGTCTGGATCACCGCCCTGCGCGCCCGCGATCCTTGGATCGACCTCTCCAATCACCTCAGCCCGGAGGAGCGGGCCACCCTGCCCGACGAGTTCAAAAGCCTGCCCGACGTCGTCTACCCGGCCGATTACCAGTGGCGTGTCTGCGAGCGGATTGCCAATACGGCTTATCGCGATTTGATTCAATCGTGGCCAACGCAGGAAGACCGAAGCGAAGTGCCGTCGCAATTCGATGTCATCGCCCAGTTGCTGGAGGGTTTCCAAGGCGATGACGATGCCTTCTCGAAGGCGATGGCCCAGGCGGCCGGCGCTGAGGCACGATCCAAAGGCGTCGATTTTCTGACTGCGGCCCTCCATCATCTTCCCTGCAACCCCGGCCCGCCTTTCTTCTATCCTTACCTGGCCCTCCAATGGCCCCGCAAGCTCGACTGGTACTGGTGCCTTGCCACCAAAGGGCTCTCGAAGCGAGTCGAAAGCGGTTCGTCGGTCGACGAGCCGTACGGGCGGTTTCTCCTTCCGCTGTTGGCACAAGACCAACCGGTCACGCAAATGGCCGGCCGCGCCCTCTGGATCGCTACGGTCAGCAAAGACGGCAACTCGCGTTCGGCCGCCGTCGAGGCCTGGATCGCGCTGATCGAAACGGACCGCACCGATCTGGCCACACTCGCCACGGCACTCGAGGAGGTCTTGGCCGGCGGTTGGGTCAAACTGAATCGCATCGCCGAAGCACTGGCCGAGGTAGCCGCCGTTTCCCCGCTCCATGCGTGGGTGGTCGCCGAACTGCTCGATGCGTATCTCGGCTCGCTGGAAGCGTATCCCCGCGGGATCGCGCCGCTTCTGGAACTGCTGGACGAGTGCAACCAGCGACTGGGACGCGTCGTCTCCGACCGGTTGAATGCGGGATTGCCGCAGATCAAGAGCGGCAAGGCCAAGAGCACAGCGAAATCGCTGCTGAATCGGGTCAACGAAGTGACGGCCGACCGAGAGGCCGCCGTCGCGGCCGCCGTCGAAGCGCGTCTGGCACGTAGCTGCCGGCTGCGAAACGTGGGAAGTCGACAATGCTAAGCCTTGCCGCCGAGTGGGCTCCTGAGTCATTGCCGTCCACGGCGAACACCCTCTTAGTAATCACACCTCGTCCCGACCCCTGGAAAATGGACTTATCCCCTTGCCCTCCGATCGCGAGACCGGAGGAAGACTTCGCCCGCCGATTATGCCGTCGGCCGCCGGGGATGGCACGCGGCCTTCTTGGCGTCGAACGGGGGCATGCCTGCGGGGCCACGCTGGTCGCCGCCGATTTGCAGCCGGGACACGTTGCCGGCCTGGTTGCGGCACTGCAAAGCACGAGGTTTCAGAACGTCAGTGGCGCGACGTCCAAGGAGTCCTCAAAATACAGTGGCAACGGCTGGACCGCGCGTACCTGGCGAAATGGGCCGCCGCACTGGGCGTCGCTGACCTGTTGGAGCGGGCCCTGCAAGAAGCCGGCGGTGGTCGGTCTTGACGTGCTCGTTCTGCTCCGGCAGCCACGTCGCCATCGGAAGAGATGGCGTGGGCGCGGGTAACACAAGCAGGGCCACCCCGCCATAGTCACGTGTTCTCCCGTGCCAGCAATGTGGCCGCTTCCCGAGGCGGATACGCTCCAATTTGAAGAAGTGCCTCTCGTTCCAGTTGACGCTCCGCGAGATTGAATGCCAGGATTCTTGCCGTCACTTCGCCGATCGGAGTCAGCGGATCGATCGATGCGCCCCGCAACCAAAAATGCGCGCGCCAGTGATCGATGCGAGGATTGAAGAAACGAGTGAACTCGCCCGTGCTCGGCGCAAGCGAGCCGATATCCGTGCCTTTGGCACGATTGCAGAACGCGCAGGCGTACGCAAGATTGGCAGCCTCAGTCAGTCCACCGTGCTTCTCGCTGATCACGTGATCGACCTGGCAACCCAAGTAAGTGTCGCGCTCGTGGATCAGGCAGTACTCGCACAGATGGTTGGCACGCGACTCGACGAGCCGGCGCAGTTCGGCATTGACATACGCGGTCATTGCGACTGTCTGCCATGAGCACGCGCCTTAGCCAGACGCATCACGTGTTCGAGTTTAAGGAAATGGTCAAGCTCAGACCTTTCTTCCGTCGTCAAGCCGCCGGTTTTCTCCTTGTGCAAGAGGTCGGCCACATAGCTCTTCGTCTCCTCGGATGCCTCGAAATGCGCCACGGCGTCCGGGCTGGGGCCGGCGGCAATGAAGTCAACGATCTCATCATAAACTCGAGTCATGACAACACCATGCGTTACGTAACCGTCGAAGTTTCGATGCCTATCGAGCGATAATCTCTATTGTAGCCGCTCCCGCTTGAGTAAGCTACACCCCGGTCTTCGCCAACGAGTCTTGTCGCACGTCTCGTCGTTCGATGCGGTGTCTCGCCAGCCAACAGTTGTTCTTTCGCTCACCTTGTCGGAAAGTGGGAGTTTGACGAGAACGGCAACCCGATCGGGCGGGGGTCGTTCCGCAGAAGCGCCCGCTGATAATCCTAGCAGATCCCCGCCAGACTGGCAAAACACCTTTCCCGCTGAAGAACGGCTGCTGGCGCGACTCCTTTACGTCGAATACCCTGGCGCGCAGACCGTCTGCGCTCAACTTCTCGGCTGCTGCGAAAAGATCGCTGCCCCACCGGACTTGTCCGGTCTGGCGAGCTTATCCCGTACCGGTCTGCGCACGCGACTTCTTCCACGCCAGATACCGCCGGCCAATGTGCTGTTGCAACAGGTGATAGAACTCCGGCGACTCAATCCGTGCTCGCTGCGCGGCGGTCAGCGCACACAACGGCGTCTCCCAACGCTCCAGCGGCGGGACTTCAAGCGTCACCCAACCCGGTCGAGGTTCCCATACGACGATCCCTTCCAAAAAAGAAACCACCGCCTTCTCGCAGTCGAGATAATCCTCGACTGCGGTACGCTCCGCATACCGGCCCCTTGCGGTGCTGTACGGCCGGCCACTGGCATACGTCGCGACCTGCACCACACGCCTCGGTCGCTCCTCGCGTCCGCCACTTGGACCTTCACGGAAGCCGCACACCTGGGACATGGCTGGCGCTCCTGATGCAATTCGTTCAAGCGATGCCGGTCCCCTTCCAGCACAAAGCGGACGGGTGGACAGTACCTGCCGCGATTTTTTTCGCCGCCGGCCCCCGCCGCGCAACTCCTTCCCGGTCAGTCTCTTCCGCAGACGCCTTCCTTCAATCCGACCCCTTGGCCGAAAAAAAACCTTGCAGAAACGCGCCGCACCCGTTATCCTTAAAAGGAAATAGTGAACAGTTGTACTCATTCCGCGCCGTGCCACCACACCCGCCTGCAGCAAAGAACGAAGAACAAAGAACAAATGGCCAAGAAACCAAAAGAGAAGGTTCCCCCCGGCCCGGACTCCCCGAACCTGGCGACGACGCGCCCTACTGGCTCCCGACCGGTAGCCTCTGGCGCGACCTCCCTCCCGCCATCAAGCACAACCATGACGACCAAGCCAAAACATGAACCGTTCCACCCGGAACGGTGTGGAGCCCAAAGTGCCTCCGTTCTGAGAAATTCGCAACTTGGGCACCACACACCGCCGCCGACCCAAACGTCTCGCACGTCGCACCCGGCGGTTTGCCTCATCAACTCCCGCAACGGCTACGAGGTCCACGGCCGCCGCGCCGCCGCCCCGCTTGAAGCCCCGTCCGCCGCAATCGCATAATGGTGCATGTCACCTGCCATCACGATCGCCTCGGGACCCGACTATTCGGGACGCCGCTCCGCGGACAGACTGAACGGCGCGGTGCCTGTCAAGTCATCGTCGGCGGTGGAGATCATCCAGGAAAGCGCCTTGGGTGCGACAAACGACTCGCGGATAAAGCCTCGGTTGGGCACTTGCCGCAACTCCCATTCGACGCGGTCCTGGTACACGCGGAATAGGCGGTAGGCGTTGGGCCATTCGCAGAAGGCCGGGTTGACGATGTGGGCAATGCCGTTTTCGGGGTTGTATTCGTTCCAGTGCGTGTGTCCGCAGAGCATGGCGACCGCGTTGGGCGCTTGCCGCAGGACTTCCATCGCAGCCGAGCCCGTGGACAGCACGGGAAGCTTGTAACCGCAGGAAGACAGACCGCCCCGGTAATGCAACGGGAAATGGCTGATGATGATGGTGGGTGTGTGGACGTCGCGGGCAAGCTCCCGCTTGAGCCAGTCGATCTGCTCGGGCTTCAGGCCGATGCCGCCGGAGTCCGCCGGGTCGTAGTGATCGACGAACCGGCCATCTTTGGATTTCCAATGGGCGGCGTCCAGGACGATCAGGCGCAGGGGCGGCTCGTCGATCACGTAGTCGGTACTTTGGCAGGGAAACAGCTCGGGACACAATTCCAGCGCATCGGGGCGGGACGATGCCCGGTAGGAGTCATGGTTGCCAATACAGCCGTATACGGCGAGGCCGCTGTTGCGGCACACCTTTCCGAGGGCCTCGAACTGTTCGCGGGTCCCATGGTCGGTCATGTCGCCCGCGATCACGGCCCAGGCGACGTTCTCGCGCTTCAGCGCGGCGAGCGTGGCGGCCAGTTCCTCCTTGGCCGGGCCGCCGAGCTTGGTGTTCATCCAGACCGCGCGGCCCGAGCCGAGATGCGTATCGGACAATAGCGCGAAGCGGTAGAGCGGCTCCTCAACGGGGCGATCCAGGGGACGGATGCGGAGTTGCCGGAAGGTGCCGGCCGAGCGAAAGTGCGGGCCGGCCACCGTCAGGTAGTGGCGGCCGGCGGGGAGCAGCCACGTGGCGAGTTGGATTTCTTCGGGCGGCCGCGGGCCGGTTATGTTCGGCGCCGGTCCGGTGAGCGGGTTGCCCTCGCCCTGCCAGGGCTCGGCCGTTACCATGGGTGCGGCGATGACGGTGTCGTCGCAGAGCACGTAGGCGCGCAGGCCGGGGCGAAGGTCGTCCGTGGACGTAAGCCGGAGCGAGCCGGTGACGTAGAGCGGCGCCGGCACGTCGAGTGCGAAGGTCAGGAGCCCGTCGGGCGGGATGACTGCCTCGTCGTTCTCCGGCCCCCGGGGCCCGGGAGCCTGGAAGTCGTCCAGCAGCGCACCATTGCCGGCAGAAAGCGTGATTTCCGCTCCCGATGCAACGCGCACCTTCGAGCGATCCGCCATCGCGCGCAGTTCGCCGGCGAGCTGTGGATAGACGCGGATCGGCGGCTCGGGCAGGGTGGTTTTTCGCAGCACCACGTCGTCGAACCAGCTCTCGGTTCCGCACGACATGGCCAGCATGACTTCGCAGTCTGTGGCCTTCCAGTCTTCGCCCCGCAGAACACCGGTCAACTGTGCCCATTGACCGGCCCGACCTCCGGCGGCCTGGGCCTTCATGTGCCGCTGCTTGCCGTCGCTGGCGGAGATATAGAGACGGACTGCTTCCGGCGCGCCGGCGTAGACCCATGCCGAAAACTCGTAGTCGGATTTGAGATCGACCACGCCATCGAGACGAAAGTAGGCGCCTCCCGAGCGGGCGGTGGGACTCACTCGCAACGAGCGACTTCCGGAGTGTGCCTGGGACGTGTCGGCCGAGTAGCGGGCCTGGTAGGTGTGGAAATCGGGCAGTTCCTGCTCGAAGCCTTCGCTCAGGACCGTCTCATCCGTGGTTGCCGGCAGTTGCCCGTGGCATGCGGCGACCGGGAAGACGGAAAGCCCCACGACAAGCAGAGCTGCGAGAAGGATTCGGACGGCACGGGTGGGAAGCCATCTTTTCACGGATTCGTTTCCTATGCGTAGCGGTTTCGATCGGAGCAAGCGAGAACTCGCGACGAGCGGAGGCTCGCGAGTTCCGTACGGTGCCGGCGGTAGAGATTCTTGTCGGTTCATTGACTGTGGGGCAAGTCAGGGCTGTGTATGGGGATGATCTGGAGTCTATGGGGTCCGACTCGCCGGGGCCGGTTGCGGGACGCCCCGCGTGGCTCGGCTGTGAAGATTGCCGTCGTCGTCAAACCACATCGGGTCGATGCACACGAATCGCCCCCAGCCGACGTTTGGAGACTCTTTCTGGTGATAGACGTGCCAGAGGTTGCCCGCCGGGTCGCTGATGATACAGCCATGGCCGGGACCGAACACGTTGTCGCTGCGTCCGGCGATCGGGTTGCCTGGATGTTTCGTGAAAGGGCCGGTCGGGCTATCGCTCACTGCGTAGCCGATTGCATAGTCCGGGCCATTGGCGCCGCTGCCCGAGTAGATCAGGTAGTAGCGGCCTTGGCTCTTGAGCATCCAGGGCCCTTCCGTGACCCGGCCGTGTTTCATCTCCCAGGGCTCGGTCGGCTCGAGAACCTGACGCGGCTCGCCTTGCATCGCGAGCGGGGAGGACATTCGTTGCACGTGGATGCGAAAGCCCGGCAGCTTGACATAGTAGAGATAGAGACTGCCATCGTCGTCGGCAAAGAGGTGTGCGTCGATCGCTCCCTGGATGCAAATCCCCTGATCTTTGAACTTGCCGTCGGGCCGATCGGCGACCGCGATGCCGATTTTGCGATCGGCCGTGTAGTAGAGGTAGAACTTGCCGTCCGGAGAATGCCGGTATACGTCGGGCGCCCAAGCCATCGGCAGAGGCGAGTCGAACACCCGAGGACCTTTCGTCCATCGCACAAGGTCGGTCGACGTATAGACGTCGTACCCGCGGCAGTCGCCGGTGGCGTAGAGATAGTAGGTGCCGTCGTAAAGGATCACCGAGGGGTCGGCGAGATCCGTTCCGGGAATCACCGGGTTGGTATAGGTCGCGGCAGACTGATCTGGCGGCTCGAGAATGCGGCGCGACCCGGCCAGTTTTTCTACCGCGGCACGCGACAACGGGGCCGGGTGCAATTTCCCTTCCGCCCAAAGGTCGAAGGTGCTGGTACGCGAGCGACTGCCGGGCTGCTCCGACTGGCCGATCGGCAGAACGCTCATCGCCTGGTCCGGGTCGTGCATGGGGACCCATTGCGTGTACGACTGCGAGGCCTGCGACGCGATGGTGCCGCCGTCGACGTCGCTCAGGGCCGGAAAGGAGAGATCCTCGGCCGAATCGAGCGAAGGGAATCCGTCGAGGCCCTCATAGTAGCCCAGCTTTCGCTGCCGAACCGCTTGGCGAGCCTTGGCATTCCAGTCGGCCGGATCGTCTCCGTACTTCTGGCGCGAGGATCGCCACGCGGTAGCCAGCGATTGATCAATGAAGTCTTGCTCGGTTTGGGAGAACTCGGCCTTTGCGTCGCCATCGATGCGGGCGGTGGCGATCTTCAGGAAGTAGGTCAGTCCGGACTCGCCCCCGCCATAGGCGAAGGCCAGGTCGGTGCTGACGAATCGGAAGAAGACGCTCAGTTCCATGGCCGTTTCCGCGCCCGGGGAGCCAAGCGACGACGACGCCCCCGCGCGATACCATGGCTCCAGGCGCGCCAGTGCCCGACTTGCATCCTCGGAGAGCTCTTGTTTGAGTACGTCGCGCAAGTGCAACCCGATCCGAACGATGTCGCGACGGGCCGGGTTGACCGTGTCGAAATGGATCGCGCGAACGTCTTCGGGAGTAAACTTCTGTTGGGCCTCGAGCCGCTCACGAAGCCGCCATGACCGGACGGTATCCCCGCCCGCGCCGGTCATCGCACCCAAGGGAATCGGGTACCACGACTCGATCGGCCGGTGATTGCCGCTGTAAAGGAATCCGGACGACGGGTTCATCACACCCGGCAGCAGGTCGTGGGGAAGGATTTCCTGCCAGTCCTGATCGGAGATGTGGCCCGGCATGGCCGCTCGGCCGGCGGCAGGATCCTGCCGCGATCGCACCGGGATTGCCGCCAAGGCCCGATAGCCGATGTTCCCCTGGCGGTCGCCGAAGACGATGTTCGCGCTAGGAAACCGCCAGCCGACGAGCGCCGCATCGAACTCGCGGGCGTCGCGGGCACGCATCATGGCGATCGCGCCTTGGATGGTCTCGCGGTCGGTTTCGCAGATTGGCACGCGCTTGATCGCCACCTCCCCGTCATCCGGCTGAGCGTAGCAGAACTCCGTGGCCACGGGCCCGAGGTGTGTCTCGCGGACGATCCACGGGATCGGTTCCCGGCCTTTGACCTGGATCGTTTCGCGGTGAACGGTCATCGGCCGCCACTGGCCGTCGAATCGATACCGGTCGGGGTGCGCCGGATCGGTGTCGAGCAGAAAGAGATCGGCCTGATCGGCCCCGAGCGCCGTGAGGCCCCAGGCGACGTGTTCGGTGAAGCCGATGAGCAGGGCAGGGCTGCCGGGGACTCCGATGCCACGGGCGTTGAAGGTTTTCCCCTGGATGTGGAATTCGTAGAACAGCGAGGGATTGCGAACCGGCGTCTGGGGATCGCTTACGAGGACCGACGACCCGGTCGAGGTGCGGCTGCCGCCGACGACCCATGCATGGCTGAACTTCTTTCCTTCCGATCCGTCGCCATTGCCGACAAGCCCGTGGTCGCGGGCATGTTTTTCGACACGTTGAATCCACTCGGCGGGTACATCGGACCGTTTGACCACCGCAGGACCTTCGTCGGGCGGCATCGGCTCGAGGTCGGTCGGGGGCTCGATCCGCCCGGCGCCGCGTCCAGCCGCACGCCCGCCGCGCTGCTGGCTCGGTTCGTCGAGACTGCGCCGCGCGATCAGGTCGTGGGTGCCGTCGGTGGCGAAGAACTGCCCGAGGTGCCACCACGAGGCCAGGCAATCGGCGGGCGTCCAGGGTTCCGGCTCGAGGCCCAGTTCGGCGAACAGCGGATGCAGTTCTCCTTTGTGCTCGGCAAAGTAATCGTTCACGCCCTGGCAGTATGCCGCCAGCAGCATGCGTGTTTCCGGATCGAGATTTGCCGCCGTCCGCCGAGCGGCGCGGTAGAAGCCGGCGGTCCGCATCCAGCGGTCCTCGTCGACCGAGGTCTCGTCCCGGCCTGGCTTCTTGACCTCGCCGATCACTTCGGCGAGTCGGCCCTGGATGATGCGAAGGGAGTAGGTCATCTGAAACGCCCGGTCTTCGGCGGTAGCGTAGCCCAGGCCGTAGAACGCGCCGGCATCGGTTTCCGAGAAGACGTGGGGAATGCCCCAGGAGTCGCGAAGCAGTTCAACTGGGCCGATTGCGCGATGGTTGGGGCTTTGTTGGGCGTGGTCGGCACGATCCGGTTCGGCACTGGGGGCTGTGGGGGCCAGAAAGGCTGCAATCAGCCAGGCTGCGAAGAAGCAGCCGAGCTGATGAGAAATCGCGTTCATTGGTTTTCCTTCGTTTGCTGTGAATTGCCTGACAGAGCGGAATCGGCCATTTTCGCCAGCCGGGAAACGATCTCTTCGACCAACCGCTGTCCGAGTTGCCGAGAGGCCGTCGTGCGAGGATCCTGTCCATGGATCGCGTAGAGCGGATGCGTTGGATCGTAGGGCGTTGTCTCTTTGCGAGGCGTTTCGGGCAAAGCGGCCACGTCCGGATCGTGGCTTTCGAGCAGATCCACTCGGACCCACCCCGGATTGAGCGCCAACGCAATGCTGGTTTCATACTTGGCCGCGTGATCGCCGGCCGCGCGGTCCGGAGCTTGGGGTGTGGTGATCTCCGGTTCGGTCAGCCCGATGAACTTGACGTCGGGATGACGCGTCTGCGCCTCGCTCGCCAGGCGGTGCACCATGTCGACCTGCTCCTTGGGATAATGCCCGGTGAGCAGGACGACGACCTTGAATCCCTGTTTCGCAAGGTGATCGAGAGTGGATTCGATCAGCGGCGCGATGGTCTGTTCCGGCAGGATGAGCGTCCATTTGTAACCGATGTGCCCACCGCCCGTGCCGTAGAAGAAGGTTGGCAGAACCGCGCCGCCGGTCCGCGCGGCAGCCTTCTCGCACAGGGCATGGGCCTTGATGCCGTCGAAGCAGACGGGCAGGTGCCAGCCATGATGCTCGTAGGTTCCCAAGGGAACGTAGGCGATCGGGGCTTTCTCGAGCACCGCTTCCAGTTCATCCGGGAGCATTTCTTCCATACGGCCGTAGGGCTTGCCCGAAGACGGCCTCGCCCACTTCTGCCGTTTCGCCAGGTGCACCCGGTCGGTCCCGTATCGATTCAGAAAGTCTTCGAGGTCGCCGCGGGCCAGATAGAAACGGCTGACCGTGGTGCTCGCCTCCTGAGGCCCGACGTCGCCGAACGATGGAGCCGAGTGGATGCAGCAGCGGTCCAGGTTGTCGAACAGGAAGACGGAATCGAGAGTCGTCGCGGCCATGTACGAACCGGCGGGCTCCGAGAGCGTGACGATCCACGAGCCGTCGGTTCGATCGGGGCTGGTCGCCTGGAAGCCGCGGACGAAGACGGGCTCCTCTTTGGGCCCGATCCGCTCGTGCAGATAGAAGCCCACCGTGGGCATAGTCCCCTTCACACGTTCGGTATCGGCCAGCAAGAGCGGCTTGCCTTGAGAAGACATGTAGGTCCGCTTGAGCTTCCAGTCCTTGAAGGCCGGGGCGTCGACCGGGTTCAGGCAATTGAAGGCAAACACGTCGTGCCAGAGGAACTCGGTGTGGTTGCGGACGGTCATCTCCAGATCGACGTAGTCCTCGGACGGGATGAGCCTGGCGGTGTAGGAGATTCGTCCGCCCGGGCCCCACGTGCACGACACGACGCCCTGGTCGTCGGGGCCGTCCCACTGGACTTTCGCCTCCGGGAAGTTGACGAGCATTGCCTCGCGGCACCCGATGGTTTCGGGAATGCCGAGCACGAAGCCCGCGTCGTCCAGGATGGGGACACGGGCCCGGACCGCCATCTTCCCCTGGTCCGGCTCCACGACAATCCGGCCGGATGAAGCCGAGTTGTTTTTTTCGCGAGCAAAGGAAGCTTGCCGAAGCGGAGGCGGCGAAGCGGTACGGCTGAACTGGTCGGCAAACACCGCGTTATGGAGACGATGAGCCTCCGAGGATTCGTCCTCGCGTTTGGCCGGTGGCCCGGACCTCAGCTTTTTGATCACCGCGCGGACCAGCGCGGTCATCGTGTGTGGGGCGGTTTCCGGGACGACCTGCTTGGGATGGGGATACCAACTCTGCACGATCCAACGCTTCGGCGATCCCCCGGCAGCGAGATACGCGTCGACATAGGCCAGCGTGTCGTGGTAAAACGCTTCGTCCGATGCCTGGCCGCCGGCTTCCGAATTGACGATCAGATTAAACTCCAATCCTTCTTTCTCAACGTATCCCTCCAGGTCTCGGATGCGTGCGATCCAGTCGACCTGCGTCGGGGGCTTCAGGTTGACGGATCGATGCTTGCCGACCGCATAGTCGTAAGGGAAATCGACGGTGACGCCGTCGAATGGGACGCCGGCTTCGCGAGTTCGCCGGAGGACGGTTTGCAGTACCGGGAGGTAGTCGCCCCAATCCTGCCGCTGCGGTCCGCGGGCATGGTACGAGACCCCGTCCTTCCAGCCCCAGTTGGGAAAGTTCACCAACAGCCAGAACCGCAAGTCGGGGTAGGCCTTGCGGTGCTCCCGCAGGGCGTCGACCAGTTCCGTCGCGCATGCGTCGACGGAGGGCAAACCTTGTCGCGCCGTGCCTGGGTAAAGGAGGCGGCGGATGGGGCCATCGACATCCAGGTAGGCCAAATTTCCGCCCGCCTCGGTAAGTCGCTTGATCTTGGCGAACTCGATTTCCGCCGATCGCTCGCCGTTGTTACTATCAAGCGGGGCGAATTCGAGCGTGCCCCCGCACTCGACGGCCAACTGGATGCCGTCCTTCTCGCAAAGGCGGACAAGGCGTTTGAGAGTCTCGTCGGAGGCGCGGTTCGCGCGGCGACCGCCGACCTTGTCGATGTAGAGCTTGATGCCGTCGAGATGCTCGCGGACGTACGCCCATTCCGCGTCCTCCGCAACGAGAGCGTCCAGATTGCTGTGGCATAGCCAGACTTCTGATTCGGCGGGCTGTGTCTTGGCGGCTGGCGAGTTCGCCGACGCTTGTACGGGGGGCTGGGTTTGAGCGACGTCGGGCGGGAGTGCGGCGTAGGCGAGAAGCGCGAGTAAGAGTGACAAGGGTTGTCTCGTGGAGGTTTCGCAATGGAGATTTGTCGGCATCATGATTCTCCGTGGCTTACCGGTTCTTCAGTGTTTTGGTCTGTTGCGAATCAGCGTAGCCGCACTGCGTGTTAGCGTCAAACATCACGGAAAAGACCGCGAAAGGGCGAAAAAGCGAAAACGCGAAAGAAGACGTCGGAATTCGGGATCGGTGTCTATTTGAGGACTTGCTAACGAGGAGGCGCGGATCTCGATCGGGGCGGCGGCTCTTCTGGATATCTAGGTTCTGGTCAGGCTCTTCGGACATCACGCCATCCCGAAAAGCCTGCGCCAGAACGACGGGACTACGATTGCCTGCCGGTCACCGCTTCCCGGCATCAGAATTGAGAATTGCCGATGGGATCGCAGAGGAGCGTCGGAGTCCGGCCACCCTGAAGCAACATTCGCCAGAACCCTTCTTCCTGGACTCCAGTCGTAATTGTCCAGGCGACAGGTCGCGTCGACCTCGCCGGCCTTCGATTTGCAGGCATACATCTCCAGCCAATGAACTCGTTGTGCCAGCCGATGGTGTGCCAAAGGACCTTCCAATAGCGCTGAGAAATTCGGGAAGTGTTCCGTTGGGTCCGTCTCTTCCTCCGACCATCCCCGCCCGATCGTCGGCCCAACGAGCAAATCGAATTGCCCCCCTCGCGTTCCGATCGGACGATCGACGGTCACACACGAATGCTCACCACGCCAACGAGCGAGAACGGGAAGGACGCCAAGCCCCCATTGGCCGACCGCGTTACCAACAGCCGACGCCATGTCGGCTGCATGTCCGACGCACGTGATGCCAATGCCCTTCTTCCCTCTAGCGTCTGATGCAATGATTTCGGAAATGAAGAGAGCCATGGCGCCAGCTTCCATCGTCTGCACTTCGCGAATCTCGACGAATAGGCCGAGCTTCTGCAGGTGTGCGATTCCATTTCCGACCTGGTTCGGTGCATATTCCTCGGTAACCTCGACAAGCAGATCAATACCATGGTTGACATTGTCCATCATGCCACTCCGGCAAGGGGTTCGTTACGGTCGGCAACTCACGAACATTATGCCACCGCCGAACTCATGAAGCCAGCTTGACCTAATTCCCGCAACCCGCCGAGTATGTCAGAGAGGAAGGAACCTCTGATTGATAGTCACCAAGCTGGCGAAGGCTTCAATGGCCGAATGCCTCCAACTCACTCCGCAAACGCCAGGACCTCGACGAGATGTCTGCCTGTGTTGGCGGAATTATGGGTCTGGCGAACCCGCAGGTAGCGAACCGGCCGCGGTGGGAAGCGGCAGGTATAGCCGTCGGCGGTGGACGGATCGCGGTTCTCGCGGCGGTCGGCAACGAGGTGCCAGGTGACGCCGTCCAAGGACGTCTCAATGGTGAACCCGTAGTACCGCTTGTCGCCGTAATAGCCGATCACGACGACGCGCCCCACTGTGGTCGGTTTCTCCAGGTCGACCTGCCACCAGGGGTCTGGATCTTTGGTGACATCGGTGGCCCAGAACGCGTCGGTCGCGGTGCTCCAGCCGTCGTTGGCAAGGGAGGCTGGATGCGGCGGCAGGGCCTGCGAACAGGTCGCCGGCTTGCCGGTCGTCAGGCTCACCACCTCGGGCTGGAATTGGCCTGCGTACTTCTCCCAGAGCTTTTTGGCGGTCGCGACGCTGTCTCCACAAGGCTCATCGGGATAGGTCTCGCGACGGTCGGACCACTGGGCCATCCAGGGCCGCAGTTGCTCCGCAAACGCTTTGTCGTCCCAGGGTTTTCCTTGGTCGAGGCACTGCGCCAGGCCCGCGAGCCATTGCTCCCAGCGCGGCCGATAGTAGCCGTCGATCATGCCGGACCACTCCTTGCGGGCGTAATCGTCGATTGCCGGGCCGTCTCCCCAGAGTGTCAGGACGCGGCGGGCGTTCCACTCGAATTTCGCCCGTTCGGCGTCGCTTGTGCCCCAACGTTTCGCGTCTTCGAGCCAACGGCCCAGCAAAAATTCCCGACGCGTGGCCAACAGTTCGTCCAACTCTCGCATCAGTTGCAGCAGTTGTTGCGAGGCTTGCTCGAGCGACGAAGCGTCCTTGGCCTGCCATGCCTTGACCACTTTTCGATGAAGAGTTCCGGCATGATTCGATAGAACTTGTCGCGCGACATTCACCAGATCGTAGCGGTACGTATCCACGCCGGCCAGTTCGTCGGAAGCCGCCAGCAGCGATTCCCATCCCTCGGCAAGCTGCGCGACGGCGTATGTGGGAAAGCCCTGCCCGCCGAGCGCGGGCATCCGAGTGATTATCGAACGTGAACTTGATGGAGCGCGGTAGACGGCAGACAGGAGCTTGCGCCATGCTTTGGCCGCGTCAGCGTTGGCTCGACCGTACCGGTGCCGCGCATAGTCGGTGATCCAGGATTCCAGGTTTGGCGGTTCATCGCGCCAGGCCATCTCGAACATGAGGTCTTGCACGACGGGGTTGTAGCCCAGACCCTCGTTCACGAATCCCAATCCAACCAGCCGGCCGCCGCCGGGATGTTCGCGGGCCGCGGGCAGGTCGGTGACGATCCTGGCTAGCGGTCCGCCCAGGAAAACGGTATTGCCGAAGTCCTGGATGTTGCACCAGGCCCAAGGCTTTCCGCAGAATGCTTCCGTCTCGCTCCACATGGGCCTCGACTCGCAGTGCAGATCGAGCACGATCAGGCGATCGTCCGGAACGGCGTCGAGAAAGGCGCGGATGCGGTCCTGCGTCCAAAACTCGCGTTTGAACATAAACGCCCATCCTTGCAGGACCCAAACGGCCTGCGGATCGGTCGCGGCCAGCCCGTCGTGAATCGCCCGGCTCAAGCGGTCCAGGTATTCACGGTCGCCGCTGGGCGGAGTCATTTCGATGAACGTGTCGGCGGCGTAGAGGTGGTCCGTCCCGAATTGCCTCGTCTGTTCTTCCAGGAACAGCCGAGCGATTTTCGGAAACAGGGGATCGAGCGGATCGAGCAGGTGGGTCTGCCACTCGATCCACTGGATGCGGTGCAGCTTGGCTTCCGGGGATTTTTGGGCGACGGCGGCGGGCACGTGGCCCGTGAAGCCCTGCAGCACGGGCGTCATTCCCAGCTCACGCTCCCGAGACAGGATCTTGCGGGCCAACTCCGCGTGGCGGTCGATCCAGCTTTGGGGCAGCGGACCGCCCCAGCCGTCCAGGCATCCCATCCACTGAAACGGCAGATACGGCGGCCCGGCGAGGAACTCGGCTACGTCCTGGTCGCTCATGCCGAGCCGGCGGCAGACAGTCTGCCAGACCGCCTCCTGGCCCGTCACGGCCAACGGCATGTTCACTCCGTTGAGCGCCATCCAGTCGATCAATTCCTCCCACTGCTGCCAGTCCCACCATGGCAACGAATAGCCGAAACAGCAGTAGTTCAGGAAGTAGCGATATCGTGACCAGGTAACCTGCCGCACCTTCGGCGCTACCTTTGGCAACGGGTCGGGCAGTTTCAGTTGGCGGCCGTGCAGCGAAACGTGGCAGTGGCAGACGTGCTTGAGGTACCAGTTCAGTCCCGTTGCCAGCGCCACGCCGTTGTTGCCGCGGATGATCACATGGTTGCCGCGCGACTCGATCTCGAAGACGTCGCGGTCAGCGACTGGCGAAAGTACCTCGAACTCGAATCGATCAGCATGCTCGGGTATCAACCGCCGGACCAAATCACGAGCCGCTTGCGGCCCGCCGGGGTCTGCCCCTTGCCGTAACGGCGCCGGTTGGTCGGTGGTCCAGCCGGCAGAGATGCATGCCGCGAAGACGACAAGGCTCAACGCGATCTTACAGCCTATCCCAAAATGGGGACAGGCACTTCGCAGCCGGTGGATGGTCAGCATCCTTGAAATCCTCCGCGGTTTGGGTGACTGCGGGCCCAATCGCATTTCTCGCCGGCTTCCCAGCGATCTTGTGTTTCGGTCCGCTGCACGTCAGCCTAGCGGTGCCATGCCGCGGCGTCAAACATCCGCTCGGCGACGGCTTGCCGCACACGGCCCAACCTTGCCCTTCATTGCGAGGCGGCGGCAGGAAATTGGATGACCGGCTGTCGGTCGAAGCCGTTGCTCATAGCTGGCAGGCCGCGGTGTGCACATCGGCCAACCTTTCCGGGCTATCGGTGCCGTGCGGTCGTGTCAGACCTCGATCCGCCGGAGGTGCAACGGGCTTTGTCTGTGCATCCGTGCCCCACTGGCCGCCCAGCGCCGACTGAGGGCTGCAAGGTCAAGAACTCGCCGGCTCGGATCGGTGGCCAGGCTTGCACGAAGCACGTCATAGAGATCCTGACTCAAGCGCGGGCGGATGTCGAACGGCTGAGACAGCGACCACCGCGCCTGATGCTCGAGAATGCCCAGGTAGCTTGTCTCCGGAAAAAGCGGGCGCCCCGCGAGCATTTCGTACGCGATGCAGCCGAATGCGTAAACGTCGGCACGGCAGTCGACCGGTTTCCCGGCAAGCTGCTCGGGCGGCATATAGCGGGGCGTTCCCAGCAATTGTCCGCGGCTGGTGACTTCCGATGCATCGGCGATGCGAGCCAGTCCAAAATCCATCAATCTCACGCGTCCGTCGCCGTCCACCATCACGTTGGAGGGCTTGAGATCGCGGTGGCAGACGCCCCGACGATGCGCGTACGCGATCGCAGCGGCCAATCGGCCGAGAACATGACGAACCTCCTTCTCGGAGAGCCGTCCGCGGCTGCGGATCTTCTGGTCGAGCGTGGTTCCCTCGCAGAAATCCATGATCATGAAGTTCGTCCCCAACGCCGTGAAAGTGCCGTGGACGCGGCAGATGTTCCGGTGTCGCAACCGGCGTCCGATCTCCGCCTCGCGGTAGAAACGGTTGTGCAGTTCCACGTCGTGGATGAAGCGGTGGCTCATCATTTTCAAGGCCACGCGTCGGCCGGTCTCGATCTGCTCGGCTTCATAGACCACCGCCATCCCGCCCCGGCCCGCGCAACGCAGGATCTGGTACCCGCCGACGACCTTCCCGATCAGCGCGTCGACCTCTTGGAAGCCGAGCCGATTTGCGACGAGCCCGCCCAGGGCCGAGAGAACCACGGGATGTCTCGCGGCGATTCGCTCGATCTTCTCCGTGCAGATCTCCAGCGCACAGACGGGGCTGGTGGCGACCACCGACGCCGTGCACGTGCCGCCGCCAACCAGGCTCATTTCGCCGAATAGCGCCGCAGAGCGAACGGTGGCGAGGGTATGGTGGTGTCCGTGCTCCTCGACCCGGACGTCGACCGAGCCGCTAACGAGCACCAGCAGATGGCGGCACAGATCCCCCTGACGGATCAGTGCTTCGCCCGTCGCGTAGTTCTTCGGCTCGGTCGTTTCGGCGATCTGTTGGAGCGTGTCCAAGGGAAGTTCGGAGAAGGGCCACGTACGGCGGAGCACTTCCAGACGTTGCTGCATCGCGCGCCGGGAAGGGTTTGCGGCGGATATGGCCACGGGAGCCGTAGCCGGAAGGGAAGGTTCGGTCAGAAAGCGGACCGTGGACGGTGGAGGCTCCGAAAGGTCCGCCTTCGCAGTGGACGACAACGGGGGATCGGCCATATCGAACAGCCCGAGATCCAACCAGAGTCTGTCGATCATCGCGGCATATTCGGGAAGTCGGCGACGGTAGTGGTCCTTTTCGGGCCGTTCGCCGCGTCGGCTTCGATACTCGACGTCGATCAGGATCAATTCTCGGGCCAGCGCCAGACGGTCTTCTTCGCTAACACAGCGAAGATACCGTCCGATTGACGGTCTGCGCCCTGCCTTCCAGCCCGCCTCAAATCGGTCGCAGAGCCGGTCGACACGGGCGGTCACACAAAGCGCTTGCGGACCATTGGGGGCATCCATCATCACTTCTCCTGGACTCGCCCTCTCGTGACCGCTGGACGTTGTACCAATCGGCGGTCTCCTGGGCGGCGGCACGGGTGGAATAGGTTTCCTCGAGCGGAACCAAAGAAGGCAGCGCCGGCAGCACGAAGAAGCGTCCCGCTTCTGTTTGAGCAATGCGGTATCTCAACATGGCTGTTTCTCGTGCTAGAGGCTCGTGGGGCTTCTCACTACAGCTTCTATGGCCGACATCCGCCGCCATCCGACAGCGGAGCGGCGCGTTTGAGGAATCTGCGTGTGAAGGAGGGATCACCGGGCGGAGATCGCACGACCCACGAGGGGGTGAGAGATCGGGCCGGGTCGGTCCGTCAAACACGATCAGGAGAGAACTCCCCTTACCGGGTATAGCGTGCCGCATTGGGATAAATGAGAATAGGCGACTCGAGGTCCCGCGGCGTCCCGCAATTTCTACCCCTTTGTTCCAGCCATAACCGTTTTACCAAAAGGTCGCCGGCGTCTTTATCTTCTTGCAGCTCTTGTGTACTTTTGCGGCAAAGTCCTAACGCCCGCGGCAACATGCAACACATCCCTCACAAGGACCATCGCTATTGCCTGTCGCCTGCCAATCATAAACAATTTCCCTGCAACGCCTTACACCAACGAGGCTCCCCATGCAACACCGGCGTGATGCGTGGCATCGCCGAGCCCGAAACTATGCGACCCGGCCAGAAGACCACCCTTGGATTTTCCACCCTCGAGGCATTCCCATGTCCACGCGACTGATCTTCCTACTGCTCCTTGCCGCCGCGACCTCACCCTGCACGGCCGCCTCGCTCGACGGTCCCTGGCAGTTTTGCCGCACGCAGTCGGCCGATCCGCCCCCTGCCGAAGCAAAATGGACGGAAATCCAGGTCCCATCTTTCATCGACCAACGCGACGGCCATCCGTTCGTCTGGTACCGCCGGACCTTCCGTCGACCCGAGTCGGCGGCCGACCTGCGTCTCTTTCTCCGATTCGGCGCCGTCCGTTTCGTCTCCGAGGTCTACGTCAACGGCCGCTCCGTCGGCGGCCATTACGGCGGCTGGGAGCCGTTCGAATTGGAGATCGGCCCGGCGTGCCGCCCCGGCGATAACGAGCTTCTCGTCCGCGTCCAGGACGTCACCGGCGTAATCGACCACCCCATGGACTACGACAAGCAGGGCCGTGGCGTCCGATTCGTCGCCCAGGCCAAAGACGCCATCATGGCCCCCGTCGGCTCGCAAAGCCATCGTATCGGAATCACCGAACCGGTCACTCTGATCGCTCGCAACGAAGTCTTTATCGACGATATCTTCGTCCGCACCCTCGTCCGTCAGAAACGGATCGAGGTCGACGTTCGCGCGAAAAACCTTACCAACACGCCCCAAACCGTCCGCGTGCGATGCCGCGTCGAAGGCGCCGGTCTCGAGTTGCCGCCGGCCTCCCTGACCATTCCTGCCGGCGAATCGCTCATCCAAACCCTTTCGGCCGATTGGCCCAATCCGCGGCTCTGGAGCCCCGAAGACCCGCACCTCGATTTCCTGGAAACCACCCTCGACTGCTCCGACGAGCGTCTGGACACCCGTCGCACCCGCTTCGGATTCCGCGAATTCTGGACCGACGGCCCGAACTTCGTCCTCAACGGCACTCCGATGAAGTTCCTCGCCACCGCCGGCCATCCCCGCGGTGACCTGACCGGCGAACTCGGCAAAGCGGCGGCGATCGATTTCTACAAGCGGATCCGTGAGGCGGGCTGCGTCGCCACGCGACTGCACGCCAACGTCTGGCCGTCGCACTGGTACGACGCGGCCGACGAGGTCGGCATGCCGATCATCCTCGAGTCGGCCCTCTTCTGCTGGGCCGAGAACTACGCCCTCTCGAAGCCCAAGTTCTGGGAAAACTACCGCGACCACCTCCGCGCCGTCGTCGAGGCCCATCGCAACCATCCCTCGATCGTCATGACGAGCTTGGAAAACGAGATCCTCCACTGCGGCGGCGACCGCGTGCCCGACTGTGTCCACCGCCTGGCCGAGGCCGGAAGACTGGTGAAAAGCCTCGATCCCACCCGCCCGATCCTCTACGACGGCGACGGCGACCCGGAAGGCGTCGCCGACGTGGTCAACCTCCACTATCCCCTCGACTTCGACAAGCAGAACCTCTGGCCCGACGCCGGCTACTGGCTCGAGCAGGGCATGGTCGTCCGCTGCTGGCCCCGCGAGTTCTTCCAATGGGATCGCAAGAAGCCGCTCTACTTTGGCGAATTCCTCCACATCCAGCACTATCCCGAGGCCGATCCCTACACGGTCCTGATCGGCGATTCCGCCTACCTGGGACACAGCCAGGCGATGGCCCGCGCCAAGGCCAGGGCGTGGGAGATGCAGCTCGAGGCCTACCGGGCCTGCGATCTGTCGGGTCTGTGCCCCTGGACACTCACCGAAACCGGCCCCTTCCCCAGCGACGACAACCCGCGCTACCTCGCCGTGAAGCGAGCCTATGAGAAAAACGGCGCCTATATCCGCCAGTACGATCGCCGCTTCTACGCCGGAGAAAAGGTGCCTCGGACCGTCTACCTCTACAACGACACGCCCGGTGCGGCGCAGCTCGACTTCCAGTGGCAGCTCAAGCGGGCCGACAAGGTCGTCGACTCAGGCACGCAAACCCTCTCCATGCAGCCTGCGGAAAAGCGATGCCTGGAAATCGCGCTTCAGATGCCGAACGTCGAAAAGCGAACCGCCCTCACGCTCGTCCTGGAAGTGCGCGGCGGCGGCCGGACCGTCTTCACCCGCTCGCACGATTCCTCGGTCTTTCCGCGGCGCCCCCTCGCGGTGCCCAAGGGACTGCGAATCGCCCTGTTCGAAACCGGCAGCCGCGCGATCGGCGATGCCCTCACCGCAGCCAGGGCGCCCTTCTCACGGGCAGCCGACCTCTCCAGAACTCCCGAGGCCGACATGCTCATCGTCGGCCCCCATGCCTTGGATGCAATAAAGCCATCCGCTTCGCTCCCCGTCGCCGGCGATGAGTCCGGCCCCCGCGAAGTCATCGACGCCTTCGTCCGCCGCGGCGGAAGCGTGCTCGTCCTGGAGCAAGACGACTACTCCTGCGGGCTGCTGCCGGCAACGCTCGTCGACCGCGGCGCCTCGATCGCCTTCCCGCGCGTCGACGACCAGTTACTACTCGCCGGAGTCGACAAAGACGACTTCCAGTTCTGGCGAGGCGACCACGTCGTCGCCCGCAAAACGATCCTCAAGCCCCGCGCCGGCCGGTTCCGCCCGTTGGTCGACTCCGGCGGACCGCAGGGTCTCGTCTATCTGCCAGTAATGGAAACCCTCAGCGGCCAAGGGCGGTACATTCTCTCTCAGCTTGCCATCGGCGAAAAGCTGTCGACCGAGCCTGTCGCACAGCAGATCCTCGAAAACCTCCTGCACTACGCCGCTGCTGACAAGCCGGCTCCCTGGCGCCTGGCCCTCGTCCAGGACGAAATGCCGCTCGCCGAAAGGCTGGACGCGATCGATTGCCTCCACGAAGACCTTTCCAAGAAACTCGCCGAAGCGGACCTCTCGCCGTTCGGAGTCGTCCTGGCCGAGACCGGCTGCGAAGAGGTTGCCCACAACGCCGGAAAGCTCCGCCAGTTTGTCGAAAGCGGCGGAAAGCTCGTGCTCCATGGCGGCACCCCCGACGGCCTCGCTCGGCTTCAAACCCTCTTCCCCGAGCCGATCACCGCCCAGCGGTCGAGCATTGCACCGGTCTCGATCGCCGGGCGCGACGCCGTCATTGAGGGCCTCACCAATCAGGAACTCTACTGGTACGGCAGTCGCGAGGGCCTCACCTACCGCGTGCTGACGCCCCTTTCCACCGACGTCTGCCGCTACGCCATCGTGGCCGGCGAGCCCGATCCGGCACAGTCCATCACGATCGAGGCGGAAACCATGGACACGGCCGACGGCACTCCTCGCTTCAGCAACGACGACGTCTATCTCTGGTCCACCGGCGCACTGAAGAAGCAGGTCGATTTCCCGGCGGACGGCGAGTACGCGGTTCTCATCCGTGGGCAGGGGCACACCGGTCGCCGGCGTTTATCCCAGATTGCCGTCTCCATCGACGGCCAACCCTGCAGCCTCTTCACCGAGAACCGCGACTGGGCACCTACGCCGTCACCATCTCCGTGAAGAAAGGCGTCCATGAGCTGAACCTGGCCTTCGTCAACGACGCCCACGATCGAGCGTGGCGAGGACAACGTGGCGATCGACCAGGTCACCGTCGGCCGCATGCCACCCATGAAATCGAAACGCCTTCTCACTCCCGGCCGCACTCGTGAAGTACCGCTCGGCAAGGCATGATTCTCCTGGACCAGGTGGGCTTGGGAGAGCCCATCGGCCGCCAGCGACAAGGCCGGCCGCTACCTGTCCAACCTGCTGGTCAATCTCGGCTGCGACTTCCGCCGCTTCAGTGGAGCCGTCACGATACCCGGAGACAAGCTCGCGGCCGCCAAGGGCACAAAGCTCCATGCATCTCGCGATGGCGTAGCCTACCTGGGCACCAACGGGACCGTCGTCGCCAAGATCCGCTTCGCGACCTCGCGGCGGTACGAGGTCTCCGTCGTCGCCGCAGGCACCTCGGCCGCCGGAGAGTATCCAAGATTGCGGTAACGCTCGATGGCCGCCCGGTCGGCGAACTCGTGCTGCGGCAGACCTCGCCCCACACGCTGCGACTCGAAACCGACGTGCCCCAAGGCGAACACGTCATCGGACTGGAATTCACCAACGACTTCTACGCCCCCCCGGAGGATCGCAACCTGCGGATCGTGGAATTATCCATTCGGTAGCACCACACAATTCTTTCTCAAACTGTAAACGCCACCACCGCGGTTTATCCCGGTGGGGCGATGTTTGGCTACAAACGCCAGAAAAACCCTCGTTCTGTTTTCGCTTCGGCCGCTCGGCCCCTACGGGCGAGCAGCCCGGCCCAGAAATCACAGAACGGGCAACAGGATCGCGGTTTGTAGTTGCCCAGGCATCCGCCCCACCGACACCCGCGAGGTCGGTGGTGGCGTTTACGTTTGAGAACAATGATCCAATGGTTTCGGTTGCGGCCGAGGGAGGGCTAAGATGAAACAAGAAAAGAAGATGGGGAAAGGAAGATGGTGCCCAAGTCGCAAACCGAATACATCTCCCTCGTCATCTTCTTTCCACCATCTTCTTTCTCCAGCTCTGCCTTCAATCGCCCATTCTGCGTTGGTTGCGGACGAAGGCTGCGCCGGTTAAACGACCTTCACAGAGGTGATGGAGGATGCCGCGGCTTGCCCGCGGGGGTTTCACGCTTCTCCCTACCGAAAGGAGGATGCCACGCAGGAGTCTCACGCTTCTCGCTACCGAAAGGAGGATGCCCGCGGCTTGCCCGCGGGAGTTTCACGCTTCTCGCTACAGTGCCCCCGCGTCTCTCTTTCGTTTCGCCCGCGGCGGCTTTTGCCGCCGCCGCGCGCTAACGAAATCGGCGCTACCCCGCCACACTTGGAGAATCACGATGTCCCCCTACAATGCATCGACCAACTTGAATCGTCGTCAACTCCTTGGAGCCACGGGAGCCGGCGGACTCTTGGCCGGTGCCGGATGCCTCGGAGCAACTCCGTCCCCGGATTGCCGGCAAGTGCTCCAGGCCGGCGACCGCGTCGAACTCGCCGCCAACCCGGAAGAATTGATCGAGAAGGCATACACGCTGGGCTATGAGTACGAAAAGAAAAACGGCGGGTGCGCTCGCTGCACCGTCGCGGCGCTGCAGGACGCTCTCCCCTTCGTCGCCGTCGATGAAGGCCTCTTCCGCGGCTCCACCTGCCTCGATGGCGGCTCAACGCCCGTCGACGTGCAGAACTGCGGAGGCTTCACCGGAGCCGGCATGGTCATCGGCTATGTCTGCGGCAGCCGCCGCGACGACACCTTTCACGGCAGCTCGAAACTCGCTCACCAGCTCCTCCACAAGGTCTACCATCGGTTTGCGGAACACTACGGGACGATCCTGTGCCGCGACGTCCGCAAGGGCGCAAACCGCGACTGCAACGAAGTCGTCGGCCGGGCCGCCCGGTGGACCGCCGAAGTCCTCTTGGCCGAGTTCGCCGGCTACCAGCCGCCCCCCGCAACGATAGTCAAGGAGAACGGCGACATGCTCACGGAAGCCAAAGCATTCTTGAAACAATACGAGGAAGAGATCGCCCGCCTGGGAAAAGAGGCCGCCCTGGCCGAATGGACGGCGGCCAACTCCGGCAAGAAAGAAGATTTCGACCACGCCGCCCGCTGCGAGCTGGCAATCCGCAAATTCCACAGCGATGCCGATGCCTACCGGCGAGTCCGGAAGTTGCTCGAGTCGGCCGCCGACCTCCCTCCGCTCGAAGCCCGCGCGTTGAAAGTCGCAGAGCTGGCCTACCAATCGAACCAGCTCCCGCCGGATCTGCTTCAGCGGATGGTGGAACTCTCGACGGAAATCGAGCGGGTCTTCAAGACCTTCCGAGGCGAGTTCGAAGGCAAGCGCCGGTCGAACAACGAACTGCTGGAAATCCTCCGAAAAGAAAACGATTCCCTCCGTCGCCGCCGCACCTGGGAGGCCTTGAAGCAGGTCGGCGAGGCCGTCGCCCCGAAGTTGATCGAACTGGCGAAAGTCCGTAACGAAGGGGCCCGGCGGCTCAAGTTTACCGACTACTGGGACATGCAAATCCGGCTCCAGGAGCACGACCCCAAGCAGTTGCTGTCGATCTTCGACGAACTCGACCGCCTCACCCGCCGGCCATTTTCCGCTGTGAAGGCCGAGATGGATCGGGAGCTGGCAGCCCGCTTCGGCATCGCGCCGGTCGAGATGATGCCCTGGCACTACGACAATCCGTTTTTCCAAGCCGCGCCTCCGTCGGCGAGCGTCGATCTCGACGAATTCTATTCCGCCAAATCCAAAGAGGACCTGGTGGAATACTCCCGCCGGTTCTATCGCGAATTAGGGCTGCCGGTCGACGAAATCCTTGCCCGCAGCGACCTCTACGAGCGCGAAGGCAAGGATCAGCACGCCTTCTGCATCGACATCGACCACGCCGGCGACGTCCGCATCCTCTGCAACATCAAGCCGACGGCCGGCTGGATGGACACCACGCTCCACGAGTTGGGCCACGCCGTCTACGACGTTTACGTCGATCCCAGCCTCCCCCACCACCTCCGCCGTCCCGCGCACGCGTTCACCACCGAGGGCGTCGCCATGCTGCTCGGCGCATTGGGCCAGAACCCGGCCTGGATGGAAACCTATGCCGGCGCCGATCCCAAGCGGGTGGCTGAGCTTTCCCGATCGATCTTCGATCAGCGCCGCCGCGATCAGCTCGTCTTCGCCCGCTGGACGCTGGTCATGCTCCATTTCGAAAAGGCGCTCTACGAAAATCCGGAACGGGACCTCAACAAGCACTGGTGGGACACGGTCGAGCGGTTCCAGCAGCTCAAGCGCCCCGACGGCCGCGACGCCGCCGACTGGGCCGCCAAGCCCCATTTCACCATCGCCCCGATCTACTATCACAACTACATGCTCGGCGAACTGTTCGCCTCCCAGCTTCGACACGCCCTGGCCCAACAGGCCGGCCACAAGGGCCCAACTCGAGAACTCCGATTCGACGGCGGCCGCGACTTCGGTGATTTCCTCCGTCGCAAAGTTTTCCATCCCGGCAAGGCCCAGCCCTGGCCCGATTTCGTCGCCGCGGCCACCGGCGAACCGCTCACCGCAAAATACTTTGCCACCGAAGTCGCCGGCCCAACCCAGTAAATCAAATGCAATATCGCACGATTGTTTACTCAAACTCAAACTGCAAACGCCACCACCGACCCCGCGTCGGTGGGGCGTTCGCAGTTTGAGTCGTTTAGCCGCAGTGCCCAACGGGCCGCGCGCTTTGTGAACCCTTGGAAACGGCAAGAATATGAACGCCCAATCCGCCCATCCCCAACAGTCGACCCTCTTCGGCCATCCCACCGGCCTGTTCACGCTCTTCTTCGCCGAGATGTGGGAGCGTTTCTCCTACTATGGCATGCGGGCGCTTCTCGTCTTCTACATGATCAAGGGGTTCCTCGGCTACGGCGACAGCCAGGCCTATGCGGTCTATGGTGCTTACACCGCGCTGGTCTACATGACTCCCTTTTTCGGCGGCATGCTCGCCGACCGGCTCCTCGGCCAACGCCGCGCGGTGATCCTCGGCGGGCTCCTCATGGCCGCCGGCCACCTCCTGATGACCATCGAAACCGCCTACGCCTTCTTCACGGCCCTGGCCCTGCTGATCTGCGGCAACGGGTTCTTCAAACCCAATATCTCCACCATCGTCGGCACCCTCTATCCGGCGGGCAGCGAGAAACGCGACGGCGGATTCACCATCTTCTACATGGGCATCAACCTCGGTGCCGCCATGTCGCCGCTGTTGTGCGGCTACATCGGCGAGACCTACGGTTGGCACTGGGGCTTCGGACTGGCCACAATCGGAATGCTCAGCGGCCTGGCCGTCTTCGTCGCTCCGACGCGCGTCACGCAAGTGCTGATCATGGCCGGCGCGGTCGCCGCCGCGGTGGGGCTCTTCCTGTTTCACCCCGACAATCCGTTCTCCATCGGCGTCAATATCTTCGTCGGCGTGTCGCTCCTGGCGGCGGGCGTCATCGCCATGGTGGCGCTCAACCGCGGCGGTCTCCCCGACGACGCCGGCGCACCACCCGACCCCGATCGCCTCCGAAAACCCGTGCTGGGGCCGATCTCCGCTGAGTGGACGGTCTACCTCGGAACCGCCATTGCCATCCCTCTGTTCGTTCTCCTCGTCTCCGGGTTCGCGCCCTTCACCCAGGACAAACAACCGATCGCCATTTTCTCCGACCAGACGATCGAGAGCATCCGGCAGAGCGGTATCCCGATGGCCGACACGGTCTCGCTCGTCCTCCTCGAAGCCAGCCGACCGGCGGGGCTCGTCCTCGTGCTCTCCGGCCTGATCGCCTTTGGCTACCTGGGCGTCACGACCTTTCAGCTCGATCGCATCCAACGCGAGAGAATGTTCGTCGTGCTCATCCTTACCTTCTTCTCGATGCTGTTCTGGGCCTTCTTCGAGCAGGCGGGCAGTTCGGTCAACAACTTCACCGACCGCAACGTCGACCGCGTCTTCGAACAGCGGTCCATCACCGCCCAGGACGTCGGCCAATCGATCCGCATCCAGCCCACCCAGGAACAGCTCGGTTACCACAACGGCGAAGAACTCTTTACCCTCGGCGACCTCGCCCGGCTGCGAGCGGAGCATGAAAACCCGGACTTCGAGATCGATTGGCGGGTCACCGAAGAAAACATCGGCATGGGCGTCGCCAAACGCATCCACGAGATCCCCGCCAGCACGTTTCAGTCCGTCAACCCGATCTATATCCTCATCTTCGGCCTGGTCTTCACGATGCTTTGGACCGGGCTGGCCAGACTCGGTATGGAGCCGAGCACCCCCGTGAAATTCTCGCTCGGCCTGCTGCAATTGGGGCTCGGTTTCGGCGCCTTTTGGTATGGCGCTTTGGGCGCGAACGATCGCGGAATGGTCGGCCTCGAGTGGCTCTTCCTCGGTTATCTGCTCCACACCACGGGAGAGTTGTGCCTCTCCCCGGTCGGCCTCTCGATGATCACCCGCCTGTCGCCTTCGCACCTGGTCGCCACGGTCATGGGCGTCTGGTTCCTGGCGACCGCCTATTCCCAGTTCCTCGCGGCGATCATCGCCCAGTTCACCGGCGTGGTTCACGAGGCCGGTGGCGAGCAACGGATCCCGGTACCGGCCGAAACCGTCCACGTCTACGGCGGCGTCTTCGGCAAGATCGCCATCGCAGCAATCATTTCATCGTTGATTTGTTTCCTCCTGTCGCCCCTGTTGAAACGCTGGATGCATTCCGATGTCAAGTAGGTCCCGCTTGCCGGAGACCCCTGAAAAAGTACACGCCCAGGGGACCGTATCAGGTCGGGGTGGCGGGCAAGCTGAGACCGTTGCTGGATCCGCGAATTATTTGCGACTTTCCTCTTTGTGAGCTCCGGCAAGCGGGACCTACTTCTGTATTGACAGGCGACACTCCTTGACATGGGTTGACCGGCAGGAGGGTGGCTTGGACTGATCTTCTTCTGCCGAGGGGATCTTCTCGGCAGGAGCCGCACTTGAGGCTTCGGAGGACGAACGATGTTCAGCAGATTCTCCACGTGGATTGTCGCGCCGTTGCTGGTGATTTCTGTCACCGTATGCATGGGACAGTTGAGCAAGCCGTCCGGCGATGCCACGCCCGAAAATCTCCGCTACCCGGCGGCTTCTCCCTACGGGGCCGGGGAGTACAAGGTGCCAGTTGCGACAACACCCGAAAAGGCCCGGCAGGGGGCGCCCCCTTCCCTCAGCCCGGAACCTTCCGAAGCAGCTCCTGGTAAGCCGAACGAACCCTCGGACACGCGGGCGTTGAGGGACGCGATTCGCCACATGATCGAACAGCAGGAGCACGGGCGCGCGCGGCTTGGCGAGATCCTCCGCCAGCACCAGTACTGGACGGAGTATTACCAGCAGATGCTCCGCCGGGCAGAGGAGCTCCTCAAAGGTCTTATGGACAGGAAAGAGAAGCAACCGGAGCAGGCCGTCGATCGACCTGCTTCGGTCGCGGATCGAAAAGGTGAGGACGGATTTCGGGCTCTCTACACGATGAACCGCGATGGCACGAATGTCCGATACCTCGTTGCCGCCCCGGGCATGATCTCCAGCTCTTCGCCCGAATGGTCGCACGACGGTGCGATGATTGCCTTCGACGCCGTGCCCGAGGTCGGTGCGTTGAGCGACGCGCATCTGTTTGTCTACGCACTGCGCGGGCCGTTCAAGGGGACGTTTCGGGATTTCGGCTGCGGAAACGTCCCGAGTTGGTCGCCCGACGACCGGCAAATTGCCTATATGGTCAACGGGGGCAATCCGTGTGAAGTGGAGCACGGGATCTGGATTATGGATTCCGACGGGTCGAACCGCCGGCGGATCTGCCAGGGATGGTACCCTCGTTGGTCGCCCGACGGCAAACGGCTCCACGTGTATGCCTATTTCGACCGGCCCGCGTCGATCCATATCGTCGAGGTTCCAAACGGCCGGGCTCGCAAGATCCTGGGCGAGCCGATGGAAGTGAAGTTCGGCGGCGGAACGTGGTCGCCCGACGGAAAGCGACTCGTCTTCGTCGGTGTGCGGGATGGCAAGGAGCATCTCGCGACCGTCGACGCCGAGGGACGAGCCCCATCGATACACGTTCTCTACACCGAGAAAGGCAACGATCGCGAGTTGATCGGTCCGCCCGCGTGGTCGCCTGACGGGAAGCAGATCGTCTTCGCGATCCAGGAGAAGGATTCCGGGGCCACGCACCGGCGTTGGGGCCGCACGTACCTGTACTCGATCGCGGCCGAAGTGCCCAGCGCGCCGGCTCTCCTACAACCCGAAAGAAACGGCTTGATCAACCGCAGCCCGATGTGGTCGCGGGATAGCAGCACCGTGATCTTTTCCAGCGAGCGCTGAGCCGAAAGTCGTGTGGCAGATGATCGCATCCCCTCACGATTGCCATCAGCCCGGCTGCTTCCCAGCCGCCGGGCTGATACCCGCGCTCAGGTTTCCATCTTCCGCTTCTTTCGGTCGCACTTCTGGTCTTCTTTCTTGTGGTGATGCTTCTCCCAGTGGTCTTTCCCGTGGTGGTCTTTCTCCCACTTGTCCTCGAACCGCTCTTCCCAACGTTCCATCCGTTTGGCCCGCTGTTTCATGTGTTCGACCGTTTCGATCACGGCATTTGCATCGCTTTTCCAGTTGACGGTGACGGCCTTGCCTTCGACGTTCCACTGAAGGCCCTCGCCAATCTTCTTCAGGTGCGGCTTCGTCTCGGCGTGCAACTGGAGCATCGCCTGAAAGCCCTGCAAGACCTTTGCGAGCTTCCGAGCCACGTCCTCGGATTGGGCGACAAAGTGGACTTGCTTGAATGCCTCCCCATCCTTCTCGCCGACTGCTACCGTGACCCGCTCACCCTGCAGGAGAACTGAAAAGTCGAACATCCCTTTCCATTTCTCCAGGTCCGCCAGGTCCACAGCGGCGCCGTAGAAGACGGTTCCGTCGGGCCGCTTGCCCAACAGAGGCGAGTCTTTCGCGAGTTTGCCCTTGCGATCGTCGAGCACGTCGAGTGCTTTCTTGACCCTCTCCGGATCGCTTGCCAAAACGACGACGTTCTCGTGTAGCGCCGCGGTCATTGTGAACGCATGATGCCGTTCGGAATGCCCGTGATCCTTGCGGTCTTTCGCTTTCGATCGCGCGTGGCCTTTCTTTTTGTCGCTATCCTTCTTTTCCCTTTTTGCCTCTTTATCCTTGTCACACTTGCCGTCGTCGCCGTCTTCTTCCTGGGCTTTGCGGACGGCCCAAGTGTGAAGCGTGTAATCGCGGTACTGCGTCGACCGGTATCCCGGTGCTCCCTTGAGGACTTCCAGGGTCTTCTGCCGATCGAAATCCGCGACCAACAGAGCGATTCCCTGGTGACGCTCGTAGCTGTCGCCGTAGAGCGTCAGCCCATGAAGATCCTCCCGGAGGTCGATCCCGTAGCGGTCCCGGACCCAGTCGAGCCGCTTTTGGGCCCGCGGATCATCAAGCTTCTTCTCGCGGAACTGTGCTGCCAGTTCGGTCTTGCCGAGGGCGTCGAAATCCAGGTGCAAGACCCATTTGGCATTGTCGGCAACGCGCTCCGGTTCGAGCGGCTCCGCACCGGCGGGCACTGCGAGGCCCAACGCGATGGCCATGCCCGCTAACACCCGTTTTGTCGTTCTCATGCTTTTTCTCCTCTTCAATATGCCAAGGTGGGACAAGATGACCGGCGAGTCCGCCGGATTGTCCGGGAAGTCCGGAAAACGCCGCGTCGCTCGCCGCGGGTCGAACGTCCTGCAAAGGCCGTACCTGGAGACCCACAAGCCAAGGCCCCGGCGCTCGCTGGCATGGCCGGCCCCTTGCAAACTGCCGGCTCTTGCGAGATAACCGAGAGGATGTCGTTGGCTTGCTGTAACCGTTCACGCCCACGGAAGAGAGGGGGACAGGTTGATGTTTTCGGGCAACGTCTTTGACGCCAAAACACTCGAATTGGCCGAAAAATGGACCAGTCCCCGGCCGTGGGCGTGAACGTTTACGGCTTTTGCCAGCCATCCGCGCAGGAAGTTTTGGAGAATCGAGATGCCCTTCGTGAAGTCGCTTTTTTACCGTGTCGCGATCGTCTTGTTCGCCGCTCCTTCCAGCCTGGCCCAGGCGGGGCAGTCCGGCCTGTTGCCAAACCCCGGTTTCGATTCCGGAATGGCCGGCTGGGTGTTTCGGCCCGGCGATGAATCCCAGGTTGGCCTGACCGAAAGCGGCGACACCGGTACCGTGCTCGAAATGCATCCCGACGGACGAATCCTCGGCGTCGAGGCGGAACGTCTCCGACTTGGTGAGGATTTGGATGCGGAGCAGGCGTATCGAGTGGAAGTCCTGTTGAAGAACGAAGGGATCGAGAAGGGTGTCTTCGCCTATTCGATGTACTGTTTCGACGAGAATGGCAAGTCGCTGAAACAGTTCGTCTTCTATCCTCTCAACAGCAAATCCCAGCCGCTCGATTGGAAGAAGGTTCGAGGGGAGTTCGGTCCCGGAACGGCCAACCCGCTGCCCGAGAGCACTGCGACCGTCGCCCTGCGGTTCTCGTTCTACGAAGGGAGCGGCGACTGCCGCGGGAAAGTGCTCATCGACAACGTCGATCTTCACCCCTATGATCCACCGGAGTATGCCGGCTGGCCGGTCGAGATCGTCGCCGAAGCGGGAGACCTGATCGTAAGGTTCGAGAGCCGTTCCTTTTGGACGCTTTATCGGATCGATTATCGAGGGTCGCGCCTCGGTCTCGATCGATGGGGAAGCCATTATGGATCGGTCGCCCGTTTTCCGGAAATCGGATTCATCGGGTCGGGCCATACGGAAAGCGAAAACGAGCAAGTCCTCGACCTCAAGCTCTTCGTCGACGGCAAACCGGTCGAAAAGCCGCAGTCGAGCACCGAGTGCGAGAGCATCCGACTTGAGAAGACGTCGCGCATACGCGATCTGGTCCTGGCAACGGTAATCGACGTGCGGGACAATCGGATCGTGGAAGATGTTCGGCTCAAGGCGGAAAAGGCGACTCCGGTCAGCCTCATTTACCACTTCATGCATCCCTGGACCGATACGGCTACCGAGTTCTGCGCCGAAGCGCTCGACGGCACGTTCGTCGAGGGGGAGTTCACCGGCGACAACGGGCAGAAGATTGACCGTCCGACGCGCTGGTCGGCCGTCTACGATGGTCCTTCGGGCAAAGGCGCGGTCACGTACGTGCTCGATGCACCCTCGGACGACGATTGGCGGACTCGGTATTGGGATGTGCCGGAGCGTTACCGGAAGCATTACCTGGCCACCTTTCTGGGCAAGACGGTCCCCGCAGATCAGGAGTTCCATTATCGCGTGGTGACTGCGCCGTTTGACGCGTCTCCGACGCAATGGAGGGAAGCAGCGCGGCGCGTAGCGGAGGCGTGTCGCCCCACTGCGTCGGACCGGGAGTAGGTAGTCCCGTTTGGGCCTCTTAGGCGTGTGGCAGATGATCGCATCCCCTCACGATTGCCATCAGCCCGGCTGCGGGGAAGCAGCCGGGCTGATATGCGGGTAAATTCTCATCTGCCGCCCGCCTTATTGAATGAAGATTTGCTGCTCGACCTGTTCCTGCAGCTTCTTCTCCAACGGCGCTCGCTTGGCCGCAGCCCAGCTTTCGGCGACCTCTGCGACTTTGGCGCGGTCGAAGTCGCCTTGCGGCAGGTTGGCGGCGAGGTGATCGGCGCACTGCTTATACAGAGCGTCGTACTGCGACTGGTACGGCTTGGGTTGGGCAGGCTTGGGTGCCGCCGCTTCGGACGCGGCGTCGGGAAACGTCCCGGTTTCGGCGAGCGTCTGCATCAACTTGATCCCTTCGGTCGCGCGCTCCATGAGCGCCGTGGCGGAGTGGACCCGGCGGTACAAGTCATCCAAGTCTTTCGCGCTTGTCGCGGCAACCTCTTCGATCCACTGCTGTTTCTGCTCGGCCGTGACTTTGGGGGCCGGCGCCGCAGCGACAGGCTGAGGAGGAGGCGGTTGCTTTCTGGAATTGATCCAGTACTGCGCGAAGATGAAGGCGGGGATGGAGATTACCACCAGTGCGACGACGATTCCGGCTGCGACCAAAGCTCCCTTGTGCTTTGGGGCATCGGCGGCCGAAGTGCCCGCCGCCAACGGTGCGCGTTGATCTGTTGCCGCGGGGGGGATCGGGCAGCCGCACTGTGGACACTGGGGTGCGCGGCGGGAAATCATTGCGCTGCAGTCGGGGCAGGGGCTCAGCCGTTCGCCGGCCGCTACGTCATCGGCCGGTTTGGGGGCGGACTTCGAACGGTTCTTGTGGCGATTGCGGGGAAAGGCGTCTTCCAGCCATTTCCAGTCGTCGGTACCCTGCTTCCGCACGCGGCTGAACTCGTCGAGCTTTCCGGCGGTCACCAACTCGCGGAGCTGTTGGAGGGACAGCGGCCCGTACTTGCTGCCATCGGAGGCTTCGGCGAACCATTCGCCGGAGGCTGCCGACCTTTGGCCGGTCGATTGGGCCTGCGCATTGGGTGCGGCAGCCTGTCCGCGCGAGGGAATGGCCACGGCCGCCGCGCACTTGGGGCATTTCACGCGTTTGCCGGCCAGATGGTCCGGCGCACTGAACTTGCCACCGCACGCTTTGCATGCTGCGACGATCGGCATGGCCACTTCTCCACGAAACCGCGTTGTTGTCTCAAAACGGGGACAGGCACCTCGCCACAGCCTGTTTTTCGCCGGGTTCGTCGATTGGGGTCGGAGCCAGTCCCCGTTTTGAGACAAAGTCTAGCCTTCAATAACCGTTCAAGGGCCGGAAGCGAACGGTTGCAGCGTTTACTCTATCCCTGCCGCTTAGCCACGTCAAATGCCCCGGTTACACGCAGCCGGTCGGCTTAGGCAGACCGGCGAGCTTGCAGGCGCCGACGGCGGGGCCTGACGGGAACAACTGGTAGATCTTCTTCAGATCGAACCCGGTTTCTTTGCAGAGCTTGCGGATCATGGGGGCCACGCCGAACTGTTTGTAGTAATTGCGGAGGTAGTGGATCACTTTCCAATGCTCCTCGGTCAGCTCTTCCACGCCCTCCTGTTTGGCGAAGGCCGCTACGACCGCTTCATCCCAGGCTTCCGGGTCGACGAGGAAGCCGTCTTCGTCGA
Source organism: Thermoguttaceae bacterium (assembly GCA_040768665.1). GTDB lineage: Bacteria > Planctomycetota > Planctomycetia > Pirellulales > Thermoguttaceae > JABWBD01. The sequence goes on from JAXGMN010000009.1 coordinate 74,618, forward strand.
CTTCGATTTGCTTGCCGTTCACATCGACATAACTCATGTTCGAAAATCTCCCGTTCACTTTGCGGTCAGGTCAATTGCCTTGCCGACGAGATCCATGACGCCGCCGATGGCCACCTCGGGGACCGCGTGGTGGTTCATCACGTGGGGCAACTGGGCCTTGCAGATCGAGCACGGAGCGGCGAGGTAGTCGATTCGTCCGGCCGCCCGGACCTGCTCGGCTTTTTTCTTGCCCAGCTTCATTCGGATCTCCATCATTTCCTCCATCAGGATACCCGACCCGCCGCCGCAACAGAAGGTTTCTTCGCGATTCGGCTGGAGTTCGACCAGTTCCTCGACACACGCGCGGAGAATCCGCCGAGGCTCGTCGACCAGGTCTCCGGCGCGCACGTAGTTGCACGGATCGTGGAGGGCGACGCGCATCGGAAGCTTGCGAAGCGGGAGCCGGTCGAGGTGCCGCGCGGTGTAGTCGAGCACGTGGACGAGTTGGAACGCGACGGGGCCGCTCGCCGCGTCGGTGTACAATCGGGCCGCGCGCCAGCCGTGGCCGCATTCGCCCTGGATCACGATGCTTGCTCCAAGGCCCTCTGCCGCCTGCCGCATGCGAAGGTTGTGGTCGCGCATGGCCGAGAAGTTGAAGAGGAGCCCGAAGTTGGCCGCCTCGAGGACGGTGGAAGGAATGGTCCAGGAAGCGCCCAGCACGTGGAACATCTTGGCGGCGCCGACGATCGTATCGACGTTGGTGAAGAAGTCGGCGGAAGAGGGGATATACAGGATCTCCGAACCGGGCCGATCGACGGGGATCTTGACGGCAACGCCCGTCTCCTCCTTGATCTCGTCCTCGATGAACTCGACGCAGTCCAGCAGCGCGGGCTTGGGGATGCCCATGTTGTTGCCGGTCTTCTGCATGTTCAGCGCGACCTGCTGCATGAAGCGGGGGAGGATGCCCAGTTCGGACAAGAGATGGCGCGCGGCGATCGTCACCTCGGCCGTGTCGATTCCGAAGGGGCAGAACAGGGCGCACCGGCGGCACTCGTTGCACTGGTAGAAGTATGTGAACCAGTCGTCGAGGTTCTCTTGGCTGAAGTCTTCCGCACCCGCCGCGCGGCCGAAGAGCCTGCCGGCGAGCGTGAAGTGCCGCCGATAGAGCTTGCGCACGAGGTCGGCACGGGCGGGCGGGGCGTTCAGTGGGTCGCCGGTTCCCAGGTAGCTGTGGCACTGTTCGACGCAGTTGCCGCACTTCACGCAGGTATCCAGCATCGCGGCCAAGGAGCGCATCGAACCGCGAAGCTCGTGAAGCCGGGCGAGAAGCTCGCCCTGCCGCTCGGCTTCGGGCACGACAGCAAGGCCGATCGCGCCGACCTCCGCCTCTTTGGCGAGCCGCAGCGGAGAGTTCATGGCGACTTCCTTTCCTGCCGTTTGTCCGCGTGGGGCGGCACCGCTTTTTCCTCGCCGGCGCCGAGCGCGAAGGCCGGGCCGATGGACTCGAGGGTGCCGCGGCTGAGATTGAAGATCGTGAAGCCGGCGGCGCCCAGATCGCGGGCGTGGTGGACCTGGCCGGCGACGCGGTCCGCCGGCAGCGTCGAGTTGGAGGACGTCGCACCGATGCCGGGATAGAGTGGGACCTTGCCTTCGACGAGTTCCAGTTGGTATGTCACCAGGTTGATGAACCGCTGATCGCTGTTGGTGTAGTCCATCGGGCAGAGGAAATCGACGCAGCCGGCCTTTGCCCACTGGGGCCAGTCCTGCCCGACGGAAACGCGGCATTCGGGGTACGAGCCGAAGACGGCAGCCGAAATCCGGATCGACGGCTTGATTTTCTTGGCTTCGGTGTAAACCGACGAGACCAGCCGAGTGATCTGCTCGCATCGCCAGTCGTGGTACTTGTCTTTGAGCGAGCCGGAGTAGCAGTCCTTGGGCCAATCGGCGACCTTCACTCCGGCGTCGGCCTCGAATCGCCGGCGGCAGCCGTCGCAGTAGCAGAATTCGCGTCCCGGGTAGCGGATGTAGTCGAAATGCAGGCCGTCGACGTCGTACCTGCGGGCGACTTCGAGCATACTCTCGCGCTCGAGTTTCTGGTTTTCGGGGTGCGAGGGGCAGATCCAGTCGTGCGGCTCACCGCGGACGTTGACCTGGGTGCGGCCTTCGTCGCGGAGCTTGGCAATGAAGTCCTTGGGGGCGTTGGAGAGATTGTAGTTCACCTTCCAGACGTGGACTTCGAGGCCGTACTGCTTTGCTGCCTTGACACATTGTTCGATCTGATCGCCCAGTTCCCTGTAGGTGGAGCTTTGCGGCAGGATTTCGCTGGGGTAGTGCGCCAGCCCGCCCCAGAGCATGTTGGGCAGGACCATGTTGAAGCCGCCGGCGGCGAGCTCTTTGCAGGTACGGTCCCAGTCGCCGGGGTAAGCTCCGGTGCCCGAATGGTTCCACCACGCCCGTCCTTCGACCGCCGGGCTCGGCATGGAGCGGAGATACGCCTTGACGAAGAGTTCATGGGCCTTTCCGGCGGACTCGATCGATTGGGGATATTGACGGCCGGCGTACTCCTGCCGGGCCGTTTCCATGGTCTTCGTGGCGGCGCTGAGCCCCTCCACGGCCCCGGAGCTGCCTGCTGCCTTGACAAAGGACTCGAGCGCCGCGAGGCTGTCGAGGTGCCCGACGTGCGCGACGCGCTCCAACTCACTCTGAGCCATCTGGTCCCAGAGCGGCGGAGCGAGTTTGCCGAGCAGGGCGGCGAGCATCTGTTTCTTGGCGGCGTAGTCATCGGACAAGAGGATGTGGGTGAAAAAAGCGCCCTGATCGCTTACCAGCAGGGCCGGCTGGTTGGTCGGCTTGCCCTCTTCGTTGTACCACCAGCCGACCACTTGCGCACTGTCTGCGACGGGCTTGGCGGTCGTGATGTTCCACGACGACTGATTCACCGATTGCGGCATGCCGGGGATATCGCCCTCGAAACGGATTTGAGCGAACGTGCCGGGCGTTTCGGGCCGTACATATTGTCCGGGTTGGAACCCGAGCGCTTTCGCCAGGGCCGTTGGCAACTGGTAACTGGCGAACACCTTGCCACCCTGCTGGACGAAGCGGACCAGGCCCTGGACGGCCTCGTCATCGATGCCCGGGTTGTAAGCCAGGATGGCGACTCGGCGGTCGCCGAGCGCGCCGCGGGAGATCGCGGTGTCTTCGACGGCATCGGATCCGAGTCCCAGTTCCGAGAGCATGCTGCCGACGGTCTCGGCGGTGCCCAGGGCGGCACGGATCTCTCCGCCTTCTCGCGACCCGGCGGCAGGAATCACCAGGGCCACGTCATGGTACTTTGCGGCCAGCTTCGCCAGCCGAACTCGCGAGTCCTTTGGCTGGCCCCGCCAGATGGAGATCCGGATGCCGTCGATCTTGTGCCAACCGGCCGGTTTGTCCTCGATGCGAAACGAGGCCTTGGAGAATCGTAGCGTCTGCCATCCGGCTTTGTTGAGCCCGGTACCGGCCGAATACCATCCGCCGCCGCTGCGGAAATAGAGGTTCACCGATCCGACCGCTTCGACGTTCTCCGCCGCCAGGTCGAGGGTAAATTCGCCGGGGACCGACAGATCGAGCTTTACGTCGCGGTCGAGAATGGTCCGCGGGAGGTCCGGCTTGTTGGCAAACGGGGCCAGAAGCTCCAGATAGGTATACTCTTGCGGAGCGAGGTGCCTCTGAGAACCGACTCTCTGTTCCTCGTCCACCATGACCGGCGCGGGGGTTCCGCTGGAAGCAACCCAGGCGCGGCTCGCGGCCTCGGAATTGGCATAGTCGAAGGCGTCGATCACTTTTTCGTGGGCGGTGGTTCCCAGGGTCACCAGCAGCATCATCGCAGGCAGTGTCACGGCGGGTCTCCTTTGGGCGGGGTGTCGTTAGGGGGGTGCGTTTCCGGACCAGACCATTGTAGTGCATTTCGAACTTACGGGGTGCAGCTGAGCGGACTTTTTAGCCAAGTCGACGTTTCCGTGAATCGAGTCGGGCGAGGGCGCGCGGCTGCAACTCATGCTTGGGCTGCGGGTTGTGATCACGGGCGTGCGTAAGTTCGGACCGGCCGGCGGAAGGGTGTCTAAAAAGTCGGTTAGGAGTGGCAGAAACAGGAAGAGGGATTTGAACAGGAGGTAACGGAGAGAACGGCAGGAGGATTGCCCGGCCGGTGAGCTGTTGGGAATTTCCGTGGTTGAGGGACGTTCTGGTGGAACGTGGCAAGGGAGGAGTTGGATGGGTCGGTTGGGAGTGGCGCTTGCGAGGAAGGGAATAACGCGAAGGAATGAAGAGCGCAGAGGAAGTCATGTGGCTGTGGGCTGCTGTTCATGCGAGAAAAAAGTGTCAGGAACCATTTGTGCGAAGCACCCGAAGGGCCGGTTTCCGGCAAATGGTTCCTGACACTTATTTCTCGATCAATCCTAACCATCAGCCGCGGCCCGGACCCTCTGACCGCTGACCTCTGACCGCTGACCGCTGACCGCTGACCGCTGACCGCTGACCGCTGACCGCTGACCGCTGACCTCCTCCATGAGGGATTTGAGCAGGAGGTAAACAGCACGAGGGGGTTGTGGGGAAGAGAAGAGGGGCAGAGGCGATTCGTTGAAAAAACTTTGGGGGTGGGTCTGTCGATGTCGTACCCTCGGGGTTAAAATGGCCGCGTCTTGGGAAAGCTCGTTTAGTCCTTTTGCGGGAGGAGCAAGTGCGGGCTGCTTCGCGACCACCGCTGGCCCGGATCGCGGCGATCGACCGGGCGATTCGGGAGGGCAACTGGCCGAACGCGGGCAGTCTGGCCAGGCAGCTCGAGGTGAGCGCGCGGACGATCCAGCGCGACATCATCTTTTTGCGCGACCGGCTGCTTGCGCCGGTGGAGTTCGACGCGAGGCGGAACGGCTACCGCTACACAGTGGCGGGGTTTCAGTTTCGGGCACTGCCATCTTCGCGGCTGCGTGCGGATGTTCGCGGCGGTGCGGGTGCGCGAGGCGGAAGAGACGGGCGAGACGTTTTGCCGGCCGGACGATTTCCGGGTGGACGACTACGTGGGCAGCGGGTTCCGCGTGGTAAGCGGCCCGGACCAGCAGCGGATCGCGCTGCGGTTCACGCCCGCGGCGGCGGGCCGGGCGGCGGAGAAGATCTGGCACAAGAGCCAGACGCCCCAAGAGCTGGAGGACGCGAGCCTGATTATTCGCGTCTCCCCAGCCAGAGGAATCCCGATGGGAGAGCAATTGGCTCTGGTGCCGCAATGGCTGGAGGATCCCGCAATGCGGACAGAACGTAAAGGAACCGAGCTCCTCGTCTTCGAGACCACGGACGATTCCCACGGCGACGTTCAAGCTGAGATTGCCGCGGATCGCAAGATCGGTGTGCTCGGCCGCGTGCTCGTGCCAGGTGTCGGAGATTGACACGGTAAGCGACATGGTGGTGACGGTCAAGTCGCGCGAAGTGCAGCGCGGCATGGTGGCGGAGATGGCCGGCAGCCGCGAAGACGCGCGGCGGCATTTTCTGGCGGCAGCGCACCTGGAACTCGTGCTGGCGAAGGATTACGAGCAGGCCGGCGAGCCCGAGTTGGCCAGGCGAAGTCGCATCGGTGCCGCATCGAGCTTCTGGCGAGCCGGCGATCCGCAGGCGGCGCGGGCCATCTTTGAGGACTTGACGCAAGCGGATCCGAGCCGGTCCGACGAAATCGAAGAGGTGATCGACGAGCTGACGGGAAACCGCGAAGCAGCCGAACACTAATCCGCACGGATCGGGTTTGTCGGCCAGGGCCGGGATCGAGTGAGAAGGTAGTGAAGGAATCAGTGTTCCTGCTATTCTGGCTCCCCGCTCGCCGCTTTTCCCCCGCTCAGCTTGACGATGCCACGAGAAGTGCGGGCAAGAAACGCCGAATGAGCCGAGCTCCTCGTCGTTCAGCCCCGCGGGTCGTTCCAAGGCGGCCCGGGCATCCGTTACGAGAGCCAGTCTTCGACTCGCAAGCCGGGAATCTTGTCGAGTCACTCGATTGCGGGAGAGCTATTCCGTCAGGTGGTCGGTATCGAGGACCAGCATCACGGTTCCTCGCGATTGGCCTGATCGCGATACTCACGCGCATTTCGAGCGACTTCGTCGAACTCGGAGTCGTCGCGAAACATGCCGAACGTCTCGAACTGCTGCCGAGCGGACGAAGCGGGGGCAAATCGCGTCGAAGTTCGGCGACCTCGCTCCAAATCGGCCACACGTTGTTCCAACTGTTCAAGCGTCATGATGAGCACCCACGCATCGTGGCCGGAAAAACTGCGAAGTCGGCGGTCGGTTGCCCAATTATAGCAGGCAGACCAGCCATGCAGAAAAAGAGCCCGGGACCGTAAGCCGGGAGGCTACACGGCTGCCCACCCCCACTGGCTCAGATTCTCGGCTCTGGACCGCTTCAAGACCCCTCCGCCTACGAAAAACGCTGCACCGACGAGAAGCGAACGCTGATCCCCGCTAATCGGCGGCACGAAATCCAGCCGGGCCCGAGGATCCGGAATTGGCGTGGTGCTTGAAGATCAGTGTTCCTCCTGTTCTGGCACCCTGCACCACGCTCCCTGCTCAGCTTCAGAATCCTGAAGGTGCGGGCAGAACGCGAAGGAACCGAGCTCCTCGTCGTCCTGGCCGCGGATCACGCCGACGCCGACGTTCAGGCTCAGATTGCCGCTTCTGGCTCTCGACTCTCAGCGGCTCGACTCCTCGGCTCTGGACCCTCGACCCTCAGCTCTCGACTTTCTTGTTGCCGAGCGTTGTGGTGGGCGACAGGCCGAAAGGGATCCAGGCCGACGAAGCGATTGGCCGGGCGGTAGCGCACGCCGAGTCCATCGCCATGAGCCGGACGACCGTCGGAATCGACGACGATCACGCCGGCGCTACCTCGGCCTCCGCGAAGGTGACTGCTTCGTCGGCGATATCGAACGGGCCTTCGCCTGGTCGTGCCGGTTTGGCTTGTTCAATAGCCCTGGAACGCCCCAGTTTCCTGCTACCGAAGAACCGGCAGCGACTTCATTCCCGCCGACTCGTAATCGACGTGTCGGCTACGGAGTCTGGGCAAGCCGGCAGATTGCCCGTTTTGTGTCTTAGCGCATTGACTTCTCATGGTATACCGGCCAGAATAGTGGTGGGTGAAGGGCCAGAGTTGGAACTGATCGTCGCGAGTCTGGCGGGTTCCGCGGTTATACAGCGGGAGGGATATTGAGTATGAGCATCAGCATGGACATGTCCGCCTTCGAGCGGGGGACCGACGCAGTTCTCCAGTTCTTCACCGTTGAGCAGGCGCGGCAGCAGTGGAGTACCAGGGTGACGAAAGCGATTCGCGGAAGGAATTGAACAACTGGCTGAAGTGCACCGAAGGAGAACTCACGGAAGTGGAGCGGGCGGAATATGAGGGGTATATCCGGGCGAACGATTTTATCGCCACGCTCCAGGCGAAAGCCCGCAAGATGCTCGCAGAGCGGTGATGCGCATGGACGCCGATACGCGGAACCTGGTCCGCCAGCGTGCGGGCAATCGCTGTGAGTACTGCGGTCGACGCCGGAAGACTCCCCACTAGCCTCGCTCCACGTCGAGCACATCATCCCAGGAAGCATCTTGGTTCCGACAACGCGGACAATCTGGCCTTGGCGTGCGTCAACTGCAATTCGCACAGGGACAGATGTTGCCGGCTATGATCCGGAGACCGGGACGCTTACAGAGATCTTTCACCCTCGCCGCCACGAGTGGGCCGAGCATTTTCAGTGGCGAGGTGTACTGATCGTCGGAGTGACGGCGATTGGCCGGACCACCGTGGAAGTGCTGGATCTGAATTCTCCCCAGCGATTGGCGAGACTACGGATCGCGGCGTGCGAGGACAGTTAGCTCGAGCGGCTTTTCGTCGTCGCCTGGTGCTCCGCCTCATCGAAACCAAACTCGCAACAGAAGGAACACGAATCCACACGGATCAGCACTCATCCATCCAGGCCGAGGAATTTCGGAATTGGCGTCGATCGGCGGAGATCACGCTTGCCGGTCCTCCTGTTCTTGCGCTCCTGCACCCCGCTCCTGCTTTCCTTCTGGCTCTCGACTCTCAGCTCTCAGCTCTCCTTGCCTCCCCCGCTCCCTGCACCCTGCTCCCCGCTTTTTCCCCTGCTCAGCTTGAGTATCCCGCAGTGCGAGGCAGAGAGGTGAAGGAGCCGAGCTCCTCTGCGTCCAACCCGCTATCACGCCGACGCCGACGTTCAGGCTCAGATTGCCGCGGATCGCAAGATCGGTGTGCTCGGACGTGTGCTCGTACCAGGTGTCGGAGATTCCGAGCTTCATGTTGCCGAGGGTTGTGGTGGGGGAGAGGCCGAAGGAATCCAGGCCGACCGTTCGGCGGCGCGGCCGGTAGCGGGCGCCGGTTCCATCGCCGTAGGCCACCGGGCGGCCAACGTGGAGAGGACGTGCCACTCCTGGCTCCAAACGCTGACCACAAAAAGTGGCGCGGCATGGCTTAACGTCAAGCCGCGACCCTGATCCCAGCACAGAATGTCCAACCGCTTCGCGGCTCGCGCGACTAGTCCACCATAGGCGCGATCCGTTGCGGCTTCCAGGAGTTCGCCACTCGCTGCAATTTACCGAACCCCCCGTAATGGCGGCGGCAGGAACAGGTGTTGCTCAGCCCGATCCCCTTCCGGTACCATAGGTAATCCAATCTAAAGAGAAGGGAGTCTGCGGCATGAACAGTGTGTCCCTGGGTGGCATCGATCCATCGATCCTGCGAGAGCTTTCCGGCTTCCACAATCCTTTTGTGAAGGCTTTCAAAAAGCTTATCCGCAACGCGTACGACGCTGATGCCGACGATGTGCATGTGCTGATCGCTGACGACCTCTCAAGTATTGCTGTCGAGGACGACGGCTCGGGGATGACGCCGTTCGAGTTCCGGAACGACTTGACCCATATCGATGGAGGCGGTTCCCGCTCCTTGGAGAACGAACCTAGATAGGTCAGCTCCGGGGAGGCGAGGTGATGCAGTTAATTTCTTGTAGCTGTGACCATTCAGGCGAAGTGCCGCAAGACCTCGCCGCGCCCGATCGTTTTCGTTCAAAGGGCATCGCATGACGACACTCGCGAAGTTGCAGCACTTATCCGATGGCGAATTTCACAGGCTTTGTGACGATCTCCTACGTCGCCTCGAACCGCGATACCGCCGCTTGAGAACCCACGGGCTTAATGCACAGGGCGTGAGCATCAAGGGACAGCCTGATTCCTATGTCGGCGAGACGGCGGGCACTTGTACCATCGCTTTCCAGTATTCAGTTGACAAGACTAACTGGTGGAACAATATCATTCGTGATGTCAGGAGTGCTGTGAAGGTGTCGCCGAACGTTCAGGAGATTGTCGTGGCAACGCCGCGCGACATTGATCGAGAAGGTCCGAAAGACAAGAGCCTGGATTGGCTCTCGACAGCAAAGGCGGCTGCGGGCAAGGCGACGTTACAAGACCCCTATGACAGCCGCGACATAGCCCGTCTGCTTGATGAAGCACCCAGGACCTTCGTTACGAACATCTCGGCATCCCCTATGCCCGACTTAGCGGACCGAGCATCCTGAGAGCGATCGGGATAATCGATTGACAGTCGGTCGAGATATTCGATGGAATGCTTGCGGTTTGACGGACAGCGAAGTACCGGTGGCCTCTTCTCTGTTGGGATGTGGGGGCGGAAGTCGGCTATTGAGTCCGCTCCGAGTCTCCGGCGTCATCACCAGGGGTAGATCCAGGGGACTTGGCGACCGAGCGATTGGCATAGGTCGATCGCCGCTGGATACAGGTGCAGTCGGGTAACTGTCGTGCTAGACGGACTCGATGAAGCGAAAGACACTGAATCCGTTCGGAAAGCTATCAACTGCTGGTTAAAGTCGGCACTGGGCCGCGCGAGTGTTCTAGTCGTTTCCTCGCGGCCTGAGTTCTGGAAGGCGTGTGTGGAAGGGGCATGGGGTGCCTGCATGCCCAAGAGCAGCCCGGATGATCGCACGCCAGCGGCCAACACATTCTTTGGATCATCTCTGGAACGTGCAGCCCCCACAGATGGCGTCCGGCTTCCTGACAGGTTTACCGCGAAGGAACTGGAGAGTGCATGGGTGCGTGCCAACCAGCCGTATGAACGACTCTTCGCCTTGCCGAAGGAAACACGCGAGGAACTTCGGCATCCGTTCACTTTGCGCGTCTATCTCGATTTGGTTGCACAAGGCGATGGCCCTCCGCAGCAAACCAGGCGCACTGATCTATTACGGGCTTGGCTGGACCGGCGGCTAGACGTGGAAATCCGCCCTACAGAACGGCTGAGTCGTCAACAGTTAGAGCAGTCGCTTATTGCCATTGCTGCGAAGCTCATTGAAGCCAGAGGCGGCTCATTGTGCGTAGATGAGTTATCAGGAGTCCCACGATTCAACCCGACCCACCCTCCGGGACCTGTCGTGGAACGGCTGTTAGCCGCGAACATCTTAGAGTCAGTACCTGGCCGGCGCGATCACATCCGCTTTGCGGTCGAGGCGGTCCAAGACTTCTACCGCGCCGAAGCGGAAATGGAAGTGATCAATGGCGCACCTGTTCACGCGGCGGAAGAGTTCGCTAAGATCTCGTTCACTGAGGCCTATCCCAGGCTGGCTAGAATCTCACAGATGTTACAAGTAAGAGACGAGTCGCACCAGGAGTTTGTCGCTTGCCTTGCGGCTGCTGATCCTCGGAAGGGAGCGGTCGTAATGAGATGTGATCCGTCGCAATATCCTCCTTCGCTCCGCGAGGCGGTACTCGATGCACTGGGGTGCAGATTACCGCTCGCCACTGCGTTCGCGGCGCGCTTGCTATTCATCTCTTGAGCGATTTACGTGGATGCGAGGAGGCCGACCGATGTTTGGTCTCCAACTTAATGCCGCCCGCTCAGCCCACACAAGACGTGAAAAGGTTGTGGCGGTGGAGGGCATCCATCCCGGCTTGGCCTCATCGCCGGAATTGAGCTGGTATACAGTTGGCCTTGGTTTGGGGCTGCACCCGGCCAAGCGTATTATTTCGAGGTGGAGATGCTGCGGATGGTGCGGAGGCCACCGACTTCCGGCTGCTCTAGCTGAACGTGCAATTGAGCAACTGCAGGCAGTCAGCGGGCACCTTGACTGGCGGCGCGCCGTGTGCGTACTCGCATACTTGGGGGACAAGCGACTCGCTTCTCACCTGAGTGACCGCCTCAATGATAATGGCTCTCTCCTGGAATATGAGAACCATGCGTTGATGCGCTAGGCACCGATGCAGCAGGAGAAGTGTTCTATTGGTCAGCAAGAGGTGGGCCACAAGATCGCCGAGCGAGTGAAGGATGTTGGTCGGGCTCGTTTCGAACTCCATTTGCGTATTTCGCCTCGCTCGGCAGACCTACCATACTTACACGCCGCAGTTTGAACCAAGGCGATATCGCCCGATTAACGTTACTGACGATGGAGGTGGCGTACCTCGGTTACGACCTCGCACAATCGAGCAAACGTCCTTCACTGGTGTACGACGCGATCCTGCGTTTCCGGTCCGTTGGGAGTGGGCGATGCTATCCAAGACCGATAGGCCCTGACGAGGCCGGACTTTCCGATGGCGTGCAGAAATCGAAGACCTTCGGTGTGCGGATCGGGCTCAGTAATGCCCGTCATTCGGTTCGAACCTCCTGAATCACTTGAGGAAACAACTTGGCGCGTTGCAGACCTGCTATCGCGTTGCGGCTCCAGCCCAACAGCGCGTGCGCTGCCGACGATACTTGGTTGGGGGTGACTCCGACGGGTGCAGCGATGGTTCAAGCGGTCGAGCCTTGCGAGCAGGGCGATCACGGCCTTTGCGCTGGGTTTCAGTGATCCGCCGCGGCATCGCCTGCTCGTGTGGCGTCGAGCTGCTGGAGCATCGTTCTCAACCACTTGTTGATCGTTGCCGGTCCGGTTAGGAATACGCTTTTCTGCTTCGCTTCGTAAGCGCTGGAACTGCTCCCACAGGTCTCGGTCGATCCGAAGGGTGACCGAGATACGGTCATGCTCTCCGTGAACCACGCGGGCGTCCCACGCCGCGCTCCGGTTCGATCTTCCACGCCTTCCGGGCTGCCAAACTGTAGTTAGTTACGTCTGCCGCTTCAGCCCAAACCGTTGTTTTCTCACTCGGTGCCGGACCAGTAATCCATCAGGCGCCCGCCCTGGCGATTACCCCGCGGCACCCCCGGTGTTCTCCCTTCTTGAAGCGTATCTTATCTCCTGCCCGGATGTCCATAGGAATGCTAGCTTTGAGGTTCAATAAAGTGCAATAACCTAATTAGATCATTGAGCGTGCAGTGCTGCAAGAGTCCATACTCCAACCAGCACTTGCTCGCAAGTGACACGGCCGCTCCGCTGCATTATGATGGAACTTGGACTGCACTCCCGATCCGGGGGTATTAGTGAGACGCTGCCGACCACGCATGCTGTTACTGGGAAGCTGCCATGATCATAAGTACCAAGTACGCGTAAATCAGCACCTCCTTGAGACGATTCTCAACAAAGCAGGCGAGATTGCCATTCCCGAGATCCAGCGGCTCCTTCGTCTGGACGGCCACGAAAGTCCGGATCTGGTGACTCGCTCATCAGGCTATCCCGTAGGCTACCCTCATCGCGTGGCGGGAACCTGCGTCAAGCTGAAAGATGGCACGACCTCAGCGGGAAAGAAAGTCCTGATTGACGGCCAGCAGCGGGTCACCGCCTTGGCGGCGGCAATCCTCGCACATCCTGTCGTCGACAAGAACTACAAGCGTACGCGGATCCGGATCGCTTTCCATCCGGTAAAAGAGGCATTCGAAGTCCTCAATCCGGCAATCAAGAAGGACCAAACCTGGATCCCGGATATTGCAGAAGTTCTGTCGGGCGAGAGGGGACTGGTTTCGATCATCCGGGATTACCTCGCCAAGAACCCAGGCGCCGACGAACGGCACGTCGAAGACGCGATCACCAACCTAGCGAACATCTCGAAGAAGCAGATCGGTTTCATCGAACTCGATTCGGATCTCGATATTGAGACGGTTACCGAGATCTTCATCCGCATTAATGCGAAGGGGGTCGTGCTCAGTCAGGCAGATTTCGCCATGTCGAAAATCGCGTCGAGCGAAAAGTACGGCGGCCCACTCCTCCGCAAATCGATCGATTACTTCTGTCACCTGGCGGTCGCTCCGGACTTTTACGCGCGTATCGAAGAGGGTGATCCCGACTTTGGCAAAACCTCATTTTTCCAGAAGATGGCGTGGCTAAGGCATGAGAACGACGATCTGTACGACCCTCACTACACCGACATGCTGCGGGTCGCCTTCATCTCGGAGTTCAATCGAGGCCGACTGGCCGACCTGGTGAGCCTGCTCTCCGGGCGCAACTTCGCAACGAAGACGTACGAGGAGGAGATCGCCGAGGCATCGTTCAGAAAGCTCGAAGCTGGGGTCAGCAGTTTTATCAACGAGACGAATTTCAAGCGATTCCTGATGATTATCCGATCCGCCGGGTTTATCTCACCTTCGTTGATTCGATCCACGAGTGCCCTCAGCTTCGCATACGCGCTGTATTTGAAGTTGCGTGCGGAGGGCTACCCGTCGGCGGAAATCGAACGGTATGTTCGGCGCTGGTTCGTCCTTTCGATCCTGACGGGCCGCTACTCTGCCTCGCCCGAGACTACCTTCGATTACGACATCCGACAATTATCCGACGGCAATATGCCCAGCTTTCTGGCGAGCATGGAGCAAGCAGAACTGTCGGAGGCATTCTGGAGCGCCGCGCTGACACGCCACTTGGCGACGTCGTCAGGCAGTAGTCCGTATTTCTACGTATTCCTCGCCGCACAGGTGAAGATGAAGGACAGAGGATTCTTATCCAGGGATATCACTGTGGCGGATCTCATCTCCCATCGTGGCGATGTTCACCACATCTTCCCAAAGGATTACCTGAAGAAGAGAGCGTTGGCTAAGAGCCAGTACAACCAAGTCGCGAACTTCGCGTACATGCAATCGGAGATTAACATCAAGATCGGCAACGTTCCTCCGTGCAAGTACCTTCAGGCGGTGAGTGCCCAATGTGAGGCCGGCACTAACGAGTACGGCGGAATCGATGACACTGCGTCCCTGATGGCGAATCTCCGCGAAAACTGCATTCCAGACAACGCCTTCTTGATGGACGTCGAGCACTACGAGGATTTCCTGGAGCAGCGCCGAATCCTCATGGCGCGGAAAATGCTGGAATACTATCAGTCCCTGTGACGTGGCGTCTGCGCAGCCAAGCGAGGTGCGCCAGCGAAGTGGCCGGTCCCCTTCTGCCTCCGCGCAATGGCGTGCCTCCGCTGGACATTATTCGGCACCGCGGTATGATATTAGTATCGGTGTAACTATTTGAAACGACGGGGTTTATGGCAGGGCAGTTGCTCAGCCGGTTCGAGCGAGGTAGCAGCGCGATCGGTTACGTGAGCGAGAACCTTCGCCTATGACGGCGGAAATTGACGGGGAAGAGAGGGTCCGATGGCCAGATCCGCGATCGAGTGGACGGAATCGACGTGGAATCCGCTAACCGGATGCACGAAGATCAGCCCCGGATGTCAGCACTGCTATGCGGAGCGGATGTCGCTGCGTCTGAAGGCGATGGACAACCAAACTACGCAAGCGGGTTTGATCTGACGCTGCATCCGCACATGCTCGACAAGCCGCTTCACTGGAAGAAGCCGCAGATGATCTTCGTCAATTCGATGAGCGACATGTTTCACAAGGACGTGCCGGTCGACTTCATCTTGCAGGTCTTCGACGTGATGCGCAGGGCCGACTGGCACCGGTTTCAAGTCTTGACGAAGCGAGCGGAGCGGCTTGAGGAAGTCAGCGTCCAGATCGACTGGCCGCCGAACGTGTGGATGGGGGTGAGCGTCGAGAACGAGCGGTACACATTACGGATCGATCACCTGAGAAGAACAGGAGCACGCACCAAATTCCTTCGTGGAACCGCTCTTGGGGCCTCTGCCAGACCTCGATCTTGCTGGAATCGATTGGGTCATCGTGGGTGGTGAATCGGGTCCGCGAGCGCGGAAGATGCGGGAGGAGTGGGTGGTCGAAATCCGCGATCAACGCAAGAGCTGGCGTTCCATTCTTCTTCAAACAGTGGGATGGCGTGAACAAGAAAGCTGCCGGAAGGCTGCTGCAAGGGCGGACCTGGGAGGAGATGCCCGCGGCGTTCGAGGGCTAAGTCTTCCGGTAACGTGTTGATCGGTCGCTCTATAGACAATCACGCGCGCCCGCATTCGCTGGATTTGGTTTTCTCGAACGTACCTCAGTGAAACGGGTACTTACCCTGCCCGGAATCACATTTCTAACACCGCCAATCGGGTCCGCTACATCTTCGGCGTATCGTGGAATCAGGTGGACGTGAACGTGCGGAATGGTTTGGCCTGACGTCGCGCCGACGTTCACCCCGATGTTATAGCCCTCCGGGCGAAAATCGCGATCCAGCCGCCGCGCTGCGACGCCAACAGCTCCCATACTGCCCTTGCTTCCTCAGCGTCCAATTCAAAGAAGTCGGATACATGCCGGCGCGCGATGAGCGTGTGCCCCGGACTCACCGGATACCGGTCGGCAATCGCCACCGCAAGGGGATTCTCCGCCAGAATCCGGTCCTGTGGCAGCCCACAGAACGCGCACTGAGGATCAGCCGAGTCGTTCATAGTACCTCGCGATGCTGTCGTTACAGACTTGGCGGACCTTCTGAAGGTCGTCCGGCCCAAGTTGCCGCCACAGGTCTGGATGAAAACGGACATACGCCAAATCCCGGTCGTACTTCAGATACTTCCGCCGCTCGAACTTCTCGAACGGCATCCCCAGCATGATCGCCTGCACGTCGGACGGTTCCAGAGTCTCGACGCGCGCCATTCGGTTTCGCGGCGATTCCACCGGCAGTCCCTGCTCGCGCCGTGCCTCATAGAACCGCCGGAAGTTCGCTACGGCATCCGCCAGCTTCGCCCGGCCCCGCTCGTCCGCCGCGTCGAGGATCGCCAACAGCAGCACCGGCTTGTAGGAGGCCGACATATCCATGTCGGCGATGTACTCCAGAAACAGGTCGCGGATGTTGTGCTCGCCGACCTCGGGCAGGCCGAGGGCGGCGCGGATCTCCGGAATCCGCTCGCGGCTGAAGTAGTAGTAGGTGCGATCGCCAAGGGTGAGCGTATGATCGGGCGCGACCTGTTCCCGCTCGACGGCCCGGCGGACGAGGTTCTCGGAGGCGGCCAGCTCGACTTCCAGTTGCGAGACGGTGAGCATGCCCGCGACGGCGTCCTGCCAATCGAACAGATCGATCTCGCGGTAGTCGTTCACCCAGAGCCCGATCTCGACGATCGCCGTCGGTTTCTCGCCGCGGGCGATCGCTTCCTCCTCGGCGCGGCGGAGATCCTCGGGAGCAAGGACGAAGCCGCCGAGGCGGTACTGGCCCTGGCCGGCGATGCGGTGCAGGCTGAGCGACTGGTTGTAGCGGGTGGCGTTGTCGATGAAGTCAAAGACCAAGAGCGACTCCTTGCCCGGCGCCTTGCGGGTGCCGCGGCCGAGCTGCTGGAGATAGACGACCTTGGAGAGCGTCGGCCGGGCCATACAAAGAACCTCCACGTCGGGGCAGTCCCAGCCTTCGTTGAGAATGTCGCACGCGCAGAGCACCCGCAGCCGGCCCGCGTGGAAGGCGGCCAGGTGCTCTTCCCGCTCGCCCCGCGGCATGCGGCCGGAGACGGATTGGGCGGGCACGCCCGCGGCACGGAAGAGTTCGGCGAGCTCTTCGCCGTGGCGGACGTTCACGCAGAAGACGACGGCCTTGCGGCCCGGGACGTGCTTCCGATACGTGTCGACGATCAGCCGGTCGCGAGGGGGAATGAGGACCTTTTCCTCCAGTTCCCGGCGATTGTACTGCACCTGGTTGAACCGCACACGGCTCAGGTCGACGTTGGTCTCCACGCGGACGCAGCGGATGGGGACAAGCTCGCCGAGCTCGATCGCCTCGCGGAGGCTCAGCCGGTGGGCCGACTCGCGGAACAGATCGAGGATCGACTGCCCGTCGGCGCGGTCGGGCGTGGCGGTCAGGCCGAGGACGAATTTCGGCCGGAAGTAGCCCAGGAGCGACCGGTAGGTTCGTGCGGCGGCGTGGTGGGCCTCGTCGATCACCAAGTATTCGAATGCGGTGGGTGAAAAGTCGCTCAGGCGAGTTGAGACGGCCTGGACCGAGCCGACCACGTTGTAGGCGTCCGGGTCGCAGGCGCCGCCCATGAAGAGGCCGACGGAGGCTTCCGGCCACAGTTCGCCAAATCGCTCAAAGGCCTGCTGGACCAGGGGACGGGTGTGGGCAAGGAAGAGGGTTCGGCCGCCGAGCCGCTTGGCGTCGGCGATGGCCACGATCGTCTTGCCGGTGCCCTGGGCGTGGGTCAAGAGGGCAATCGTCTTGTGCTCCGCCCGCATGGCGGCCAGCGTGGCCAGGGCCTCTTCCTGGTGCGGGCGGAGTTGCAGGTCGATGAGATCGACCAGTTCGCCGAGCTGCTGGGGCAGAAAGTCGTCGAAGGAGAAGAGGCCCGAGATCCGTTCCAGGAAGAGGGCCAACTGTTCCTTGACCCGCTCCGGATCCTGCTGCAGTTGCCGGTCGGTCCAGCGAAAGACCCGCCAGCCCTGATGCACCAGGCTGTTCTGACGCAGCAGGTCGTCTTCGAACTTTTCGACGGAGACGGCGCCGGGAAGGTGCCAGGTGAGGCCATCGATCTCGAAGGCGATTCGCTCCTCCGCGGTCCGCAGCGCATAGTCGATGAACCGCCCGCCGCCATAAATGTCTTCCGCCGGGTAGTCGTGCGTGAGCTTCTGGACCTGCTCCAGGCCGAAGACCTGGGCGAAGAGGTCGACGAAGATGTCCTCCGGGCCGCTGGAGAAAGCCTGGCGATCGCTGGCGGTGGACATGGGGAGGAGGACGTGGTTAGTGGATAGTGGTTGGTGGTTAGAGAAGAGGGGGAAGGTCGAGGGTTAGTTTAGCGGATGGCCAGGGAGGCGCGAAGTGGCCGGGCGGCGGTGGCAGAATCATGACCAGAGGAACTCGAGTAAGAACAGAAGTCCTGAACAGGAGGTAACGGAGATAACGGAGGAAGATCTCTCCGTTGCCTCCGTTCACTCCTGTTCAAAGCTTGTCCAGGAGCCTGCTCTCGGAACTGTCGCGTTTTCGCAAACGTCCGCCGCTGTCAAAGCTCCCCGCAACCCGGCGCCGCGACATCAAAGAGTTCCTTGGCACCTACAAGCGCGCCTGCGAGCGGGCCGATGCCCTGCTGTTCCGTGCCGGCGAACCCGAAGCCATCGACGCGGCCTGCCGCCGCTCGACGATCGGCAAGCTCCTGCCCAACGCGTTGTACGTCCATCGCTACGCACTGGACCGGCTGGAGCCGATTCTGCGGGTGTACGAGGGTTGCGCCCGCGCCTACCTGGGCGAGCTCGACGAGGCCAACCTCATCAAGCTGCACCGCTTCTCCGGGAAAGTCTCGTATCTCTCTTATCCCGACTTCGACACCGACGCCCATCCGGCGCTGGCGCGGTCGCTGAAGTTGTCGCTGCGGACTCTAGAGCTTGACTGCTACGACTACACGACGAGCAGCAACCCGCCGATTTTGCACCGGAAGGAGACGTTTCTGGCGGGGGATTATCCGGGGTATGCAATGTTTGCGGAGTTAACGCGGCAGGAGGAAGAGCGGGGACTGCTGAAGGACGCGTCGAGGATCGGGACGAGTGAGGGATGGGAGGAGCGGTTGCGCGAGGCGGGCGTGAGGATTGAGGGGCATGAGGTGGTCGAGAGCTGAGAGTCGGGGGTCGAGGGCCGGAGAGAGGGCAGTGGTCAGTGGTTTGAGAGGACGGCGGAGCCGAGTAAGGGTCGTATACTGAAGCGGGCGATCAGCGGCGCGGGGCACGGCCAACGTCGCGAAGCGGTGGCCGAACCATGGGGACAGGACGATGCAAGGAGGGGGCCAGCGCGAGCATGCCACACCAATCGACGGCGCTTGCCCGCAAACGACTGGGGGGATAAACTACAGTAGTGTGCCTTGGTTTTCCGAGGGATGGCTTCCTTTCCAGCGGCACTGTCCCGGAATCTTATTCAGCGAGTGTTGGGCAATGAGTGCGGACCACGATTTTGGGCAATTGCACGACCGAGCGACTCGCGGCGAGCCCCTGTCGGATGCCGAACGTGCGCAGCTTGAGGATTGGTATACGCAGCAGGACGAGGAAGAGCATCGCGGGTTGTTCGCCCGGCGATCCCAGAGCGAAACCATTGCCACTTTGGAGGCCGATGTGAATGCCGCGCTCGCCCAACTCCATGCGGTGACGGAGCGCATCCAAATCCTCTCCGCCGAAAACGACAACTTGCGGCGACAGATCGAAACGCTCCATCGCGAACTGGCACAGAAAACCGCTCAGCCAGCATGACCATTCCAGACGGACTTCGCGCTCCGGCAACGCAAGCGAGCGGATCGTGAAACAGCTCGTTTGCTCCAGCGCTATCGAGAACTCGTCGCGTTGCTGGAGCAACTGTCTCACCAGCAGACCGCTCTGCTGGAAGAGCATCGCGATTTGCTCCACGAGCAGCGCCGACTTCTGACGTTGCTCCTGCAAGGCAGGCAGTGATCCTGGGAAAAGCAGGAGGGACCGTGCCTGCTACTTTCCAAGGATGACGCCTTGCGGGAGCAGGTCCTCGCCCGCCGCTATCGCTACCGGCCGGCCGAGCCGAGGAAGCTGCTCTCGGAAATCGCGTTCGAGGAGAATCGCGAGCTGCCGGAGCCGTTCTACGCCCGCGTCATGGAGCTGGGCCGCGTGCCGGAGGCGGATGATCCATCGCTCCGCGCTGGACCGGCTGGAGCCGATTCTGCGGGTGTACGAGGGCTGTGCCCGCGCGTACCTGGGCGAGCTCGACGAGGCCAACCTCATCAAGCTGCACCGCTTCTCCGGCAAAGTCTCGTATCTCTCTTATCCCGACTTCGACACGGAGGCCCATCCCGCCCTCACCCGCTCGCTGAAGCTCTCCTTGCGAACCCTCCAGCTCGACTGCTACGACTACACCACCAGCCCCAACCCGCCGATCCTCCACCGCAAAGAGACGTTCCTGGCGGAGGACTATCCGGGTTACGAGATGTTTGCTGAGCTGACCCGGCGGGAGGAGGAGCGGGGGTTACTGAAGGATGCGGCCAGGATTGGGAATCGGGAGGGATGGGAGGAGCGGTTGCGCGAGGCGGGCGTGAGGATTGAGGCGCATGAGGTGGTCGAGAGCTGTCGCAAAAATGAGGCTTCGGCCTACGAAGCCTCGGCCGAATGATGGACGAGTTCGCCGTACCATTGGGCGCGGCGGGAGCGGAGGGTGTCGGCATACTCGGCAATTCGTCTGCGGAGCGAAACCGGCAGATCAGGATCGGCCAAAAGGCGGTCGCACAAGACAATCGCCTCGAAAAAGTTGCCGGCTTGCGCCCAACAGCTTGCGGCGCTGAAGAAGTGTACAAACGACTTTTCTCGCAACTGGTGACCCGTACATGCCTCGCCCAAGCTTTCCTCGATAGCCGCGGCCTCCGCGAACTTTGCGGCGGCGGCCTCCGACTGCTCCTGCTGCCGCAGCAGCCGTGCTTCCAGGATCAAACGCGACTTGCGGGCCTCCTCCGCAGCGAAAGCTTCCTCCGGGCCAGATTGCAGAAAGCGTCGAGACGTCGATTCGGTCATACGGTTGTTTCCTGGTACTGGTGGAAAGAGAAAATGATTCGGCGAGCCGTAAAATCGACCACAACAACGTAGCCGTCAACCCCAAAGGGATTACTCAGCAATTGTTCGCTCTTCGCGCGATGACGCGTCTCCAAATCTGCGGACACGGTGCCACTTACCTCAAGGCCGAGTTGTCGCTGCCCGTCGGTGACCCAATAGTCGAAACGATCTCCGTCTCCAGTCACGGAGCCAACCTGGAGCTGACCGAAGAGATGCACCACAACGCAGGCAATTGCGCACGCTGCCCACTCGGTCACATCGCGTTCTGGAACCGCGAGCGGTTGTTCCGGTACTTTGGCCGGAGACCAGCACACGCGCAGTTCTTGGAGTCTGGTACCCACTTGACCCACATCACGAAGCTCGACCGAAAAGGAAGCCTCCGTAGCTCCGCTTCGGCCACCCAACCGCACAACGGCGAACGGAACGAGAAGATCTGCTCCAATCGCATGCGTTCGGGCAAGGTCGGCCAAATCGAAGCGGTCGAACCCATCAGGCATGGACCTGCGACTTACTCCAACAGCATGAGGTGGAAGAACGACAACAGTCCGTTCCGTTCATTATGGGCTACTCAATGGCCCGCGGCAATGGCCGTATCGCGGCAGAATGCCCCGCCGCTCGGAGGGGTTGTCTTGCATCAGATGAAACCGGGCAAAACCGAAATCAAGCAAACCAGACGAGCCCATACAGGTACTGGAGCTGGGCCGCGTGCCCGAGGCGGACGAATACCCCGACTACCACGCGATTGTGGCGAAATTCGGCTCTGCCCGCCGAGCGTTCGGGCTCATCCGCCGAGTGACCCGACTGCCCAACTGGGCCGAGGTCCGCCAGCAGCGGGCCGGCGATCTCTTGGTCTACTTCGCGCTGTCGCGATTCCGCAATCGTCCGCCGCTCTCGAAGCTCCCTGCAACCCTCCGCCGCGACATCAAAGAATTCCTCGGCACCTACAAGCGCGCCTGCGAGCGGGCCGATGCGCTGCTGTTCCGTGCCGGCGAACCCGAAGCGATCGACGAGGCCTGCCGCCGCTCGACCATCGGCAAGCTCCTGCCCAACGCCCTGTACGTCCATCGCTCCGCGCTGGACCGGCTGGAGCCGATTCTGCGGGTGTACGAAGGGTGTGCCCGCGCCTATCTGGGCGAGGTGGATGAGGCGAACGTGATCAAGCTGCACCGGTTTTCGGGAAAGGTGTCGTACCTGGTCTATCCGGGGTTCGACAGCGAGGCGCATCCGGTGCTGGCGCGGTCATTGAAGTTGTCGCTGCGAACTCTAGAGCTTGACTGCTACGACTACACGACGAGCAGCAATCCGCCGATTTTGCACCGAAAGGAGACGTTTCTGGCGGAGGACTATCCGGGGTACGCGATGTTTGCGGAGCTGACGCGGCGGGAGGAGGAGCGGGGATTACTGAAGGATGCGGCAGGGATTGGGACGAGGGAGCGATGGGAGGAGCGGTTGCGGGAGGCGGGGGTGAGGATTGAGGCGCATGAGGTGGTCGAGAACTGAGAGTCGAGGGTCGAGGGCCGGAGAGAGGGCAGTGGTCAGTGATTTGAGAGGACGGCGGAGCCGAGTAAGGGTAGTATACAAGCGGGCGAGCAGCGGTGCGGGGCACGGCCAACGTCGCGAAGCGGTGGCCGAACCATGGGGACAGGACGATGCAAGGAGGGGCCAGCGCGAGCATGCCACACCAATCGACGCGCTTGCCCGCAAACGACTGGGGGGATAAACTACAGTAGCAGCTGGTTTTCCGAGGATGGCTTCCTTTCCAGCGGCACTGTCCGGAATCTTATTCAGCGAGTGTTGGGCAATGAGTGCGGACCACGATTTTGGGCAATTGCACGACTGAGCGACTCGCGGCGAGCCCCTGTCGGATGCCGAACGCGCAGCTTGAGGATTGGTATACGCAGCAGGACGAGGAAGAGCATCGCGGGTTGTTCGCCCGGCGATCCCAGAGCGAAACCATTGCCACTTTGGAGGCCGATGTGAATGCCGCTCGCCCAACTCCATGCGGTGACGGAGCGCATCCAAATCCTCTCCGCCGAAAACGACAACTTGCGGCGACAGATCGAAACGCTCCATCGCGAACTGGCACAAAAAACCGCTCAGCCAGCATGACCATTCCAGACGGACTTCGGGACTTGGTGCGTCACCGGGCGGGCTTTGCCTGTGAGTACTGCGGCGTTGCCGAAGACGACGTCGGCGCAGAACTGAGACCGCTCTGCTGGAAGAGCATCGCGATTTGCTCCACGAGCAGCGCCGACTTCTGACGTTGCTCCTGCAAGGCAGGCAGTGATCCTGGGAAAAGCACGAGGGACCGTGCCTGCTACTTTCCAAGGATGACGCCTTGCGGAGCAGGTCCTCGCCCGCCGCTATCGCTACCGGCCGGCCGAGCCGAGGAAGCTGCTCTCGGAAATCGCGTTCGAGGATGATTTCAGCTTCCGCCGCTCGGGCCCTACAGGCCGAGCGGCGGAAGCGAAATCACAGAACGACCTACAGGATCGCGGTTTGTAGTTGCCAAACATCGCCCCACCGACGCGGGGTCGGTGGTGGCGTTTCGCTGGTGGAACTCTGCATGGCAGGTTGAGCAATGAGCGGGGCGGAGGACGGCGCTGACGGCGAGACGCATGGCGGTCGACGCGCGGACCGCGGCGGGGTGCTGAGGTGTTGGAGTCGAGTGGTGAATCCGATCCCGACCTGCCAGCAATCCGCAACGCATCCGCGAACTGCCCGAGAAGAGGAAAGCGTAACCGTTCACGGGGCGGTAAGAGGAGGGGACAGGTCCATGTTCGGAAAACGTCTTCGTTGCCAAGACGCGTCAATCGGCCGAAAAACGGACCAGTCCCCGACCGTGGGCGTGAACGGTTACCATTCCTTCAACATCCCTACTTCGATTCCATGGCGATGTCGAAGGTGTTCTCTCCAGGCTTCACCTCCGTTTTCAGCTCCGAATTCGCGCCATACTTATCCGGAATCGTCGCGGTAGACGTTTCTCCGTCGGGCCACAGGACGCGGACCGTGTTCGGGCCCACGGTGGCTCCTTTGACGTCGTTCGTATACATCAGGTCGTACCTCCCCTCGCTGTCCGTATTGGCGACGGCAGGACGTCCCGAATCGGGAAGAAACGTGACGATCACACCGGCAAGAGGATTGCCATCGAGGGTGACGGTGCCTTGCACGCGCCCCAGCTCGGGCAAATCACTCCTGCCGCAGCCGATACTGCTTAGCGTCATTGCCGCCAAGAGGAAAACCAATACCAACCTCCATGGACACGTCATATCGAACTCACTTTCTGATGGAATGCTTGCTTAGAACTCGCCGATCGGCTGGCCGTCGCCCCGCGCCAAAAACCGCTCGAAGGTGCTGTCGACCCAATGGTAGGGAGCCCCGCCGGATGTCAGATTTCCGGGGCGGAAGTCGATCGTCTCGCTGATAAAGCGAACGGAACCGTCGCACAAGGCGAATTGAGCTCCGCCGGGATGCGTGCTATGGAACCCGCGGTTTTGATGGTCGGCCTGGACGACGGTTTGGTTGATGCCCCAGTACGGGATCCCCAGAGCCGCCAGAAGCGACCGGTTGCGGCTCGTGTAGGCGGTCGCCTCCGAACTGAACCCAATCGCGTTGCCTGCGCCGACCGTCAAGCCGTTGAGGCGGTAGCATCGCTCGCCCAGCAGGCCCGTATTGCTGGTCCCGTCGGTAATATCGCGAAACGCCACGCTGGAATTCGAGAAGAGCACTCCGCTCGGCGGCCCGTAGGTAAGCTCACCGTTCGGCGGGGTCGTGCTGTTGCCGCTGCACCCCACTCCCACGTAGCTCGACTTCGCAATGGCAATCCGGTCCGTTCCATCGCTCGTCACGCGCTTTTCATACGTGGAGTAGGTGGCACTGGTGGCGGCGCCGAAGTCGTTCCGGTCGGGACCGGGATCCGACGGGCAGACGAAGGCGGACAACGGCGTCTGCAGGGCGCCCAATCCCGCGGTCGTCGTCAGGTTCGCCCATAAGGGCATGCGGCCGACCTGCAACTGGTCGTGCAAGGGAGCCTGCTCGACGAAAGGCAGGATCAGCGCTCCCCAACTCCAATGCGACCGCTCGAGCGTCGCCGGGGCCGTCGGGAAGTTGGTGATGAACCCGGAAGGGAAAGTCTTGAAGGCGTCCGAGTAGTTGTGGATCGCCAGCGCGAGCTGCTTCAAATTGTTGCTGCACTGGGAACGGCGGGCCGCCTCCCGTGCCGCCTGGACGGCGGGCAAGAGCAACGCGATCAAAATGCCGATGATGGCGATCACCACCAGCAATTCCACTAACGTAAAGCCGACCCGAGTTGCACGGCGCATGGAACTACCTCCAAAAGGGTTATGTGGACACAGACGAGGAGCCTCGTCAAATACGCCTTTTTTGAGGAGCAAAGACACCCAGCAAGGAGCGAAATAAGAATCTGTTCCGGTAGCCCCGGAGATCGCCTTGTTCCGGGCGACGGCTGGCCTGCCTCTCCGGCCATCCGGGACTACGTGCTTTAATCTAACCCGCCGCTTTAATCAATGCAATCCTGGAAAGCCAAAGGAATCATTTTTTGTTTTCGAGCCTATCCCAAAACCGTCGGGGACTGTCTCATTTTGCGGAGTCTTCGGAGCATAATGTGCCTGTCCCCTTCTCCCCGGAGCTCAGCAGAACACTTCCACGTTCCAGCCGAGCATCTCGCCGACGGTGTTGAGCTCCTTGGCGTAGTCGCCGTAGACCCACTGGAGGTGATTGCCATAGATCATCCGCCGCCTGAGGAACTCGTCGGCCCGGCCCGCCGGAGGCTTGATCACCGCCTCGACCGAGCAGCCGAGCAGGTCCTTGTCCCAACCGCTCGCCCCGACGAGCGTCCCTTTCAGCACGAGGAGCTTCGTGGCCGTGGGATCGACACGGGCGACGGGTGAGAGCGATCGGGATAATCGATAGACAGTCGGTCGAGCTATTCGATGGGATGCTTGCAGCTTGCCGGACAGCCGAAGTACCGGTGGCCTCTTCTCTGTTGGGATGTGGGGGCGGAAGTCGGCTATTGGATCCGCTCCAGGAGTCTTAGGCCGCAACCAACGCAGAATTAGGCGATTGAAGGCAGAGCTGAGAAAAAGAAGATGGTGGAAAAGAAGATGACGAGGGCGATGAATTCGGTTTGCGACTTGGGAACCATCTTCCTTTCCCCCATCGACTTTTCATCTTGGCCCTCCCCTCGGCCGCAACCAAATTCGAACCGCCCGGGCGCGCCAAGCCTCATTCTTGGGCCAATTTGGGCGACGTCGCGCAAGCCCTTTTCAGCCTTTGGATTCCGATCCCAAATTTTCTTCTTGCCCGATTTTTTTCCGACGGATGCCGCCAAGGTCCAGACGCGGCCGGCGACCTCCCCATCAGGCCGTCCGGCGCGGCTTCTCGGAATCAGCCACACCGGATGCGCGCAGGGCGAACTTCGTTGCTGAAGAAAACCCTCCGCGGCGAGGTGCCTGCCGGGCATTTCTGAACCGTGCCCGTGCGTTCGCATTTCCCCACCCCCGCTCGCCGGAATCGCCCCCCTTAAAATTCTTTTCCTTTGGCTGAAAAAAGTCTATTGACGAGGTGCGCCGCATCGATTACGATGGCCAAGGATACTAAACCGGTGTCCACCTATCTCCCGGGCGGCCGAAGGACCATGCCAGACGCCCAATTTCGCGTCTCTTCCCTTCCGCCGGAGTAGGTCGAGCTTTGAAAACTCGGTACATCATCTTTCCCAGGATCGTTCGGACGGGCGGTCCGGGAGCGGCGCATGTTCTTTCGCCTTCCCCTCCACGGATACCGGGTGGTCCGGGACCTTGAAAGGTGGAAAAATCATCCGGTAGGCTTGACCGCGCATCCGCCTTCGTCATCGCAACTTCGCCAAATGATGATCGTGCAGACCCCGATCCCGGTTTCGGTGGTCGGCGATCTCCCTCGCTGTACGAGCCGATCAACCGTTGCTTCCAGCCCGAGGGCGTCTCTCTCCCTCTGCGGAACCGGGTGGTAAGGGAAGGCCGCAGTTTCGGAAAAATGCAATCCTTGGCAGCCACACGAAAACAAACCGCGAGCGTTGCAGTCGAATGGCATTCGGTCGACTGCCGCGTGACGAGGGAGAGCGGTTTGGGGTCGCAGCTTGAACAGTGAATAGAGTTATCCATAACTATTCGGGAGTCGAGGCTGTTCACTATTCAAGCCCCGACCCCATCTCTTCCCCGACCACTGAGACCAGCCCACCTGTATGGTCGCCGTGGTTGTGGGAGATGACGGCAACTTCGGCGTTATCGGGAGTGACGTTCATCTTCGCCATGTTCTGAAGAAGAACATCTCCGACGTGGCCGTTGCTCCACAGGTTCCACCCGCCGCCCGATGCAGGCCCGCCCTCCGTTCGTATCGCCGCCTTCTCGGCCTGTATCACGACATCGGCCTTGGCTGTATTCCACGAGAGCACCGCAATGGCCAACGCCAAGATGACTGCCACGCCCGTAGTCTTCGAACCAAGAGGATCGCTTGTGGCGAGCCCGATGAGACAGCCATGTAACCGTTCACGGGGCGGACGGGGACTGGTCCATTTTTCGGCCAGTTGATCCTCTTTGGCCAAAGAGACGTTGCCCGAAAACATGGACCTGTCCCCCTCTTTTCCGCCCCGTGAACGGTTACGACAGCCATCTCTAAGATCTGAGAAAGTCCCTTGCTCGGTCATAGTCGCTTCCCTTGCTTGCCAAGGATTCCAAGCACACCACATCACGCTTCCTGCAACCTCTTCCTCAACGCCGTATACCTCCAGCCGAGCTTGCAGATGACAGGAAAGGATGGTCCCAGACCAAGGACGCAAATGGGCCGTTGATCGGCCGTTGTCATCCCCCGGCACGTTTTACTCGATAGCCCATACCCTCAAGCTCCGTAACGATGCGGTCTCGGTGATCGCCCTGAATTTCGATCCGCCCATCCTTGACCGTTCCGCCCGTGCCAAGCCGGTTCTTGAGCTTCTTGGCAAGTTCCGTGAGGCCGTTCTCGTCCAGCGGAAGATCGGAGATGATCGTCACCCCTTTGCCCCGCCTGCCCTTTGTCTCTCGGCTCACCCGGACCACGGTAGACTTGCTTGGGGCCGTTGGCTCGTTCCTGCAAGTGCAAGTCTTCTTTAGCTGGTGGCACTTGGGGCAAAGTAGCTTCCTCCAGTCGTCCTGTCCCATGGTGGAGTCACTTCTTCTTGCTGATCTTCTTCACGATCCGGGCCTTGTCCAACTTCTTCCGCAGGTGGGCGAACTTGGTCGCCGGTTTGCGGGCGGTTTGCTGTCGTCCTTTTCCTGCCATGTCAATCATCCCTTCGTCGAGGCTTCCGTTTCCGGCCCCTCGGCCCCAAGAGGTGCTTCTGCATCAGTTCCCGGTTCTCGGCGGTCGTCCACCTCGGGTCGGACTGCTTGCAGGTCCGGTCGTACACGGCGAAGGCGTATTCCCAGACCTCCTCAGCCACGCAGTTCTCGATCCCCACGGATTCGAAGGCGGTCAGCACGACTTCCAGCAAAGGCAAAAACTCCGAGTCGTCTATCGCATGAACGTCCTGCCGCCGAAACATGGCATCCACCTGAGTCTTTCCGAGGGCGAGAAGGACTGAGTTCAGTTCACTGTCGGCCATGTCGTTCCCCATTGTGAGCATCACAACGGTCAGCGAGCACTGCAAGTCTGGTAATGCGGTCTCCGCTCACTCCATCTCCCGCCAATTCGGCAGACCCTTCTGCATCGCTTTTGTGGCTGCCTGGGCATCAAAATGTTCAGGACGATATGGCCCCCGCCAGTCGCTGGTCTCTTCCCATTCTCGGTGATCAGGGTTACTCAGCGTCTTGAGGTATTTGCGGTAGCCGGAACCGCCTCCCACATCCTCGGGCGGGCAGGCCCGTTCGCCTTCCACGCACAGCGGATACCGGGTGCCCTTCTCAGCCTGGAGGCAACCCTCAAACAGAACCTCATGCTCCCAGCCATCGCCGAAGTCGTACTCGTACTCGAACCGGAACCGCTTTCCGTCAGCCGGGACGATCTTGCTGATCTTGATGCGCAGCGAGTTGACCGGCGGTGTTTCGTCCTGCCAGCCCTCGTAGAGCAATTCGGGATCGCCGTAGATGACACGGCCGATCTTGAACTGGTGGAGATGCGAGTTCGTCCAGCCCATCGCCGTCTGGATGTGTTCGTGGAGCTTGTCTAGGCCCGAGGAGCACATCCCGTTGGGCAGGGGAAAGCCAGAAGTGTTCGAGCGGAGTGCTCTCGATCCCGGTCTGTTTGATGGCTGCCGTTGACTTGCGGACCAGAGCAGGCTTCCCGTCCCGTTCGCCAAGCCGGTAGTCGATCTGCCCTTGAACATAGCCGAACTGGAAGTCCCCGGCATTTTTGGCGTCGAACTCGAAGTAACCACGAACCTCCTCGTCGATGAAATCCCGGTCCCATTCGTCCATTGACTCGATGAGCCAGCGGCCCACGACCCAATTCTTCGGTTTGGCTTTTCCCATAGTTTCGTCCTCCTATGCGTGCGGCAGGCTGCCCTTCACGTCCGGGATTCCTGTCAGAAAGATCGCATCGTGCTGGTGGTTGACGTATCCCAGGAAGATGTACTCGTTCCAGTGATTGGTGCTGAGGCCAAACTTCATCAGTCGGTGCAGCTTCTTCTCGTCGTCCTTGATCTTGACCTGCAACATCGCTCGATTGAGGTAGGCCACCCAGTCGGCTTTCGACACCTCCACGAAGACATAAGGCGTCGTGACCGTGACCCAATAGTCCGCCAGTCCCCATATCGGCGGGCACACACGGACATACCAGAGTTCTCCCGGTCGTCCGACGTATCCCGAGGTGCAATAGCAGATCAATTCTCGGTCGGTGATCAACTCCCGCAGGCGACACCTGCCGCCCGCACTGCCGAGGTGCTCGTAGATGCCCATCCGGCTCTGCTGGAACTCTCGGGTGGCTTCCACGATGCTAGGGTCCATGTCCAAGAGATCGGCCAGATCGATGAGGCAGGTGCCCATCGTTTCCTTGTCCTGTCCGAAACGCACGTCGAAGAACGCCCAGGTGGTGAAATAGCTCCAGGTCAGCGGGCTCATCGGCGGCCCGGCGGGCATGTATTCATCCTCGGCCTTCTCCACGATC
The DNA here is from genome assembly GCA_040768665.1 of Thermoguttaceae bacterium. Classification (GTDB taxonomy): domain Bacteria; phylum Planctomycetota; class Planctomycetia; order Pirellulales; family Thermoguttaceae; genus JABWBD01. The sequence goes on from JAXGMN010000009.1 coordinate 104,514, forward strand.
TTGTAGTATTTCCGACACTCGGGCAGCGGCGACACATTCTCGGCGAAGACCGAGGCGATGTTCTGGACGTGGACGTACACCGAGTGGATCGGGTCATGCCCTTCCTTGACGAGGGTCGGCACATCCTTCACGCCCTTCGGAGAACGGAGCGGTGCGACTTCCTTGGCCATCTGCTGCTTGACCCGGCTCGCCAACTTACCAAAGCGGTTCCTGAGCTTCTTGCTGACTTGGCCCATTGCGTTCCTTTACTTCTCCTTCTCGTCAGTCTCGGTTCGATCTGCCGGGATGTACGGGATCAGTCCTTTCTCGAAAGCCACCTCTTGAAGTTCCCGAGGGGCGTTGCGAATGTCCATCAGGAACCCGTTGACCTCCAGCATCCACACCATCGGATTGTCGTCCATGCGACTGGGCAACGTCCACCGGGGATCGAAGTTTCGAATCTTGAACATCGTGCGAATGGCCTTGGACTTCCCCTGTCCGGTGCTTTCTGCTACCCCGAAAGCATTATCGATGAAAGGCAACCTCAAATGAGGTTTCTGGCTTCGGTCATCCAGGTAATTTACCCACCCGATAGTTCGCACGATCCCGCAGGCCCAGGTCTCCAGCCGCCCTTGGGGAAGCGGTGAGGGACGCTTTCGGGCCAGGGCCGTCGCCAACTTGCGGCACAGCATGGCGTACTCGTCGTTCAGATGGTCCCGGCAGAAAGCGTCGGTCATGCCCACGATGGCTTCGAACACTGCCTTCACGTCCGCCGTACCGCCACTGGCTGCGGGCTTTTTCCTAGGAGACTTCTTCTTTCTTGGTGTCGAACGTTCGTGGGGCGGCGTGATGGTTATGTGAATGTGCGTGGGCGGCTGTTCCGGCTCTGCGTCGGCTGGGTTCGGGGGCTGAAGCATACTTCGCACGATAGAAACGTGGAGTGGTTTGACCGGAATGCCCTGGGCCGTCAATGCCTCTGCGACACTTATGGACGAGGCATCGGGATGCTCGGCAAGGAATCGCTTGATCGCCTGCGTTCTGCTGATGGGGGCATCGTGTTCTGGCATGGTTCTTCCTCCTTTGCGGGAACCAACTTCCCTACATCCGCCGTCCGAACTTCTGCAAGACGAATAGCAGCAAGACGGCTCCAGCGGTCGCAGCGATTAAACTGCCGAGCAGGCCGGTCGGCAAGAGCCCCACGAGGCGGAACACAAATCCACCGAGGATCGCACCAATCACGCCGATGACCAGGTTGCCGAGAAGGCCGAAGCTGCGGCCCTTCATGATCTTGCCCGCCAGCCATCCTGCTGCCAGTCCGATCAATAGAAAGTAGATCAAGTCAAGCACTGCATTTCTCCTTCGGGCCGTGTTCTACTGGCCGTTCTATGCGTCCCAACAGGCTCACTTCTTCACCAATCCCTTTTTGATCAGGTACTCAAATAGCGACTGCAAATCTTTGCCGCTGGCTTCGTATTTCGTGCGATACAGTTCCACGCCTGAGTGCCACGATCCGTCCTGCCCAATCGTGACACCGTAGTCGGGCATAGGCATACCGCCCTCGAACACCCATTGGCAGTCTTCGTACTCCAGTGGCCTGACGGCTAGGGTATCGAGCGTCTTGTCGGCGTAGACGGCAGCGGAGACAGCATCAACGATGTCCTGCTCCCACGCCTCCTCGGATGTTGAGGTCTTAAGTTCCGGGAAGGCAACTACTACCAGCACCTCCATCGTCTCGTGATCAGGGCGGTCCATCAAATCCTCCTTCTGTTCTACAGTGAACCATCACTGGGTGAGCTTTTCTCAAATTCCAGGGCGAGCAGTCGTTTCGTCTGAGGCGGAAGCAATTCGCTGGGCCTGACGCCATACTTCTTCTGGCCTGCCTGCCTCCAAGGACATCCGCCGAAGGTGACCAACTCTCGGAGGATCGGTTCCCCCGGCTCGCCCGAGTGCGGACCTGGCAACGGAGCCTGCAGTAGTCCGGGGCACATCTCGCCCACTGACAATTATCGTCGGTCATTTCCAGGTTTTCACAATTCCAGAAATCCACGATCCTCGACCCGCAACCGCCATCGTCGGTGAGTTGCAGCCCAGCCTGCAAATCTCATTAACGCAAATGCGAACTCGGTCGGTCGGCTGCGTCTGAACGATATTCTACCCCTCGCTCGTGCGGCAGGCGATCTGGCTGTCATCTACGCCGTCATCGGTCAAGTTCCTTCACCAGTTCGGCCCGTCGCCGTTCGATGGTTTTCAAGCGAGTCTTGAGCTTCCTGGTCTCGTTGTCGAGGTCGGCCAACTCCTTCTGGAGCTTTTTCGTGTGGAGGCCCTCTTTGCCGCTCTTTTTTCTGACAAGGGCCTCGACCTCGTGGCGCAGAAGCCGAACCCAAGGGTTCCCGTGCATACTGTTCTGCTGGAATTGCAGCTTGCCCGCCCGCATGGCCTCATAGAATTCCTGCTGAGTCAAACCAAACTCCTTCCGGGCGGACTTGTCGCTCAGCGTGGCCCCTTTCTGTTTCCATATCGAATCCATGGATCGCCTCCACAACAGATCGGCTAGTCCAGTTCATCCGAGGAATCTACGAGTTTGAGGTCCAATTGGAATCCCTCGCATGTCTGAATGAGTTCGGCAAACTGCTCAAAGGTGAGGAAGATGCCGTCCACGACGACACCGCCGTAGGACACTCGTCCCCGCAATCGGTCGTGCGTGAGGGACAGTCTTCCGCCCTGCTCCATGAGATGACGAACGGAAAGCAGCTTCCGTATTCTCATGCGAAGTTCGCCAAGTGCGTGGAAAGAATCCACCATCGAGAATGTTCGAAACACGTATCCGTCGTCGCCCTCCACGTCTTCCGATATACACACACGCCGAATCCCGATGGCACGGGATACTGCTCCACGGTGAACTTTCGTTTCCGACCAGCGAAGTCTGTGAACTCCTCGGTCGTTGGAAAGTCGGACGGTTGAGGTGATCCGTTGCTCTTCGACATGAACTCCTCCTCATTGGTTCGATGCTAAAAGGCGTGGTGCCCACGTCCTCCGAAAGGGCCACTGGAAACGACCCTGCCGTTCCGAACATCGTGGTTTCTTGGATTGTCCCAGGTTGCGGAGGTAGCGACAATGGCCCTTGGCAAAGAGTTGACCGATGACCACCCTTCTTCTATCCTCACGCCACACCGAAGATAATCAGGCACTCTGGCGGGCAGCCGTCCAGCGTGGCTGGACTGTGGAGCGGGTGCACGGTATCGGAGTCCGGGAAATCGAGGACGAAGAAATCGTGCTCTACGTCGAGGGCCTCTTCGCTCCGACTATCGCCAACTCGCTGGGTATGCGGCTGCTCGACCTGGATGAAGACTGGTTGGTTCGGCTGCCCCATGAGTACCGGAAACGGAACGTCTCGATTACCACGCTCGGGGAAGCCCGGAGACTGACGATTCCGGCATTCGTCAAGCCGCCGAATGAGAAGCTGTTTCCCGCCAAGGTCCACGCCACGGGCGAGAGCTTGCCGGTTGGCTACGATGACGACATGAAAGTTTTGGTGGCCGAGCCGGTGGAGTGGGAGGTCGAGTTCCGGTGCTTCGTGCTGGAAGGAGCCGTCAGAACGCTCTCGCCGTACCTACGGAGCAGCCGACTTGCCAAGCTCGACGGCTATTCGGCGACGGACGAGGAGTTGGCCAGCGCCCGGCAGTCCGCCGAGAAGGTACTGGCCGATCCCAGAGTGGTCACGCCTCGGGCGTTGGTGCTCGACGTGGGGCAGATCGTCGGCAAGGGCTGGGCGGTCGTCGAGGCCAACGGGGCATGGGGATCGGGGATCTACGGGTGCGAACCCGACGAGGTGCTAGAGGTCGTCCGACACGCTGTTGAGCGGATCGATACCGGCGGCTGATTTCACGGCGTGGGTTCGGCGCAACAAGGGAGGCCATCATGACCAGTGATTTTGAATCGGCACTTCGTAGCCTGTTGAAGTCGGTGATTCGTGAAGTGATAGATGAAGCTCTGAGCGAAAGAGTATCCGCTGGAGGACAACCACCCGGACGATCCGATGATCCCTTCTTGCTAAGCTCACGTGAAGCCGCTGAGCGGCTTGCGATCTCTCAGGGACAACTCTATCGCATGACAAAAGCTGGGCTTTTGCCTTGCGTGCGAGTGGGCCGTCTTGTTCGGTATAGTGCAGAGACGATTCAGCAGTGGATTCGGAACACTGAGTCAGGCGAAGTCGTTGTGCCACCTGCACGTCGAACAAAGCCGAAGCCTGTGAACGCAAATGTTCCGAAACCCAAGAAACTCAGGCAGAAAACGGCACCCGCTCGTCATCCAGAAAAGGTGTTTCAGGCCCCGGCACATAACAGTCCGAGGCAGCAGGTAGCGGCAGGTCGCCATCACGAACCAAGAACCGAGGCCGAGGAGCGTCCAAATCCGTTTTCGCTGCTTTTGAACGAGCTAGGCGTTGCCCGAAGCGCCCTGCCTCCACTAACCAATGGCGACCTCAGACGAATCGCAGAAGTAGATGTACCAACCATACACGGCTGGCTGTACCTTGGACGAGAACTTCCGGAGGCCGCTCTGGGAAGGCTGCGGGAGCATTTCGGTGCTTATCGGGCAGACTGACGATAGAGGGAGGGGCAGATGGCAGAGCAAGCGGATCGCTACTTGACCCCGCCAGAGATTGCCACTCGACTTCGTGTTTCACCGGAGAAGGTGCTTGGTTGGATTCGGAAAGGGGAGCTTCGAGCCGTCAATGTCGGCAACGGCAGTCGCCCACGTTCCCGGGTCAGCCCTGATGATTTTGAAGACTTTCTCAGACGGCGAGAAGTGCAGCCGCCTCCTCCGGTCCAACGTCGCCGCCGTCCTCGGCAGCCGCCCGAGGGCGGGCCACTCGACCCGGCGCTTGGTAAAAAGTTGGCGAAGGAAAGGCGAAGCTCGTCATGGGGAAGTATTACCGAGTGTGGGATGGTATGATCTTGTTCTACTGACCGTTTCGACGGAAGTCACGAGCGCCTCTATGATCAACGTGCGGCTGATACTGGTTGTGATCGCCCTTGCCATGATGGTTCTGGCTGTGGCCACTTTTCGCCGACAAGCCAAGGCCGCCAGTTGCCCTCGGCACAGTCGGATTGCGGGAAAGGTCGCCTTCGTCGTCGGTTGGGTATCGCTGATCGGCGGCATCGGCCTGATGGGATACGTACTCTTGTTTGTTCGCACATGAGGGATCACCGCCTTGAGCTGCACCACCAAACTCTGGAACGAGCTGGCTGAAGCTACCGACCGAGGAGTGTTCCGCCCCGAACAACTGGTTGAACTACCCGGCCCGGCGCAGCGATATTTGGCTCACGCCATCCGTCCCGGAGCCAAGCTCGCTTCCTACGTGCAACTGACGATGGAGGGCACCATTCGGCTCGGCTCCAATTGGCTCCCCTTCCGGGCTGAGCAAGTCCTCGCCCCGCCACGAGGCTTTGTGTGGCGTGCCGTCGTTCGATCCGGTGTGATGAGGATGTCCGGGGCTGACCACTACGGCGCAGGTAGCGGGGCCGTCGATTTCTGGCTCTGGGGTATCATCCCGATGGTCCGAGCCAGCAGCCCCGACACGTCCCGTGCTGCCCGAGCCCGCCTTGCCGCCGAGTCGTTTTGGCTTCCGTCCAGCCTGTTGCCGGGCAAGCACGTCCACTGGCGGCCAGTCGATGACGGCACGGCCGAAGTTATCGTCAACCTGGATAGCGAGGAGATCCCGGATTCCGTAGTGCCCGCTGGCACTCGACGCGAAGTCAACGTATGATAAAAGTGACCGGCGGAGCCCTGCTAGAGGGGATCGGGAAATGGCACTACTCCGTGCGCTTCTCAAGATGTGTCTTACTTTGCTCTCGGCTCTTTCGACGGTCTTCAGTTCTTTGTATCCCCTGCTCGCCGGCTTCTTCACCGTCCGGCAATTGGCCGCGAACCGACCATCGGCCTCTTCGCCGCTGTTGGACGAGAACGTTCAATTCACCGTCTATCGCCCGAAGACAGTCCGTCCTCAACAGTCGTACACGCTCGTGGCGTTTGCCCATCTGGATGAGTTGCCGCCAAGCCTCGCAGAAGACCAATGGCGCAAGCTGGAAGAGAATGCGTCGGAAGTCGCCTCGCCAGACTTCTCGCCTGCCGCGCGCCAAATCGCTAGCGCATGGAGAGATCTTTTAACTTGTCATGCCATACGCGTTGACCAATGGGACGAATGGTTAAATGCTCTACAGCAAGACTTTGCCCAAGTGCATACAACATGTTGTGGTGCTAGCAATGCAGTCAGCACAGCATATGGTAGTCAAGCGCTGGAAGTCTTGCTGTAGAGAATGTCAAGACCAGACCTCTGCCCTGTCCCTGACCTGTCCTGTTCAGAGTTCATTTGCGAAACACGACTTCGATTTCTTCTCCCGCGGCGTTCTTCGAGAAGTAGACAAACTCGTCGGGGCTCTTCTTCAGCACTTTCACCTTGGTGGTGAGGTCCTTGCCGTCCTCGACGCCAACCAGTTCGCCCTCCCATTCGGAGTCAGAAAGCACTCGCCAACGCGAGGTATAGTTTTCGTTGAACGACCAGAAGTTGTGCATTCCGAATTCTTGCTTCTTCGCGTCCCATCCAAACAGCCCGGTACTGTGGCCACCTTTCTCTGCGCCAACCGACCTGTAAGCTGTGTCAATGGAGAGGCAGTAGTAGTCTGGAGACCATTTGGTGTTCCAGTGCCCTCGGCTCTTGACATTTCCGGTTGTTCCTTCGGTCTTCCAATCGCCTACGAAGTAGCTCAACTCCTTGATCACCTCCGGCGGCATTTGAGGCCTCTGCCACACGTGCAGTTGCGGGATCCCTGGTGTCTCACCGAACATTGAGGTCTGGTACCATTTCCCGTCTTTGATGCGGAAGACGTATCGAGTTCTAACGTCTTTGGCAGGTGTATTCTCTGTCGGTTCTGAGATCGTCACCGTGAAATCCCAATACGTGAAAACTCCAAGATTGTTCTCCGCGGTGATCTCATACTTGACCTTGTGCTGGTAGGTCGCTTCTCCCAACAAGGTGTAGGCCGTCAGGGTCTCCTCCTTCTCCCGGATATCCTTGACAAGTCGATATGTTTGCCCGTCGAACTCGGCAAATCGTTCCCACTTCCCGAGCGCCTCTTTGCGGACCGCGTCAACGCCGAGATCCTCCCCGGCGGCTTGGGCACTCAAAGCCAAAGCGCTCAGTAGAACGCCCGCAGTGATCAGAAATCGCATGGTATTCTCCTCTCGTTGTCAAACCAATCAACAGAACAAGTTACCCGCGAGTCATCGAAATGCAGAAAAGCTCAGTTTACGGCCGCGCTTCACCTCCTTTCCAAGCCTGACAAGCCCCGGCCAGTCGGCCACTAGGCGCACCTCACCAGATCATTGCCGCACCAGCACATCGTTCAGGTCAAGCACCTGTGGTCTCGCCCGATTGCCAACAGGGTTACCTCCGGAATTGCCACACAGAGCGGCAAGAATTGAGTTTCGCCGCCTGCCGTGAATGTTCTCATGATCGCCGTCTATTGGCTGGCGCGGCGGTAAACGTCGTGCAGTGGCAGCGTCGCTTTCCCGCCCACCGTGCCGGTACCTTCGTAAACAAGGGTATTACCGCTGTCTTTCACGACCAAGGTGCCTTTGACCTCGGTTTTCGTGCCATCCGCCAAACTACCGGTTCCGCGGAACTTCCACGTGCTATCCTCTTTCCAAAGCTCCGCCTCCATCGTGGTCCCGCCGGAGTCGACTGCAAATGTTTTGATTTTCGCCGAGGCTGCATCCCAGAAGTAGAGAGTCTTGCCGGTTCCCTGGCCGGCAAAGCCTTCGTCTTCGAGTCCGCGCTTATCGGCAATCCACCGCACGCTCATGTGGCCGATTACCTTGTCGCCCTTCTTACCGATTCCGGGCCAGTCAGCAACCAGCGTGATGTCGGCGATCCAGCGACCCACGAGTTGGTTCCCCAACTCTTGCAGCGCAGTGGCCGGCGTTTCCGCCTGGCCAAGCGTTGCGGAAGCCACGAGCACGGCACCAACAAGACTCAACATGGTAAACCTCCGTTCAACAAAACGTCCTGCCGGCCGTTCGGCCGCCCGCGAGCGCGGGACGAGAACACCGACGGCCCGGCAATTCGCACTCTCGACTCTAGGGTCAATTCTTCTTGTCCGCACCGCGGACCACCTCTTCCGCCTCTCGCTTGAGGATCTGGAGCATTCCCCAGGTCACCCAGCGCTCGGGCATGTAGACGGCTAGCGCGGGCCCCTCCGGGCCGGGAACTCGTTGCGGAAGTTCCTTTGTCGCCTGGTCAAACAACTCGCGAGCCTCCTCGCCTTGGCCCAGCTTCTGATGGGCGATGGCCCGCAGGAAGAGGCAGGCTGGAACTTGGAAGGCATCGCCCGCTTTGGGAAGTCGCGTGATGGCCTCTTCGTAGCGGCCGGACCGGAAATCGTGCATGCCGGTGACGAAGGCCGCCGCGTTGGCGTTGACTATGTCCATGTCTTTTGCCAAAAGTTGGGCGATTTTGTCGCGGTCGATCCCGGAGTCCGCACCCAAGGAGCACAGTTGGGCAAGATATGCCCGGTGGTACGGGTGCGAAGAGCCGAACCGCTCAAAGGCTTTGGAGCACGTGGCCCGATAGGCGTCGGTATTGTTGGCCATGAGTTGCGCCACGGCGAGTGCAATATAGACCTCCTGGTCATCCGGGGTGGCTTCGAGCGACTTCGCGACCTCCTCGGTGGCTTCTTCCCACTTGCCCGCGACGGCAAGAGGGTTTGCGGTGGCGTAGAGAGGTCCGAGGTGCTGGTCCAACAGTTTGTTCAACTCCGAGCTGCGCGCCGCAAGCGACACTACTTTGCCCTCCTTGTCGACGAAGAACATCGCGGGGATGGCGTTGATGCCGTAATGCTTTGCGACCGGGTGGGAACCGCCCGCTTCTTTGTCGAAGAGCGTCACCCAGGGTGTTTTTTGATCCTCGATGTATTTTTCCAGGGCCTTCTGATCCCGATCGAGACTGATCCCTACGACGTCGAATCCTCGGTCGTGATATATCTCGTAACACTTCTTGACATTCGGCAATTCCGCTCGGCATGGGCCGCACCAGGTTGCCCAGAAATCGACCAGCACAACCTTGCCGCGATAACTGGCCCAGTCGAATGCCTTGCCGTCCAGCGTGGTGCCGGTGATTTCCATTTCCTTGCCAAGCAGGGCCAGTCGATTGGCAGTTGCAGCGAAGAATTCCGCGAAGCGGCGAAGATTTGCGTCGGCGGACTTGCCGAAGAGGTCCGCGAAAGACTGGTACGCGTCGGCCGCCAACTCCGATCGACCGCTCATCTCGAGTGCCTGCCCCGCGGACCGCGCCAACGCGGCGTCCTGCACGGTCAAACCCTTCTCGACTTTCGTTCGCAGCAGCGACTTCAGGCCGTCGAGGGTGGCACGCTGCTGTTCCGGGTCGGCCTGGGCCATCGCCGCCACACGGCGGGGCATGAGAATGCCCATGGCCGCCAGATAGGCTTCCGAATCGCTCCGTTTTTCGACCTCCAGGATCCGCTCGGCCGCGGCGGCCTCGGCCTCGCCCAGTTCTTTCATCTGCTCGTTGTAACGCTCGCGAGCCTGTTTCTGGATCTCTTGGTACGCCGCCAAAGCCTCCGCCTTCTGCCGGGCGAGGTCATTCAGCCTGTCCAAGAATTGCTCGGACTCGCCCTGCGGAACCGTGGGCGAACGGTCCGAGGCTTTTTTGGCCGCCGCGGTTGTCGTCGTCGATTCGCTTTCCTGGCAGATTGCCCGCGGCGCAAGATGCGCCGCCAAGACCAGGGCAGCCAGGGCAAGAATGTTAGGTCGCGTGTTCATAAGAGATCTCCTATCCATGTGGGTGGTAAATGACTCTTTTTCCAGTGCGGAAGTCCGGAACATGGTCGTTTGCTTAGCAGGGCAGGCGGCAGGAATTCTCTTGCCCGTAGGTGTAGTAAATCTCTTTCTGCCGCTCGCGCAAGAACACAAATGGGACGGTCAAGGGCCAAGAACTGCTCCGCTCTTTCCGTCGCATCCAGCGGTCGCTGAATTCCACGACGCGTGGCCACGTTTCGCGACCGGCGCGTCACCATCCTCCGTTCTCTCGGTTCTCTCCTGTTCGTACAGGAATGCGATTCATGGCCGCTGGTAAGTCAACTTCCAGTCGGGCAGGGACTTGTCGCCTTCCTTGCGATTGGACCACACGAACGTGATGCGGTCCTTGCTGATTTCCGTGCAGGCGAACGTCGCTGTGCCGGTGGCCACCGTACCATCCGGTTTCAAAAGCTTTTCTTCCCAGTTGCCGATGAATCCTTTGCTCATGGCTTTACCCTTCTTCATATCCTCGATCGTGAGGGCCCCCAGTTGAAGCATGCCATCGCCGTCGAAGAGCATTTGGTGCCACTTCCCATCTACAGGGTCGTATCCCATGAGGGCCTGCACAGCCGGTCGGCCTTCGAGTTTCACCTCCACCAGGACGCACTTCTCGCCCGCAGCCAGTTTCCAGCTCGCGGTACCGGTGTGGATCTTGCCGTCCTCTTCGACAATCGCTTTCCACGATCCCAACAAGGCTTGTGGTACTCGATATAGTCGTCGGCGGTGAGTCCGCCGGCAATAGGCTTTCGCTTCAGCGTGACCTTGGCCAGTCGGGCTGTTTCTTGCCGCCGGTAACATCCCGCACTTGCCAAACGTAGGTATTGTCGTCGATCGCACCGAATCCGGAACGCCTTGATACTTCTTGCCGCCGGGTGTGAAACTGCGCCACGGGCCACGAGCTTGTCCCCATCGCGAAGCCACGTCCCGGTGCCGTGGCCGCCGAGGGACTCGAAGAACCAGGTGGAAAGCGTTCCCGTTTCGAGGTTTGGCCTGATCACGTAATGGCTCGTCACCACGTGTTTCCCATCAACCTGTCGCGCCAGTTCAGGAAGATGAACTTCTTTCCAGCCCCTGCCGCCACGACTCGAAGGAGCGGACCTTGGCTCCCGCCGGCCCGACCTCGTCGAAGCCGGAGGGCAATTCGAACTCCCCCTCCCAGTCGCCGATCAGCCACGCCAGGTCTTCCAGCCTCGCGGCGGTGGCCTTGTCCGGCTTTTCGGGTGTCCTCTTAAACGCCATCGAGAGAATGTTCGGCTTGCCTTCCGTGCCGGCCACGGTGTAGTGCCACTCGTCAGGGCCTTTGCGCTGGACGGTGAGCTTGGCTTGGATCTCCTTGCCGTCGTGGCGGATGGTCTGCTCACCGTGGAACTCCACCTCCTCGACCGAGTCTCCGGCGACGGGGTCCCACCGGTTCGTCCAGTGGCTTCCGTCGGACTCCATCATCTGCTCGACCCACTGATTCCGCCCCCGATCCAGACCGCCGACGGCATTTCCGTACACCGTTTCCCCGCCACGTTGCGAAATGGACCACTCGTAGACCTGGTGCTGCTCGCCCCGGGCCCACCTCACCGACAGCCGCATGGTGGCAGGCTGATCCTCGGCGGTCCCTTCCCCGATCCAGTTGCCGACAAGATAGTCCGACCCCTTGCGGACCTGGTCGGGAATGCCTTGCGTCTCCATGCCGTGCAACAACGTGGTTGCCAGCACCGCCGCCCCTGCGATGGTGAGAGGTATTCGAAATCTCATGTTCGCGCTCCTTAGTCTTAGAAATTCTCAACAGAATGTTACTGGAAGGCTTCACTGCCAATGCGTTTCCAGGTTCCTGATCGAACATAGCTCTTCTCACCGTTCGGTCCTTTCTTCGTTCAACCCTCCGTTGCAAAACACTTCGGCAACGCTCGACGATGACCGCCCCATGATATCACTGCACTTTTGGTGAAACATCCTCGCACCAGATCGCCAGCGCTGCCGGGGCAAAGCCCGTTGGGAGCACGAACGGACTTCGCCGAAGCGTGAATCCGTCCACGTCAAACACCGCGATATGGTTCGCCAGCGTCGCGCCGACAAACAGCTTCGAGCCGTCCGGCGTGAATTCGATGCCCTCGGGAATCGGTTCAATCGGGATATGGCTCAAGAGCCGGGCGGGTCGGGTCGTGAGGTCGATGACCGCCAGATGGCTCGTTGCCACAACGTCGGCCCCCTTCTCCAGGCAGGAGATCACCGCGAAGCGGCCCGATGGATGGAAGGCAAGGCTTTCCAGACCATCCGCCACTTGGCAAACGCGTTCGGTGATCGCCGGCACCTCCCGCTCAAGATCGGCGATCAGCACGTCGTCGCGAGTCCCCTTTCCTCCTATTCCCCAGTCTTGAAGAACGATGGCCCGCTTCCCGTCGGGGCTGATCCGCGGGGAAAAAAGTCGTGCAATGGGTTCCACCCCGTTTACCGCGTCGACCCGGTGGAGATGGGCAATTCGGTCGGCGGACAGGCTGAACAGGTGAAGCCCGGATTCGAGTGAGGCTCTCCGTCCGCAACTCCGTCGAATTCCGCGGTGACACAGACGAGGCGATCACCGGGCTGACATCAAAGGACGTCACACGGTTCGGCGCTTTCGCTTCGCTGACCAGTTTCGCTTGCTCCTTCTCGACTGAGTAAACGTGGAACCCCGCGCCGACGGCGACAATCACCTTTTGGCCATCGGGATGGAGGTCCACCATCCATGGTTCCGCCGGGAGCTTTACTTGATCGAGCACTGGGAGGTCGTCAGCCGCCAGATGGATCACCGTCAAGAGGTTGGGCAAATGTTCAGCAGGCGGCTGCTGTTGCGTAGCTGCCGATTGGTATCGCCAGCTATGGTTTGTCACGAATCCGAAGCGACCGTCGGCGCTGATCGCGATGTGCGGGGCACCATAGATGGTTGATGGCACAGTGCCCGCAACGGTCTTGGAGACGGGCGGGTGATCCGGGTACAGGCGTATTACGGTAATGCTGTCCTGTACGGGCTCCTGGCGCGTGCCATCGCGGGTGTGCAGGAATCGGATCTCCCCATCGTTGGCGCTCAGGAGGGTGGCCCTGAATGGGGTAGTGAGGTAGGGGCAGGGAGGTTCTCCGCCGGCGGCCAGTCCCCTTGTCAGGCATAGAGTCAGTAATGCAATGGCGGCGTTGGTTGTGCGGGGCATCGTGTGCCTCCTTTCGTTAGAGAGAACGCTGCCTTACCGGCGCACGCGCCGCAAAACGTCCTGGTAGCCTTTCTGTGGCTTGCCGTCGATCACGACGGGGTCGTGGACGAAGGTTACGGTGTCGCCGTCTGGGCCGATCGTCATCGTTGCCGTGTGGCTGCGGCGGGTCTTGCCGTCGGCGGATACGTAGCTTTCCTCGAAGATCCACTTGCCGGAGCGGTTTACGATGGTGCCCTGGGCGACCCCGCCGTCCAAGTCCACGATAAATCGCTTGATCTGCTTCGAGTCGCCGTCCCAGACTTCAAGGCCCCGAAACCCGCCGTCCCCGACGGTGCCCTTTTCCTCCAAGGCGGCGCCGCCGAGGGTCCAGCGGATGGAACATCGCAAGAAGACCTTCTTGGCTTTCTCCGTGTCTTTCGCCTCATCCACCCAAGGAACGGTTTCACCTTCCCAGTCGCCGACCGTCGCATCTCCGAGGGCTTTCAGGTGCTGGTGGCTCGCAGGCGGTTCTTTGGCCTGCTGTTTTTCGGAGTCGCCCGCCTTCTCCGACTTCACCCTATGGGAAACACTCTTGAAAACGACCTCCTTGCCGTCTTGGGTCGCTCGGCCGGTCCACACGTTCTCGTCCGGCATGACGGCAAACTGGCATTCGCCTTCACTTCGGTTGCCGTCGGGCGCCGTAAATGCGAAGGTGCCCTCCCAGACATTCTCCTTCATCTTGGCGACGGGATAGCAGTTGGTGAGCAACTGCCCCTGACTGCCGTACCAATGTTCCACCACTGCGCCGGCCTTGGCATCCCAACCGGAAATGCCGGAGAACTGCAATATCGCGCCCCCTTGCGATCCGGCGTGAGTCCCGGACCACTGGATCCGGAGACAGTACTTGCCGGGCACCCAGCGCCATCTTGCTCGGTTCGTTCCCAGCTTCTTGCCGTCCGCAATGTCCTCACCCTCCCAGGCGCCGACGAACACATTCATGGCTTCGATCGCACGGGCGGGTATGGTTGGCGGTTCCGCGGCCGCGGAACGCGGCGATTCCGAACCGGCGGCAGTCTTCTTGGGGCTAACCCTGCGGGCGACGCTCTTACGAACGACCTCTTTGCCCTCCTCCATCCATCGGGCTACGTATTCGAATCCATCGGGCGTCTTGGTGAGTCTGCACTCTCCTTCCGTGACCTTTCCGTCGCCCGACGTGAGCCTGTGGGTCCCATCCCAGGCGTTGTCCTTCATCTTATCGAGCGGATAGCACACCATGAGCGACTCTCCCCCGCTGGCGTGCCAATACTCGATGACGGCATTTGCCTTGGTGTCCCATCCGGTGACGCCGGCGGCACGAATTCTGCCTCTATTCAGATCTCCCTCTCCCTCGACCGTGAGGCAATACTTTCCAGGCGCCCAACTCCTTCGGCTAGCGCTTGTCTCGACCTTCTCGCCACTCTCGTACGTGTCGCCCTCCCAATCGCCCACGAAAAAGCTCATCGCATCGCGCGCCTTCTTGGGTATAGCTGCCGGCTCTTCGCCTTTCGCGCTGAACAAACCGCCTGTAAGTACGAAAGCCGCAGTTAGATGGACAACAGCCGTTTTCATGGGCATCTCCTTTTGATGTTAGAGTGTAAGAAGTTGAAACCCGGTCGGGCGTTTCCCCGTCCGGCCTGTGGCCGGACCTCGCGCTACTTGCTAATCCGCCGCCAGACACCGTGCTGGTCGTTCGCTCCTTTCGTCACAGTCCCTTCTTTGGAAAACCCTCCGAAAACGGTCAAGTTCAATGGCCGATCCTCGTCACCTTAAGCTCCCAGCCGGGTTCGGGTTTGCCGCCTTTGGTCGCGTCCGAGAAGAGCAGCAGGAAATGATCGTTGTCGAGGTAACGCTCCTCGACCGTCGCCGACGACTCAGCGCCTTCGGGCCCGACGGTCGTCTGCCGGCTTTTCACGCACTTCTTCTCCGGGTCGTAGGTTCCCTCCCGCGTGCAAATCTCCCCGCGGGAGCCGACGAACCGCATGAAGACTTTCTTCTTCGCGGGATCCCATCCCATGAGAAGCTCGTAGTCGATCCGTTCCTCCCCGGCATTCCTGCCCCAGCCCTTGGTGCGCACGAAGTTCTTGTGAAACGCCCACTCGTTTACCTCCTCGCCCAAGTACTCCCCAACACCGGGAGTGGTCGCTTCCAGCTTCCACTTGCCCACGGAGAAATCGAGGAATTTCAGTTGCTCGTAACCGGGCCCGGGCGTGTCGTCCGTCTCGGGCGGGGTGAATACGGACTGCCGCGTAAAGACCGTGTGGGCGTCGGGCAGGGTTTTGTCGCCCATCCGCCGCTCGGTGACATCCATGGTGATCGTGTCGTCGTCGACGAATTTCAGCGTGACCAGCGACGTGCGATACTCCCCGTTGGACACCTGAAGCGATTCGCGGCTTGTCCACACCCGCTGGGCGGCATCATAAGCGCCAAGCCTCTCCAGGATTGCGTAGTCGGTCTCCGTGGCGCCGACCGCCCACTGAAACACCTCCTTGGTCTTGGGGTTCCAGCCCGTGTAGAACTCGTACTGCACCGGGCTGCCGTCGATTTGCCCCCAGCCGACGTGCCGCATGAAGCTCTTGTTGAGTACCCACTGGCTGGATTCCTCTCCGACCGAGGTCGTCTTGTCGCCTTCGGTGGTCACCACCTTCCAGTTGCCGACCAGCGGCTCAAGGAACTTCAGGTGCTCGTAGGCTGGGCCGGGTTGAACCTTCCGGAACCGCAATTCGGAGACGGACCCCGGCTTGCCCGCGGCATCGGCGGTATCAAAGAGCCTCCAAACGAACTCGTTTGGGCCGCGGTTCTCTTGCGAGATCTTCCCCTTGGAAACGGCCCCGTCGGCGCCGACCTGAACCGCTTCTCCGGTCCACTGGTCGGTCCCGATCGTGTAGCAGTAGGTGTTCCAGGACCCGCGGGGCCAGAAATCCCGTTCGACGAGCTGCCGCCGGGCGGGATCCCATGCGACGATTGCCGAGCCCAGGTAGGTGCCCTTCGGGTCGGTCAGAACCATGTCCCACGTCAGGCAGTGCTTTCCGGGGACCCAGCGGTACGTCACCGAGCCCGTCATCCGCTGGTTGTTTTCATGCCCATCGACCTCCCAGTCGCCCACCATGTACTGCATCGCCTCGAGAGCCTCCTTCGGGATGCCCTCCTGATCCGCGGCGCGGAGCCCGGCCGCCGTCACCAGCACCACCGTCAAACCGCCGACAAGTTTCATTCGTGTCATGAGTCGATCCTTTCGCTGTGAGATTATTGAGCCGCGTCCTGTAAACGCCCCCACCGACCCCGGGTCGGTGGGGCGATGTTTGGCAACTACAAACCGCACCCGCGCAGACCGTTCCTGGTTTCGCTTTTGCCGCTCGGCCCCGGGCCGAGCGGCAAAGCGAAACCAAGGAACAGGGGTTTCCACGGCGTTTGTAGTCGTCAAACATCGCCCCACCGGGATGTACCCGGTGGTGGCGTTTCCAGTTTGAGCCATCATGAAGGGGATTCACCCCCGTCCATGAAAGTAGCTCTAGGCTGTTTTCGTAAGAGTGAGTTTTTCATGAGAAGCACCGGCCACGATCGATTATTTCACCCGCTTCCATGAGCTGAGCACCTGGCCCTTGTAGGGTCCGTCCAGGAACGTGAGGTCGTACGAGTCGGCATCGTGGAACTGCCAGCGAATTCGGCCTTTCAGAGGCGGGAATCCCGGGCTCTTCCCCGTGTAGGTGCCAAAGAACTGCTTGCCTTTCTGCCTCGACAGGAAGACTTCCTCCAGGCCCCCGATGCTCCAGAAGTTGCGGATGCTGATCTGTTCCGTCTGCGGATCCCATCCGGCCAGGAACGGACTCGTCGCGGCGATGTCCTTGCCGGGGATTCGGAAATCGAACCTACCGGTCATGGCCATTTGGTCCGCCACCGGCTCGAAGAGAAAATCGATCTCGAACTGTGTTCCTTTGGCAAGTTCGGGAACCTCGCCGTCGCGAAGCAGCGCTCCCGTCCCTTTCCATTTGCCCTTGGCCGCATCGCGGAAGTTGTTCCAAAGTTCGCCCGGGGCGGCGCCGGTCTGTCGTTTCATCGTCAGTACCGGCCAGTCTGGCAGTTTCTTGTCGCCGAGGGTGACCTCCCGACCCTGCCAGATACACGTGTCCGAGTCCACCTTTTCGATGTACGACGTACCTTTCAAAGTCCCTTCTTCGAGGTCGGCGGACCAGGGTAGGACGATCTTGTCTCCGACTTGGGTAAACTCGCCGCAGCCCGTCCCTTGAGCGCTGTAGAAGTGGACAACCAGCTTGTTGCTCCGGGCATCCCAGCGTGTGATTTCATGGGTGTTCGGAATCTTCTTCCCATTTGCCACCTGGTAACCGTCCAGCACCAGGATGCTTCTATCGAGCATCCAGCGGAAGGAAGCGTGGCTGGTGACCAAATCGCCTTTCTTCACGCCGCCGAGGTCGAATGCGGCCGTATACTCGCCGACCCAGTCGCCGATTCGCCATTCAAGCGGCTTGAGGTGCTCGTAAGCGGTTGCCTTGCCGTCTTCCCCACGCGCGGCCGTGGAGAACGCGAGAAACACAACGCCGGTCAAAAAAGCTGCCGTCCGAATCATCGTTTGCCTCCTGTTGGAAATACTTGGTCTTGATTCACGGTCGAACATCGCTCCTCTCTCTCCGCAGTGCAGCACAACCTCTTCTTCGATCCGTGTTGGTCGATCGTGTCATTGAGAACCTACTTGCTCACTCGCCGCCAGACATCGCGCTGGTCGTCGGTCTTCTTGCCGTCGACGGTCGCACTACCTGTCCAGGTGTGGGTGTTGCCGTCGTCGGTGATGGTCACGGTGCCGACGTACTTGATCTTGGCGCCGTCTGGGTTGGTGCCTGTTCCCTCCTGGATCCATTTGCCGTCCTTTTTGTACATCTTGTTCTCGCCGACGCGCCCACCCGACTCAACGACCAGCCATTTGATCTGGTTGACGCCGGGATCGAAGAAGATGAGGTCCGTCGAGGACCCATTGCCGCCAAAGAACTTCGCGGTCATGGCGTTGCCGTCTTCTGTGACTTGGCCTTCCCAGTAAGCGGTGACCTTGTCGCCTCGCTTCCCAAGGCCCGGCCAGTCCGCGATCCAGGTGACGTCGCCCACCCATCGGCCCTCCCAGGTCTTGCAAAAGTCCCGGAAGTCGTCGCGGGTGACCTCCTGGGCAAACAGGGACGACGCGGAAACAGCCAGCAGTAATGCCGCGAATGGAATTGGAAATCTCATGGCCCACCTCCTCATCAAAGAGTCTTAGTAGTTGCAGGCGTGTCGTACTCCGACACGACAGTCTCTCAATCACTCTGCAATCTCGACGAAAAGCCGATTTTCACTTCCGTGAGAAAGTGAGTTTCACGTCGGGAAGGGTTTTGTCGCCGATTCGGAAATTCGTTCCGATCCATTCGAATGTGTCACTGCTGACCAGCCTGTCTCTCTGGTCCAACGACATTTCCTCACCGGCTGGGGATACCGCCGTGCGTCGAAATGCCAAGGTTTTTGTCGCCGCGTCATAGTCGGCCGTGCCAATGCCGTGCGCCCCATCGGAGCCGCCCGCGGCCATAACGTACTTCTTGGCCTTCGCATCCCATGCGATCATGAAGATGTAGTCGATCCGCTTGCCATCGCGGTCCTTGTACCATCCGGTCCCTTGGATGAAGTTCTTGTCGTACACCCACCCGGAATGTTCCTCGCCCTCGTGCGGTTTTCCGTCGGCCCATGTGCCGCGCACGCTCCAATCCCCCACCAGCCACTCAATCGGCCTGAGGTACACGTAGCCGGGGCCGGGTGTGCCATCCAAGGCTGGCGGGGCGACCCGGGTGGCACGGGTGAACGTGTCGTGGTGGTCGGGCAGTGCCTGGTCGCCCTGGCGGCGCTGGGTGAAATCGCCGGTGATCCGGTCTTTGTCGCCGAGGTTGAATCGCACGAGGCTGGTTCGCTCATCGCCATTGGAAAGCAAGTGCGATTCCCGGCTGGTCCACACCTTCCGGATCGGGTCGTAGGCGCCGAGTCGTTGGATGATTCCGTAGCCGGAATCGGTTGCGCCGGCGGCCCACTGGAACACTTCTTTCGTCTTGGGGTTCCAGCCCGTGTAGAACTCGTACTGCACCGGTTTGCCGTCGAACAGGCCCCAGCCGGCGTGCCGCATGAAGCTCTTGCTGAGGATCCACTCGCTCGCCTCCTGGCCGTCGGAGACGGTTTTGTCGCCCTCGGTTTTCACCACCTTCCAGTTGCCGACCAGCGGCTCGAGGAACTTTAGGTGCTCATAGGCCGTGCCGGGCTCCTGTCCTCGGCACGGGCTTGTCATCAAAAAAGCGGCCGTCAGCAGCAAGCCTAATGTCATACAGCGTCTCATCGTCATTTCCTTTCTCACTTTGGATTCGGTCGTTTCCCGTTGTCTTTCAGTTTGCAGCGTCTTCCACTCCCACCTGTTGGCCGAAGGCCTTCTTCACCGTAGCCTGGGGCAACGCTTCGCGCCGCCCCAGGACACCGAAACACAACGATAGGCTTTGGCCGAAGGCCATAATCACCTCCCTTGTTGAACGGGACACCACGCGTGCGCCGATGGGGTTGAAAATGGCCGTTGGCCAAAGCTGGCGCCTTGGTTGGCCATCCCATCTGGGGTGCTGCACCCCAGGCTACGATGAAATAGGCCTTCGGCCAAAAGACGTGCGTAGCCTTCCAGCCTCGGTCACCTGCCGGCCAAGCCGGCAGGGGTCTGCTTCCAGCGTACATCGTCCGCTGCCCTCTTTCCCAACAGCAACGGCGTGGTTCTTTGGTCAGGACGTCCCTCAGCGCCCCTCCTGCTCCGTTTTCTTGATCCGCTCGAAGACGCCGCCCCTGTCTTGACTTATCGCTATCTTCGATCATCGCTCACTAACTTAGGCGCGTCCCACAACGCCACACCGACGTGGCGGTGCCCGCACTCGGGGGCAGCACCCGAATAGTAAGCGGTTACGATCTTTCCGTCTGGCCGCTGTATGCTGCTGGGATAACCGCAGTCCCAGGTTTCGCTCGTCGCCAGACGGATTGGCGAAGTCCAGGTCTTCCCCTCGTCCGCGCTCAAGCGGGCCAGTGCGCCCGTTTGTTTTGGGATGCGGTTGTTGTATGTCAGCAACAGGCGCCCATCGCGCAGCTTGAGCAGGTGCGCGTGGTACTCGCCGGGTCCGGTTACACGCTGCGGCCTGTGCCAGGTTTGGCCGTCGTCGTCCGAGTGGAACAAGTCTGTGGCGTCGCATCTCGCGACCGCCAGCCATTTCGTCTCGTCTAAGTGGAACACGAACGTCTCGTAATGCTGGGGGCCGATCATGCTCACGCGCTGCCACGAACTGCCATCGTCGTCGCTGCGGAACATCCACGACCGCGGCCCGCTAGTCGCTGCGTCAGTCCCAGCGCGCCCCCAACGGACATGGTAGCAACTCATCCGCAAAGAACCGTCCGAGGCTCGCACAATGTCGCCGAAAGGACAATATTCCATACAGCCGGCCTCGGGAGCAGGAAACTCTTTGGTCGATTCCCAAGTGCGGCCGCCATCGGCTGAGCGGCAGATCCAGAGTCGGAGCACCTTGCCGCAGAATGCCGCGCGATTAGGCTGCCGAGGCTGTTGCTCCTTGGCCCGACCTGAGCACGCCACGAGCAAATCGCCATTGTTCGCCAGCCCGGCAGCAACATTGAAACGTGTGGTTTCGGTATCGTGCTGCGTGACCTGGCCTCGCTTCTCCCATTGAAGGCCGTCTGTGCTTGCCCAGCACTCCACGTCTCCTTCCGTGTCTTCGAACCACGACTGGTTGAATATGACCATAGTAATCGTGCCGTCGGGCAGCACCGTCAGGTTCGGAGCTGCCCAGACATTTTCCACCGCCACGACCCGTGTGATCTTAGCTGGTTCCGGTGCAGGCGCAACCGGCGGAATCGGGTCGTCGTCCGAGTCTTGGCAGGTTATCGCAACACAAAAGGGAGACGCGTCGCCTGTCCTGATGAAGTCAATGCTACGTATCGTCTTCTCGGGATAAGGGTTCTTCCATTCAGTGCGGTACAGTGTGAGGCGAAGAGGTTCTTTGGATCGCTTCTGTGCGAGGCGTTGAGCAGGATTGTTGCCGGTCCATGCAGAGTATGCCTTGGTGACCGGCCAACGCATCGTAGCCTCCCACCAATCCCAAATATCTTCCCCGGTCACGATGGGAATCGTTTGATCCGTGCCATCATTGTAGTGAACCGTGTATTGCGCGACCGTCAGCCCTTTGTCCCCTCCGCCTTGTAGACCGTGGAAGAAATGGACCCGCTTCGCGCGACGGTCAACCGGCAGTGCCTTGACCTCAGGTGGGAAGGCGTCGAAGACCCCTGCTTTGTAACCGTTCAGTCGAATGTATTCATCGGAAATGAAGAACGGCACGTTCGCGAACGTTTGCACGCCCGTTGACAGTTCAGATAAGTTGTTGAGAGGCGTGTCTGTGCCGTCAGATAGCGGCATGTTAGCGCCGTCTCCAAGGCAAACAAACGAGTATCCCTCCGGCGCTGGAGGCATCGTGAAGTACGGCGACCGCCCCATAATCTTTGCCCACCCAAACACGGCGAGTAGGGCCAGCCCAACGCAAACCATTCCAGCGACGGCCAAGATTCTTTGGCCACGCGAACCTAGTTTTTCGCTTCGAGTTCGCTTCGGAGCGACTGAGGAACTGGGCAACCTCACTCGCGACGGTTGTTGCACGAGCGCGAGGTACTCTCCCAATTCCTCCGCGACCTCGCCCGCCGTCTGGAAACGCTCCTCCGGCTTCTTTGTCAGCAGCCGGTCGATGATCTCCGTCAGCCAATCGGGGATCTCCGGATTCATCTCCTGAATCGGCCGCGGTGTATCTTCGCAAACCCGATGAATCGCCCCCGTGACTGTCGTCGCCCGGAACGGCGACCGCCCGGTACACATCGCGTACATCACACAGCCCAAACTGAACAGATCGCTCCGCCGATCGATCTCCTCCCGCGAGCCTGCTCCGGCGACATGTACTCCGGCGTGCCCGCGACCACACCGGTCTGCGTGATTTTCGCCTCATGCACTACGCGGGCCAGCCCGAAGTCGGTGATCTTCACCCGCTCCACGCCGTTTTCCAGCAGGATGTTGCTCGGCTTGATGTCGCGGTGAACGAGCCCCTGGGCATGCGCGGCGGCCAATCCCGAGGCGGCCTGCGTGCCGATGCGCAGGATCTCTTCGACCTTTAAAGGACCGGTCCGCCGGATCCGCTCCTCCAAGGAAACGCCGGCGACGTATTCCATCACCAGGAACGGCAACTCTCTTGCTTTGGCCACCGCGTGAATGGTAACCACATGGTCATGGCTCACCGCGGCGGCCATCTGGGCCTCGCGCATGAAGCGGTTGCCCGCCACGGCACTTGAGGCGAGCTGCGGCGAGAGAACCTTGATCGCCACGTATCGGTTGAGCGCGGGATCGCGCCCTTTGAGCACCACGCCCATCCCGCCGTGCCCGACCACGCCGGTGATCTCGTACTCTCCGAGTTGCCCCAGGCAATGCGCCTGTGTGGGCGGATCGAGAAAGTCGAGCGAGATTCCTTCCACACCCGGGTGCTCCGCGGCGGTGGGCATTTCGGCCGAATCGACTTCCGAATGCGGACCGGCGGCCTTCAAGTGGCTCATCGCACCGCGCAGCGCTGCATCGGAACTCGGCTCTTGTTCCTCCGAAATCTCCCTCCGGCCGCTATCCGAGAGGAGTCCGACCTGGCCCGTCAACGCATCGAGCTTCGCTCGGCAGATCTCGCAGGTTTTGAGATGGGATTCCAACGAAGCCTGTTCTTCTGCCGAGAGGTCGCCGTCCAATAAGGCTTCCAGCCGACTGCGGTCCGGACACGGTGAATTAGTGGGCACGACTGTACCTCCACGTTCGTATTGGCCTTGACTACGTTGCTCTCAGCGCAAACGACCTATTCCGCCGCCTTATCGTCGAAAGATGAGGTGCTTGACTTGTCGGGGATCTTGAGCAGATCGGCCACATCCCAAATATGGACTTTCGCATCTCGCCCCGTCGTCAAGAGGCTCTTACCATCGGGCGTGAAGATTGCGCACAGAACGGTGCCATAATGTGACGTAAAGCGAGTCAGCAGTGTCCTTTGAGAAATGTTCCCCAAGCACACTTCTCCCTCGTATTCCCATTGAGTGTCCCAAAAGATGTCGGCTCCGCCAGCCGTGACGAGTGTCTTCCCGTCCGGTGAGAATGCCGCTCGGTAAACCTTCTGCTCGTTACCTTCGAGGGTCGCGAGGTGCTCAAAGGACGAAGCGTCCCAGTACTTCACGGTCTTGTCGCAACCTGCTGATACCAAGATTGTGCCATCTGGTGAAAAAGACACAACTTCAGTGGATAGTTCCCCATGTTTGAACGGTGCAGCGATTGTGTTGCCCGTTCTCGGATCGTGGAGAAGCACATAGCCGGTTTCTGTACCGACAGCAAGCTTGTCAGCGTCCTTGGAGAATGCCAAGGAGCGAGGCGTCCCATGAAGCGATGCGAAAGCTGCCACCTCTTTGCCATTTCTCAAGTCGAAGACCGTGATCTTGCTATCACCAAACCTGTAGGCAATGGCAAGCAGTCGTTGGTCGCTTGCAAGAGCCATCATGGGAAAACGCCCGTCAGTCTTGATTGCACCTTTGACCTTGAAAGCAGCAGTGTCCCAAAATCGCACATTGACATCACCAAGTCCTCCAGTGCGACGCATGAGCACCGAGCACGTCACGAGTGACTTCCCGCGGTGGTCAGAAGCCAAGCTTTGGGCGAATAGGACATTTTCTCCCGTTTGGTCCTTTTTGCAGAGATACCCGTCCAGATGCAGATTGTCCAAACTCCTGACGTGGACTCCGTTGAACCCGGTTGCGGCAGCCACACAGTAAGGGCTGGGAGAGATGGCCAGATCGCTTCCAAAGTCCCCTGGGTCCAGGACAAAGGTTGCTCTCGGCTTGGGACCATCGGCCTCCATGTCGTCAGGACCAGGCAGATTGGCAATCGACCAAAGTCGGATAAGATTGTCGTCGCCGGCGCTTGCCAACGTGTCGCCATGTGGAGAGAACGCAAGCGATCTAACAATGCCCCAGTGCGCCAAGAAATCACTTTGCACTCGACGTGATGGAATATCCCACACTCGCACCGTCTGAAAATAACCTCCTGCTGCGAGTTTGTGGCCGTTAGGAGAGAAAGCTAGTGCGAACAAGCCCCTGGGAGTTCCAAACGAGTCATCGAGTTGCCCTGTCTCGGCATTCCACAGTTTTACGGTACTATCCGTACTTGCCGACGCGATCAGTCTCCCGTCCGGGCTGAAGACTAGGGACCGGATAGCGTCAGTATGACCAGAAAGCACCCGCCATAATTTGCGAGACTCCACTTCCCACAACTTCATTTCTGGCTCGTCGTTGGCCCCCGTAGCGAGCATCTTGCCGTCGGGCGAGAAGGCAAGTGCCAGCACTGAATGTGAATGTGCATCGAGAGTTGTGAGCTTGCGAGTAGACGCGACGTCCCAAAGATCCACCGTTCCATCAGGATGGCCGGAAGCGAGGATCGCCCCATCGGACGTGAACGCTAGTGCAGACACCCCCGTATCGTCATCGCGAAATACCGCAATCTGTTCGGATGAACGGCAATTGTAGAGCTTCAGCGGTCCCTGCGCGCCCCCTGTGGCGAGCACTTCACCTTTGGGAGAGAACGCGACCGCCGGAACCCCGGACATATGCACTTGCAACACAGCCTTTTCTGTCCATGCACCATCCTCGCGAGTTCGCAACACGACGGTTCCGTCTGCCGCCGCCGTAGCCAGCATGTTTCCGTCGTTCGAGAAAGCGACCTGGCGTAGACCGAAGATCTGCCCCGATAGTTCAGCGATAGGCTCTGGTTGGCGACTTGACAGTGGAAAGAGTTTCAACGAGTAATCGGCGCTCAAATCAACTATGGTGTCCGGGTGAATATCGATCGCTCCACGGCGCATGACCGTCTCTTTCAGGTGAATCTCCACGTCGTGGCGTCCCACAGGCAAAAGAACGTCTTGCGAGTTGCTGTGCGAGAGCGGCGAGTAAGCCTTTCCGTCCACGATAACAGTGTGGCCTGTTGCGCGGTGCATGATCAGGTTTACCAGGCCCGATTCGGGAAGCGAAGGCGACGGGTCGAGATCACAAGTGATCGCCACGCAGAGAGGCGCAGGATGCTTAAACGGCCCGCGACTCAGATCGATGCTGCTGATGGTCTTATCCGGGTACGGGTTGTTCCAAGTGTACTGAAAAAGTTGCAGTGCGGGCACGGAACTCGCTTTGGCAGTTGCGGCGGGGCTTCCTTTCCAAGCGACCCTCGCTCGTGTCGCATCGTCCAAATCACCATTGACTCGAATATCTCGTAAGTGCCGTCCGACCTGTAAGGGCAGTACTATCCTAGAATCGTCGTCGTAGTTGATCGTGTATGTGCCAACAGTCTTATAGCTCCAAAACGAACCGTGAAGGAAATGCAGTTGGGATGCCTTGTGGCCGACTTCGATCCCACGAACCTCCTTTGGAAAGCTCGCAAGATTGTATCCGCTAAGTTGGATGTACTTCTGATCTACCTGAAACGGAATGTCGTTAGACTCAAGCCGCCCCGGCTTAAGGTCTCCAAGATGAAGGTCGGGCGAGTCGGGCATCGAATTTTGAGATAACCAGACGTTCCCGTAAGGTTGGAGGTCGACAAATGCGAATCGCTCATCATGCGGTGACTTAGGCTCCGAAACTACTTCCTGTATGTTCTCGGGAACGAAGATCTGTGGTCTAGCCGCCCACAGCCCGGCGACAGCCAGAATGCAAACCGCCACAGCCGTTGCTCCCCACCAATGCTTCCGATTCGCAGACCTGCCCGTATGTCGAAAAGGTGCCACCGGAACGACCGGTTGGACGCTCGACGGGTGCTGCACCTCCGCTAAGTAAGCCCCCAGAACCTCCGCCACCTCACCTGCCGTCTGAAACCGGTCATCTGGCTTCTTCGCCAGCAGCCGATCGATAATCCCTGTCAACCAATCGGGAATGTCGGGATTGGTTTCCCGAATCGGCCGTGGCGTATCCTCGCAAACTCGATGGATTGCCCCCGTGACCGTGGTGGCCCGGAACGGCGAGCGCCCGGTACACATCGCGTACATCACACAGCCCAAACTGAACAGATCGCTCCGCCGATCGATTTCCTCGCCGCGGGCTTGCTCCGGCGACATGTACTCGGGCGTCCCCGCCACCACGCCGGTCTGCGTGATCTTGGCTTCATGCACCACGCGGGCCAGCCCGAAGTCGGTGATCTTCACCCGCTCGACGCCGTTTTCCAGCAGGATATTGCTCGGCTTGATGTCTCGGTGAACGAGCCCCTGGGCGTGGGCGGCCGCTAGGCCCGAGGCGGCCTGCATGCCGATCCGCAGGATCTCCTCCACCTTCAACGGCCCGGTGCGGCGGATGCGTTCCTCCAGAGAGACGCCGGCGACGTATTCCATCACCAGGAACGGCAACGCCTTGGCTCTGGCCACCGCGTGAATGGTGACGACGTGGTCGTGGCTGACGGCAGCGGCCATCTGGGCCTCGCGCATGAAGCGATTGCCCGCGACGGCACTCGAGGCAAGCTGCGGCGAGAGGACCTTGATGGCCACGTAGCGGTTCAGGGCCGGGTCGCGGCCCTTGAGGACCACGCCCATCCCGCCGTGGCCTACCACTCCGGTGATCTCGTATTCTCCGAGCTGCCCCAGGCAGTGCGCCTGCGTCGGCGGATCGAGAAAGTCGAGCGAGATGCCCTCCACGCCCGGTTGCTCCGCGGCGGTGGGCATGTCGGACGAGTCGGCTGCCGAACGGGGGCCTGCCGCCTTCAAGCGGCTCATCGCGCCGCGGAGCGCCGTGTTCGGCCCATTCCCCTCGGAAACCTCCCTCCGGCCGCTGTCCGACAAAAGGTTAACCTGGCCCGTCAACTCATCGAGCCTCGCGCGGCAGGTCTCGCAGGTCTTGAGGTGAGATTCCAGTGAAGCCTGTTCTGCCGCAGGCAGGTCGCCGCCCAAAAGGGCTTCCAGGCGGGTGATGTTGGGGCATGGGGAGTTGGTGGACATGATTGGTCTCCATGTTCTGCCGGAAGGTTGCCGGATTTCACTTTATCCGAGCCTATCTCTCTTGCCCCCGCCGCCGGTCTTGGCCGCCCGTTCCGCCTACTTTCGCACGCGTTTGTAGGTGAATGCGCCGTCGCTTCCCTCCATTTTCCAGGTATCCTCGTCCAGGAGTGTGACGGTCCAAGCGGCTTGCGATCCTGGCAACCAGGTCTCCAGTTTGCCGTCATCGCGCTTGCCCCAGCAGAACTTGATCTGTTTCCCATTCTGGGTCACGCACCAATTCGTGATTCGCCGTTCGACCGGGTCCCAGCCGAACACGCCGACGTTCTTGAATTGGAACGCACCGTCCGGGCCATAGACGGTCAAGACGTTCTGGATCTCGTTCTTGTCCTCGGTCCAATTCAACGTCCATCGTCCGGTTGAACCGTTGCTGCCCTTCCCCTCCCAGTCTCCGACAAGCGGTTCAAGGACTTTCAGCTTCTCGTAGTTCGACGCCCGCCCGCTTTTCTTCACACGCGTGAACCGGCACTCGTTGTCCGGGTACGGCTTGCCGTCGATCGATGCTCGCTTGTCGGTCATCACAAGCGTGTCCTTGTTGACGACCTTGATCTCCTGGACCCCCTCGCATTTTGCGCCGTCCAGATTGAATCCGGTATACTCCAAGACCCAGGCATCCCCCTGCTTCTCCCATATGCCGGACCACACTCCCTTATGCGTGGTGAAGGACGAGTCCTTGATCTTCTGCGCGGACTGGTCCCAGCCTCGAAGAGTGGTGCCCGTGATTTTCATTTCTCCGGGGATGTCATGCACCTCCTCGATGATCTGGGCGCTCTTGCCGGGGGCCCATCGCACGGTCATCCGCAACAGGGCCGTCTTGCCGGCCCACTTCTTCAGATTCTCCGACGCCGCCGGCGACTCGGGCACCGCCAGCTTGGCTTCCCAAGTGCCGATGAAGCACTCGAGATCCTTCAGGTGTTCGTACACAGGCGACTCGACGTCCTGGCCAACGGCAAACGATGCGGCGATAAGCAACGATGCGGTCAACATTTCTGGATCCTCTCTTGATCGTACCCTGGTGATTGTTTAAGACGACATCTTTCACTTGGTGCCCTTGGGGCGAGCTGTATGCCTTACTCTCTTCTTTCCGAGTACGGGTTGCATTTCCCGCCAAACCATATCAGTTGACTCTCCGGTTGACGGTCCTCCAGGCGTGCTTCTTGCCGTCCTGAATATACGACGCGTTCCACTGCCATTCATTCTGGCTTTTCTTCTCGACTATCGAATCGCCTTCAAACTTCCGGTCGTCGCGATCCACCAACACGAACGTGCCGATCCAACAATCTTTCTTTTGTCCGAGGCAGTAGCGAAACGTCCCCCAGCCTCCATCCGAGTCATACCAGTACTCGACAAGCTGTTTCTTATCGGCGTCCCATCCGGTGATGCCCGTGGCGTGGATTTCGACTCCATCCTCCATGCTCGACGCTGCATGTTGAATGCAGTATTTGCCTGGCGCCCAGACGGTCGTCTCGGAGCCGGGCTGTGCTTGCTCGACGCCGTCGATAAATGCGTCCGACTGCCATTTGCCGACACGATACTGCAGTTCGTCAGCGGCCTCCTTGGCGATTGCGGTGGCGTCCGAGGCGGCCCAAGAGGTGGACAAGTAGAGAACCAGCAGGACAAACGATATTGCGTGAGCCAGTCTCATGATCAGATCCTCAGAGGAGAGCAGTGGTCCGTGGCTATTGCGCGGGCGGCAAGATCTTAACCGGATGCGGCGGCTTTTGAGTGGCCTCGCTGTGCTGGCACGTGATGGCAATACAGAACGGAGCGCCGGCGAGTGCACCTGCGTAGTCGAGGCTGGTGATCTCCTTGTCGGGATGAGGGTTTAACCAGTGAGAACGGTACAGGGTCAACTTGGGATTTGTGCCAAATACTCTGGAACGCTGTCGGGCGTGCTCGCGCAACTGTTCGTTGCTCCCGCTCCATGCCACTCGGCCATTGGTTAACGCGGCTGGATCGTGATTGCCCAAGGGATACCAGTCCCATAGATCCTCGCCATGAACAACTTCAATCGTCTCAACCGAGTCATCTACATAGTGGACTTTGTACCGCGCTACCGTGATCCCAGCTTTCGCACCGCACCCCTGCACACTGTGCAGAAAATGCAAGACCTCCGCCTGGCGACTGACACGGACATCCTTGACCAGCCGCGGTAAAGCCTGAAGATCTCGAGAGTATGCAACGGGGCCACCGAGATGGATGTATCGATCGGCGACAAAGAAGGGAACACCGGCAAATGTTCGTTTCCCAGTCGGAAATTCGGCTAGGTTGTTTGCAGGAGAGTCGGTCGGGTCAGCCAACTGAAGGTTGGCCGCGCCTTGCAGGTCGACGAATGAGTAGCATTCCTCGTCTGTCGGCGGAATCAAGTCGACGGAGGACAACCGCTTATCTCCGGGAGACGGAACAGTTTTATCCTGATGCAGCGGTTCTTGAGTGGTCTTGCTGTGCTGGCAAGTAATGGCGATACAGAACGGAGCGCCGGCGTTCGCGCCCTCGTAGTCAAGGCTGGCAATCTCTTTGTCCGGATGAGGGTTCACCCATTCTGAACGGTAGAGGCGTATGTTGGGATCCTGGTCCAAGAAGTTGCTCTCCATTCGTATGTAGTCACGCACTTGTTCGTTGCTCCCGGCCCACGCCATTTGGCCTCTGGTAAGCGCAGCAGGATCGTGCCCGCCTACTGGGAACCAATCCCACAGATCCTCGCCATGGACAACGCGAATCGTCTCGGCTGTGCCATCTCCGTAGTGAATGGTGTACCGCGCCACCGTCATCCCTGCGTTCGCACCGCAACCCTGAATACTGTGGAGAAAATGGAGGCTTTCCGCGCGGTGGCCGACGGGAATACTCTTCACTAACCGCGGCAAGGCCTCGATCGTTTTGTGTTTTGAATCTCCACCGAGATGGATATACCGTTCGAATACGAAGAACGGTATACCAGCAAACGTGCTGACCCCTTCTGGCAGTTCAGCCAAGTTGTTCCCCGGCCGGTCCGTGGGATCGGTGCGCGCGAGATTGGCTACGCTCCTCAAATCGACGAATGAATAACCTTCCGGGGCGGTCGGCAACGAATTACTCCGGACAACGACAAACACGACCACGGCGATGAGCGCGAGGCAGGCAGCGGACGCGCCGAACTTCCGCCACGCGGGGCGAATTCGCTCCTGGCGGCGGGATTCTTCATGCGTGGCAAAGGTCGGCATTTCGACCCTCGATGGCTGCTGCACGTGCGACAGGTACTGCCCAAGCACCTCCGCGATCTCCCCCGCCGTCTGAAATCGATCCTCCGGACTCTTTGCCAAGAGCCGATCGATGATCCCTGTCAACCAATCGGGAATGTCCGGATTCGTTTCCCGAATCGGCCGCGGCGTATCCTCGCAAACGCGATGAATCGCCCCCGTGACCGTCGTGGCCCGGAATGGCGAACGCCCGGTACACATCGCGTACATCACGCAGCCCAAACTGAACAGATCGCTGCGGCGATCGATATCTTCGCCGCGGGCCTGCTCCGGCGACATGTATTCCGGCGTGCCGGCCACCACGCCCGTCTTGGTAATCTTGGCTTCATGCACCACGCGGGCGAGGCCAAAGTCGGTAATCTTCACCCGCTCCACGCCGTTTTCCAGCAGGATGTTGCTCGGCTTGATGTCGCGGTGAACGAGTCCTTGGGCGTGCGCTGCCGCCAGGCCTGAGGCGGCCTGCATCCCGATCCTCAGGATCTCTTCCACTTTCAAGGGCCCGGTCCGCCGGATGCGTTCCTCCAAAGAGACACCGGCGATGTACTCCATGACCAGGAAGGGCAGCCCCTTGGCCCGGTTGACGGCGTGGATCGTGACCACGTGGTCGTGGCTGACCGCGGCGGCCATTTGGGCCTCGCGCATAAATCGGTTGCCCGCGACGGCACTGGAGGCAAGTTGCGGCGAGAGGACCTTGATGGCTACATATCGGTTCAGCGCCGGATCTCGCCCTTTAAGCACCACGCCCATCCCGCCGTGGCCCACCACGCCGGTGATCTCGTACTCTCCGAGTTGCCCCAGGCAGTGCGGCTGGCTGGGCGGGTCGAGGAAGTCCAACGAAATCCCCTCCACGCCCGGCTGCTCCGCGGCGGTGGGCGTGTCGGCCGAGTTCGCCGCCGACTCCGGGCCCGCGGCCTTCAAGCGGCTCATCGCCCCGCGGAGCGCCGTGTTCGGCCCATTCCCCTCGGAAACCTCCCTCCGGCCGCTTTCGGAGAGCAGACCAACCTGGCCGGTCAACTCATCGAGGCTGGCCCGGCAAGTCTCGCAGGTTTTGAGATGGGCTTCCAGGAAGACCTGTTCGACCGTTGGCAGGTTGCCGCCCAAGAGGGCTTCCAGGCGGTTGATTTCCGGACATGGGGAGTGGATGGACATGATATGTCTCCGTTCTATTTCAAGGGGCCTCTTACGAAGCCTTGGTGCTCAATCGCGCTCTTCGCGGGTGCTACTCACAGATGCTTGCGTTTCGGACTTAGATGCATATTCGAGGACCTGCTCGACATCCCACACGCTGGTCTTGAAACCGCCTTCGACAACAAGCCATCTACCGTCACGGCAAAAACGCGCGTCGAACGCGCACATGTCAGAAGTGACCACGTCAGCTATCCGATGCCCGGTTGCCACGTTCCAGATCTTAACTTCTCCCGGTGTCGGAGCTTGATAAAAGGCGGAATCATCGGTGAAATCGTACTTTCCACCGGCCGTGACAAGCCAATTGCCGTCTTGGGAGAAGTCGGCGGAAAAAACCGCACCGGTGTGCTCTTCAAGGACTCGAGTTTCAGTCACCAATTCAACATTTCCCACGTTCCACAGCCTGACTGTGGATTCCTCGCTGGTTGAGGCGAGTGTCTTGCCGTCCGGCGAAAAGACCAATCCGAGAATCCGCGAACTGCCGTGCGAGAATGACGCAAGGTCTTGGCCGCTTTCGACATCCCACAGCATCAGTTGTCCAGAATCCGTTCCCACTGCCAAGAGCGGCCGCCGTGGGCAGAATGCCACCACCAGTGCTTCGCCTTCACCAATATCCAACGTTCTCTGCCGCGCCAACTTCTCACCGTCGAACAGCGAAACGCGATTGCGCTCAGGTACAGCGAGCCATTGTCCGTCCGACGAAGCCGCGATTCGAATGTACGAAGACGTATTGTCTATCGGCTGTGTTGCCCGCTGATATATCCGCTGTTTTCCATCGTCGAAGTCCCACAGCCTCAAGGTGCCGCTTCGTTCTGTCGTTGCAAACCTATGCGAATCCGACAGAAAGCAGACGGCGGCGGGCGACCAGCTTCCATGCCTTAGGTCTTGACTCGATATCTGTGCGGCTTGGCTCCAATTCTCGAGGTCTAGTAGTTGAATTGTGTACGGGCGATAGTTGAACACTGCCAGGATGTCGCCGCAAACTGCGAATGGACGATCTACTGATCGAAACGCGCACAAACAAGGCGCGCGAGGGGGTGGAGGTGTAGAAGGAGTCTGCGAAACGTCCCAGAGCCGAACTACGTAATCGTCTCCGGCCGTTGCCAGAATTGGAGCGTTTGAACAGAAGGCCATTGACGCCATCGCGCCCCAGTGGGTGGGGAATGCATCGATCATTGTCTGCGTTGCGAAATCAAACAGGCGCACCCCCTTTGGCAGGCCGCAAGCAGCCATTCTGCCATCCGCAGACACGGCGACGCTCAATGAGAAGTGCTCGTTGCCCGGGAGCGTCCCTTTCAGTTCGCCGCTCGCCGTTGCCCACACCTTCGTGCCAGTTGCGTCGGCCGCGACGACAAATGTTCCATCAGGCGAAAACACCAGATCAGAGACCCAGCGGGAAACCCCGTGAAGTTCGTTAACCGGCTTCAATGTCCGCGCATCCCAGAGTTTAACCGATTCTCCTTTCCCGGCGGTCGCCAGCACGTTCCCATCCGGCGAATAAGTGACCCGTGGTCCCACTCCTTTCCACTCCGATGTACCGCTCTGCGCCGTGAAACGCTGCTTTTCGGTGTGGCCCGAGACATCCCACACGATCACCGTACCCGTGAAGTCTATAGATGCTATGCTCGCACCATCGGGCGAGAACGTAACGGATCGAACCGTAGAACTATGGCCTTGAAGTGATGCCTGAACAGCACCGGAGCCGAGATCCCACAGCAACACTCTCTTGTCGGCGCCCCCTGTTGCCAAGATCTTGTCATCCTCCGATAAGGCGACGCACTGAACACTGCCAATGTGGCCTGCCAGTATAGCGACGCAGAGCCACTGTGAACTTGTGGCTTTCCACACGTAGGCTTTGCCATCTTCGCATGCGACCACCAGCATCTTGCCGTCGTGCGAAAACACGATTCCCGTCAGCGGTGCGCCGTGTCCCACCAATTCCGCGAGGCAGTTTCGCTCCGGAGGATAGAGCGTTGTGTCAAACCAATCGCACTCTATTCGCTGACTGGTCCCTGCCTTAAGATGCAAGGTGCCGGTTCGGAGCACTCTTTGACGTGAACGAAGCGACAAATTGACGGCGTAATCTCCGGGCTTTAGCCGCAGTACCTCGCGCGAAGAGGCGGCTCGCGTAATGCGCTCATCGTTCCCGCTCAGCGTGAGTTCAAGACCCGGAGCCAACGAGGTCTTCGCGACATCCAGAACCAGCGTTGACTGGGAATGGGGCACTTGGGGAATCATCTCGCACGTCAGCGCGACACAAAACAGCGATGCATTCATCTGCGGCATTCGCACGAATCCGATACGCGCGATCCGCTTTTCTGGCCGAGGATTTGTCCAGGACGAGTGACACAGTGAAAGCGACCCTCCTGCGGAGTCGCTGCCGGTCCACGCGACATTTGCCATCGTAGGCCGATCGCGACAGTCTTGGACGTCCCTATCCAGGACGATCGGAATCATATCCCGGAAGCCGTCCTCGTAATGGACGCTATAGTAGCCGAGCACGCCCTCTGCTGAGCCGGAATGCTGAGTGCCGTGCAGAAAATGCAGCGTTGACGCAACATCGCCGATCCGGATTCCTTCCACTTTTCCCGGCAGTTGTGCGATTTGCTCGCCACCGAGTAGTATGTATTGGTCCCCGATGCGGAAAGGAATGCCGTGCAGATTTTGGAGCCCCGTTTTCAGTGCCGATAGATTGATTGTTGAGGGGTCGGCTTGATCGGTTCTCGCGGCCGTCGCGTACTCGTCCATATCAATCGGACGGTAGCGATCGGGCACCGGTTGTATGGGGCCTTCGGGATCCGACACTTCCACTGGCGTCGGTCCCGCAAGGGGTTTCGTGGCGGGTGTGTCGTTCTTGAATTCCCGCAGTCCAAACAACACGACGCAAAAGCATGCGGCGGCCGCAATTGCCTTCCACGCATACGACCGCCACCGACTCGCGCGAGGTGAGATATCGGGCACAAACCGAATTGGCAATTGACCTCCCGACGTCTGCTGCACGTGCGCCAAATAGCTCCCCAAGACTTCCGCCACCTCGGCAGCCGTCTGAAACCGCTCATCCGGCTTCTTCGCCAGCAGCCGATCGATAATCCCCGTCAGCCAGTCGGGTATGTCTGGATTCACCTCTCGAATCGGCCGCGGTGTGTCTTCGCACACCCGGTGAATCGCCCCCGTGACCGTCGTGGCCCGGAACGGCGAATGTCCGGTACACATCGCGTACATCACGCAGCCCAAACTGAACAGATCGCTGCGGCGATCGATATCTTCGCCGCGGGCCTGCTCCGGCGACATGTATTCCGGCGTGCCGGCCACCACGCCCGTCTTGGTAATCTTGGCTTCATGCACCACGCGGGCGAGGCCAAAGTCGGTAATCTTCACCCGCTCCACGCCGTTTTCCAGCAGGATGTTGCTCGGCTTGATGTCGCGGTGAACGAGTCCTTGGGCGTGCGCTGCCGCCAGGCCTGAGGCGGCCTGCATCCCGATCCTCAGGATCTCTTCCACTTTCAAGGGCCCGGTCCGCCGGATGCGTTCCTCCAAAGAGACACCGGCGATGTACTCCATCACCAGGAAGGGAAGTCCCTTGGCCGCGTCGACTGCGTGGATCGTGACCACGTGGTCGTGGCTCACCGCGGCGGCCATCTGGGCCTCGCGGGTGAAGCGCTTGCCCGCGGTGGCGCTGGAGGCGAGCTGCGGCGAGAGGACCTTTATGGCCACGAAACGGTTGAGCGCCGGGTCGCGGGCTTTCAAGACCACGCCCATGCCGCCCTGGCCGATCACGCCGGTGATCTCGTAGCGGCCGAGCTGACCGACGGTCTGCGGCTGCGTCGGCGGGTCGAGGAAATCCAACGACAGGCCGGCGACGCAGTGCTCCTCCGCTTCGGTGGGTGGTTCGGCTGAGCGGTTGCCGGTGGAAGGGCCCCGGGCCCTCAGTTGCTCGACGGCCCGTTGTAGGCCGGAATCGCTCGTCGGCTCCTGGGAGAGTTCTTTCCGCGCGCCTCGGAGAGAAGATCGACATGGCCGGTCAATTCATCGAGCCGGGCCCGGCACGATTCGCAGGTCTTCAGGTGGGATTCGAGCGACGCTTGCGCCTGTTCGGTGAGATTGCCGTCCAAGAGGGCTTGGAGTTGCCGGCTTTCGGGACACTGGGAAGTGATGGCCATGATTACGCCCTCCGTCGATGAGGATGGAATTGGTAGGTCCCGCTTGCCGAGCGGGACCTTGGGATCAGGTCCCGCTTGGCAAGTTCAGCGGTCTCTCTGAGGCCAGGTCCCGCTCGGCAAGCGGGACCTACTGCGCCCATCCGTCTGTCCTTCCGTTTGTTGGATGTTGTGCTGCCTGTCCGCTTTTTCAGCGGTCTCTCTGAGGCCAGGTCCCGCTCGGCAAGCGGGACCTACTGGGCCGCCTGTCCTTCCACTTGTTGGATCTTCTTCCTCAGTCTGGCGAGGACGCGGCTGCGGGCCATGTAGACTGCTTCCAAACTGATCCCTAACGATTCGGCCGCCTCCTTGCTCCCGTGCCCGTCCACGTAGGTCAGCCAGAACGCCCGCCAGGTGTTCTCCTGAAACTCGTCCCGCACTTGCCCGGTCGCCCATTGGAACAGGCACTTCCGGTATTCCTTTTCGATCGCCTCCGCATCGTGATCCGGCGCGGGCAG
This sequence comes from Thermoguttaceae bacterium, assembly GCA_040768665.1. Taxonomy (GTDB): domain Bacteria; phylum Planctomycetota; class Planctomycetia; order Pirellulales; family Thermoguttaceae; genus JABWBD01. The sequence goes on from JAXGMN010000009.1 coordinate 140,773, forward strand.
GGCCTCCAGCCGCTCGTACCCAGCGGTATCCCCGCTCCCTACCGTCTGCCGCCGCTTGCGGGCGTGAAAGTCGTTGAGCCGGCTCTGGACCACTTTGACGAGCCAGCCGCGAAAGGCGCCGGCATGTTGTGCATGATCAAACTGGCCGACCGCCTGAAACACGCTCCGCATCGTCTCTTGCGTCAGGTCGGCCGCATCGGCGTCCTGAAGCCCCCGCTTTCGCAATACGCCGTAGACAAACGGCGTGTAGACCTCGACAAACTCCCCCCACGCCCCGTGGTCGCCTCGGTCTCGAAGCCGGGCGAGCAGGCTCAGGCGTGTCGGTTCGCAGTCGTCCATGGTGTGCCTTTCTAAAAGGAAGAACAGGGATTGCCGCGAAGACCTAACACGGATTCTGGGAAAAACCTGCTTTCCGTTTCAAGACACCGATCCAGGGGGCCGCTGAAGAAGGGGCGGTTCGAACCAGCGAATCCGTAGTTCGCGCAAGAGGTAGCAGGCACGCTCCATGTGCCGTCCGCCGCGGTCCGGCGAGGATGCCTGCTACCTTGAACTCCCCCAGCACGATCTTGCCGTTTCTTGCCACAGCGCTCGGCCACGCGCCAGGATTTGCACTACCGATCCACACGAAGGGAATAGGGCGGCAAAAGACGAACCTCTGCGCTCTTCGTTCCTTTGCGTTGTTCTGAATCCGGCAAGATAAGAAGGGGTAACGCAGAGGAACGAAGAGCGCAGAGGGGAACCAGTGGTTGCGTCCGATGACCGGCCCGAGGTTAGACGATCAGGCAACATCTTGGCTCCTTGACACGGATAAGGGCGAGCGGCGTCACTGCGAGGGACGTGGTCATACCTGATCATGGTTCATTGCGGTTGGTGCTGGAAATCGGTGTGATCTGCATCTTAGTGATTCGGTAGACCGTGTCGTACGAACTTAGGGCCAACACGTTCTCGTCGAAATCGCCCTGCCAGTGATAGGGTGCCAAGCGGCTGGGGTCACCATGCCAATCGATGATCAGCCGACCGTCGATGCTCACCGTGATCCGTGATTTGCGGACGACAACTCGTATGGTAAACGCCTCGGAATCCCCCAACGGATACCCGGCAACCGTCGTTTCGTTGTTGTCGACACGACGACCGTCGACCAGTTCCAGGCCCGACGCAATCGCACCTGCAAGAATCGTATTGATTGTGACGCCAAACCGCTGGCCGCCGAGAACTAATCCGAGGAACAGGCCCCCGTCCTTTCGCGATGCACGCCCGGCAGCCACGTCCAGCAGATACTCTTCTGGAGGAAGGAAAGGGATCTTTACCCGTGGCCATTTCCCGCCCGATGATACCAGGGCTTCCTGCTTGAATGTCCACCCCCCTGTGTCCGCCTTCCGGTGAATACTAAAGAGCTTGAGCAGGTCGACGGGGGCGTCCCCTTGATGTTCAACTCGGCAATCCGGCAGTTTCTGGTTGAACGCAGCGACGCCTCCGGTGGTGACTTGCGTTCCCACAACGCAGGTCTCCGCCAGGCCCTTCAACTCGTCCAACTCCCTCAAGCCTGCGTCGGAGACGCGTGTGTTCGCAAGAGACAGAGAAGTCAGAGTGGGTGTGCTGCGCAGGTGCGCCATATCGGCATCCTGGATCTGCGTGTGATCGAGCATGAGACGCTCAAGGCCGGTAAGGTTCTTCAGTTTTTCGAGGCCATCACCGGAAATGTTTGTACCGGAAAGATCGAGTTCCGCAAGCTCCGTCAGCTTGGAAAGATGCTGCACTCCCGCGTCGGATATCTGCGTGCCGGCCAGGGCGAGCCTTCGAAGGGACTTGCACCCTTCGATGCTTGCCAACCCTTCGTCAGTTATCGCCGTGAAGCTAAGATCCAAGCTTTCCAATCCTGATATACCTGCCAAACAGCCGAGGGTTTCGTCCGTGATCGACGTGTTGGCGAGGTCGATTTCACGCGGAGAGCAGACAGTAACGAGGGATTCCAGTGCGGTATCGGAGAGATCCTTTTGCCCCCGCAGCCCAACGGTCTCGAGTTTTCCGAATCCGGTGACATCCGTCAGTTGATCGTCGGCGAAGCGTCTGCATCTCCGCAAATCGATCCCGTTGATCACCAATGACGACGGCAGGTTACCAACCTGATTGATCTCGACCGGCTGATTTCCACCGGCCCTCAATCGCAGGACTCCACCATGCCATATCAGCCGCTCGGCCGCTTGATAATCTCGCGGTGCCGATTCGTCCGTGAAACAGAGTGGCTGCCCTTTTCCGGAGATCGGAATGAGTTCCGCGCTTTCGATCACAAACGTGTCTCCAAAGCCGGCCAGAGATACGAACCTGTTGTCCGGCAACGAAAACATATTGCCGGCCACGGGTTTGTCAATCTCTCCTGCCAATGGCAAATGTCGACTCCGTCGCATTTCAGGTAGACTTTGCGATTCTGTCCTTCTCGTACGACACCGCAGCAGAGCGTGGCCTTTGTCCGCAGGACAATAGAGTTCCGGGATGGACTTCAGCGACTGTTTCAAATTGCCTTCCAGTCCATACGCTAATGCTGCTTGAACTCTTCTTGGATTCCACGTTGTCGACCAACGCCCATAGCCGTTTGCCGTCGAGGTTGAAGGAAATCCCGAAACCGGTGAATCCTGATAGGCGCTGAAGACGTACGCGGATCTCGTATTGATCCGGAGGCAGGTACGGAATAGCCACGGTAGGGCAGTTTGCCAGGATGAGCCTCTTGTCCTCCAGCCGACAAGCTCCGACCAGCGCGCTTCTCGTGTCTCTCTTCGGGTCTGTGATCGCGAGCAGATCGACAGCATCCTTCGGTGCCGGTGAAGTTACCTGGGGTGCTCGTCGCGGCGGTGATACGAGTGCTGGTGATAACGAATCTACATCAATCCATTCGGCACCCGCGATTCGGGCATCAAGACGATTGGCGGAAGAATCATACGCGACCTCGCCTTTTCCTTCATCGAAATGGTACAGCGCCAACGTATCGTCATCTGATTCGAAGCGCTCCTCCGGCGCGAAATCGCTGGCATAGCGCGCGACTTTTGAGAACCGCACCTCGTCCATAATGCCTTTGAATTCAAGGATCCTATTTACAGCGCCGGGCTGGGGGTCGGCCCCAATCATGAATGTCAATGGTGAGGGATTGAATGTCCCTGTAAACGGTGTCTCAGCGGAGAGATGTCCGTTGACGAACAGTCGGACCCACTTCCCGTCGAAAACGCCCGCCAAGTGGACTCGCTCTCCGCGGAAGGGGAACTGTGTGCTTCTCGCAGCGACATAGTCGCTACCGTTGTGAATCACGAACCAGAAGCCGGTTGGACTGATGAGCAGCCCGATCCCGGAGTTATGCTGGTCCGACACGATTGTGGACCAACTTCTCGTCATGTGCGGCATTCGCGGCGCGTTGAGAGGGTTTTCCGAGACCGGTATGACGAACGCCTCTACGGTCAACGGGTCACCGGTATCGATTTTGATCGGCGTCAAGACGTAGTGATCGCGTCCGTTGAATTGAAGGGCGCGGTTGACGCGCGGGACATCCACAGGCGGCGGGCCTGGCTCTTCGCCGGGTGTTCCTATTGCTGCCGCCTTCTTCGATCCGTTGCCAAGACTGTTGGTTACAGCGATCCAAAGCCTGGTAAAGCCTGTCGATTCGGTGAGCGTCAGGACTGCCAGAAGGGCCAATGCGACCACACCGGCCACGCCCCATCGGCCGCGGCCTCTCTGCTGTCGCTGTACCGGTGTATCGGCGGCCGGAGACAGACTGCCTGGCCTCGGAACCGCCGCCGGCTGCTGCAAGTGCGCAAGATGCTGCCCCAATAGTTCCGACACCTCTCGGGCAGACTGCAATCGCTCCCCTGGCTTTTTCGATAACAGTTTCTTGATAATCTCGGCAAGCCACCCCGGTATTTCCGGATTCACCTCCCGGACCGGCCGCGGCGTGTCGTCGCAGACGCGGCGGATCACGGCAATCGTGCTCTCGCCGCGGAAGGGCGAGCGGCCCGTACACATCGCGTAGAGCACACAGCCGAGACTGAACAGGTCGGAGCGATAGTCGATTGCCAGCCCTTGGGCCTGTTCCGGCGACATGTACTCTGGAGTCCCCGCCACGACTCCGGTCTTGGTCACGCGGGCCTCGTCGACTGCCCGCGCCAAGCCGAAGTCGGTGATCTTCACGCGTTCCACGCCGTTTTCCAGCAGGATGTTCGCCGGCTTGACGTCGCGGTGGATCAGACCCTCGGCATGGGCGGCGGCCAGGCCCGCGGCGATCTGCTTGCCGATCCGCAGGATCTCCGCGAGCTTGAGGGGGCCGGTCCGGTCGATCCGCTGCTGGAGCGACTGGCCGGCGACGTACTCCATGACGAGAAACGGCAATCGGGCGCCGTCGTCGATGGCGTGGATCGTCACGACGTGATCGTGGCTGACGGCCGCGGCCGCCTGGGCTTCGCGAAGGAATCGCTGCCGAGCCGTCGCAATTGCCGCCAATTCCGGGGCAAGCACCTTGATGGCAACCACCCGGTTCAGCTTGGGATCGTGGCCTTTCAAGACGATTCCCATGCCGCCCCGGCCGACCAGTTCCATGATCTCGTACTGCCCCAGTCGGCCTAACCGATCCGGCTTGTCGCACGGTTCGAGGAAATCCAGCGCGGATTCGGCGGCGCCGCAGAGCGACGACGGGATGTCCGACGCATCGCGAGTTGCCGCCGTCGCGGCCAAGCCGGCCGGAGGGTGTTCGAGGAAGCTGCCGGCCTCTTCATGGGACCGCAGAAAGGACTCGACCTGGCTTCGCAGCTCGGGGTCCGCGGCGCAAACCTCGTCGAGGTAGGCGGTTCGTTCGTCGGGCGTGGATTTCTCCAGGGCGGCCAGGAACACGGCTTCGATCTCGCTGGGGCGATCGCTCATGATTGGGCTCCTTGGGAAAAGGTGTCTCCATGCAATGCGACAAAAGTGCCTGGCGCTCAAAAATTTTCCAACGTGGGTGACTGGTAGGTGCCGCTTGCCGAGCGGGACCACTTCGCCCAGGTCCCGCTCGACAAGCGGCACCTACTGCTGGATTCGGCGATAAAGCCAGGTCCGTGCGTAAGTCCAATAGCGTGCGGCGGTTGCGCGGGATATCCCCAGCGTTTCGGCGGCCTGTTCCTGGCTCAGACCGGCGAAATACCGCAACTTGACCAGCTCGGCCTTTTCAGGAGCCACGGCCGCGAACTCGGCCAAGGCCTCGTCCAAGGCCAGCACTTCCGACACGTCTCGGTCGACCGCCGCAGCATTCTCATGCAGCTCCTGCCGATGGAGTTCGCCCCCGTGTCTCTTCCGCTGCTTCCGACGCGCACTTTCGACAAGGATCCGGCGCATCGCCTCCGCGGCAGCGGCGAAGAAGTGGCGCCGACCATCCCAGTGCTGCTCTTGGTCGACATCCACCAGCCGGATGTATGCCTCGTGCACCAGCGCCGTGGGCTGCAGCGTATGGCCGGGCGACTCATGCCCCAACTTCTGCGATGCCAAACGCCGCAGTTCGTCGTAGACCAGCGGAAGCAGCCGGTCCGCCGCTTGAGGATCGCCCTGGTCAATTGCGTGGAGAATCCGGGTGACTTCGGACATGGCGCGGCCCCCCAAGATTTTCAATGCGTAAGAGTCTCGGACCGATCGACGTCACTCACCGAGCGGGAACGCCCGCATCCGATGAAGTCTTCGCCGCTGTCTGAAACGGCCGCATCATAGAGCGCGAAAAGACACGGTGGCAACCCGGCCGAAGTGGGAGTCGGCCGTTAGGGGCGGTCTTCCTCGACATGAAAATCTTTTCTTTGCCTCGCCCTCTGCCGCTCCTCCCACACTACGAGCACTTCGTCCCGCATTGCGATGTCTTTCTGCAGCCGCAGAATGGCCTCTCTTTCGTACACGATTTGGGGCTCGATTGCCGACAACTCCGCGTAGAGGTCATCGAGGGCGGTCTTGGCCGAAGATTCCGCATTTCGCGACCGAAGCGAACCGACCAGCTCGAGTTGCTTTTGCTGTACCTTTCTTTCCAGCCTCCCAAAAACTTGACATCGCCTACGCTGAAGATGGAAATCGATATCGGCCGGATCGCGCCCGGAAGACCACTCTTCCGCACATACTGGTTGTGACTTCCCGGCAGCCGTTTCGGTTTCAGCTCGCGCCAAGCGTAGATTAACACACCCTGGGCAGGGGACATTCTGTTACAATCATATAAAGTAGAATGTCCCCTTCGTCCTCTGCCCAACATCCGATTATTTACCACTCCGCCGCGGTCGGCACCATACCGGAGGCGTCCCCGGCATGGATGCCGGGGTCTAGCGGTCGCGCGCTGTTGGATAGCTACGCATGTTCGCCGCGTCGCCTCTGCTCCTCACGGTTGCGGGTATGTTGTCTGTGTGCAACCCACCAAAGGGTCCGCACAGCAACGCCAATGAATGCGCCCAGCAATGCCCCCTCGGCTAAGGTAAATACGAAGAGCCCAACGAACTGGTCTCGCACAAATCTAGCGTAGACGGCGTCATTGGCGACGAGAGTAGATAGCAGCAAACCTATCCACATGCTTACCGCGCCCCCGATAGCTCCATAGAGAAGGGAGGAGTGCAAGCGCCTTCGGCCAACTAACGCACCGTACGTCGATCCCAACGCAAACACCGTCATCCCAGTTGCATCGCCACCGAACCGCGAGGCATGAGCAAGGATAGCGACTCCGAACATCACGAAGAAGAGCGAGCGGAGACTGAACTGGAGGACGTTCCGTGCTCTTCGGGACGCATCGACCATATTTGGGAATCCGGCAGCCAACGTTGTTCTAGCGCTCAACATGTCGCATCTTGCGGCTCCACTGGGAACAGCAACCCGACCGATCGGGAGCCGACCAGCGTAGCCCTACGGGTAATCTACCGCGCGCGGTCCGCCCTGGCAAGAAATCCGCAGTCCCTTCAGCGCGCAACACATCGAGAACGGCCCCTGGTTGGGGAACAATGGCAAGTGGGGCGCAGCTTCAGTGTGGGGTGGCCTTCTTGGTGATCCCCGTGATCTTCCTCGCACGCTCCACGATCCGCTGCGCGGTTCGCGGCGAAAGATGCCTCCCCCGACGTTTCCCCGGAAAAACGAATTCATCCGGCTTAAACGCCCTCGAAAGCTCCCACAGCAGGGGCGCAGACGCGTGTACAGTACCCGCCGCGAAATCTTTTCGCCGCCGGCCCCCGCCACGCAACTCCTTCCCGGCCAGTCTCTTCCACACACGCCTTCCGCCAATCCGACCCCTTGGCCGAAAAAAAACCTTGCAGAAACGCGCCGCACCCATTATCCTCAAAAGGCAATAGTGAACATGCGCACCCATTCCGCGCCGTGCCACCACACCCGCCCGCGCAAAAGAACGAAGAACAAAGAACGAATGACCAATGACCAAGAACAAATGACGACCAGGCCAAAACATGAACCGTTCCACCCAGAACGGTGTGGAGCCCAAAGTGCCTCCGTTCTGAGAAATTCGCGACTTGGGCACCACACACCGCCGCCGACCCGAACGTCTTGCACCGGCTCCCTCAACTTGGTACCGTTCGAGAAGATGTCGGCCGCGGATGACAATCCCCAACGGCGGCGTAGTCCATCCCGGCGTATCGGGCACGTGGTGTCCTCGGAAACCCGCACGGAGAACAACATGAAACGGTATTCCCTGGCGATGTTGGTAATCGTTGCCTGTTTGCTCGCGGCCACTTCGCAGGCGGGCGACTGGCCGCAGTTTCGCTACGACGCGGCCCGCTCCGGCTCCTCGCCCGACACGCTGCGGCTTCCCCTCGCCCGGGCATGGGACTATGTTCCGCCGGCTCCTCCCAAGAACGCGTGGGCGGACCCGGCAGGTCGGATCCTGGAAGGGAAGGTCATCCGGGACCGTATCGGTTATGACGACGCCTTCCACGTGGCCATTGTCGGGGACCGGGTGTATTTCGGAACGTCGGACCACCAGCTTCACTGCCGCCACGCGCATACCGGCGAGGCGATTTGGAGCTTCTTCACCGGCGGTCCAATCCGGCTGGCCCCGACGGTGGCGGATGGGAAAGTCTATTTCGGCTCCGACGACGGCTTCGCCTACTGCCTCGACGCGGAGACAGGCAGAATGGTCTGGAAGCGGCACGTCGCACCGTTGGATGAATGGCTCATCGCGCGCGGCGCGATGATCTCGCGCTGGCCGGTCCGCACGGGCGTGCTCGTAGACGGCGGAGTCGCCTACTTCGGCGCGGGGATCTTTCCGCACGAGACGGTCTATCTCGCGGCCGTGGACGCGCAGACGGGCGAGGTGCTCTGGGTGCGGGATGACATCAGCCAGGCCGACGCCGGCCGCGACGACCTTTCCCCGCAGGGCTACTTGCTGCTGGAAGGGGAACGGCTGTTCGTGCCCTCGGGACGCGTCATGCCTGCCGCCTTCGACCGCAACGACGGCTCTCTGTTGTTCAAGGCCCGAGCCGCTTGGAGGACGACGGCCGGCGGAGTGGTCGGCGGAACGGAAGTGATGCTGGTCGATGGGCAGATGATCGCCACCGGCGCGCACCACCTGCTGGCAGTCGACCAGGATACGGGAAAGGTCGGCTACGGATGGTTCGACGGCTACCAGATGACTTTTCAGGGCGACGCGGCCTATATCCTAACCGGCAAGGCAGCCGCCCGGCTCGATCGCGCCCGGTACGCCGAGGCCAGCGGCGTCCGCCAGGAGAAGAGCCTCGAAGCGTATGCGCTCAACCGCAAGCTTTCCGGGGCGTCGAAGCAGGTTGCCGCCAAGTATCGTGCTCGCATCCAGGAGTTGAATAGGGAGATCCAAGCCAGCCGCGACATCGGCGTCGTCTGGCAAACGCCGACCACCGCCGAGTCTGCGCTGATCGTCACCGAGGGGCTGTTGATCGCCGGGGGAGACGGCGAAGTCCTCGCGTTCGATACCCGAAACGGCGAGCGGGCGTGGCGGTCGGAAGTCGACGGCAAGGCCCGCGGGCTGGCCGTTGCCGCCGGAAACCTTTATGTCAGCACAACGTCGGGGAAGATTGCGTGCTTCCGGCCGGGCGAGATCGAACAAGCCGCCGTACATCTCGCCACGGAGAGCGACGATCCTTACCCCCGGGATGAATTCACGGCACTCTATCGCACCGCCGCGCAAGAAATCCTCCGGCGAGCCGACGTCAAGCGGGGCTACTGCCTGGTGGTCGGCGGCGAACGGGGTCGGCTGGCCTACGAACTGGCGAAAGGCAGCGAGTTGAAGATCTACTGCATCGAACCCGACGCGACGAAGGTCGCCGCCGCACGCGAGGCGCTTTCGAAAGCGGGATTGTACGGCCACCGGGTGACGGTGCATCACGTCGACCCGGCCGCCATTGCCTACTCCAATTATTTCGCCAATTTGATCGTGTCCGACACGCACCTGCTGACCGGCCGGTTCCCCGCCGATCCGCGGAAGATCGCCCGGCATCTGAAGCCCGTGGGAGGCGTGGTCTGTCTCATGTGTCCGGAAGGAGCGCCGCGACCGGCGGTTTCGCCCGATGCGCTGCGGGAAACGCTCGTGGCGCTGGATCTCGGAGACCAGGGGGCGATTTGCGCGGACGGAAACACCGCGATTCTGACCCGCGGCCCCTTGCCCGAAGCCGGAAGCTGGTCGCACCAGTACGGAAATGCCGGCAACACGGGGTGCAGCGACGACCGGCGCGTCCGCGGGGAACTGGGGGTGCTGTGGTACGGCGATCCGGGCGAGGACAAGATGGTCAACCGCCACGACGGCGCCGTCGCTCCCGTGGCCGCCAACGGGCGTCTGTTCATCCAGGGGGAGGACAGCCTCATGGCCTACGACGCCTACAACGGCCAGCTTCTCTGGGAGCGGGAGAACCCCGAGGCGATCCGCGTCGGCGTCTTCATGAACCGCGCGCCCGGAAACCTGGTGGCGGCAGCCGGCAGCGTATTGCTGATGATGGGCGACAAGTGCTACGAGTACGACGCCGCCACGGGGGCCGTCAAGGCGGCCCACGAGCTTCCCGAGTCGAAGCGGAACAGCGGCACGCACCTGTGGGGATTCGTGGCTTACGAGGACGGCATTCTGTACGGCGCGGCGACCATCGTCAAGCCGCTCGACGCGGCGCTCCGGCGGCGCGGCAAGAAACCCGACGACCTGACGGATGTCCTCTTTGCCATCGACACCAAGAACGGCCGGCACCTCTGGGAACACCCGGGAAGAAACATCGCCCACCACACCATCGCGATCGGTGACGAGCGGGTCTTCTATATCGACAGTTCCATCTCCAAGGAGGAGCGCGACGCACTGCTGCGACAGGACAAGAGCGAACTGGCCACGCTCACCGGCAAGGAGCGCGAAGAGGCGGAGGCCCGGCTCAAGCGGCTCGACGCGCGGACGGCGATCGCGCTGGATGTCCATACGGGAGAAAAGCTGTGGTCGCAGCCGGTCGACGTCACCGATTGCAGCGACATCGGCATCGGCGGCGGCGCGCTGACGCTGATGTATCACGACGGTGTGCTCATCCTGGGCGGCGCGAACGCCAATGGGCATTACTGGCAGCAGTTCGTCGACGGCGAGTTCAAACGCAGGCGGCTCGTCGCCTTGTCCGCCGACGACGGGTACAAGCTCTGGGCGCGCGACGCCAACTACAAGGGGCGGCCGATCGTCGTCGAAGACGAGGTGATCGCGGAACCCTGGTCCTACGACCTCCGCAGCGGCGCCCAGAAGACGCGGCTGCACCCGATCACCGGCCAAGAGGTACCCTGGAGCCTCATGCGGACCGGGCACCATTGCGGAATAGTCACCGCCTCGCCGAACATGCTTCTGTTCCGCTCCGGCGACACCGGGTTTTGCGACCTGGCGGGCGACGGAGGGACTCGACACTTCGCCGGGCATCGGCTCGGGTGCTGGATCAACGGCATCCCCGCCAACGGCCTGGTGATGATGCCCGAGGCCTCTTCGGGATGTGTCTGCCTCTTCTCGATCCTCACGACGGTCGTGCTTGAACCGCGCGAGCCTCGCAATCCCTGGGCCATCTTCAGTGCCGCGGGTCCGACGACTCCGGTGAAGACACTCAGGCTGAACCTCGGCGCCCCCGGAGACCGCCGCGACGCCCAAGGAAACCTCTGGCTGACCAACCTGCGTCCCAAGCCCTACCGGGAGAACTCGCTCGACATCAAGTTCGACGTCAAGACGACCTTTCTTGAGCGAGGCGAGTTTGCCGCCGTCAACGCCGAGTCGAACCGGGTCGCTGGTCCGCAGCCCGAGTGGCTGTACACTTCCTGGGCCTGCGGGCTGTTGAAGTGCGAGATCCCCCTTCGCGACCCGGGCGCTTCGGCAGCAGATTACCGCGTCCGGCTCCACTTCGCCGACCTCGAACAGGCGGATGCGGGACAGCGGGTTTTCGACGTCAAGCTGCAGGGGAAAACGGTGATTGAAGACTTCGACGTCGTGGCGGAGGCCGGGGGTGGGAGCAAGGCCGTCGTCCGCGATTTCGCCGCGGTCCGCGCAGCGGATGTGCTCTCGATCGAGCTCGTGCCCAAGACCCCGAGACCCGACCGCGCTCAAATGCCGATCCTCAGCGCGGTCGAGATCGAGCAGGGCGAGCCTTGACGTGCAAACCGGCAGCGGCGCGTTTCAAGCGGGCGATTGAAGATGGAAGCGGAATGACGTGGCGAGGATGTCTTAGAGCCTATCCCAAAACCGCCGGGGACTGGGTCATTTTGCGGAGTCTTCGGAGCAAAATGTGCCTGTCCCCTTCTCCTCGCGAGGTTTTGGGATAGGCTCTTAGACTTAGTTGCCGTTCAAGAATAAGTTGGTCAATCATTGTAGGGTGGATTTCAATCCACCCTTCGTTTCCTGGACGGACTGCAATCTGCTCCACACCAGGTTGCACAACTTATTCTTGAACGGCTCAAAGGCCCTGTTGAATCGTCGAAGGGAGAGCTTTCTATGAATGCTTCGCAGGCAATCGTCTTTTCCATCTTTCTGGCCAGCGCGAGTTCCTCTCTCGCCGCGTCCCCACGGCCTCGGGCTCCCAATATCCTCTTTGTTTTCGCGGACCAATGGCGCGCGGACGCCACCGGCTACGCGGGCGACCCGAACGTAAAAACGCCGAACCTGGACCGGCTGGCGGACCAGGCGATCATGTTCACCCACGCGGTATCGGGATGCCCGGTCTGCTCGCCTTATCGCGGATCGCTCTTGACGGGTCAGCGGCCACTGACCCACGGCGTGTTCGTCAACGACGTGCAACTGCCGGGCGAGGCGCTGACGATCGCCGAGGTGCTTGGCCGCCAGGGATACGAAACCGCCTACATCGGCAAGTGGCACCTCGATGGGCACGGAAGATCGTCGTACATCCCGCCCGAACGGCGACAGGGCTTCGAGTATTTCAAGGTCCTGGAATGTACGCACAACTACAACCGCTCGGCGTACTACGAGGGCAACGACCCGACCAAGAGAGTGTGGGAGGGGTACGACGCGGCGGCCCAGACCGAAGACGCCATTTCTTACCTCCGCCGCCATGCGCGCGGCCAAAAACCTTTCCTGCTCATGCTCTCCTGGGGACCGCCCCACAACCCTTACGAGACCGCCCCCGAGCGATTCCGCGCGATGTACGATCCCGCGAAGATCAAGCTTCGCCCGAACGTGCCGCCGGAAGAGGCCGAGGTCGCCCGGCGAGAACTGGCAGGGTATTACGCCCACTGCTCGGCGCTGGATGAGTGCGTCGGCAGGTTGTGGAAAGCGCTTCGTGACGAGGAGATCGAGCGCGACACGATTTTCATCTTCACGTCGGATCACGGCGACATGCTTCACTCGCATGGAGAGATCCGCAAACAGAAGCCGTGGGACGAGTCGATCCGTGTGCCGCTGCTGGTTCGCTACCCGCGCCTTCTCGGCGAAGGCGGCAAGCGGCTCGACGCGCCGATCAATTCCGAGGACCTCCTGCCGACGCTGCTCGGTCTGGCGGGCGCAGAGATTCCGGAAACGGTGGAGGGGAAAGGTAACCGTTCACGGAGCGGCCGGGGACTGGTCCATTTTTCGGACAATTCGGGTGCTTTGGCGTCAAAGACGTCGGCCGAAAACATGGACCTGTCCCCCTCTCTTCCGCCCCGTGAACGGTTAGAGGGGAAAGACTTCAGCGGCTATATGCAAGGAGGCGACGATCCGTCGGGCGGCGCAGCGCTGCTGACGTGTCCCTGGCCGTTCGGAGAATGGACACGCTCGCGCGGCGGACGGGAATACCGCGGCGTTCGTACCCGGCGGTACACCTACGCCCAGACGCTCGAAGGCCCCTGGCTGCTATTTGACAACCAGGCCGATCCGTATCAGCTCAAGAACCTGGTGAACGCGCCTCAGTACGCGGAGCTTCAGGCACAGCTCAAGGGGATCCTTGAGCGCAAACTGAAAGACGCCGGCGATTCATTCTTGCCGGGGGAGGTCTACATCGAAAAGTGGGGCTACCCGGTGGACAAGAACGGCACGGTGCCGTACAGGCCGTAGCGGAAAGGCCGCTCAGCGTAGTCGCCGCCGCAGTTGGTCGAGCAACTGGGTTGTCAAGCGAAAGCGGGCGCTATCTCCGGTGCCGTAAAGTTCGAATTGTTCGGCGTCCGTGCGGCCGTCGGGACCTCGAAATGCAACCTCGATCAGGCGCCGGTCGCCTTCGAGGTGAACCTCGCCGGTGGTTATGGTCCATTGGCTCCCGGTATGCCGGGCAGCCGCAGCTGCAAGGATCGCCGGCCGCCGATTGGCCGGCGTGCTCTTCCACGATTCTTCGCCAACGCCGAGAAGGCTGCGCAGCTTCTCTTCGGTCGGAGCGAACCATGCCCCGGCGAGAACACGGTGCGCATCCTCGACTCCACCCAGGGCCGCCGCCAGGCTCCCGCCGCTGCCGACTTCCGCCAGGGCTATGTTCGCGCCGTCGTTTCCCAAGAGTTCCACAACGTGCTGCTCCAGCGTGGTGCTCCCTTCTACATAGATGTTGTCGCCCAGGTGCTCGACGATGCGGCGCTTGAGCTCCTGGAGCCGGAGCCGGCTCTGCGGCGTATCGTCGGGCAGCGCGAACGTGTAGTCGACGCGTCCGCCTTCGAATTGCGAAGAGACGATGACGTCGGAAGCCAGGAGATGGTTGTCGTCGATCGTCTGCGAAATCTGCGACTGGCCGAGGCCGACGAATCGCAGCGTCAGCGAGCAGCCGGGCAGACGAGTGCCGAACCGGCGGCTCAGGTAAGGCACCAGTTCGTCGCGGACCATCGGCTGAAGCTCGCGCGGCGGCCCGGGCAGCGCGACGATGACGGCACGCGGGTCGTCGAAGACCAGCCCCGTCGCGGTGCCGCCGGTGTTCTTCAGCCACGTTCCGCCTTCCGGGACCTGCGTCTGTCGCCGGAGATTGGGGCGGAGCCCGTCGGGCGAGGTCTTGAACCGCTGGGCCATGGCGCGGACGACCTCAGGGTGCTCCCGGAGCGGAATGCCCGTGAATTCGGAGAGGGCTTCTCGCGTGATATCGTTCTCCGTTGGACCGAGGCCGCCGGTCACAATGACCAGCTTTGCTCGGGATACCGCGAACTGCAGCGCCTCCCGGATGTCGCCCCGCTTGTCATCGACGCTCATCGAACCCACGCAGTGGAGGCCCAGCGGATGGAGCGTCTGAGCGAGAAACTGCGTATGGCCGTCGGAGTAAACTCCGAGGAGCAACTCGCCGCCGGTGACGACGATCATGTAATCGATCGCCTTGCCGGCCAGAGAGTGGTGCGACTCGGCGCCATAGGCTCCGCACCGCAGCGCGGCGCCGAACGCCAGGACAATCAAAGTCGCTTGGTAAACGGCTGGTGGCATTGAAACACTGCTTCCCCTCAACACGGCCTCATCCTTTGGCGAAAGAATACAAAGCGCGGTACATCTCGCGAGCCGAAGCAAAACGGTCCTCCGGGCGTCGCGCCAGGGCCGTGTGAAGGGTCTCGGCCAGGCCCGTCGGCAAATCCGGCCGAAGACTTTCGATCGGCGTGGGGTCGATTTGGGCAACCGTTGCCATGGGGTCGTCCGTGCTGGAAAAGTCGTGCGGGTAACGGCCGGCGAGATAGTAGTAGAGCGTTGCCCCGGCCGAATAGATGTCTGCCGCGGGCTTGGCGTAACAAGGATCCTCGATTTGCTCGGGAGGCATGAACGGGACTGTGCCTCGCCGTTCCCCGCCGCCGGTCATTTCGCTGAAGCCGGCATCCTGGAAGTTCTTCGCCAGTCCGAAGTCGGCAACCTTCGTTCGCAGGCGGTTTCCGCTTCTGGCCACGAGGATGTTCGACGGCTTAATATCCCGATGCACGACTCCTTGCTCGTGCGCATACCCCAAGGCATCCAGTACCTGGCAGATGATACCGCAGTAGTGGCGAACGCGTGATTCTTCGCGCTTCGCGGCCAAATACTCCCCCAGATCGATCGTTTGCACGTATTCCATGGCGAGGACCAGCCGGCCGCCCGACCACCGAACTCCGAGAAATCGGACAATGCGTTTGTGATGGAGTCGGCTCAGTGTGCTTGCTTCCCGGAGGAAGAACTGGATGGCCCGATCGTCCTGTCGGATAGCCGGCACAACCATCTTCAGCACCACGCGGTCGCCGCTGCTCTTCTGGATCGCCTCGTAAACGACGCCCATCCCCCCTTTTCCGATCTGGCGGACAATGTCGTACCCGGGAACCGATTCCATGATCGCCGAGCGAGAATCGGCCGGTTGCCGTGCGACAAAGGGAGCCGTCGGAAGGTCCGCGGCAACGTCCGGGCATGGGGCGTGGTGCGTGAGAATCGCAAACGAGATGGTCGTATCCCCGACTTGAACCCGGTCGCCGTGAACCAGGAATCGCTCACGGACCGGCTCGCTGTTGACCAAAGTGCCGTTGCGACTGCCAAGGTCGGTGAGGTAACAGTCGGGCGGGTTGACTTCCAGGCGGCAGTGGTAAGCGCTGACGCGCGGGTCTTCCGCCAGGCGAATCTGGGCCTCCGGCGCCCGGCCCACCAAGAGCGGCGCCGGGCCGTCGAGCACGAATTGCCGCCTGGCCGGCGGTCCCGCGAGGATCTCGAAGACGACTGTATTCGGTCGGATCGATCGAGTTGCATCGAAACCGGTCAGCGCCCGGGTAACTTCCTCCGACCGCGTCGCGAAGCGTTGGGCATACTCGGTCCGCGCGGGACGGTCTCCGTAGACTTGCCGAACATAATACTCTGCGGCGATGCAATCGACGGGCAGTGACTCGCGCGAGCCCATTTCCGGAAACCGGTCGAGGTAGTCTTCCAGCAACGGCCGCTCGGGAAGCACAAGCTTCGAGCCGGATACGAGCGTCTGCCCAATGTCGTCTCCCGGCAGCCCGGCGCCTCGGGCAGCGGCCCGCCGCCAGCGGTACTCCTGGTCGATTGCGATGAGCTCAAAAAGGAGATCTCGCACACTTTCCGGACGAAGGTCGCTTGCCCGATCAGAAAGGAAGAAGCGGATATCGGGCTCCTGACCGTTACGCCAAGCCGACTCGAAGTCCGCGCAAAGCGTCTCGATCTGCGCTCGCTGCGTGCTGGAGGACGGCATTTCCCCTGGTGATGGTGCGCTGTTCATCATTCCACCTCGGACTGCCAGACTTCGCGGATGGCGACCAAGCGCCGTTTGACGGTACGCAGCGACAGGCCGACCAAGGCTGAGATCTCTTCGGTCGTGTAGCCGGCGAGATTGTAGTAGGCGATTCGGCGATGCTCGTCGTCCTGCAGCAACCCCATGAGGCGATCGAATTCGTCGTGCGTCTGTGCCACGTATTCGGGAGTTGGTTCGCGACCGAGCACGCGCGCGATGCCGGCTGCCTCCGACTCGGTATTGGCCCCGTCGAAGCACGATTCGCCCCGCACGGTGCCGCTTCCCCTTTTCTGGCGAAGATGGTACCGGCGAAGCGCGGCCACCTTGCGGGCGGTGATCGTAACCAACAACCGCCAGAGACAGTCTCGGTCGTCAATACGGGGAAACCGGCCTGTCTCGATCCCTCTGCATAGGCTGTTGAACGCGCTGAGGGCAGCGTCTTCCTCATCGGCGAATCGCAGCGGGGCTCTGCGGAGGCTCTTCCTGGCCTGTCCGATCAGGCGGAGATAGTACTCGCGCCAGAGTCTCTCGGCCGCCTCACGATCGCCATTGGCGAGATCGTTGATCCACTGCGTCACGGGGTCGTCCATTGCAGCCTCCCCATCAATCGCTCGCGAGAAAACGGCATCGTGGCCCGGTCGGCCGGTCAATTGGCCATAAACCCCTTAGAGCCGGACCGACACGAAGTTTGTTCTGACAGCAGATGCAAGGAACCCCTACCATGCCGATCATTCCACCGCCGCCACTGTTTCTCATGTATTGCATGATATTCCTGCTGGGGCTGGCAGTATCCTTGTTCGGAACGTCGAGCCCTTGGGGCGATTGACATGCACACCCCTCTCCATAATCATAACTTCTGTTCATTGGGACTGTTAGGGGGTGTGTTCCAGCGAAAGCAGCTAGCCGCTCGCGAAGCCAGACAGCCCGGCTGTCGTACATCTCTTTGTCCTGTTGCGGCCGTTGGCACAGGGAACCGGACGGGGCGCTTCCCGTCGACGCAGTTCGGTGCCTGTCGCCTGGCTGCCGAGACATCCGGAGGCAAATCATGGCGTTGAAGACGCAATGTCCGCAATGTGGGAAGTCGTTGCACGTTCGCGATGAGGCGGTCGGCAAGACCGTCCGCTGTCCCGGCTGTCGCTCGGCGTTTCAGGTGGACAGCGTTGAATTCCAGGATTCCGACACGTTTGGGGAGGGCAACGAGGCGAAAAGCACCCACGTTGAAGGGGGCATTGTTCCCAACGATGCCAAGGCGGTTTCGGCCATTGGCAGTCTCGGCCGGTTTCAGCTTCGGGAAGTCGTTGGACGGGGAGGATATGGCATCGTCTATCGCGCTACCGACCCGCTTCTGGATCGTGAGGTCGCGCTGAAGGTTGTGCGGTTCGGCCCGGGCGAGGAAAGCCGTGCGCGGAGAGTGATGGTCGAGGCGAAAGCGGCTGCGAGTCTCCGGCATCCCAATATTGTGCCGGTCTTCGAAGCAGGCACGGCGAGCCATGTGTGCTATATCGCGTCGGAACTGGTGCGGGGCGAGAGCCTTCACGAACTGATCAAGAAGGTCTTCGCATCTGCCGCCGGGCTTGACTATCGGCGCCGAACCGGCTGGATCCGGGATTTGGCGGAGGCGCTCGATTACGCGCATGGCGAGCGGATCATCCATCGCGATGTCAAACCTCACAACATCCTGGTGGGCGAACAGGGGCGGCCGCAACTCACCGATTTCGGTCTGGCCAAGCGGATCGACGACGATGCCACCCTCACCGCCGCTGATACCCTTTTGGGTACGCCCGCTTACATGTCTCCGGAGCAAGCACGCGGACGCATGCAGGACGTCGGGCCGAAGAGCGACCAGTACAGCCTGGGGGCAACCTTCTACGAGTTATTGACGGGCAAATCGCCGTTTGAGGGGAATCTTGCCCAGGTGATCACGGACGTGATCAACCGCGAGCCGCCACGGCCCAGGAGCCTGAATTCGGAGATTCCTGCCGATCTGGAAACGATCTGCCTGAAAGCCATGGCCAAAGAGCCGGATCATCGCTATCCGGACTGTGCGGCATTTGCCGAGGATCTTCGCCGTTGGAGCGAGGACGAGCCGATCCTGGCGCGCCGTGCCGGAGCGGTGGAGCAGGCAGCACGCATTGCCAGACGCAATCCCGCCGCGGCCTTGTTGGTCGGCGTGGTGATTGTACTCACGTTGGCGGGATTGGCGGCGGTAACCGCCCTCTGGCAACAGGCCCGGGCCAACTATCGAGAGGCGCTGCGGCAGGAGCAAATTGCCGATCAACGGCGGGAGGAACTGCAGCGCACCGCGGAACGCGAGCGCATGAAGACCTTGGAGGCCGAGGAAGCGAGAAGACGGGCCGAAAGCCTCGCGCGCGAACTGCAATCGGAAAAGGAAAGAGCCGAAGAGAACGCACGGCTCGCACAAGCGAAGGAAGCGCAGGCAAGAGCGAGTGAAGAAAGAGCCAATGCCTCGGCGATCGAAGCCGAGCGCGAGCGAGACAAAGCGATCCAGGAGAAGAACAGGGCTGATCTCGCTGTCGCCGATGCACGAGCGAAGCATGACGACCTGCAAACGCAAATGGCCCGCGAGAGAAAAGCCCGCTACCTGCAAAGCATCCTCGAGGCGCAGCGGGCGATGGAGGATCGCGACGCTCGCCAGGCCGAGACGTTCCTGGCGGATTGTCCCGCCGAGTTTCGGCATTGGGAATGGCGATACCTTGCGCGGCGATGTTTCCAGCCGGTTCCGGCAATCTCGTTTCTCGATCACCGCGAACGCGTCGAGGCCGTGGCGCTAAGCTCGATTCGGGACAGCCTTCAAACGCGCTCGCTTTCGTTGGACCGCGAGTGGATTCTGTCGGGCAGCAGCGACAAGACGATAAAACTCTGGAAGTCGCGCACGCCCGCGCCGGTGTGGACCGGCGAGCAGCATCGGGGCGCGGTCACCGCAGTGGCGTTCGGCGGGACTCCGCCCCAGTGGATGGCGTCGGCAAGCCTCGACCGCACGGTGGGCTTGTGGCGGTTCAATTCGTCGGACTCGGCGGCGCCTCGGCTGGAAAAGTCTTTCCCGCTGGAAGCCGCCTGCCTGGCATTCAGCCCCGACGGCAACTACCTGGCGATCGGCACTCTTGAGCGATCGATCGCCATTTGGAACCTCGAGAAACAAGAGGAACTGGCGAGACTCGTCGTCGCCGAAACCACACGTGGGCAAACGGACTACCGCCTGGAACCCCAAAGCTCACGGGCAACGGATCAACCGCCGGTCGGAGGCAACCCGGTAGCCCTGGCGTTCAGTCCCGACGGTGCGTTTCTCGCCGCCGGTGCAAGCGATGGCCGGCTCTACGTCTGGAGCTTTCCATCCGGCGAGGTCCGGTGGGGGGCTTCCACTTCCGACGCTCACGCACAAGTTGTCACGGCGATTGCCTTCGGCCCAGACGGTTCGCGCCTCCTTTCGGGTGGCGCGGACCGGAACGTGAAGCTTTGGGACGCAGGCAGCGGCAGACACCTGGCAGAGTTCCGAGGGCACACCGACACGATCCGCGGCGTGGCGCTCACGCCCGACGGCCGGCGATTATTCTCCGGCAGTCGGGACGAAACGGTACGCGTCTGGGAGGTGGCCACCGGCGAAACACTCCTCACCCTGACCGCCGGGGTACGGGAGCCGACGCTAGGGCTCAACAAAGAGATCAGGAAGTTCCGCCAGAAGGAGCAGCGAGGAATCGACGTTCCCATCGTGCCCGGAAAAGACAAGGCGATTTCCAGCCTTGTGATCAGCGACGACGGGCTCCGCGTCGTCGCCGGTTGCGACGACAAGACCATCAAACTCTGGGATGCAAGCTACGACCAGGAACTGATCCGAATGGACACGCAGTCGGGATCGGTGGGATGCGTGGCATTCAGTCCCGACGGCAGCCGGCTCGCCGCGGCCGGCGGTGACGGACGAGTGCGGGTGTTCGAGGCCCAGAGTGGAAAACTCATCGGTGATGTCACGGCGCACAAAGGTCCGGTGCATGCCGTCGCCTTCAGTCTCGACGGCGCCCTCTTGGCCAGCGGCGATTCCAAAGGGCTTGTCCTCGTCTCCAACGCCGAGACCCCAAGCAAATCGCTCGAAGTCAAGGAGGCGGATGGCGGAGCGGTCCTGTGCATTGCTTTCTGCCAGGATCCGGAACGACCCTTGCTCGCCTGGGGCAACCGGGAAGGGCTGATTCAAGTCGTCGATACGACAGGGCAGGGGAAGATTCGAACACTGCGACGTCATAAGGGCGCCGTGAACTCGCTGGCGTTCCATCGCCGGGGAAACTTGCTCGTATCGGGCGGGCTCGACACGAGAGTGCGGTTGTGGAACCTCAACAGCGATGAGTGCAACGAAGGCCCGCCGATCGAGGGCCACGTCATCACGGGCGTCGGGTTCATGCCGCCCGACGGCCATCAAGTCGTGTCTGCCGGCAGAGACGGAACGCTCCGTTGCTGGAATGCCGGCACCCTGATCCAGGAGAACCAGTGCCTCTATCCGCGCGTGTGCATCCGAAGCGTTGCGGTTCGCCCCGACGGAAAGTGGTTCGCCGCCGGCTGCGAGAACCGGATGTTGAACATGTGGGACGGAACGAGCGGCTGGCAGCCGCCGACCGACCGCGGCCATGCCGACAAGATTCTTAGCGTGGCCTACAGTCCCGACGGCACCAGGCTCGCATCGGCCGACGAGAGTGGAATTGTCAAGATCTGGGATACCAGCGAAGACTGATTCGCTGTGGAAGGACATTTCTTGAAAGGGTTCGCCCATGCCTCTCACGACGACCGCCGGAATGACCGGGCACCTCGACCGCGTCACCGAGCCTGCTCCGCACCGGAATTCACAACACGTAGTTCACGGCAATTGTGAAATCGGACCACCGGCGGCGAGTGCTTCGCGCCGGCCGAGCAGCACGGCGGCAAGTGCCGCGGACGCCAGGAGTTTCGTCGCCATGGTGATTGCTTTCCCGAAGAGATTAACCCCTACTCGAAGAAATCAACAAACACGATCAAGTCCGGTTCAGCGTCCCAGTGAGCCGCTCTCAAGCCTCTTCAACAATCTCCAGCCCCAGCGCCTTTCCAAACTCGATAAGCGGACCTTTGACGTCGCCGTAGACGGTGACACGGTGCCAGCCGAAATGGTCCCATTGATCGAAAAGCTTCCCGATGTCGCCGCGGACTTCACCGAGAAGCTGGGTGCGGCAGCCGCGGTCGCTGTCGAGATTGCCGACCGCTTTGGCCTGGTGAACGACCATTTGCTTGCGGCCGGCGCTGGTGCGGAACGACGTCGTCATGTAGCCCTCGGGCAGGAACGACTGCGGGCAGCAGCCGCGCGGGTCGCGGTTGTGCAGCGACCGAATGCGGAACGGGTTGGCATCTCGCGTTGGCCCGAACACCTTCGTCGTCGCCATGCAGTGGGCGTAGACGATTTGGTTCTTCGATGTGTCCAGGGCCGGGTCCGAAACGTAACCGGGCCGGCCCGTTAGGATGCGGGCCATGAGCATGCTCAGCGAGTCGTCGGGCATCGCCTCGCAGACACCCTGGCCGCCGTCGTCGAGGATCTGCATGAATCCGAGGCAAGGATAGGCGGGTAGCTGGCCGCTGCCGAATCCGCCCAGACAGTTCATCGTCACACTGTCGGTCCCATACTTCTTCATCAGCGCCACGGTTGCCAGGTAGACCGCCCCCGCCTTCTGAAGCCACTCGGCCGTAGGCTCGACCACCTTTTCCGCCCGCTCGTACCAGCGACGTCCCCACTCGGCCGCTTCCGCAGGATCGACCTGGTCGTAGAGTTGCCTGAGCTCATCGAACCCGATATAGATCGCTTTCGCGCCAAGGAAGTCGGCCTCCTGCCCCGGCTGGCCGCGTCCGACGATCAGGAACCTCGCCTGCCGGAGCTGCTTCACACAGTCGCCGATCTCGCCGAGCGCAACCGGGTCGCTGTTGCATTCCATCCCGCTCGGGGCGGGAAACGTCCGGCGGTAGATCTCCCCGGCTCGGCTGGCGAATTGCGAGGGCGTCATCCCCGGTTTCTTGAGATCGGCAAACGTGCGAGCGACTGCCACGAGGTCGTCGGGCCGAGTGCTCGACACGGCCGCTGCCGGGATCCCTTGCCGGCTCAGCCCACTGTACCCGACCAGGAACACGCCCGAACCGCCGAGGTATTCGTCGGCCACGAGGGTCGGCTTTCCGAGCTTGCCGATTTGGACCAGCGGGGCGGTCAGGTTCCAGGTCAGCGTAGTCGTGTAGATCAGGTAGCCGTCGACCGAATCTTTCAACCCGGCCGCTTTCTGCACTTCGCCGGGACCGGTCACGACCACGGGAACAAACTCGACCTCCGGACAGCCCCCTTGAACGAGCGAGAGGATCTCTCGGTGGCGAGCCTCGCAGTCGAAATCCGGATAGGGCCACATCTCCCTGCCGGCGCTGTTGGCGAGAAAGACCAGCGCC
The DNA here is from genome assembly GCA_040768665.1 of Thermoguttaceae bacterium. Classification (GTDB taxonomy): domain Bacteria; phylum Planctomycetota; class Planctomycetia; order Pirellulales; family Thermoguttaceae; genus JABWBD01. The sequence continues at coordinate 163,812 of JAXGMN010000009.1, forward strand.
ACGCGGGAGCGGCCGGGCTGCGGTTGCTCCGCACCCGCGGCAACAGGGAGGACTCCGCCGGCCACCGCGGTTGCGGTGCCCGCCGCCTTGAGAAAAGTCCGGCGGCTGACGACATGGTGACACCCGGCACACGCAGAGGGATGGCAGCCGCACATGGTCTGGCTCCTCGATGAGACGGTGGTGGGAACGACTTTAGTCCGCGGGCACGCAATGCGCCCGATTGTAGCCCATTGAAGCCGGCATTGCACGCGTTCAACTGCCCATCACTCCCACCATGTGAAGACCCGATCAATGTCGTCGATGTCGTCGATCTTATTCCCGCTGGCGCCATCCCAACGTTCGATCTTCTCGAACTCGTTCAGCCAGAGAATCTGCGCCAGGTCGTCCAGCACGATGTCGCCGGGTTGCCCGTAGCCGGGCGGGTCGACCGTCGCATCCGTCAGTACCGCCCTATCTGCGTCGCTGGCCCCGAACGCATTCACTTCGTGGTACGATCTCGCGTGGTTGGCGTACGAGCCCGCGGAATGCGTACCCGAGAGCCGCACTTCCGTGGCCGTGCCGGTAAGTTCCGCGCCGTTGGCATTGCCGTGCAGATCAGCAATGTCCCGGCCGTACTTCGATTCCGCGTAAACCTCCTCAAACAGTCTTGCCCATAGCTTGTATCCCGAACCTTCCAGTTGCGAGAAGAGCGGTCTGCCGGTGAAAGTGTCCACTCCGGTGCGGCTGTCATTCGGATCGGCTAAGTCGGAGAAATGGGCGGTGTCATAGCCAGCGCTGCTGTAGGCCTTGACCGACGGGAAATCCAGAGCCTTGTTGACATACCCGGGACCGCTCATGGTCACCTGATCCGGATCGCCCACCAAGGTGTCGTTGTGGTCCGGCCGCGGCGAATCTCCCAGGCTGATTTCGTCGGCTTCCTCGTTCGCATGGACCCGTCGGACTTCGACCGTGCCGAAACCGCGAGTGGTAACCGTCACTGCGTAATCCGGCGCGTCGAGGGTCGCCTGCAACCTCCTCACGTCGAACGTGTCCGCACCGGGAGTGTCGTTCAGGAAGAGTTGATCAATGAGAGCCCCGCCTAGTCCATAGCCGACGATGGTGTCGAATCCGTTGGCGAAATGCCACACGCTGCCCGAACCGCTGAGAAACCGGACGACGGACGTTTCCAGCGTCGTGTTATAGGGGTTCACCTTGAGGTAGTCGTTGCGATTCGAGCCCCGGACGACGACCCTGTCCATGCCGTTCTGCCCAAGTTCGGCCTGTGCTCTCATCGTCTTGAACCCGCGGACGTGGTGAAAGTACCCGTCCCCGCGCATCCGAGCCCACCAGGAGAAATACTCCAGCACATCGTCGCCGGCAGAGTCGCCGAACAAGACCGTATCGCCGCCGCCGTAGCCACGGGCGTATAGGTTCTCGGCCGTCACGCGGATCGAGACGCCGTCGCCCGTCATCTCGCCGGAGCCCGGCTCGGCGGCGTAGGTGTTGGCTCCTCGGGACCCCCATATCGTCACCGTATCGCCTTGGCCGCCGTCGTAGTCCAGCGAAGCGACGTTGGTCACGTCGAGCGAATAGCCATTGCCGCTAAAGATGCCCGACGTGGGACGAAGCGTTGCCGTGTCCGGTCCGCTGGCCCCGATGAAGTGCACGTCGTCGTCGCCCCCGAGACCGTCGAACAGAAACCTGCTCGCTTCCGCCTCCGTGAACTGGTAGTCCACGCCGTTGATCGTGACCTTGTAACCAGCCCTCGCATCAAAGGCGAACGGATCGGTTCCGGCCGTGCCGCGGACGGTCACGGTATCGCCTTCGTGATGCACGAGATTCGCGATCCGCAGGTCCGCACTTCCGCCGGCGCCCCTGAGCCGGGCGTAGAATGCCTCGCCGGCGGAGACGGTATCGTCGAGGCGGGCACCTCCATCGATCACGGCGGAATCCCCAAGTGGCACAAACGCCGAATCGAACAAAGCGATTTGAACATCCGGCGCGGTGGTCTCGAGTGTGAGCCAACCGTCATACATAGTCGTCAGGCCATACCAGACGTCTCCTTGGGAAAGATCGAACCAGTCCAAGCGTGCAAAATCGACGACCCCGAGAGATCGCAGCGGCGTGAGTCGGACGACGTCCAAGTAAAACGGTGCGTCCGGGTTGTTGTCATCCTGAAATGCGATTCCGGTAATCGTGCTTTCCGCCGGATCGACGATGTCCCAGAGGGGAATTTCGACAAGCTGCCATTGGCCCGGCGAGACGGTGACGTAGTCGGACAAGCTCGCGCGGTTATCGTAGATGGGCGGATACTCCGCGCTGCCGGGAAGCGGACCGGTCGTGAAAATCTTGAAGTCCAGGTCGCTCGAAGTGGCGTAGATCTGAAAGGTCAAGGTCGCAAATCGAGCGGTATCGATTCCGAAGGCATGGACGAACTTCAGCCCGCCCCAATCGCCCTGGTAATCGACTCGGATGGAATGATCGCCTTGAAACACCGGACCCGTCGCAGCGAAGTCGACCCCAACACTGTTCCACGATCCATCCTGCCAGGGGTTCACCGGGCTTGCTTCGTAAGGTTCGCCGAGTGGCTCGTCATAGATTAGTGAATCACCGGGTCGTGGCGAGAACTCGGACCGCTCGACATACGGTCCGCCCGGATGAGCTGCCAGAGCGTCGAGCAAGGAGTTGCAGCCGGCAAGATTCAACTCAGGGACCGGCAGGTACGGCCAACGATCCATTTCGATGTATTGCCAGGCGGCGGTGGAGATCTCCAGCGGGTCGAAAAACATCTCGTACATGCCGTCCAGCAGCCCCGCCCACTCCGTCGTGCAAGGTACCCCCAACTCGCCGATGAGAATCGGTACGTCGTGCTCGATCGACCAATCGATGGCGGGCATCAGCCGGTCGCGAACGTAGTATTCCGCAAGTCCCACCGGGCCATCTTGCTCGCCCGGCTGATCGTAGAGCGAGTCGTTGTTCCGGTCGACATAGATATGGGGTGAGTAAACGATCCTCGGTGGGGCGATCGTATCGGTGATAAACGCGCCGGGGTTGTCCACGGGCCAGGAGCTAGCCAGCGAATAGTTCGGCCCTTCCACGATAATCAAGTGATTTTCATCGACGCTCCGGATCGCGTCGACGACAAATTGTGCGATGGCATGCCAGTTCGACGAGCCGGCCCCTTCGCGGATCGGCTCGTTCATCAGGTCGAACCCGAGCACGGCCGGTTCGGCCGCATAGTGTCCGGCCAGGAGCTGCCAGGTGCGTGCGAGCAGTTCCTGGTGCGGTACGCTGTCGTTTATCTCCACTTGAGCCGACCGACCCGACCAGTACTTGAGGAAGTCGTGCATGTCGAGGATCACGTAGAGCCCCTGGCGCGATGCGGCGGCCACGACGTCGTCGACCATGGCGACATACTCGGAATTCATCGCCGCCGGCAATGGATCGCCCGGCTTCCATCCTGGAACGAGTCGCGCCCATTCGATCGGCAGCCGAATCAGATTCAGCCCCGCGCCCGCGATGGCGGAAAGCTCTTGAGCCCACGGTTTCGAGTAGTCTTGTCCTTCCTGACCCGGGTAGGGATAGTCGAAAAACGCGCCGTACTCCAACCCGGTCAAGTTGACTCCGCGGAAGGTCATCTTCTCGCCGGTGGCGTCGGCAACGATATCGCGTCCTTCGGTATGGAAGAAGTCTTGGCTCAACACGGGCGAGAGGCCCAACTCATACGCGTCGAGGTTCGTCAGACCGTCGCCGTTCGGGTCTTCGCCCGCGCCGGCCGCAAGAGTATTGAAGAACCGGATCTCCCAACGGTCCGGCAACCCGTCCTGATCGCGATCGGGCGCAGTTCGACCGGGGTGGGTACCTAGTCCCGGATCATCGGAATCGCTTGCCGGGCCCCGGTATTCGCCGGCGTTGTCGATCCCATCGCTGTCGGGATCGTCGCTCGGGCCGTAGCTGAGCGTTTTGAAGTAGCGGTACTCCCAGTTGTCGGGCAATCCATCGCCGGCGCCGCCGGGGCCGTCTGCGTCGTTGTCCGGGATCGCGGGATTCGATCCGCCCACGAATTGTGCCGCTCGGCCCGCGAGAAACTCCTCGAGGTTGTACGCAGCGTCGCCGTCGGGGTCGCCGTAGCGGTCCTCGCTCAATCCGCCGAGGTATGCGATTTCCCAGTCATCCGAAAGGTGATCGTTGTCGGTGTCGTTGACGATCTGTATGCGAGCCTCTGCAAGGGTCCCTTCCGGCGGCGCAGAGCCGGCGGGCCGAAGGACGGGCTCGAAGTCCACAGGCACCAGCCAGGCAATCACGTCGAACGCGCCGCCGCGATGGACTTCCGACCACCAGTAGCCGTCGGGACCGACGAAGGTAAGGGGCACGTCGGCATACGGCTGAACATACTGGAAATTCCCGGGCACCTCAACATACACGACGACCTTGTACTGCCCCAGATCGGCATTGGCGACTCGACCGGATATCCGAGCCAGCGGATGCTCAACCGTTGGCTGGCCGAGCGTGAAGATTTCGATCTCAGGATCGCCGGGAGCGATTTCAATCGTGGTAGAAACCGTGTGCGCATTCCCTGCGGCATCGATGGCCAGCACGGTCACCTCCGCCGGGCCGAGTGCCACGTTGCCGGCATAGAACTGGACCGTGTCGGAATCCCCCACGATCCGCCCCCGGCTGCTCTCCCAGCGGAAGCGAACGGGGCCGGCCACGCCGGGGTCGATTGCGACTCGCACCGTCGTTGTCTCGCCGGGCGCCAAGGCAGAATCGTCGGAGACGAGACCCGCGATGATCGGTTGCTCCGGCGAGTAGTTGAGTGTGAACAGGTCGCGTACCGACTCCTGTTGAAGTTTATACCGCAGTTCGTACCCGCCGCCCGCGATCTCTTCAAACCGCCCCAATCCGTAATGCTCTTCCGGATGGTTCTGGACGTTTGGCGCGCCGGCCTTGTGCCACTCGTCGTTCCACTCGAAAACGGCGATTCCCGCCACCAGGCCCGATAAGCGGGCGTCGATGTACCGGTCGACGAATCCTTCTGCCAGTTGCTGATCGCCAAGCCCTCCTTTGCGATAGTCCGGATACCACGGCGCCAGCCGGTCTTGGACCGCGTCATCGACCGGAGCGGGGCTGTCCGGCAAGCCCGTCTCGCTAATGACCAAGGGCGATCCGGGGAACAGCCGTTGAACCTCGTCGGCCAAAGCCTTCAGGTAGCCAGCGTACGGGGTGCCGGTCACGGGTCCGGCTTGATGATCGCGGATCTTTTCGGGGTCGTAGGAGTAGGCATTGATCGAGTAGAAGTCCCACGCAACGCGGATCGGATTGCCACCGGTCCGCAGAAGGTCGTTGGCGGGAAACGCTCCCCACGTGACCCAGTTGGAGGCGCCCGCGCGACCCGGCTGACTCATCTGGTTCTTGAGATAATCTCGCATCTCGCCGAGAAACTCGTGGAGCTTCTGGATGTCGTCCGCAGCATCGGCGACGAATTCGTTGCCAAACTCCCAGGCGAAAATGCGATCGAGGCTGCCGACCGCCTCCACCTCTTGGATCACCGCATCGATCGCGGCTTTGCCCTTCTCGATCGAATCGGGCTGGTTGAAACTCTCGAAGTAGATGTCGCGGATGATCCAGAACCCCAGTTCCCGCGCACCGTCGTAAAACTCCTTCGGCATCCGCACCGGATATGCCGCCGTCGGCTGCGCGTAGGTCCGCAACACAACCGGATCGCTCGCCGCCTGATACGCTTCCAGGCGCCTCAGGTCGTCGCGGATCCTCGCCAGGCTCATCTCGCTGTCGATCGCCTGGCCCGGCTCGAGCGGCTGGTATCCCAGGATGTTCAAGAAGACGGGCGTGCCGTCGCGGAGAAACCTAGCATCGCTGATGGTGAAGGGGAATCGCGAACCGGTGGCGAGGCGTAGCTCGATCGTCTGCGACGCGCCGTCGGGCCAGACGTCCAGAAAGTCGTCGATGCCGAGTTTGATCTGAACATTGTCGCCGTCGACCATGTTCGCATCGTTCCGGTTGTAGGTGACCGCCCACTTGAGGTTGTCCGGGGCACTTGTAATTCCGCTCGCCCCCACCAGTTCAACGCGTTGCTGTCTGGCCGGATCGTGAAGGTGTGTCAGCCTGGCTCCCCTGCCGGGTTGATCCAGCATGACCAGTTCCTGATACCACTCGTATCCCGGAATCGTGACCGGAGGGCAGATCGCGACGTCGTGGTTCAGATCGACGGTGGCACTGCCGATATCGATCCGCTTCACGTCATGGGTGGAGACTTGCACCTGGCCGTTGACCGAGAATCCGTCGTTGAGATACTCGGCATCGTCCACGTTGCCCACGTAGTTGTGACCGGGATCCAGCGAGTCGTACCAGTCGGGCAGTCCTCCGGTGAGATGGTCGGCGACGTACATGCTCGACAGCCCGAAGAGTTCCCACTGCTCCGCCAGCTCACGGTGCCCTTGCCAGAAAGGTGTGACGTCGCGCCCGCTGGCATTCGTCACGGTGATCGCTGCCGTGGCCGCCGTTTCGAACTGCGTCGGCGGGTCCAAGAGAAGCTCCGCGCGGATGTCGAACCGGTCGCCGCTCGCCGGGTCGTCGTTGTCGTAATTCAGGATCAGCCTGAGTTGCCCGTCTTCGGTCGCTTCTACGACCTGGAAATGGTTAGCCTGGCAGACATCCTGGTTTTGATCGCCACTGCTGAAGTATCGGAACAGTCGCGAGGAGGTGCCCCACGTGCCGTCGTAGCTGACTTGGCGCGAAAACCCATCCGTCAGAAACACCCAGAACTGGCGAACGTCCGATTCGGAAGCCGTGTAGTAAACCTCCAGGGCGTTGCCAATGTCGCTGGTTCCATCGGGCAGGTCCATGCCGATCGAGGGTGAACCGGGCGTCCCGAGATTGGTGACTTTCACGCCCCAAGGTTCTTCCTGCCAGTCGAAATCGCCGGAGAGCGCTGAGATCTCGAATTGCTCGGCAGCTACGACTTCGCTGCCGGTCAAAACGGCGCCCCAAGCCGCGGCGACATCCAGCAAGTGACGGGATTCGAGCGGTTCGATGTGCAGCCGGCGGGGTGCCGACGCGCCGCGACGATTTCTGCCCCCATCCCTCTGCCAGGTCAGCGCCCAAGGACGCCTCACTTGCGGAAAGTCCTCCCGATTCCCGGTACGTAGCAGCATGGTCCGACCTCCTACCATCAGGCAGTCTGGCTGCGCGAGTCCATGGACCAATCTGCGTCCGATCGTAGCCGTGGGCCGGCCACAGTCATGGCAGAAAGAGCGGTCTGTTCCGGGTGGCCGAGACTTCACCCGGATCACAGGGTGTGTTAATCTACGCTTGGCGCGAGCTGGAATCGAAACGGCGAGAAGCCCACCTCGTGCGTGCCCCCCTCGCTTGACCGAGAGGGCCGAAACGGCTGCCGAAAAGTCACGATCCTGTATGCGCGGACGAGTGGACTTCTGGGCGCGATCCGGCTGATGTCGATTTTCATCTTCTACGTAGACGATGTCAAGTTTTTGGCATGCAGCAGATGGAAACCGCACGCGCGAAGATCTGGCGCTTGCAGTCGGAACAGACTTGGCTGGAAAGAAAGGTGCAGCAAGAGCAGCTTGAGCTGGTCGGTTCGCTTCGGTCGCGAAATGCGGAATCTTCGGCGAAAACCGCCCTCTGCGGCTGTTGGGCCCGGTCTGCTAGGCAACTCGTTGCAGGGCAATCCACTAAAGGGTTCCACCTCGCGATTGGTGTCGCCGACGGGCACGGCCAGCGCGCAACGTGTTGCAGGGCAATCCACTAAAGGGTTCCACCGCTTCAGCAGTGGCTGGAAGGTCCCGGTTGCGGCGAGTGGCGGGGTGGATCAGCCCTGCGGAAAAGGTGGCGTGCGGCTTCCACAGCGAAGGCGAGGATATCGCCCACCGCGAACCCAAGACAGCTTACAAAGATCGCCAGCCCCGTATCGTCGAGCACTCGCAAGGTGTACATCGCAATCAGGGCGGAGGCAATCGAACCGGCTACCAACGGAGCCAGTTTGCCCGACTCGAAAAACTCGACCCAGGGTCGGAATATCAACAGCAGCAGCAGCCCGAAAACATGGCCGAGCTCTGCGCCGATGAAGATGCCGGCCGCTCCGGCGAGTAATGCCCCGGGCAGCCCCGCCAGGGCGCCTCCGACGAGGCCGCCAAGCGTGAGGCCGAAGACTGCTCCGAAGGCCGGCCAGAGCCATTTCCAGACAAGCTCGAACTGCCGCCGCTCTCGCTCAGGAGTCCACATGGGAAGAGGCGTTTCGGAAGACAAGGGACGCTCGACCGTCGGCAACGCCCCGCTCCGGCACCCGTAGTCCGCTGAAAAAGGGGGCAGGCACCGCAACATCTTGTGCCTGTCGTCAAGTCAATCTACCACTGGTTGCAGAGCCAGTCCCCTTTTTCAGCAGACTCACCCGGGGCGTGCGACGCCTGCCTATTATTCTAGCACCTTGGGTAACGCAAGCAAGCTTCTTCCGATTCTGCTGCGACCGTTGCGGCCCGGTTCTCTTGGAGCCTATCCCAAAACCGTCGGGGACTAGCTCATCTTGCGGAGTCTTCGGAGCAAAATGTGCCCGTCCCCATATCCTCGCGCTCGCGCGGTTTTGGGACAGGCTCTCAGCGGGATCGGGAAGCTCGCTTCTTGCCACGCTTGTTGTCGGCCTTTGTCTTCTCGGATGGAGCATTGTCCGCCTCCTTGTCGGGAAGCCTTGCGGCCAGCCGCTGCTTGATGGCGGCGAATTGCGGATCCGCGGCAAGATTTGTCCACTCGTACGGATCTTCGCGATGGTTGTAGAGTTCCTCCGAACCATCTGAATAGCGGATATAACGCCATTGTGAATCGCGAACGCCGTGGTTGCCGCGGCCGTGGGTGGTGATTCCCACTTGGTTCCATGCGGCTTTCGGATCTCCCAAGAGCGGCCGGAGGGATGGTCCTTCGACATGTTCGGGGATGTCCAGGCCCATCAGGTCGACCAGCGTCGGATAAATGCTCATGAAGTCGACCGGGGCATCGCACCGGGAGCCGGCCTTCGTCACACCCGGCGCGATAAAGGCCAGTGGAGCCCGCGTGGCCTCTTCCCAGAGGGCAAACTTCCGCCAGTGCTCCTTTTCGCCGAGATGCCACCCATGATCCGACCAGAGGACAATCACCAGATTGTCCGCGCGGCCGGAGCGGTCCACTGCATCGACGAGCCGTCCGATCTGCTCGTCGAGAAACTTGATCGTCGCCAGGTAGCCCTGCACCGCCGGTTTCCATTGGTTATGGGCCAGCACCGCCGCATGGTCGCCTTCCGGCCGGGCCATCTTCACACCCGCCGCAGGCACGTCCGCCAAGTCGTCCGGCTTGACCTTTGGTAAAACAATCGATTCCAGGGGAAACATGTCGAAGTACTTACGGGGGACGTACCAGGGCAGGTGCGGTTTGACGAACCCGACGGCCAGGAAGAGCGGCTTGTCATGCTCTTGCTGGAGTTGCTCCGCGGCCCAACTCACCAGGCGGTAGTCGCCCATCTCTTCGTCTGGTTCGTCGAGCGGCCCCCAATCGAAATGGGCCGTGTTCAAGCCGCTGACGGACTTGACCGGCGGATGAGGATCTCCCCCGCGACTGAAGTACTCGTGCCAATCCGTTGTCGCTTCTTTCGGCAGACCGCCGCCGCCGTGGTAGATCTTGCCGCCGCCGATCACCTTATAGCCCCGCTCGATCAGGTAGCGATTCAACGTCCGAACGTCTCGCAGCGGCTCGCCGTAAGGCTGGCTGTTCATGTAAACCCCGGTAGTAAACGGTCGCAGGCCGCTCATCAAGGCTGCACGCGACGGATTGCAGGCCGGGGCGGCACACTGGGCGTTCGTGAAGAGGGTCCCGCGACTCACCAACCGGTCGAGATTCGGAGTACTCGCCTGCGGATGGCCGCCCAGGCAGCCGGTCCAGTCGTTGAGGTCGTCGATCGCGATAAACAGCACATCGGGCTTCTCTGCAACGGCAGGGCCCCCGAGAAGCAGGAGGGCTGCCGCGGCGACGATAGTCTGCGCAGAGGCGTTGAAACTGCACATGAAGAGCACTCCTTCTACTCGGGTTACTCTTGCGACAGCCCCTTGTCCAAAGGGGACTGAGCACAATCGATGGTAAATGGGCCTCCGCGCGAAGTCAAGGAGCAGGCGGATGGGCGGGTTTGCCCGCTTCCTGCATCCCACGTCGGCACCCGGCTTTGCTCCATCGATACCCTCGTGGGCTCGCTCCACGGATGAAAGAGGTTTGGCGGCGATTTGGACAGCGCCGCTTTGGTTATGTTGTCTACGGTTAGTCGCGGGATTGGAGCCGTAACCGTTCACGCCCACGGCCGGGGTGACGATCCTCCGTGAAAGTCCTCGTGGCCTGGCGATAATCACGCGGAAGATCGTCTTTCTTGCCCCAGGTGGCAAACTCAATCGCCCTGCTTGACGCAACTCTCTAACCCTGGAATACTTGGTGCCTATCCCAAAACCTCGCGAGGAGAAGGGGACAGGCACATTTTGCTCCGAAGACTTCGTAACCCAGCAACGCGTGGAGCCGGCATGAAACGAGTGTCTTGGTTTGCCGTTTGTTGTCTGTCGGTCGCCTATGCGTCGGCCGCGGATTTCCATGTTTCCCCCGACGGTTCGGATGAAAACCCGGCGACCGCCACCGCGCCCGTCAAGTCGCTGGAAAGGGCTCGCGATCTGGCCCGGGCGGCGCGGAAGTTGAACCCGAGAGAGCCGATCCAGATTCTTCTCCATCCGGGAATTCATAGGGTCCGAACGACCGTCAGGTTCAGCAAGGACGACTGCGGGACGGAATCCGCCCCGCTGAAAATCAAAGCTTGGACAGATCCCAAGAGTCCGAGCGATTGGCCGAAACTCGTCGGCGGAGTCGTTGTGTCCGGCTGGCAAATGTCCGATTTCAACCGGAAGGTCCCACCGTCCGCCGGAGAACAGGTCTTGGAAGCCGACTTGAAGCCGCTGGGGATCGACGGCAAGTTCCGGCAGCTCTATCTCGACGGGAAACGCCAGATTTGGGCCCGCTATCCGAACTACGATCCGGCGCTTCCGTACTCCGGCGGTTGGGCCTACGTCGACGGCGAGCGGATGCCGATGTACACGGATGTCGAAGGCGAACGAACCGATACGGTTGTCCTCCGCGCCAAGGACGGGCGCAACTGGTCGCGTCCGACAGACGGCGAGGTGTGCATCTTCCCCCGCTACAACTGGTGGAACCGGATCGAGAAGATTCAGCATTTCGATCCGGCAACGCGGACCATCACGCTTGCCAAGAAGATGCCCTACGGCGCGCGGCCGGAAGACCGTTACGCCGTCTTCGGAATGAAGGAGGAACTCGACGCCCCGGGCGAATGGTATCAGGACGTCGAAGGACAGAAGCTCTACTTCCTCCCCCCGAGGTCGCTGGACGGAGCGGTGGTGACCATTCCAACCGTCGATACCATCCTCGACTTCGAGAATGCATCAAACATCATCGTTCGCGGACTGGAGTTTACCTGCGCGGAGGCCCGGGCGGTTCGGATGTCGAACTGCGAACGGGTCGTCGTCGAAAAGTCGCTCATCCACGACTTGGGCTATTTCTCCGGGGCGGGCATCTCGATCCACGGCGGCCATCACTGTGCGGTCCGCGGTTGCGACCTCTGGAATCTCGGCGGGCATGGCGTGGAAGTGTATGCCGGCGACAAGGTCCAAATGGAGAAGTGCAATCACGTCGTGGACAACTGCTACATCCACCACGTCGGCCAGTTCAACCGGCACGGAATCGGCCTGATGCTCGGTAGTTGCGGCGTGAGCCTGTCGCACAACCTGATTCACGACATGCCCCGCTGCGGCGTCTTCTATGGCGGGGTGTTGAATACGCTGGAGTACAACCGCATTCGCCACTGCAACCTGGAAATGGAGGATACCGGCTGCACCTACGGCGGCGGCTGGACCGGCGGCTGGACCACGATCCGATACAATCATTGCACGGACAGCATCGGATTCAATAATCACGGGAAGTTCTTCGTTTTCGCCTGGGGCATCTACCTGGACGAGTCCGGCTGCGGGTTCGACGTGTACGGCAACATCGTCGAGCGCTGCCAGGTCGGCGCGATGCACCTGCACAACGCCCGCGAGAACCATATCTACAACAACATTTTTGCGGAAAACGGCTGCTCCGATCCGGATCCCGAGCGGTTCGGCATGACGCACCAGATTTCGCTGCAAGGCTGGAACGACGATCCGAACGGGCGCTTTCTCAGCGATCGCGAGCCCAAAATGGTCAAAGACTACAACCGGCTCGTCGAGAACCCCGAGTGGAAGAAGATGCGCGGTATGGCGGTCCCGCCGAAGGAGACCATACTGCCGGACGGTAACGTCATGCGAGGCAACCGCTTGGAGCGGAACATCTTCTATTACCCGAAGCAACCGAAGTCGCGGTATATCCGTGTCTCCAACTGCAATCTCGAAGCGAACGTCTTCGATAACAACATCGTCTTCAACGGCGGCAAAGAACCGATTCTCACCGGCATGAAGGGCTACAAGGCCGTTGTCGCCGACAGGACCGAGAGCATCCCGAACCGGCGGTTCGCGGCGGCCTCGGACGACCTGCTTCAGCAGAACGCCGACCAGACGGCGGCGCAGGGCTGGTTCTGGTATCACAAGCAGTTTCCCGATGCGAAGTCCGAAACCGTAACGAGCGAGGAAGGCAGCCGCGCGCTGCGTATTGCCGCCGCTCATAACCCGGAAATGAGGTACATCAAGTACGCCTGCGTCCGGTCGGAGCCTTTCGCCGTGGAACCGGGCAAGGACTACCGCCTGTCGTTTGAGCTGCTTACGGAGAACGCCTCGGGCCCGACAACCGCGCGAATGGTCAGCGAAGCCGGCGGCCTTTGGCGCGCCTTCGGCTCGCAGTCGTTCAAGGCGCAGCACGGTGAGCGGACGAAATGCCAGATCGCCTTCCACTATCCTGGCGAAGGCGAAACGGACTACGACGAGCGGCTGGGCAAGCTGAACATCCAGTTTGAATTCCGTTCCGCGACCGGGACGGCGGAAATCAGCGACCTGGCTCTGGATGAAGTTTTGCCGGCGTCGGAGTGGGAAGCCTGGCAACAGGCCGGCGGCGACGTGAATTCGATCGTCGCGGATCCGATGTTCGTCGACGCGGAACAGGGCGACTTCCGCCTGAAGCCGGGATCGCCCGCCCTGAAGCTAGGTTTCAAACCGATTCCGCTGGATCAGATCGGCCCCTACGAAGACCACGCCCGCGCGACCTGGCCCATTCAGGAGGCCGAAGGCGTTCGAGAACACCCGGAGTGGCTCCAGTCTGTCCCGATTAAGAGGCCCTAACAAAACGGGACCGGCACCTCGCCGGGACGCGTATTCTGCGTGGGTTGCCGCTGTTTTGGTTCGGAGCCAGTCGCCGTTTTTGTTAGCCGCTTAACGACTGAGCGGTGTATCGTCACCCCATGGCCAGGAACCGTTTGTGAGGGCCTGGCTTCGGGGAGAGAGGGGACAGTTCCATGTTTTCGGCCAACGTCTTGGGCGCCGGAATACCCGAATTGGCCGAAAAATGGGCCAGTGCGCGGCCGTGGGCGTGAACGGTTACGCGGATACGGCGTCGGTGCGAATGCGACGCCCGCCGCAATCGGCGATTCGGTAGCCTACACTTGATGGGATCTCGTATGCCGCCCGCCGGGCGTCTTGTCCCGGCTGCTTGGTACATGCGCGAAGTGAGACTCATCGGTGGTTACCTATATTCTTCTGATCGCCCTCGTGAACCTCGGCTTGGGATTTGCGTTGGCTGTCTACCACGGCAGACAACGGCCCGCCATGGTGCCCTCGGCCCCGTGGGTTCCGCCCCAGCCGCGGGTCGAAGCTCCGGCAGCCGCAACCGGCGATCTGTTTCCGGTCGTGACCGAAGAAGAGCCGGTCTGTACGGAAACCGAAGACGCATCCGAGGAAAGCGGCACGTCGTGCCAGCCTTCCGATGCCGCGCCGGACCAGGAGCCATCGCCAACTGCATCGGCCCCGGACGGTACCGATGAAGTTTTGCGGCGCGAGCCGAGCCCTGGCGAATCGTCCATGCTCGCGCTGCAGGCCGGCGTACGGGACTACGAGGAGACCATGCTCGAGGTTTCCGACGATCTCCGCAGTCCGGACTCCTCACCTACGGCCGAGTGGCTCGAGAGCCGGATCAAGGCACTCGACCGTGTAAACGAGCAATACCTCGAACAGCGCAACACCGCTTACGGTTGTTTCCGAGATTTGCATCGAGATGTCGGAGAGTACTCTGCCATCAGCGGCGACGTCCAGGAAGCGATGGATCGTCAGTCGAGACAAATCGAAGAGTCGAACGATCGTTTGGGCCGCCTCGACATCCGGGCCGATCTCGAGGAAAGCCGCAGGCGGGCCACCGTCGAAGCAGAAAGATTCGTCGAGGCCAACCACCAGGTTCGTGACGTGCTCGACAAGGCGATGGTGGAAATCGCTCGCCACGAACAGTGGCTGGACGCTGCCGGGGGGGCGACCGACACGGACGCAACCACCGGACTCCCTAACCGCACCGGGCTGGAAGCGGAATTGGCTCGGTGGTGGAGCAAAGACGTGCATCGGGTACGCCAGCTCGGCGCGGCCATGCTCGACATCGACCATTTTTCCCGCCTGAATGAACGATGCGGCCAGCGTTTCGGCACCGAGGTGCTCGGCGCGGTGGCGAAACTGGTCTCGATGGAGACCCGCGGCAGCAGCATTGTCGCCAGGTACAGCGGCCAGCAGTTCGTGATCCTCTTTCCCGACGACGACATCCGCGAGGCGACGAGCATCGTGGAAAAAGCCAGGCAAACCATCGAACTCACGGAATTCCAGACGGCCACGCAGGAAGCCCACGTCACGCTGAGTTGTGGTGTCGCGGAAGGCAATTCGCAGGACACCTCCGAGTCGCTCTTCTCACGTCTGGAGGCATCAGTCCGGGAGGCGAAACGCTACGGACGGAATCGGACGTTCGTGCACGACGGGAAATATCCCACGCCGGTCGTGCCGCCGAATCTCGTACTCCAGCCGCGGACGTTTACCCTCTAGGTTATCCCCACCCGGCCCTGTGCCGGTGGAAGGAAGGTTTGGAAACTACACCCGAGGTGCCTCGGGTCGTAGTCGCCAAACCCTTTTTCCACCGGCACAGGGCCGGGTGGGGCGTCCGGAAGTGGCGCTGTACAGCTAAGGTCCGCTTTACACAGTCACCGGCTGATCATCGGCAGCCAATTCCTCGAGGTTTTCGAGATGGCCTCGGGCGTTGCCGAGCACCTCTTCGGCGAGTGCCCGCGCCTCGGGACAGTCGCCCGCGGCTTCCACACATCCCCGGATCGCAGCCACATCGCGCCGCTGTCGCTCGACGAGCTCTCGGAAGAGCCACTGAAGCGATAGATCGTGCATCGACGTGAAATCCAAGGGAAACTGGCCGGGGTGAAGGCATCCGTCCCATTGATAGACAAGATCGGCAATTCGTTCGATATACGCCTGGTAATCGTGAGCAATATCGGCGATGGCCCGCCCGATCCCCTCGCGGCCGCGCGGCGTCCAGAGCCGCTTGCCGTGCAAGTACAGCGGCAGCGAGCGATACAGGATTCGCAACAGGCAGTTCAGAGCTTCGATCGCTTGGGTCCGGTCCATGGGGAAGCCTCAGTAGAGGAGCGTCACGGCGGCCGCCTCGGCCCAGGCGAACAGCCCGTTCCACCAGACGCCGAAGACCAACAGCGGCAGCATCACCAGCAGGCAGTACGCGCCGGGGATCGACGACATGCGGACTCCCGCGACGGGAGCGGCCTCGGGCTCCGGCGGCAAAGCCATCACCCGGATGACTCGCAGGTAATAGAACAGGCTTAGTACCGTGTTGACGGCCCCGATGCACAACAGCGCGAGCAGGCCGGCGTCGAACATCGCGGCAAAGACGGTGAATTTCGCGGCAAACCCGGCCAGCGGCGGCAGCCCGACCAGGCTGAACAGAATGATCCCCATCGTAACGACCAGCCCCGGCGACGTGCGAATCAGACCGCTGTAGTCGGCGATCTCCTCACTGCCGATTGCGTTGCGCAAGAACGCCACGACTGCAAACGCCCCCAGGTTCATGAACAAGTAGATGCCGGCATAGAAGGCGAGCGCCGCAACGGCCGCCTGGGCTCCGGCCGGATTGCGCCCGGCGAGTTCCACCGCAGCCGCCACGGCCATCATCATGTAGCCGGCGTGCGCGATCGTCGAGTAGGCCAGGAGCCGCTTCATGTTCGTCTGGCCGTATGCGGCGAGATTGCCGAACGTGCAGGTAATCGCCGCCAGCAGCGCCACCAGGCCGACCATGTAGTCGCGAGCCGGTTCGAGCGCGTCCATCGCCGCAGCACCGGCCGCCGTGCCCAAGCCGAGGGTGAGCCGGACCAGCAGACCCAAAGCGGCCGCTTTCGAAGCGACCGACAGGAACGCGGCAACTTCCGCCGTCGCCCCTTCAAAGACATCCGGAGCCCAGAAGTGGAACGGCACGGCGGAAAGCTTGAATGCGATCCCGACTGCCACCATCAGCCCGCCGAGGATCAGCACCAGCGATCGTTCATCGACCGCGTGGGTCTGGATCATCTCGGCCAACCGAACGGACATGGTCGGGATATGAGCCGAGCCGAGCGAGCCGACCAGCAGGCTGATCCCGTAGAGCATTACGCCGGCGGTGCCGGCCCCGAAGACGGCGAACTTCAGCGCCGCCTCGCTGCTTTGGCGGCGATCCTTGAGCAATCCGGCGAGCACATAGGACGGCACGCTGACCATTTCCACGGACAGGAACACGATCAGCATGTGGTTCGCCGAGACCATCAGGCACATGCCGAGCGTCGCGCCGAGAATCAGGCTATAGAACTCCGTGTCTTCGTCCCGTCCCGGCACGCCGGAGATCTGCGTAAACGAAGCAAACAGCAGCAGAAACAGCAGCAGCAGCCCCCGCATGTAGACGGCGAACGAGTCGTACATCAACATGCCGGTGAAGATGGGCGAGAAGTTGGCCGCACCGGGGGTAAGGTAATACCACGGCCCGGCGAAGTACAATGCCACCAGCGAGCCGACGATAACCACATAAAAGGCGTTGATCTTGCCGCCCGGGTCGAGCATCTTCACGAGGAGCAGAGCGAGAATCGTTGCCGAAAGCGTCAGCTCCGGTGCAAAGGCCGGCAGCGAAACCTCGACCGTGTCGCGCCACGTTTCCGCCAGGAGTTGGTAGAAGCTCACGGTTGCCGTCCCTCCGTTGAAGCATCGTCAGCCGAAGCCGCGGAGGCTTCTGCGCCGGCGGTCTCCGCCGAACGCGGCACGGCCGCTGCAAGCGCCTCCGGCCCGGACAGCCGGAGCCGCGGCTCCTTGACCTCCTGCATCCAGACGGCCAGGTTCTCGACCGTTTGGTTTACGCTGGGCGCCATATAGCTGAACAGGGCCTGGGGATACACCCCCAGAACGATCGCAAACGCCAACAGCGGTGCGGCGATGGCGACTTCGCGGGCCTTCATCGGGGTGATATCCTCGCCGTGCGGTCCCTTGTACTCGGGCCCGAGGTACACTCGCTGGATCGTCCACAGAATATACGCCGCCGTGAGGATCACGACCGAAGCGGCGACGACCGCCAGGGCCATGCTGTAGTTCCAGGCCGACAGGACCACGAGCACCTCGCCGATGAAGCCGCACAGCCCGGGCAGTCCCAACGCGGCGAAGAAGATGCCCATCGCCAGCCCGCTGTACACGGGCATTCTCGCGAACAGCCCGCCGAACTCGTCCAGATTGCGGTGGTGCACGCGGTCGTAGATCACGCCGACCAGGAAGAACATGCCGGCCGAGCTGAGCCCGTGGGCGATCATCTGGAACATGGCGCCGTTCATGCCCATCTTCCAGTAGTCCGGGTCGAAATGGTTGCCCGCCGTGATGCTCCACACGCCCAGGCCCAGCACGACGTAGCCCATGTGGCTCACCGAGCTGTAGGCAACCAGCCGCTTGAAGTCCTTCTGCGCCAATGCGGCGAACGCCCCGTAAACCATGCTCAACACCCCGAGCCCCACGACGAACCACGCGAGGTCGTAGGCGGCATCCGGGCAGATGGGATAACAGATCCGGATGATTCCGTACCCGCCCATCTTCAAGAGCACCCCGGCGAGGATCATGGAGATGGGCGTGGGTGCCTCGACGTGGGCGTCGGGCAGCCACGTATGCACCGGCACGGCCGGGACCTTGACGAGAAATCCGATCAACAACAGCAGAAACGCCCACCACTGGATCGACTGCCCCCAAAGCAACTCGCGGTCGAACGGAGACGCCTCCAGTTGCCCCAATTGGGCCAGAGCCAAGAGATTGAACGTATGGATCGGCTCGTCGCTGTCGAGCTTCCACTCGGCAATCACGGAAGAATGGACATGCGCCGCCGCCAACTGTTGCTCGTCGAGCAGCCGCAGATCGCTCGTGAAATAGAGCATCAGCACGGCCACCAGCATGAGCACGCTGCCGACCAGGGTGAAGAGGAAGAACTTGATCGCCGCATATTCGCGACGGGGGCCGCCCCACACGCCGATGAGAAAGTACATCGGCAGGAGCATCACTTCCCACAGGACGTAGAACAGGAAGAAGTCGAGCGCCATGAAGACGCCGAGCATGCCCGTCTCAAGCAACAGGAAAAGGATGCAGTAAGCCTTCACGTGACGGGTGATGGTCCAGCTCGCTCCCATGGCCAGCAGGCTCAGAAACGACGTCAGGATGATCAGCGGGAAGCTGATCCCGTCGATGCCGAGGAAGTAGAAAATGTCGAAGGAGGGGATCCACGGCAGCGCAAACGCCTGCTGCATGGAGGCCGCACCAAGATCGAACCGCGTTGCTCCGCCCCCGCCCCAGCTCGCAGGCACGGCGATCCATACGGTGAGGACGAACACGATCGCGGTGACCAGCAGGGAAAACCACTTCACCGCCTCGTCGGCGAGCCGAGGCGCGAACATCATGGCCAGCCCGATCAACAACGCCCCCAGCGTCGGCAGGAAGATGATCAGACTCAACAGGATTGCGGAACTCGTCATTCTCGGCTGCTCCTACCCGGCGACCGTATAATTCCAATAGAGACTCACCAGCACGAAAAGCCCCACGGTTCCCACCACGATCAACATCACGTACTGGCGAAGATTGCCCGTCTGAAACGTTCGAAGCCAAAGCCCGGCGTCGTAAAACCACGCGGCGAGACGGTTGATCATACCATCGACGAAGTGCCGGTCGATCCAGTCATCCAGCCCCGAGAGCCCACGTGCCGCGAGGGCGGCGCCGTCGACCAGCCAATCGATCCCCCGCTTGTCCAGAGCCGCAATCCAGTCCGACACGATGAGCGTGGGACGAATGAATAGCCAGCCGTACAGTTCGTCGAACCACCACTTGTTTCGCAGGAACCGGTAAACGCGAGGAAACTCGCGCGAGGCGTCGGACGGATCGAGGGTGCGGACCCCGTAGCAGGCCGTCGCCAGGACGAAGCCGATCAAGGCGGCGAAGAAGGCGGTCAATGAGACCGGAACATGTACCTCCGCCTTATGCGACAGGTGCTCTGCCGGCACGTCCAGGGAAAGCATCGAGAGACCGGAGAACCCCGTGGCAGTTCCAACCGGTCTTGCCTCTTCTAACAGCCCGCTCAGGCTGATGTTCGTGAAAGGAATCGGCCAGGCAACGGTCACGGCGAAGAAGGCGAGGATCACCAGCGGCACGTACATCGTCCGCGGCGATTCGTGGGCGTGGTCATAGATATGCTCGTCGCGAGGCTTGCCGGCAAACGTCATGTACCACAACCGGAACATGTAGAACGCGGTGATCGCCGCCCCGCCCGCGGCCGCAGCAAAGAAGATCCAGCCCTGGACCGGGTTGTTCACCTTGAACGAGAACACCTGGGCGAGGATGGAATCCTTGGAGTAGTAGCCGCTCAGGCCGATAAACAGCGGCACCCCCGCGCCCGAGATCGCCAGACAGCCGACCAGCATTGTCCAGGCGGTCCACGGCATTTTCTTGGCCAGTCCGCCCATCTGCGGCATCTCGTTGGTGCCGGTGGCGTGGATCACCGACCCGGAACAGAGGAACAACAGCGACTTGAAGAACGCGTGGGTGACCAGATGATAGAGCCCGGCCAGCCAGCCGCCGGCGCCCAGGGCCAGCATCATGTAGCCCAACTGGCTGACGGTCGAGTAGGCGAGCACTCGCTTGATATCCGTCGCCGTGATGGCGATCGTCGCCGCCATGAACAGCGTGATGCAGCCGACGTAGGCGATCACCAGCATCACGTCGGGTGTGAAGACCGGATAGAATCGCCCCACGAGGTAGACGCCTGCGGCCACCATCGTGGCGGCATGGATCAAGGCGCTGACCGGCGTGGGGCCTTCCATCGCGTCCGGCAGCCAGACGTGCAGCGGAAACTGGGCACTCTTGCCGATGCAGCCGCAGAAGATCCCCGCCCCTGCAATCACCAGCAGCCAGTGGCCATAGCCCGTTTCTCGCCATTTCGGGAGCATCGCGGAAATCCGGGCCTCAGCCGTCTCCGCGTTGGCGGCGGTGCGATAGATGGTCTCGATCTCGTCGCGGGCGGCGAACCGGACCATGCCCTCGGGCACGACCAGCGAGTACTCCGCCTCGGCTGGACGCACCTGGCTGAAGATTCCCGGCTGAACGTGCCCCTCGGCATCCACCCGATCGCCAAACGCGAATGTGCCCAGGCTCCCCCACAGAGCCATCAGGCCGATGAGCATGCCGAAGTCGCCGACGCGGTTGGCGATGAACGCCTTGTTGCCCGCCTTCGACGCGCTCTGCCGCTCGATATAGAAGCCGATCAACAAGTAGGAACATATCCCCACGAGTTCCCAGAACACGAAAACCATGAAGATGTTTCCTGCGACCACCAGTCCCAGCATGCTGAACGAGAAGAGCGAGAGGTACTGGAAGAAGCGGTGGAAGCGCCCACGCCGCCGGAGCGGCCGTCCGTTGATGAGGACCGCCGGGTCGTTCACGTCGTGGAGCTCCTCGTGCATGTAGCCGAAGGAGTAGACGTGGATGCAGCTTGCGATGAGCGAAACCATGAGGAACATGGCGATCGTCAAAGCGTCGATATAGTATCCAATGCTCAGCCGCAAGGAGCCGAACTGGCAGAGCGTGTACCAGTCGCCCGCGACGTGCGGCGAAGCCGGCGCCGGCGCATGGTGGGGCGGTTCGGCGTGCTCCTCGATCGGCGTGGCGGCCGCCTGCTCGACCGCCTCGTGATCCGCGTGATGCGGCGGGGGGATCGGGTTCTCAGCCAGCCAAAGGACCAGCGCTGCCAGCGAAAGTACCAGCGAGGTGACAATCGCCGCCGTGGCCACGACCCCGCCCCCGCGGCCGCCGTGGCCCATCCGCGGACCGAAGAGCACGACGAGCGCAAAGGAGACCAGCGGCAAGAGCCAGGCCAGCCCCAACAACAGCGGCAATGATACGGCGAGTTCCATCAGCCCTTCAGCTCGTCACCTTGGTCCACGTCGATCGTGGCATGATTGTTGTAGAAATTCAGCGCAATCGCCAGGGCGACCGCCGCCTCGGCCGCCGCCAGGACGATCACGAACATCGCAATCAACTGCCCATCCAGTCCCGTGCCGCCGCGGCCTCCCTGAAGGTAGCTGCTGCCGAACGCCACGAAGTTGAGATTGGCCCCGTTCAGGACCAGTTCGATCCCCATCAGCACACCAAGGGCATTCCTTTTCGTGGCCATGGCCACGGCGCCCGACACAAACAGGACCGCGCCGACCACGAGGTAATGCGAAACACCGACTGGTTGGGTGAGTAGATCCATAAGGAAGTTGTCAGTTGTCAGTTGTCAGAAGAAAAGTATGAGTCGCATGATTCCTATTGATCATCAGTCGGTTCCCTCGTCCGCCGTTTCGCCCTCGCCAGGTAGGCTGCTCCGATCAGCACGACGAGGAGGTGCACGGAGACGATTTCGAAGGGCAGTAAGTAGCCGGACATGCCGCCGCGCAGCGTGGGATCCTTCTCTTCGAGCTGATCGACACGAACGCCGAGGAATCCGAGTCCCAGCGGCGCGGCCGTGTCATCCACCGCGGCAGCCTCCCTCTGTTCGGCCACGGTCGGCGGCGCCCACTGTTCGACGCTGACGGCGGCCTGCAGGAGGACGGCCAACAGCGAACCGCCCACGATGGCGGCCAATGCCCATTGGGCGGCTCCGGTCTTCATGTGGATAAACGGCGCCCGCGCGGTCAGCATGACGCCGAAAACAAGCACGACGACCGTCCCGCCGACATAGATCAACAACTGCAACGCGCCGAGGAAGTCGGCCCCGGCCAGGAAGAACAGCCCGGCCACGCCTCCCAGCGCCAGGACCAGGTAGAACGCCATGCGAACGACATTGCTGGTGAACAGCATCGCCAGCGCAAACGTGCAGGCAACCAGTGCGAACAGCAGGAAGAAGAACGAGTGCCAGTTGATCGCCGCGGCGTCCACGTTCAAATCCCTCCCTTCCCGTCCAGGGCGGCAACTGCCGCCGGAGTCTCCGCGGCGGCCGCCGGCATCAGCCGGGCGAAGACCCCGCCGGGAAACGCGTAGAGCCAGAGCATTGCTCCCAGGAACATGGCCGCCGCCAGCGGAATACAGTACTTCAGGCAGGTGGTCAGCACCTGGTCGATCCTCAGCCGTGGAAGCGACCAGCGGGTCCAGATCATCACGGTCACGCCCAAGAAGCCTTTGGCGATCAGGTTCAGCATGCCGAGGAAATTCCCGAACCACTCGGCCACGGGGCCGTTGTCCGCCGTCAGGCCGATCATCGTCGCTACGGGGATCGGCCCGTTCCAGCCTCCGAAGAAGAGGATCGCTGCCAGGCAGCTCACGGCGAACATCGAGGTGTACTCCGCCATGAAGAACACGCTCCAGCGGAAACCTGAATACTCAGTCATGAAGCCTGCCACCAGTTCGCTTTCGGCCTCCGGCAAGTCGAACGGCGCCCGGTTCACGCTCGCCACCGCGCAGGTGAAGAAGATCCAGAACGTTACGAACGTGAACGGATCGTGAAACACCAACCACTGCCAGAACCAGCCGCTCTGCATGCGGCCGATTTCGACCAGGTCCATCGTGCCCGCGATCATCACCGGGACGACCACGCAGATCGCCAGCGGCACCTCGTAGCTCACCACCTGGGCCGCCTCGCGCATTGCTCCGAACAGCGACCACTTCGACCCCGAGGCATATCCGGCCAGGACAACGCCAAGCACCTCCAGCCCCGCCACGGCGAGGATGAAGAACACTGCCACGTTCAGCCTCAGGGCAACCCATCCGTCGGCAAACGGGATCGCCAGGAAGACCGAGAAAGCCGCCATGAAACTGATGTAGGGCGCTGCGCGGAAAAGCAGTCCGTCCGCATCTGCCGGAATGATGTCCTCTTTGGCGATCAGCTTGATGCCGTCGGCCAGCGACTGGAGCCAGCCGAACCGTCCGCCGACCCGACTGGGGCCGAGCCGATCCTGCAGTCGCCCGGCGATCTTTCGTTCCATCCAGATAAAGACGGCGGCGGCGGTCAGGATCAGCGCCAACAGCAGCCCAGCCTGCACGAGCGCTACCAGTGTGTAAGCGACCCATTGCCGCTGCGGATCGAGATAGCCTGCCAGATAGTCTGCCACTTCCAAGTCGTCCTTCGTCTACCTCGCTTCGACTGCCTACCGGTCCACCTCTCCAAGCACGATATCCAGCGAACCAACGACCGCCGGAACATCGGCCACCATGCACCCTCGGCACAGTTCCGGCAAGACCGACAGATGGCAGTAGCAACTGCTCCGCGCGCGAGCCCGCCAGGGAATCGCCGTGCCGTTGCCAATGACCATGAAGCCCATCTGTCCCTTCGGGGCTTCGGTCTCCAGATAAATTCCACCGCTGGGCAACTTCTGCAAGAGCTTCACCGGTTCCCCGACGGAGCCCGTGTCCTGCCGGTACCGCTCAATCGCCTGTCGGAGGATTCGCATCGACTGGACCACTTCGAGCATGCGGACGAAGAACCGGTGCCACGAATCACCGACGACGGCTTCCCGCGGCACCGGCGGGTAGTTTTCTCCGTGTGGATAGCGGCCCTCGGCGTCGGGCGCGATCACGTCGAACTGATAGCCCCTGTAAAGGGCGCTATACCGCGGTTCACCGTCCCGGCGGAGGTCCCAGTCGACGGCGCTTGCCCGCAACACCGGACCGGTGCACCCGTAGTCGATCGCCATCTCGCGCGTCAGCACCCCGATCCCGGCACAGCGGCGGATAAAGATGGCGTTGCTGGTGAGCACGGCATGCAATTCCGCAATAACCGGATCGAACTCATGGAGAAACTGCTCGCACTTCTCGAGCCATCCCGGCGGCAAGTCGGCCATCACCCCGCCCACGGTGATGTAGCTATACGTCAACCGCGCGCCGCAAACCCATTCATAAAGATCGAGGATCTTCTCCCGCTCGCGAAAGCAATACATGAAGGGCGTAAAACTGCCGAGGTCCAGCCCATAGGTGCCGGCCGCCACCAGGTGGCTTGCGATCCGCCCCAATTCGGCCATGATCACACGGATGGTGTCGGCCTTCGTCGTAACCTCGTGGCCGAGCAGTTTCTCGACCGCCATGGCCCAGCCCAGGTTCATATTCATTCCGGCGAGGTAATCCATCCGGTCCGTGTACGGGATCCATTGGCGAGGCGAGACGTTTTCGCCGATCTTCTCCGCGCAGCGGTGCAGGTAGCCGACGTGCGGTCGGAGCTCCGAGACGATTTCGCCGTCGGTCCGCAGCACCAGCCGCAACACTCCGTGGGTGCTGGGGTGTTGCGGCCCCATGTTCACGAGCATCTCATCCGTCAAGACGTCGAATTCGACGAGCGAGGGATCGACCTTTTCCATAACCATCGGTCTATCTCCCCCGAATCCCGTGATATTCCAGCGGCATCTCGTAGTCCTTGCGCAACGGATGCCCCACCCAGTCCTCGGGGCAAAGAATCCTGCGCAAATCCCAGTGGCCAACGAAGACAACGCCGGACAGGTCGTAGACTTCCCGCTCGTGCCAGTCCGCGCCGCTCCACACGCCGGTCACGCTGGGAACTTCAGGCAATCGGCCTGCCACGCCGTCCTTCCATCGGGGCAAGATCACCTTGAGAACCAGACGGGCCTTGTGCGGCAAACTCGTCAGGTGATAGAGCACCTCGAAGTGCGGCTCCCACGTAATCTTGGCGGCCTTCTTCGGATCGGGCTCGAAATAGTCGACTCCGCTGATGCAGTTCAGCATGTCGAACCGAAGCTCCGGTTCGTCCCGCAGAAAGCGGCAAACCTCGACGAGAATTCCCGGCGCGACCTCGATCCACGGATCGCCCGCTTCAGCCTGGCCGGACGTGACCTGATCGCCAAACTCCTGCTGGAGGTACTGAAGTACCGTCGACGTGTCCATCACGCACCACCCCGCGGAAAAGTCTCAGCCATTTCGCGACTGCCCGTCAACGACAAACCCCGGCCGCGCAGGGCGGCCTCGCGCGCGGCCGGACGCGAGGGCGCGCGGACCCAATCCAGGTCACCTTGCTTCCACACATAGGCGAATCCGAGCATCAACACGGCGAAGAATACGGCGATATCCAACATTGCGGCCAGCGCCAAGCTGCGAGCGGATTCACGGATCTCTCCGGCAGCGTCCACGGCGCTTGTGGCACCGGCCGGAACCGTCGGTTCGACAATACCCAGCCCCCGAAGCGTCCGGGCCGCAACGGGCGCCGGCAGGACCACCCCCTCGGCAGCCTGCTCCGCCGCAAGAACCGCCGGGTTCGTCAGGTCGACCGCCTTGCCGAAGACGGTCGCCCAAGGAAAGAAGAACGCTACCTCGACGTCGAAGATGATGAAAACCAAGGCAACCACGTAGAACCGAAGATCGAACTGCACGAATCCCGGGCCGATCGGCGGCTCGCCGCATTCATAAATTTCAAGCTTGTCGGACGACGGATCCTGGGTTCGCAGCAACCGACCCAGCAGCAGCGATGCCAGCACAAACAGAAAACCTACCGTGGCAAACAGAGCCAGGTAGGCGACAATCGACGTGGGGCTCATCGGCGTAGTGGGGCGGACACTCCGGACAGGGATGGGCTTTGCCAAGCCACCTAGAACGGCTTATTGTACGAGATGATACGCCGTTTGCAAGCGAGCCCAAATGGCTGGCGGGATTGGGCTTCCTCGCATGAGCCCAGGCGGCTGGCGGGGGCAGAAAGCCCGTTCAGCCTTATGGGGCAACAAGCACCGGTCCCCCACCATCAGAGGCCCAGCCCATCGCCCTGCCCGAGCATTCCGCCGTCTGCAATGCTGTCGGCGGTGAGAGGCTGCCGGCCTGCGAATCCCGCGTCCAACTCGTGCCAGTGCAGCACCTCCGGTTCGCCCAGTTTCCAGCACAGGTAGATCAGCCGCCCGTCGAGGACGGCGGGGAAATCGATCAGACCTTCCGTAGCGCTTTTTGGCTCCACGCCCAAGTCCCTGAGTTCCTGAACGTACTCCTGCAATTGGCGGCTCTGCTTCTCCAGCTCGTCCTCGATCTGAGCGAGCTCCTCCCGGTAGGGATCTTGCACATCCCGACTGCGGCCCCTGATCAAATAGGCAAGTCGCTCCCGCCTGTCCACCGTGTCACGCGACGTCTCCACGAGATCGCGGACAATAGCCCGGATCAGCGGAAGCGCGGCATTCGCCTCCTGAACAGTGAACGTTTTGCGACGTCGGGCATGGACCATGAGAGTCTTTTCCTTACCGGGTGATTGGGCTAGATCCTCACCTATTGGTTGGGGCCGCCATGGACCGGCTTGGTAATCACCTTGGATTGCGACACGACCGTCGGATTCAGGGAAGACCGGCCCCAAGCTACCTCTAGCGGAAGTTTGGCAAAATCCACCAGGCATCCGTCACGACTATAGCAGCTCAGGTCGTGCGTTGCTCCCATGAAAATGCAGTCGACCGGGCATGACTCGGTGCACAAGGCGCAGAACATGCACTTCGTGTAATCGATGACGAAGCTGTTCACAGAAAAGCCCTTGCGCCCTTCGACGCGGGCTTTTCCGATGTAGATGCAATCCACGGGACAGTCGCGTGCGCATCGCTCGCAGGCAATGCATGTCGTCAGGTCGAAACGGTGAAAGCCCCGGTACCGCGACGTGACAGGGGCAGGCAATTCGGGGTACTCAAAGTGCTCCGTGAACGTTTTCCGCTCGCGATCATAGGTGCGAAACCAATACCGGAGCGTCACGAACATCGCGTTGGCTACCGTGAGCACCGCAACGAAAATATTGCGGAACCAACTTGAAATCGCTTGCCACACCTCGCCAGTCCAGCTAATCATCGATATGAAACATCCTCTCGGGAGCCGGTTTCCGGACCGCTAATGGCGGTTCTTTTCCGCCTCGACCAACGCTCTGCAACGAATTATAGGGCCGTGGCCCAAGCTCACAAGCGACGAAGGAGTCGCTTGCAGCCCATGCCGCATCCACTCTGTTCATGATCAAGCGACTCGTGCGTCCTGTCAAGCAAAGGGAAAGATCTTGAGGAGTTTGAAATGCGAGTTTGGTTGAGTGCTACGCCAACCTCAGGATTGCTTTATGGCTGCTCCGCTGGAAAGTGTTCGTGCGAACACCAAAGAAGCTCCCGCAGAACCTCCCCTGAAAGATGGCCATATACCGGCTGACCGACTAAGCCTGCCTCGGGTGGCCCTGGTCGGAAAACGAAATCTCGAATTCAATTGCAAGCTACTAGGCAGCAATGGGTTCTGTAATCTTCCCGATGGCAATCGCGCTGGCGGAAACAGGGTGCCTTCGGGGGGCTCAAGTCAGGTTATAACGGTCATAGGCGATGGGGGACCGAAAGCCGGAGGCGAAATTGCTTGTGTGGGCGGAGTTTGCTTGACGCCATACGACGCCCAGCGTATGCTGAAACAAAGGCGGTTCCGGTGTGCACGCTCGCCCAGGACCTAATTTCCGGTCGTGTCCGGTAGCAGAGTCCTGGCAGGAGGGCGAAGGAACATAGGATGTTGGTGCTATCACGCAAAAAAAACGAGAGTATTGTCATCAACGATGACATTACCATCGTGGTTGTCGAAATTCGCGGGGACAAGGTCCGCCTCGGGGTAGAGGCCCCGAAGGAGGTACCGGTTCACCGGCGCGAGGTATTCGACGCAATCCGCCGCAATGAGGCAGCCGCCGGGAAGAATCCGGAAAAGACCGACGCAGCCAATACCGCCGGCGATCCCTAAGCCTCGTAATTCCTTGCAGTGCCCCCCCCTCTGCTGTGTTATTGGCCGGCGCTCTCTCATCGGCGTGGTGAAAGAGGGAAAACCGCATGGAATCGCGGTTTGGGTTGACAGCAGGTGTACCCTGTGTCGTGAAGTCCGTCCCTTTTCATAGCCCCGCTGTTTGGTGCATCAACAAGATCGAACTCCCGGCACTCAACTACGAATTCGGGCTTAGTCCATGGCCGAATTCCAGCTACCCCCTTGACGGCGCAGTCCTCGCGCTTGTATAGATTGGTAGCTTGGCCGTTGCCCGGCCAAGCATTGGGCCCCGTCGTCTAGCCAGGTCAGGACACAGGCCTTTCAAGCCTGCAACACGGGTTCAAATCCCGTCGGGGTCATTTCTGTCCACATTCGGGGGATGCGCGCACTGGTCGAGAATACTCCGTACGACGCCCTGCTCTTGGTTTCCTTCGGCGGACCGGATAAGCCGGAAGATGTACTGCCCTTCCTCGAGAACGTGCTGCGAGGGAAAGGGGTACCCCGCGAGCGGATGCTTGAAGTCGCCGAACATTACAATCTTTTCGGCGGCGTGAGCCCCATCAACGCTCAGAATCGGGCTCTGCTTACCGCACTGATTCACGAGCTAAATCAACATGGGCCACAGTTGCCCGTCTATTGGGGGAATCGCAACTGGCATCCCTTGCTTCAGGACACCGTCGGGCAAATGGCCGACGATGGCGTTCGGCACGCTCTCGCCCTGGTCACGTCCGCGTTTTCGTCCTACTCGGGCTGCCGGCAGTACCTGGAAGACATCGAACGAGCCCGAAGTGCCGTCGGCCCCGGCGCGCCGCAGATCGACAAGCTCCGCGTGTTTTACAACCATCCAGGGTTCGTCGAGACGATGACCGAGCGTGTGCAGTTGGCGTTCGACGAGATCCCGCACGACCGACGCGACTCGGCTCTGCTCATCTATACCGCTCACAGTCTCCCCATCGCAATGGCCCGCCAGTCCGCGTATGAAGAACAGCTCGGGGAGGCCTGTCGACTCGTCTCCGAGCGGGTCGGCAGGCAACCATGGCATCTGGCCTACCAAAGCCGGAGCGGCCCTCCTTCGCAGCCCTGGCTGGAGCCCGATGTGGCCGCACTGGTGAGCCAGTTGCATGAGGCGCAGACGATCCAAGATCTCGTTGTGGTTCCGATCGGATTTCTTTCCGAGCACATGGAAGTCGTCTACGACCTCGACGTGGAACTCGCCGGGCTCTGCGAACAAATGGGGATCAACATGGTCCGGTCCGGCCTGGCCGGGTGCCATCCTCGATTCGTGTCGATGATCCGCGAGTTGATCCTCGAGCGGACCGAGGGCCGGCCGCGACTTGCTTTGGGGCAGCATGGACCAGGCCACGACGTTTGCCCTGCGGGATGCTGCCCGCGTGCGTGAGGCCAAGCTGCTATGCAATATCGCTTGCTCGGCAATTCCCGCATCCAAGTTTCTGCTGTTGCATTGGGCTGCTGGCCGATCGCGGGCAGCAGCGGACGGTGGTGGCGATCATGGACGGCGAAAGCAAGCTTCGCGACCTACAGGAGTTGAAGATCAGCAGGGCGATCGGCATCTTGGACATTTGGCACGTGACCGACCTGAGTCTACGAGCGATCTACCTCAACGGCGACTGGGATACATTCCATGCCGACCGAATCCAGGCCGAACAGCGTAAACTGTACCCCTACAAGACACGCCTCGACACCACCCTAGACTGCGCAGCCTAACGCGATCCAGAGGTTACAACCAGTTCATTTCGGCATCGACTATCGGCTCACGAAGTGCCGGAAGACCTACCGTGTGGTTGTGGTGTGGAAGGATCTGGAAGTCACGCGATGTCAACGGAAGTTGTTCGACGACGACTTGTGCTTCTTCTACATTACCAACGATAAGGGAAGTCCGGCGGAGGAAATCGTCTTCCGTGCGAACGACGCGTGCGATCAAGAAAACCTGATTCAACAACACAAGAACGGTGTGCACACATTGACCGCGCCGGTAGACAATCTGGTAAGCAACTGGGCGTACATGGTCATGGCCTCCTGCCCCCAGAAATCGCTCGAGAATGAAACACCCCGCAACCCGAACTTCACACGCGGCAACCCACTGCCGCGGCGCTCGAAATCTGCGCCGATCGTCGCGCGCAAATCGGGCCATTTTTCGCCGCAGCCTACGCTTGTTTAAGGACTAGGGGCATCAACGGCTGCCATCGGACGCCTGTCTAAGCGGCGACGGTGGCCGAATCAGGTGAATCGACCGTCTGGACGCCCTGAACGCGATTACTGCCCCTGTGTGCGTGTCAGTTCGATGTCGAATCGAGTCGGCTGAGAGCCGACTCTGACGGTCAAGTCGCTGCTATCACCCGCCGGTCGGAAGGACTCACCGGCCAGGGCGCTTTCTGCATCCGCATCGGCTTCCGCCGACGTTGCGGAGGTATCGACGACGGTGACCTCATAATTGCCAGGATAGATCTGGGCAACCGTGTACTGGCCGCCCGCGTCGGTTTTGGCGGTAAACGTACGGTACTCCGCCGGCCTTTCCTCTTCCGTCGTATGGAACGCCAGGGCAGCGTTGCTCAGCGGCTCTCCGTCCACCGTGACTTTCCCGGTAAGGGTAGTCGGCGTGCCCAGATCGGGCCCACACCCCGGCACACCCATCAGGCACGCAAAAAAGCCGCAACAAAGCAGACCTCGTAGCCTCGCGCCAGCCACAAAAAGACTCCTGGTGGAAACACGCATCGCAGAGAAAAATGCACACGTCCGGTGGAATTCGCCACACCGGCGCTCCAGCATACCGCCGGTTTCCATTGTTACAAGTGCACGCCTCTGCATGGCAACACGCTTCAGGCGGTAGCACTGGGAGATCCTCGGAGCCTTCGGCCAAATCATCCAGCCCCGCATCCAACTGCGCGAAACTGGGCCCCGTAACAGAAACTGCCCCGCCGCTTGCTCTCTTCGCCGGCCCCGCGGTGCATGCTCCCTGCTCTGCGCTCACCCCTCTTTAGGTACCACGGGTGGCAAATGATTTCGCGAAACTGGAAGAAACGCGAATTCTGTCCGCCGACTTTCTCCCGCTGGATTTCGCGCAACGTCTTGCCGCCAAAACAGTCGCTGACGACTTCTCAATCACTCCAGAGCTGGTCGAACCGTTCTCCCGGGCCGCCCTCGGCAAGAGACGCCGCCGTCCCGGCGCGCTTGACTTGCCCCTGACGCCGACCTACAACGAAGAGCACACCGCAGAACCAGGGGACTCCACCAACGTGCCCCGCTGCCACGAACCCGCCTTCCCCGGAGGATTTCCCATGCAGAACGCTTCCACGCGCCGCCAGTTCCTCGCCACGGCTTCGGCCGGCGCCGCCCTCGCCTTCACCGCCACCAGCTACGCCAAGATCGTCGGCGCCAACGAGCGAATCTCGCTCGGCCTGATCGGCTGCGGCGGACGCGGCTACCAGGCCCACATGAACGGCGTCCACCCGCACGACAAGTCCGAAAACGTCGAGTTCACCGCCGTAAGCGATCCCTGGAAGCCTCGCCGCGAGCGCGCCGCCGCCCGCTGTCAGGAATGGTATGGCCGCCCGGGCCGCCAGTTCGTCTCCTACCGCGACATCATGGAGCTCGACGACATCGACGCCGTGATGATCGCCTCCTGTGACCACCAGCACACCGCGCATCTCGAAGCGGCCGCCAAGGCCAAGAAAGACGCGTACTGCGAAAAACCGCTGGCCATGACGATGGAGTCGCTCAACCGCTGCTGCGATGCCGTCAAGCAGAGCGGCATCGTCGTCCAGATGGGCACCCAGGTCCGCAGCTACGCGACAAGCACCGGATGCCGGGAGCTCGTCCGCTCCGGCGCTATCGGAAAGATCTCGCGGATCGAACAATGCCGCAACGGCTCGAAGCCCTATTGGTACTCCTGGATGCAGCGAGCGGAGCCGATCGACGAGAAGGAAGTCGACTGGAAAGAGTTCCTCATGGACCGGCCCATGCGCCCCTTCGACGGAAAGCTCTTGACCGGCTGGTACGGCTACCGCGAATTCACCGACGGCCCGCTGACGAACCTGGCCTGCCACTTCATCGATCTGTACAACTACATCGTCGGGACCACGCTCCCGGTAAGCTGCGTCGCCCAGGGCGGCACGTTCACCTGGAAGGACGAATACGGCTTCACCTGCCCCGACCACTGCCAGGCCGTCTGGACTTATCCGGAGGGCTTCATGGTCAGCTACTCGACCAATTTCGGCAACGGTAGCGGCAGCGTCCTGAAACTCTACGGCGAGGAGGGAACGATCGACATGACCAACTGGCGTGCGCCGACCTACTCCCGCGCCGGGGCGATCAAGCCGACCGAGCTTCCCAAGGAAGACAAGCCCGTCGATCCCGTGGAGACCCCCGATCACTTCCTCAATTGGCTCCAGTGCCTCCGCACTCGCAAGGTGTGCAACGCGCCGATCGAAGCGGGCTACCACCACTGCGTGCCCGCCTTGATGGCAGTCCGCGCCATGGACACCGGCCGCCGCCAGATCTACGACGCCGGCAAACGGGAGATCCGGGAAGGCTGATCGCCACAGAGCTAACCCAAGACCCTCGGGGACTGGCTCATTTTGCGGAGTCTTCGAAGCAAAATGTGCCTGTCCCCTTCTCGCGCGGTTTTGGGATAGGTTCTTAACCGACGTCGGCCAGATCGAGGGCCTTTCCATAGCGGGCCAGGACCATACGACGCAGCAAAGTATGGTCCGGGTCCGCCAGGCCCGGATCCTCGGCGGTGAGAGCCTGCGCATCGCGGCGCGCCTCGTTAAGTATCTCCGCATCGCGCAGCAGATCGGCCACGCGGAACGGCGGAAGACCATGCTGCCGCGTGCCAAACAGCTCGCCCGGACCTCGCAGCGTGAAATCCACCTCGGCCAGCCGGAACCCGTCGGTCGTGCCGACGAACGCCTCGAGTCGCTTTCGCGATTCGTCCGACTGCGGCTCGGCAAACACCGTGCAGAACCCCGGATGGCGACCCCGGCTGATCCGGCCGCGAAGCTGGTGGAGCTGCGCCAGTCCGAAGCGCTGGCCGCTCTCGACCGTCATCAGCGTCGCGTTCGGCACATCCACGCCGACCTCGACCACCGACGTGCTCACCAGCACCTGGGTCTCCCCCCGTCGAAAATCGTCCATCGCCACGTCTTTTTCCGCGGGGCTCATCCTTCCGTGGATCAGCCCGAGCCGAAACGCTTCGAGCGGGCCGTTGGCCAGCGCCTCGTAGGCGGATTCAAGGCTCGCGACGTCAAGTTGCTCCGATTCCTCCACCAACGGCGCGACAACGTAGCCTTGGCGGCCTTCCCGCAGCTTGGTGCGGAAGAACTCCCACCATCGCTCGCGATCCGCCTCCGTGACCAGATACGTATGAACCTTCTGTCGACCCGGCGGACCGTCGCGCAGCGTCGAGACTTCGAGGTCCCCGAACAGCGTCATGGTGACCGTCCGCGGGATCGGGGTCGCAGTCATCACGAGGTAGTGCGGGGCCGGCCCCGCACTCCGCAGCGTCGCCCGCTGGCGGACACCGAACTTGTGCTGCTCGTCGATCACCACAAGGCCCAGCCTGCGAAACTGAACGTCGTCCTGAATGACCGCATGGGTCCCAACCACGAGATCCACCTCGCCCGCCGCGATCCGCAGTACGAGATCGTTCCGCTCTTTCGTCCCCATTCCGCCGGTCAGTGTGGCCATGCGGACATGGCTCCGGGCAAGCAGTTTCTGGAGCGTTTGCCAGTGCTGCCGGGCGAGGATCTCCGTGGGCGCCATCAGCGTGGCCTGGTGCTGGTGGGCCACCGCCAGCAACATGGCATACACCGCCACGATTGTCTTGCCGCTGCCCACGTCCCCCTGGAGCAGACGGTTCATCGGCACGGGCTTTGACATGTCCGACGAGATTTCCTCGATCGCCTGCCGCTGAGCGTCCGTCAGCTCGAAGGGAAACAGTCTCCGGATTCGGGCGTCGATTTTCGCAGTCGCTTCCAACGGAGTCGCCGGCGTTTGCTGCTGCTGGTGCCGGCGCAGGGCCAGGGCGAGCTGCAGGATCAGAAGCTCCTGGTAGACGAAGCGCCGCCGCGCGTGCCCCAGGCTCTCGTCGCCGCTGGGAAAGTGAATCTCCGGCAGAGCGCGCGCGAGCGGCCAGAGCCGATGCTCTTCGAGGTAAGCGGGGGGAAAGACCTCGTCGAGCAGATCGGCGTGGGCCTCAACCGCCCGGCGAACGATCCGCCGAATCTTCCACTGCTTCAGCCCTTCCGTGAGCGGATAGATCGGCAGCAGGCCTGACTGCGGTTCCTCTTCGCCCTCGCCGAGCGGGACGACGCGAGGATGCGGCATCATCCAGAACATACCTTCCCGCTTCGGCTTTCCGGCAAAGACGACCTCCTGGCCGAACTTGAACCGCTCGGCCATGAACGGCTGATTGAACCACACGCCTCTCAAGAAATCGCTGCCACACCGAAGCAGCACGCCGAGCACGCACTTGCCCGTGCCCGTGTTCCGGAGCTCGACGTCTTCGACCACCCCGCGAACCGTCTGCAGCTTGCCCTCTTCCAGGGCGGCGACCTCTCGGCGATCGTCGAGACGTTCGTAATCGCGAGGGAAGAAGAAGAGGAGATCCCGAAGCGTCTCGACGCCGAGCCGCTTGAGCAGTTCCGCCCAATGCGGTCCAATGCCCTTGAGGAACTGGACCGGCGTGGCGAGCAGTTCGGCGGAAGTCTTCTCCGATGCGTTCATAAGTACTTCTGATACGCTGCCACGGCCAGCGTATCGCAGCGCTCGTTTTCCGGGTGGCCGCTGTGGCCGCGGACATGCGTGAACCGTACCCGATGCTTCGCAAGCAGCTCATCCAGCCGCCGCCAAAGCTCCTCGTTCTTGATCGGTGCCCATCGGTTGCCCTCGCGGCGCCGCCAGCCGTTGGCCTTCCACTTGGAGAGCCATTCGCTCAGCCCCTTGCCCACGTAGGTGCTGTCGGTGAAAAGCTCCACGGCGGTCGGCCTCTTCAAGGCCTCGAGACCCCGGATGACCGCCAGCAGCTCCATGCGGTTGTTGGTCGTTTCTCGATCGCAGCCGGAACGCTCGACCTCCTTGCCGGAAGCGGGATGCCGGAGAATAAACGCCCACCCCCCGGGCCCGGGATTTCCACTGCAGGCTCCATCGGTGAAAAGTTGGACTTCCGGGGCTTCGCCGCTGCGCGATGGTGGCATGGCTCTCGATTCTGAGTAACGCAGAAAAGAATGGAACGCCACCACCGACCCCGCGTCGGTGGGGCGATTTTTGGCAACTACAAACCACACCCCGCCTCGCGGCGTTTCGGTTTGCCAAACATCGCCCCACCGGGATAAACCCGGTGGTGACATTTACCGTTTGAGAACCAAAGATACCTGGAAAACAGACCACAGCCAAGATGGGTGTGGCAAGTTGTTCGGACGGAAAATCGGATTGCACGCAATGCGTTGCTGAACACGCCTTCAGTAGAGCAGGAACTTCGCTCGCCGCTTTAGAAACTCCTCGAGCTCCGGCTCATACAGCGGCACCATCTCCGCCACCGACTTGCCGGCCAGCAAAGCTTCATGGACCCGTTTGTTTCCCATCAGCCTGAGGTACTTTTCGACGGTCCATTGGTCCGGGTAGAGTCCCCGTAGTTGGTGCGCCACCTCAAGGCCCATCCGCACCGACTCGAGGGCCCTGCGATCCGTCACGGTGATGCGGACGCCGCCGCAATGCTTGCCGCCGTGTACGCTCGAGTCGGGCGTAAACTCGACCGGGTCGAACCGCACCCCCGCCAACTCCGCGGCGTTGAGCCTTTCGGCGAGTTTTTGGCCTTCGAGCCAAGGGGCGCCGAACAGTTCAAAAGGTGTTGCCGTGCCGCGGCCGACCGACAGATTCGTCGTTTCCAGCATGCCGATGCCGGGGTAGAGAATCGCCTCGGTAAGGCTTCGCATGTTCGGCGAAGGGTCGACCCATTTCAGACCCGTCTGGTCGAAAAACATCTCGCGCCGCCAACCCTCCGCGCGGATGACTTCCAGGTCGAGGTCCAATCGGAGCTCTTCACGGAACATGCGGGCCAGTTCGCCGATCGTCATTCCGTGGCGAACCGGCAGGCGATGAAACCCGACGAAGGATTCGCGGCCGGCGTCGAGCACCGGTCCGGCGACGTCGACGCCGTTGATGGGGTTCGGCCGGTCGAGGACCACGAACCGCTTGCCGTTGTCGGCTGCCGCCTGCATGGCGTAGCCCATCGTCGAGATGTAGGTGTAGTAGCGAGTGCCGATATCCTGAATATCGAAGACAATCGTGTCCAGGTCGCGGAGCATCTCGGCGGTCGGCTTCCGGGTCTTGCCGTAAAGGCTGAAGACGTGCAACCCCGTTGACGAATCTCGCGTGTCGCCGATATTCCCGACGTCGAGCTTTCCCTCAATACCGTGCTCGGGGCTGAAGAGGGCAATCAGGTTCACATTCTCGGCGGCGTGGAGCAATTTCGCCGTACCGGCGCCCTGACGATCGATTCCGGTTTGATTAGTGATCAGCCCGACTCGGCGCCCCGCAAGTTGCCGAAGACCGTCGCGTTTAAGCACGTCGATGCCGGCGAGCACACCGCCGCGGTCTTGCCCGCGCGGTCCGTCGACGATCGCATTCGCGGCGACCGTAGCAATCTTGCCGGCCAAGGGATTCACCGAGCCTTTGCCGTCGGGATAGAGGCGGCTGCTGAGGAAGATGAAGAAAAGATCCAGTTCGGGATCGATCCAGAGCACCGTTCCGGTGAAACCGCCATGGCCGAAGGCGGTAGGCGAAAGCGCGTCGCCCCGGTTGGTCGAGTATCCGCTGCGAACGTCCCAGCCGAGCCCTCGCAGGCCGCGCCCCGCAGCGTAGCCTTTCGCCATGGAGGCCACCGTCTCCGCGCGAAGAATGCGGATGCTGCCGTACTTGCCACCGCCGAGCATCGTTTGTGCGTAGACTGCCAGGTCATCGGCCGTGGAAAACAGGCCCGCATGGCCGGCAACGCCGCCGAGCAGGTAAGCGCGGGGATCGTGCACTTCGCCCTGCATCCACCGGCCGTCGCGCTGTTCGGTCGGCACCGCTCGACGCCGCAGTTCTTCCGGCGGCAGGAAGCCGGTTTCCGTCATTCCCAGAGGCTCGAAGATGCGACGGCGCGCGAACGCATCCAGCGACTCGCCGACGATACTCTCAACGAGCTTTCCGAGCACCAGAAAACCGACGTCGGAGTAGATGAACTCCTCACCCGGCAACTTGCGGGGCTTCGAAGCGAGGATTTGCTGCCAGGCCTTCTCCGGACCCGCGACGTAGTCGCCGAGCGAATTATCCGGGATCAGTCCGCCTTGGTGCGTGAGGAGATGAAAAACGGTAATCTTGCCCTTGCCGTTCTCGGCAAACTCCGGGATGTGGTCGGCGACGCAGTCGTTGAGCTTCAGCTTGCCATCGTCGATAAGGACCATGATGCTGGTCGCGCCGGCAACTGGCTTGGTGAGCGACGCCAGATCGAAGATCGCGTCGGTAGTCATGGCGACTTCTTCAGGTACGACCTGCCGCAGTCCGTAGGCCTTCTGAAAGGCAATCTTGCCGTGCCGGCCGACGGTGACGACGCACCCGGCCATTTCGCCGGCAGTCATACCCTCCGCAACGATGCGGTCGATCTCGGACAGTCGACCGCCGTCGAGGCCCACTTCCTCCGGAGCCGCCGCTGGTAGTTTGGCTTCAGCAGCGTTGGCTGCGCAGAGCACGAGAATCACAAAGACACTGGTCATCCGCCCGACTCGAACCCGGCGATTGCGCGCGAATCGACCCCGGCCGGCTCGTCTGGCTGGTGAAGGAGGTTGGCACGCTAGAACGCTGCTGTCTGTTATTCGCATCGCTTATGCCTTGGGAGTGGATGGAAACAGAAGACTGGCAGTCTGGCCCAGGACAAACGTCGTCGTGGAGCCGATCACAGCATACCAGGGCCAGGCGGTCGGCGTCCAAAACGCGACGTAGCTCAGCACTGCCAGGCCGCCCAGAAGCCCGATGAGCGCCGCCCACTGGGGCACCCCGCGGGTGAAAATTCCCAGAAAGAAGACGCCCAGAACGGCGCCGATCGTGAAGCTGGCGATCGCCAACACGCTGTCGACAACGCTCTCGGCCAGGTGCCGGCCGGCGATCGCGACCACGATCTGGATCACCCCGAAAGCGACCGTCAGAACGCGGCCCACCCGGAGCAAATGGCGTTTGCTCGGTTCCGTCTTTCGCCATCCAATGTAGAAATCGTTGACGGCGGCGGTGGCGGAGGAGTTGAGAGAACTGGCCAGCGTGGACATGGCCGCGGCAAGAACCGCCGCAAGGACGATCCCGGTGATCCCGACCGGCAAGTACGTCACAATGAAACCGGCAAACGCCGCGTCGTTCTTGGGCAGACTCGTCAGCGCCAAGTGTTCCTGGTAGAAGCAGGCCAGGGCGACCCCGACGAAGAGAAAGAGTGCGAACTGCGCCGCGACGACGAATCCACTGATTCCCAGCGCGAGAGCCGCCTTCCTCTGGCTGCCGGCCGACAAGTACCGCTGCACCATCAGTTGGTCGGCGCCGTGGGTGGCGAGCGTCAGAAAGATGCCGCCAAAGAGACCTGACCAAAATGTATACGGCCTGGTTGAATCGAAAGTGAAGTCAAGCAAACGGAATTTCTGATGCTCGCGAGCGAATTCGGCAAGTTGCGTCCAACCGCCGGGAAGCCGATCGAGGATCACCCAGGCAGCCAGGATTGCGCCCAGGATGTAGACAAAAAACTGAATGCAGTCGTTCCACACAACCGACCGCATGCCGCCGAACACCGTGTAGACGATCGTTGCCGCCCCCATTACCAGGATGGAAGTCCAGAGATCGATCCCCATCAACTTCTGAAGCACGATCGCCGTCAAGTACAGTCGCAGGCCGTCCGCCAGATTGCGGGTTACAAGGAAAAGCAGCGAGGCAGTCTGCCTGGTTGTTCCGCCGAAGCGACGGTGAAGCACCTCGTAGGCCGTGAACAGATCTCCGCGAAAGTACTGTGGCAGCAGCAGAAAGATGATGACGAACCGGCCGATGACCAGACCGATCGCCAATTGGAGAAACGTAAAGTTGCCTCCTTCGGGATTGAATGCCAGGCCGGGAACGCTCAGAAAAGTAACCGTGCTTGTCTCGGTAGCCACGATCGACAGCAAGACACCCCACCACGGCAGGTTCCGGTCGCCGAGCAGGTAGGCAGCAAGATCGCGTTGGCCGCGGCCGAGCCAGATCCCCAGCGCCACCACGCCGAGCAGGTAGACGAGGAGGATTGTTGTGTCAATTGGGTGGATCGCGAGCATGACGTATCGAGCGCCCTGGGACAAGAGCGGCCGCAATTTCGGAGCTTCGAGGCCCGAACAAAACGGGGACTGGCTCCGAGCCAAACACGTGTTAGAAAATGGAGGAGAGGCATCTTCGCGAGGTGCCTGTCCCCGTCTTGTTCGGGCCTCTTATATTCTGCGCAAGTGCGTGATGCGCAGCAAGACTCGTGGCCGCGTCTGGATGCTCTGGGATGGAGTACCACCCTTTAGACCATCAGGCGGCTTAAGAACCGCTGGGTCCGCTCCGTTTTGGGAGAATCGAGCACTTGCCCGGGCGGGCCGTCTTCGATGACGCGGCCCTCATCCAGCACGACGATGCGGTCGGCTGCGTGGCGGGCAAAGCCCATCTCGTGGGTCACGACGATCAGTGTCATGCCGTCGCGCCGCAGGTCTTCGAGCACCGCGAGCACCTCGCCCTTCAACTCGGGGTCCAGCGCGCTGGTGATCTCATCGCACAGAAGCCCTGCGGGCTCCATGGCCAACGCCCGCGCAATGGCGACCCGCTGCTTCTGCCCGCCCGACAACTCGCTTGGGTAGGCTTCGGCGCGGTCGGCCAGTCCGACGCGGGCGAGCAATTCCATGCCTCGACGTTCCGCTTCCCCCTTCGACACGCCGAGCACGTGACGAGGGGCCTCGACGACGTTGCCCAGGGCGGTGAAGTGCGGGAAGAGCTGGAAGTCCTGGAAAATCATGCCGAATCGGCGGCGAACCTGCCGCGCGGCGGCCCGATTGGCGCGGCCGTCGCGGGGTTCGAGGATGTGCGGCCCCACGCGGACCTGCCCCTGGTCGAACGGCGTGAGCCCGTTGAGGACGCGGAGAAGCGTCGATTTGCCGCCGCCGCTGGGGCCGACCAGCGCAACGGTTTCGCGCGGAGCGACCCGGAGATCCAGCCCGCTGAGCACCGCCCTTGGGCCGAACCGCTTCACCACTCCTTCCACCGCCACTTCGGCCGCTCCGTTCATACTCCTCTTCCCCACCGCTTTTCGAGTTGTCGCGACAAGTATCCGAGCGGCACCGACATGATCAGGTAGAGCGCGGCCGTGGCCAGGCCGATCTCCAGAAATCTCTGGCTCGACTTGGTCAGGATCAGGTATTGCTTCGTCAACTCGACGACGGCGATTGCGCTGACCAGGCTCGTGTCCTTGAACAGGGCGATGAAGTCGTTGGTCATCGGCGGGAGAATGAGCCGAATGGCCTGGGGGAAGATGATTCGCCGGAAGGCGAGCGTCCGCGACATGCCCAGCGACGCAGCCGCTTCCCATTGCCCTCGCGGAATGGCGCCGATGCCCGCGCGGTAGATCTCCGCCTCATACGCCGCGTAGTTCAGACCGAAACCGAGCACCGCCGCCCAGAATGCCGGCAGCCGAAGGGTGTGGCCCAAGCCGAAGTAGAGGAAATACAGCAAGAGCAGCATCGGGATCCCGCGAAAGAACTCGACGTAAACGGCCGCCGGAAAGGCGAGCCACCGCTGGCCCGAGAGCCTGGCCACCGCGATCGGCAACCCCAGACAAACGGCCAACGCCATACTCAGGATCGAGAGCTGGACCGTCACCCAGGCGCCTCGAGCGAGCAGAGGGAGGTATTCGTTCGCTTGCCAACCGGGAGATGGCCGGGCCGGCTTGCCCAACCGACCCGTCGACCGCACGGCCTCCTGATCGTCGTTCCAGATCCGCCATTTCTCGTAGATTTGCCGCAGCCGGCCCTGGTCAGCCAGGCGATCCAGCGCCGCGTCGAACTGCCGGGCCAACGCCTCCTGGTCCTTGCGAAAGGCGATCGCGTAGTAGCCGGCAGCCAGCGGATCGCCGACAAACTTGAGCTTGGGATTGGGGCTGGCGTAGTACGCCGCGATCGGCAGATCGAGAAGCACGGCATCCAGCCGGCCCAGCTCCAGGTCGAAGTAAGGCTCCACCTGGCCGTCGTAGATCCGCTTGGCAACGCCCATTCGGTCCAGGAGCTTTTCTGCCGCTGTCTCCTCCAGGGTACCGACAACAGCTCCTTGAGCCTTGCAGTCTTCCAGCGAAGTGAAGCGGTCGTCCTCGCGGCGGACGACGAGCTGGAGTTGATAGACGTAGTAGGGCTGGCTGAAGCGGACCCGCCTGAGCCGATCGGGCGTGATCTCCAGCCCGTTCATGGCGAAGTCGAAATCGCCCCGTTCGAGCCCCAGCAACAGGCTTTTGTATTCATACTGCTGAAATTCGATCGGCCGGCCCATTTCTTCGGCGAGGGCGCGGGCGAGATCCACCTCGAAGCCGACGTTGAAGTCGGGGTCTTCGTCGGACTTGAAGATGTACGGGGCGCCCCCTTCGGCATCGGCCGCCCAGCGCAACGCGTCCGCCTCTCGGCCCTGCCGACCCCAGCCCGCCGCCGTCGCGGCCAGAACGATTGCGATCGACGACAGCATCAGCCGGCAAGTCTGCTGCATCGGGCCAAATCTCCGGGGCGACCAGCGACCACATCGCGAGCAGGCGCGGCTGTCCAACACCGCGCCGCCGACGGACAGATATCGCGTCGATGATAACAGCCGGGCTGCTTGGCATGCAATGGGGTACAGGCATCCCGGCGGGACCGCAACGGCCGGCTACTGAAGGTTCTGCAGGCTTAGAGCCTGTCCCCGTTTTGGGATAGGCTCTTACACGAGCGGCAGATGAGAATTTACCCGCATATCAGCCCGGCTGCTCGGAAGCAGCCGGGCTGATGGCAATCGTGAGGGGATGCGGTCATCTGCCACACGCCTTACACGGCGGCGGCTTCCATCGGAGCCTGATCCCGCTCGCCCAGGAAGCTCATCAGCTTCAGCGAGTGCTCCGACTGCTTGAGCTTCGTGATGGCCTTGGCCTCGATCTGCCGGATCCGCTCCCGCGTCACGCAGAAAATCTTTCCGACTTCGTCGAGCGTGTACGAATGGCCGTCGCCCAAGCCGTAGCGGAGCTTCAGGACTTCGCGCTCCCGCCAACTCAATACCTCAAGGGCCTCTTCCATTCGCGACTTCAAGAGATGATCGTCGATCTCTTCGACGGGATCTCCCTCGCGATGATCCGGAAGCCATTCGCCCCGAGTGGTCTCGTCGCGGTTGCTGACCGGCTGATCCAGCGAGTACGGCTGGTACCGCAGCTTCATGGCTCGATTCAGCTCGTCGGAGGAGAGCCCGACAGCCTCGGACATCTCTTCAAGATTCAAATCGCCATCGTTGTCCTGGAGAAACTGCTCGGCCGCGTCCCAAACCTTGCCGACCTTCTGGGCGACCCCCGCGGGTACGCGGATCGTACGGCTTTGGTCACTGATTGCGCGGGTGATCGCCTGGCGAATCCACCAGGTCGCGTAGGTGCAGAACTTGTGGCCCCGCTCGTGCTCGAACTTGTCGACCGCCCGCATCAGGCCCGTATTGCCCTCCTGGATCAGGTCGAGGAAGCTCAGCCCCCGATTGCGGTACTTCTTCGCGATGGAAACTACAAGCCGCAAGTTCGCCGCACAGAGTTGCTGGCGGGCGGTCTCGTAAAGCTTCCGACGACGCGCCATCAGACCCAGCCGGCGGCGAAGCGTCGCCGGGTCCTCAACGACACCGGCCGCCAGGCACTCGAGTTCCTCGATGCTCTCTATCGACCGCCCGTCCGACTCCGACGCTGCCAGTTGCAGGCTATCCATCCGGCGCGAGATCTTTCTCAACTGGTCCATAGCCGGCT
The DNA here is from genome assembly GCA_040768665.1 of Thermoguttaceae bacterium. GTDB lineage: Bacteria > Planctomycetota > Planctomycetia > Pirellulales > Thermoguttaceae > JABWBD01. Next base: position 207,132 of record JAXGMN010000009.1, read on the forward strand.
GGAGCGGCGGCAATTGCGGCCGGACCTGTTCCACCAGCACAAGCGCCTCCCGCCGGCGGCGGAGAATCCGACGCCACGCTTGGCGCCGCACGGTTTTCGGCAGGCTCTCGTCGGCCACCGAGGCGAAATCCGTTTGGTTCTGCTCGAGGATCGCTTTCAGGGGAGGAAGATGTTTGTTCAATCGCCGCATTGCACGACGCTTCTCGTCGTTGTCGCCCATCGACACTTCCAGCATCCGGCTCAGATTGACCTTGCCGTCGCGGATGTCTTCAAGGCGTCGAACAACCGCCTGCAGGAGGAAGTCGGTCGTCAGCAAACTGCGGCGGTACCGCGTACGTGTACGGACGATTCGCTCGGCCGCTTTGATCTCCTCGTCGCGGCTCATCAAGGGAAGCCGGGAGATCTGCGTCAGGTACGTCTGGACGGAGTCCAGCTTCTGCTCTCTCACAATCGTCGCTACGCTGTCTGTCTTGGCACGCATGGTCACTAATCGGTATCGCTTGAGGAACTCGGGCTTTTGTCTGCATCTCGTGCCCCTGGTCGTGTCCTGCGGTCCAGGCACGATTCCGGCGGTCCTTTACCCAGCTTGGTTGTCCACCCGGAACACACGTTGGACGTGTCTCGGGGCGAAACGTTCTCAGCCGGTGGGATTTGGCCTGCAGCCGGCAAGCCAAGGCGAAGCAGACAGGCGTTTCGGTCTAACCGGGATCGGAGTTGGCTCCCTCCCAGGCGGTAGACACTTTGGAAGGCAGTTGATGATGTATCGTCCGTCGAGTGGGTGCCCCGCTAACAAATCCTCAAGGAAGTTGGACAGGACAACCACACGTTTTCCACTACGCGGCAAGAGTTTGCGGAGTTCGCTGCCACAAAAGCCGCCGCGCTGTGTGGGGGGATGAACGTGCCAGTATATTCGAAGAAAGATTAGTGTATATACCTATTCCTGGTGGTTTCCTCAAAAATCTACCGCTCGCCTCGGGCTTCCTCTACGTTGCCCTAACAAAACAGAGACTGGCTCCGAGCCGAGCATTCGCAAAACGCGGAGAATAGGCATGCCGGCGAGGTGCCTGTCCGCGTTTTGTTAGGGCTCTAAAGAGTCTCTACGATAATACTAGAGCCTCGAAAAACCCCCTTGGTTCGGTGTAGATTTTGCCCGGACGTCCCTTTCCCCGGAGATGCGGATGTCTCCCGTCACAGGTTCGCCTGCAATAATGCCACTGAAAGCTCGTAGAATTCGCACAGACGTCCTACGCTGGCTTTCGCGTCAGCAAGGGCCGTATCCTTTCGCAAGGGGAGATCAAGGCCGATGAATCAGCGGTTTTGTTGCGGTTCGCGTGCAGTAGCCGGCATGGTGTGCCTGGCCGTTTTCTGTCCCAGCACACTTCCGGCAAGCCCCGACCAACCGGACCTGCGAGATCGGCCGGTCCTCTTCAATCGGGATATTCGTCCAATTCTCTCCGAAAACTGCTTCAGTTGCCATGGACCGGACGCCGGTCAAAGGCACGCCGAGCTGCGGCTGGACACTGCGGAAGGTGCTCTGGCCGACCTCGGCGGTTATCACGCGATTGTCCCCGGCAAGCCGGACGAGAGCGAAGCTTACCTGCGGATCGCCGAGCATGACGAATCGATGCGGATGCCTCCCCCCGACTCGAACCGCTCGCTCTCGCCAGACCAGGTCGAGTTGGTTCGCCGCTGGATTGAGCAAGGCGCGCCGTGGCAAGGCCATTGGGCGTTCATCCCGCCGCAGCGCCCACCGGCGCCCCAGGCAAGCGGTTCCGATTGGCCGACAAATCCCGTGGATGCATTCGTCCTCCCGCGGCTTGAGGCGGAAGGCCTTCAACCCTCACCGGAGGCCGACAAGTTGACTCTCATCCGCCGCGTCACGCTGGATCTGACGGGGCTTCCGCCGACGCTGGAAGAGATCGATGCCTTCACGGCGGACAAATCCGCCGATGCCTACGAGAAACTGGTCGACCGGCTGCTCGCGTCGCCTCCCTATGGGGAGCAGATGACGCGTTATTGGCTCGATCTTGCCCGATACGGCGACACCCACGGGCTGCATCTCGACAACCAGCGGTCGATCTGGCTCTACCGCGACTGGCTCGTTCAGGCATTCAACGAAAATAAGCCGTTCGACGAGTTCACGATCGAGCAGTTGGCCGGGGATCTGCTTCCGCAGCCGACCCTCCGGCAGCGAATCGCCACCGGGTTCAACCGCTGCAACGTGACCACGAGCGAGGGCGGATCGATCGACGAGGAATATATCGTACGCTACGCGGTGGACCGCACGAGCACCATGTCGACCGTTTGGATGGGCCTGACAACCGAGTGCGCGGTCTGCCACGATCACAAGTTCGATCCGATCTCGCAGAAGGAGTTCTATCAGCTCTACGCGTTTTTCAACAGCACGGCCGACAAGGCGATGGATGGCAACGCCCAGCTCCCTCCGCCTGTTGTCCAGGTCCCCTCCCCGGAGCAGAAGGCGAAGCGGAAGGAGCTTGAGGAGCAGCGAGCCGGGGTGGAAGTGCAAATTCGGAAAGAACTCGCTGCGATCGAGTACAGCGATCCAGGAGCAGATGAACCGTGCCGGGAACTTCAGCCTCAAGAGCACGTTTGCGTCGACGAATCGCTCGCCGTCTGGGAGCGACTCCAACGGGCCGCGAAAGCCGAATCGTTGCCCGATCCGGTCAAAAAGTACGTACTCGCCGATCCGGCCAATCGGACCGGCGAGCAAACGAAGCGAATCCGCGAGTACTTCCTTGAATACGTCTACAAGCCGGCAAGAGCCACGTTCGATCCTCTCCATAAGCAGCTCGACGATTTGAAGAAACAGCAGGAGGAGCTCGAGAAGGCGATCCCGGCGACGCTGGTCACGCAAGAGCTTCCACAGCCTCGCGATGCCCACGTGCTGCGGCGAGGCGAATACGACACGCCGCAGGAGAAGGTCGAGCGCGGCGTTCCGGCAGTACTACCGCCGCTGCCGGGGGATGCCCCGAAAAATCGGCTCGGATTGGCTCAGTGGCTCGTTTCGCCCTCCCACCCGCTCACTGCCCGGGTGACGGTGAACCGCTTCTGGCAGCACTATTTTGGCACAGGACTCGTGAAGACGGCCGAGGATTTCGGGGCCCAGGGAGAGTGGCCGTCGCACCCCGAACTATTGGACTGGCTGGCCGTCGAGTTCATGGAGAGCGGCTGGGACGTGAAGCACATGCAGCGGCTGATCGTCACTTCCGCCACCTACCGGCAATCGTCGCGGATCACGCCGGAGCTCTACCAGCGGGATCCCGAGAATCGTCTCCTGGCTCGCGGCCCGCGGTCCCGCATGGATGCCGAGATGGTTCGCGACAACGCCCTGGCGATCAGCGGCCTGCTGGTGGACCGGATCGGCGGCCCCAGCGTCAAACCGTACCAGCCGCCGGGGCTTTGGGAGGCGGTCGGCTACACGACGAGCGACACGGCCAAATTCGTCCAGGACCACGGCGATGCTCTCTATCGCCGCAGCATGTACACCTTCTGGAAACGGACGTCCCCGCCGCCGGCCATGCTGCTGTTGGACGCTCCGTCGCGAGAAACCTGCACCGCTCGCCGCCCGCGGACCAACACCCCGTCCGCCGCCCTGGCCCTGATGAACGACGTGCAGTTCTTCGAGGCGGCTCGTGGGCTGGCCGAGCGGATGATGAACGAGGCCGGTTCTCAGCCGGAACAACGCGTTGCATTAGGCTTCCGCCTTGCGACGGCCCGCCCGCCGGATCCCGAGGAGGTATCCGTGCTCATCCAGCAATACGACGCGCAGCTCGCGGAGTGTCGCAAGAATCCCGAGGCGGCATTAAAGGTCATCAACACGGGCGAATCGAAGCCCGACGAATCGCTCGATCCGGTTGAACTGGCCGCCTGGACGATGGTAGCCAACGTGATCCTGAACCTGGACGAGACCATCACGAAGCGATAGAAGGCATCTCATGGACCCGCTCGAAGAACGTGCCCTGCTGGAAACCCGACGCCAGTTTTTCGGCCGTGCCGCCACCGGCATCGGCACTGCTGCGCTGGCTTCGTTGTTGAATCCCGCGCTGTTTGGGGCATCGACGAATTCCATCGGCGGCGTGCTCGAAAAGCCGCATTTCCCTGCCAAGGCGAAACGGATCATCTATCTGTTCATGTCGGGTGCGCCGTCGCAGATCGACCTGTACGACTACAAGCCGAAGATGGCGGACCATTTCGACGAGGATTTGCCCGCGTCGATCCGCATGGGCCAACGGCTGACCACCATGACCTCCGGCCAGTCGCGGTTCCCGGTGGCACCGTCCATTTTCAAGTTCCAGCAGCATGGCCGGTCGGGCGCCTGGGTAAGCGAATTGCTCCCGCATACGGCCAAGGTCGTCGACGATCTGGCGATCGTCCGCTCCGTCCACACCGAGGCGATCAACCACGATCCGGCCATCACCTATATCCTCACCGGCAGCCAGCTTCCAGGCCGTCCCAGCATGGGGGCGTGGTTCTCCTACGGGCTGGGCTCGATGAATGAAAACCTGCCCACCTTCGTTGTGCTGCACTCGAGCTGGAGTGCGAAGCGCGACGCCCAGGCGCTCTATTCGCGGCTCTGGGGCGCCGGCTTCCTGCCGTCGCGGCACCAGGGCGTGAGCCTGCGATCGACGGGCGACCCCGTACTCTACCTGTCGAACCCCGACGGCGTCAGCCCGGCATCGCGCCGCAAGATGCTCGACACGCTGGCGGTTCTGAACCAGAAGCATTACGAGGAGCAAGGCGATCCGGAGACACAGACCCGCGTCTCCCAGTACGAGATGGCCTACCGGATGCAGACCTCGGTGCCCGAACTAGTGGATCTTTCCGGCGAGAGCGAAGAAACGTTCGACTTGTACGGCCCCGACGCCAGGAAGCCCGGCACCTTCGCGGCCAACTGTCTCTTGGCTCGGCGGTTGGCGGAGCGGGGAGTCCGGTTCACCCAGGTCTTCATCCGCGGCTGGGACCAGCACGGCAACCTGCCCGGCGACATTCGCCTTCAGTGCGGCGATGTCGACCAGGCGTGCTATGCGCTCGTCACGGACTTGAAGCGCCGCGGAATGTTGGAAGACACGCTCGTAGTGTGGGGCGGCGAATTCGGCCGCACGATCTATTGCCAGGGGACGCTCACCAAGGAGAATTACGGCCGCGACCACCATCCCCGCTGTTTCACGATCTGGATGGCCGGCGGTGGGGTGAAGCCGGGGGTCGTCTATGGGGCAACTGACGACTTCAGCTACAACATCACCGAAAACCCCGTGCACATCCACGACCTCAACGCGACCATCCTGCACATGATGGGCATCCATCATGAGCGGCTCACCTACCGCTTCCAAGGTCGCGACTTCCGGCTAACCGACGTCCACGGCACCGTCGTGCAAGACCTGCTTACGTAGGCCACGCTTGCCGAGCGGGACCAGGAACTGCCGCTCACCTCAAACCTGAAACGAACTCCCGCACCCGCAGGTCCGAACGGCAAGCGGATTGTTGAAAACGAATCCCCGCTTGTCGAGCCCTTCATGGATGTCGATCTCGGTCCCCTTGAGGTACCCGGCGCTTTTCCCGTCGACCGCAACTTGCACGCCATGCGCCTCGGTCACGACGTCGTCGGCCAGGACCTCCTGTTCGAAACCCAGCCGGTATTCGAAGCCGCTGCAGCCGCCTCCCGCCACACTCACCCGCAGCACCGTCTGTTCGGGCAACTGCTGCTCGACCATCATCCGCTTCACTTCGTTTGCGGCCCGCTCGCTCAGACTTACCGACATATTGCAACTCTCTCCTAAACTGTCTTGGGTAACGAATCGGCCCGCGAAGATGACTTCGTTGCACCTCGCGTGCCAAGTGGCACCAGCCGGGTGCCAGCAACGCTGTAATTCTTGGCGGCTCATTTCGGATAGGCCAGCGCTCAACCAGATACACAGGAGGCAACACCGCCGCCCCGTCCATAGCAGCCAAAGCTTAACATCTTGCGAGGCAAAGGCTTGCATCGCCTGGGTGCGATGCGATCGCCCGGCCCGAGCGGACAAAGTCGGCCTCGCGGGCCAAACCCCCGAGACTGGACTCTTTCCCCGCCCGAGCCATCTCAGTGTGGGAGGGGCTCGCGAGTGGGGAGATGAAGACAAGGATGGTGGAAAATCTCCTTATCCGTGCCCCGGCCTTGCCATCCGGTGCTGTGAGAACAACGGAACGGCGAAGTAGCACGGTTGGCAAGGCCGGGGCACGGATGACGATGGGCAGCGAAAGCGGGAGCCAGTTACGCCGACGGAACGTCCGCGTTTTCGCCTCCCCAGGTCGGAACTCTTTTCCGTACGGGACCCAGTTCCCGACCGATGCCCAAAAACGTGCCGGGCACACCTGCATCAGGACCTTGAAGACTACCGGTCCGTTATGGGACGATAGTGGCTTGGCATGCAAGCACCCCAGCAATCTCTGGCCGAGGACAAGATGATGGGACCTATCCTTCGACAGCCCCCACGGGACGGCACCCCTCTGAAGTCCGCCGCTGCCGTTCCAGTACTTTTTCTGGTGCTTTGCATTCAGGCGTCCTTTGCTGCCACGGAGGACCTCGGCGGCGGCTTTCTCCACCACGGCGTGGCTACGTCGGCCAGCAACCATCGCGGCACGGTGGCGACCGTGGATGGCCAGGGCCGAAACGTGGTGCTTCTCTGGCTGTTCGACAATCGGGGCGGCTACGCGCTGCTCTGGCTCGACGCCGAGACGGGCAAGGCCCAAGAGTTCCCCATGCCCTTCCCACCCGGCGGCGATTGCCCCTACGCGTCGATCCTTTCCAGCCGGAACAAGTTCTACACGCATTTCAACAGCCATTTTGCCGAGTTCGATCCGGGCAAGCGTGCGTTCACCTTCTTCAAGAAGACATTGCCCCAGATGGCGATGAGCATGACCGAGGACGACGCCGGACGCATCTGGTTGGCCAGCTATCCCCAGAGCGGCGTCGTCTCGTTCGACCCCAACACCGCCGAACTCAAGGACTACGGCCACGTCCATAAGGAAAACTGGCGGCAGTACCCGCGGTCGATCGCGGCCGACGACCAGGGCTGGATCTATTTCGGGATCGGCAACACGCTGAGTCACCTGATTGCTCTCGATCCGAAAACCGGTACCGCCCGGGCGATGATCTCCGAAGCCGAGCGCGCGCGAGGCACCGGCTACGTTTATCGCGGCACCGACGGCAAGGTCTACGGCCAGGCCGTCAGCGGCGCGAAGGGCGGCTGGCATGAACTCTATGGCGGACAGGCCAAGAAACTGGCCGAGCGGCCGACCGCCAGCGCGAAGCCGTTCATCGCCAGCAGCCAGGGGCTGTTTCATCGGCAGTTTCCCGACGGCAAGGTGCTTCGAACCTGCGATCTTATCAGCCGCACGTTCACCGTAGACGATCCGAAAACGGGCAAGTCGGTGACGCACTCGTTCGACTACGAAAGCCTCGGCGCGCATCTGATGGGCGTGGCGGCCTCGCCCGACGGGACGATTTGCGGCGGCACGGCCTTTCCCATGCGGTTTTTCAGTTACGACCCCAAAACCGACCAGTGGATCAACCGCGACTGCTACGGCCAGTGGAACACCGTCGCCCGCCAGGGCGAGCGGTTTTTAGTCGGCGGCTACAGCAGCGGTTTTCTGCTCGACTGGGACCCATCGCGGCCCTGGGTGGCTACGTCGCCCGGCAAAGCCGAATCGAACCCGCTCTTCCTCACGGAGTGCCATCCGACGATCGGACGGCCGACCGCGTTGTACGCTCACCCGGACGGCAAGACGCTCGTGCTGGCCGGGACGCCCGGCTATGGCTACACCGGCGGCGGCCTGATGTTTTGGGACCGCACGTCCGGCAGCCGCACGCTGCTGGAGCACACGGACGTTCTCCCGGAGCATTCGACGGCCAGCCTGGCGGCACTCCCAGAGGGAAAACTCCTCGGCGGAACTACCACCAGCGCGGGCACGGGCGGCGAGAAGAAGGCCGAGCAGGCCGAACTCTACATCATGAATATCGCGTCGAAACTCGTGGATTGGCACGAAGCCGTGCTTCCGGGCGCGCAGCACTACACCGATCTCTGCCAGGCGCCGGCGGGGCTGATCTATGGCTTCGCCGACTACGGTCTGTTCTTTGTTTTCGATCCGGCCAGTCGACAAATCGTGCACCAGTTCGACGCAAGGCCGCAGTTCGGGTCAACGGCGTCCGGGCAAGGACCTCGCGTCTTTGTCACGGGGACCGACGAAACCATCTACGTCCTCTTCGCCAAAGGCATCGCGAAAGTGGAACCAAAAACGTTTGAGATCAAAATGCTGGCCGAGTCGCCCGTGCGGATCAGCCCCGGGGGCGATATCCTCGATGGCCGTATTTATTTTGGCAGCGGATCGCATCTTTACAGCTATGGAGTTGGCAAGTGATGTTCTTGAAGTACTGCTTTGCACTGGTTGCAGTGTTTTCGATTTCTCTTGGCGCCGGCGCCGGCGAAGCGGCGGACGCCGCTCCGGAGGCGTCCACGTTCCAGTCGGCTCGGCCGATCTGGCCAAAGGGGCGCGAGGCGGAAATGAATCTTCTGGTCGGATTCCGTGCCGTGATCGAGACGCCGCAGACGGATAGGGCCGAGTTGCGGGTTGCCGCTTCTACGCTGTATCGGGCCTGGCTCAACGGCGAACTGCTCGGCCACGGCCCGGCACGCGGCCCGCACGGATATTACCGAGTCGATCAGTGGGATCTCTCCGGAAGGCTTCGCCCCGGAAAGAACCTGATTGCGATCGAGGTAGCGGGCTACAACTCCAACAGCTATTACCTGCTCAACCTGCCGTCGTTCTTGCAGGCCGAGGTCGCCCGTGGCGACAAGGTGCTGGCGTCGACGGCGGGGGAAGGTGTGCCGCTGGATGCCGCCGTGCTCGACTACCGTGTTCAGAAAGTTCAGCGTTACAGCTTCCAGCGGCCGTTCATCGAGGTTTACCGGCTTGCGCCCGAGAGCCACCGCTGGATTGACGACCCGGCGGCAGCGTTTGACGTGGTGGAGACGGCAACCCAGCCGGAGAAGAAGCTCCTTGCCCGGCGAGTGCTTTACCCCGAATTCAAGATCCAGCCGCCCGCCCGCCGTGTCGGCCGCGGCCGGTTCGAAAAGGGAGAGGCGCCGAAAAAGCTCTGGAAGGACCGGTCCCTGGTCAATGTGGGGCCGGAGTTGAAGGGTTTTCCGGAAGAGCAGTTGGCCGTGATCCCGACCATTGAAATGCAGTCGCTCCACTTCAAGCCGGGCGAACCGCTGGATGTGCCGTTCGGACCGGACGAAAAGGTGAGGCTCGACAAGGCCGAGTACGAAATCCTCGACCTGGGGATCAACCGCACCGGGTTTGTTGGCGCGACCGTCACCTGCGATCGGAAGACGCGGCTTTGGTTCGTCTTCGACGAGGTTCTTACCGAGGGCGACGTCAATTTCCGCCGGCTTGGCTGCGCGAACATCGTGGATGTGGAAATGGAGCCGGGGACGTACCGCCTGGAAACGATGGAACCTTACACGCTGCGTTACCTGAAGCTGATGTGCCTGGACGGGAAGTGCGAGGTCCAGTCGCCTTACCTGCGTGAATACGGGCATCCACCGGTTGCGGCGTCGTTCGCGTCCAGCGACGAGCGGCTCAACCGGCTGTTCCAGGCCGGAGTGGAGACGTTCCGCCAAAACACCTTGGATGTTTTCATGGATTGTCCCTCGAGGGAACGAGCCGGCTGGCTCTGCGACAGCTTCTTCACCGCCCGCGTCGCCTGCGACCTGACCGGTGAGCCGCGGGTCGAGCGGGTGTTCTTCGAGAATTTTCTGCTGCCGGAGCGGTTTGCGCATCTTCCCGAAGGCATGTTGCCGATGTGCTACCCGGCCGACCACGACAACGGCAACTTCATCCCGAACTGGGCCTTGTGGTTCGTCGTGCAGTTGGAGGAGTATGCCGCCCGCACTGCGGACCGAAGCACCGTCGATCGCCTTGAGCTGAAGGTTCGCCGCCTGATGGACTTCTTCCGGCAGTACGAGAATTCCGACGGCCTGCTGGAGAAGCTTCCCGGATGGGTGTTCGTCGAATGGTCGGCGGCCAATCGATTTGTCCAGGACGTGAACTACCCGAGCAACATGCTCTATGCCGCCGCGCTGGGCGTGGCGGGACGTATCTACAAGAAGCCGGAGTTGGTGCAAAAGGCCGAGCGGATCCGGCAGACCATTCGCGAGCAGTCGTTCGACGGGCAGTTTTTTGTGGACAACGCGCTTCGCAAGGACGGAAAGCTCGAGATCACCCGGAACCGGTCCGAGGTTTGCCAGTACTTTGCCTTCTACTTCGACGTGGCCACGCCCGAGTCGCACGCGGAGCTCTGGCGGATCCTGCAAGACCGGTTCGGCCCGGAACGGAAGGACAACGGGGAGTTTCCCGAGATCCACCTGGCCAATGCGTTCATCGGCAATATGCTGCGGATGGAACTGCTCTCGCGCGCCGGACGCAGCCGGCAGATCCTCGACGAATCGGTCGCCTATCTGCTCTACATGGCCAACCGGACCGGAACGCTCTGGGAACACCAAGGCGACTACGCGAGCTGCAATCACGGATTCGCGTCGCATATCTGCCACACGCTCTATCGCGACGTCCTGGGGCTTTACCACGTGGACCGGGTCAACCGGCGGGTGAAGCTCCGCTTCGGGGCGCTAGAGCTCGAGACGTGCGAAGGCTGCGTACCGACGCCCGGCGGCGAGATTCGCCTGAGCTGGCACAAAGAGCCGGGCAAGTTGATTTACCGTCTGGGGCTGCCCGAGGGCTACGAAGTTGAGACAACCAATCTCAGCGGGCGCGAGTTGGTTCGCGAGAAATAAGTTCCCACCTACCACCACGATCATCCACGGAGGCCAGACATGTCCGACAAGGAACTCCGCCGGCAACTCTACGATTCGTTCAAGAACCGGGCGATTCTCTACTACCTGATCTACGACGAACTACGGACCGAGTTGGGGGCCGAGAAAGCCGAAGAGATCCTCAAACGCGCGATCTACCGGCGCGGCGCTCAGAAGAGCACGAAATACGCCCCGTTCGCACCCTCGGATCTCGAAGGGCTGAGAGAGTCATTTCTCGGCGGGATTCCGGACGAGGGCCAGATGTTCCAGCCCGAGGTGCTCCGCTGTGATGGCGAGGCGCTGGACATCAAGTTTCACGGATGCCCGCTCCGCGACGCCTGGCTCGAGGAGGGTTTGCCGGAGGAAGAAGTCGCGACCATGTGCCGCATTGCGGCCCGTGTGGACAACGGGACCTTTGAATCGGCCGGTTTCGACTTTTCGGCCGATACCTGGCAACCCGGCGGCGAAGGATGCTGCTATCTGCACATCCGCGCGAAGGGCGCCTCGGAATCTTGAACAGCCACTGCGCGCGCCGCAAGACAGTCCCATTAACGTCGATCTCGACGTTGTTGAAGTCGCCGATCGGCTTGCGTGCTTTCTCCGAAGCTTCCGCGTCGAACGTATGAGTGCATTTCAAGTCGCGGGGGATAGGAAGAATCACCTCCAGGTGCCGGTTCGCTCCTTGTACCTCGATACTGCGAGGCCAGACGCCAAGGGCGTTCTTCTGGCCAACGTGGATCAGGCAGCCGCTGTTGCCGCAAAACTCTCCATCGCCGCAGCATTGAGGATCGCCGCGCAATTGGACGTATCTGGTTTTGCCTTCCCCGTGTGGTACCCAAGTTGGCGATTTCTCAGAACGGAGGCACCATGGGCACCACGCGCTTTTGGGTGGGAAAGTGGATTAGGCTGGAGGGAACGAGACTTCGCCGGTGCGTTGCGTGTGTGGCCACCAAATTTACTGGAATGGGAGGCTGCGCCGGATTGATTCTATGAGTACGCATGTTCTAGTAGTGGGACGTACACAACTCGTGGACTCGTGTCACCCCTACCATGACGGCCACCTGTAGGCGCGGGGTGAAGCGGAACTTTCAGATCCTCTCTCCGCTGGATTTCCTACAGGCCGAGTTCACGCAGCACATTCCGGCCAAGGGCTCGCATCTGGTTCCACGACAACGAGCCCCGGGAACTCACATACGTGGACGAAGCGAAGTTCTGGGCGACGTTCTGATTTTGCGCGAGGCGGGTGGGCACAGGGACGGTGCGTTCGCATGGCGGGATTCGCCGTTGATCTGCGGCCGCGTAGGGCACGACACCCCCTTGACTCCCGGGTTCTTCGGGCTAGACTGATCGCGTGTGGGAAATCAATTTGCCTATCAGTTTGCCGACGACGTCGTTGCCCGAAAACAGGGCCCTGTCTCCCTTCCGCTCCGTGAACGGTTACCACCTTGGTCCCAGCCAACGCACACTTCAATAGGAGTTCTGTAATGATCTTTCGAAATCTCCGCGGCTTGATCCATTGCTCGATTCCGTTTGCCCTGGTGCTCCTCACCGCTTTCGCCTGGGCGGCGGACATGCAGACGGTGAGAATCGCCCCGGACCAGAAGGGATTCGTCTTGCATCCCTCTCAAGACCGCTACGTTCCCTGGGGCCACAACTACGCCTCGGTGGACATCATGGAACGTCTGGCCAAGGACCCCGCGCGCGTCGAACGGGAGTTCGCCGAGATGAAGGCCGCCGGTACTACCGTTGCCCGCCTCCATCCCGAGATGCCCCGTATCCTGGCTGGCCCGGACAAAGCGGATCCGCACGCGCTCGGCGAGATCAAGAAGCTCCTGAAGATCGCAGAGAACTCGGGTATCTATCTCAAGATCACCGGCCTGGCTTGCTACACGATTAACGATCGCATGGCTTGGTATGATGTGATGAATGAGCAGGATCGCTGGAAGACGCAGGCCTTTTACTGGGAAACTATCGCCCAGACCTGCGCGGAAAGCCCGGCCGTCTTCGCCTATGACCTGGTCAACGAGCCCGCCGCTGTGGGCAAGCCTGACGACGGGTGGTACATGGGTAGGATGGGCGACGTCGAATTCTGCCAGCGTCTCAGCCTCAATCCCGGCAAGCGCAACGGCGACGAGATCTTCCGCGACTGGACGAAGCGCATGATCGCCGCCATCCGCAAGCACGACCCGACGCACCTCATCACAATGGGAATGCTCCCCTTCCCCGGCGCGTACAAAGCGGCCGCCGAACAACTCGACTTTGTCTCCCCGCATCTGTATCCCAAGACCGGCAAGGTCGACGACGAGATCAATCTCCTCAAGCAGTTTGACTGGGGCAAGCCCATGGTCATCGGCGAGACCTTCCCCTTGAGCTGCGGCGTGGACGACGAGCGAGATTTCCTCCTCAAGAGCCGCGACTTCGCCCATGGCTGGATAGGCCACTGGCCGGACGAATCGCCCGCCAGGCTGGCCGAGATGAAGACGACCGGCCAGGCCACGATCCACAACGCGATCTGGCTCTCCTGGGTGGAGCTCTTCAAGGAAATTGGTCCGCAAATGACCAGCGGAGGATCGCGGTGAAATTCCGTGCCGCGCACTGCGACGGCGCAGTTCCCGGCCCCATTGCCACCCGTCTCGCCGTCATGAATGACCTTCGGCGGCGGGGCGTGGGAAATTCGACAAAACGAGTGAAGGATTTACTGCGGTGAAATTACACGTTGCGGCGATTGCGATCGTGCTGGGCCTTGCTGCGCCCTGCCTGGCTCAGGATCGGAGAGAAAGCGGCCCGGCCGCTGCGGAGCAGACAACCGTCAGCAAGAGCAGTGCTCCGCAGCTTCTCGATCGGGTCAAACAGCTCTGCCGCAGCTATACCGAAGGATTCGTCCATCCGGCCACCGATCTGGCCTACGGGAAGCGGCTCAACGGGCCGCGGGGGATTGCCGTGCTGGAGAGCCCGGCGGAGATCGCCAAAGGCAATGTCCGTGGCGAATACCGGCCGTGGGGCTATGGCTCCGGCATTGAGGACCTCGCTTATCACAACGGTATGCTGCTGTTCGCCCTGTGCGATGCCGAGCAGTCCACCGGCGACCCTTTCTTCGCCGAGATGGCGCGCCGGGCCTTCCGCGGGCTGCGCGGCATGAGCACGTTGAGCAAGGCGGAAGGGTTCGTGCCTCGCGGTCCCCACCCCGACGGCAAGAGCTACTACCCAAACTCCTCCCGGGACCAGCACAGCCTCTATGTCTGCGGCCTGTGGCGCTATCACCGCAGCCGCCTGGCGTCCGAGACCGACCGGCAGTGGATCGGCGAGATGGTCGCCAAGGTGCTCCGGCGTCTGGAGAGGGACGGTTGGTCCTTCCAGGTCGAGGACGGCTCGATGGCGGCGCACGCGGGCGGGAGCATGCTCAAGCCCGAACCCACGACGGCGGCGCTGTTGCTGATGATGCTCGCCGCCGCGCACGACCTGACCGGCGATGCACACTGGAAGGAGGCTTACGACCGCTTTGGAAGCGAGGAAGACGGCCGTCGCTGGACGTTGCTCGCCCGTAGGATCGACCGCAGCCGCGATCCCCGCCGGCCTCGCTGGACGCTCTTCAACAACCAGGACGCGCTGCGGACCGAGACGCTCCGCCGCATCGAGGCGTCGGACGAGCGGCGCACGATCCTCCGCGGCCGCATCGCCGACATGGCCCAGGACATGCTCTCCGCGCCCTACTTCCGCTCCTGGCGACGGCTCGACTGGATCGGCGACGAGCCGGCCGACACGGCCGAGGCCGACGCGGTCGCCAATACCTATCTGAAGCCCCTGGGGCTTTCCGTCGAGTCCAGCGCCACGGTGATGGACCTCTGGAAGCATTACGATCCCAACCGGACGCCGACCGCGACGCTCGGGAGACGGTCCAATCGCTACGAGCCGATCCTCCTGGCAACGCCGGCGATGGTGTGGCAGATCGCCTTGCTCTCCGAAAGCCCGGAACTCACGGGTAGGGTCCGGCCTGCCGTGAGCGAGATGCTCCAGCGAGTCGACTTTCAGAGGCTCGATTCCGCCTGGGCCTACAATTATGCCGTGCTTGCGGCACTCTGGGATCTGGCGAAGTCGCCTTGAGATCAGGAACCGGTAAGCAATGCAATTCAAGACATCTGGCGTCGTATCGCTCATCGTCGGCACGTTGCTGTTGTGCCGGATCCTGCCAGCCGCGTAAACGGAGCAGTCGAGTCGAACCATTCCGGGACCGGAGGGCCAGATCCCCATTTGAGAATCGCCGTGGGGCGGCTTGGACGCCCCGCAAACGCTATCTGTACAGACATTTACTGGAATGGGAGGCTGCGCCGGATTGATTCTATGAGTACGCATGTTCTAGTAGTGGCACGTACACCACTCGTGGACCCGTGTCACCCCTACCATGACGGCCACCTGTATCGAGCCGCTGGCACTGTATCGCCCACGCGACCCTCAGGCCTCGGGCTTGTGGCGATTGATGGATGAGCATTTCGCCACGTTTCAGCAGGTCTACGACGACCGCTACCAGGCGAAGTACGGGTTCTGGCGACCGGTGGTCGAGCATTCGGTAACGGCTTTTCTCAAGTGCGGCGATCTGCACGAGGGGTTCGCGCGCTCGATGTCCGGACTGCGGCCACGAGATGTTTGTGATTTCCATGACGCGATGTCCCTTTAGCCTGTCGCGGCTGGTCGAAGTGACCAGCAGCGCCCCAGGTGGTCTACAAGGCGGAGAAGGAGGCCTGCCGGCCGTTTCCCGATCCGGAAGACGACGGCCTGAGGCGCGGGGTGAAGCGGAACTTTCAGATCCTCTCTCCGCTGGATTTCCTCACCCGAGTTCACGCAGCACATTCCGCCGAAGGGATCGCATCTCGTTCGGTACTATGGCTGGTATTCCAACAAGGCACGTGGAGTGCGTGCGAAGGCAGCGGAAGCGGCACACCTTCCGCATGAGGGCCCAGTGCAGGCGGACCGACTATTTCCCCAAATCCGTCCTCCCCCGCAAGAATTCGGTTGAAAGTGGGCCACCGCCCACGATATAATGTACACAAGTTCATAATAAACAACCGACGAGCACAACCGGCTGAAACCACACCGGTCGCAAGAAAAACCAGACTCGGGCTCTCAAACCACTCCCTCACGGCCAGCACGAGCAATGCCCTCTCTATCGCCCACACCCGGCCACTGCCAAGGTTCCGGAAAGGCGTCCCGCCAATCTCTGTCCGGCGAGCCGTGCCCAAACTAATTCTGCAATGCCCAGCTATCGGATGATGCCGACTTACGAAAACCCTCAAACTCCTAACTACTGATCCACATCACACTTACAACCACACCACTCGGTAACCGTTCACGGGGCGGAAGAGAGGGGACAGGTCCATGTTTTCGGCCAACGTCTCTGTCGGCGAAATGCCTCGATTAGCCGAAAAATGGACCAGTCCCCGGCCGCCCCGTGAACGGTTACCACCACTCGCCCAAGATTTTGCGCCATCCTCGAAGCTTGTTGCGAAATTCCCGCCCCTCCAATCCATGATCCAAAATCGAAAATCCAAAATGCTCCGGCTCGCCTCCACAACCGGATGCAACAAACCCGCCAGAAGATGTACAAAGGTTACGTACACGGTCGCGAACGTAACCTGCTGCCGCCAATCTACTTACATAAAGCCGTCTCGCCGTAACTCCACGCAACACCAATCCGGTGCGTTGCGTAGCCGCGCCGCAACCGGCCCCGAACTCGTAGCAGGTTCTTTTTCGGCCCCATACCACCCCTCTGGCTGTCAATTCTCGACTTTTTAGACACCCGACTTCTGGATGGCACGGACTTGCGCGGGACATGCAACGATCGAATTCAAGCCCTGTCAACCACTTACGCCCATGGCTCTGGCCCGAGCCAAATTGCAGAAATCCCGGCTTGGCTAAAAACTCAACAAGGTCGGACCCAACGCAAAACCTGAACAGGAGTGAACCAGAAACCGAGACGTCTTTCGCCGTTGCCTCCGTTACCTCCTGTTCAAGTTTTCTGTTTGATTTCTTGAGTGCCACAAGAACCGTGGAGGAACTCCCATGAACGCTCCCCTTCCCACCAACCTCCAACCGTCCACATCCGCCGCCACCTCGCGCGGCAGACCCGAGTTCCGCGACGAAACCAAGCGCCGAACCGAACTCCTGAGTGGCGGACGTTCGCCGAGGAGCCGCACTCGCCGCCCCCTCGGCTGGCGGGGCGCCACTGGACCCGACCCATGCACCCGGACTACCATAACGAGACAAGCAGTGGCCTGATAAAAAAGGGACAGGCATCGCAAGCAGTGGCGGGCGGAACGGGACGAAGATACAAGGTCTTGCGGAGCCAGTCCCCTTTTTCATTAGACCAAACAAGCGGTGCCGCTACCGGGACCTTCGGAGGAAATATGCATGGCCGTGGCAACAGACAGTCGGATCAAGCAACTTGAAGACAACATCGCGCGGGCCGTTCTCGGCAAGCCCGAAGTCATACGCCATTGCATCGCGGCGCTGCTGGCCGGGGAACACATCCTTCTGGAGGACGTTCCGGGCGTTGGGAAGACTCTGATTGGCAAAGCGATGGCGAGGAGCGTGTCGGGACAATTCCGCCGGATCCAATTCACCCCGGACCTGCTTCCGGCCGACATCACCGGCAGCAGCGTCTACGATACCCGGGAGCACGAGTTTGTGTTCAGCCGCGGTCCGGTCTTTGCCAATATCGTGCTGGCCGACGAGATCAACCGCACGACGCCCCGGACACAAAGCGCGCTGCTGGAAGCGATGAGCGAAGCCCAGGTGTCGATCGATGGACAGACATACCGACTACCGCGGCCGTTCATGGTGATCGCGACCCAGAATCCGCTGGAATTCGAAGGGACTTATCCGCTGCCGGAAGCTCAACTCGACCGGTTCCTGATGCGGATCTCGGTCGGCTATCCCGAACGCCAACACGAGCTCGAGGTGCTGGTGAGCCACCGGTTGGGCGAACCGGTGGAAAGCCTGGAACCGGTCCTCACCGGTGAGCAGATCGTCGAGTTGCAGGAGGCGGTTCGCCGCGTCGACATCGACGACTCGATCCACGCCTATCTACTCGACATCGCCGAGGCGACCCGCCGGAGCGAAGACCTGCTCGTGGGAGTCAGTACTCGCGGACTGCTGGCTTTGTCGCGAGCGAGCCAGGCCGCCGCGATGATCGAAGGACGCACGTACGTGGTCCCCGACGACGTCAAACGCCTGGCCGTCCCCGTGCTCGCACACCGTATTCTCACCAAGGGCTATCTGCATGGGGGCCAGCGAGGGGCCGTGGAGGCGCTCGTCGAGCGTCTGGTGGACGAAGTGCCGGTGCCCGGCTAGTGCTCCGTCAAAGTTGGAGTGACGGGTAGCGGAAGTCGTGAGACTTCTGGCCACGAACTCTCACGAGTTCGGCGACACCCGTCAAAGGAAGTTTGCTAGAGCAGCAGAGTCGTTCGGAGAGATTTTGGGGCGGGTTCCGAATTCCATGAAAAGCCGTACTCACACGCTACTCAGCCGCGAAGGTCGCTACTACCTGCTCGTCTTGATGTTCATTTTCGGGGTCGCGATGGTCAAGGAAATGAACCTGCTTGTCCTTATGGCGGGCATGCTGCTGGGACCGTTGGCGGTAAGCTGGAGATTGGTCGCCCTTACCTCGCAGGACTTGAAGGTCCGGCGGAGAATGCCGCGAGGGGTGTCGACGGGCGATTCCCTGGTCGTTTCCGTTGAGCTGGAAAATCCCCGGCGGAGGTTCGGCTGCTGGGGAGTCGCCGTCGAAGATGAAATTCGCCGCGAAGGGAGCTCGCAGGACCCGACCATGCGGCCGTCGGTCTGGTTTGCCTACGTGCCGGCCGGCGAGTCGGCCCTTCAGACCTACCGCAGTCGTTTTCCCCAGCGCGGCCGGTACCGTTTCGGCCCCATGACCGTCTCCACACGGTTTCCGTTCGGGTTGTTTCAGCGGACACTGCGGATCGAGTCGGATGAGGTCCTCACGGTTTTTCCCCGACTCGGCCACCTCAGCGGCCGGTGGAACCTCCGTCGCCACGAAGTGGTGGAGGGATCACGGTACCGCGAACGGCGGCACGGCCGGTCGGCGGGCGAGTTTTTCGGCGTCCGTCAGTGGCACTACGGCGACAACCGACGATGGATCCACTGGCGGAGTTCGGCTCGGCACGGAACGTTGGTGGTTCGGCAGTTCGAGCAACACCGCAATCGCGACGTGGCGATTCTCGTCGACCTGTGGCAGCCGGAACGGCCGGAGACCCGCGACCTGGCGAATGTCGAGTTGGCGGTGAGCTTCGCCGCGACGCTGGTGACCGCTGTTTGCCGGCAGGAAACCAGCGGGCTTCTCCTGGCTCTGGCTGGTCCCGAAACGGTGCGCGTCGAGGGTCTCGCAACCTCGGCGGTTCGCCACGAAGCGATGGAGCGGTTGGCGCTGGTCGAAGCCTCGCACGAAGACCGCCTGGAAAGCCTCTTCGAAGCGGCTCTCGTTCGCGTGGCCCCGGGGGCCGAGATCGTCCTGGTCACGACGCGCGAGATCGATTGGAACTCGCGCGAGGAAATGGCCCGGCTGTGGCGGACGGCGGCTCGCCGCGCCCTCCGCGGAAACCTCCGCATCGTGAACACCGCCGACGAGGCATTGTCCGACTACTTTCAGGTGGAGTTCTGATCGATGCACCTGGAACGCCTCCTGCAAATCAACATGGCCGTTGTCGTAACGCTCGCCACCATGCTTCTGGGCATGGGCGAGCGGAGCATCACGCTCCCGCTGTGGATGCTCCTGATCGTCATTGCCGCTTTCTGGCTGACCGACGTGACCGGCTGGTTCCAGCTCAACCGGATCGTCGTGAATATCGCCTCGGTCGTTGCGCTGGTGATATCGTTTTGGGGCGCCCGGCGTCTGGAGAGCACGGTCCAGCTCTTTGCCATCGCGAATTTGCTGGTGTACTTGCAGATCATCCTCCTGTTTCAGAAGAAGGAGGTCCGCACCTACTGGCAGTTGTTGCTGGTGAGCCTGCTTCAGGTGGTGGTCGCCGCGGCGTTCAACCAGGAGTTCTGGTTCGGGGTGCTTCTGTTTGCCTACCTGCTTGCCGGGCTGATCGCGATGGTGCTTCTGTTCCTCTATCAGGACCAGAACCGCCCACGGGAGGATCTTGAGCAGTCGCGACCGGGCAGTGATCCGCGGTGGCCGTTGGCGGGGCAGGGCTTTGCCTCGGCCGGCTCCGTGTCCGCGGGCACCGGTCTGGTAGGCGAGTTGTGGCTGCGGCTCGCCCGGATGGTTGTGATGATCGTGATTCTGACGACCGTGGTGTTCCTGACACTGCCCCGCGTGGGGACGGGCGGGTGGCGGCAGGGCAGCGCGGCTCCGCTACGGTCTGTCGGCTTTTCCGACGAGGTAACCCTCGGCAGCCTCGGACACGTCGTGGAAAACCCGCAGGAAGTCATGCGCGTTCGTTTTGTCAACCACGGCGACGACAGCCTCTATCCGGTGCTCGGGGAGATCTATCTTCGCGGTGCGCTGCTAACCGATTATCAGAACGGCCGGTGGCGTTACCCGGGGAGGCTCGCACTGCGCCGGTTCGAGTCGATGATGCGCGACCGCCGCGTATTCTCCGCGGAGAATACCGACGAGTTTGTCCGGCAGCAGATCCTGATCGAGCCGCTGGACCGGCCGGAGTTGTTCTGCGTCTGGCCATTTGTGCCGACCCACAGCGACCCGCGGATCCAGTACGACGTGCGGCAGCAGCGGCTCCTGCGTTCCGAGGAGGCCACGTTCGAGCAGTTCGGCTACGAACTGGGTGCTCGGCATTTTACCGCTTGCCCGGCGAGCAGATCGCGGCGACGCCCGGCGACCTGCAGGCCGCTCGACCCGCTATCGGCAGCCCGTGTACGAGAGCGGCCCCGACGGTTTGCCGGGACTGGTTGCGCTTGCCCGAAGTTGGCTCGAGGGTTCGTCGGTCGATCGGGACGACCGGTACGGGATCGCCCGGCTCATGGAGCAGCGGCTCCAGCGGTCCGATCGGTTCCGCTACAGCCTGGAAGGACAACCGCGCGACCCAAATCTTGATCCGGTCGAGGATTTCGTGACGAAGAATTCGGCGGGCCACTGCGAATACTTCGCTTCGGCGCTGGTGCTGATGCTTCGCAGCCAGGGTATCCCGGCGAGGATGGTGGTGGGCTACAAGACCGACGAGTGGAACCAGTTCGGCGGTTTTTTTCAGGTCCGCCAACTGCACGCCCACACCTGGGTCGAAGCCTACCTGGAGCCGCAGGACATACCGGTGCATCGGGTTCGCGGGGCGAAAGACCGGGACTGGTCGGCCGGAGCCTGGCTGCGCCTGGACCCGACGCCTGCGGGCTCTCAGGAGATGTCCCTGACGAACCGGCTGCTGACCCGCTTCGACAAGTATCTTTTTTTCCTCGACTACGTCTGGAGCAACTACATCACCGATCTGGATCCGATCCGGCAGCGGAGCACCGTGTACGACCCGACCATGGAAGTGCTCAAGAATACCGGCCGGAATCTGCTCGACCCGGCGTTTTGGAGCCGGCTGATCCGCAGCCTTTTCGAGATTGACGTGAGCCGGTGGTTTCGCTGGCAGGTCGGACTCACCTCGATCATCGTCATGCTTGCTCTGGTGATCGTTTATCGAGGGCTGCGTCGGCTGTTGCGGTGGCTTTCCGCGCGATTCGGGTGGAGTCGGGCGGCCGCGGCGCGGCGTGCGACGCGGGTGGAATTCTACCGTCGCCTCGAGGCGATCCTGGCCCGTCGCGGACTGGTCCGTGGTGCGGCCCAGACGCAGCGGGAGTTCGCCGCATCGGCAAGCCGACAGCTCGCCCGATCCACCGGCGACGCGGAGTTGGCCGCCGTGCCGGTTCAGATCGCCGAGGCGTTCTATCGCGTCCGTTTCGGGCGACTCCGACTGGACGAGGCTCAGGCAGAAGCAGTAGAGCAAGCGTTGAGGAAACTGGGCGCGGGCAGCAGTAAGCGCAGGTGGCAACCATAAAGACCGGACTCGCCGGTTGCCAGGGGGCAGGTAAGAGCACGCTTTTCGAGTGGCTCACCGGCGTTGCTCCCGATCCATCCCAGGCGCACAAGGAACAAGGGAGGATGGCCACCGTGCCGGAACCGCGAGTGGAAGCCACGGCCAATATTGATCACCCGAAAAAGCCCCCTTTCGCCCCTGGAGAATCGTCGACACCCCCGGGCTGAGCCGCAACCGGCCCGATTCGGCCGGCAGCCGGATTCAACTAGCACCAAACGGTTTTTCCGGCTGTTGGCATTTACTTTCGGATGTCGCGAATGCCCGCGGCTTGTCCGCGGGATGGTTACGTTCTCTGCTACATACGCCACGATCGCCGCTATCCCCCTTGGTTTCGCCCGCGGCGGCAAAGCCGCCGCGGGCGAAACCAAGGGGTGGCACGCGCGGAGGTTCCTGTAGCGGCAAGCGTGAGCCTCCCGCGGACAAGCCGCGGGCATCCTTTCTAAAACCGTGCCGTGTCAAAACGGACACTTCCAGTCGAAAATACCGTCTGGTGCTAGGTGGACGCTTGCTCTTTTTGGTTCATCGAGTTCTATTCCGTCGGTATCTCCATCTCCCGCCGCTCGATCTTTTTCGGCAACTCAACCCGCTCGGCGGTGCCCATCCAGGTCCTTGCTCATATCGATCGGGGTAAAGCCGATCTCGCCGCCGGGGAGTCCCGGCACATTGAAATCACCCGCCGCCGGATCGGCAAATTTCGGGTCGGCGGCGATCGAGCCCTTGTCGTGGCCTTTCTTCTGCCACTCGGCGAGGGTCAGCCCGCCGGGGAACTGGAGCGGCTTGCCGGAAGCATCCCAGTAGCAGTTGCTTTGGAGCGTGAAGTTGTCGTTGGACCAATTGCCGCCGAGCACGGGAACATCGTCGCTGTAGATGATGTTCTTCTCGACCGTGAACGAGGAGTGTTCCTCCTGGCGGCTGCGGATGATCTGGCCGCGCGTGGCGGACAGGGCCAGGACGTTGTTGCGGACCGTGTTTTCCTTGCCGTAGTGCTGGTGAAAGGCCCCGTCTTTCACGCGATAGACCACGTTGTTCTCCATCATAATCCCGCTGCTGCCCTCGTCGGTGTACAGGCCCCATCCGCCGTAGGAATACGACAGCACGTCGTGGATCCGGTTGTAGCGGAGCCTGGTGCCGGGCGAGAGCCCCAGACAGTAGATCCCGCCCATATCGCTCAGTCTCGCCCCAGCCGAGATGATGGATATGGTTGTACTCGACAAGGTTGTGACTGGCCGACGAGGGAGCGTAGCCCACAGCTCCAGCCCACCGACACGCCGGTGTAGTAGAAGTCGCAGATGTCGTTATGCGTGATCTGGTTGTGCGAACTCTTGCCAATCCAGACGCCGATGCCCGCCGGATAGACATGGCCGCCGTCGTGGACGAAGCAATTGGTCACCTCGTTCCGCTCGGCACGCACGGCTGCTTCTTCCGGCAGCGACATATCGCCGAGCCGCACACCGCCCGCGCCGAGATCGTGGATATGGCACTGCACGACGCGGTTGTCCTGGCAGCCGAGTTGCAACCAGAGGCCGTAGCCGCTGGTGTGGGCCACTTCGCAGCGGTCGAACAGACAATGCCGCGCCCCGCGGGCGTAGACGGCCGCCGTGCCGGTTCAGATCGCCGAGGCGTTCTATCGCGTCCGTTTCGGGCGACTCCGACTGGACGAGGCTCAGGCAGAAGCAGTAGAGCAAGCGTTGAGGAAGACTGGGCGCGGGCAGCGGCGCGCAGGTGGCAACCATAAAGACCGGACTCGCCGGTTGCCAGGGGGGCAGGTAAGAGCACGCTTTCGAGTGGCTCACCGGCGTTGCTCGATCCATCCCAGCGCGCAAGGAACAAGGGAGGATGGCACCGTGCCGGAACCGCGAGTGGAAGCCACGGCCAATATTGCCATCACCCGAAAAAGCTCCCTTTCGCCCTGGAGAATCGTCGACACCCCCGGGCTGAGCCGCAACCGGCCCCGATTCGGCCGGCAGCCGGATTCAACTAGCACCAAACGGTTTTTCCGGCTGTTGGCATTTACTTTCGGATGTCGCGAATGCCCGCGGCTTGTCCGCGGGATGGTTACGTTCTCTGCTACATACGCCACGATCGCCGCTATCCCCCTTGGTTTCGCCCGCGGCCAAAGACGCCGCGGGCGAAACCAAGGGGTGGCACGCGGAGGTTCCTGTAGCGGCAAGCGTAGGCCTCCGGCGGACAACAAGCCGCGGGCATCCTTTTCTAAAACCGTGCCGTGTCAAAACGGACACTTCCAGTCGAAAATACCGTCTGGTGCTAGGTGGACGCTTGCTCTTTTTGGTTCATCGAGTTCTATTCCGTCGGTATCTCCATCTCCCGCCGCTCGATCTTTTTCGGCAACTCAACCCACTCGGCGGTGCCCACCAATCCGGTCTTGCTCATATCGATCGGGGTGAAGCCGATCTCAAGCGCCGGGGAGTCCTGGGGCACATTGAAATCGCCCGCCGCCGGATCGGCGAATTTCGGGTCGGCGGCGATCGAGCCCTTGTCGTGGCCTTTCTCTTGCCATTTGGCGAGGGTCAGCCCGCCGGGGAACTGGAGCGGCTTGCCGGAACCATCCCAGTAGCAGTTGCTTTGGAGCGTGAAGTTGTCGTTCGACCAGTTGCCGCCGAGCATGGGAACACCGTCGCTGTAGACGATGTTTTTCTCGACCGTGAACGACGAATGTTCCTCCTGCCGGCTGCGGATGATCTGGCCGCGTGTGGCGGACAGGGCCAGGACGTTGTTGCGGACCGTGTTTTCCTTGCCGTAGTGCTGGTGAAAGGCCCCGTCCTTCACGCGATACACCACGTTGTTCTCCATGAGAATTCCGCTGCTGCCCTCGTCGGTGTACAGGCCCCAGCCGCCGTAGGAATACGACAGCACGTCGTGAATCCGGTTGTAGCGGAGCCTGGTGCCGGGCGACAGGCCGAGGCAGTAGACCCCGCCCATATCGCTCAGTTCGCCCCAGCCGAGATGATGGATATGGTTGTACTCGACGAGGTTGTGATTGGCCGACGAGGGAGCGTAGCCCCAGCTCCAGCCCACCGACACGCCGGTGTAGAAGAAGTCGCAGATGTCGTTGTGCATGATCCGGTTGTGCGAACTCTTGCCAATCCAGACGCCGATGCCCGCCGGGTAGACGTGGCCGCCGTCGTGGATGAAGCAATTGGTCACCTCGTTCCGCTCGGCACGCACGGCTGCTTCTTCCGGCAGCGACATATCGCCGAGCCGCACCCCGCCCGCGCCCAGGTCGTGGATGTGGCACTGCACCACGCGGTTGTCCTGGCAGCCGAGTTGCAACCAGAGGCCGTAGCCGCTGGTGTGGGCCACTTCGCATCGGTCGAACAGACAATCCCGCGCCCCGCGGGCGTAGACGGCCGCCGTGTCGAGCGACGCCGCGGCCTGGCCGTCGACGGTTTCCGCCTCCGGCATGGTCCAATCGGTATGCTGGAACGAGAGCCCTTCAAATCGTAAATAGTCGATGAACTTCCCGGCGGCCGGGTCGCCCTCCAGACGCAGCAGGTCCCGCGGCCTGGCGGCGACCGCTTCGGCCGACTGCATCGCTTCGCCGGGGCGGGGATAATAGCTGAGCACGCCCGTCTTGCGATCCAGGTACCACTCGCTTGGCGCGTCGAGCCCTTCGCGGACATACTTGGCGTAGTACCGCTGATTCTTTTCCCAGTAGCCCATCGGCCAGCCGCTGGGGGCAGTGAACTCAACGAGACGTTTATCCGTGTCGAGCGACTTGATGCGGTGCAGCGACGCGGTCCAGGAGTGGTAGACGGCCACTATGGCATCGCCAAGGTTCGACCACTGCTGGAGGTCGTCGTTCTCATAACAGATGGAGTCCTTCGTCTCGCGGTCTTTTCGCGCGGCCCCGCGGTCTTTGTAGGGCTGTCCCGGGCCGGCCGAGCGAAAGTAGCCTTCGTTGGGCAGCCGAGCCGGGGTGCACCGGCGGCCGTTGACCCAAAGTTCCCGGAAGTACCAATCGCCTTGCTTGACCTCGGGGATGGTGGTCTGCCAGAGCGGCCCCTCGGCTTTTTGCCAGCCGCCGAGGATCACTCCGCCGCTCAGGACGGCCGTCTCCCCGGGCCAGGCGGCGTATGTGATTGGCGTCTGCTCGGTGCCGGAATCTTCGGGGGTGAACACGACCGGTTCGGCAATTCGATACGTTCCACCGCGAATGACGACCCGAAGCGGCTCGGTGAGCGGGCCCTGCGCCTTGAGCTTCCGGATTGCGTCGCGGGCGGCCTGAATCGTGGCAAACGGTCCATCCTTGCCGTCAGCGCTGGCCTGCGCCGCCTTGCCCGACCAGGCATCGTTCCCGCCTGGGGCCACATAGAACGTGGCTTTTTCAGGTTCGCCGGCCGAGGCGCAAGAGACGGAAAAGACTATGAACAGAGCTTGGAAAACGCACATCCTCCGGATCGACATGGCAGGTTCCTTTCGTAGTGGGAGGCGTAGACGGTGGTATCGAGGCTGCCGTTGTTGTAGCTCAACCGGGAGCGATTGTCATCACTTGGGCAGGTAGCACCGAAGGGGACACCCGGGGCAGCTCCAGAAACGCAGATCGGTGCGTACCCTTGGAATTCCCCCGGAACTCAGGCTGCTGCCCGCGGGCTGCTATAACGCATACACCTCGCCGTGTTTGGCAGGCAAGGCGCTTTCCGCCGCGGACGACGCTGTTGCCACGTTCCATTGAATAACGGGACGTTCTGGACGTTCTGGCATTCCCGGGATACAGTAGAACGTCGGATCCACCCCGAGGACGTCTTCATCCTGGTGCCGGAAGGGGTGTTCACGCGAGTCAAACAGTAGGACAAGGTGGAGAACGTGAAATCAGGAGTTCTACTGAAGCAGGACGAGCATTTCCGGAGGATTATGCCGTGCAGTTCAGCATGTTGAAGTTGCTGTTGCTGGTTGCGGTGATCGCACTCTCCTTGGCCACCTTCGGAGTATGGGGCATTGCGATTACCATATTCCTGGTCGTTCAGGCAGTCTGGATTCGGCGTGCTGCAGACCGCGTGGCGCTCGTTGCAGTATGGGGTCTGGCTTTCGTTATCGGCAGTTGCGTGATACACGGCCACCGGGAACTCGCCTGGCTCTCGCACTGCCGGAATAACCTCAAAGCCATTGGCCTGGCACTGCACAACTATCATCAGCAGTACGGCCAATTTCCGCCGCAGCACGTCGCGGATGCGGAAGGTCGTCCGATGCACAGTTGGCGAGTGTTGATTCTACCGTATCTTGGTGAACCGAAAGCCTCGAACGTGTATTCGCAGTATCGTTTCGACGAACCCTGGAACGGACCAAATAACCGGAAGCTCGCCATTGAGGCTGTTGAGAACTTTCGGTGTTGGACTACGAATGCTGCGGAACCTGACGCCCCCCTGACCACTCACTACGTGGCTGTCACGGGGCCGGGCACGGCTTGGCCTGGACCGACGGGCTCGCGTGTGGAAGACATTTCCGATGGATGCAACAACACGGTTCTGCTCGTGGAGATCGCCGCCTCGGACATCCATTGGATGGAGCCTCGTGACGTAACGCTCGAGGAGGCGCTATCGGGCCATAATGGGAAGTGCGCGGTGCCGTCGTCGCATCATTATATGGAAAGGACGTACTTCTTCTTCGCCACCTACCCGCTGAAGGGTAATGTGTTGACCGCCGATGGCTCTTGCCATTGCCTGGAGGATCAGCCCTCGCGCAATGACCTCACCGCCTTGTTGAGCATTGACGGTGGGGAGTCGATCAACCACGATGGCGTTTTTGGGTGGCATCGGGCGACATCAAGGCTGGACACGATTCGATGTATGAGTTTTGCGCTATACCTGGTCTTCTTGCTCTTGCTGGTGCTGTAGCCGTCAGCCGCGAGAGAAGGAAATATGAGGAAGGCCGCTAGCAAAGACGTTCAGTTCAACTATCACGATCAGAAGTAGAACCTCCGCATGGACTTCCTGGTGTGATTCCAATCGCGCCCGGGGCACAGGAAGGCAGAAGGCGGCTGCCTTCGCCTCCTTCTCCTTCCTGCACTCCCTTGACTGCCCAATTCTTCCGTCCTAGACTCGGCACCCATGGGAACTCCAATTTCCCACCACTTCAAGGAGATGCCCACCATGACCGGCCGATCGGACCGAAGACGACCCGCGATCGCTTTTCTGTTCCTGATGGTGGCCTCGATCGCCGAGCACCCGACGCGTGCCGCGGGGGCCGACGTGTCCGCACGGGTGGCAGTCCTGGCCCACGGACTGCCGAACATGGATCGCGCGGTCACCGAGGCCGTTGTCCAATCGCTGCGCCGCTCCGGTTTCGAGGTCGCAAGCCTCTCGGCCGACGACGTCTGCGATCCAACTCGCCTCTCGGCGCAAGAATTCTTCCTCTACGTGATTCCTCATGCCGACGGCTACCCCGCCAAAGGCGCCGATGCCCTCACCGCCTATCTGCACACGAAGGGCAACTTGCTGGTGCTGGGCACTCCCTTCTGCCGCCCGCTCTGGAAACACCAGAACCAGTGGGTTGGCCAGATGCAGATTCGGGAGGCGATCGCGCAGCAGAAGCCGGATCGAATCCTCTTCGATTTCGACGACCGCGCCACGCCCGCGGGCTGGACGCGCCATCGCACAACTCCCAGGCCGTCAAGGATCGAGGTTGTGGCGGGCGGGGCGGAGGGCACGGCGGCGTGTCTGAAGATGACCATCGACTATGAAAGCGGCACGCCCGACGGTTGGGGCACTGCGCTGGAGCCGGCGGCCGGCCGCTCGGGCGGAATGCTGTGTTTTTGGGCCAAAGGCGACGGCCGCACGGCGCGCCTGGCCGTGCGCCTGGTCCATGGCGAGAAACCCGAGGATCGCGGCATCGCCGTGGTCTCGCTCACCAGAGACTGGCAACACTACGCGCTGCGCCCTCAGGACTTCCGCGTCCTGGGACAGGCAGATCCTTACCAGGCGCGGCGGGTGGAGTTCGTGCTCGTCAATCGAGACATCACGCCTTTCGTGGCCGACGGCGAGCACTCGATCTGGATCGATCAGATCGGCACTGCCCCGATCCCGTTCTCTGCCTCGGCCGACCTGGAACGCGAGAGGCTGCCTTTGGTGGAAACGCTGTCGCCGGGCTACAAAACGTATCCTCTGCACGAGATCGCCAGCCTGGAAGTCGTGCCGGGTCAGGCGATTCTCTCCGACATCCGTCTTCCGGTACCCCGCGAGGCTGCCTCGTGTTACGCGCGGCCCGAAGGCAAAGGGTTTCCGTGCGGCTACCGGTGGCGGTGGATCCCGCTGGTGCAGGCCCGCGACCGCAGCGGCGTCGATCGCGGCACGCCCATCTGGATGCTCTTGAACCGCGGCCCCTTGCCCGACGACCCGGCCTTCACCGATGCCGTAGCCCGCCTGGCCGGCGACGCGCCGCGGATGCCGTCCTTCGAGGGCTCGGTGTGCGCGGTCTGTGCCATCTCAGACTCCGAGACCCTGACTTCGATCGCCGGCACCAGCCTGCTGGGCGACTTGGCGCGGCGGATTCGCCGGGGGCTGTTCTTCTCCCATGCGGGCGCGGAACAGTTCTCGTATTGGCCCGGCGAAGACATTCGACTCGGCGCGAAGGCCGTGAATCAGGGCATCGAACCCGCCGCGGTCGACGTCCGCGTCCGGGTTTGTCCAGCCTCGGGCGGGGCCGCCGTCTTTCAGCGCGAGGCGACTATTGAGATTCCGGCCGGCCGCTGCGCCTCCGCGGCCTTCCATTGGTCTGCACCGCGGCTGACGGCCGACCGCTACACCGTGACCGCCGAACTCGTACATCAAGGTGCGGTAATCGACGTCATCCGGCATGAGTTGGGCGTCCTCTCGGCGGAAAAGCCGCCGCGCGACGCGTTCGTGACGGTGCAAGGCGGCGATTTCCGGCTCGAGGGCAAGCCCTGGTACCCGGTGGGAGTGAACTACTGGCCGCGCTACGCCATCGGCCTGGAGTGCGCGGACTACGTCTACCACTGGCTCACTCCCGGCTTCTACAACCCCGAACAAGTCGAGCGCGATCTGGCCCAACTGGAGTCGCTGGGGGCGAACTTCCTGGCGATTCGCGTCCATGCCGAGAACGATCGGCGGACGATCCTGGATTTTCTCCGCCGGGCCGGCCACCACGGCATGCGCGTGTTCGTTTTCGTCTCGACGCACGTTATCACCGACGACCCGCACTACTTCCAGGGCATCATGATGCCCTTCCATTTCCAGCTCGAGGCTGTCGACGACTTCATTCGCTCCACGCGTCTGGCCGACAATCCGACCTTGATGGGCTGGGATCTGATCTGGGAGCCGGCAGGCTGGGTGTTCAGCGACAACGTGCAGTCCTTCGGCTGGAAGGGGGATCGCTGCTATCGGAACCGTTGGGACGAGGACTGGGCCCGCTGGATCGACCAGCGCTACGGGACGCTGGCCAACGCCGAGGCCGACTGGGGCATGCGCGCTCCGCGCCGCGGCGACCAGGTCACATCTCCTTCCGGCGACCAACTTCGCGAGGACGGCCCCTGGCGCGTGATGGTGGCCGCTTACCGCCGCTTCATGGACAATCTCATGAGCCGCTATTGGAACGACGCCGTGCGCAAGCTGCGGCGGATCGATCCCAACCACCTGATTAGCTTCCGACAGGGCAATCTCCCGTCGTTCGACTTCACGCTCACGGCCACGCCCAAGCACGTGGATTTCTTCGCCATGGAAGGCTACAGCTTCCGCCCCGGCACGTCGGGCGAGGCCACGGCCGGTTTCATCAACCGCTACATTCCCTACGCGACGAAGGGAAAGCCCTACCTGTGGATCGAATTCGGCTCAAACGTTTGGGATCGCAACACCATGCAGGTTACCCCCGAGACGATCGAAGCTCAGGCCGCCGCTCACGAAATGATCTATCGGCTGGCTCTTTCGGGCGGCGCCAACGGCGCGGCGCCTTGGTGGTGGGCCGGGGGCTACCGGGTGAGCGAGCGGAGCGACTACGGGATCATTAATCCCGACGGCACGCTCCGCCCCAGCGGCAGGCTGCTGGAGGAGTACGCCCGCCGCTTCAGAGCACCCCGCACGGCGCTGCGGCCCGACGTCTGGTTCACACTCGACCGCGACGCGCACAGTGCGGCCCACTACCGCGCTGCTCGCCATGAGGGCGCCGCGGCCTTCCAGAAAGCAGCCGCCGAAGGCCGGACGCTGGGCATCCGCAGCCCGGCCACCGGAACCACCTCGGCCGACACGCCGCTCTTGGCAGTGGGCAACACGCTCTACAACGGCCGCAACCCGCCCAAGTATCTCGACGCCGAGTTCAACGACTTCGCGATCAAGGTCGGCGATGGTCCTTGGATCGAGGTGTCCGACGGAGCGCGGCTTCACGTGCCGGCCGGGCAACCGGTGCGTGCCACGGCGTCGGTCGGCAACCTCCAGGAGGCAACCTGGCTTGCACCGGCCCGCTGCGCCGGCAAACCCGGCGGGGTCTACCTGGCCGCGACCAGCGACTCTCAGCTCCAGTTCAAACAGGCTATTCCCAAGGACACGGCCTGGCTGGAAGATACCGATTTTGGCGACGGTTTTCTGCTGGCCCGCAGCGTGGACGCGCCGACGCGGGTCGAGCTGCAAATGACCGCCGAAGGCCGGGCCTGGTTTGGCGAAAAACGGCGTTTCACGTTGGAGCCATCGGCCGAGAAATAGCTACAGGGAAGCCTGACGTGCCGGGCCAATCCCCTGGAGCCAACGACGACGGGCTGATAGTGGCAGCATTTTACCAATTCGAGCTCGATCTGATGACCACCGGGTGTCACCGTGGTATAATCAGAGGGTGGGTGGCGTTGAACGCGCGAACCTGTGGCGGGAGGCGTTGGCACGCTTCGACGCGCACTTCGGTCTAACAATCGGGCACGCAGCGATGACCACGTACGAAACATCGGCCATGGTGCAGGCGGAGGGGGAAGTGCGCGTCGTTGGCGTGCCACTTGCCCCGGGAACCGAGGTCGAAGTGACCATCAGCCCAAAGCAAAGACCAACGTCCTCCAAACAACCGGTGTACGACGAACTGGAGGAAGTTTACCGCCAGTGCCGCGCTGGGGACTGGGACGCGCATGGGGCCGAGCCGGTTGACGCGGAGACGTTGCGAAACGCGCGGCGGTTTATCGAGGCGCTTCCGGCGGGCTATCCGCTGCCGTCCGTCGGCGCCGAGCCCGACGGCCAGATCACACTGGAGTGGTATCGGGCGACGAACTGGCTGTTGACCGTGAGCGTCAGCCGCGATGGAACGCTCTACTACGCCGCACTGCTAGGCGAGGAAGACCCTCGCGGCACTTGCCGTTTCGAGGGGGAAGTCCCGGAGACGACTCTCTACTGGATCCGCCGAGTTTCCGCGCCGTGATGGACCCCAGCCACATACCGCCTATCGCCGCCGACGAACTGCTGGCGCGGTTCATCACGCAAGCGAAACAGTTTCGGCCTGGCGATCAGACCGTGAAGCCCGATCTGTTCATCTCCTTTCGCCTGACGCAGTTGTCATTGACCCGACATCGCGAGGCGACTGCGGAGGAATAGTGGGCCGTCGGGCGCGAGGTAGCGGCCTTGCGGCAGCAGACGCTCTACGGACGCTCCGATATCAAAGCCTCCGATTGCGCTATTGGTCCCCTGTCGATCGTACCGGATCCGGTTCTGCCCCCGGACTCCCCGTACAATCCGAATCATGCCAACATCACCGGATTTCCAACCGCGAAGCCGGACCAAAAGGCGCTTGCTATCAAGATTGCCCATAAAGCGTCCAATCGCATTTCGCCACCGTAAGGCACAGGCAAGCATTTTTCAGATGCGGGAAACGGGGCAGAACGAGCAGGCGATCGCGGCGGCTTGGGATCATGGAGACGCACGGGCATTTGACACACGGCGCCGCCGGTGGAATGGCAGCGGTCGAAAACCGGTTGTTTCGGAAGAGACCGTGCAGTGGACCACCAGTTTCCCCGAGTGGGCCGATCCCAAAAGGCAGGAGGAGAGCGACCGGCAGTTCGTGGAAAGGCTGAAAGCGGGTGCCCCATCCCAAGACCTTCGCGCCCCACAGCAGGTGAAAGCTCGCGAGCGGTTGCGCCGGGATCAGAAAGCGTATTCGCCGGAGGAATTGCGCGAGATCGAATCGCTCTACCAGGTCGCCAACCGGCAATGGCAGACCGAGGAAGCGCGGAACAGCCTGAAAACGCTGATCGAGAAGTACAAGAAGGCGAACCGAACGGGCTGCGCCATCCTTTACCTGGGGCAGATGAGCGGCGGCGAGGAGCAGGTTGATTATCTGAAGCAGGCGATCGCCGACTTTGGCGATTGTTTCTACGGCGACGGCGTGCAGGTGGGCGCGCTGGCAAGGTATTTCTTGGGGCACGCGTATCTCAAGAGCGGCAAGGCCGACGAAGCCAAGGCCCTGTTCGAGGAAATCCGACGCGACTACCCTGACTCCGTGGACCATAGCGGCAGGTCGCTGGTCGAGCAGTTGCCGATGTGAGACGCCGCGTCGACCGAAGCTGAGAGCCCGCAGGAGTCGGATGCTCCGTTGGCTTACAAACCTTCCTCACCGGCCTGCCTGAGGACATGTTCGACGAGCTTCGGCGAAAGAAAGAAGCCCAACTCGGATCGTAGCCGATCCAGCAGAGGTGAGACTTCGCGAACGAGTCCGCGTCGCTTGGCGCGGAGAAGAATGCCCAAGACGCCGAGCGGCCGCAGGCCACGCTGTACCGCAATGGCGCGCCCCGCGGTTTCATCGATCAGGATCGCTTCCGCTCGGAGTTCCTCCGCCAGAACGATCGCCTCGGCTTCCCCTGGTCCAAGCATCTGATTGAGTTGATGCACCGCCGCACGGTCCTGCGGTGAGCGGATCTTGACGAAGGGCAAATCTCGCATCGCGATCCGTGGAAATCTCGGCCGTGGTCGCTCCAACTCGACGACGACCGCCGGAGGAACGACGACTTCGCGAAAGAGCGTAGGCAGCAAGTCCAAGAGATCCAGATGTCCCAGGGCGCGGATCGGTGAGGTGTCACTTACGACGATGCTCAAGGATCAAATACCCAGACGGTCCAGGGTTTCCAGGTCCTGCGCCAAGTCGTCGGCCGTCGGCCGGTAAACGGAAATTCCCCGCTCCAACAAGGCATCTTCGATGCCGGTGCGGTCGAGTCCAGCTAGTTGCGCTGCGGACCACAAGGTGAGCTTCCCCGCATCGAATAGCCGGCATGCGAACTCCACCAGAGCCTCGTGTTCCGTTAAACCTGCCTGTCGCAGCACTTGATCCGGAATGGTAAGCGTCGCCATGATCGCGACCTCCTACGTTGATTCCACTACCGGTTAAAAGCCTATCCCAAAATGGGGACTGGCTCCGAGCGACGGACGGTTTCCACCGCTATGATAATCGGCTGCGAGGTGCCTGTCCCCATTTTGGGATAGGCTCTAAGCGGTAAAGGTGACTGTCAGCGAGGCTCGGACCCCCAGCCCACCCCACTATTGTAGCCCGGTGCAGGGAAGAAGCAAACCAGTTGGAATGAGATTGGGCTCAGGCCGTCAACAGTCACTAGGCTTGCCCGATGACGGTTGGCGGCCTGACCAAAAACAAACTCGCGAAACGCTCCTGGGCCCCGGGGAAATCATCGCGCTTCAGGCCCAGTACCTTACGGGAGGAGGCAGGCCCGATCCTTGCCTAACAGCGCGTTTGGCTGAGTGATGTCCAAGAGGCTAGAATGGGTAAATGCGAAACCTCAAATTACCGACGCGCATGCGGCAGGCGCTTTGTGCCACCCCTCACGCTGTGGATTACTGATCGGCTGGTATCCTTTCCGCACGGATGTGTCTCCGGAGCCTTTTATGAAATTGCCAAGACGTGAATTCCTCAAAGGGGCCGCCCTGGCGGCCGCTTCCGGTCTGCCTGCCGGCCTTGCCGGTGCGGCCGCGGACCTTCGATCTTATCCTTACCTGGGCCGTACCGAGGATTATGCCGAACTGCGAATCATCGATCCGGGCCTGAAGATCACCAAGATCGAGTCGTGGACACGAGGGCAGTACGGTATCGTCCGCGTCACGACCAACAACGGGCGAGAAGGTTACGGGCAGCTTTCCTCCTTTCAGCCGGACATTACCGCCACGGTCTTGCACCGCCAGGTGGCCCGATTCGTCCTGGGGAGCGATCCGGCCGAGATCGACAGGCTGGTGGACCGCGTCGCCGATGGCAATATGAAGTTTCCCTGGTCGTATGTCTGCCGGGCGCTGGCGGGCGTGGATACGGCCGTTTGGGATCTCTATGGCAAGATCAAGTCGAAACCGGTGTGCGAACTTCTTGGCGGCAAGACCGATCCGTTCCCGGTCTACGGTTCGAGCATGCGGCGCGACATTTCGCCCGAAGACGAAGCCGCACGGCTGGCCAGACTGCGCGACACTCACGGATTCAAGGCGTTCAAAGTGCGAGTCGGCACGCCTGCGGGCCACGACCGCGATGCTTCGCCGGGCCGCACGGAAAAGCTGATTCCCGCCGTCCGCAAGGCGGTAGGGGCCGAGGTCCGGCTGCTGGCCGACGGCAATAGCTGCTACACACCGCCCAAGGCGATCGAAGTGGGCCGCCGCATGGAGGACCAGGATTACTTCTTCTTCGAGGAGCCGTGTCCGTATTGGGAACTGGAGTGGACGGCGGAAGTGGCCGCAGCGCTCAAGATGAACGTGGCGGGCGGCGAACAAGACAACGATCTGGCCCAATGGCGGCGGATGATTCAAATGAATGCCGTCGACATCGTGCAGCCGGACCTGTGTTATATCGGCGGCTTCACGCGGGCGTGGCGTGTGGCGAAGATGGGCCAAAAGGCGGGCAAACTCGTCGTGCCCCACTCGTCGCACCTGTCGCTGGTAACGCTCTTCTCGCTCCACTTCATGGCTGCCATCGCCAATGCCGGACCGTTTGTGGAGTTTACCATCGAAGGCGACGTGAATGAGGCGGAGAGGATTTGCAGTCCGTCCCTGATCGTCAACGACGGCAAAGTGAAAATTCCCGACGATCCCGGCTGGGGCGTGAAGATCCATGCGGGCTGGCTGGAGAAAGCCGACTACCAGAAGAGCGAAAGGCAGACGTGAACCTGACCGGAGACCCTGACCTGTCGATCCTGGATCACGTTCCTCGATCGCTGAGAACCAGGACTTCCATTGCATTATTGCTCCCAGCCGAGCCGTGGCACGGAGATTCCGCGGATCCGTCGCCGCTCACGTTCCGCAGTGCCTCGATTATGGCCCTACGAACGTCGGGGTTCAAGTTCCTTGCGGCGTTGCGGAGTGCCGGGATTGCTTCGCGGGCAGCGGGGCCAATACGTCTGAGGGCCTCGGCGGCTGCCACCGCGCTTAGTGACGTGCTCAACCGGCGTCCGATCATTAGCGTCAACCCGCGCGGCAAGAGTCTCGACGGCCAGAACCGCGACCAGAGCTAACAAAGGCGACAGATGTCGACAGCGGTTCTTCATCGCATTGCTCTCGCAATCGGGTCAGCTTGTGAAACGACCAAAATAGAGCACGGCGGTCCCGGCCCTCTCTTCCTCGTCTGGGTTTATTCGATGGCCTCTTTCACAAGGACAGCATTCAGCGACGTCAGGACTGGTCATCGCCCACCCAAGCGCAGCACGCGCGTTTCTCGCGAGGGCACTTCGAGGTGCACCGTGGCCGTGTTGCCTTCCAGGTGAGCCGTCCAGGACTCATCCGACAAGAGATCTTCCGCGGTCAGACCGGCGCCCAGCAGGCCGAGCCGGCCGGTGTCGAGCACGAGGGTTTCGTTCCGCCTCCGGTCGGAGGCATTGTGGACAGTGAGGTAAGCGCCGGCGCCGCTGCCCCAGCGTTCGATCCACAGATCGGGATGCGAAGCGCGCGCATACGAAACGGGCTCCCAACCGGCCGCGGTGATCTTCTGCAACGCGGGAACGAAACGGCGGTTCAGGGCCGCCACCGGGGCATAGCTTTCCGGCGTCTTATAGTCGGCCATATTGGCGAACGACGGGTAGATGCCGTAGAACGTGGCGAGGTGGAAGAATTGCTCCATTCGAGCAGGCTGGTCGAGGATGTTGTAGATCAACAGCAAGAACGGTTTCTGGTACGCCATCACGCGCTTCTGCTCCATCTGCCCGTGCCCTTCCACGCCGAGGACGTCGAGGGCGAAGAAGTGGAATCGCCGATTGGGATGAAGGCCGTTGGCGAACAGCAGTCTGCCGCGTTGATGCAACTGCCGGCCGAGTTGTTCGAGAAATTCGAGCAGCGAGAACCGATTCGCAGTGACGGGTTTTCCTGTCGCGGGATCGTAGCTGAATGGGATTTGCGCGGAGGAGAAGTGCTCCTGCCGGAAATTGAAGTAGTTTCCCCAGGCTCCCAGCGAGTCGACATACGTGCCGTCGAGCGCCGGGGTGGCATCGTGCTGCTCGGCAACGGCCGCCAGCAGTGATTTGGCAACTGTCGATCGGTCGGAGTCCCGGTAGAGGTACGGGCTGGCATTGAGCGGAAAGGTGATCGAGTTTCCGCCCCAGGGTGTGTTCCGAATCCAAACGTGCGGCCGGCCTTCGGCGTTGAAAAGCATGCAGTTCTCGATGATCTCCAGCATATTCGCGCCCCAATCCTTTCGGCGGCCGCGAGCATTCACCGCGGAAGGAGTCTCCTTGAATTGCTGAAAAACTCTCATCGCTTCGCCGGCATCTGCGGGGAGCGAATCGAGCCGAGTTAGTTCGCGTTGTCCCGGTATGATGTAGGGGCACGTCTCGATGCCATGCTTTTCGTCGAATTCCCAGCCGTTGGGGCCTCCTTCATGAAAGGCATAATTTTCCGGATCGGGCAGCGGGAACCGCGGGTTGCCAAACATCCACAGCCCTTCGCGCCGCACACGCTTTTCGAACGCCTTCGGCCAGAATGCGTAGTAGCGTCGCGCGGCGTCGCGCAGGCCCCACGCACCGTCGCAACGATAGATAACGAATTTCAACGGCGCGCGCCCCTTGAGATTCCCGCCACCGGCCTGCGACAGACCGAAGCGGAATCCGATGCGGTAACCGAACTGCTCGTCATAACCAAACGAGCAATCACAGGGGCTATCGGCCGGGACCGCCAGCGCGATGCCCGCGCCGGTGGATGGATCGGAGAGCGAAGAGAACGTCATGTCGTCGACCGAGTGCGGCCGGCCTGCCAGGACAGACTCTTCCCGGATACTTTTGCCCCACCGCCAGTCTTTCGCCCCGACCGGCAGGGCGAAGAACAGTTCGACCCCGCGATCGTTGCCGCTGGTATCCTCGACCGAGCCGGTGCATGTGATGCGATCCGCCTCCGCCAGGAAAACGGCCTCGACACGAAGCCCGTTGGCGACATCGTGAAAGACCTGGCGGATCGACGTGCCATCGTGGGTCACGGCGCCGGCGACCGCAATGCTGTCGCCGCGGAACGGCCTGAGCCAGAGCCCGGAGTGGTATGATGGTTTGGGTTGCGTCCGGTCATCAAGACTCAAGGCCTCAACGCTGCCGGAGTCGGTGAGCACCAGGGCCAGACCGTCGCCCGTGGTCAGCGGCGGCAGCGGTTGACTGTCCTTCGTGCGCGGGACAATCCGTGTCGGCGCCGCCCGATCGACCGTCAGACTCGCATCATCCCACCAGACCGTGCCGACACCGTAGTTGCAGAGGTAAACGGCGATTCGGTCCGTCTTCGTATCCGTCACCACGTCACCGCGGATCTCTGCAAACTCGTGGGCGCCGCCGACTCCGCTGGCGGACGCGTGCCGGCTCGAGCCGGAGGGGCTGTGTAGAGTGATGATGATGCGAGGCTCTCCCTGCCTCAGATCATCGCAGGCCGCGTACGCGGAAAACACCACACGGCTGCCCGGCTCCAGCGGCGGCTCGAGCCGAAGCGTCTGCACGACATTGCCCGACTCTGCCTCCGTGGCGTTGGCGATCGAGACCGACGCCTCGCCCGCATTTGCCCGCTCTTTCTGCCAGACAATACGGCTTTCGGTGTTGCGGCGATTGAAGCTCCAAGGCTGCGGGGCGGCATCGCCCTGTTCGAATCCCGGGTTCGCCAGGAGATTGTCTTCCGCGGAACCGGGCCGGTCCGAGGCGGCAAGGATCACGGCCGTCAGCAGCAAAAGCCGTCGCATAATAGTCTCCTCTTTGCGAGTTGTGACAGCGACTCAGTATACCGTGGCCACCGGTACGATGCATGCCGCGGCTTCTGCCGACGCGGCCGAAGACCCACACGACCTATACCGCTTGGCGAACCGCCAGACGCGTCGCGATATGGTCCGCGAGGCCGACACGCAGATCGCGGCCGGCCGCGTCGGCCCGTTCGACGCTGAGCAAACCAAGGATGCGGTCCGCAAACGGATTGAGGCACATAGGATCCATGACTGAGGTCTGCAGCCCTACGGTTCGAGCATGCGGCGCGACATTTCGCCCGAAGCCGAAGCCGCACGACTGGCCAGACTGCGCGACACTCACGGATTCAAGGCGTTCAAAGTGTGTGTCGGCACGCCTGCGGGCCACGACCGCGATGCCTCGCCGGGGCCGCACGGAAAAGCTGATTCCCGCCGTCCGCAGGGCGGCAGGGGCCGAGGTCCGTCTGCTGGCCGACGGCAATAGCTGCTACACGCCGCCCACGGCGATCGAAGCGGGCCGCCGCATGGAGGACCAGGATTACTTCTGATCCCGGCTGGGGCGTGAAGATCCATTCGCCCTGGCTGGAGAAAGCCGATTACCAGAAGAGCGAAACCTGAAAGGCCAAAGACGCCGGCGGAAAACCGCTGTCCGTTGACACATCCGCTCGGAGCACCTATTTTGGCGCTGCGGGCTTCGCTGCGCGATCTCGCTTAGAGCCTATCCCGAAATAAGGACTGGCTCCGAGCGATGGACGTTTTCCCCTGCTATGGTGATCGGCTGCGAGGTGCCTGTCCCCATTTCGGGATAGGCTCTCAGAAAACCGAACGGCTCGAGGGAGATTCGAGGAAAAGACATGGATCGCTGGTTGATTGCTGCGGGGGTATGTCTGTTTGGGACATCGCTGCCGGCCGCCACGGTGGTGGAGTCGGAGCGGACGCTGCCGCTTGTGCAGGACGTGGACGTCGTGGTGTCCGGCGGCTCGTGTGGGGCAGTGGCGGCGGCGGAGGCGGCAGCCAGGGCCGGCGCGAAGGTCTTCCTGGCAACTTCCTATGGGTCTCTGGGGGAAGACATCGCGGGCACGCTCCGGGTCTGGGCGGACGAGAATGAAGTGCAGTCGTCCGAATTGATGCAGGCAATGTTTCGCGGCTCTTCGCCAACGGAAGGGAGGAGCTACTCGACGCCCCTTGCGGTCAAGCAGGCGCTCGACCAGGCGCTGCTCCACGCGGGCGTAACGTTCCTGACCGGCTCGTACATGACGGACGTACTCACCGACGAAAAGGGGCGGGTCGCCGGAGTGGTGATGGTCAACCGAAGCGGCCGCCAGGCGGTTCGCGCCAAAGTGGTCATCGACGCGACCGACCGGGCAGGGCTGGCGCGGGCGGCCGGCGCGGAGATCGCGCCCTTCCCGCCGGGCGTGTATGAGGTTTCCCGCGTGACGGTGGGCGACAAGGCGCCGGACTGCGGCGGTCGGGTGATGAGGCATGATGGGTGGAACCCGAGTAAAGAGGTGCTCCAGCTTTCCGGCAAGACCAAGATCACCCCGGCGTTGTTTGAATGTTCCTTCGAGGTGCCGTTTCCCGACGGCTCGGCTCGGTCATTTGCCGAAGCGGAGAATGTCGCCCGTGACCGGACTTTCACCGAGTTGCAGTTGGACGCGGCGGACCGGCTGTTTTTCCTCGCGCCGGACCATATTCGGGCGGTGAAGCCGGCGGAAGGGGCCTGGGAGGGCGCGGCCGCGCTGGACCTTGGCTCGCTCAAGCCCGCAAACACGCCCTACCTGTACGTGCTGGGAGCAATGGCGGACATGCCGCGCGACGCGGCGGCGGAACTGATCAAGCCCGCGGCGGCGATCCAGGTTGGCCAGAGGCTCGGGCGACGGGCCGCCGAGGAGGCGCTTCAGCGCGAGGAATTGGTCGGCGTGCGCTTGCGCGGTGCGGCCGTTGGTACGGCGGCGGACGTGCGTGAGGTGCAGGGCATGCTGACAAAGCCGTACGCGCCGCTTTCGGAATCGTTGGCGTGCGATGCACGATCGCTGCCGGTGCTGGCGCAGACGGAGTTGATTGTCGCCGGCGGCGGCACGACGGGAGGCCCCGCAGCGGTGGCTGCCGTGCGCAGCGGAATCAAGACGCTCGTGATCGAAAAGCTGGACGAGTTGGGCGGCGTGCAGACGGCCGGAATGATCTGCGGCTACTACTACGGCAACCAGCGCGGATTCACGAAGGTGATCGACGAGGAGGTCAAGGCGACCGGCCGTTACCGGTCGCAGGCGAAGGCGGAGTGGTACCGCAGGGCGATCCGCGAGGGCGGCGGCGAAGTCTGGTTCGGCTCGATGGCCGTCGGCGCGGTGGTCGAAGGAAACAAGTTGCGCGGGCTCGTGGTGGCAAGTCCCGATGGGCGGCGGGGCGTGGTCTTGGCCAAGGCCGTGATCGATGCGACGGGCAACGCCGATGTGGCGGCGGCGGCCGGCGAGGAAACGGCGTTCTACCAGCCGGACGAACTGATCGGTCAGGGCGTGGGAATGGCCGTGATCCGGTTGGGAGCGGGCGGCCACAACAACGACTTCGCGTATGTGGACGACACCGACGCGTCGGACCTCAGCTTCTTCGGGTTGCGAACCCGGCAGATGACCGAGGCCGGCTGGGACGTCTCGCAACTGGTCAACTCGCGCGAGCGGCGGCGACTGGTGGGCGTGTATCAGATGACCGCGTTGGACTTCCTGACGGCGCGGACGTTTCCCGACACCATCATCCAACACCGCAGCCGGTTCGACCTGCACGGCTGGGCCAGCGGGGATTTTTTCTGGACGAAGAACATCCGATCGACCAACCATGTGACACTCGAGGCCAATGCGCCCTACCGCGCGCTGCTGCCCAAAACGCTCGATGGTTTGCTGGTGGTCGGGATCGGCATGAGCGCCGACCGTGACGCGATGTCGATCCTTCGCATGCAGGCCGACCTGCAAAACCAGGGGTACGCGGCGGCCTACGCGGTGCGTCTGGCATTTCAGGAGGGTTGCGAACTGCGGGAGATTTCCGTAAAGAAACTACAGCAGCACCTCGTCGAAAGCGGGGTGGTACCGGAGAGTGTGCTGACGGACACCGACTCGTATCCGATTCACGACTCGGTGCTCAAGCTTGCCTCGCATCACGTCATGTTCGGCTACGAGGGGCTGCCCCTTCTTTTCGCCGATCCCCAGCGCGCGAAACCGTACCTTCAGGAGAAGTACAAGGAACTGTCGACGCACAGCAGCGGTCGCGATCCCGAAGTGAGCCTGGTCTACGCCCATATCCTGGCGGTGCTGGGCGATCCGGCCGGTGAGGACGAATTGGTCGCCTGGGTGC
Source organism: Thermoguttaceae bacterium (assembly GCA_040768665.1). GTDB lineage: Bacteria > Planctomycetota > Planctomycetia > Pirellulales > Thermoguttaceae > JABWBD01. The sequence goes on from JAXGMN010000009.1 coordinate 249,496, forward strand.
GGGCAAACGATTGGGACGCGAAATGGAAGGAGGGTTTGGGCGCCGGAGGCAACCGGATGGATGCCTATCTGCTTGCGCTGGGGCGGGCAAAGTCCAAGAAGGCCGTGCCGGCGATCGCCGAGAAGATCCGCGAGTTGGCCGTTGCGGGCAAGACCCCGCAGGCGGCCCATTGCCGGATCGCGGCGCTGGTGAGCCAGATGCTCGGCGACCCGGTGTTGGCCGAACCGCTCGCGGCGTTATTGGACGCTCCGGACGTGGCCGGCCACGCGATACGGTTGGGGCCGGAGATTCCGCCGGTGCCGGGCTACGGCAGCCGCAGCAATTACAGCCAGAAAGAGAAGGGCGACGTGACGCGCGAAATCAATCTCGCCGCGGCGCTCTACCGGTTGGGGGACAAGGACGGCAAGGGCAAAGCGATCCTCGAGTCCTACGCGGAGGATCCCCGCGGATTCTGCGCCAACTACGCGCGCCGCGTGCTGGCCGAGTGACCGCCGCGGTCCCCGGGAGCTGATCCCGATCGTTCTGCGATAAGAAGCAAATCAATGAACTGGGTCATCTACCATATCGCCAGCGGTCACGCGTTCTTCAGCGGTGTCGCGTTGGTCATCCTTGCCGCTCTTACATCCACCCAGTCCACGCCAACGGCAACGCGCGTCACGGTCTGGGGTTTCTTGATTGGTGCCATCGCTACCCGTGACTCGACACTCGATACAATTCACCTATCGCAAGCTGGCCATCAGCGCATGGCAGCGTGCGTTTGGGAAGTGGTAAAATCGGCATTCCCCGAAAAAGAGACCGCAGAGCCAGACGATGCACGCGAGTGGCCGATCGCGTCAGATTCGAATGGATGATCACCCCCCGGCCACCGCGTGATCGCTGTCGTTCGGCGGGCAAGATAAAAGAGTGGGCAGCTCCAAACGGGGGTGTATACGGCGACGCCGACGAGTGCTATACTCGGCAAATTAGCCCTGCTCCCGACGAAGCCGGGATTGAGCGGTTTTCGCTGCTTTTGGACTGCCGTTATGGCAGGCGGGGTGTCGCCCGTACAGGAGTCAACGACTTGGGTAAGAAGCTTTATGTCGGAAACTTGACCTTCAATTCGAAAAGCTCTGATTTGCAGCGACTGTTCTCCGCCTACGGAACAGTCGAGAGCGCCCAGGTCATCGAAGATCGCGAGACCGGACGGAGCAAGGGATTCGGGTTCGTCGAAATGGCCACCGACCAAGAGGCTCAGGCCGCCATTCGGGGGCTCAACGGCCAGGAAAATGACGGCCGCCCATTGACGGTCAACGAAGCCAAGCCGCGGGAAGACCGTGGCGGGGGTGGAAGAGGCGGACGCGGCAGGCGTTTTTGAAGCCGGCAGCATCCGGAATAGCGTTTCCGGGTTCGTGATCGAGGCCGGGCCTATCGAGAAACCGAGCGCGACCAGGCGCGGGTTGGCGTTGCGCGCCGAGCGAAGAGCTCGGCCCAGCGGCAAACAACGTAAAGCCCTTACGCCGCATCCTTTCCATTCAGACGATTGGCGCGACACTGCGGGTCATTCCGCGGGGGTGCCGATCCATTTGCGGACCTTCCGGTTGACTTGCGTGGCGACAAGTACTCCGAGAAAGAAGGGAATTGTCACGAGAGCTTTGGCCTTCACACGCCAGTGCAGGATTCGAAGCATTTTCATGACCACCCGCGCCACCTGCGGCAGATCATAGAACTGCTTGTCAATCAGCTTTCGCAGGTTCGCGATATGCTGGGAGGAATAGGTGTCGCTGTAGACGAACCCGTCGCCGTCAATGTGATAGTCCGGCATCTGAGCGACAAGCTCGCTCACGCCCGAGTACGGGTCACTGCGCAAGCGAGAAACGTGAATCAAGTCCACGCCGAGCGACCGCGCGAACGGCGCGGTGGAGAGCATTTGCTGCTCGGTTTCGCCGATGTTCCCCACAATGAAATAGGCGTTGAGAATCATCCTTGATTGGCGAAGGACCTCGAATCGCTGGCGGATCTGCTCGACGGTGAACCCCTTCTGCATCGACCTGAGCGTCGCGTCCTGCGTCGACTCGACGCCGATAAGCAGGGCGATGAATCCTGCTTCTTCCATCTTGCGGAGTACGTCGGGACGATTGGCGATCTCCAGACGGGCGTTGACCACGTAGTGCTTGCGAATTCTCTTCGCGATCAGCAGGTTGCAGATCTCGATAACCCGTTCAGGCTGATGGGTGAACACGTCGTCGACAAAGAAAATCAGGTCGGCGTCGATCTGCTCGATTTCCCGGACGATCGACGCAGCCGACCGCGGCGTCCAGGGCCGCTTCACCCCCCAAGGGTTGACAGCGAAACTGCAGAACTTGCAGTGGAACGGACAACCTCGCGAGCCGGCAACCTTGTCGATCCTGATTCCCGTGCTCACCCCCTTGCTGGTCAGATGGTACGGCCGCCGTCGCAACTCGCGAGCCGGCATCAAATCGTCGTCCAGCGGCTCGTTGGCCCGCGGTGGATTGTGCACGAGCCGGCCGCTGTCGTCGCGGTAGCTCAAGCCGGCGATTTCCCCCCAAGAGCGCCCTTGCGCGATCTCGGCAATGGCCTGCTCGCCGTCGCCACACACGACGCCGTTGACGTTTGGACAAGCTTCAAGCCAGTAACACGGATTTTCCGTCGCCGTCCGCCCGCCCAAGATCGTCATCACTGCCGGCGGCAGCGCGTTGATGTCGTCGCGGATGAACTCAAGGTCCGTCCGCCAGTTGATCGAGTAGCAGACCAGGTCGGTTTCCGGCTTGAGATAAGATCGGCTGGCCGGTATCCGTTCGTGCCGGAAGTTGATCAGTTCGATCGCTTCGGCATGAGGACGCAGCGCAGCCGCCACATACTCCAACCCCAACGGGGGAAAGGACAGTTTCGAACTGCGTGTGAAGCGATAAGGATAGACGCACAGCACGTGGCGAAACATTGCGTTGGATTCCCGATCAAGCCCCTGCACGCGACGCTGCACATCGGTTTCCAGCACACCGAAGGCGCCTTCGTGCCGCTGAACCGTCATTTGAAGCACCCCGAGCAGCCTCTTGGCGATGAACCTTAGTCGTTGCATACGGGGTGAAATCTGGCAACGAGGTCCCGCTGCTTGGCGACACGAGACTCCTCCGACTCGTCGAGTTGAAGGCCGATGCAGTTCGCGCCGTGCTTGTGGAAGTCTTCCGATTTGTGGTGGCGTTCAAACGGCTGCGAAAAATCTTCGGTCTCGCCCACGTAGAGAGCGACATGGCGATACCCGCCTTCCCCGTCGCACGAGCGATTCGTAATGACATACACGCCACTGAGCTTTCGAAGCTTTGTGCCCAGGGAGTACAGCTTGAAGCGATACAACTCGCCGGATTCACCCTTGAACGTCTTTTTGCCGAGGGATGCCATCGGTCGCTCCTTTGCAGCTTGTGGAGAGATTGGGTGTTGGCGCTCGCCGCTGCCGTGCGAGCCGCACCCGTATTTCGCCGCTACCGCTTGTTCGGGTGCGGCGACTTCAGGACGGTTCCGTGATTAGCTCTATTCTCGGTTGATCGCGGTCGAGCGACGTACGCTCTTGCGGACACGATCTCGTACGGACAGAAAAGGCATACCCGCTTCGAGTTCGTAGCGCTCGGCGCGAAGAAACCAGTACGCCAGCCCTCCCGTGTTGTGGCAAGCCTCCGACGCTCTCGTTCGGGAAGCGCTGGCTCGCCGAACCCCCAAAGATCCTTTTTTGCCGGTCTTCTTCCAACCGAGCTGCTCCATCACCATCCTAACGACGACTCCGATCGCCTGCCGTACACGCTTGCTCCGCCGCGGGTGTTTCGACGACAGAAAACGGTCCACCACCGGTAGCGACTCCAGATCTCGAACTACCCCCGCCAAAGGGGGGCGATCGTGGTGGATCTCCGATTCCATCATGCGGCGCTGCCGGGACTCGTCGCTGAAAAACTCGAGGATTTGCTCAAAGGGGAGTTCTGGATCGTTCGCAACGTCGGCGAATGTTCTGCCCTGGCGATCCTGCAGAAAGCCGTCGCGTGTGAGGACCACCCGGAGAGTTTTCGACTTCACCCTGATCACCGCTGTACCGAGGAAAAGAGTTCGAAATTCATCTGCTGCATGTACACATATTGTACCTCCAAAATCGTTTTCTGCAAGAGCACTCGCCGAAACCCACCTGGAAGCCGGGTGGCGCCAGTACAACTGCTCTGCTGCTCTCGATTCTGCTCGTCGCGCTCTTGCCGCTTGGCGTACCGCCGGTATACAATGGCCGGTGGACGGGCAATCTCCCTTGCTGCCGACCTCGTGGCCCATCGCCGATTCCCCTTCCAAGCGTTCCTTCTTGCTCGCTTGCGAATCTTTTTTTCGGGAGTCAGGCTCATGCAGCGCAGAAACCAGGTGCCCGATCGTACCCTCTTGCAGAAGGTGAACCAACGCCTGATGCGGACGGGCACCGGATCGCAGTGCCGCGTTACCGCGACCGTTCGCAACGGCTCCGTCACGTTCACGGGCACGATTCAATTCGAACACCAACGGCGCGCCGTGCTCAAGGCCGCAAGCGGCGTCGAGGGAATTCGCACGGTCTCGGATCAAATGCGCGTGGAGTCGATCAAGAAGAACCGCTGAACAAGCCGAACGCGACCCCGATTCAGAGGAGGATTCATGGCACGCGACCAGAATACGGCCGCAAAGCGGCAGCGAGAACAGCATAAGAAGCAGAAGGCGGCGGATAAGAGGGCAAAACGCCAGGCCAAGCAACAGCATACCGACAAGGCGGACCCACCCGCCGCCGATGAGCAAGTCGGGCTCGAGTGAATCCGGATACCGGCCGCGCAGCTCGCGTGGAATGCCTGCCGGAGAAGAAGCCCTTCGGGTGGCAGCCGCTTCCGAAGATAGGCAATGAAGACGAACGCCGCACGCGGCTGGGTGATGGCAATTCCGCTGCAATTCAGTCCCATCCTGCCAGGCGATTCCGACGCGATCGCTATCTTCCCAGACGCTGCTTGGACCGGCGACCGACCCGCGGCTTCGCGGTTCTGGCCGGCTTCGGCAGTTCGGCCGCATGGACCGGCGTCCTGTCTGCCGCCTCGGTTTGGGCAACCGGCAGTGTCTGGCGAATCAGCCGCTCAATGGCCTTCAGGCGACAACGTTCTTCACTGTCGCAGAACGAGACGGCAATTCCCGTGGCTCCAGCACGCCCCGTCCGGCCAATCCGGTGCACGTAGGTCTCCGGTTCGTCCGGCAGATCGTAATTCAACACGTGGGAGATGCCTTCCACGTCGATTCCACGGGCGGCGATGTCGGTAGCCACCAGGACCGGCGTTTGGTTCGACCTGAAATTCGCCAGCGTCCTCTGCCGGGCGCACTGGCTCTTGTTGCCGTGCATGGCGTCGGCGCGAATTCCCGCCTGGTTCAATTGCTTGGCCAATCGGTCGGCCCCATGTTTGGTGCGAGTAAAAACCAGCGCGCGATAGAACGATCTCATTGTCAGGAAATTCGCGAGGCAGCGCGACTTGTTCTGCCGGGAAACGAAAATCACCGACTGATCGATCAGTTCGGTTGTCGCCTTCACCGGAGCAATACGGACGCTGTTCGGATTGCGAAGAATCGTGGCCGCGAGCTGCCCGATCGCCTCGGGCATGGTGGCGGAAAACAGCAGCGTCTGCCGCCCCGGCGGCAATCGGAGAATCACGCGGCGAACGTCGGGCATGAACCCCATGTCGAGCATCCGGTCGGCCTCGTCCAACACGAACGTCTCGACCGAACCCAAGTCGGCGAAACCCTGGTTGATCAGATCCAAGAGCCGGCCCGGTGTGGCGACGAGGATGTCAATCCCCTGTTGCAGGGCCCGGACTTGCGGTTGCTGGCCTACGCCTCCGAAAACGACCGTCGAGCGAAGGCCGGTGTGGCGGCCGTACGCCCGAAAGCTATCATGGATCTGGTAAGCCAATTCACGAGTTGGCGAGAGAACGAGCACTCGGGCTGACCGGTGGCCATGCCGCGGCCCGGTGGAAACGCCGAGCCGATGCAGGATGGGCAGTGCGAATGCCGCGGTTTTGCCGGTGCCCGTCTGGGCGCAGGCTAGCAGGTCGCGGCCAGCAAGGACGTGAGGAATCGCCCGGGACTGGATGGGGGTGGGGCTGCTGTAGCCTTCGCCGGAAACGGCGCGCAGAATGGGCTCGGAAAGCCCCAGTTGGGAAAAATCCATGAAAGGTCCCTTGGGAACAACCCAGGACCAAATGGGATCAGCGCGAGCCGCGCCGTTCAAGAAGCCATTGGACCTGGCACTAATCCAATGGCCAAAATGCCGAGAGGATTCAAACTCACCGGATTATAGCATTTGCACGGTTGAAGTCCAATCTCAGAGAACACAGAAACCCGGTCAAGCCAATGCTCGTCGAGCAGGCCAACCCCAGGCAGCCGCCGCTGAAAAGACTGCTTCCCCCGGTGGGTTGTTCAGACCGGCGGCCAACGGTATCCTGGAGCGATTCGGCACCGTCCGCCAACGGTTGAGTGTCCACCAGACCGATCTGTCGCAGGAATGCCCTCCCCATGTCCGAGTGCCCCGAACGCCACCCGCACCTGAAGCAGTCCGACCCCGAGGTCTACGAACTGATTCGCAAACAGGCCGAGTTGGAGTCGACCACGCTGAAGATGATTCCCTCGGAAAACTTCGCCTCTTTCGCCGTACTGGAGGCCAGCGGGTCGATCCTCACCAACAAGTATTGCGAAGGTTACCCGGCGGCCCGCTACTACGAGGGCAACGAAGCCGTCGACCAGGTCGAGAACCTTGCCATCGAGCGAGCCAAGGCGCTGTTCGGGGCGGAGCATGCGAACATGCAGCCCTATTCCGGCTCCCCGGCAAACCAGGCGGTCTACCGGGCCCTTTGCAAGCTGGGCGACAAGGTGATGGGCATGCCGGTGCCCGGCGGCGGGCACCTCACCCACGGCTGGAAAGTCAACTTCTCCGGAAGCGACTACGTCCAGGTGCCCTACGGCCCGGACCCCGACACCGGCCTGCTCGATTTCGCCCAGATCCGCGAAATCGCGCGCCGCGAGCGGCCCAAGATGATCTGGGTCGGGGCCACCTCGTATCCGCGAATCCTCGAATACGACAAGTTCGCCGAAATCGCCGACGAGGTCGAGGCCTACCTCGTCGCCGACATTGCGCATATCAACGGCCTGATCATAGCCGGTGTCCATCCCACTCCCGTCCCGTACTGCGACGTCGTCAGCAGCACGATCCACAAGATGCTCCGGGGCCCTCGTGCCGGCTTTGTCCTTTCACGAATCGAGGATCGGTATCAGGAAAAATATCACTCGCACACGAAACTCAACCTGGCCAGGCGGATCGACCGGGCGGTCTTCCCGGGCTTGCAGGGCGGCCCCCACATGCACACGATTGCGGCGATGGCCGTCACGTTCAAGGAGGCCGCCACGGAAGAATTCCGCCACTACGGCCGGCAGGTCGCAGAAAACTGCCAGGCCCTGGCCGAAGGGCTGCTGCGGCGCGGCTACCGACTCGTCAGCGGCGGGACCGACAATCACTTGCTCATCATGGACTTCCGCGCCAACGAGTTCACCGGCAAGGACGTCGCCCAGGCCCTGGCCAAAGCCGGCATCATCTGCAACTTCAACATGGTCCCCGGCGATCCCCGCAAACCGTTCGTCACCAGCGGCGTCCGCATGGGTACACCGGCCCTCACCTCGATGGGCATGAAGGAGCCGGAGATGGACCGGATCGCCGGCTGGATCGATACCGTTTGCCGCAGCCTCGACAACCTCGATCCGGCGGCCGCCAAGGTCCGCGGGGAAATCGCCGAACTCTGTTCCCACTTCACCATTCCCGGGATCCGGGACAAATAACCCTGCACAGCCGAAAGGAAAACGATGAAAGTCGCGACCATTCAGACCGCCAAGGGCGACATCCGGGTCGAACTCTTCGGAGACAAGACCCCGAAGACGGTGGCCAACTTCGAAACGCTCGCCGCAAAAGGCTTCTACGATAATCTGAAGTTTCACCGCGTCATCGAGAACTTCATGATCCAGGGCGGCTGCCCTCGCGGCGACGGCACCGGCGGCCCCGGTTACCAGTTCGAGGACGAATTCCATCCGGACCTGAAGCACGACAGCGCGGGCGTCCTCTCCATGGCCAACGCCGGCCCGAATACCAACGGCTCGCAATTCTTCATCACCCACGTCGCCACTCCCTGGCTCGACGGAAAGCACACCGTTTTCGGCCGCGTCCTCGAGGGCCAGGATGTGGTCAATGCGATCCAAGCCGGCGACAAGATGGAAAAAGTGACCGTCGGCGAGGAATAATGCCTGAGGCAGAGAAACGGACGATGCGCAACTGGCCTTCGGCACAGCGCAGGGCAGGGTTGGCGCTTGGAAATCCGGCGATGTTGGCATGATTCGGATTGTACGGGGCATCCGTTGGCATCGGTCACCCGAAATTGCACCAGACGTACTGAACGACAGCGGTCGTGCATCACGTCTCTTGCTCCTTGCGGGTGACCACGATGGTTTCTCTAAATCAGATTTCACAATTCGTGGAATGGGCCGCCGCCGGGCTCGCCCGGTGGGAGCCACGATTGCAGGCTAGAACGCCAGCCCCAACCCCACGATAATTCCACGAATTGTGAAACTTCATTTAGGCGGGCCGAGTACCACCGCCTGAGTCTTCCAGGTTTTTGATGCCCCGCTTCGGGTCAATGCCCAGGGCCTTGGCAACCAGAAGGGACTCTAAAATAGAGAAGGAGCCGACGGGCGGCGCCCTGTGGCTCGCTGCAGAAGGCGACGACGGGACAGATGCCGATCGCAAGAATGGCCGCAGAAAGTCCACAGCGTCGATTTGAGCGGTCGGCTGCCCCCTGCTCCTTATTTATCCGGAACGCCCCGCGGTTTTCCAGCATGGCCGTCTTTACATCTTTACATCGCACGATTGCCAGTCGACAATGACTTATTCTATCTTGCCTGGATGTCCAGTTCCACGCCGCCAGGCTTCGGGAAGATCAGCGCATGAGGGACGGCATGAATCAGACAGAACGCTATCGTACGGTGGATTCTTCCGCAGTTGACGAACTTACACGCTGGGGTCGGGCCATTTGGCGGTCCGTACGGCTCCGAAAAGGACCCGCCGAGCTTGGCCTCGCGGTCGTGTTGGGGTTCGCCCTCTCGCAGTCGCTTTTTGCCGGCGGCACAGCGGCGAACCAGTCGGCCCGCGATATTCCGCTTGCGTACGACGTCGACGTCGTGGTCGTGGGCGGCTCGTCCGCGGGAGTCGCGGCGGCGGTCGCAGCGGCCCAACAGGGCGCCAAGGTGTTCCTCGCAGCTCCTCGTCCCTACCTCGGCGAGGACCTTTGTGCAACGTATCGCCTCTGGCTCGAGCCGGGTGAGGAGCCGACCGACCCGCTGGCGAAGCAGTTGTTCCATCTGCCGACATTCATCGAGGGTATCCCATACACCTACGAGACCGATCAGCCATCGACCGGGAAGCACCAGGACACGCAGCCGCCGCGGATGCTTCGCGACGGCCAGTGGAGCACGGCGTTCTCGCAGAGCATCGAATACGAGGACGACGTGACCATTTCGATCGATCTCGGCAAGAAGCAGGAGATTCGTAAGCTCCACGTCATGTTTTACCAGGGGCCGGGGTCGTACGAAGTGGAAAGCATGGCCTTCGAAGCGAGCGACGACGGCAAACGGTGGACTCCGCTGGTGTCGATCAAAAACGATCAACTCGCCGAGGGCTCGTTTGTGGACTCCGCCATCCATCTTACCCGCCCGGTCACCGCGAGCGCACGCTACCTGAAGTGCGTCGCCAAGAAGACCCAGCGCGCCCAAAGGATGCTGCTCGGCGAGATTCTCATAGAAGGGCCGGCTCCGGAGGGGCACCCTCAGGGGCTGCGCGTGACAACGCCGATGCAGGTGAAACGCACGCTGGACCAGGCACTGCTCAAGGCGAACATCCCCTTCTTGTACACCAGCTACGCCACCGACGTGCTGCGCGACGCGCAGGGCAATCTGGCAGGAATCGTCATCGCGAACCGCGCCGGGCGTCAGGCGGTGAAGGCGAAGGTGATCATCGATGCCACCGATCGCGCATGGCTTGCGCGTAGGACCGGCGCCGCGTTTGCGCCGTATCCGTCCGGCCCGCAGGAGTTCAAACGCGTGGTGGTGGGCGGTTCCCAGCGCAGCGGCGCCGGGATCCAGTCGCGTCGAATCCGGCTGCAGAGGCCCATCGGCGGCAAGTCGCCGATTCAGTACGGCACCGGAAGTTGGGCGACGAAGTTCAACGTCCCGATGTCGGACCCGCATCCGGAAGTCATCGAATACACGCTCACGATTGCGATGACGAACGGCTGCTTCGCTTCCTTCGCTGAAGCGGAGCAAGTCGCGCGCGACCGTACGTTCCACCCGCAGCAGGTCGACGAGTCGGAAGTCCTCTTCCAGATCCCGCCTGATCCCGTGAAAGGCGAGGCGAGTCTGTCGGGGCCATGGGCGGGCGCCGCGAACGTCGACCTTGCGGCATTCCGGCCCAAGGGAGTCGAGCGCCTGTGGGTGCTCGGCGGGTGCGCGGATGTATCCCGCGATGCTGCCGCGTCGCTGTGCCACCCTCTGGAACTGATCGGCGTGGGACGCCGCATCGGCGAGGCCGCGGCGAAAGAAGCCAAGGCCGTCCCGTCGCTCGCGGGCGTTCGCGTGCCGGGCGAGACCTCGCCGTCCGCCGTGTCGGGCGACGTGGGCGAGGCCCTGGACGGCCTGCGTCCAATGCAGCCGGGCACGAGCACGATCCCGGCCGACGCCGATTCCGTCCCGGTCCTCGGTGAATACGACGTAGTCGTGATCGGCGGCGGCACCGGCGGCGCGCCGGCCGGCATCGCCTCCGCACGCCAGGGAGCGAGAACGCTGGTTGTCGAGTACCTGCACGGCCTCGGCGGTGTCGGCACGACCGGTTTCATCGGGATCTACTGCGCGGGCTACCGCAAAGGGTTCACCGAGGAGACCGAAGCCGGAATCAAGAAGATTGGTTCGCCTTCCTACGTGATTGGAAAAAAGGAATGGTGGCGGAGCGAGATCCGCAAGGCCGGCGGCGATATTTGGTTCGGCGCCCAGGGCTGCGGCGCACTGGTGGACGGTGCCACGGTGAAAGGCGCGGTTGTCGCGACGCCCCAGGGGCGCGGCATCGTGCTCTGCCACACGGTGATCGACGGCACCGGCCACGCCGACGTCGCCGCCGCGGCCGGCGCGGAGTGCATGTACACGGGAAGCGACCATATCGCCCTGCAAGGCGCGGGCCTGCCGCAGAGCGAACCGGGCGCCACCTACATCAACACCGACTGGACCTTCATCGATGAATCGGACATGATCGACGTGTGGAGCGCGTATGTCGTAGCCAAGGAGAAGTACGCCGGCGCCTACGATCTCGGCCAGCTCATCGATACCCGCGAACGGCGGCGGATCGTGGGCGACTACATCCTGACGCCGCTGGACATTGTCACCCAACGGACGTTCCCGGACACCGTCGGCATCAGCAACGGCGGCCGGCTCGACAAGCACGGGTACACGGTCCATCCGTTCTATATGATCAATAACTGGCATGGCGGCATGACCTACACCCCGTACCGTTGCCTCCTGCCGAAGGGGCTCGACGGAGTCCTCGTCATCGGAATCGGACTCAGCGCTCACTGCGACGCGATCCCGTCGATCCGCATGCAGCCGGGCGTGCAGAACCTGGGCTACGCGGCCGGTGTGGCCGCGGCCATGGCCGCGAAGGCCGGCGTGTCCGCACGCGGTATCGACCTGAAGGCCCTTCAGACGCATCTCGTCCGCAACGGCTGTCTCACGCCCGAGGTGCTCAAACACAAGGATTCCTTTCCGCTGCCCGACTCCCGAGTCCAAACGGCCGTTCGCACACTGGCCGAAAAAGACTATTCGGGGCTGGGTGTGATCATGGCCGCCGAAGACCGCTCCCTCCCGTTAATGCAAGAGGCGTATCGCAACCCAGCCACGTCGGCCGAGGGGAAACTCCGCTGCGCGCACGTGCTGGGCATGATGGGCGACGCGACAGGCGCCGAGACGCTCGTCGACAAGGTCCGGGGGACAAAGGAGTTCGACGCCGACCGCATCGACACCTACTTCCCCTGGGTCACATGGCTTGACAGCTACCTGATTGCGCTGGGCCGCACGCGCGATCCGCGGGCTTTCGAACCGCTCGTGGAGAAGCTCCCGCTGCTCGGAGAGGGAAACGGCACGCGCGTTTCGCACTACCGAGCGCTTGCTCTGGCATTGGAAGCCCTCGGCGATCGCGCGGCGGCCAAGCCGTTAGGTGAAGCCATGAAAAAGCTGGGGATTGAAGCTGCGGCCGTGGTCGACACGAAAGGTCTTTCGGCCAATGCCCGCAGCAAATCAGGCCAGCGCGACCTGACGCTCGCCCGAGTGCTCTACCGGCTTGGCGACTATGAAGGAATCGGCGAGAAGATCCTCCGGCAATATGCTCGCGACGTCCGCGGCCATTACGCCCGCCACGCACAGGGGGTCTTAAAGGAGGGGCTGGTCCGCGGGAAGTGAATTCCAGGTCGCCGGCGACACCTCAGTCTATTGCGATCACCGTCGCACTACCGACCAAGGATTACATCGATTCCATGGAGAACGGCTTCCAGCTTTCGGTTCGGAAGCTTGCCGCTGCGCTCCGTAAGTTGGCTTTTGTCCAAGGCGACGATCAGGGAGACGTTTGCAACAGAATCTTTGGGAAGTCCGGTCGCGCCGGCTTTCAACAGGACGTTTCCGGGGGCGCTCGCCCACTTGAGGCCACCGGTTTGCGCGAATCCGAGCCTCCGCTGCACCGATCGGGAATTGTGAGGTTCTTGCGAGGAAGGGCATTGGTCCGGTCTGCGGATCTCACTTTCACTCCTTCGCCGCGGCCCTGAGATAAACGGCATACAAACGGGGCTCCCGGCCTTCCTTTCTCTCGAACCGAATCCGTAGCCGGATCAGCTTTCCGCCCAACCGCGCCGGATCCCCGGCAGGCCAGTGTACCGGGCATTCCAAGCCGCCGAGGGCAGCGGTCGTTCCGGCATTGGAATCGCAGAAGTCCGGCAGCGGCCGGAAATGCTCATCGGCGATTTCCACGCGGATCGACGCGGCCGCGTCGGCATTGAGGAGGATTTGGCAGCCGGCGCGTGGCAGACGGACAGGCGTGGACCACACCTCGCCCGTCGATCGATTCGGATACAGTCCCAAAGCGCCCCAGCGATCGCGCGGCAGTGTGGCCAGCGCGACTTCTCCCCAGTAATCCCGGCCATAGACCGCATTTCGCCAACGTCCGTGATAGATCCGCGTTTCGTCTCCCACGTTCACCGCCTGGCCCGACTGGATCAAAATCGTGGGGTAGGTCTTGCCGTCCGCCGCAGTGACCGGCGAATCAATTCGCGAAAGATAGACGTGCCCCTTGACCGGCTCGCGGAAATGCATGCCATCGTTGCTGACCACCAGCCCCAGGTCGCAAGAGGTCTTCTCATGTCCGAACCAGCTTGCAGGAACCTTGCGGCCGGTATCGCCGGGGAAGTTGTGCCACAGGCCATAGAGACCTACCACGACGTTTCCCAAGCTCGTGCCCGCCACGCCGAGGTGGACCTGATCGTACGGACTGGTCGTGCCGCGGTTGGTCGCGTCGGCCGGTTCGGGCAGGGCAAACGCTTCGGCTGTTGCGCCGAGCCAGTGATTAAAATCATACGACACCCACGCATAGCCCTGGCGCCCCCGCGCCCCGCCGCCTTCGCCCGCCTCAAGTCCCTGGCCATGGACGAGGTACATCCCTTTGAACTTGAAAAATCCGGATTGCTCGAGGAACTGGTCCTTGGGATAGGCCGCCGGTGTCTGCCAATGGATGCCGTCCGGACTGGTCGCCGTCTGAATCGTAAACGTCCGACCATTGTGCGGATTGTAGACCATTTTGTAGCGGCGGGCCGGGTCGGGATCGTCCTTGTCCTTGATCACGTGGACCCCCTCGATCACCTTCTCGGGCAGCTTGATGCCGTTGTGGTTTTTGCTCCCCTTGAACTCGATCTGCCCCAGGTTCGGCTTTGTCCACTTGATACCATCCTGGCTCTCCGCGTAGCACACCGGTCCCTGCGTCAGCTCGGAATAATCCTTGCCGAACGAGACCGGGTAGTACCACATGCGGAACAGCCCCTCGTCGTGAAGGACCGAGCCGTAGAAATGGGCCGCGAGATGGTCGGGTGCGGAAGGATCGTCGCGGCTTGGAGCGAGCACCGGCTCCGGCCTGACTTGTGGTTTCGAAAGGTAGTAGCAGACGTTCTCCTTCCATGCCAGAGATACATCGTCGATGGCAAGGAGAATCGCCTGGTTGTCGACACAAACTCCAGTCGCGGGAAAACAGAATCCGGATTCTTTCGAAGGATTTCCGCCAGTAGCCACCGAAGTCGCCTCGATCGCGAGGCCTGCACACACGATCCATCGCAGAACGTCAGGTTGAATGCGCATGATGGGAATTCCTTAGCTGCGTTTCCTGAAACCGTTTCTACCGTTCCTCACACAGGCTGACGGCTCGGAAGCCGACGTTGCACACCCCTTGCCAGGAAGAATACTGTTGGCGCAATGTCGCATCCGACCTGTTATCTCGAACGGGATTGTAACACAGGTCTGACTTGCCTGCTGGTGCGGGCGAGGGCGTTTTTCGACATCTCGAGTTTTTCGCATACAGGCTTGGGCGAGTCGCTCGGCCGTAGGTAAAGGCGGCGGTTGATGTTCCGTCGCAGGTCTTCGCACCAATCGGAAGCTGGGTGTCTAAAAAGTCGAGGGCCGGGGCACGGAGGAGGTCGCCGACGCGAAGCCACCGGAGCCGAACTCTCGCGAATGCGGCCGGTATCTGCCACCGGAAGCGTGCCGCGGACGTGCGTTGGAGGCAAGGAACGTTGCGGACCGTTCGGAGATTTCCGTCGGCGCCACGCAACGCACCACGTTGGTGTTGCAAAGGATGTCGATTCGCTGCATCCCGTTGGCTGGAAAGTCTTTGCGGTGACACCAGGGCAGGCGATTCGTGTCCTTTCGGCAAGTGTGCATGAAAGACTCGGAGGCATCGGGTAGAGTTGGCTGTCAGGGCAGGATTCTGTGGAGGACAGCCGATGGGCACCAGGAAGAGAGATGGGCTTCCGACGCAATTGGAGGGCGTGAGGCGGCGGTTCGAACGTTGGCGTCAGACGCGTCCGGTACGCTCGCGGATTCCGGATTCGCTCTGGAGGCTGGCGGTGAAGATGGCTCGGATTCATGGGATTCACCAGACCAGCAAGACGCTGCGAGTGAATTACTACGCACTCAAGAGACGCCTTGAGGAACAATCGCCCCCATCCCTCGCCGGTCCCGGCAACGGTGTTGGGGCGGCATTCGTGGAATTGGTTCCTCCCGCGTCGATCGGCCTGGGCGAATGCGTCCTGCAGTGGGAAGAGCCAGCCCAGCCGCCAGAAGTTCACGCACAGCAGGGAAGTCCTTCACCGGGCAAAACGGGTAGATGAGCGTGATATGTGGCATCCATCGCCGTACGTTGCGGTCGTGCTGTTGGCGAATAGTCTGGATGGCTTCCCAGCTTTCCTCTGGCGGAATGACCACGATTGCCGTCGTATAGGTCTGGCTGCTTTTCACAGTGTTACCGATGCTGCCTACTGCACAACTATGGGAACTCGGGGCCACATCTCCTGAACCCTCTTAACTGTCTCAGTTCACGAGCCGTCGAAATCGAACGACCAAGGCAGGCGGGATCTTCTCGAACACCATGTCGAAAAAACGTGTCTTATCGGCGTTTGCTCCAAACGCAGGTTCCTCCAAGGCGTCGAGAACAAACCCCTCCGAAAAGAAGGCACTGAAGAGCACGGCCAGAGGGCGGTGGAAGTAATACTGGGGCACGGGCTGTCCCACCATGGCAATGCCGGTCTTCGTCGTGGATTCGGCGTATCGGGACACACGGACGAAATACTCCTCCACCAGCTCGCCGCCGATGTCGTGCCGCTCCATGCCTTGTTTGGATAGGCCCGAGCGGAAACAAGGATGGCAGATGGAGAAGATGAAACATCCGCTGGGCTTGAGCAGTGCTGCGGCAGCAGAGATCAGTGGTTGAATCTGGCACATGTCCATCAGTGCCATCGTGCAGACAACATGATCGAACTGCCGCTCGCCGACGGAGAGCAGTTGCTCCCGGTTCGTGCAATCGATGACCCGATATTCGATCCGGTCCTGATAATCGGTCGAGCGTGCCGTTGCTTTTTCGATCATCCTCGCCGAGGCATCGACGGCGACGACGCTGGCGCCCAAGTCCGCCATCTTTCGGGCAAACTGACCATTGCCGCAGGCGATATCGAGAATCACCTCTCCCCTTTTGAGTCCAAGCAGGCGTACCTGGGCAGGTTCAATGAGCAGCTTGTGGAAGGCATTCCCCTCGCCCATTCGCTGATCCCAAAAGTGCCGGCGAACCAATTACAGGGGTAAATATGCAGAACAGTCTCAAGCTTCTCGTCCACACCATTCTCGAAGACTACGCCTTGCCCTGGAATGGCACGCACGGCGTCGGCCATTGGGCACGGGTGTTCGAGAATGGAATGCGGCTTGCCGAGATCATGGGAGCGAACGTCGGGGTGGTCCAGCTCTTTGCCCTATTCCACGATTCCCGGCGAGTCAACGAGGGCACCGATTTCGGCCACGGACTCCGAGGGGCGGAATATGTTGGCAAGCTGCGTGGCGTCGTGTTCGACCTCTCCGATGAGGAATTCAAGCTCCTCTACGATGCCTGTGCCGGGCATACGGATGAGGTGGCACACGAGGACATCACAATCCAAACCTGCTGGGACGCCGACCGACTCGACCTGGGGCGCGTCGGCATTTATCCTGATGTTGGCCGCCTTTGTACCAGTGCAGCCAAGTCGTCAGAGGTTATCAGGTGGGCAGACGGGCGTGCCTCCTTTGAGGTCATCCCCGAAATCGTCGAACGGGAATGGGGCATCCATACAGAAAGCTGGCAATGAGTAGTGCTACAGAGATTCTCTACGTTGCGGATTCGGACCGTTCCTCGTTTGAGGAGGCTCGACAACTGATCGATGTTGGCTGCTCGGGGGACAGTTTGACGGGCTGGAACAACTTCGGCCCTGCCTCCGCTTGGCCATACCGAACGTATCCCGACTTTCTTCAGGAACTTGTCCCTCCCCTCGGTCTTCGAATCGCCAACGGCGGGATCGCCGGGGAGATCAGCGACAACGGCCCACAGCAGGTGCAGGAATACCTCAGGCTGTTTCCCAACGCCCGCTATTTCGTGATCGGTTTTGGCACTAACGACCTCGGCACATGGCCCGACCTGGAGGCCACAAGTCGGCGGATTATCCAGAACATGAACGAGATGTTGCGGTCCGTTCGAGAGCGAGGGAAGCAGCCCATCCTTTTCAACGTCCCGTATGCCAACGCATCGATGTTCTCGCCTCGGATTGCTCGGGAACTGCACGACAAGCGGAACTACCACAACGAGCGACTGAAGGAGTTCTGCGACCGGAGGCAGCTTCCTCTGGCTGACATCTGCTCGAAGCTGCACGACGAGCATTTTGGCGATGAGTTGCATCCGAACAGCGAGGGTGCGAAGATAATCGCTGCGGAAATTCACGCCACGCTACTTGCTCTCCACCATTCCACGTAGAGGCCCACGGTAATGCTCCACCGCCTTTCGCTCGCATCGCTTCTGATTCTGCTTCCCACAGCGCTGGCTGCCGAGCCGCCCGGACCGGATATCCGTCCGAAGAAGATCTGGAATCGAAACGGTCCTCTCGGGGAGACACCCAAGCACGTCACCGACTCCTATCCGCTTTCCGACCAGGAGAACCAGGGCGGTTGGGTCAAATTCGAGCCCATGAACGACGAGTTCGAGGGCAATGAACTTGACCGGGACAGGTGGACGGTAGGCATGTACTGGTGGAAGGGCCGCCAGCCCGCCTTGTTCAGCGAGAAGAACGTCACGGTCTCCGACGGCAAGTTGCACTTGACGATGCGCAAAGAAAAGCTGCCTGCCGAAGCGGAGAAGCAGGGATACAAGGACTACACTTCCGCAGCCCTGCACACAAAGGTCCGCTCCGGTTACGGCTATTATGAGGTCAAAGCGAAGCCCATGAACTCGGCCGGGTCGAGTTCCTTCTGGTTCCAGGTGGAGGACACACCGGGCTGCCTGACCGAGATCGACGTATTCGAGATCGGCGGCAAGGCCAAGGGTTTCGAGCGCAAGTACAACATGAACTTGCATGTCTTCCGCACGCCCCAGGAGAAGAAGCACTGGAGCGTGGGCGGCGTGTGGGAAGCACCCTGGCGGTTCGCCGATGACGATCACGTCTTCGGACTGTACTGGAGCAAGGACGAGATCCGGTACTACGTCGATGGCGTGCTCGTCCGTTCGGTCGAGAACACCCATTGGCACCAACCGTTGTTCCTGATCTTCGATTCGGAAACCATGCCACAATGGTTTGGAATGCCGGACGACGAAGACCTACCCTCCACCTTCAGCATCGAATACGTGCGAGCTTGGAAGAAGCGGGGCGACACCGGTTGGACCAGCCTGTTCAACGGGAAGGACCTGGACGGCTGGACTGTGAAGTGCCGACCGGAGGATAAGGACAAGACCGGGTACTGGAAGGTGGAGGACGGAACGATCACCGCCGAAACACCGCCCGATAGCAAGCACCACTATATTTGGCTGCTGACGGAAGAGGAATTCAGCGACTTCGAACTGAGACTGAAGGTCCAAACCTACAACAGGACGACAGGCAACAGCGGCATTCAAGTCCGCAGTCGCTACGATGACGAGACCGGCTGGCTCGACGGCCCTCAGGTGGACATCAATCCGCCCGGCCCGTGGCGGTGTGGCTTCATTTACGATGAAACAAGAGGGGCACAAGTGTGGCTCTGGCCCGACGTGGGACGGCCCGCCAATGCAAAGCCGGAACATGCTCCACAAGGCTGGAAATGGTTCCACGCCGACGAGGGAGACGTTTGGAACGATGTTCACATCCTCTGCAAGGGCACACGGATCAAGACCGTAATCAATGGCGTGCAGGTGGCTGATTACAATGGCACGGGACGACTGGATGGCCAAGCCCACCGGAGCCGAAACGTTGGCATGAAAGGGCACCTCGGACTACAGATCCACCCAGGCAAGGAGTTACTCATCCGATTCAAGGATCTGAAGGTGAAGGAATTGGAGTGATGGGAGGATCACGCAGCGTGCAATGTCGGAATTCAACTCAAGGTGAGACCATGCGACGTACCATACCCTTGGCCGTAGGACTGATTGTCTGCGCCGTGTTCGAGATCGTAGTCGCCTACGCAGACGATTCGGCAACACCCAGAAACCAGTCGTTTATCTACAAAAAAACGAAGCAAGTCGATCTGGAAATAGTCGTTCATTACCCACCCGGCTGGAAGAAAGCGGACAAGCGGCCCGGCATTGTGTTCTTCTTCGGCGGTGGTTGGACGGGCGGAAGGATACAGCAATTTGAGCCCCAGGCCGTTCATCTCGCCAGCCGAGGCATGGTCGCTGCCAGGGCCGACTATCGGGTGAAGTCCAGGCACGGAGTCACTCCCAAGGAGTGCGTCGAGGATGCCAAGAGCGCTGTGCGTTGGTTGCGCCAGAATGCCGTCGAACTTGGCATCGATCCAGATCAGATCGTGGCCGCCGGTGGTTCGGCGGGCGGGCACATCGCCGCTTGTACCGCCTTGACCGAGGGACTCGACGGCGAGGGCGAGAATACCGGCGTTTCCTCAAGGCCAAATGCGCTGGTGCTCTTTAACCCAGTGCTGCGGTTCAGTGGCATCCCGCAGTTGATGGAGCGGATCGGCAACGACGAGACCCTGGGCAAGGCGATCTCGCCCACCCGCCACCTGGCCAAGGATAGCCCGCCAACGTTGATCTTCTTCGGCACGGCGGATCGGCTGGCCGCTATGGGCGACGAGTTCGTGCAGAAATCCAAGGAACTCGGGCATCGGGCCGAGTTGTTCACGGCCGATGGGCAGCCGCACGGTTTCTTCAACCGCCCGCCCTGGCTGGCGAAAACGACGCAACGGGTGGATGAGTTCCTGGTGTCGATTGGGTACTTGGAGACGAAGCGGGCCCAAGACCTCTGACCTGGCTCATTGTCAGTGAGCGTTGTCGGCCACGGTACCGGATCAGCCCCGATGATCCGAATGGACTCCTTCCGATTACGTGGATCTGTCGTCGCCAACTTCACGTCGTGGCCCTCTCTGGTGCGGGAGCGATGCTGCTCGGTGCAAAGCGGAGGAACCAAACCGCTCTCGAATCTGGTCGGTCACGGCGTCCAGCCCAGCCTGCTTCTGCCGGTCGTCTTGATCGAACAGGAGCCCCTGCCGCAACCTGGATATTGAGACCGCCAACTCCCATGCCCACGAGCCGCACAGGGAGATGGTCAGCGGGAAGGCGATGGCAGAACATTTCGTCGGCAGCCTGCCAGAGTTCGTGGGTGAGGTTGGTGGGCTCGGGTAGGGTCAGGGAACGGGTAATCGTGGAGAAATCGGCAAAGCGGACTTTGAGGTGGACCGTCCGGCCTCGCAACCCGTGCCGCCGAAGTCGCCAGCCCACTTGTTCCGTCAGGTCCAAGAGCCAGGCTCGCAGCACCTCCAGATCATCGATGTCCTTCTCAAAGGTCGTCTCGTGAGAAATCGACTTTGCTTCCCGCTCTGGTATAACCAAACGGTCGTCGATCCCGTGGGCCTCCGGCGAACCGCCGACGATCACGGGATGGCCGACCAATTCCGGCCGGTCTCGCTCCTCGACCGAGGCGTAGAAGGCGTCCATGTCGCAATGCAGAATCATGGCATCCTTCTTTACTGAAGCCTCGAAACCAGTCCCTCGGCCACCCGTAGGACCGTGCCGTGTCGGGTGCCATGGGGAAACTCAATCTTCTGGGAAATGTCCTCCCAATGGGTCAGATCCCTGGATCGAAGTGCGCCGTAATACTGCGGTTTGGCGTAGTGGTCAAAGTAGATCAGGAACTCCTCGCCGATCTGAACCGTAGAAGGCCCCTCGACCCAACTGATGCTGATCGGGTCGGACACTTCACGGTATGGCCCCTCTGCCCTGGCACTGCGGGCGATCCGCAGGTTCTTCTTAACCGGCGTCTTCGTCTCGTCCTTGACGATCAGGTAGTGTTGCCCTCGGGCCTTGAGGATGGTGGCGTCAATTACGTTGAATCCGCCGTCGAAGAAGAGCCTGGTTGGAGTGAAGGTCTTGAAGTCCCGAGTGATTGTCAAGTAGATGCGGTGGTTCCAGCCGTTGTCGCCCGTTCGATCTGTTTCCGGGAAACGTCCGGGGATCGTGGTAGCCCAGAAGATCAAGAACTGCTTCTGATCCCCGTCGTAGAACAGTTCCGGTGCCCAGGCGTTACGTGCTGTCGGTTCGTGCATCATCACCGGGATGGCCTGCTGCGGGGACCACTGGTTTAGGTCACGGGAATTGGCATAGCCGATCACCCGGTCGCCCCAGCCCGTCGTCCAGACGAGGTGGAACACGCCATCCGGCCCCCGAACCAGGCAGGGGTCACGCATGAGCTTGTTGCCCAACTCTGGTGCCAGGAACGACCGGCCGTGATTCAATGCTGTCCAGTGGTAGCCATCCCAACTGGATGCCAGGTGAAGCCCGTCCTCCCCATTGCCGACGAAATACGAGAACAGAAGCATGGAGCCAGCTTCCGATGGCCCTCGGGGCTCCGCCCCCCGGAGGATCCCGACTTGGCATAGACTCCACAACAGAAACCAGTGCAGCAGGAAGTATCGCATGTTTTCTCCTTAGCCGTGTTGTTTCGGCTATGGCTCGGAAACGAGATCCCCGAATGGACCGAGCAGCTTGTACTTGTTCTGCCATGTCGTGTACATGATCCCCACCGCCCCCGGAGTCCGCTCCAGGGCTTCGAGCCACCCTTTGGGGTTCTCCAGGGTGTCGGCGTCATAGTAGGCACCCGCCAATGTCTTGAATCCGAGGCCGGAGAAGTGGGGCAAGCTCTCATTGCGTTTCTCGTAATACCAGCAGACAATCCGCAACTCCTTGGGCACATAGTTCCACGACCCCGAGAAGTCACCATCGACCAGATAGTAATTATCGTGAGCGTTGTGGTTCGGGTCGAGCATGTCGGACCAAACGTAGATTTCCGCTTTCGGATTGACGCTGCGGATCATCTCGAACTGTCGGGTGAGGCAGTTCCCGAGGATCTGGGCCATCGTCGTCTTGCGAGCCTTGCACGCCTCGCAGGAACCGCCAGCCCGGATCTCGTCCATGCTCAACAGCCACCGCTTCGGAGCGAGATGCTTCTGGATCAGTTCGGCTTGCGTCCGCCAAATATCGTAGACTTTCGGCTCGGACATGCAGATGGTCACTTGCCCGTCGTTGATGGCCATGCCGTGATAGTAGCTCACCCGCAACGCCTGGCCGTCACCGATGCGACTGCCCGGCAAGAGAGAGATCGTGGGGCCAGCGTGATCAAACCGGAACGTGAGCTTCGAGTCGGCCAGGCGGGCGAAATCGCGGCCTTCCTCGTACACCGCTGCCGAGCTTTCGTCCCGAACGGTCAGCGGTGTACCCGGCCGCCGCAGCAAGTTGACCAGCCCGACCTCCTCGATCTGAAGCCCGTCGAGCCAGAAGCGGCCCTCCTTGCCGCCCCACACTCCGGCGTAAATCCGCACTTTCTCGTGATCCAGGCTGTTGAAGCCGACATTCAGCGGATGCCAATCGCCGGTCGCATCGACGTGGATCGTCACCGGGGCAAGAGAACGCTCGCCAGCAAGCACCTGGACACGAAAGCAGCGTGCAGGCTGGAGGTTCTCCGCTTTGACCCAGCCGGTAATTCGGTAACAGCGATGAGGCTGAACCGGCACCTCAAACATCACCCGGCCATGCCCGTGGGGAAACTGGCCAAATTGCTCGAACCGAAGCGATGCTTTGCCTTCCTTGGCAGTCTGCGTGTCAATGAAGCTCACCTTGCCCGGCAAGTCGTGGAAGCGGCAGCCACGAACCTGGTTGCCTGTGAAGTCCTCAAAGCCGCCGTTACGGATCTCAACCGGGAAGTCGGACTTGAGGACCGCCTCCTTGCCCTGGACTACGAACCGAGCGTCCTTGACGAGAAGGCCCTCGGCCAGGTTGCGGTCGCAGGCCAGGACGCTTCCGCCGTAGCCCGCCGAGAAAATGATGGGGATGATCTCGATCTTGTGCTCGGCACACACCTGCTTGATCGTTTCTAGCCGTTTGAAGTAATCGGCTGGCTGGCGATCCAAGCGGTCAAGACCCGCACTCAGCACCACTGCATTCAGCCCGTGCGAGGCGGCTGTCTCGACAATGCTGCGGATCTCGTCCACATCTCGGTCTTGGTGCAGACCCTTGGAAACGTAGACCCATCGGCACGGATATTCGACGCCCGAGGCTTGACTGCCACCGAGGACGAGCGAGAGCACAGCGAGGCAGGCAATTGTGTACCGCACTTGATTCTCCTTTGAAAAGATGCTTCTGATCGTATGTCGAGCCGACTCTTCAATTTCGGCGTGCTGCCGTTTCTGTCGGCCCGATGTAACCGGTGGACAAGGCCACGTCGTCGTAAGGAGTCTGGCCGTCATCGGTTCCCCTTTGCTCATTCTCGGAATGGAATGGTCAGCAATCCCTTGGTCGCCCGTGATACCACGCTGCGGCATGTTTCTCCTGCAACGGTCATTGTTCTCTTCAATGCCTTTTCTTTTTCGGCCAATCGGAAAATTCGCCGAGCGTTGCCATGCATGATCGGATCAACAAGTGCCAAGGCGTCGTCGATGCTCAGCCAGCCTTCCTCGACCAGTTCGCTCAAAGCAAGAGCGATTCCTTGCCGGGCAATGAGAGCGTGCCCCAAGACCTGCTCGACGTAGCGATAGTCCCCACCAAAAGTGACGATCTTGTTCGCCGGGGCCGTAACGAGGTACTTCTTGAGGAAGTCTTTCGCCGCCAAGGGATTGATGATCCACGCCCAGCACATGTCCACGTAGGCATTGGTGTACTGCTTGGCGACCGAGATCAATTCTTCGTAGTAGGGATAGCAGATGTGCATGAACACAAACTGGGTTTCGGGCGCAGCACGGCACAACTCGCAGGCTGAACCGGCGTTGTGGAGCAGGCGGGACAGCGGCATTCGGTTGTCGCCCGCATAGTAGCCGGTATGGAGCTTCACCGGCAGATCATTCTCGGTAGCCTTCGACACGGCGTACCAGAAGAGGTGATCCTCCAATGCCTTCTGCTCCTCGGTGGACACCGGCTGCTTCTCCAGCTTCTTCTTGAAGACTGGTTCGGCTTTCTCGGCGGGGGTCGGCTGGTAATCGATGTCCCGGCGATAGGCGTCTTGGGACTTCACGGCGACAGCGTATCGTCCGTATTTTTCAAACCACCAGTCGATCACCTTGTGCCAGTCGCCCAAGCCAGACACGTTCAGTCCGGTCGGATCGCCAAAGAGCTTCAGGTTCGGTTCGGCGAACATCCCTACGATGCTGATGTCCTGCATCAAGAGAGTCGGCTGGGCTGACTCGATGAAGGGTGGGTTCGATGAGTTCACCTGACAGGACTCGATCTTGCCGATCTCGCAGAGGATGTGCCGATAAAACCCCGGACGGCGGAGTTTCTCGTACTCTGCCTGCACCTTCTCCACGGTTGCTGCCGACAGGTCGCCTACGCCGTAGAGTTCCCGGATGGAGATCCGAGCCGCTTGCCCGTAGCCCGTGTGCTTCACGGCGGGCCAGTAAGGCTCAAGAAGTTCCCACTTCTCGGTTGGGGAGAGCCCCTTTGAATAGAACTTGCCATGAACGTTCCTCGGCATCCCCGCTGTAATCAGATCCGAACCCAAGTACCCGGCCAAGACAACGGACCAGTCATCCGGGCCGCTGCCGTTAAGCCGATCCTTTTCTTCACAGAGGTGCTCATGAGTGTCGATCAGAGGCGTTTCCCAGACCTTGGAGAAGATCTCCTTCCGCGAATCCGTTGACCGCTCGGCGGGGGCGGATGTACCGGAGGACGAGGCTCCAGCCGACCCACCAAACAGCGCCGCCGTTCCCACCAGGCCAAGCCCCTTCAGGCTGGATCGCCTCGTCAAACGGTTCTTGTCGGACATGATTGGGCCTCCCTCGGTCATTTCGGCTGGAGAACGATTCATCACCGGCTTTACCGCCACTGTAGCGTGTCGGCGGCGGAAACGCTACTTTAGTAGTGGACCGCTTGCCTTTCGCCCCCGTAAGGAGCATCGTGATGAGCCGCACGCCACTCGTCTGCTTGACCTTCGTGGCACTCTGGTCGGTCGTTGTGGCCGCCGATGAGGGTTCCACACCGGGCGAGATTCACACGGATGCGACACCACACTCCATCAGCATCGAGTGGGACCTGACCGGTGACACCGACCACGACGCCACGTGCAGCGTACAGTACCGGCAGCAAGGTGTCCTCTGATGCCGAAAGGCGTTGAGCACTAGCCAGGGAGAGCGGTTTGGGGTCGCAGCTTGAACAGTGAATAGAGTTATCCATAACTATTCGGGAGTCGAGGCTGTTCACTATTCAAGCCCCGACCCCATCTCTTCCCCGACCACTGAGACCAGCCCACCTGTATGGTCGCCGTGGTTGTGGGAGATGACGGCAACTTCGGCGTTATCGGGAGTGACGTTCATCTTCGCCATGTTCTGAAGAAGAACATCTCCGACGTGGCCGTTGCTCCACAGGTTCCACCCGCCGCCCGATGCAGGCCCGCCCTCCGTTCGTATCGCCGCCTTCTCGGCCTGTATCACGACATCGGCCTTGGCTGTATTCCACGAGAGCACCGCAATGGCCAACGCCAAGATGACTGCCACGCCCGTAGTCTTCGAACCAAGAGGATCGCTTGTGGCGAGCCCGATGAGACAGCCATGTAACCGTTCACGGGGCGGACTTGGGAACCATCTTCCTTTCCCCATCTTTTCATCTTGGCCCTCCCCTCGGCCGCAACCAAATTCGAACCGCTCGGTGCGCGTTCAAGCCTCATTCTTGGGCCACTGGGCGACGTCGCGCGGCCCTCAGCGCTTTGGATTCCGATCCCAAATTTCTCTCCTGCCCGATTTTCTTCCGACGGATGCCACCAAGGTCCAGACGCGGCCGGCGACCTCCCCATCAGTCCGTCCGCCGCGGCTTCACGGAATCAGCCACACCGGATGCGCGCAGGGCGAACTGCTGTTGAAGAAACCCTCCGCGGCGAGGTGCCCGCCGGCATTTCTGAACCGTGCCCGTGCGTTCGCATTTCCCCACCCCCGCCCGCCGGAATCGCCCCCCTTAAAATTCTTTTCCTTTGGCTGAAAAAAGTCTATTGACGAGGTGCGCCGCATCGATTACGATGGCCAAGGATACTAAACCGGTGTCCACCTATCTCCCGGGCGGCCGAAGGACCATGCCAGACGCCCAATTTCGCGTCTCTTCCCTTCCGCCGGAGTAGGTCGATCTTTGAAAACTCGGTACATCATCTTTCCCGGATCGTTCGGACGGGCGGTCCGGAGCGGCGCATGTTCTTTCGCCTTCCCCCTCCACGGATACCGGGTGGTCCGGGACCTTGAAAATTGGAAAATCGGTAGGCTTGACCGCCACATCCCCGCGCCCAAATGTATCGCAACTTCGCCAAATGATGATCGTGCAGACCCCGATCCCGGTTTCGGTGGTCGGCGATCTCCCCTCGCTGTACGAGCCGATCACACAACCGTTGCTTCCAGCCCGAGGCGTCTCTCTCCCTCTACGGAACCGGGTGGTAAGGGAAGGCCGCAGTTTTGGAAAAATGCAATCCTTGGCAGCCACACTTCGACCGCGAGCGTTGCAGTCGAATGGCATTCGGTCGACTGCCGCGTGACGAGGGAGAGCGGTTTGAGGTCGCAGCCTGAACAGTGAATAGAGTTATCCATAACTATTCCGGAGTCGAGGCTGTTCACTATTCAAGCCCCGACCTCATCTCTTCTACGCCAACTGGCCGAAAAATGGACCAGTCCCCGACCGTGGGCGTGAACGCTTACAGGAAAGGGGTGGTCAATCCAGCACCTTCGAGGTTTTCCGCTCCACGGTGCGGATCGTAACTGGACCGAGCAAGCCGGACTCCAGCAGCGGTGAATCCTTGTCGTAGTGTTTCCAGCTCGAGAAGGTCCGTCGCCGCGGCTCCGGGCGAGGCTTGCCCTCGAGAAACCACTCGGGCCACTCGAGAATCCTGCCGCCGACTCCCGTCGGGCCGTACCGGCAATCGGGCGGGAATTGCTCGTCGCCGATCAAGCGGTTCGGCCAGAGATTCGTCACACGAATCTCGAGTCGGTTCTCGCCCGCCTTGAGGGCCTCGGTGGCGTCGACGCGGAACGGCGGCTTCCAGAGGATTCCGAGGTCCTTCTCGTTGAGCTTTGCTTCCGCAATAACCGCGACCTTGCCGAGATCGAGATAGAGCCGACGGTTGTTGCCGAAAAGCTCAGCCGGAACATGGATGGTCTTCGCATACACGGCGGTACCCGAAAAATACCTCACCTCCGGCCGCTCGTGTTCGGTCCATGAAATCAGCCTGTCGAGCGTTACCGATTCCGGCGTGCCGCCGGGAGGAAATCGCACCTGCCACGAGCCGTCGACTGCCACGGGATCCGGAAGCGCGTCGACCGCAACCGGAATCGTGCGGCCGTCCGACGATACCAGCTCATACTTGCCACTTTCCCAAACCAGAGCGGTGATGCCGCCGTCGGAGCTCTTCACAACCTCGATCTTCGGCGAACCGCTGATCTCGGGGTAGAGGGCCTGCACGGGCGCGTTGGCCCGTTCGAACTCATCAAGGATCGCATCGCCTGGCCCAGAATCAGCGCCGGTGGACAGGATCGTCTTCCCGTCCCGCTTCACCGCCTGGATCGAGTCGCCCTTGCGAACGTCTCGGAAAACCACGAACACCGAACCGGCGGGCTCAAACCGGATAGGCAGAATCGTTCGGCCGTCGACCTCACGATACACCGCCGGCCTGGTAATGAAACCGGTCTGAGGATCCCACAGTTCAGGCTGTCTGCCCGCGACACGGAACGCACAGGGTGCCTCCACGGGCGTAGTTGCCGGATTGGCCACGAAATACCAGTCGGCCTCGTCGTTGCGGCGGTGGATATAGCCCAGCGGCTCGCCCTCAGCCGAGCGGCCGGCGAAATCCGGGACGAGATTCAACCGGGAAAAGATCTCTTCGAAGGTTGGGCCCCAGAACACTCTGCCTTTGCCGACCGTTCGATCGACGGCCGGCGCTTCCTCGGCAGCGGCCCCGGCTTCAGCCTCGGGCCCCCATAGCGCATCGGCAGTCGCGTGGACTTGGTGGTCGCACCCCGGGTAATCCGCCAGCCCCGGAGCATGCTTCGGCCTCGGACCCACGACCACGGCGCCGGCTTCGACGAGTTCGCGGATCCGCGCCAGCAGCTTGGGCGACATCGTGCGATCATCGGGCAGCAGGAGCACGCGGTACTCGATGCCGTTGTTCAAGACGAGCCGGCCGTCCTTCACCGAGACCATCTCCAAGAGCACGTCGGCGTTGCAGGCGTCGAAGTCGTAGCCGGCGGGCAGCGGCGGGTTCAACTCGTGGCGATCGCCGAGATAGTTCGGAATCCCTTCGCCGGTGAAGTACAAGACGTCGCCGATAAAGCGGCCCTGCTGCAACAGCGACTGGCATCGGGCGAGGTACTCCATCCACGCCCGCCCCGGCTCCCACCAGGTATTCGTCCGCTCGAAATGGATCCCCCACGGTCCCATGGTCATGCCCGGCTGAACGCCGGTCCACGGCTGCATGGCGTAGCGGTGAAAGATGAAGCGATTCACGCCCTTGGTAAAGGCCTCGTCGCCGAGCGGCTTCAAGGAGTAGGGGTGCTGGGTCCAACGAGCCATCGTCCAGCCGGATGTAAACGCCTCGGCCCCGACGAACTGCTTTCCAAAGATATTCGCCACCGAGGCGGCCGCTTTGCAGTCGGGGCGGATCCTGCCCTCGGTCACCCAAAACTCGCCCATGGGGAGATCGGCCTGCCGCTGGTACGTGATCGGGTCGAAAAGAAACTGCTGCGCCCCGGCGGCCTCCGACTCGAAGCGAACGCCGGCGCGATGGCAGGCTTCTCGCATGCCGCCGTAGTAATAGTCGGCCAGCATATCGGCGATCGTGCGGCGGACGTCCCACAGAAACCGCTCGGAGCGCTTCAGGCTGCCGACAAGGCGCCCGCCCGCCATGACCGGCAGAAGCGGCATCATGTCGTAGCCACGTCGCTTGCGAAATTCCTGGGGAAAATTGGCCGTCCAGTTCTGCTCGCCGGTCTCCCAACTGTCGATGTGGCAGTAGCGGAGGGTGTCGCCGGCAAGCGGGCCGGCGTCGGCGAGGAGTTTGGACAGGAAGCGGTCGAACGCGATTTCGACCCCCCGCGGACTGAGCGCGTCGGGTTCCAGCCCCGTGCCTTCCAGAGAAGCCGGCCCGTTCATTTCTCCGGTCGGAGTATAGCCGATCCTCAGCACGATCCATTCGCCGTCGGGGGCTTTCCAATCCAGCCGGCCCGAAGCGTCCATACGGTCGCTCAGGCTCTCAACCCGCTTCGGATCCACCGCGAACTTCTCCGGCGATTCGGCCCACGACGGGGCTTGAGAATCCGCAGCTTCGCCGGTGCTGCCGTGGAGCATGGTGAAGTACGGCTCGTCGGCGCCGTGCCCCCAGCGGCGGCCGAAACCGGCCTTCAATTCCCAGTAGTTCACCCGCGCGTCCTCAAGAAGCGTCACTTCGCGAAAAACGGAGCGGGTCGCGGGCAGAACGATGCGGAAGTACCGTGCGGTCGTATCTTCGAGGGCAACGGTGATCGACGGGATGTTCGTCGTCCATCCGAAGGTCGCCTCGCCGACGGTACGGAAGGCCTTGCCATCGTCCGATACCTGGATCTTGGCCGAAGCGGGCAGGGCTTTCGGGGAAGCCCGAAAAAAACGAACGCCCCGCACGATACGCGGCTCATCGAAGGTGAACTGGATCCACGGCCATCCTTGCGTAGGATTCAAAGCGGCGACCGTTTCCAGATTGCCGTCGATCAGCTTCGCGCCATTGCACTTGGGATCGCTGGCGGTGACGGTCGGCGTGGCGGCCGTGGCAGCCGCTTCGGCCGGCGGTGCAGGAAATGCCAGCACCGCGACGTCGTGATAGACGTCGAGGTTCGTCTCCGGCTGAGGCAACGATATCGGCTCTTCCGACGGTCCGCGCAACCGGGTTTCGGTCCAGACCAGTTTCATCATCGCCTCTTCGGGCCGGATCCATGGTCCGCCCGTGCCGGTCCAGCCGTCGCAGGCATTCATGGTGATCTCAAGCCCCAGCCGGTCGGCCTCCTGAAGTGCGAACTTGAACAAACCCCGCCACTCGCCCGAGAAGAACCGCACCGGGCCGGGCGGGATCCCGGCGCCGACGTGCATGATCAACGCCCCGCCGATGCCGGCCTGGTGCATGGCGTCCAGGTCGGCGGTGATCCCTTCCTTGGTGATGTTGCCGTTCATCCAGAACCAATAGACCCACGGCCTGGCGGAGTTCGGCGGGGACACGAAAGATCTTCGGAGGTCGTTGCCGTCGCCGGCGGCAGCCGATGCGGCGCAAAGCCATGCCGCGGTGAAGAATGCCAAGACCAAGCCTATCTTCCCGATGACACCACGAAAGCTCAAGGCACCCCGGCAGTTCTTCATAGCTCTATCTCCACTGACGCCCGATGCCAATTCTTTGTCGAACGGGTGACGCAAAGCTGACGTATCCTCATACGTACCCGTGATCGTGCCGCCGGACGAATCACAATCTTTGGACGTCGCGCTCGACGATCAGGATCTCTTCCTGTTCGAGTTCGATTTTCAGACGCTCCTTGAGGTTCTCAAAGGAAGCCACCGGACCCAGCTCCCTCAAGGCTAGGCGCGTTGGATTCGTGGCTTAGCGTGACGAATCGAACGCCCGATTTGCGTAATTCCGCAACAGCCTCCTCATTGAGCACATAGGTCCGATTGGGCAAAACGGTCCCAGCGGAATGCCGCAACAGGATCGGCAGTGCCCGTGCTTCCTCGGGCTTTGTAAATTGGATTACAGCTTTCATCATTCAGTCCCATAGACGCGGTTATTGCTCCCCTATTCTACCACCCCGCCTGGCGCATTGCCAACGGCCGTTTTGTGCCGGTTTGCGACACAGCGAAAAAGATACGTCACGGCACAGCCTTTCATGATCACCACATGGAACACTGGTAACCGTTCACGGGGCGGAAGAGAGGGGGAAAGGTCCATGTTTTCGGCCAACGTCTTTGTCGCCAAAATGCAGGGAACAGCCGAAAAATGGACCAGTCCCCGACCGTGGGCGTGAACGGTCACGAACACTGCGGCACCTTGAGCCCCAGCCTGCTACAACACAATCCGCTGAGTCGCCTGGTCGAACCGGGCCACCTTGCTTTCCCGGTGCGACAAGACGCCCATGGAAAGCGGCGCTTGCACACGGACCGCCATGCCGATGTTGCACTTGGGCTGCCGTCGGGTGCGGACGCAGTCGAGCAGGTCCTCCCAAAGCTTCGCCGTGTCGCCCTGGCCCTTCCAAGGCAAAACGATCTCTTTCGCTCCGGCGGCAAAAGGCACGATCCGCACCCCGTACTCCTTGTCGCGAGGCCCTTGCAACATCGACCAGGTGATGATCCCGTCGGTGCCGCGAATGACCGTGTCGACCGGCACATGGTTCGACAGCGAGTTGGTCATGACCACGCTCGGGCCGCCCGGGTAGTCGGCGATGATGTTGCACTGGTCGGGCACTTCGCGGTCGTACTGGAACGTGCCGCCCCCGCCCATAACCCGCTCGGGATAGTCGAGCTCCAGGATGCAGAAGACGGGCGTGAACGTGTGGACCAGCAGATCGGTGGCCGGTCCGCCGGCATAGTCCCAGTACATCCGCCACTGGAAGAAGCGGGAAATGGAGAACTCGACCTTGGGGGCATCGCCCAGAAAACGTTCCCAGAGCAGATCGGGGCCCGGCTTGGCGTTCGCATCCGGGATCCGCATCCGCTCGCCCCAGTCGCCGCGGCGGAAGTAGCTGCACGTGACGTGCACCGGCTTGCCGATCACGCCCTCGCGGATCATGCGGATGATCTCGGGGTAGTTGTCGTCGGCCATGTGCTGCGTGCCGACCTGAACGAGCCGCTTCGTCGCGTCGGCCGTTTCCTGCACCTTCTTGGCCAGATCGAACTGGGCCCAGTGCGTCAGGGGTTTCTCGCAGTAGACGTCCTTGCCGGCATTCAGCGCGTCGATGGCCATCGAGGCGTGCAGGCGGTCGGGCGTGGCGATGCACACCACGTCGACCCGCGGATCGGCAAGCAGGGCCTCGTGCTCCATGTACATCTTCGCGCCGCCCGTCTTCTTGCTCGCCGCTTCCAGCCGCGGGCGGTACACGTCGCACACCGCCACCGGCTCGGCCACGCCTCTCTGAACAAAATCGTTGATGATCTTCATGTGGGCCTGCGCCCGTCCGCCGGTGCCGAGGAATCCGACACCGATCCGCTCGTTGGCCCCCGGGACGCGGTCGTCGGCGATCACCCAGGGCGACGCGGCCAGCGACGCGGTGCCCGCCAGCGACGCCGCTCGGCGGATGAAGTCTCGACGGTTGGTGCCGCTGGATGTTTCCGACGTTCTGTGAGAGTGGGTCATGGAAATCGCTCCTTGGAATCGCTACACAGTTCTTTTCGCATGTCAGGATCCGATGCGAGACAGCGCCTCTCGGTCGTTCTGTTGTTTGAGCCACTGCACCAGCTTCGCCCGCAGTTGCTCCATGCGGGCAGCCCGCCGTGGCTCCACCGCCAGGTTGTTCAACTCGTAGGGATCGGATTCGGTGTCGTAGAGTTCCCATTGCGGGTGGCGCTCGACGATCTCCACCAATCTGGCTGCCGCGAGGTCGCTCCGAGCTCGCTCGGCCCAGGTGGCATAGACTTCGGCGTGGCTGTCCGGGATGCCCGTGACCAGGGTAAAATGCGTCGTCCAGCGGTTTTCGGGGTGGAGATTGAAGATCAGCTTCCACCGCTCGTCGCGGACGCAGCGCTGCGGGAAGCGGTTCATGGCGCCGTCGCCGGTATGGCTCGCGTAGATCGAAGCATTGTGCCGGCCGGTCCTTCCCAACAATACGTTTTTGAAGCTGCGGCCGTCCAGCCCCGGGACCGGTTGGCCGCCGGCCAGGTCGATGAACAACGGCGTGAGATCCGCGAAGGAGATCATCGCGCCGGTCGTCGCGCCCGCTTTCACCGTGCCAGGCCAGCAGACGACGAACGGCACCCGCAGCCCCGTGTCGTAGCACGTCCATTTCGAGTGCGGCCACTCGGAGCCCTGGTCGGACGTGTAGATCAGCACCGTACTGTCCCCGAAGCCGTGTTTCTCGAGCGAGGCGGTTACCTCGCCCAGACGCTGGTCGACGGTGGTGATGTCCTGGTAATAGTTGGCCAGCGCGGTGCGAGTCTTGGGGGTGTCGACCATAAAAGGCGGCAGCGGCAGTATCGCGGGATCGTAGGTCCGATTCTCTTCCCATACCACGTGCGGTCCGTTGTCGCCCAGCAGCAGGCAGAGCGGTTGGTTGGGATGTTCGCGGCGGTGTGCGGCAAGGAAGGCGTCGACGCTCTGCGTGTCGAGCCCTTCGGCGCGGTACCGCCGATTCCGCTCCGGCCGCTTTGGCAAGGTGGCGGGCAGCACTTCCCAATCGAACACCGACTTCGGCCGCACGTCCGTCTTATTGGCGGCGACGACGCGATAGCCGAGCGGCTTCAGGTACGCGGGCAGCGATCGGACGTCGGGCCGGCAATTCGTATGGTTGCCCATCGTGCCGTTGCGGGCCGAGTAGAGACCGGTGAAGAGAATCGCCCGCGACGGCGAACAGGTAGGCGATCCGGCGAACGCCCGCGTAAAACGCAGCCCGCGGCCGGCAAGCCGGTCGATATTCGGCGTGTGGATCGCACGGTTGCCGTAACAGCCGACGAAATCCACGCCGTGATCGTCGGACAGATACAGAACGATGTTGGGCTTGGCAGTGGCCGGAGCATCGGCGGCGTTCAGCACCGCCGCAGAAGCCAACAGCAAGACAATGCAGGCTGGAAGCTGCGGCAAAGTCACGCTAGTCTTCATCGATCCCTTTCCACGAATTTCGATAAGGCGCGCCGGCAGACAGGAACGCCCGCTAGATAGGATAACTCCCGGCCCGGCGGTGCGAAAGCCCGGGCTCCGGCGCGCGGCCACCGAACGTCGTAACCGTTCACGGGGCGGAAGAGAGGGGGGCAGGTCCATGTTTTCGGCCAACGGCTTCGACGCGGAAACACTCGAATTGGCGGGAAAATGGACCAGTCCCCGTCCGTGGGCATGAACGGTTACCCGAACGTCCCGGGGACCGGGGGTGCGATGAGTTTCGAAGATCCGGCGTTGCCGATGCGGGATGATGCCCCGCCCACTCCCCTAGGCGCGTGAGCAATCAGGCGCCGACGCCCCGCGCTCGCTCCTGCCGGCCGCGGGAAGCGGGGCCGGGAGCCTCCCTCGCGTGCTGCTTCGTCTCGACCACCCGAACCGCTCCCTCGGCAGGCTCGATCTCTCGACCTCGCCGGCGAATCCATACCTGCGTCAGTTCTGCGCCGAAGAAGAAGATCATCGAGGAGTAATAGACCCACAATAGAACCAAAACCAGAGAACCGGCCTGGCCGTAAGTGGAGCTCATATCCTTGTTGCCCAGGTAGAGCCCGATAAGAAACTTACCGATGGTAAACAATAGGGCGGTGATCAATGCCCCGATCCAAACGTCTTTCCAGGCGATCTTTGCATCGGGAAGAACTTTGAACATTGCGGCAAACAACAAGGTGACGATGATAAACGTGCTGCCCTCGCTGATTGCATACCGCGCGGCCACCCCCACTCCGAGCAAATCGGAAATCCAGCCTCCGACTGCTCCCAGCGCGGTCGTCAGGAGCATCGAAATCAACAGAAGGAAGGCGATCCCCAGAATCATGGCCAGCGAAAGGACCCGCTTCATCAGAAAGCTCTTGATTCCACCCTGCTGAGGATCCGGTTCCACGTCCCACGCCTGGTTAAGCGACGCCTGCAATTGGGCCACCAACCCCGTCGCGCTGAAAACGAGCACGAGGATGCTCACGATATTCGCGATGGTATAGCCGGACGGCTGGTTGGCCTCCTTCAGCAGTTCCTGCAGCTCTTGCGCCCCGGAAGGTCCGACCAGCGTCTGTGCCTGCTCGTTCAATGCCTGAGTCGCCTGCTGGCCCACGACCAGTCCGGCGATCGTCACCACCAAAAACAGCAGCGGCGCCAGCGAGAGCATTGTATAGAAGGCCAGCGCCGCCGCCATCTGTGGACAGCGATCTTCGGAGAATTCCTCGAAGGTCTTCGTCAGAAGGTTCATACGGCTATTCCCTAGGTGTCGTTTTGCCGCTTACTTCTTCGCTGTGCTTCTTCGACTCTTCGAGTGCCGTGTCCCGAGCATGTCGCCCCACTTGAGCGACCTTATCCTGGACTTGGCCGGGAGAAAGCCCCTCCTCGCGCGCAGCATCGCCAACCGATTGTTGCAATCGCTCGGCGGCATGCTTGGCTTTCTCGCCGAGTTGCTGCGGCATCAGCCCCTGTGCCTCCGCCTCCTCCATGGCGGCGGCGGTCGTGGCTTCGACAACCTCCTGGCCGCGCTCGACAAGTTCTTTGCCCATTTCGGAGGCGCGATGTCGCACATCATCGGAAATCGGCCCGACCAGTCGGTCTTCGGACGTTGTCGACGGCAAGGCCAACCCACTGAGCAGCCCCGCGGCGAAAAACCCCGCCCCGACCGCCAGCGGATAATCTTCCGACAGTTCCGCAAACCGCTCTGTCGTCGTAGCATAGCCTTGCTGCGCGGTGTGCGCTACCGTCGCGTAGCCTTGCTGTGCCTGATGCGCCACGCTTCGGCTGCTCCGACCGGCACGTCGGCGGGCGGCGCTTGCCCAACCACCGGCGCGCCCGGCGGCGCGACGCGATCCCGACGCGGCGCTTCGAGCCGCTCGCGACGCGCCGCCGGCGGCTCCCCCGATTCCTTCGCGAACCGAACTTGCCGCGGCTTGCACTCCCTCCTTGGTCCGCTGGCTCCACTCTTTGGCTCGTCTGGCCATTGAGCCCGCCTTCTCCGCGGCCGTGCTCTGACCGTGCGGTTCTTGCGCTTCGCCCTGCATGGCGGCGATCTCCCTTGCCTCGAAGTCTTCGTAGGCATCTTCGCCATACGGCTCTCCCGTGCGAGCATCGACGACCGAGCCGCTATGGATGCCCGCCTGGATGTCCGGATCGAGTTCCGTATGCCGTCGCCGCGAACGGACGAGGTGTTCGTCCTCCTGTTCTTCGCCGAATAACAGCCAGGCAATCCCGGCCCCGATGAGCAGCGAAGGCACGGGATGCTCTCGGACTTGCTGCAACGCGGCCTTCCCAATCGACTGCAGCGAACCCATTGCACGGCGTCCGTCTCCTCCACGGCGGGGCCGCGTCGATTGCCACCAATCGAGCGCCTCGTCCAGCAACTGTCTCGGCTGAAGCCTCTCGCCCAGTTCGTCAATGGTTTCGTCCATTTCGCTCCGCGTGTGCGCGATGTCTTTGCGAATCACGTCCGAATGGGCTTCCCGTCCGCGACCGAGCCGGTCTCTCATCTGATTTTGTTCTGCGCCCACTGTTTATCCTCCTTCAAAGTTTCGATCGTTTTTTCGGGGACCGGCGATTCCTCGCGCAACGCGTGCAGCGCCTTCTGCACGAAGGCATATCCGATCACGGCGACGACGGTACCCACGATGAGCGCCCCCAGCGACGCCGAGATCCAGTAGGAAACGTCGGCCAGTGTAAACAGCCACGCCACGAAAGCCGCGGCCGCCCCCAGTAACAGAATCACACCTCCGTAGGCGATCATTCCGCCCACTGCCAGATAGCCCACGTTGCGGCCGTAGTGCGAGACCTTCTCCGACAATTCTGCCTGGGCCAGGCGGACCTCTTGCCGGATCAGCGTGCTCGTTTCGTTTCGCAACTCTCTCAGCAATCCGGCGATACTTCGCTCGTCGCGGTCGGCGACGGGTGATTCGAATTGTGTTCTTCGAGATGTACCTTCCATTGAAAACCTCCTTGAAAAGCGTTACTCGCTGGGCGTCGGACGGCGGTGTGGATCCGCTGCCGACGACGTCACCTGACCCGGCTTCGCCTCACAACCGCCCGTGCCAACCGTCGGCTGCTCGCCCGGCGACGGGCTCGACGCCTCGCCCGTCGTGGCTGGCGCCAGACGATCCGCCCCGAGGCCCGACAGTTCCGGACCCGAAGCGGGAGGGGTGCCGGCGGGGTTCAGTTCGGCATCCGTAGCCAAGCCGATCGGCGTTGGAGCGGGAAAACCGCTCGTCGCGGATGGAATTCCGTGCCCGGGGGCCCGGATTCCTACCTCTTCGTCCTCGCCACGGCTTTCGTCAAACATCTCGTCGTCCGGATTCGATGCACCCTGGCGACGGGAAGAACCGGAAGCTTTCAAAAACCTTGCAAAAGCCATCCCGGCGATGAACATCCCGCCGAAAAAGACCTCCGGCCGTCGGCGGACGGTATCTTCGATGTCTTCAAGCATCCCCCCGAGATCGCGCTCTCGAAGGTAGCCGGCGGCTCGATCAAGTTGCACGGCCACACTGTCGGCATATCCGGCCAAGTTGGCGTCGTCCTCTTCGCGGAGTTTTTCCGCCATCGCCCGTGTCGAGTGGCTGTAGTGGGCGGCGTGTTCCGATAGCCGCGTTTTCTGGCGAGTCATAAACTGCCAGCCCTCATCCTGGGCTTGTCTTGCCGTCTGCCGTGCTTTTTCGCCCGCCTGCGCGGCAGCCTTTTCGACGCGCTCTTCGGCACGGCGAGCCGTTTCGCTCATCGTTTCACTGGCCTTCTTTGCCGCAGACGATCGCGAACCGGAGGCCGCTGAGGTCGAAGACGTCGTCGCAGACGTGCCGAAATCGTTTTGAATATCCATGGGGCACTCCTTTCCGTATCCCTAATTCTTTATGACATTTGCGTATTCGCTGTCGCGTCGGAACCTGTGCACATCCTATGCCGAATCGCATTCGTACCATTGTTCTGTTCTTCCCAGGATTGCTGGCGGGGCGTTTGCACGCAATGAAAAATTGAAACCGGAGCGGCAACCAAAGCCGCCGCTCCGGCATTTCCAGCAATTGCTCGAACCGGCTCACTCCCCCCCGGCTACTCCTTTGCTTTGTCGTAACCGTTCACGGGGCGGAAGAGATGGGGAAAGGTCCATGTTTTCGGCCAACGTGTCTGTGGCCAGGCCGCGCCAACTGGCCGAAAAATGGACCAGTCCCCGGCCGCCCCTTGAACGGTTACGCTTTGTCTTCCTTGAGCTTGGGTGGGGGGTTGGTCACCGGCTCTTCTTTCACAGCCGGCCCTCCTCCCGCTCGTTTTTCCGGTCCTTCCATTTCTGACTGATCGGTCTCGGCCGGGTCGGTTCCACTTGGTTGTTCAGGCTCGCCGACCTCGCCCGCGGGCATACCTGGCTCAACTTCCGTGCCGAGCTCGATGTCCGGTGCAACGGGCTCCATGCCTCCTCCCGGCTCGCCTTCCTTGTCGCCACAGCCAATCACCGAAAAGCCCAGCGAAGTCGCCTCGCAAACGAATCGGCGACAAACAAGAACTTCATGTTTCCACCGCCCGTATTCTCGCCCAACGCAAATAGCAGAAATCTGACGTCGTATCAGCTTGAAAGACCTGCCCTCGTCTTACCCAATGGCCCGTTACAGGCCAGCTCATCCATGCAACAGTCGGGTATACTCATCCAAGAGCCGGCGAAAAGTGCGATACTGTTCCATCGTGACGTGCGGGGGCGTCTGATGGTCGACGCTCGGAATGAACCCTCCCGATCGCGTCAAGGGCAACAGCCGCTCGAACTCGGAGCGAATGGCCGCCTCCCCTTTGTCCATGACCATCTTATCGAAATGCCCGACCATGCAGAGCCGCGGGAACGCCTTGCGGAGGTCCATGCCGTCGACTCCCGCCTGCCGTTCGAGCGGCAACACGCCGCGGATCCCCTCGCGCATCAGCCACGGGACCATGAGGGTCACGTCGCCGTCGGTGTCCACAAAGGGGATCACGTTCTTCTCCAGCAGCCTTGGCACGATCTGCCGGTAGTACGGCGCGATGAACTCGTCGAAGTGCTGCTCGGAGATCATCGGGCCGTTGTTGTACGACATGTCCTCCGCGATCGTGGCGAACGTCGGCACGCATACCTTGTCCACCTGATCGAGAATCCTCAGGTTGAAGTCGGTCAGGTCCTGGTTGATGCGGTGGATCAGCTCCGGCTGGTCGTAGAACGCCAGGCTGATCTTGGTGAATCCCATCAGCGTCCGTGGAAACCAGAAGTAGCCTTCCAGCGTGATCCACACGACCACGTCGCCGCGGGCCTGGCGCCCGGCCCAGGCGCCCATCGACTCGATCGCCCGGCTGTGGTCCGGGAAGAATTGATGACGGAGCCGGAGGTAGTCGTCTATGTTCGAGACGATGCCCTCCACGTGGTGTTGGACGGCCTCGATCGTCGCGTCGGTCGTGGAGAACCAGAACTGCTGGTAGGGGTCGAGGCCAAAGTACTCGGCGATGTCGTACACGCTCTGCCGGTCGGTGGGGAGCCCCTGCTGCTTCCAGTTGCGGATCGTCTCGTCCCACCACATGGCCCATTCCCAACGGGGCAGGCGATCGACGGGCTGGAAATCCATCACCGCTTGGAACCGCTCCACGTGATTCATGCCGTTCTCCCTGACGCCCGACCTGCCGGGCTCCCCGCTGAACCCGCAACTCCGCGTTGCTGCGTTGCGGCGAGTTTGGACACCTGATAGTATTGTGAACAGGCCCTTCCGCAATGTAAAGGATCTGTTGAATAACGCAACCGATTCGTCCAAGTACGAATAGCCCAAGAAGGTTCTATGACCATGATTTCAACTCTTTCCTGTTCCAGACGATTGCCAAAGGCCGTCGTGTTGATGCTTCTGTCGTTCTTCTGCGGCGCAGCCCCAGCAGCCGGCGCAACCCGGTTCTACTCCGCGGAGTGTCCGAGGCTCGGCGTCCAGACCTGGGGCATCCATGATCGCGACGGGGCAAACCGGCCGACCGAGCCGCATCTCTCTTCGCTGGTTGGCGGCGAAGCCCAGACCGGGGCGATCGGCTCTCCACCGTTCGCGATCTCGGTCGATGCGATCCGTTTTTCCCTCCGCGGCCACGACGGCATGGGCGGCGGCCGGGGACAGAACTTCGTCGCGCTGGTCGACAACAAGACGGGCGCGGAACTCCGCAAGACTCCGGCCCCGGGCACCGATGCCCTCGCGACGCAGGAGTGGGACGTCAAGGATCTGAAAGGCCGGACGGTCCGAATTCAACTCGTCGACGGCAATCCCGACGGCGCCTATGCCTGGATGGGCGTCGAGAAGATCGAAGCCGGGCCGGAGTTGACGATCGACTTCCGCAAAGGAATGCCCCGCGACTGGAGATCCATCATGGAGGATTCGCAAGGGCAGCAGCGGTCCTCGACGGTGCTCGACGCCGGCCCCGTTGCGTTCCGCTACTATCACGACGCCTTCACTTGGGTACCTGAGCAGGGCATCGCGCAAGTTCCGGTCGGCTGCCCCGTCAAGCGATTCTTCCTGCTTGGCTGCACCGTGCCCGCGGCGCACGTCCTGCAAACCTACGGATACGTCGACGTGGTGTACTCCGACAAATCCAAAGACTCGTATCCGCTCGTGTACGGCTTCACGCTGGAAGGGACTTACAAAACCGCGAGCCGCAGCGATGCCTGTCGCGTGGCGCCCGTCGGTGACGGGTCGCAGTACCTGCTTGCGATTCGGCCGAAAGATCTCCCCGTCCAGAGAGTCGAATTGCGGCGGGCCTCGCCCGAGTTGCCGCGTCCGCGGATCTCGGCGGTCACGGTGGAGTTGGATGCCGCGGCCGAGGCTCCGAAAGGTCTGGGCCCATTGGATGCAGCAGCCATCGGCGAGGCGGATGCCACGTGGCTGGCGTCGCACACACTTTCCGCCGAGAGCCCGACCTGGCTGGCTGTGGCCGACGACATCCACCGCGACCGCGGAGTACCGGTTACGCTCGACGAGATTCAGCGTCTCGAGGGGCCGGCCCGCGCTCGATTCCAGCGGAAGAAGATCAGCGGTCAACCCTTCGAAGCGGCGTCGGTATGCGACGTCGACGGCGATGGCGGCAAGGACATTGTCTCGGGCGATTTCTGGTACGCGGGGCCCGATTTCACCCGTGCGATCAAGTTCCGTACGATCGAGGCCAAGAGCGGCTACCACGACTCATTTCACGACTACCCGATGGACGTCAATGGCGACGGACGGACGGACATCGTCAGCGGCGGATGGTTCGGCAAGGCGCTATCCTGGTACGAAAACCCCGGCAAGGGTCGGACGACCGTCGATTGGAAACGCCACGAGATCGATCAGCCCGGACCGATTGAAACGAGCCGGTTCTGGGACGTCGATGGCGACGGCCACGTCGAAATCGTGCCCAACGCGGGCGGCAACGTCGTCGTCTATCGTCTCGTCCGGGATCCATCGGGCAAAGGGACCGGGAAGTTCGACAAGGTTGTCGTGCGGCAGGGCGGCTGCGGCCACGGGCTGGGCTTCGGCGACATCAACGCCGACGGCCGCGGCGACTTCGTCATCCCCACGGGGTGGCTCGAGGCGCCCGCCGACCCGCTCAAGGGCGAGTGGAAACTGCACGAGGAATTCACCCTCCAACGAGCCAGCGTACCGATTCTGGTGCACGACGTGAACGAAGACGGACTGCCCGATCTCATCTACGGCGACGCTCACGGCTATGGGCTCTTCTGGGGCGAACAGAAGGTTGGCGAGAAAGGCGACCGCACCTGGACACGGCACACCATCGACGACCGGTCGAGCCAGTATCACGATATGCTGCTGGCCGATATCGACGTCGACGGCCGCGTCGAGCTCGTGACCGGCAAGCGCTATTACGCGCATAATGGGCGCGATCCCGGCGCGGAAGACCCCGTCTTTGTCCGCTACTTCGACTTCGACAAGAAAGGGATCTTCACGCCTCATACCATCGATTACGGCAAGGCAGGCGAAGCCAGCGGAGTCGGGATCTACTTCTGGGTCGAAGACGTCACGGGCGACAAACGGCCGGACATTGTGGCGCCCGGGAAAGAGGGATTGTATCTGTTCGAGAGCCGGTAAGCGCTTGCCGCGCCCCCGTTGAAGAAAATGACACTTCGAAATCACGGAGCCGTTTCATGACGTTTCCAGCCGACAACCGACGCACCCGATCCACTCGCCGCCAATTCCTCCGCCGGGCTGCCGCTTTGGGCGGCGCTGCCGTGGCCGTCCCCTCGCTCGTTCCGGCAACCGCGCTGTCCGCCCCGGGCCGCGTGGGCGCCAACGACCGGGTGGTTCTCGGGTTCATCGGAACCGGCGGGCGGGCTCGCCAGTTGATGGACCACGTGCCCGAAGGCGGCCGCATCGTTGCGATCAGCGACTGCTACGAAAGCCGAATGGCCCAGACTCTCGAGCAGAAGAAGACCGACTGGAAGACCTATCCGCAGTACGAGGCAATGATCGATGCCGAGCATCTCGATGCGGTGGTCGTCGCGACGCCGGACCATGCCCGGGTGCTGCCGTGCATCCATGCCTGCCAGGCGGGACTCGACGTCTACGCCGAGAAACCGCTCACGGTGACCATTGCGGAAGGTCGGCGGCTCGTCGAGCACGCACGGAAGCACAAAACGGTTTTCCAAGTCGGCAGCCAGCAGCGGTCGATGGAGATGAACCGCTTTGCCTGCGAGTTGGTCCGCTCGGGCGGAATCGGGCGGCTCAAGGCCGTCGAGGGCGTTTGCTACAGCGGCCCGCGCGACTACGATGGACTGCCCGCACAGCCGGTGCCCGAGGGAAACGATTGGGACCGCTGGCAGGGGCCGACGCCGTGGCGCCCCTTCAACCACGCCCTGCAATTCGGCTGGATGGCCTGGCGCGACTACTCGGGCGGCCAGATGACCAACTGGGGAGCCCACGGGGTCGACCAGATCCAGTGGGCGCTCGGCATGTGCCACAGCGGGCCGGTCGAAATCTGGCCGATCACGCCGGGACCGCATGGCAAGGTCGGGATGAAGTATGCCAACGGCGTGGTCGTCTCCTACGATCTGGAGCGAGGTCCGATGGGGGGAGGAGTCTTTACGGGCGCCGACTGCAAGATCGAAATCAATCGCAACAAGTTCGTCACCAATCCGCCCGACTTCGTCAAGAATCCTCCGGAGCCGGCCGAAGCGGACAAATGGGAAGGCGAAGGCTGGATCGCCCGGCCCCACATCCAGAACTGGCTCGACTGCATCAAGTCGCGCCAGTTGCCCGCGGCCGACGTGGAGATCGGCCACCGTTCGATCAGCGTCTGCCACCTGGCCAACCTCGCCCGTCTGCTCGGCCGGCCGCTCCGCTGGAACCCGGATGCCGAGCAGTTCATCGACGATCCGGAAGCCAACACCTACCTGAGCCGGCCAAGACGCAAGGGATACGAGTTGCCGGAGGTCTGAGGTGCGTCATAGCACCGTCACTTCGTACCCAAGATACTTCTCCCACGCCTCCCGGACCGGAGCGGCGACGTGGCCGGGCGTCACACTCACATGGTGGCGATGCCCGAGATAACCGATCGTTTGAAGTTTCTCCTGCAATCGCTCGATCCGGGCAACGCCCGCGCAGCCGAAGGAATCGTCGGGGATCGGATCTTCGGTCATCTTCCCTTCGCCCAGGTAGAACGAGAGTCGCCCGTCCCTGGTGAGCAGATTGCCGTACGACATCGGGGTC
Source organism: Thermoguttaceae bacterium (assembly GCA_040768665.1). GTDB lineage: Bacteria > Planctomycetota > Planctomycetia > Pirellulales > Thermoguttaceae > JABWBD01. Next base: position 293,396 of record JAXGMN010000009.1, read on the forward strand.
GGTGCAATCCGCCCTTCATGGCAGCCATATCCACACCCTTCGCCGACGGCGTTGGCCAGGATCGCGTGGTCGGAGATCTTCCCCGGGGCGGCCATGAGGCTTCGCGCGACGGGGCCGCAGTGAAACAAGATGCACTTGTCCTCGGCGTCGCCGTAGTTGTTGTTCCAATCGAGGCAGATCGACGGACTTCCCGAAGCCAACGACAGGCCGGCCATGGTGACCGCGCTGCCGATATCCACCTCGCAGGCCGCCGGCAGTCCGCGGTCGTTCAGTTCGCCCAACAACACGCAAGGCGAGATGCCGAGCAATTGCTGCATCTCTACCCAGCACCGCAGCGCCAGGGCGTCCATCTTGTATTCGGCGATCAACTCGTCGAGCGCGACCGCCAGCCGGACAAGTCTCGCGAATGCCTTCTCGGGAACCCCCGTCCAGGACGTATAGCCTCGCAGGCGATCCGCCTTGGCACGCACCGCCGGGTTCGAGGTTTTCAACCCGAGCACTCGCGCAAAAACACCGGAGAGGTCCAGCGTTTCCACGGTGATCCCATGACGCTCGAGCGCCAACTCGTCGATCCGCACCGTCTTGAATGCCGTGGTCCGCGCGCCGATCGCACCGACCACCATTCCTTTCATGCCGTTGACCACGCGGCAAAGCCGGTCGAAGTAGTCGATGTTTGCCGCAAACTTCTCGCTCGCGGGATGGACCGTGTGCGGTGTCAGGGCGGTAAACGGGATGCCGTGCTGGGCAAACACGTCCATGATCGAGAACTTTCCGCAGAACGCGTCGCGCCGTACGGCGGGCGCCATCTTCGTGAGCTCATCGGGATACGCTTGCACCAAGATCGGCACGCCGCACTCCTTCAGTGCCCGCGTGGCTCCCGTTTCATCGCCGAAATTCGGCAGACACAACACCACGCCCCCGAACTCCCCGCGATGCTCGCGGAGGAAGTTCGCATATCTCTCGCCTTCCTCCGGCGTCTCGACGGCCCCATGCCGCGTGGCCGATGGATCCAACGCAATCGTCTCATGCCCCAGCTTGCCCAGCACTTCCGTCAGCTCCCGGCGAGCGCTATCCAGCAGCGAAGCAGGGAAAAACCCACGATTCCCGAAAAACAGGGCAAATGTCGTCTTTTCATGTCGCATCGTAAGCCACCTTCCTGGAAGTCTCGAAGCAGCAGATCGCTACGTCTTGCCTATCTTTCCGCCCATGGATCGTCGCCGTGTTTGCCGGCTCCCTGTTCGCCGCACCGATCCTGCCACCGGCAATGCAATCGATCGTACAGACTGCCAGGGTGGAATGGAAGAGTGGCAGCGAGGGTGAATCGACAGCCGGACCGTGCGATCCTGAGCCTCCGAGTGCGCAGGTGTCGCACACACGTTGATAGCCGGCGTCGACTTCTGCGGCCGGGCAGACCAGACCTGTTATGTCCCTCCGGCGAAAGGACGCACGTCCATACCGTCCCGCGTCGCAGGCAGGCTCTTTCCCACGTGCCCCCCCGCACGATATACTTGATGAAAGGACGTCCGAATCGGGACGTCCATGTGACGTGACTCGCGCCAGACTCAATCGCGTTTGACGAGGTCGATCATGGTATTATCACCGTTTCCGGGCATGGATCCCTTCCTTGAAGTCAACCCCCGTTGGCAAGTGTTCCACGGCTGGTTCATTCGTAAGCTGGCCGAGCAAAGCACGGGGCGGGCTCGCGAACTCCGTTGCGAGGTTGACGTCGAGCGGAGCGTGTACGGGCGGGAACCGACGGGTGAATTCGTGCTGATTGGCGAACCGGATCTGCTGGCACACAATGCCCCCTCCGAACCCTCGGGGCCGGAGCGGGCCCGAACCGGGGTGGCGCTCGCCGAGCCGCGGGCGATCCACGAAGTCGTGCTCGATCCGGACGCGATGGAAACCTATAAGCAGGAGTACATGGTTGTCCGCGAAACCGGCGAGTGGGCACGCGTGCTGGCGGTTGTGGAACTTCTCAGCTTCGCCAACAAGCAGGGCAGTTATGCGCCCAAGTACCGCGAAAAGCGGTCCCGATTTCTTTCCTCGATGGCCCACTTCATGGAGATCGACTTCCTGCGCGACGGCGAGAACCCGTCGCGGAAGTTGTTTCCCGAACTCGCGCCGGCGCCGTATTTCATCTTCGTCGCTCGCAAGACCGGCATGGGTCGGAACGAGGAAGGCTATCCGTTGCGGCTCCAGGATCCCTTGCCCGTGATCGGGCTGCCGCTCAGCCCCGGCCGCCCCGACCTGCCGCTCGACCTGGCCGCCGCGTTCCGGTCGGCGTACGACCTGAGCTACCGATCCAGTTTGCGGCGTTCCTATGAGACGGAACAAGTTCCCGGCCCACCGCTTAGCGAACAAGATCAGGCCTGGGTCAGGCAGACCCTCGGGGCTGATTGATCCCTGCATTATGAATGAGCTCGGCTGGCCAACGCCGGGGGCGGCTACCTCGCACAGAAGGTTCGCCTCCTGGGTCATTTTCAATGCAACCAATAGGTTGTCCGCCCATGCCGCGTCGGATAGCATTGCCAATTGCAACTGCGCCTGTTTGTGCTGCTGTCTCGTAACCGTGAAAGACCGCAAACCGAGGAGCACGACGCCATGAAAACCCTTCGCCGGATTGCCCAACCACTGATGGCATTCGCCGTGATCTCCGCCGCGATTGCCTCCGGGGGAGATGTTTCGGATTCAGACTGGCAGGCCGGCATCGGCCGTCGCGTGATCACTCCGCAAACGCCGGTATGGCTGGCGGGGTATGGAACGAAGCGCGTGCCCGACGGCAAAGTCCACGACCTCTGGGTCAAAGTCTTGGCCCTGCAATCGCCCGATGGCAAGCGAGTGGTCTTGGCGACCACCGATCACATGGGCATGTCGAAGACGATTTACGAGAGCCTCTACGCAAAAATCAAGCGGCGATTCTCCCTGGATCGATCCGAGTTCATGCTCACCTTCTCGCACAATCACTGCGGTCCCGTGCTCAAGGACGATCTGGTCGACTACTACCCGACCGACGACGCGCAGCGGCAACTGATTGCCGAATACTCCGAGTGGATGGAAAACCGGGTGGTGGAGGCGGTGGAGGAGGCCCTTGGCTCTTTCCGGCCTGCACGACTTTGGAAAGGCGAAGGCAAGTGCGCCTTTGCGGTCAACCGGCGCGACAATTCCGAGGCGGAAGTTCCTAAGCTCCTGGCGGAAGGAAAGCCGCTGAAAGGCGCCGTCGATCACGCTGTGCCCGTGCTGGCCATCCGAAACGGGCAAGGGGAACTGCTCGGCGTCCTGTTCGGCTATGCCTGCCACCCGACGACGCTCTCTTGGACCACCTGGTGCGGCGATTATCCCGGCTTTGCCCAGATCAATCTTGAGGCGAGCCACCCGGGCGCCGCCGCCATGTTCTTCAACGCCTGCGGCGGCGATCAGAACCCCATCCCGCGCCGCAAGGTCGAGCTTTGCGAGCGCTACGGCAAGATGCTCTCGGATGCCGTGGAAGAGGTGCTCTTGCGCCCCATGCAGCCGGTTTCAGCAGGATTGCAGTCGGCGTTCGAGTTCGTCGACCTGCCGTACGAAGAATTGGTCACGCGGGAGAAGCTGCTGCCGATCGCCAACGGCGGAAGCCCGCTGCACGCGCGGTGGGCCAAGCGGATGCTCAAGTTGATCGAAGACGGTACGACTTTCCCGACTTCGTATCCCTATCCAGTTCAGGCCTGGCGGATCGGCGACGAGTTGCTGCTGATCGGTATCGGCGGCGAGGCCGTGGTCGACTATTCCTTGCGGTTCAAACGCGAGTTCGGCCTCAAGACATGGGTGTGCGGTTACGCGAACGACATGGCGGCCTACATTCCCTCCCGGCGTGTCTGGGAGGAAGGAGGCTACGAGGGCGGACCGCACCTCGACGAATACGGCCGCCCGGCCTGGCTCTGGGCGGGTGACGTCGAGGATCGGGTTGCCGGTGCGGTACACCGCGTCGTTGAAAAGGTACTCCAATTGTCTCCTCCGTCGGCAAATCGTCCCGGCCGCTGAAGATCGGCAACGTCCGTGGTTCCGATTCCTTCGCAATTCCCAAACCCCAACACACAATACCACTTCTCCTCGTTCCGATCGCCGCCAGCCCAGCCCTCGCAACCACTAACCACTAACCACTAACCACTAACAACTAACAACTAACAACTAACAACTAACAACTAACAACTAACCACTAACAACTAACAACTAACAACTAACCACTAACAACTGACAACTGACAACTGACAACTGACAACTGACAACTGACAACTGACAACTGACAACTACCCTTCAGGACTTGCTCGATGACACGACCGACGACCGCTTGTGTAACCATGCTTCTGCTGCTGGCTGCTGCGTCGGTCGTGCGCGCTGCCGAGCAGCCAAACATCAAGCCCGACGACACGCGAACGATCGTTACCACGGCAGCCCATTGTGATTGGGTCTGGGGACACTCGCGCCAATGGCACGAAGATCGCTACGCTCAAATCATCCACGATGTCTTGCTGTTGATGCGCAATCACCCCGGCTATGTCTGGCAGCTTGAAAACGCAAACGAAGAGCTGGCGCCTTTTCTTGCCAAGGCCCGAAAACAGTGGCCGGGCATGGAAGACGAGTTCTGGCGGCGAGTGCGCGAGGGCCGAATCGAAGTCATCGTGGCCATCAGCAATCCGCGGATCAGCGAAGTCTATCCCGAGACATTCGTCCGAAATGTCGTCCTCGGCAAACAGTACTTTCGCGGCCGCGTGCCGGGCATCCGGCAGGAGGTCTACCACGCCGTCGACCTGATGTGCGGCCATTCGCAAATCCCGCAGTTGCTCGCGCAGGCCGACTACCGCTATTTCATGTTTTCGCGGCCGGTCCGCGAAAAACGGCCGTTCTGGCGTGTGGGGCTGGACGGCACGCGGATGCTCAGCGTCTGCCAGCACTACAGCTTTGAGGGACCCGCGGTCGGCGGTGTCAAGCTCCGGTCGGTAAGTGCCGACGACGTGCTGCCTTCGGCCGAGTTCGCCCGGGAAGCGGAAACCTGGGACCGCATGACCCGGCTCTTGTCGACCAGCGCTCGGTACTTCCACGAACTCGAATCCAGCGGCGCAGAAATACCCGAGCTGAACGGCGTGCTCGACTCGCTGGAAGCCCACAGCGAAGGCGGCCTGCACGGCAATCGCAACCTCTACGTTGGCTGCAGCCGCAACGAGGACCTGCTGTTGTGCTTGGAAAAAGCCCAGGTAATGGCTTCGACGCTCGGCGACTCGCTGCCCGCCCGCGCGACGGACGAACGCTGGCACGATGTCCTCTCCTGTACCGGACACGCGATCTTATTCGCCTTCAAGGATGATTATGACGAACGTTGGGCCAAGGTCTGCGAAACTCGACAGGAGGCTGAGCAGGCACTGTCCGATACGCTTCGCGCGGTCACTCGCGGCATCCGCTTCAACAAGACCGCCGGATCGCCGCTGGTCGTATTCAATTTCCACGCCTGGCCCGTGACCGGTCCGGTCGAGTTCGCCCTGGATGCCGACGCGACCGATGCGGTCCTCCGCGATGCATCGGGCGACGTGGTGCCCACGCAAACGGTTGCGCATAGCGGTGCCGTCGACGCCGGGCTGACCACGTTCGTCGCCCGGGATGTACCGGCCTGCGGATACAAGACATTCTATCTGACCCGATCCAATGCGAAGACTTCCCGGCAACCGGAAGCCAAAGTCACGTCGGGGCCGGTCGAGAACGGCCGCTACCGTGTCTGGCTCAAGGCCGACGGTCAGGCGGTCGTCGTGGACACCGCCAGCGGGAGGACATTGGGTTCCGGCGGGCAAGGCGGGCTGGGCGACCTGGTCTTCTACGATGTGCCGAACTCGGGCACTTGGCAGGCGGTCGGGCCGCTGGGCGACTGTCACGGCTGGAAAATGCAGGCCGACCGGTGCCGTTCGGTCGAGGGACCCGTATTCGCCTCGGTCCGTGCCGAAGGGACGATCGGTCCGCACCGATTGACCCGCGAGATCCGCCTCTGGCGCGATTGCCGGAAGATCGAATACCTTGTCGAAATCGACGCTCAGCCGGGCAGCGGCGTGTTCTGTATTCGCTGCCCCTTGGAGCTTGAGGGCGGACGCGTGTTCGCCGGCATCCCCTTCGGCGCCGAGCCGCGTGAAAACCTGGACCGGGAGCCGTTCCGAGGCGAGTTTTTCGAGACCGGCTATCCGCACGGCTTCTACGCCACCCGCTGGACCGACGTCTCGACGGCCGACCGCGGCGCCACGTTTGTCTGCCCGCCCGGAATGCTCACCGGCTACGCGTACAACCGGCGAGGCAACGGTGCCATCGAGTTCATCCTCCACCGCCTCTGGCCGATGCCCGACAGCAAACATTGGTCGAGCAAGTGTCATCCGTCGACCACCGGCGTCGGCCGCAACCGTTGGCGATGCGCGTTGGTGCCGCACGAGGATACGTGGCGCGAGGCGGCAACCTATCGCGACGCACTCCAGCACCATGTCCCGCTAATGGCCTTTTCGCCCGGTGCGGGGTTTGGACGAGGAAGCATTGACGCCGAGCAGATGACGGCCGGCTCACGGCTGGACGAGCAGGCATCGTTCGCTCGGATCGAACCCGCCGGCGTGGCCCTGTCGGCATTGCGACTGGTCGATGCATCCGATGATGGAAAGAAGCTCTCCTGGGAGTTGCGGTTGTACGAGACCTTGGGACGAGAGGCCGACGTGGTCGTGCGGCTGGGATGTCCGATCGAGAGCGCCCACCCTACGAACCTGCTGGGCGAACCGGCGATCGAGCCGTCGAACATGGACATCGACGGCCAAACGCTACGCTTCCGCATCCGCCCATGGAAGATCGTCACATTTCGCGTTACGCCGCGTTGCGATTCGATCCGGTAACATGGTGCAAGGCGCCCATTGTGGGTCCAAGAGGTGATTTCTGGAGCGATGTCAGCGAGGTGAAGCATGGATCATCTTCCGAGAAACTCACGCGTCATGAACAGGTCCTGGCGGCGAGGACTGCCTACCTTCGCGGTGCTGGCCGTGCTCTGGGCGGCTGCCAACGCACAGTCGTGTGACAACAGAGAGCTCGCCCTTGAGATCATCCCACCGCCGAAACGGCTGTCTTGGCAGGGCAGCATGCTGCCGCTGGTGACGAAAGGCCGATCGCCGGTTGTCGTTGTCACGCCGGAAGACCCGGACAAGAGAGAGATTCTGGCTGCCCAGTGGATCGTCAAGGAAATCGCGGCCCTGGGCGACAACACGCCGCAGGTCGTGGCGGGGCCGACCGGCATCAGCCCCAGCGAAAATGGTGCGGACCCGCGACTCGTGCTGGCCACCTTCAACCGGAAAACAGAAACCCTCGCGAGACTCGCGGGCTTGCTTGACGACGCGGATCGGGAGTTGCTTGGCGACCCGACCCGGTGCGAGCAGGCTTATGTCATCCGCTGCGAGAACAACCTCGTTGCCGTCGTGGGCGGATCGGCTCAAGGCGCCCTCTACGGAGCCATGACACTCCTGCAGTTGCTTCGATGCGACGGCGGCAGCATCGCCGTGCCCCGCGTGCACGTTCGCGACTGGCCCGACTTCAAGTATCGGATGGCGGAAAACTGGACTTATGCCGAGGGCAGGGAGCACAGGGGGCGCGGATGGTGCTACGACTGGGGCGATGGCGTAGACAACTATGTGCAGAGGGTTACCGCCATCTTCGACCGTTGCCTGCGTTACAAGATCAACGCGATCTGTTTCTCGTCGGGCTTCGATAAGTCCGACTGGGACGCCGGCATTTTTCCTCTGGAGAAGGAACTGAACCGGTTGGCCGACGAGCGCGGCATCAAGCTGATGATCGGCGGCTATGGCATCCAGTACCAGTGCCGCGGTAATGAGGAGCTGACCACGCAACTCCAAAAGCGCATCCGCGATTACGTCCACAAGATCGAGCCCCGCTTCCTGTACATCCACCACGAGGACCACGGAACTTACGCTTCTACGCAACTGCTCTGGAGCCGCCGTAGCGACGAATGCAGGCGGCGCTGGCCCAGCGACGAGATGGCGGCCGCCGCCGGCGCCGCTGGCGGCTTCACTCACGACTACAACGCGATCTGCGACGCGATTTTCAGCGTCAAAAACGCCGACAGTGGTTACGACGCCGCTCGGGATTGCCTGGTCGCCCTCGTATCGCCCTCGTATACCGCCGCGCACGAATCTGACGAAATCTGGGACAAACAACTGGAGTACTGGGCGACCGTCACCAGGTTGCTGAAGCACAAGCAGAACGTATGCCTTGGATTCCGCGAGCAGTTCCTCCGCGGCGACAACCACCGGAAACGAATCCTGGAGATGTCGAAAAGCATCGGAACGCGTGAGGGTGGTCCGGGCTTGCTCCTGTTCTCCGTGTCGCCTGCTTCGCTGTACGAGATGGGGCCGCTGTTCGTACCGGTGCCCGCGGCCATGAGCAAGCTGAACGAAGGCGCCGACGTCGCCTACTACATGTGCGGCCGGATTTTTCAAGAACCCCTGATCTTGCTCAACGCGTCGCATATGTGGAATACGGATTCCTTGGGCGCCATCGAGGTTCCCGAGGCGGCTTCGCAGTGCTACCCCTTCTGCAACAGTCCCGTGTACCAGGCACGCGGAACCTGGTCGGAGAGGCAGACGGAGGGAATCTACGGCCAAGGCGGATTCCTGGAACTGGCCTGCCGCCGGCTTTACGGAACGCAAGCCGGCAAGCACATGGAACGAATCTATGAGATGAAGGCCCCGGTCATCGCCTATGCTTACATGCTCTTCGATCGGTTCGGCCGCAGAGCCGATTGGTACTGGGATTGGAAGCCCGAGTTGCAGCGGACTCGCGAGGCAATCGCGCACGTAGAAGCGGCGATGGCAGAGCCCGATTGCCGTGCGGAAAGCCGGCCGCTCCTCGAACGGTTCTCGAAGTGCCTCAACGCGGGGAAACACTTCGCGCAAATCAGGCTCGAATTCCAGGAGCTGGTGATTCTGGCGGCCGAGGCTGCGAGTACGCCGGACGATGTTCAACGCAAAGCCGCCATCGTGGAAAACCACATCGAGGCGATGGAGGTATTCCTCAAGGACCAATTCACGTACGATTGGGCCACGCCTCGGGGCGGAGACATCTTGACTTGGAACGACCATCTGGCCGACATGCGACGCGTACTGTCCCGCAGCGTGGAATCCTGGACCAACGAAAGACTCGCGCATCACGTCGCCGATCGCGAACAAGCCCAAGGCTCCGTATCACCCCTGGTGAACGGCGATATGGAATCCAGCGAGGGCTGGAAGTTCGTTGCTGTCACCGGCCAAGGACTGGCGAGTTACGCGGACGGCGGGTATGTCGACGACAAGGCATCCTCCGGGAAGCGGTCGTACCGGATCGTCAAGCGCGAGGCGAAACAGGAAAGCGAAGCCTGGATGCGATGGGCGTACTTCGGAGGCTTGCCGACACGCGCAAGCTGGGGCGAGATCGAGCAGGAGATTGCGGTCGAGCCCGGTCGAAAGTACGCGGTCGCTTTCGATGTCTTCGCCAACTGGAACCGAACCGGCGCCCGCGGCTATCTCGAGTATGCAGCCCTCGTCGACGATAAGACCATGTGGACGCTGGACGGCTCTTGCCCCGGGGGCTGGAAAAAAGGCGGTTTCCTTTTCGTGGCCGAATCGCCCAGGATCCGCTTGAAACTTCGGACCAGCGATGTCAAGCTCACCGGCGGTTGGGTAAACGCGAAGGGGGATTCGTGGTGGGACAACGTCCGGCTCTATCCGGTTTCGGATGCCTCGCCGCCCGGTAAATCGTCCGGCGCGGACAACGCCCCGGACACCGCCGGGTTAACGACTCGGCCGGCAGACGAAGAACAGCGAGAGGGCATCCCTTGACGGGACTTCCTTGAAGTCTCACGATTGCGACGATCGTCCGGAAAGCCTCTCGGGGGAAACCTGCGAGAATACCAGCCGCCGCTGACGGTGAGCGACTACACCACCCCTCGCATCTGCAAATGCATCAGATCGTCGGGTGCGAGCCGCTGTTTATCCTGATGCGTGAGGTGGGCAATGCCCCGCAACGCCAGCATGAAAAGGTGATCGGGCGGCAGCCGTTGCTTGTCTTCAGTGGTCAATTTGACCGTCCCTCGCAGGGCCAGGATGAACAGATGGTCGTCGGACAACCTCTGCTTTTCCTTCGCCAGCAGCTCGATCACCCCTCGGAGGGCCAGCACGAACAGATGGTCGGCGTCGAGCGACTTCCGGTCAGCGTCCGTCAACGGTGCTCCTCGAAGGGCCTGGACAAAAGCGAGGTCTGCTTGCATCGGACTTGTTCCCTTTGATCACGAGTTCAGGATGGAATTGGCTCAATCTGCCGCCAGATCCTCTCTCCGACTTCCATGCTTAACCAAACCACCGCCCGGCACCGTGCTTTCCGGCGAGGGCCCCGGTCCGCTGCGCCCGCAGCATGGTCGCAGACGCATCCCGCGGCAGCGGCGAAAAAAAGAACGACAACTCGTATCTGGCTTTGCATGGATTTTCTCGAAGAGCCTGGTCGATGCGCATACGCCGGCATCGCTTGGAGCGACAAGCCCCCAGAATAGTCGAGAACGGCAGCTCGAACAACCGTTTTGCGGACGACGCATGGCTCTGCCACTCGCTTGCCCTGGCATCGATTGGGCTCCGCGCTCTGCGGCAAGCCCCACCCCCTCGGCCTCCAACGCTCGCACACCTGTCCTCCAAGCGCCCACTGCCAGAAGAACGTGCCGCACACGCCCCGCGTTGGCACGCGCCCACACGTTCGATTAAGATGATTGTCCCGAACGCCGGCCATAGCCACCCCTCAAGCCCCCTCCCTCAATCTCGCAACCATCCCGCCGATGCCCAACCCCCAACGCACAATACCGCTCATCCTCGCTCTGATCGCCGCCTCCATAACCCTTGCATGGGGTGAAACGGAAACAACGCCGCTCGCCCCCTTGGCCGACTGCTTCCGCGATCCGCCGGCCGAATTTCGCCCCTTGATCATAACGCATTCCATGCCGCTCGATCGCCCCGAGGCCGTCGACTGGCTCAAGGCTCGCCGCGCGGGCGGAGCGGTGATCGATGCCGGAGTTACCCCTGGTTCAGAGGATGTCGGCGAGGAACCGTGGAATAATCCGACCTACCTGAACGATTCCGCCCAGTTCCAGAAACTGCGCGACACCCTAACCCTCGTGCAACGCGAGGGACTGCGCGTTTGGCTCTACGACGAACTGGGCTACCCCAGCGGCAGCGCCGGCGGACGAGTACTGGACGGCCACCCCGAGTTTCAAGTCGAAGTCGTCAGTTGCCGCACGACGCCCGTCGCCCCCGGCGAAACCGTCGAAATCTCGCCGGGCCTCGGGCTGGTCGTCGCCTGCTATGCCGTGCCCACGCGTCAGGGAGCAATCGACGTCGACAAGGCCATCGATCTCACGGAGAAGGCCAAAGCCGGCAACTTCCGGTGGAGTTCCCCCGGAGGGGAATGGTCCGTCTGCCTCCACGAGCGGTTTCAGCCCGATACGTGGCGGCGCCACAACATCCCGCGACGCAATGTCAACATCCTCGACCGCGGCGCCGTGGCGCGATTCATCGAACTGACCCACGCCCGGTACGCCGCCGAACTGGGCGCTGAGTTGGCCCGGATCGACCTCTTTTTCACCGACGAACCCCAGTTCGGCAGCGCCGAGCACTGGAGCGGGGGAAACCCGCACTGCGTCCCCATGATCCAATGGTGCGAGCAGCTACCGGCTGCTTTCCTCAAAGACAAGAAGTACTCTCTTATCGAGATCCTGCCCGCCCTGTTTCACCCGGCCGGACCGAAGACGGGCAGGTATCGCTACGACTTCTACGACGTGCAAAGCGATCTGGTCGCGGAGAACTACTTCGGCCAGAGCGAGGACTGGTGCCGCGAGCACGGCGTCGCTTCCAGCGGGCATATGCTGCTGGAAGAGTCGCTCTTGTTTCACGTCATGTTCAGCGGAAGCATGATGAAGAACTGGGCCCGCATGGACCTGCCGGGCGTCGACTTGCTCGGCGCGTCGCCCTACAAGACGATGGCCGGTTGGGAGCAGGGGCGCTTCCCTGTGCCCGAAGACTTCTCCTGCAAGATGGCTTCCTCCATCGCACACCTGACGGGCAAGCGGGGCGTCTTCACTGAAAGCTTCGCCCTGGCCCATAAGGTAGGCCTTCGCCGGATCCTCGGGGTCGCCGCCTGGCAATTCGCCGGCGGGATCACCCACATGAGCACCTACACGATCCAGAAGGAACTCTCGGTCGACGATTACGCCCACTTCAGCGATTTCGTCGGCCGCATGGCCGTCATGACGCGGCGCGGCCGGCACGTGGCCGACGTTGCCGTCCTCGTCCCCGAAGCGTCGGTTTGGGCCAGCTACACCCCGCCGGACCAGGGCCGCTTTGCCGGGTACTTTGCCGCCAATCCCGAGCCGCTCGCCATCGATCGCCTCTTCCGCGAGACATGCCATACGCTGGCCAGCCACCAGCGCGATTTTGATTGTCTGAGCGAACAACTCCTGAACGAGGCGAAGATCAAGGACGGCCGTCTCCTCTTGGCAGACGAGCAGTTCGCCGCACTGATCCTGCCCCAGATGCGGATGATCGATCCGGACTCGCTCAGGCAGGTGCGAGCGTTTGTCGAATCAGGCGGGAAGATTGCCTTCACGGGTGCTCTTCCGAGCCAGAGCCCGCAACTCGGTGACGATCCGAAAGTGAGGCAAGAAGCCGCGTCGCTCTTGGCAGAGTTCCCCGAGCGGACCATTCATCTTCCAGAGCTTGCCGAGCAGCCGGACTTGATCGCCTGGCTCGACCGGCAAGTCCCGGCCAACACGGTCTGGACGGGCCCCCGCACCGTTCGGCTCCTGCGTCGCCAAGAACCAGGTCGAGAGATTCTCCTGGTGGCCAACCCGGCCGACAAGAATGCCAAAGGACAACTGACCGTGCCGGCAGCCGGGAATGCCTCGATTTGGAATCCGGAGACGGGCCGGCGGCAAGAACTCGGCGCCGTGACAAAGCAGCAGGAGGTTTCGATTGAGGTCCCGGCGAACTCGGCTCGTCTTCTCGTGGTCGACCGTGTCGACTCCTATTAGAAACCCGCCCTCCCGCAATCTCCGCACCCGCTCCCCCGTACCTCCTGCTCTGTACTTCGTACTCTGTACTCCGTACTCGATCTGCTTCGCTGCTCGCCAAGCCACGTCGGTGCAGACAGCTTCCATCCACTCTCATTCCCCCGCCCCATCACAATCTCCTCTCTTCTGTCCCCATCTCGGCTTTTTCTTGTTGAGGATCTTGCCAGTCGGTCCCAGGTACCGTCGATGCGTCGTCTTCTCGTGCGTCAAATCCCCGATTGTGCGCAAAACCCGCTCGCGCAAAGGCATTGCACATTGTATGTGCTTGTCTTCCACCCGTGTCTTCCAATCCGTCCCCAGGCTGCACGAATGAACCGGCTACTCTGTACTGTGTCCTGCGTACTCGGCACTCGCTACTTGCTACTCCCTACTCAATACTCGGTACTCCGTACCGCCCACCGCCTCCCCTGCCCTCGCCCACCCACTTCTATTTCCCCAACCTTCCGAAGGTCGCGGCATCGGGGTCAGACTCTAAAAACTCAAGTTGGATGTGGGAAATTGAAGTTTTAGATTCTGACCCCGATGGTCCCGCCTCGCGCAGCCGTTCAAGGAACCTCGCTACGACGTGCCGTTGTGTCACGGACAGGTGGCTGATGGTTTCCCGAACCGACTCCGCCTGTTCCGGCGGGTTGAGGTCGGAGACAATCAGGCGGGCGTTCACCTCGCACGCTAACTTGAGGTTGCCTGGATGTTGCACGGCGAGAGAGAGCAATGCAGGCAGCCAGTAGCTGAAGACACGGCGCGACAAGTGCCCGTTCTCGCCGTTGAAGTCCTCCAGCCGCACCTGTTTCCATGCCTTGCCGCGAAGATTGCGCACCGAGAACTCACACTCGTCGCACCAGCAATCGCTGAGTACGGCGTCTCCCGGATGGACAGATGCGGGGAAGGCCGCGCGAATCTCGCCAAGCAAGTCCAATACACGATCCTCCAAAGGCCGAACGACCCGGAGCAGTTGCCGGGGCCGCGGCGACTGATCGTACCATCTCGACAAAACGCTGACCGCGGTCCCCGGTCAACTGCATCCGATAAGTTCGGCCTCTTCTCATGATTTGGGCCGCACCTCGAATAAACCGCGCGAACGGAAGAAACAGACGTCAGACTCCAGGAAGAAGTTCACCTGCCCCAAGATGACCGGAACCGCGTCCGTCCGAGTCCAGGCAAATGCCAGACGCACGGGAGAAAAACTCCCGACCGCTGCCGAAAGCACCACGACTCGCGCCTCAACGGAAGCCAAATTACCGGACAATTCGACCGTGCGAGTCTGCTGCTCCCAATCCAATTCCAACTGCACGCCCAGGGCATACGGCAAAACGTTGACCGCCGCCCCGCTGTCCACGAGGCCGGATGTCGCAACGCTTTGACTTCCGACCAAGGTCACGGGCAGCATCGGAGCAAGGCTGGCGTTGCCGAGCGAGGGATCGCGCGGCACGTAGGGGAACGACTGGGCCGGGGGTGTCATGAGTGGCCTTTCTCCTCCTCGAGTGCCTGCAAAAGGGCGTCTGCGGCAGTGAACGCCCGGTCGGGCGACCAGAGCGGATACGACCGGCCCGGTTCGATCAGTTCGCCTTCGTCCCGCTCAAGCTCCTGAGCCAGAATCTGAATCAGCCGAATCTTATCAAGCCGGGACAACGTCTGGACTTCCGGTAACACTTCCGCCAACGACATGCTCATACTCCGGAGATTTCGGACCCGCAGACCCTAGCTACCGCTTGCTTGCTCATCTTGCATTCTACTCAATCTGACGGGTGGCAGGCAAGGGCGGCAAACCGACAGCCAAGACGTTTTGCGACTGCGAGGAAAACCTCCGCGACCCACGCCCGTTTGTCCGCCGTCTGTCCTTGCCTGGACACAAAGTAAATCAAGGAACGCTTTCAGACTGGTCCGCTTCCCAACCATTCCCATCGCAACTGCGTATGGATCAAACTCGCGTAATACATCATCCCGGATCGGGACGCGTATTAGGATGCGCCCGCACTGAACATCAGAAGGAAGAACAGGGGCACGGTACTGCTGATCAGGTGCCCCAGGTTTCCGTGGAGAAACGGCATCGCTGGGATGCCGACCAACCCTGTCAGGCTTCTTGGGACAAGGCCAAGGTGGAGAAGATTCACGGGCAACACGACATCAATCAGGAATACCGCCCAGATCAGGCCGATAAAGGTGAGGGTACTCTTCAGTTCGGATCGGAGGCTCTGGGGCACAGATCACTTCCTTGTCTGAAGCACTTCTAACTCGTCAAGGAACGATTCCTGGCCGGACTTGATCTTCGTCCTTGCCGTTGCCAGATCGAAGAACTCGGCTCGGTCGATCTCAGGAAACTCCATTTGTTTACCCGACCGAGGCGGCCATTCCATGGTGAAGGTGTTGCAGGTGATGGCGGTCGAATCGCAATCTCCCTGGAACGCCCAGGCGTTAACGACCTTTCCGCCCTTCTGCTTAATGGGTTTTGGCGGGATGAACGGCCCACAGGGCTTCAGGCCCGTCTCCTCCTCAAATTCCCGCTGAGCGGTAAGGAACAGGTCTTCGTCGGCATCCGGTTCACCCTTCGCGATCGACCAGGCTCCTTCATCTTTGTTTTGAAAGAACGGACCGCCAGGATGGGCCAAGAGAACCTGGAGGGCTCCGTCTTTGAATCGGTACATCAGCAATCCGGCACTAAGTCGAGGCATAGTCGTTCCGTTTACTCCGCTGTTAGTGCCGCCGCTTCAATTCGCTCCTGGCCGCCCACGGTGACGATTCTGGCGTGTACTACGCGCCGCAGATCGTGGGGAAACATCCTGAGCTTTGCCTCGATCAACTTCTCCATGTCGCTCCTCACTTCAGCAAGGTGTTCCTGATCGGCATCGGGATTAAACTTCTGGTACTCCCGCATGAATTGGTCGAGGCCCTTCTTTCTGACCTCGGGTCGATCACAGGCGATATTCCACGCACTCCCCGCAGCGTTCAAAAAGCTCTGTCGCATGTCCAAGGTTTCGCCCATGCCGATGAAATCCCCGGCAAATTCCCAAATGCTTTGGGAAATCTTGGGCCGTGCGGAGGGTTGATTGCGTTGCCGTCGATCCTTGCTCTTCTTCCGTTTCATTTGGATGCTACTACTGTTCCCTCACTCGGGTTGGCTACCATTCTGGCAAAAACGTGGCCTTATTTTACCGAAATGGCGATCCGGACGGTAGGATGCCGAACGTCGGTCGTAGGGGGCGAAGGATCGGGGAGGTTTTCTCAAGTCATCTCCGGTAGAAGTCGATCCAACTGACCGTCACCGGCTCGGCCTTGTCCCTGAACAGGGCTGCGGGCAGCTTCAATTCGAACTCCTTGCCCCGAGCCCGCACCTCCGTCCAGTATGGATCGTCCTTGCCGAGGGTCTTCTCTTCGTCTCCGTGTTTCAGGACTATCCCTTGGCCTCCGTCATGACTGGAGACCGATGCCGCCAAGGTCACGTTGCCGTTGGAAACCGTAAGCGATTCCAAGCCTTTCAGCCGTAGGCGCAGGACGACCTCACCGGGCCATTGTCCCACGTCCGGCCTGATCTTCGCACTCCCGATTCCGCTGGGGCTCGTTACGGTGAAGGTTGTTGTGCCGTTCACCGATTCCACTTCAACCCGATCTTCCGGCTTCTTCGTTTCGATCCCGAACTGCTGGGGCGGTACGGCGAACGGCGTGGACAGCTTGATCTCATTGGCCGTGGGAAAATCATCCGGCACCGGGTACGTCACCTTGCCCGTCGCTGCCCATTCGCATCCTCGGATCAGCATCGTCTGGAACCCGGCGCATTGCATTGCGGTATCTGGTTTGCCCTTCCAAAGATGCCCCAGCATGGTGACGTAGATCCGACCTGTGCCGTAGGGAATCACCCAGTCCATCACCTCGTTGTCTCCGGTGCCCCTGGAGTAGGCGTAGGTGAGAACGGTCAGGTTCTTCGCCGGGCCGTGCTGTCCGTGAGTGAGTTGCTCGTGCGGATGCAGCCACTTCTTGGGCAGCCCCTTGGTGATCGGGTGATTCGGGTTCAGCACAGTAACTTGAAAGTCGTGCTCAGGACCATGGCCGGGGTTGCGACCCTCTCCCTTCGGAATCTCGACAACCTTCTCGTCCTTGCTGACGATCAAGCTCGGCCCGAAGCCCTTCTCCCGCCAGCCAAGTCCGATCATCTCGTTGTAGGCTTCCCAGTTCGGGAACGAATTGTTCGCCGAGTGGTAGATGACCAGCCCGCCACCGCCGCAAACGTAATCCTCCAGGGCCTTCTCGACCGCCCTGGGCCAGTGCAGGCTGTTTGGTTTGTGGCCGCCGTTGAAGTTGCTCACAACGACATCGTACTTGGCAAAATCCGGTCGCCACTGGTCCCACTCCGACTTTGGAGCATCGGCTGGTGGACTGGTCGAGACCTCGACGGTGAACCGCCCGCTGCCTTCGAGGATCTCCCGCAGAATGCCCGTTGCCCTGGGCCAATCGTGGTTGTTCATGCCGTCCACGATCAGGGTTGGGATTCTGGCTGGCGGCAAGGCTTCGGCGGACAGGGCTGGTGCAACGAGCATGACCATTAACCCAATGACGTACAGGCGCAACATGCTGGTTCTCCATGATTTGCGGCGAGTTGATTCTAGCACGTGGAGTCGCTGGATGGTAGAATGCCCGTCCGATACTGATTCTTCGACCGCACCAATGGACAGTGGAGGTTTGGCCGATGAGAGTGATCCTTGCCTGTGTACTGATCGGACTGCTGCCCTGGCCAACCAAGGCACAGCAACCCGACGATCAATTGCCACCAGCCCCAAACGGTAAAGCGTGGAAGCTCGTCTGGAACGACGAGTTCGAGGGAACGAAGTTGGACGACTCCAAGTGGGACATTCCCGAGGGGCGACGGCGGGATGGATGGTGGAGTCATAAGGCAATCTCACTTGATGGCGACGGCCACCTCGTCATCAGAGCCTTCAAGGAAGGTGACAAGTACCTTGACGGCTGTGTCCGAACGAAACGGAAGTACGAGCACGCCCACGGCTACTACACGGCCCGAGTGAAATTCCAGGAGCAGCCGGGCCACTGGACGGCGTTCTGGCTCTACAACTCCTCTGTGGGGAAGATTGGCAACGAAGGTCGGGATGGCACGGAAATCGACATTATGGAGAAGCCTTGGCTGGACGAAAGGGTGCAGCACGCCCTGCACTGGGACGGCTATGGCGAGTACCACAAGTCGAAAGGGCATGTATCTCACACTCCCGGCGTGATGGATGGTTGGCACACGTTCTCCCTCTGGTGGAAACCCGATGAATATGTTTTCTACGTCGATGGTAAGGAGGCTTGGAGGACGGACGCCGGTGGAGTATGCCAAGTGCCGCTGTACATCAAGGTGAGCGACGAGATCGGCGACTGGGCTGGAGATATCACCAAAGCGAAGCTGCCTGACAAGTTCCTGGTGGACTACGTGCGGGTGTACGATCTGGTGGAGGAATAACAGAGGAGGAGACCGAATAATGAACTGTGCGAAGGCCATAGCGATTCTGTTGCTCATCGTCGCTGCTGCTATCAGCCGGGCTGAGAAAACACGGCCGGTCCGGCTGATTTTCGACACCGACATCATGGGCGACGTGGACGACGTGGGGACGGTTGCCACTCTCCACGCCTTGGCCACCCGTGGCGAGGTCGAAATCTTGGCCATCGGCGTGTGCGTTAAGAACCCATGGAGTCCGCTCTGCCTCGATGCACTGAATACCTACTTCGGCCGCCCGGACATTCCTCTGGGTGTCGTCAAGGGGCCAGCCCACAACCGTCCATCAAGGTACGCCCAGCAGATCGCCGAAGAGTTTCCGCACGCTCTGGAGACAGCCGATGATGCGCCCGACGCCGCAATCCTCTACCGGCAAGTTCTTTCGAAGGAAGCCGACGGTAGTGTCGTGATGGTGAGCGTCGGCCAACTAACGAACTTCCGCAACCTGCTCAAAACCAGCCCCGATGCGTACCCCCAGCCAGGAAACCTCATCACAATTAGGAGATGCCATGAGGCCCACTCGTCGAGAATTCATGGCTGCCGCAGGAGCAGTCAGTGCTGCCTGCGTGCTCCCCGAGGTGTGCGATGCGGGCGAAAAGCCTTCGGCCAAGAAGAGCCACCTCGTCACGCTGAGCTTTGACGACGGCTTTAGGAAATCCTCGATCAAGACAGCCGAGGTCTACGAGAAGCACAAGTTGTCCGCCTGCATCAACGTGGTTGCCTCGGCACACATGAAGGACTTTCGACCGCCGGATTACCCCGCTGTTCCTCGGGCTGATTTCGGTTTGTGGAACGATCTCAAGGCCAGGGGCCACGAGATCATGCCACACGGCTACAAGCACGCTAACAAGCGGAGCCTGCCGTTCGTCGAGGCGAAAGACCTGATCCTGCGCTGCTTCGACGTGTTCGACGAGGAACTGAAAGGCTTCGACCGCAAGCAGGCGGTCTTTAACTTCCCCTACAACGCCTCGACGCCCGAGTTGGAGAAGTGGTTGCCAACCCAGGTGCGAGCCTTCAGGACGGGCGGGGGAGCCATCAATCCTCTGCCGCACAAGGGGCAGACGAAGCTCACCTGCACGAGCTTCGGTCCCGGCAACTGCGAGGCGGCCATCGACCGAGAGATCGAGAAGTTGCTGGCCAAGGATTCGGGGTGGCTGATCTTCAACACCCACGGCCTGGACGACGAAGGCTGGGGACCGATCCGGGCGACCTACTTGGAAAAGCTCCTCGAACGGCTCCTCGCCATCGAGACCGTGGACACCCTTCCCGCCGGAATGGCCTTGGCGAAGTATACAAGATGAAGACAGCAATTCGACACCAACACGACAGCATGTATACACGAACCTTTCTGCTTCTGCTGACCGTTTTCGCCGCCCTTCCAGCACTTGCTCAGGGTACCCAGAGACCCGCACGAGTGAAGGTAGCGGCAGTCCAGATGCTCGGCTACGACAAGACCGATGTCCCCAGACCGGATTTCGACCCAGCCGGGAAGGTGGTCGAGTACATCGAAAGAGCGGCGGCCGATGGTGCCCAACTGGTCGTGTTCCCCGAGTACCTTCTGGGCAGGATTTCGGTCCCCGGCCCGGAGACGGAACAGATCTTCAGAGCGGCAGCGGCTGGGCGCATTTACGTCATCGTCGGGTGCTGGGAGGTCTTCGAGGACGGGACTTATGCCAACACAGCCCTTCTGTTCGACCGGGCAGGCACAATCGTCGGCAAGTACAACAAGGTCCATGCCGCCGTAGACCATTTCGAGGGCGATCCGCCGTGGTCGAGGCCGCCGAAGGGCAAGGACGCCGACTGGTTCATTAGGAACGATCCCGAGTGGAAGATGAAGAGGGGCGAGGCATTCCCGGTCTTCGACCTCGATTTTGGCCGGATCGGCATTCTCACCTGCTACGACGGCTGGTTTCCCGAAAGCTTCCGAGTCCTCTCCCTCAAGGGGGCAGAGACCCTCGTGTGGATCAATGGACGCCGGGGGACGGTCGAAGATTTCATCGTAAAGTCGGCGATGTTCCAGAACGAGGTGGCTTTGATCGCCACGAACCAAGCCTACGGTGCCGGAACGCTGATCGGGCAGTGGCCTGCCCGAATCATGACCTCTTGCGAGGAGCCCAAGGAAAGCTACATCACGGCCACGATCAACTTGGAGCAGGTGCGCCGAGCCAGGGAGAACAGCCGGAATCTCCAACAGCGTCGGCCAGGGCTTTACGGGGAGATCGTGAAGCCGATGAGCGCAGCACACTAACCATGATGTTCACCAAGCACATCGGCATCGACTACTGGGGCCGGGGAACGCCGCTTTCGCGGCTTCCCGGGTTGCAGGTCTACGCCACAACTGGTGGTCTGACACAGCGGATCACGACCGCCCTCTCACCTCATCAAGGCGACCTTGGCTATTCTCAACTGATCCATGGCGTTGAGCATGAGGTCGAGTCGAGAAGCCTCTATCGCTCCCATAGCGTCATCGAAGACTTCCGATGGCCCGGCCAGATGCGAGGTGACCCTACCCTATCCAGGTTGAGCGTTCTGATCTTCCGAAGTTGGGCGTTTCGCTGCAAGTCGCCGGTAGACGGTTTGCTTCGTCGTCCCAACTGCCTCGGCGATCTCCGTTACCGACTTGCCTTCGGTATCCATGATGTGGATCTTTTCGATTTGACGGAGGGAGAGGTTGCCGCCGCCTCTCTTCCGCTCCTCTGGAAATGGCTCGGGCACCTCTTCGAACATCAGTTTGAGAAATCCCTCCACGCTCTGCAAGGCTCGAAAGACTCGGGCAAAGGGCGGTTTGTGTAGACATCCTGCAACGAGTCACTCGGCACAGGCGTCCCGTGGCATAGAAAGACGCCGCTCACCTCGCCATCCGAAAACCTCTTCACGAGGTCGCCTGCGGTTTTCCGAAGTTTCCCGAAGCTCAACGCTTTGAAAGCTGCATGGTCTTTTCGCACCACATAGTCCGGGTTCAACTCGATTCCCAGCACGTCGTCCCAGCCTGCCGCCAGTGCCCCGAGCATTTCTGAGCCTGAACCGGAATAGGGAACGAGGAGTCGTCGGGGAGTTGCCCGAGCAGGCGGCAGGATCAGTTTCGCCAGCCACTCGCAGAGCCGCAATGGTTTGACCGTGGGATGATCGTTGAACTCGCCACGATCTCGCTTCGATGCCTTGGCACAGTAGAAGAACCTAGAGCGTTCACTAAGCATTTCCCCGACCGCTTCATCCAGCACCACGTTTGCAGGCCAGCGCCCTTTCTTGGACTCGATCCACTCCTTCCCAGCCTTTTCGGCGGTCTGCTTGATCCGCTCACACTGCTGGCCATGGAAGGTGGTTCCGTTGCGGTTGGTGTTGTAGCGGTAACCGGGATTTTCACCGATTCGGCAGCCGTCGATGTTCAGCCCGCCGCAGCCCCACTTCGAACAATTCGCAAACGTCCCGTCGATGGGCTTCATGGCGACGATGACGGGCTCCCATGCGGGCTTCAGGGCGGTCCCGTAGCCGTTTCATTGGTCGTCGGCTTTCCCGAGGTCGAGCGACTTCGGAAATCCCATTGAGTGAAGCCACATAATGCAATCCTTGATCGTCCAACCGGCATCTTCGATGTTGCAAGCCAACCTGTGAAACGTGCGGGTGCCGCCGAACGCCAGCAGCCATGCCCCCGGCTTGCAGATTCGGAGGATTTCTCCCCACACCTCGACGCCGGGCAGGCACCGATCCCAGTCCTTGCCCATGAATTCAAGGGCATACGGCGGATCGCAGAAACAGGCGTCGAAGGTGTCTGCCGATAGCGAAGCGGCAATCTTACCCACATCCCCGACTTGAATACTCCATTGTCCCATGCCCGTAGATAGTGCTGGGACCGGCAATTTTGCCCCGTCGTGGATCTCTCCGAGAACACAAGGCGCTGGTTACTTGTTCCCGCATCGGTCCACCAGCGACGTAAATGCCTCTCTCGGCTTCCAGTAGAAGTCCGCTCCGAAGATCGGAGCTTCCCAAGGTGCCGGTGCTTCCCGGCGCTCAGCGGCGGTGGCCTACCGTTCAATTGCCTCCGCAGCGATCTTCTCGTACTGGGCGAACCAAGCTGGTGTGGTTTCGTTGTCCCACGCCAGTTGCGACATCGTGACAATAATCCAATCGCCTCGTGGCGAAGTGCGGAACGACGTGGACCAATGACCGAACCAAGCGTAGGCTCCTCGTAACTGCTCGTGGCAACCTTCGTTATTTGAGTAGATCGTGAAGCCGAAGCCAAACCGGTCGATGACATCCAGATCTGGTGTGTCCAGCGTGCCCACGTGATTGGTTATCATCAAGTCCACCGTGTCCTTCTTCAGCACACGCTTTCCGTCCAGTTCGCCGCCGTTTAGGAGCATCTGGCAGAATCGCATGTAGTCTCTTGGCGTCGAACAGAGGCTACCGCCACCGGCGAGACACTTGTGTGAGTCGTTGTATGGATAGTCTCCAGTCTTCCCTTTTGGGCCAGTGTCGCCATCCTTCAGCTTCCGAATGCCATCTTCCGCCCTGAAATAGGCTGCAACCAAGCGATCCCGTTTGTCAGGCGGCACCTTGAAGAAGGTGTCGGTCATGCCGAGCGGTGTGAGGATCTTGTCACCGACAACCCGGTCCAGCGTATCGCCGGATACAACTTCGACGACACGCCCCAACACGTCCGTGCACATCCTATACTCGAACTTATCGCCGGGGTCAAATAGAAGCGGCAACTTCCACCGTACTTGCCAGTAGAGTGAATTCCGTAAGCGCAATAAAAAAGGCCACTTACGAGTTTTCGCAACGTGGCCTTGTAGTGGAGGCGGCGGGGGTCTGCTCCGGCTACGGCCGTTCGACGCAATCTTGAGCCGTAAGCTCCTGATTCACAACATTTTGGGTCGCTTGGGCTTCGTCACGCGATACGGCAACCCTGATCTTTCGATACGTGGACTGTCCCATTGCACAGGATGGAGGCAAAGCGAATCGAACCCTCGTCGTACAACATTCACTCGCCTGCCTGTCTGACCATTCCCCCCCACCGGCCGCCGGGAAACGGACACCGGCCTCCACCGTCGTATCCCAGTACCCTGCTGGCCCCGACGACGTTCCAAGGAGGCCCGATCATGTCCCAATCCCCGAACTTGAAAGTCAGAATGGTCGAACTTCTGGCTGTGTGGCCCGGTGAGGCCAATGTCGGCCCTTCCACCCCCAAAGAACCCGTCGTGATCGTGACCGTTAGGCCCGACCCCACGAGTTTTCACCCGTACAACCTCGCCTTCACTGCGGAGCAGGCCCAGCGGCTTGCCACCGACCTCGTGAGCCTGTTCGAGAGGTATTCGTGCCACACCCTTTTGCTCGTGACCCTGTTGGCGGTCGGCTTTGGTGGTGGATGTTCGGCCCGCTACGAAGAGAGGAAGGAGCGAACGGCTGACTCCGGGATCGAGCGGGAAGTCACCGCTGACAGATCATCGCTGGAGTGGCAGGTGGATCTCCTCCGCAACGATGCTCCGGCCTCGAAAGCTCCTGGCGTTGAACCGAGAACCGATTCGAGGCCAACGGGAGGCACTGTGAACATCTCAGGCGACGGGAATGCGGTCATCATCGTCGTCCCTGGCGAGTTGGGCCGCTCAGAACGGCACGGTGAGGCGGCGGCGCAGGAGAGCGAGAAGCGTGGTTGGCTGAACACTCGCCTCGGTTCGCCCGCATCGTACTGGGAGCAGCATGGTTTCTTGGCCTTCGCCGGCTCCCTGGTGGTGTGGGTGCTCGCTCTTCTCGGGCTCCTGCTAATCCTCGGCGGAGAGCCCGTCGCTGCACTCGTGGTCTGGTTTGTTGCGGCTCTGCTTCTCCAGGTTTTGCCTCATTTGACCAGCGGGGGCTAGGCCGTTATCGTGGTGGGCGACCAATAACTGTGGTCGGACGCTAGAGAAAGTGATCGAGATGCCCGCAAATGTTCGCCATCTAATCATCGTCGCCTTGAACCTTCTGGTCCTTTGGGCGGCCTTGGCTGTTGCCGACGATCAGCCAAGAACCGCTTTCGTTCGTCACGTTCCGGCTAGTGGCGACAACTGGCCGTGCTGGAGAGGACCAAACAGAGATAGCGTGGCGGACGCGCGTAACCTTCCGATCCGATGGAGCCAGACGGAGAACGTCCGCTGGTCGGTGAAGCTACCGGGGTGGGGAACAAGTTCGCCGGTGGTCTACCGAGGTCGGGTGTTCGTCACATCGCAGCAAGAACAGGGCGGCAAGAAGTCGCTCCTGACGCTCTGCTACGACCGGAAAAGTGGCAAAGAACTCTGGCGGCAAGATTTCGGCTTCGCTGTGGACCAGCACACGCACAAGAAATCGAACCTTGCCGCCAATACGCCTGCGGTCGCCGAGGATGCGATCTACGTCGCCTTCGGCAATGCCGACATCGCCCGGTACTCTCATGAGGGTAAGCTGGCCTGGGTCACCCGTTACATCCCGACATTCGGCGATCCCAAAATGGCTTGGGGTTATAACTTGAGCCCGTTGGTTCTGGACGACGCCGTTCTTTTCTCCTGGGACCACCATACCGGGCCGTGCTACCTGATCGGGCTCGACAAGATGACCGGCAAGATTGCCTGGAAGATGGACCGCCCCATCGGCACTGCCCATGCCACCCCGCTGCTTGTTGAACATCATGGGCAGTCGGACATCCTTGTGCCGGGGAAGAATCGCCTCACGGCGTTCGATACTCGCACCCATGTCGAATTGTGGCAATACGGAGAGGGGGAAGGGCCGTTCAATGGCGAGATCATCGTCAGCCCCGTCTACGGGGACGGCATGGTGTTCCTGCAATTGTGGCGGCAGAGCCAAATTCACGCCATCCGGCTGACAGCCGATAGGAAGCCGCCCATGCCCGTCTGGATCAGCCAGAAACCGGGACCGCAGGAGCCTTCGCTGCTTTACTATCGTGGCCTCTTGTATGCCTTGATGGACAACGGGGTTCTGATTTGCCTCGACGGGAGGACAGGCGAGGAGAAGTACCGCCAGCGGCTCGGCGGCGACTGCAACTCCACGCCGGTTGCCAGTGACGGACGTATCTACTTGAGCAATAACGACGGAACGACTTTCGTCGTGCAGACCGGAAGAGCGTTCAAGTTGCTGGCGAGGAACGAGTTGGGCGAGAGAATCACAGCCTCGCCCGCAATATCGGGAAACGAGTTGATCTATCGGACGGATTCGCATCTGCATTGCATCGGCCAAGCGTCCACTGGAGACCAAACGCCATGAGTGAAGACTTCTTTCGTCCGTTCCTGGTTCCACCGGGTACCGCCATTTCGCTTAGGAAGGACTACGATCCAGGCTACAAGGCCGAATACGTAACCAAGAAAGATGCCGCCCAGAGGTTACAGGAGGGAATTGAACGGCTGATCGAGCAGCAGGACATGCTTTATGCCCAGGACACCTATGCCGTCTTGGTCGTGTTCCAGGCGTTAGATGCGGCGGGCAAGGACAGCACAATCAAACACGTGATGTCCGGGCTGAACCCCCAGGGGTGCGACGTGCGGAGTTTCAAGGCCCCTTCAAGGGAAGAACTCGATCACGACTATCTGTGGCGGTGCTCTAAGGCTTTGCCGGAGCGAGGTCGCATCGGGATCTTCAATCGCTCTTACTACGAGGAAGTTGTGGTGGTGCGTGTTCATCCCGAGTTCCTGGAATTTCAACAACTGCCGCCGGAGGCACGAGGCAAGAACATCTGGAAACGCCGCTTCGAGGGCATCAATCATTTCGAGAAGCACCTGGTGGACAACGGCACCGTGATCCTCAAGTTCTTCCTCAATGTATCGAAGGCCGAGCAGAAGAAACGATTCTTGGAACGTATCGACCGGCCGGAGAAGAACTGGAAGTTCTCGGCGGCCGACGTAGAGGAACGAGCCTTCTGGGACCAATACATGGACGCCTTCGAGGATGTCTTCAACCACACGAGCACCGAATGGGCTCCCTGGTACATTATCCCCGCCGACCGCAAATGGTTTACCCGGCTGGCGGTGGCAGAGATTATCCTCTCGTCGCTTGAGAAGCTCAAGCTGAGCTACCCAACCCTGAGCGATGATCACCAGCAGGAACTTCTCAAAGCAAGGGAGATGCTAGAGAACGAAGAGTAAGGTTCTGCTTCTTGCCCTCGCCGGAATCACTTCAGCCTGATCAGCACCCCCTGCCCGGCGACCAGCCAATGACCGTTCTTGTCATCAAGCGGCACCAGCCTGCCGTCCACGGCGGAAAACACCTGCTTGGTCTGATACGGCTTGATCGTCTCCAGTTTGATGTTCGTGGAGTGCTGTAAGCTGAGATTGACGATCATCACGCAATCTGAGCCCTGCTCGTCCGTGAATTCGCCCACCATGACCGGCGGTTCCGCCTTTGTGATCTCTCGGGGAGATCCCTTCGACTGGACTTGCTTGACGATTCGGCCCGGCAACAGAGGGAGCGACTTCACGGGCGGAGGGGACGTGAAAAAGACTCCCGTGGACTTGAGGCGGTTCATGATCGGTCCGAGCACGCCTACCTGCCGGTTGATCACCTGGAGGTACTGCCACGTCTCGGTCCTATTGTCGCTTTTGTCGATGGGTGCATAGGCGTAGCCGTCCTGGTAATACTTGTACCAGGACACGCCCCGCCCACCAGCGGCCAGCGTTGTGTACGCCTGGAAGGCCAGATTGGCAGGAGAGGGGATGGTCGTCATCGACCGGATCTGATTGCAGGACACGATGTTCCAGAACGGAAGGCCGTACTTCTGGGCGACTCGACGTACTTCGAGCAGATCAGCGTAGTAGATTCCTGCCCGCTTCTCGTCCTGCATGTCATCGGAATACTGGACCATGTAGTTGTCGTAGCTGAGGAACTGGGGCTTGACCTCGGTGACGAACCGTTCGAGGTACTCGGTAAATGTCGCCGTGCCAAGCTGCGATTGGTCGGGAGCCCCGACCGTGGCGTAGCTGGGGAAGAGATTGATGTAGGCCAGCTTGCCTGGAGCGTACTTCTTCACCGCCGCCACGACCTTTGCCAGTGCCGGGAACACGGGAGCGCCTGGTTCATCCACAATGTAGTACCCGAGCACTGCCTTACTGCTGCCGACCGCCTCGACCATCGTTTTGACGGCAGGGTCGATTTCTTGATCGGTCATCTGCCGCCAGGGCTTCTGGCCGGGGAGCGGGGCCATGATGGCGGCCAGCCCGAGTTTCTCGCAAAGTGGCAGGTCTTCGGGCATCACAAACCCGGCTAGAGTGAAGCCGCACTCGGCGATGCTCTCCAGACCGTTCTTGGGATTCCGAGGCTCTTTCCAACCGTGTAGCCGGTCCCAAGGCAAAATGGGAGAGAGATCGGGCGAGTGGGTGAACGGTTGGAGGTCCGGGACGGCATTCTTGGATGGCTCTTGGGCTTCGACGGTCCCGTAAAATAAGCCGAAGCCACTCAGAGCCGCAATGGTCGCTACGACAATCTGTTGAAGTCGTCTCATGGCATCTCCTCCCAAGGTTCAAAAGCTGCCCACGTTGTAGCAGTGGGCTGGAATAGATGCAAGCGGGACGGCAGCGTGGCGTTTAGCGGGACTTGACGTGCTCCGCTACAGTTAACCCTTCCTGAATTGCCCATCGGCGTAAAATGTCCATTTCTTTCTCGGTTGGCAATCGGTTTGTTTTCCCACGAGCCTGACAGAGAATCTTCCTGTCGATGCCGACCTCGACCGTCAAAGCACGCTTTCTGCGACCCCCATTGCGTTCGATTCCCATCGACCAAATTGAAGTTTGCCCCGTCGCACAGGAATTCTCATAGCTGGCCACGCAGTGACGCATGGCACAGCCTTCGCCGAATAAGTCTTTCCGAGTCAGGATTTCCTTGATCGTCCAATGCCGGTGATTCTCAGAGGCCGTCGTCCCTTCCGTCCAGTCGAACTCCCCGATTCCTGATTCGTACCACTGAACTTGAGTCTGCTGAGGCTCCTTCTGCAATTCGCCGTGCCACTCTTGAATTTGGCGCAGAAGCGAAGCGGGAGTCCGTCCTTTCATCGAAAACTCAGGCTGGAGAGGACGAGGCTCGATTTCGCCTGGGGCCGTAGCGACCTGCTGGGGTTCAAACTTCTGATAATGGATGTAGTCCACGATGGGGGCGACGTGAAGTCTGTCCAGCATCGGGTTGTCGATCAACCAACGGATCACAGAGATCCAGAACTCGTCGTGAGCAAAGTCAGCAGCGAGCTTCGACCCGAGGATGGCCTCGACCAGACGAACATCACCACCCAGTCCAAGTACCTGCCCCCATCGAAATGCGGCCTCGACGGTGCAATCCGCAGGAGCATGGAAAAAATGGTGGACCATACGTTTGGTGAATCTGACTGGAACGTCCAGTTCCCGAGGGCTCTTCCCATCGCCGATTCCCAGAAACCACTGCTGTTGCTTCTGTGCTTCGGGTGCCCGGCCCTTGAACCAAACGGAATCCATGAAAACGGGCGTGGGATATTTCGCCATCAGATGGCGAGCCAGCGAAGAGAACTGGCGGCGAGAGTTGTGCGTGGGCGGTCGCCAGGATTCGGGTGAACGTAGCCAAACGCCATGGTGCTTGGCTAAGGCGGAGAGGGCGTCAATATAGGTGTTTCCCGCCTGGGTTCCGAAGTGCCGGATGACTGGCTCTGACCGGAGGAGGTCAGTGCAATCCTGGATGTGGAGAAGAAGCCGAAGAAAAGCATCTCGGGCGTCACCTTCCAGGGACGAAAACACTTCGCAGATTGCGATGAGGTGGGGCTGGGTGACTTCCGCTGCGACCAGTTCGTTGTTGACAATCTTGAGAATGGTTCTGCGAGGATGGCGGGATTCCTGCTTCTTACGGATACAACGAGTTCGGATCTCGTGATCGCAGGCGAAGTATCGCTCCTTGCAGCGCTGGTGCCAATGCTTCTTTACCCGCACACTGAATCCGTGCTGAGCGCACCAATTCAGGTACTCCTCGGCCGTTGTCAGGCCGAGTGCTGCGAGGTGCTCTTGGAATTCTCGATCACGGACTTCTGGTACGGTTGTGCTCTCGGTGTTCTGGGGAACGGGCATGAATGGGTCTTGCCATGGGTGTGGCCTTCGAAGTTTTCATTTTCGATGAGTAGAGGACAGATTCGTAACTGTTGGTGGGGATAGGGGGTTGCACGGCAGTTGCTCTTGACAATGAGGGATTGGATCAGAAAGTCAGGACACACGATAATGTCCAGAGGTTCGGCATTCTCGTTTACACGTAATCCGCCAGCCGAAGCCCTTGCTCGGAGGCCCACCGCCGCAAAATGTCCTTCGACTTGGCATCTGGCAGCACGTTCCGTTTTCCACGGGCCTGACAAATTGTCTTTGAGGCCAGCCGGACTTCCACGGTCAAGATGCGGTGCCTCCCCTCGTAGTTGTCCATTTGCAGGGACCAGATCGAGGTGTCACGCCGGGCGCAAGACCGGACGTAGGTTGCCACGCAGTGCTGCATCGCCCGCCCCTCCGAGACTAGTGCCTCGTCCAAGCTAAATATTCGGGTTGTCAAACCGGTCGATTTTTGAGAACCTCCGCTTCAACAAGGAGGTTCGGATGAACAAGAAGTATATCGTGCGGCTCACGGACGAGGAACGAGCGATCTGCGAAGCGACGATCAAGAAGGAAACGGGCAAATCGGAGAAATTGCGGCGGGCGACGATTTTGCTCAAGGCCGACGCCGATGGGCCGGCTTGGGATGACGCCAAGATCAGCGAGGCAGTCGGTTGCCGGACGCGAACGGTCGAGAACGTGCGGCAAGCCTTCGTCCTCGAAGGTTTCGAGGGGGCACTGGTTCGCAAGAAACGGAAGACGTCGCCAACGCCGAAGTTGCTCGACGGCGCAGCCGAGGCAAAACTGATCGCGCTGCGGTTGGGCAGGCCGCCCGCCGGCTTTGGCCATTGGACGCTGCGACTGCTGGCCGATCAAATGGTGGAACTGGAGATCGTGGAATCGATCAGCCCGGAGACGGTCCGGCAGACGCTAAAAAAAACGGTATGACCAAGCGGAAAATCGAGTACTGGGTGATCCCTCCCGACGCCGACGGCGAGTTTGTCGCCAACATGGAGGAAGTGCTGGAAACGTACGAAAAAGCCTACGATCCCAACTGCCCCGTCGTGTGCATGGACGAACAACCAGTGCAACTCATCGGCGAGACGCGTGTGCCGATCCCGGCGACCAAGGAGCACCCGGAGCGGGTTGATTACGAATACGAGCGCAAGGGGACAGCGAGCATTTTCATGTTTGCCGAACCGCTCTCCGGCTACCGCCAAGCGACCGCGCGGCCACGACGCACCAAGGACGATTGGGCTCATGAAGTCGCCCACTTGCTCGATACGCGTTACGCCGGCGTCGAGCGGATCACGTTAGTCTCCGACAATTTGAACACGCACACCAAGGGCGCGTTCTACGAAGCGTTTCCGCCAGAACAGGCCCGGAATTATGTCCGCCGGATCGACTTCGTTTACACCCCCAAGCACGGCAGTTGGCTCAACGTGGCGGAATGCGAGTTGAGTTGCATGACCAGCCAATGCTTGAAAGACCGACGCATCGGCGACCTTGAGACGCTGCAATCCGAAATTGCCGCGTGGTCCACCCGCATCACCGAGAAACAACGAGCCGTCGATTGGCAGTTCACCATCGACAAAGCGAGGATCAAATTGAAGCGGCTCTACCCGAACATTTAGTCTGGACGATGCACTAGGGCCTTGGCACTGAGCAGTTCCCGAATGGTCCAACGCCGCAGGTTTTCCGAGCCCTCTCTCCCCTCGATCCATTCGAACGGCCCGATTCCCGAGGTCGGCCACTCGGCCTTGAGATCGACGGATTCCTTGGCCAGTTGACGATGCCACCGCTCCACCTGTCGCAGAAGGGCCTCGGGGCTGCGGCCCTTCATCGAGAGGTTCGGCTGCGGCGGCGAGCGGCGTTCGATCAAGCCGGGAGCGACGAACTCCTCCCGCTCGACAAACCGCTGGTTGTGCAGGTAATCGATGATCGGCCCGCTCTGGGCCAAGTCGAGCATTGGGTTCTCGATGAAGAAACGCACCACGGTGATCCAGAAATCGTCGTCCTTAAAGTGCTCGCCGAGCCGGGTGTTGACAATCGCACGAGCCAGACGGGGATCCCCACCCAATCCGAGAACCTGACCCCAGCGCAACGCCTGATCGACCGAGCAGTCGCCGGGAGCCAGCATGAAGTGGTGGGCCATCCGCTTCGTGAGCGGAATCGGCACGTCGGCCGTGCGAATACTCTTGCCAATGCCGATGTGCCAGAACCAGTGCTGGAAGCGGTGAGCGGACGGACTGGTTCCGAGGAACCAGACCGAATCCATGAACGAGGGAACGGGATACTGTGCCAGCAGATGCCTCGCCAAGCTGGCGAACTGGCGACGAGTGTTATGGGTGCGGGGCTTCCACTCCTCAACCGGCCGCTGCCAGCCATACCAGTGTTGCGCCAGGGCGACCAGCCCGTTAATCCAAGTATTTCCGTCCGCATGTCCGAACTGCGGCATCGCTGGGGTATCTTCAAAGAAGTCCTTCATCGGAACGACGTGAAGTAGGAGTTCCAGGGTGCGCTGCCGCACCCGGCGATCCTGTTTCGTCGCCTCCGAGGCCCTCTCGATGGCCGAGAGCGAGAGATTTCGGGCTTGGTCGGGCCGAAGCCCATCCTTGAAAATCTCGGCGATGGCCTCCGGGAATCTGATCCTGTTCTTTGATGCTGCCAAACGGGCGGTCGCAACCTCCCGGCTGGCAATCAGTTGTTCCCGCTTCTGCTGCTGCCAGGACTTGTCCAAACGGCGGCAGAAGCCATGTTCACGGCACCAGACTTTGTACTCCTCGGGGCTCTTCAAACCGAGGGCCTTGAGGTGCAAGCAGATTCGCTTGTCCGTTTCCTCGTCAACCTGAATCGTCGTATTCTTTGTGCGTTTCTTGGACATCGCTTCGGACTGTAAAACCAGCATATTGGGAGCGCTGACCGGGCCAGCCTATGAAAGCGGCCCCGGCCGGGCGAGAACTTGGCCTACCCGATGCTGGTCGAAGCGTGAACACGGTTGATCCCCTTTGTTGAGTGAAAGACGAAACAGCAGCACGTAATCTCAAGACAGCAGACTGGCCGAGCAGGTTCGCCTGAGAAGCCCTGGCCTCTGGCAGGCATGACGGATCAGAAGCGGGCGACTTTAGAGAACCAGTTCCATGAAGACCGCATCAGAAAGCGGGTTGAACCGGTAAGGCGGGATTTCGACAATGCCCCGGGGAACGGTACAGGGCGGTAGCCTCATGGAGCGAAGCGAGGCTGTCCAGCCGCATCCTGTGGTATCCGATCCTTCGGACTTCTCGGATGATGGCGTCTGCAAGCTGTCGCCCGATCGCCTGTCCTCAGAACCCCGGCTGCACGTAAAGCCGCTTCATCTCGCAGATGTCTTCCTCCAGCTTCCGCATAGCCACGCAGCCCGCTGGCGTGCTATCAGCGATGGCCAGCAGCAGCCGACCCTCGGGAGGGGCGTATGCTCCGGGCAGTCCGGTAAGCTCCTGCTGGAAGCCCTGGTAACAAAAATCGACCCGGAGGAAGTCGGCGTATTCCAGAAACAAACGGCGCACGGCAAGCACTTCACCATCGTCGTCCTCAGTGATAGGCCGGATCTCAACTCTCATGGGATCTCAATGCTCCCCGGCGACCCCGGTTTGATGAACCGGCCCATGAGCACCTCGTCCACATACCTCCCCGGCTCGATCTTGATCTCCTTCGCCCGTCGCCCTTCCTCGACGAACCCGAGCCGTCTGTAAAGCCCGATAGCTCTGGTGTTCGTCGAGAATACGCCCAGTTCGACCTTCTCAATCAGCGGGTTGGCTGCCGCCCAATCCAGAAGGATCTCAAGCATCGCCGTGCCGATCCCCCTTCCTCGCCAATCTTGGCGAATCGAGATGCCGAATGTCCCGGTATGAGCCGTCCGTCGGTAGTTGCCGCCGTCGAAGCTCAGGCATCCCACAATGGCACCGCCGACTTCAGCCGCCAAAACCAATTTGCCCGGATTGTCCAAGTGCTCCTGAATCCACTGCCGTTCTTGCTCTTCGGTTGCGGGGAATTCATCCGGCTGAATGATGAAGAACCCGGTCTCGTGAGCGACGGATCGGACGTAGGCCAGCAGATTGGCCGCATCATCCGGTTGCGCACAGCGGATTGTGAATGGCTCGGCGGTCTTGGCACTCATTGATCTCCGCTCCATCGTGCCCATTCTCGTTGTCTCCTACTATCACAACCTCGGATCGACCGGCTCGCTCTCCAGAGCGAGAACGCCAAACACGCACTCGTGAACCCGACGAAGCGGTTCACGCCGGACGAATCGTTCCAGGGCTTCGATTCCCAAGGCGAATTCCCGGAGGGCCAGGGACCGCTTCGTCGCCAGCCCCCGTTCCCGTAAGCGGGTCAAGTTCTCAGGAAAAGTGTACTCAGGACCGTAGATGATCCGCAGATACTCCCGACCCCGACACTTCACCGCAGGTTGAGCGAGTCCCTTGGAGCCGCTTGCCGCAAAATCATGCGGCTTGACCACCATCCCCTCGCCGCCTTGCTCGGTTAGCTCCAACCACCACCGGCTGCCTTCTGCCTCGCTTTCGGGGTCGGCCAGATCGACAACCTTGTAGGGCGTCGGTAGCAACAGGCAGAGATCGTGACGGCAGATTGTTGCCAACGTCTCCATGTGCCAGACGTGGTTCTGGTCCGTGTGAACCTTGCCTTCGGTTGCCAGGAGATGGAACGGGGCGAGCTTCAGGTCATCGAGCGACTGCACCGGCCAGCAGTATTGCCGGTAAGCTTCAACGAACTTGCCAATCGCCTCGCACCGGTTCTCGAAACGCTGGAGGATGTCGGCGATGCCAACGCCACTCGCCGACTGCACCGAGGTTCCGTTCATCCGTTCCGCCGCCTGCCGCAGTGATTCAACGGTCTTAGGCAGTGATGTCCGCCCCGAAGCTCCCACGGCGGCGTACTGCGACCGGAGAAGTTCCTGGGCCTTGGCGGACCACGGCATTAGCTCACAATCGAGGCACGCCCAAGTCGTCTGGAACTCTTCCCAAAAACCGCTGGCTTCCATCGCAGCCCGAATCCGAGCGAGGAATTGACGTTCCAGGCTGTCATCGCTAAAGAACCGCCGACCGGTACGGGTGTAGACGATTCCCGTTTCCCCGATCACGCCAAAACGCTGGCGAGCCGCCTCCTCATCCCGGCAAACGATGACCACGGCACGAGAGCCCATGTGCTTCTGCTCGCAGACGACCTTGGGAACTCCCTGCGAACGATAGTACGAAAACGCTTCGGTCGGGTGCTCCAGAAAGCCGTCCTGGCTGGTCGTCTCGCACGGCGACATAGTAGGCGGCAGGTAGATCAGCCACTTGGGGTTGGCCGCAAACCGGCTCATCACCTCCAGGGCCGCCATGACGTTCTCTTCCCGGATCGTTACATTGGAGCGGAGTCGAGTGGAAATGATCCGCTTGCCGAGCACGTCATCGGCATCCAGAAGATCGTCAAGGATCTGCTGGCCGCTGAGCGCTGCGGTGCCGTCGTCTTTGGGCAGGAACGGGCGTGCGGGTTCGCAGTAGGTTCGGGCGGCGGGTACGGAAACGATCTCCCGCTCGGGCCAGCGAAGGGCGGTGAGCTTGCCGCCGAAGACGCAGCCGGTGTCGATGTTCGTCGTTCGGTTGAGCCATTCCGGCTCAGGGACCGGCGTGTGGCCGTACACGACGGTCGCCCGGCCCCGGTATTCCGCCGCCCAATTGTAGCGGATCGGCAGGCCAAACTCGTCGGTCTCGCCCGTCGTCTCCCCGTAGAGGGCAAACTCCCGCACCTTACCCGAGCCTCGACCCTGCATCTGCTCCTTCATCCCAGCATGGGCGACCACGAGTTTCCCGCCGTCGAGGACGAAGTGGCTCACCAGCCCATCGAGAAAGTCGGCTGCCTCTTTGACGAACTGCTGCTGAATGTCCTCGGGCAGAGCATCCACTTCCGCCACAGACTGGGCCAATCCGTGTTTCACCTGCACGTCCCGCCCCTGGAGCTTCCGCATGAACTTCATGTCGTGGTTGCCGGGAACGCAAAGGGCAAGGCCGTCAGCGACCATGTTGCGGACGAGCCGCAAGGTGTCGAGAATCCTCGGGCCACGATCCACCAAGTCGCCCAGGAAGAGCACCTTCCGACCCTCGGGATGCCGGTACAACTGGTTCCCCCACACGGAGTCTTCTTTCCGCTGGACCGGTTCATAGCCCAGCTTGACGAGCAGGGACTTCAGTTCATCGCAGCAGCCGTGCAGGTCGCCGATGATGTCAAACGGGCCGTGCTCGTCCCGCTTGTCGTTCCACAAGGGCACTCGCTGGATGCTGGCTGCCTCGACCTCCTCGGGCGTTTCGAAGATGAACACGTGCGAGAAGCCCTCCCGCTTGAGTCCTCGGATCGACCGGCGCAACTGCGACCGCTGCTGGCGGATCACATGCGGCCCGAAATCTCGGTCCTCCCGGTTGCGGTTTCGCTCCTGGCAGATCTTCTCCGGTAGGTCGAACACGAGGGCCACTGGCAGACAGTGGTGTTCCCGAGCGAGGCTGACCAGCGGCTTGCGGGCCTCGGGCTGGACGTTCGTGGCGTCCACGACGGTGAGATGGCCCAGGGCCAACCGCTTGCGGGCGATGAAGTGCAGTAACTCGAATGCCTCGTTGGTCACGGCTTGGTCGTTCTCGTCGTCGCAGACCATGCCTCGGCAGGCATCCGACGAAAGCACCTCGGTCAGCCGAAAATGCTTCCGAGCGAACGTGCTCTTCCCGGAACCGCTCGGGCCGATGAGGATCACGAGAGACAAGTTGGGAATGCTGATCGCCATGAACGTTCCTACGGAGCCTCCTCGGCAGCGATGATTTGTCGGATGAACTCGTCATAAGCCTCTTTCATCGGGAGTTCAACCTGTCGGTGAACCCGCCTGCGGCGTGCCAGCACCTTCTGGCCGGTCTTCGGGTTCTCAGCTTCTCGCTCATATTCCTCCCAGTAAAGGCCCGACCCTCGCTTTTGCCAGCGGGGCAGATCGTTGTAGTTGATTCCGTGCTGGAAGAGCAGTTCGTTCTTCTCGCCCGTCGTGAGCCCTTTGACCGCCGCCGTGGCCTCGGCCACGCTCTTGCCGTCCTTGCGAACGCACCAGTAGCAGTGGGAGTTCAAGGCATTGCGATGGGCGTCCTCGCTGCGCCAGCGGAAGTAGTCGATCACCAGATCAATGCCGGGAAGCTGCGAGATCCGGCAGTCGAAGCAAGCGACATCGCCCAAGACGAGCGAGAACTTGGCACTGGCTTCCCCGGCGAGGAGCGAGATCAGTTTGCGCAGCTTGCGGTTGTAGCGGTCCTCAGCCTGGGCAAGCAGAAGCGAAATCTCGTCGCTCTCGGTGTAGCCGTAGATCACCTTGAACCCACAGCCCATCAGGTGCTCCACCGTGTCGAGCATCATGTCACGGAACTTCGGGTCGAACGGGGCCTCGATCGGGTGAACCTCCTTGGTCAGCCGAGTGAACCCACGGCCGTCCAACCGGGCGACCATCCAGAGCCCCGGCAGAACGCACTGGTCGTGCGCCGTTTCGAACACTCGCATTCGGTCATCCAAATCGTCAAACTTCATCCGACCACCTTTCGATCACGAACCGGCCCTCCTCGGCAATCCGCACATAGTGAAGCTCATCAAAGCCTTCGTTCAGGCTGGGCAATTCCAGTCTTTTGTACGTGCCCAGCAGTCCCACTAGCGGAATCTGTTGGTTTTCGCAACGGCCTTCGTTCCGGGCCTTGCACTCCTCGATGCTGGATTGAAGGTAGTACCCGACGACACGGAAGCGTGCTGCCTTGGCGGCTTCGATGTACCGCTGCCGCTCCTCTCTAACGGGGTTGGTGTTGTCGATCACAAACGGTTGCTGCGTCTCCAGGCAGACTTGCATGAAACGCATCTCCCGGTGCCGGGTCTTGAGCAGGTCGAGGCTGATCCTGACGTGCGTGCTGAAGAACCGCTCCCGATAGAACGTTGTCTTGCCCGAGGCTTGCACGCCGATGAAGATCACTGCTTCCATTCCAGGTGCTCCATCAATTTCCGCATACCGGCATCTGCCGCTCTTGTAGCCGCAGTCGCACCAAGAGAGCGTGCAGAGCGTCTGCGCCCCGAGGGGTTTCGGGAAGGCAACTCGCCTCAAACGCCCCTTGCAGTTCTCCACGAAGCCGTTCGTATTCTCGCTGATAAGCGGCGAGGTCCGCCTCGCTCAGGCGTTCCTTCTCCGAGCCCGCCTGTTTACGCTCGATCAACTCGGGGACGTAGGGGAGCTTCGCCCACTCGTTGAGCCGCCCGAGGTTCGCCTCGACCGTGCCTGTCCGCATGAGGTGAATCCCGGTCAAGAGCACCCGGTAGACGTAGAGCAAGGGCTTGACCCTGGGCGGGTTCTCCTTCGCAAGGAGCTTCCACTGGGTCTCGGCGAAGCCCAAGTAGTGATGGGCGTGGTGCCGGGTCAGGCAGTCGGCCGCAATCGCCTTGAGTTCCTCGTGCTCGGGCGTCGTGTGAAGGACGAGGGGAGAAA
Source organism: Thermoguttaceae bacterium (assembly GCA_040768665.1). Lineage (GTDB taxonomy): Bacteria > Planctomycetota > Planctomycetia > Pirellulales > Thermoguttaceae > JABWBD01. Next base: position 331,588 of record JAXGMN010000009.1, read on the forward strand.
GCACCTGTTCCAGCACGTAGCCGTTCTTCTTGAGCATAAGGCCGAAGAACTTCTTGGCGTCGTGCGTCACCAGATCGATCTCCAGCCCGTCGTGGATTCCCGACTTTTGGACCGTCTCCATCCCAGCCTTGAGGCCGACGACGTGTTCGAGGGGTAGGAGATGCACGCCCCGAAGATCGAAGTCGGAGTCCGTCGAGGCGAAGCCGTAGAGGTGCGCCCCGCTGATCGTGACAAACACGAGCGGAAACGGATGACCCTCAACATGCTTTTGCAGGCGTGGATCGAACTTCATTGGTCTTCACAGCCCTCTTGCCGCAATCGAAACTCGTGGACCACCTCGATGGGGCCGACGATGGCCTCGTTGAACCGCTCCAACTCCTCGGCCGCAATCCAATTCGGCGTGCTCTCGGGATCCCACCGTATGGATTTCGAAGCGGCTGATGTAGTCCTGACGCACCTGGAAGCGAAGGACATAGCCGACATGCCCCGAGTTCGAATCTTTGGCGTTCCAGTCCCGAGCGATCTGGACTGCGTATTCTTCAAATAGGACCGGGTAGAAAATCGGCTGCCAGGACAGCCGGGGAGGAAACCTACCCCCGCCAGATTCCCGGATCAGATCCAGTTCCTGCTGCCCGACCGGACGGAAGAGCGTTACGGTGGCTTCAGTCTGTGGCATCGTGCCCTGCCTCCGCAGCCCAGCGCCGTACCTTGATCAGAAACCGGTTGGCCTTCTCGTAGTCGGGGCGATCCGGCAACGACGTTTTCTGGAACGCCTTGTCGAACTCCTCATGCAGGCTGCGCCGCCACTGGTCCACTTCTTCCCAGGGCATCTCGCCTCGTTTGATGGCCAACAGCCTTTCTCGGTGTTCCTCGACCCGCACAGGCACGAATCCCTCTTGCAGCACGGTCGTGCCGGAGATCAAAAGCCGGATCAGGTGCATCACGTGCTTCCACTTCACCTCCCCGTGGTTGCGGACGTGGGCCTGCATCCGCTTGAACTGCGACATCACGTAGCCGTTGTAGGTCTGATAGACGATGCGGGAGAGGAAGGCCGTCCGCATGGCGAGCAGTTCTTCGGCCAGCGGCGTGACCAGTTCCACCAGCGGCGTGAAGAGGCACTCCAGCACGTTGGGGTTCGCCTTCAAGGCCAGGACGAGAAACTTCTGGATTTCCCAATAAACCTCCTGCGTGTCGTCGTTTTCCAGTTGTTCAGGGACGCAGTAGAGCGACCAGTGCAGATCGGCAGGCGGTACGTAGATGCCCCGCCGATCTGTATCGGACTCGGCATGGTCCACTCCATAGGCCCTCGACCCGATCACGCAACGGTAAATCACCCGCTCGTACAAGTTGCTTTGCTTCGTGGCAAGCTCGGTGTTTCCGATCTCGCCCTCCTTGTACTTGGCCAAGGACACGATCTCCCCCTTGGCGAGAGTATCCTCCACGCCATCGAGGAAGCGGACTCGATAGGAACCCTCGGGATCACTCGGCGAGCGCACGACGACTCCGACTGCACCCATGGGATGCAGAACCCTGCCTCCGTCCGCCATCACGTCTCGAAGCGTCACGACCTGCGTGCCGACTGAGAAGATCAGACATTCGTGAAAATGGACTCGATCAGCCATGGGAGACGCCTACTCTAACGGTTTGTAGGTTCATGAAGCACAAGCTGATGAGCTTCGGCCCAGGTCGGCGGTTCGCACTTGTCGGCAAGCTCACGGATGACGTTCTCGGGAACCGACCGTTCCCGTCGCTTGTTCTGAGCGAGGATCACGGGCATGGGAGGTTCAACGTACACGATCTCGATACGGGCCTTATAGTCGGCAAACAAGTCGATCCAACGCTGCCGGGTTTGGCGCAGCAGGTTCGTGGCGCTAAAGGCGAAAGGTTCGCCCGAGCGAAGTACTTCACGGCAGCGTTCTCGGGCGAGTTGGATGACATCTCCCTGGTTGCCGGTCGCCTCGACCTGAAGTTCCGCACGGATGTCGTCGAGCGAGACCACGGGCAGGTGGGGGTGATTTCTCGCCAGCCACGTATCCTTGCCGCTGCCGGGAATGCCCGACATGACCGTCACGGTGGAGCGGTATTGCTCGTGGGGAACATAGTGGAGGTCCGGTTCCCGCTGGCGATAAAACACAAACCGGGCATGGTCGTTGGCGAAGGGATAAGGCTGCTCGAAGCAACCGTTCTCCTCGGCGACCATCTTCCAGAGGTGCAGGTTTTCCTCGGGACGCCCCATGTCGGCCGTACTGCGGCCACGGGTGTCGGCCAAGGCGAACAAGTAGAGCAACCTGTTGCAGACCCACCAGGAAAGCGAGACAACTTCGTGAGTCGGATTGGGTTTTTCCAGGAGGAAAGCCGGACGGCCGTGGAACCGGACCAGCCGGGCGATTTCCTCCCGAGTCGCCAGACCGCAGCCCAGGTCTCGCAGCACCGAACGGGCGAGGTGCTCCCCTTTGACGCCATGCTTGGGCGAGGTAATCCGTCCGGTGCCGGGATCGACCTGCGAGGTGAGGGCTTTACCGGAATCGTGGAAGAGGCCCGTGAAGATCAGGACCGTTCTTTCGTGGGCGGTCAGCTTGGCCCATTCCTCAAGCTCGGGCAACTGGGCGCAGACCATCTGCGTGTGAGTCCAGACATTCCCTTCGCTGTGCCACCCGGCGTCCTGCTGACACTCGGCCATCGCTCGACACCAGGGCTGGGCGCTGGCCCAAGCCAGGATCTCATCGACGGATGTTTGGGACAACTCGTTCCATGTCATGACCAGATATCCGCTCCATCCTTGAGGAGATTGGGCACCATCGCTTGGTGCTGCCAATGCTCGCTCTGCTTCACCTTTTCAACGAACTCGGGTCGCACGAACTTTGCCCGGCCCGTCACCTCGCCTGCCGCCTCCGTCCGCAAGTACAAGCCTTCCATCAGGTGATCCACCCGCTTCGTCACCGGGTTCTCAAAATGACTGTCAAACTGGGACGGTCCAATCAGTTTGCCGAGGTGGTCTCGGGTCACGGTTCCCCTGTGAAGGACCGGGACGGTCTCAATCCCTGCTCCCTCCAGCAACGCCATTCGTCGTTCCAGACTCAGGAATGCTTCGTTCTGCTTGTCGTAGATGTCGAACTCAAAGAAGTAATGAGGAAGCTGTCGGTAGTGAAGCGAGTGCCGGGCGTAGACCCATTCGCCGAACAGGATGAACTGGCTCTCCAGGCAGTCCTCCAGGTCAGGGCGCTTCACCGACGCCCATTGTTTGAACAGATCGTATTGAGGGTGCATCCCCTCGGTAATCAGGTGGCCTCGGCACTGAAGGACCATCTGGCCGCCCGAGGTGAAATGGATGCCGACGTTCGTGCCGTCGATCTTCTCCTCGACGATGAGCGACTCATCGGCGATGAAACACTGCGAATCGGCTTCGTTCATGTGCTTGTCATCGTCCGTGCCCCTGGAGCCGAAGAGATGCGGAGTCCTCGGGTACTTGACGAAATCATCTCGGGAACTACCCATGACCGGCCTCCACCTTTTCAAAGACTCCCATCTGCGTCGGCGGGCCGAGGTTTCCGTCCTCCGGCCCCACGGGGAGGAAACGCACTTGGTAGCCGAACTTCTTGGCAATCCCACAAGCCCACCCCTCGAATTCTGCCCGAGTCCACTCGAAACGGTGATCGCTGTGCCGGAACTGCCCGGCCGGAAGCGACGGCCAAGTCGAGTTGTATTCCCAGTTGGGAGTCGTCAGGACCACGGTGCCGGGCCGAGCGAACTCGAAAACCACCCGCTCGAAGGCCGACAGCCTCGGCGGATCGAGGTGCTCGATCACTTCAACCACGGCGGCGGCATCGAAGCCCGAGAGCCGTTTGTCCCGGTACATCAGCGAGCCGTGCAGGAGCCGAATTCGGTTTTTCTGCTTTGTCGGGAGATCATCCAGCCGCAGCCGATCCTTGGCGATCTCCAGAGACCGGACGGACACATCCATGCCGACAATCTGCTCGAACTGCTTCTCCTTGAGGAGTTCTCGCAGGAGTTTCCCTTCACCGCAGCCGAGGTCCAAGACTCTCTTTGCACCCGAAGCCTTGATCGCCGCCACCACCGTCCCGAGCCGCTGGTCGTTGAGACTGATTGTCTTTTCGAGTACCTCCTCTCCGCTCTCCGCACGACCATCATCGGCTTCCATCGTCGGTTGGTCGTCCTGTTCCGCCAATCTCGCCAACGCCTGCCGTGCCAAGCTCGGCTGGTGCTTCAAGTAGCGTCGGGCTATCGCTTCCTTCCTCGGGTGCGATGCCAACCAACCTTCCCCGTGCTTGAGCAACTTCTCCAATTCATCTTGGCCTACCCAGTAGTGCTTGAAGTTGTCGAAGACGAAGATGAGCACGTAGAGATGCGTGAGCAGTTCGCTTAAGGTCGTTGCCTTCGAGAGCCGCACCGAGTAGTACGGGCTCTCTCCCCACTCGGGAAAACGTTCATCGAGCGGATACCGAACAGCCTCGACCTGATAGCCCAACGGCTCGAAGACCTCGTGCATGAAGCCTTCGCCGCCCCGGCAGGGAAGCACCTCGATGCTCGCTTCCAGCGGGATCGGGAGCTTGGCCAGTTCCGGCCGTTCCTTCGAGCGGCCTTCCAGGGCCGAGCCGAGTACCTGGGCAATCGCCACGCTCATGAACGATGACGCCACATAGGGCCGGTCATTGACGTACTGCGCCAGCACTGTCTGCGAGACGCCGCCCCGGCCACGGACCATAGCCACAGGGTCCACGTCCAAAAGCAAGGCGGCGGTGCAGCGACTCTCACTTGCCTTGGGGTAGAAGACGTGGGCCTGCCCAAAACTGAGCGGGAAGCTCTGGCACTTGGCGGGGTTCTTGTGCAGCAGGTAGCCCAAGTCAGTGGCGGGCTGGTGAGTTGTCGTAAGCGTTAGTAGCATGGGACGTAGCGTTGAGGCCGGTGGACGAATCCATGGATTTTGACAGCGAGTCGAGCAACCAGCAAGAGGGGTGCAGAAGCCGCTGAACCGTCTCTCCTACGCTGGTGTCTTGCTGTTGTTTTGATGCTTCGGTGTCCGAGCAGGGCAGAGTATCGACGTATCTTCAAAAGACACCGGTTCTGAGATAAGGTTCACCCAAAAGAAGGGGGGCGGCATTGCAGGGCCAAGTGAGCGGCAGCACATCATGAACGTGATCTTCTGTTGCGATCCAGGAAGTCCGAAAGCGGTCGATGAGGCATACGAGGGGGAGGCCAATGCTGCCGCCGAACTCGGCATCGAATACCACCTCGTGGATTACGAAGCACTGGTGAACGAGGGTGATGCCGCAAGGGCCGTGCGCCGGGTGCCCGATCAGGCGGACTCGATTATGTGCATGTACCGAGGCTGGATGTTCAAGCCGTCCCAGTACCGCCTCCTCTATGAGGCCCTGAGTGGGAAAGGAATCCGACTGATCAATGATCCGGTCGCCTACCAGCACTGCCACTACTTACCCGAGTCGTACTCGGTGATCGAGAGCCTGACGCCGAGGTCGGTCTGGCTGAAGACCATGGGCGAGTTCTCCATCGAGGAGGTGATGGAGTTGCTGCGTCCCTTTGGATCGAGACCAGTGATCGTCAAGGATTTCGTCAAGTCCCGCAAGCATGAGTGGGAGGAAGCCTGTTTCATTCCTTCGGCATCAGATCAAGCAGTCGTGGAACGGGTGGTCCGACGTTTCGTCGAACTCCAGGATGAGGACTTGAGCGAAGGCTTGGTCTTCCGTGAGTTCGTCCACTTCCAGCCCCTCACGCAGCATTCCAAGAGCGGGATGCCGTTGACCTTGGAATACCGGCTGTTTTTCCTCGACGGAAACTCGATGTACTGGACCCAATACTGGGAGGAGGGGGACTACGGCGATCTCCATCCGCCCGTAGAGCGGTTCCAAGAAGTTGCTGCCCTGGTCGGGAGCCGGTTCTTCACGATGGACGTGGCAAGGAGGACTGATGGCGAGTGGATGATTGTGGAACTTGGCGACGGCCAAGTGGCGGGATTGCCGGATAATGCGGACGCTCGCAGCTTCTATTCGGCGTTGAGCGACACATTGGATTCACCCTCACAGCAATGATCGGACCAGGGGAGAAGGATCAATGACGGAGAAGGGACCTCAAAACCTTGACGTGCGTGCTTACAACCGTGCCGCATGGAACAGGGAGGTCGAGAAGAGGAACCCCTGGACTGTTCCGGTCAGCGATGAGACGATAGCCCTCGCCAGACAGGGCCAGTGGAACATCGTCCTTACGCCCACTAAGCCGGTGCCGCAGACATGGTTCCCCTGCCTCAGTGAAATCGAAATCCTTTGCCTCGCTTCGGGCGGCGGCCAGCAGGGGCCGATTTTGGCGGCGGCCGGGGCGAAAGTCACGGTCTTCGACAACTCGCCTCGTCAATTACAGAAGGACCGGCAGGTGGCTGAGCGTCACTCCCTGGCCCTCACAACCGTTGAAGGTGACATGCGGGATCTGTCAATGTTCGCTCAGGAGAGATTCGACCTGATCGTCCACCCCGTTTCCAACTGCTTCGTCCCCGAAATCCGGTCTGTCTGGCGTGAAGCCTTCCGGGTACTCCGCCACGGAGGTTTTTTGCTTGCTGGCTTCACCAATCCCGTCCGGTATCTCTTCGACGAGACACTCCTGGAACAGGGTGAACTGCGAGTGCGGCATCGCCTACCGTATTCCGACCTCGACAGCCTCGCCGAGGCGGAAAGGCGACGAAGAATCGACCGTGGAGAGCCCCTGGAATTCGGCCACACTCTTGAAGACCAGATCGGTGGTCAGCTTGAAGCGGGCTTCGTCTTGACCGGCTTCTACGAAGACCGTTACGGTACGAAGGATCGATTATCGGACTACATGGCGACCTTCATCGCCACTCGGGCGGTGAAACCATGACATTCACAGTCTTGTGGGACAACGACGGAGTGCTCGTTGACACGGAGGGCCTCTACTACCGGGCCACGAGGGAAGTGCTCGCACGAGTTGGCATAGATCTGGCCTCCGAGCAGTTCAAGGGGATTTCGCTTCGACGAGGGGAAAGCACCTTTCAATTAGCTGTGGAGCAGGGCGTTCCAGCCGAGGAGATCGCCTTCCTTCGAGGCGAACGAGATTGCTTGTACTCCGAGTTCCTGGGAACGCAGTCGTGGGTCATCCAGGGAGTCGAGGGTGCCTTACAGTCACTCCACGGCAAGATGCGAATGGGTGTCGTCACCAGTAGCCGCCGTGACCACTTCAGCATTGCCCACGCCAAAAGCGGTTTGCTAAGGTACTTTGATTTCATCTTGACCCGTGAGGACTACGAGCGCACAAAGCCTCACCCGGAACCGTATCTCACGGCAATCCGGCGGCATCGCCTGGTCCCTGAGCAGTGCATCGTTGTCGAGGACTCGGAACGGGGGCTGGCGTCAGCCACGGCGGCGGGATTGGAGTGTCTGATCGTCCTAAGCGAGTGGACCAAGGACGGCGATTTTTCCCAGGCGTGCAGGGTGCTGGACGACGTTTCTTGCGTGCCCGACGAGGTTCTCAGGCGGGCATTGCGATGATGGCCGATGACCGCCTGGGCTACTGAACGACTACGCCTTGCGGCTGTTGACCGTTCTCAAAGTGCCGTTCAATCCAACCACTCACAGCGTCATCACGGCTGTCGAACTGCCTCACGTAGGGCTTGATGTCGAGCAGCGGCGTGCCGTCGAGGATGTCCACCTCGCTGAAGTAGAGCCGGTTTGCTTCGATTCTCATAATCCGCACGACCGAGAGGCCGATGTGATTGGGTCGGTGCGGGCTTCGGATGGCGAAGATGCCATGCTCCTCGTTCTCAAGGTATGGCTTGCCGACGAGTTTCTCGCTCTCCGACTTGTGGAAATGGTAGATCAGGATCGCATGGCTGAATCCGTCCAGATCCTTGAGCCCCACGGCATACTCTGGCTTCAGTTCGACGTGTGCCTCGGCATTGCCCGAAAAGACGCCTTGGATCGGCGTCTCCTTGGCCTCCCGATACGAGGACCGGATGACCCCGATGGTTGCATCGCTATTGCGTTGTCCATTCCAAGCCTTACCTCCGTGGACCGGTGTTCGTCTCTTTTGATTCCCGTTTCTCCCTCGACTTTACCAGCCATTCGGGAACAGTGGCGTTTTCGGCCGTGTCGTAGCCAGGGATGAACGGCTTGATGTCGAGAACCGGCGTGCCGTCGAAGGCATCGGTGCTCTCGATCTCGATGGTATTGCCTTTGACCGAGATGACCTTGCACAGAGTCAGGGCAATCAGGTTCGGCCGCATTGGCGACCGAGTGGCGAAGACGCCGGTGAGCGGATTCTCCCGATTGCCCATCGGATGGACCTGGAGGACGGCTCGTTTCTCGGGCGTGTCGTTCCGGTCGAACCACCAGAACACGTAGATGTGCGAGAAACCCTCCAGCCCGAGCAGTCCCGGCTCATATTTCTTGTCGAGGACAATCAACGTTCGGTCCTCGGACTTCTGGACATGCCCGATGGGCGTGATCGAGAAGGTGGTATCCTTCTCGGGCTCAGCCGCACTCACCCAGCAAGTCGAGAGAAATAGCACGGCGAGAATTCCCGCCACGGCAATGGTGAGTTGCTTCATCATTGGCACCTCCGGGATTCTTGCTGCTACCCAACGGCTCTACGCTCTTCGTCAGCCGCCAATTCTACCAGATACGACAGATCGAGGGCGACCTTCCGACCATCGCCCAGTCGCAACGCCGTGAAACCAGCCTCGTAGAGCATCTTGCGGGCGGCGGCCATGTCGAGCCCTCGGTTCGCTGAGGTGTCGGCCTCGGTGTCCCGAGGATTGGCTCCCGTCTCGGCGTAGACCACGTTGGCTCCAGCCGTCAGCCCCAGCAAGTTCGGCTCGTGGACGGCAATGTTTTGGGTTTCTCTACAGCCCAACGTGGCAAGAGTGACGACCGCCACGACCTGAGCGAGTCGCAATTCGGTAATCTGACCTCGGTCGCTGAGCGGCATTCCTGGCACGAACACCCGCCGCATGGCTGCGTGTTGGAAGCAACCATACTCGACACCGAGGAACATCTGCTCGACGAGTTCTTCGGGGGTATGTTCTGGGCCAATGGGCTCGCAGCAATAGTAGAAATCCAGCCCGGCGTCCCGGATCGTGCGAAACGTCTTCTTCCGCTCTTCTGGATCGAGGCTGGTATCCGTGCCCTCCCGAAGTCGGCACACGTGATAGGCACCGTGGACACCCGCTGCCCGAAGTTGCTCGCCCTGGGCGATTTCGAAGTCGCCGATGTTTACGACGATTTGCGTCTGGGGCGAGATGCAGTTGCGGACGGCATGGACAACCTCCAACAGCCGATCCATAGTGAAGTCGTGCATCGTCATCAGGAAGAGGGCATACAGGTCACCTCCTCGGGCGAACGCCTGCGCTCGGGCGAGGATCTCCTCGGTCGAGAGCAAGTTCTTCTGGAACTGGGTGTGCCCCTCTCCGAAAACACAGAACCCGCAGTTGCCGGGACACGGGGCGGTCTCGATGCCGATCTGTCCCAGCAGAATCGCTTCGTGACCGAATCGCCGCCGAGATACCGTGTCGGCCACTGCCATGAGCAGCCTCGCTTCGAGGGAGTCGGATGGGAGCCACAGCAAAGCAACACAGTCCTCCCTGCTCGGCGCATGGCCGTCGAGCGAACGCCCGAGGATACGATCGACTTCGCTTGCCAATTGCATGTCGTCAACCTCTTCCGGGCACGTTTGGAGGGGGAACCCGGCTGTGGTTTAGCTGACTTCCTTAAACTTGGTCTTGGGGGCTCCGCAGACTGGGCACTTGTCGGGAGCCTCGCCCAAATGAGTGTGGCCGCAGACATCGCAGACATGGATGGCCGCAGGCGTCAGATCCGCCCCTGATTCCAAAGTCTCCAATGCCTTGCTGTAGAGATCATAGTGCGTCTTCTCGACGGCATTGGCGTTGCGGAACGAAATCAAGGCCGCCTTGTGTCCCTCAGCTTCGGCTTCCTGGATGAAGGCGGGATACATTTCTTTGAACTCGTGTCCCTCACCTGCGATGGCTTCCTGGAGGTTCTTCTTCGTGTCGCCAATGCCGCCCATCACCCGCAGATGGGCGTGAGCATGGACCGTTTCCGCAGCGGCGGCGGCCCGGAAGAGCTTGGCGATCTGCGGATAGCCCTCGGCGTCGGCCTTGGCAGCGAAGGCGAGGTACTTGCGGTTGGCTTGGCTCTCCCCGGCGAAAGCGGCTTGAAGATTGTCTTGGGTGGACATGGAACGCTCCTCTTCTTGTTTGGGTTGTTGGGGAATGGGAGTGGATACCGTGGACTCAGATGGACACCAGCCGATCCCGGCATACTTGATGCCAGTTAGTTCGGCCATCTCCCGCGTCCAGGTCGTGATGTCGTTGCGGTTGAATTGTCTGAGATGCGTGTGGCCGCAGGCTCGGGCCATGACTTTCATCAGTTCGACGGAAGCGTTCAGGAAGCGAGCGAGCCGGGCAGACGCCTCGTCGATGTTCAGCCGTGCTCGAAGTCCTTCGTTCTGGGTGGCGATGCCCGTGGGGCAGTTGTTTGTGTTGCAGATGCGGGCCGCAACACAACCAATCGCTTGGATGGCGGCATTGGCGACAGCAATGCCGTCAGCCCCAAGGCACATGGCCTTGATGAAGTCGGCCGGGGTTCGCAGCCCTCCCGTGATGATCAGCGTCACGTCGGATCTGCCAAAGCGGTCAAGATGACGCCGGGCTCGGGCCAAGGCCGGGATCGTGGGCACTGAAATGTTGTCCCGAAAGATCAAGGGGGCTGCGCCGGTAGCTCCTCCACGGCCATCGAGGATGATGTAATCGACGCCCGCCGCCAGGGCGAAGTCGATGTCGTCCTCGATGTGTTGGGCCGACATCTTCATGCCGATGGGTATACCGCTCGTTAGCTCCCGAACTCGATCCGCAAACCTGCGGAAGTCATCCGGGGTTGTCAGATCGGTGAACGAAGGTGGTGAGACTGCCGACTGCCCTTCGGCCAGCATCCGAATCGTGGCTATCTTGCCCTTGACCTTGCTGCCCGGTAGATGGCCTCCCGTGCCGGTTTTCGCCGCTTGACCGGCCTTGAAGTGAAAGGCCCGGATGCGAGGAAGAATGGCTTCGGAGTAGCCGAACTTCGCCGACCCCAACTCGAACAAGTAACGTGAGTTGGCAGCGTTCTCTTCCGGCAGCATCCCCCCCTCGCCCGAAGCAATGCCCGTGCCCGCCTTCTCGGCACCCCTGGCCAGGGCGGTTTTCGCTTCCTCCGACAAGGCCCCGAAACTCATGTCGGAAACGAAAATGGGAATTTCCAACCGCAGGGGCTTCTGGGCCTTGGGGCCGATCACCAGATCAGTGCCGACCCGCACTTCTTCGGGCAGAGGCTTCGTCGCCAATTGCGCTGGGAGGATTTGAATGTCGTCCCAGGATGGAAGCATCGCCCTTGGCACCCCCATCGCTCCCATAGGGCCATGATGCCCGATCTTCTCCAGCCCGTCTTGGGCCAGGGAGTGGATCAACTCCAGCGTTGGCTCGATGGCCGTGTTCCTGCCTACCGGGGCTATGGCGACCGCTGAGGAGGCTTGGGCGGAAGTCTCCTGGCTGGCAGCAGCGGTTCCGTCATCCAAACGATTGAAGAGCGTCTTATCGGCACCGCAAGCCGGGCAGGCCCAATCGTTCGGAAGAGAATCCCAGGGCACTCCGTCTTCAACGTCATCGTGGATGTATCCGCAGACCGTACACTCGTATCGAGCCATGTCGCCACCTTCGCTGGAGGTTCTGTCCGTTACCCCTTCATTCGATGCGGACGCTGGTTACTCGACAAGCCCGACAAGCCGACCTGTTGTCCTGTTCCTGCTCCGCTCGATGGACTGAAGGGCCGGATACTTGTCGCCGAACTTGCCCATGTTTTCCATTTCGTCGTCGTGTTCAGCAATTCGACGCTCTTCTCATGCATTGCTTTTGCTCCCGGTGTTGGTCAGACTGGGTATCGCTCAACTTCGAAATCAGATTACAGTGCCGAGGCGGCACGGCCATGGATAATGACCGTGCCCCTCGGACTCGAATGTGTCATCGCCAGAAACGCCGGCGTCACAGGCAGCGCAGGAACGCCACCAGATCCTTCTTCTCCTGCTCGGTGAGCTTCGTCTCCAAGGCGAGGTTGTGGAACTCCACCGTGTCTTCCAGGGTCAACAGACGGCCGTCGTGCATATACGGTGGCGAGTCCTTGATGCCACGCAGCGGAAACGTCTTGATCGCTCCGTCGCCAACCGCCATGTGGCCGTTGACCATCTTGGGCTCGAAGAACCGCTCTGTCTGGAAGCTACGCATCGTGTTGTCGGTGTAGTGGGGGGCGGGGTGGCAGATGCCGCATCGCCCTTTCTCGAAAAACACCTTCTGCCCTCGTAGCTCGTCTGGAGTTGCCTTGTTCCGGTCGAGTGTTCCCAGCACGTTGAGCTTCGGTGCCGGTGGAAAGTCAAGGATTGCCATGAATTCGGCCATGAAATGGACCTGGCTGCCTCGATCCAGTACGTTGACGCCCTTTTTCGTGGCGATCACCGGATCGCCGTCGAAGTAGGCTGCCCGCTGCTCAAACTCCGCAAAATCCTCGACACTCTTTAGTGCCCGCTGGGAGCCGAATAATCGCTGCACGTTGACACCACGCAGCGTCGGCGTGTCGAGCCGGTGTCGGAACTCCTGGGGGCGAATATCGCCGACCAGATGCGTGGTACCGTTGGAGTGCCCATTCAGATGGCAATCGAAGCACGTCACACCCATACTCGGCTTCAAAGAGCGCCGATCATCCGTGGCGTTGAACTGCTGTTGGGGGAACGGAGTGACCAACATCCGCAGCCCTTCCAACTGCTTCGGATTCACTATGCCGTTGAACAACTGAAAGTAGTTGGCCAGCGTCACAACTTGCCCTTGCGACACATCGCCTAGATCGGGCCGAGTGGTCAAGAAGATGGCAGGCGGAAACTCCGGGAGAAGATGAAGCGGCAGATCGAAGTCAAGGTCGAACCGTGTCAGGTCACGACCTTCCTGCTTCGTGATTTCGTCAATATGGTGCTTGGGAAACACCATGCCGCCTTCCGGGTGGTTCGGATGCGGCAGTGGCAGGAATCCTTCCGGCCACAGTCCTTTCGCACGAATCTGCTCGGGCGACATGGCACCCAGTTCTTCCCACGACTTGACGCCAGCGGGCAACTTCACCCGCACCCCTGCTTGAACGGGCTTGCCACGAGACATCGTGACGCCTTGGGCAGGCCGATCACTCAGATCGTACCGCTCTTCCAGGAGCTTCATGTGCCGATCCATGATCTCCTCCTTGGCCGCTGACATCCTCTGGACAGTGGCAGAGAAGTCCTCCTTGATGACCACCGGCGAGTAACTGGTCGGAGGGCTGTTATCAGCCGCCATGACTGCGCCCACGAAGAGCGCCGTGGACAACCATCCTGCTGCTGCCCATCCTTTGTACGCTTTTGTCCTTGTCATACGAACACCCTTTCCTGTTGGAAGACACGGTGCAATCCCTGCGTGAAAAAGGCCCTCACGTCTTGTGAGAGTCTTGTCCTTTCTTACGACACTCACGGCACACGCCGACGAAGTGGATGGAGAAGTCCTCGATCTCGATACCTTCAGCATCCACATCGGGCGGGCGAAGCCGGTTTAGCCGAGCGTCCTCCCAATCAATCACCTTATGACACTGTTTGCAGATTAAGTGGTGGTGGCGTCGAACCTTGCTGTCGTAGCGAACCGCAGGGCCGGGATGGTGAAGGCGGCGGATCACCCCCATGTCCACCAGGGTGTCGACCACCCGATAGACGGTCGTTCGGGAGATGTTTGGGACTCGCTCCTTTACAACCTCGACGATCTGGTCCGCCGTGGGATGGTCGTCCCTTTCGAGGACGGCCTCCAACACCACCCGTCGTTGGACCGCCAGCACAACGCCCTGGCGGCGGCACAACACTTCAAATTCCTGGAGCCTTTCGGCAATCTGATCGGGATTCAAGGGCGTTGTAACGGCAATCTATCCCGAATGGTATTTTGTGTCAATCAGGAGCGTGCCCCCAGTTGTGAAAGGGGTCGCAAATCCTGACCGCACGGAGCATTTTGCCACGAAAACAAAAGGTCGAACCGCCGCAAGTCGCTGGCATAGCCCAGTAGGGTGGAGCACTAATGCCTCAGATCCAGCGGGTAGCCGAGTCCATCGCTTGAGGAACGAGGCTGCCTCGTTTGCGCCAGTCAGGACTGCTGCTGGCAGGAGCAAGCTGCTGTCGATCTGTCACGACGGCATGTCCGTTCGGATTACTTCCACATCGGCGGCAGATCAAGCTCCGACTTCGGGATCTCCTTCAGGCACATGAACCAGTCGAGGCACTTGGTGCTGTCCTTACCCTGGGCTCGCTCTTGGGCGACCCCACACGAACCCGGAGGCGGCACGATCACGTCGTCGCCCGGTTGCCAGTCGGCAGGCGTGGCGACTTTGTGCTTGTCGGCCGTCTGCAAGGCCACGATCATGCGGAGAATCTCTTGGAAGTTCCTGCCCATGCTTGACGGGTAGTAGAGCACGGCCCGGACCTTGGCCCCGGGGTCCATGATAAACACGGCCCGCACGGCGTGCGAGTCGTCGGCGGCCGGTTGCACCATCCCATACTTGCGAGCCACGTCCATCTTTAGGTCGGCGATCACCGGGAAGGTCACCTCGACGTTTTCCATCCCTCTGTATTTGATCTTCTCCTTGATCGTCCGCAGCCAAGCGATGTGGCTGAAGTTGCTGTCGATGGACAGCCCGATCAGCTTGCAACTTAGGGCCTCGAACTGGGGCATCAGCGTGGCGAACGTCATGAACTCGGTCGTGCAAACGGGTGTGAAGTCGGCCGGGTGACTGAACAGCACGACCCATTTGCCCTTGTAATCTTCCGGGAATCGGATGGGGCCTTGTGTCGTCACGGCCTTGAAGGCCGGGGCGGCTTCACCGATTAGCGGAATGCGGACGGCGACGGCAGAAGAATCGGCTTGCAGCGTGTCAGACATAACTTTTTCCTTGTGGTGATGGGTTCTGCCTCTTCAGCGGCGTCAATGCCAACGATGCCTATGATCGGCACAATCGGCCTTGACACGTTGTGAGCATGTGCTCATAATTAGACAAGACAAAAGGAGTGCTGTCAATGCCTCGGCCCCAACGCTGCCGTCGAATCGGTGCCCTTCCTGCCAACTCGGTCTTCAAGCCTGCCGGGGTGCCGGGCCGGGGTCTTGATGAGGTGATCCTCACCGTCGATGAGTTCGAGGCTCTGCGCCTAGCCGATTTCGAGGGGCTGTATCAAGAGCAGGCTGCCGAGCGGATGAAAGTATCCCGGCAGACCTTCGGTCGAATCGTGGAAGCGGCCCGCAAGAAGGTCGCCCAGGCATTGGTCAAAGGGATGGTCTTACGTATCGAAGGAGGACAAGTAGAAATGGCTGAGACAAAAGCTTTCGAGTGCGCCGACTGTGGGCACGTCTGGGAGGTTCCGTTTGGCACCGGTCGCCCCGAGGGCTGCCCTTCCTGCCAAAGCAAGACGTTCCATCGAGCACGGGAGGTAGGGGCCGGAGCGATGGGCGGTGGTGGTCGTTGTCGCCGCAACGGGCATGGTGGTCAGGGCGGCCACGGGCGTGGTCGTCGTGGCGGCCGAGCGGCGGGTCAAGTCCAAAACAAGGAAACCAGCGAGTGAGAATGGCAGCAGCTTCGGAGGATGGCTTCTGCCGCTGCCACGAGCGATAATAAGGCGTGTTCTGTCAGTGTTTCCCTTGATTACGGAGGCTGAGCGATGAAGACGACCCTCATGAAGTCGAGTCTGGCGGTTTTCACTCTTGTTGCCCTGCTGATTGGCAGTGCCGCCGCCCAGGAACAGACGGTGAAGAAACTGGTGAAGCCCGTGCCCAAGAAGCCCACCCTCGTGATCAATCTCACCAGCGGCGAGAGCGACCTCCACGCCGTGGTGATGGGCATGCATTTCGCCGAACATGGTCTGGCCGACAATCGGGAGGTGGTCATCTTCTTCAATGTGAAGTCGCCGCCCCTGGCAAGGAAGGATCTGGCCAACAGCGTGCGGTTCAAGGAGATGCCGCCCGTCAAGGAGATGATTGCCAAGCTGCTCCAAGGTGGAGTGAAGATGGTCGTCTGCCCGATGTGTGCGGAGATCATGGGCGTCCAAGCGGAGGAGCTTGCCCCTGGAATCCAGATGGTCGAAGACCGCAAACAGATTTTCGATCATCTCCACGTCAATTCTGTGGTCTTCACCTACTAACCATGAAGACGATTGGCCTCATCGGCGGCATGAGTTGGGAGTCATCCCTCGTCTATTACCGCCTGATCAATGAGGCCGTCGTTCAGCGAGGTGCGGAAGGCGTCGTGCTTGGCTGCACCGAGATTGGCCTCCTGATCGCCCAGAACGACTGCTCAAGTCCCCTGTTCGACACGACCGAGATCCAGCCGAAGCGGCCGTCGTTTATGCCCTGGCATAGAGGCTGTTGCGGCATGCCTTCTTGTGTGGGCTATGAGCCGGTAAACTGGCAGAAACAGCCCGGAGAAACTGGTTTCGACTGGAGGATGAAGATCTGTGCTAGCGGACAGAGTTGCTGGCGGCGTGTTGGTTCTGGGTGTGGTCCTGGTGCCCTCGTTGTTTCTTTGCCACCAGAGCATGACTCTTGCGGCCCCGGACGAAACGGTTGTTTCGGGGCGTTCGACGGCCGAGCAAAGGCAGCAAGTCATCGAGGCGATGAAGGAAGCGTTTGGTGAGAACCAGAAACAGATTACTCATGCGCTGCGGGTAACGGGTTGCGCCGAGCGGCTCCTGAAGGTATCCGATCTGAACGCAGATCCCTTAACCGTGACGGTGGCGGCCATCCTTCACGATATCGGGCGATGCAAGTCAGGCACCACCGATCATGAAAAGGACGGGGCCATTGTCAGCAAGCAGATCTTAACGACGCTTGGCTTCGACGCCACGTTCACCGACCACATTTCCCGCATCGTCGGCTCCCATCACAGCGCCAAGGGCATCGACACCCCCGAGTGTCGAATCGTCTGGATCGCTGACCGGCTCGTGAACCAGAAACGGGACCACCAGGATCAAGAGAAGTTGAAGCAAGAGTATGCCAAAGAGGCCGAAGTCCTGGATCAGAAGATTGCGGCAAGCAAAGCGGAAGCAGGCCACCAGCACGTTCACCTTCCACCCATCGAATGTCCGCTGCGAAAGGCTGGCATCGACCCACACGGCCTCAAGCCCTTCGAAGAGGTCGAGAAGTATATCGCCTTCCTCGAACGGCCAGATCGTGCCCAATGGCAGAAACCGGATGACGTGGTGAAAGCCGTGAAGCTTCAGGGAGATGAAGTGCTGGTCGATCTCGGTGCAGGATCGGGCTACTTCTCGTTCCGCTTTGCGAGACTCCTGCCGAAAGGCAGAGTGTATGCACTCGACACGCAGGCCGAAATGGTCCGCCATGTTCACCACAAAGCCATGGGCGAAGGCGTCTCGAACGTCCAGGCTCAGTTGATCGAACCCGATGATCCTGCTCTGCCTTCGGGAGCCGATATCGTCTTCGTCTGCGACGTGCTGCATCACGTCCCCGACCGGGCCGGAGGGCTCAAGAAGTTGCACGCCCAAATGCCCAGCGGAGCGAAGCTGGTGATTATCGAATTCAAGAGTGGCAAGCTGCCTCAAGGGCCGCCCGAGTCGGTGAAGATTGCGAAGGAAGAGATCTCCCGCCTGTGCAACGAGGCGGGATTCAAGCTCAAGGAGGATCAGCCAGGGTTACTACCGTATCAGGAATTCCTCGTATTTGAGCGGCCTTGAGCCAGGAACGACGGTAATCACGATTCCATGACCAGCTACTTCGATCAGTCCGCCGCCACCTGGGACAACGAGCCCCGCAGGATCGCTCTGATGAAGGCGGTGGGTGAGGCGATTCTCCGTGAGGCAGGGCCATCCAGCGACATGGATGTCCTCGACTACGGCTGCGGGACGGGGTTGGTAAGCCTGTTTCTCTTGCCGCACGTCCGTAGCGTAACCGGTGCCGACAATTCGCCCGGAATGCTGGAAGTGCTCCAGAAGAAGATGGCTGAGAGCAGCATCGAGAACATGAAGGTCATGCACTTGAACCTCGAAGAGGGGACGGTGCCAAGCGACCGGTATCACCTGATCGTCATCAGCATGACAATGCACCACGTCGCCGACACAGCCAAGGTGATCCGTGGCTTCCATGAACTCCTTCATCCTGGCGGGAGGCTCTGCATCGCCGATCTCGATAAAGAGCCGGGATTCTTCCACCCGCCCGAAGCAAACTCAAGTGTACAGAAACGAAAGAAAGTCCCGTTCCTTTTGTCAAATCTCGTTCGTGGAAGCCTGTTCTTCCTGATGCTGTTGCTGCTCTTCGGGATCGTGGGTGGCACCAAGGGGTTCGTGGTCTACCACTTCATGAACCCGTTCAACCTTTTCGACATTACCTTCGAGACGCCGACCATTCTCCTGACGGTAATCCTTGCCCTAGCGCTGGCTCTAGTGACCTACCGCCCCTACTGCCAATTCATCTGTCCGTTTGGCCTCGTCTCTTGGCTGGCCGAGCGGGTCAGCTTGGTGCGTGTCCGAGAGTCGATCATAGCCGGTGCAACGGCTGCGGAGCCTGTTCTCGTGCGTGTCCTCTACAAGCGGCCCAGCACAAAGTAGAAGGGAAGACCTTTGCCGCTGACTGCTACAGTTGCGCTCGATGCCTCAACGTCTGCCCCGAGGAGGCGATCAGCTACACCTGCGTTTTAGCAGCAGTGTCTAGGTCTACTTCCTCGGCTTGATGATCTTGATCGTGTCGCTTCCTTCAAACTCCTCGCCATTCTTGGAGACCCCCGTCAGGGTCGCCACCACCTCTTTCCCAACCTCGGACTTCAGCATCTCCTTCACATCACCCAGATTGAACTTGGCCACGAAGTTTCCCTGGTTGTCGGCCTTCCAACTCTGGATGCCGAGGCCGTTCAACGCCACGCTCCAGCCATCGACAGCCCCATAAGCGATGTCGGTGTGGACGGTCACGACCTGTCCCTGTGAATCGAGGGAGACCACACTCGGCGCAACTTCGATTGTGATCTCAAAAGCCGACAGATTGCTGGGAAGGGCCGCCATGCCAGCGACAGCAACGAGCGCAGCAAGACTCCTCTTCATGACAGTCCCTTTCGAAACGTGGTGAGAGGACATCGGACGAAATGCGTTTACCGGAAATCCTACTTGTCGGATCGGCTTTCCCTCGGAGGAATACGGTGGTTGATCGGCACCTCGGAAAATCCAATGGCGACAAAGCGGTTGACGACCTCCGCATGTGCCTGTATCAGTTTGATTACGTAGGGATCGTCCGATGTTTCAAGCACCTGCACGCCCTTCTTAGTCGGCTCGACCTTCATCGTAATCTTCTGGGCGTTGCCAAAGACAGCCGCAAACAGTGGATCACGCATGTGGATGGGCCGCCCCTCTGTCAAGCGCTTGTGCATCGACTCGACGTGCCGTTGGATAGCAGCGGCAACTTCGGGGTCGTCGGATTCTGTGACGGCCTCTACGCCATTTTCGATCTTTTTGACCGTTCTTTGGATGCCGTCTCGATGAGCGAGCAGGTAATGGAATTGCTCCCGGTCCTGTACAAACTGGGGACCGGCCCACGGGCCTCCTCCCCCTCGACCACCACGCCATCCACCGCCCCGTCCCATTCCTCTCTGCGCTTCAGCAGGCACCGCAAGAGCCAAGGTAAGAATCGCCAAGAGGGCCAACACAGTCAATCGGCTTCTCATACCCGGTATCTCCCTTTTTGCCAAGAAACAGAACCCACACCAAGTGCCACGCAGAAAGTTCACGCAGTTTAGGTAGTCGGGGACGCCGCTTGTCCTGCGGGGCAATCCTGAAGCTGTTGCTGCTTCCGCTGCCTTGCCTGAATTGCAGTGTTGCCACCTTGGCCAGCCCCCTGACGATTCTGCATTCTCGTCTGATTTTCAGCACCAGTCCCCGCTGCACGTCTTTGCCCTGCCCCTGAACCATCTCGAAGCCGCTGTTGCTGCGCGCAACCGATTGTTGCTGCATAATTGTTTGTTGCTGGACGGTATTATTCTGGTCGCCCAGAAGCGGCTGTCCTCCCTGCTGCATGAACTGGCCACCTTGGGAACCGTACCGATACCGGTTCCGCATCTGCTGTTGATACGCCTGCTGCTGATACGCCTGCTGCTGTTGCATCCGCTGCTGATACATTTGCTGCTGACCGTTCATCTGCCCTCTCATCGCTGATTGACCTCGCATGGCCCCCGAACCGCCCCGACTTCCTCCTCCGCCACCACGTCCAGCAAGTGCATGATCGGCGGTCAGCACGACCACAGCCATCCCGAAAAGTGCGGCGATCATAGACTTCTTCATCATTGTGCTCTCCTGTTCCAAGGCCCGGCCTCCGAGCGGCGTGCTTTTCTGCCCGCCATTTTACACGAATAACCGCAAAGGGATGCTGACGCAACCTGCGTACCACAAACCAAAAAGCGGTTCGGCACTGCACTTGCATCTTGGCAGCACCTCGATGCAGCTTTGCAGGCGATTCGTGCGGTTTGCTTGATGAGAATGCCGCTGTTTCGGCCAAAGTTCGGGCAGTTCGGCACATTCAGAAGGCGATGAGCCCTGCAAATGTTGCTCAGTGCGACACTGGCAAGTGTGCAAAACGTTCACAGTTCTTCGAAAGGGTTGAGAGATGCGATTTCGGGCAAAGGGCTTTACTTCCCTCCTGCTGGCCTGCACGTTTCTGGTCGTCGCCGTATCTGGGGTGATCCTGTTCATGACTCCCAGAGGGAGGGTGGCCAACTGGACCGGCTGGACCATGGCTGGGCTGGACAAGCATGAGTGGGCTGCACTTCACATCAATACCTGCCTTGTTTTTCTGGCCGTGGCCCTTGGACATCTGCTGCTGAACTGGCGGCTATTTTGGAGCTACATCCGAAGCGGACCCACTCGTGTCAATCTTAAGGCGGAGATGCTCTGTCGCCATTCTGGCCACGGCAGTCCGTGGTTGCCGGGACTCTCTACGATCTGCCGCCCTTTCTTCCGTGGTTGCCCTGAATGGAGACATCAAGGACTATTGGGACCGGACGACGACGGCGGCACCGGCTCCGCACGCCGACGAGTTCACCTTAGAAAGCCTCGCCGAGACGGTCGGGCTGTCTGCCGACGATCTGGTTTCTGCTCTCCACAAGGAGGGTTACGTCACAGCCAATCCTCAAGTAACGCTTGCCTCGTTGTCGGCTTCCAACGGGATCGTGCCAAGAGACATCTATTCCGCAGTGGCGAAGCACTTCCCCGAGACGGCGAAGAGCATTCCTAGCCAAGGTGGACGAGGTATGGGACAGGGCATGGGAAGAGGTCGTGCTGGGGGAAGCGGCTGTTCAGGTGGCAAGTCGGACTGCGATAACGGCATTCGCTGCGAGACGGAGTGCGGCGATGGAGCAGTTTGCGAGTCGGTAGAAAAAGGGGAATCCGATCTCGGCCCAGAAAGAGGATGGGGGCGTGGAATGGGTATGGGACGAGGCATGGGAATGGGGCGTGGGCGAGGTATGGGAATGGGATGCAGTCAAGGAATGGGAGATCGCTGCGATGAACAACCATCGTCTCAGGTAGCCCAAGAAAGCGAGTGAGTCTTTTCAAGCAAGGGCAAGGGTCGTTACCTTTTCACGGAGGTGTTTCAATGTTTCGACAGAGTGTTCTTTTGATGGTCACCGTCGCCATGCTGGGGTTTGTCCTTGATGCCTCGGCGGGAGATCGGGTGCGGCAACGGTTGCAGACACCGGATCAGACGTGTCAGCAGGATCATATCCAGCAGCATGATCAGATTTGCCAGCAGGACGGCTCGTGCCTCGGTTGCCCGCAGGCCGGTATCCAGCAGAAGGATCGAGATTGCCTACATTGGCAAGATCCTGAAGAGCAGGACTGGGGTTGGTTCTTGTGGCAGTGGGGGCTAGGATGGTAGCGATCCTCTCCTGTGCATACTCCTGACAACCCGCTCAGTTGAAGCGTTTATGGCAGAAGGCCGCTTCAAGGCGGCCTTCTGCTCTTGAAGAACTGTCGCCGACTACGTGCCCCTTGTTCATTTGGCAAGTCCGAGACGAGCCGTTTGCATCCATATTGACAAGCCACACGCTCACGTTTTCGTGAAGATCGGCTCGCTGCCCATGGCAATTGATCGCACAATCTCCCGCTCGTTTTTGTTGAGCGGTGTCAATGCACCGGACTGGGCCAATTCGACGGCCATCTTGAACAGTTCCCAGTGACCGGGCGGGATCATGGCGTGGGCAGGTAGATGGAACGTGAACCGCAGCCCGAGCGACACTTTGTCGATCTCGTCAAACGGCTCATACCATGTCTTGTCCCATGGCCGTTCGCTCCGCCCGAGCGACTTTGGCCATTTCTGATGGGCCATCGACTTGAGAGCAAGGATGCCTTGCTTGGCCTCCATGGCCCGTTTGTGGACCGAAGGGCCGAAGTCTTCCTTGATCCAAATGGGAAAGCTGAGGGGGAACAGAATCGAATCGAAATTGTAACGGTCCAATGCCGCATGGGCGGCGACCTCACTGTGGGCCGAAAAGCCGAGGTGGCGGACCTTGCCCTGCTCCTTCGCCTTCAGGAAAGTCTCCATGGCCCCGCCCTTGGTGAAGGCTTGCTCAACATCTTCGAGCGTTGTGATGGCGTGGAGTTGATACAAGTCGAAGTGGTCGGTCTGGAGCAGCCTGAGCGACTCCTCCAATTCCTCCTGTGCTCCCTTTGCATCTCGCTTGGTCGTCTTGCAGGCGAGAAAACACTTGTCCCGGTATGGCTTCAGTGCCGGGCCGAGACGTTCTTGAGCGTTCCCATAGGTCGGTGCTACGTCGAAGTAGTTGACGCCCCGGTCCACCGACTCGGACAC
Source organism: Thermoguttaceae bacterium (assembly GCA_040768665.1). GTDB lineage: Bacteria > Planctomycetota > Planctomycetia > Pirellulales > Thermoguttaceae > JABWBD01. The sequence goes on from JAXGMN010000009.1 coordinate 354,512, forward strand.
GTAGCTGGATGCCTCCTCGGGCGTCACGTCCTTGACGACGATTCCGCCGAAACCGATGACGGAAATCATGTCCTCGGCTCGTCCATAGGACCGCTTTGGCACCGGCTTCGTTGGACGTGTGCCTGATTGAAGCTTCTCTTTCGCAGCGAGGTAGGTGGGGTCGAACATCGAGAGCAGTCCGGCTGCGGAAAGGCCCTTGAGGAAGTCACGGCGTTCCATGGCATTTCTCCGGTCGTGGGAGGGAAAGGTTGTGTCCATTGTACGCTCAAGGTGCCATTCTCGCTGCCAGCGTCTCCCGAAACTGGAAAGATTGTCTCCGCAAATTGCCACCAGCATTGATGTTGCGGGACCGTGCTGCAAGAATAGCTGTGATCTGTTCGGAATGATCGCACTCCGGCTCGGCGTCGGTGCAATCGCCGCTGTTGCAACCTTTGGAGGCTTTTGGAATGCAGCCTGATGACTTCGTTCTCAGTCCCACACGTTATACCCGGCGAAGTTTCTTCCGCCTTGCTGGAGGGGCTGCGATGGCTCTAATGGGACGTGTAAACGCCTCTGGTTCGTCGTTGGAGAGCCAGCTTCGGGTCATCGCCTACAACGTCTACAAATGCACCGGCTGGCCCAAGGACAGGCCGCTGGCCCAAGAGGCCACCGAAAAGGGCCAGATGCCCGAGCGGTTCGCTCTCGAACTGGGCCTCTACGAGCCGGACATCATCAACTTTTCAGAATCGCCTGACGAGTCGGTCGTGAAGGAAATTGCCGAGCGGCTGGGGATGAAGTCCGTGTGCTTCCCGAGCGGGCAGAATTGGCCGGGGGCGGTTCTGTCCCGGTTCGAAATCGTCCGCTCGGAAAACTGTCCACTCGTCGGTGGAGAGCGGCCCAAAAATCTTTTCACTCGCCATTGGGGAATGGCGGAAGTGCGACTGCCACATGGTGAGTTGCTCGTCGTTCATTCAGCGCACCTACATCCATCCGATTCCCAGATCCGCAAGAGGGAGGTCGCCGAAGTGCTCCGAGCGATGGAGCAGGATTTTCGTGCGAATCGCTCAATGCTTCTGATGGGCGATCTGAACCATTCACCCGATCAGCCCGAATATGAGATGTGGAAGAAGGCCGGTTGGATCGACACCTTCGCCAATGTTGGTCAGGGCGAGGGGCTGACGATCAAGTCCGACAAGCCCCAGTGGCGAATCGACTACGTGTGGGCGGCTGGTCACGTCGCCAAACGAGTTGTCGAGTCCAGACCGCTGTTTCAGGGAGCCTTCCGCACCAACCCGGCAGATCCCCAGTCGTTCGCCCTCAGCGACCATTTGCCACAACTGGCGGTGTTCGAGATGGAATGAAGGAGACCTTGGTATGGATTACATTTTGCTGATCGACCAGTACCTCGCAGGGCCACGGCAATTGCGAAACGCCATTGCGGGCCTGACCTCCGACCAACTGAATGCTCATCCCGTTCCCGGCAAGTGGTCCATCAAGGAGGTAGTGTGTCACATTGCCGACTACGAGCCGGTCTACGCCGACCGGATGAAGCGGGTCATCGCCGAGGATCAGCCGACGCTGCTGGCCGGAAGTCCCGACGATTTCGTGGCACGCCTCGCCTACGACCAGCGGGACGTGCATGAGGAACTTGCCCTGATCGAGGTCGTGCGAAGCCAGATGGCTCGCATTCTCCGGGCTCTGCCCCCCGACGACTTCAAGCGAACGGGCGTTCATTCGGTTCGGGGGCCGGTGGCATTGGAGAAGCTGCTCCAGCAGATCACGGCGCACATCCCTCACCATTTGGCTATCGTGGAAGAGAAAAAGAAGGCGATGGAGTCGAGCCAGTGAAGCCGCTGACGAAATGCTGGATGGCGATGCTGCTGATCGCAATTTCGGAAATCGCCGTTGCCGACGATGCTGACATCGCTCCCGCCGAGAGAAATGCTCATGGGTTTCTGGTCCACAGGGTCGAGTCATCGCTTCAAGCCCGGCCGACTACAATCCGAGTGCTGTTGCCAGAACCAATGGAGGCGGACAAGCGGTATCCCGTGCTCTACGTGCTGCCCGTGGAAGTCGGGGACGCCTGCCGATACGGTGACGGACTGGCGGAATGCAAGAGCCACGACCTCCACAACAAGCACAGCATCATCTGCGTTGCCCCGACTTTCTCTGGATTGCCATGGTATGCTGACCACCCAAGCGATGCTGGAATCCAGCAGGAGACATACTTCCTGAACGTGGTCGTTCCATTCGTGGACAAGACCTATCCGACGATTGCGAAGTGTGAAGGCCGGTTGCTCGTAGGATTCAGCAAGTCGGGATGGGGAGCGTTCAGCCTAATTCTTCGGCATTCGGAAATGTTCGATAAGGCAGCGGCGTGGGACGCTCCTCTCATGAAAGATAAGCCCGATCAGTTCGGCATGGGACCGATCTTCGGAACGCAGGAGAACTTCGAGCATTACCGAATATCCCGGCTGGTGGAGCAGCAAGCCTCACAATTCCGGGGCGAGTCAAGACTAATCCACCTCGGTTTTGGCAACTTCCGGGACCACCATGAAAGGGCTGAGATGCTGATGCGGAAATTGGGAATTGCCCACGAGCATCGGGATGGGCCATCAAGGGAGCATATCTGGGAAAGCGGATGGCTGTCTGAAGCTGTCGAGATGCTTATTCGCACGGGAAGTTGAAATAAAGTGAAGCGCAGATGGCGACGACAAGCCGCTTTCGCCTCCAAGCCGATACTATCCCTCGCATTTGCAAGTGCATCAGGCCGTCGGGAGGGAGTCGTTGTTTGTCTTGTGGCGTGATGTGGGCCAGTTTTCGTCATCGCCACCAAGCGGCCGTGAAACCATCGCCCATGTGTGCGAACCCCGAGCGGCGGAAAAGAACGGATTACTTGCTTCGGTTCAGCCGTGCCGCAATCTTCCTGACAATCCGCCGTGGCACAAAACGAACCGCCGCCGCTCCCATCCGGTTCTTCAGGCCCGTCACCACAATCAACTTACCCGTCCGAAAACCACGATAGCCAGCCTCGGCAACCGGGCGAACATCCATGGAACCGACCCGGAACAATGGCGAGTCGAGCATTTTCGCCTCTCCCGCAAAACCGGTGTTCGTCGCTCCGGGGGCAAGGCAGGTCACGTGAATACCCTTTCCCTCCATCTCCTCGGCCAGGGCTTCGGTGAACGAAAGGACGTATGCCTTCGTGGCGTAGTAAACGGCCATATAGGGACCAGGCTGGAAGCCAGCGGTCGAACCGACGTTGAGGATGCCTCCACACCCACGTTCGACCATAGGCGGTAGGAATAGTCCGGCGAGATGGGTCAAGGTCGTGACGTTTACCTGGAGCATGTCCATTTGGCGCTGGATCGGCAGTTGAACGAAATCACCCACGGCACCGAACCCGGCATTATTCACCAGAACATCGACCTGTACGCCGTCGGCCGCAAGTTCGTCGAAGATGGCGACTGGAGCCGTCGGATCGGCTAGATCCTTTGCCAGCACACGAACACTCACGCCGTATTCCTGGCCGATTTCACCGGCGAGGTTCTCCAGCAGGTCTTTTCGTCTGGCAACGAGCACCAGATCGGATCGGTCTGCTGCGAAGAGCTTCGCCAGTTCCAGGCCAATGCCGGAGGAAGCTCCGGTGATCAGGACAGTCTCTTTGGGCATTCTTCGTCTCCGGGCTACGTGTTGGCCAGAACTGCGGCGTCCGTCTCGTCGGCCGTCTGTTCCACATGGCGTCTGCGAAGGTGCCGAAACTCCATGAGAAGCCAAAGGCCAGTCAAGACGGACGAACCGAGATCAGCGGTCGGCATGGCTGCCCACACCCCATTGAGTCCGAAGAAATGGGGCAAGATTAGAATCGCCGGGATGAGCAACAACACTTGCCGGGAAAGGCTCAGGAGCATCGCCTGCTTCGGCCTGCCGACTGCCTGGAAATAGCTGGCGCTGACGATTTGGAATCCAATGATCGGCAGCATCGCCAGCGACATACGAATGGCATGGGTTCCCAGTTCCAGCAGGGCTACATCCTCTCGGTTGAACAACCAGACAACCTGGGCAGGAAAGACCATGGCGATCAGAAAACCGGCCATGGCAATACCTGTGGCTGCGAGGATCGCCGTCTGGAGTGTTTCTTTCACCCGGTCAAACTTGAGGGCACCGTAGTTGTAGCCGATGATCGGTTGAGCCCCCTGGTTGACGCCGAAGATCGGCATGGCAATGAACATGGCGACGGCGTAGACGATACCCATCGCCGAGATGGCCAGATCGCCTCCGTAGGTGCGGAGCTGGTTGTTCAGAAGGGCGTTGAGCACGCTGGCGGCAAGTTGCATGGCAAACGGTGGTGAACCGATGGCAACGATGGCACGGCAAACCGGCCACCGCAGGCGAAGATTCTTGAAATGGAGGTTGAGCAGGCTTTTCCCGCCCAGAAAGTAGCTGAGCACCCAGGCTGCCGAAACTGCCTGGGCCAATACTGTAGCCCCAGCCGCTCCCCGCATCCCCCAACCAAAACCGAACAGGAAAATGGGATCAAGAACCGTGTTGAGCAACGCCCCGATCAGCATGGTGAACATGGCAATTCGGGGATTGCCCTCGCCTCGGATCACGGCGTTGAGCCCAAAACCAACCGCTTGGAAGACAGAGCCCAAGACGATGATTTGCAGGTAATCTCGGGCGTAGGGAAGAGTCTGCTCGCTTGCCCCGAACAACCGGAGGAGAGGGTTCAGGAACACTAATCCAAGGGCGGCAAGCACGACGGAACTTGCCACCAGCAGGACGAGAGCATTACCCAAAACTTGTTCAGCGTCCCCTTTCTTCTGCTCTCCGAGGCGAATGGAAACTAAGGCGGTCGCTCCAAATCCAATCAGCATGCCGAAGGCCATCAGGATCAGCATGAATGGGAAGGAGACCGTCGCACCGGCAATACCTTCCGCCCCGACCACCTGGCCTATAAACATCCGGTCCACGATGTTGTAGAAAGCCTGGGCCACCATGCCCACAACGGCGGGTGCCGAGAATGTCAATAGAAGGCGTGGAATGCTTCCCTTGCCCAGCCGCTTTGAACGATCCATTGCCTGTCGATGTTCCTCTGGTCGGATGCCGAGCCCGTTCGAATGTCACGATGTCGGCCGAAAGCCGATATTCTACAGATATCCTCGGTGGTTTTCTCGTCTTCGCCGGAACGGGGCTGAACCCCAACTGCCAAACGAATCGGCCACCGGCTCAATGCTGGCAGAAGGCGTCGATCTTCTCGATCTCGACGATGCTCTCCTTGACCGAGACGATCTTGCAGAGGCTCAGGGCGATGAGGTTCGGCCGGACTGGCGACCGGGTAGCGAAGACACCGGTGAGCGGATTCTAGGGATTGCCTCGGGGATGCACCTGGAGAATCGATCGCCTCTCGGGCGTGTCGTTCTTGTCGAACCACCAGAATACTTGGACGTGGGACCACTCCTCCAGTCCGAGCAGACCGGGCTGGAACTTCTTGTCCAGGACGATCAAAGTGCGGTCTCCGGTCTTTTCGATATGGCCAATGGGACGCATCATGAAGACCTTCTCACCCTGATGTTGCGTCTCGTCGGCTGTGGCTACCGGAACCGAAGTCCCCACAACCATTATCAGGATCACGGACGAGCGGAATAGGAGATATTGCATGACTTGCTCCTACCAAGAGTTCATTTCGCATCGCATCGGCCAGTTGCTTCGTCACTGACGTTCTTCTGATCGCCATTTGACGGCGAAGATCGACTATACCACCCCTCGCATCTGCAAGTGCATCAGGTCGTCGGGAGTGAGCCGCTGTTTGTCCTGATGTGTGAGATGGGCGATACCCCGCAACGCCAGCATGAAGAGGTGATCGGGCGGCAGCCGTTGCTTATCTTCCGCCGTCAGCTTGACGGTCCCTCGGACCGCCAAGATGAACAGATGGTCGGCAGACAACCGCTGCTTCTCCTTCCCCAGCAACTCGATCACACCCCGGAGCGCCAGCACGAACAGGTGGTCGGGGTCAAGCGACTTCCGGTCGGCATCCGCCAAAGGTGCTCCACGAAGGGCTTGGACGAAGGCGAGGTCGGCTTGCATCAGATTGTTCCCTTTGATCACGAGTTCAGGGTGGAGTCGGCTCAGCCTGCTCCGAGATCCTCAATAAACCGGGCGGATGGTGTCACTTCCTCTGGTTTTGCACCCAAGATATCCACAACAATCGCTTGAAGCTTCTGCCAGATCTCTCGGTCGTCCCACTGTGCTTTGGCAGCGATGTCGTAGCCGGGAGGCAAGGCCGCAAGAGTCAGGTCGCCAACCGTAGGCACGCCGCTCGGAAAGGCAACCGCCAATGGGCGAGTCAGCCAGATCAGAAGGAGCAGTCCCATTGCGGTCCCGGTCGCCGCCAGCACAAGGGCAGCTTCGATTCCGACATGGGGAATGGCCAATATCGCACCAACAGCACCACAAATCAGGGTCAAGACCGCACTTGTCGGTCCAAGTCGATAGGGTAGCCGCAGACCACGAACTCGCCACCCTTGCCCTTGCTGATGCATGCTTTTCCAGACTCGACGGCGTAGGCGTGGCGGTAGGATCGAAGTCAACCGGGTCGATGGGCGAACTGCACGTTTCGGTACTCCTCCGGCATCTACAATCACTCGCCGGATTGCATAGAAGGTCCCGCTGGTTGGGCATCCTCGCTCTCGGCCACGGTACTGAAGGATGTAGTCGTACAGTTGCCCTACCGTCCGAATCTCCACGGCGGCATCGTCCGAAATCACGACGCCAAAGGTCTCTTCGACTTCCATGGCCAATTCGACGAGATCCAGTCCCATGGCTCTGCCTACGGGGAAAATGCTGGCCAAACCTATTCAAGCAGAGAAGCGTACTCCATCATGACAGGCGGCTGGTTCCATGTCCAGTGATGGCGTGGATCTCGCATCTCACTTGGAGCCGCTGAACTGATCGTGGCTCCTGTTCAGCACAGACATCGCCGTTGCGGCAATCAAGCAACCGAAGAAGTTGGCCACCAAGTCCCAGCCGGTATTGGCATAGCCGCCGACGTTTGTGCCGGGCAAGGTCAGCGTGGCGATGAACTCAACCACTTCATTCGCAGCGCCGAACCCCATCCCGCCAGCGACACACAGCACCAGCAGACCGAAGGTTGGCTTGACGCTCACTCCACGGGCGGCAAATGCTCCTCGAAGGCCCTGCCAGCAAATCCACGTCACCAGCCCGAACCCGTAGGCGTGGACGACCTGATCGTATTTCAGCAATCCCGGCACGAGCCACCAGTTGTACAGGACGTGCGATTCGCCGTGGATCGGCCAAGAGGCCGGGATCGGCATCAGACCGCCTGCCATGTGGGCAAGACCCCAGATCGACAAGCCCCAGAGAGCCCCCACGTGCAGTCGGACCCGCAGATGGATGGCCGCCACGGCTGCAATCAGCACGCACATCACAACGAAATAGAAGACGAACTCTTGGTTCTTCTGCAGGGCTGATGTGAGGAGCGAGATCGCCATGTAGCCTGCCGTGAAGACAATCACGCCGACTTCGGCTCCCGAGAGCCGGAATCTTGTGTTCGAGGGAAATCCAGTCATGGACGGTCCTTGCTGGGGATGGGGGCGCCAGAAGTGATTCTGCCAGTCGGATGTGCAAATCGCAAGCTGTGGTGGCGAAAACGCCGATAAGCGGCTTCCCGTAATGTGTCTTGGGGATAGCTCTACCCGTCATAGCCACATTCGTTTACGCTGGCACTGGCGAAACATGCACCGTGCAAGAGGCATTGTTCCACTATTTTGGCCTGCCCCTTGAAGTCGCTGCCGAGCCATCGGTATGGTATGGATATCACCGGACGCCAAAGATCGTCGAGGCGAGCAAGGACCGAACACGGGTACTGGTGCGGTTTACGGCAGAGAGCATGTTCGGTGAAACGTTTGGCGGAACCTGCCTGTACGTTTTCCAGGAAGGACAGTGGGGTGCGTACACGATCAGGCCCAGTGAAAGCGAGACCATCGCCCAGGCCGAGGCTTGGCTGGTCAAGCGTAAATGGCGGGCGTGGTGACGATGCGATGACTTCCATTCTCGACATAGACCTGGACTTTGTTTGATTCTCCGATGATACCGTGGACCGGATCAACGAACTGCCTGATTGGGCCGACCAGTGGATAAGGTTATGGACCACCACCACAAGTCCTTTGCCATCGCTCGGTGGCTGAAGGAAAAGGGGCGTGGAGGGGTGCTAGAGGACGTGTAATTCGATGTCGCCATGACACGGAGAGACCGAAAGATCGCTGAACTGGAAGGCTGGATTCTGGGAGTTGCCTGACCGATGGACTTCTACAACTTCATCACCGTCCGAGAAGCCTGCAAGCGATCCGGTGCCCTCGAAGACCCGGATGAGTTCTACCGCTCGGCCTTTGCCGGTGCCGTCGAGATGAATTCGGGCCAGTTCTATGGCCAGCTTCGCAACGAACAGGATTGGGAAGCGGCTCGTCGGCCCTACTACAATGTCTGGCCTTCTATCGTTCCCATGCTCACCCGGTTGAATCTGGACCTCGATTCGGGGCTGATTAAGCTGCCAATGCCCGCCCTCTGTGTCCGGCTGCCGAAGGAGAAGAATCCCCTCGTCTTCGACTGGAAGGGCGAAAAGGTCCAGATCCGCTGCATGTTGTTGGGCGAAATCAACGATGGGAAGGGGATTTCCATCCTGATCGACGTGGGCGAGGTCATGGGGGACGGCAAGGACTTCGGAGTGCCGATTTTCACATACCGGAACTTCCGCCGCCAAGAGGGCCTGACGGTGGAAGACGCCCTTCGGGAGCTTGGGAGCAACGAGTTGGCCGAACTGGGTGTGCAAATCCCCAATGATCTGGTCACCGACTGCGTGCGGCTTTGCTGCTCCTTGTGCCTTTTAGAAAACGACCCCTCGGTGATCGAGCCGGATGTCCTGTCGAAGGATCGTGATCGCTTCGAGCAGACTGGCGACCGGAAGTACGTGGAAAAGGCCCATCGGCGAGGGAAATTTGGCTGGGACGTGGGGCGGCACATTGAGGTGGTCCCGCATTACCGCCGACCACACATGGCTTTGGTCTGGACTGGTCGGGGGAGAGAGGTGCCGAGAATCGTGCCTCGGCGGGGAAGCGTGGTACATCGGGAATTGGTGGAGAAGTTGCCGAGCGGGTTTGGGAAGTGAACGAGCATGTCACGCAAGGACGACCTTATGGGCGATGATCCGTACTTGGACCTGATCGATGAACAGTGGGACAGTATCGTGTTGGTGCATCAGACATTCCAGGACAAGGACCAGATCATCGAGTTTGATGTGTCGGAACACAAGATCTATTCATACCCGGCAGGCGACTACATTCAGACACTCAGCGAGCGAACTAGGAACCAGACCGCACGTCAGTTCGCCGAGACCAAGAAACGCAAGCAGTTTCTCCTTTTCGTCAAAGACACGCCACACCAACGTTTGCGATCCTACATCTTCGACCTGCCGGAATAGTCGGTCGTGCGAACCGAATTATCCATGAAACTGACACCAGCCCAAATCCAATCCGCCCGTCGCCATCTCCGGGCAGCCGACCCTGTAATGAAGACCATAATCGACGCTGTGGGGCCGTACACGCTTCGATTCGAGCGGGACCGTTTTGCTATGCTGGTTCGGTCCATCATTTCACAGCAGATCTCGACTAGTGCCGCCCGTGCAATCCGTAAGAGGCTGGTGGATTTGGGCCGTGCCGAAGGCTTGACACCGGGAAGTCTTGCCCGGTATACGATTGACGAGTTGCGGTCGGTTGGCCTATCGCCGCAGAAGGCATCTTATGTGTCCGACTTGGCAGCCAAGGTGAACGACGGCACGGTGAATCTGCGGCAGATCGGGCGGCTGTCGGATGAACGAGTTGTGGACCAACTGATGCAGGTCAAAGGGATTGGCCGGTGGACGGCACAGATGTTCCTGATATTCTCGCTAGGCCGACCCGATGTATTCCCGCACGGCGACCTGGGCGTCAGGACCGCCATCCGTGATCGATACGACCTGGAGGATCTGCCGGATAAAACAACGAGCCACGCCATTGCCGCTCCGTGGCGACCTTTTGCCTCCGTGGCAAGCTGGTACTGCTGGCGATCGCTGGACTTGGATCGAAACACGGAGACAGTGACGACGGGGTATCCGTCGTAGGCAACGGAAGTAAGCATTCACAGGCGTATCCAGGAAGTACAGGTGACATGGAAGAGCCAGTGAATCACGACACCGTAATCGAGGGGTGGCGTCGGGGTGCTCAACAGCACGACGATGAAAACTACACGTTTCTCCGCAGCCTAAAGTTCCGGGACTACGGCTATGATCCAGACGAACTTGCCGGTGAGTTGCACGAGCGAGCCTTCCAGATCGTGGATTGCACTCGATGTGCCAACTGTTGCAAGACCATGGACATCACGTTCGATCATGAGGACATCGAGCGGATCGCCGGACATCTGAATATGCCGACTTCAAAACTCATCGAGACGTACCTGGAAGCCGATGAGGACGACGGCCCATACAAGGTTCGCCACAAGCCTTGCCCGTTTCTCGGCGACCACAACCGCTGTACGATCTACACCGTGCGGCCTACCGTGTGCAGAGAGTACCCACACACTGACAAAGAAGGCTTTGCGTTCAGGACAATGGGCGTTGCCAACAATGCCCTGACGTGTCCCGCTGTGTTTTGGATCGTCGAACAGATGAATAAGCGAAACGAGGTCCGTAGAAGGAAGAAAAGGAGACGGCGACGTTTATAGGGAGAACCCGAGCACCGACACTGCAAGAGCAACGAAGGTGCGTTCCGCATCCAGAAGGGAAAGACCATGCAGCGATTATCCATCATTCTTCTATTCTCGGTGGCTACTACTGCTCAGGCCCAAATCGCTGAGACGGGACTCGTCCTGGACCTGGATGCCGACAAGGGCGTGGAGGTCGAGGATAGTGATCGGGTCGTCCAATGGACGAACCAAGTAGCCACGTTTCCTGCCAAGGAATTTGTTAAGCAGGACGAAGGACGCAAGGTACCTGGCTCCGGTCGTCCAACACTGAAGAAATCTGTTGCAGTGATTGGCGGTCACAACACGCTGGTGTTCGAGCGACATGAGCTTGTCAATCACGATGAAGATGCCTTCGACCACTTCCTTACGGGAAGCGGTTATACCTGGTTTGCCGTGATCAGTGTCCGCAAGCAGATCGTGCAACTGAAGGACGTGAATTCGTTTTTCGGCAATCTGAAGAACGGCGGGATGTACGAAGGGATCTGGGGCAACTTGACCGATGACAATCGGGTCTGGATCGGTTCACGCAACGGCATCACCTTCGGACGCTGGGATCGCAACAATCCCATGGTGCTGACTGCCAAGCCACTGAAGGAAGACCGATACTACGTCGTGGCCGGGCGGATGGGGGCGGGTACGGGCGAAGTTCAGATCGAACTCTTCATCAACGAGCCACAGGCTGTGGCGAGCCAGCCTTTCCCCGTCAACCGGAAAGCCAACCCATCCAAGCTGGCCATTGGCCAGGAACGTGATGCCACCAACCATCCGGGCAAAGAGTCTTTCGACGGGCAACTGGCTCGCTTCCTTATGTATGAGCGTCCGCTGACGCCCGACGAGCTACGACAGACCATGGTTCAGGCAGGTTGAGGTTGCGGTTGAATCCCAGACGGATGCTCTCCCGATTGGCACGCAGCAGTTGATCCGCCGTCATATAGCGGATGCTGCCGTCTGGGTTCGGGGGCAGGGGATAGCGGCGTAAAGAGGGAACGAAGCCCAAATCGGTTCGTCGCCCCCCAATTTCTCCATTTCGGCCCACAACTCCCGCAGGCGAGCCATTCTTGCCTCGGCTTCTTTCCGGTCGCTACCGAGGTTGAAGCGGTGCTGGCGGCGCACTCCATTCTCGCCAATCTTCCACCCCAAATACGGCCGGTATCTTCCCTTGGCATCCGGCCGCAGGTCGTTTTTTCGAGACGGCATGGCAGAGCCTCCCTGGCAAGGAGGGGCGTGTCGGATAACGCCACCAGCATACCCCTTATCTGACACTTTGCCATGCCTTATCTGACACGCTATCTGACACAGGGCGTCGCCGGAAGTCCTTTTGAAATGGGCATTTTCGACGTAAGCGCATAAAAGAACCCGCTTTACGACTTGCGTAAAGCGGGCCAAAATGGAGGCGGCGGGAATCGAACCCGCGTCCCGCGACAGATCCATGAAAGCTTCTACGTGCGTAGTCGACTGATTTCCGCCTTCGCTCGCCAGCCCCCTGTCGACCGGGTGCTTGGCTCGCTAGTCAGGAACAGGTTTTGGCCCCGAGCGTACCCAACAGTGACCCGAGGCGATCCGGAATTGCTGGCCGGCAGTCGGGCCTCTCCGGCGAAAGCCCTCAGCCGGGACTACGTGTTTCTACGCAGCCAGTACGAGGTTATCCTCGGCAATTGAAATTTTGCGGTCAGCTTTTAACGTGGCCAACTGACCAACCACGGCACGCCACTTCCACTTCAACCGCCCGGTCGAAACCAATTCGCCCCCATCGAACGGAAACGACACACGAATCGTCTCTAATCGGATACGCATCCACGACTTGGGTGGTTCGCACCACTCTTGCCGATGCTCCCTCTATTCTACCGTCCACGCACCAGACTTCCAATCACCCGTGTGCTGCCAAATGGCGTTTCACTGAGCCGCCAAGAACTGCCAGGCCAGCACCGCGGGGCCCAACACGAACAGCCACCACGCAAACAAGTGCAACTTACCCCGCTGAAGCCAGCGAATTAGCCACCAGAGGGACATTAGCCCGACCAGGAAACTGATCATGGCCCCTGTAAAGAGGAGATCAGCCCGACTGCCTGCTGCTGAGTTCCCGAAAAGATGAAGGCATTCCACGAGTCCAGCGCCGGCGATAGCCGGAATGGCGAGCAAGAAAGAAAACGTGGCCGCCTCGTCGCGATGCAGGCCCGCGGCCAGGCCGGCAACGATGGTCGAACCGCTGCGCGAAATTCCGGGGAAGATCGCCAAGGCCTGGAAACACCCAATCCAAAGTGCTTTACGAAAGGAAAGATCCCGGCAAATTGCATCGCCCGAGGGCTTTTGCCTCGTCCAGAGCAACATCGCGCCGGTCACGGGAAACATCAGCCCGGCCAACAGCGGGCTTTCCAGGGCGTCCTCGAGTTGCAGTTTCAATCCGAGCCCAAAAAGAGCTGCCGGCAGGCTCCCCACGAGGATCAGCCCTATCAATCGGCGGTCCGGTCCTACAAGGGCGATGATCCGATGGCGGTAGAAGACGATGATCGCCAAGAGAGTTCCCAGGTGGAGAATGATATTTACAGTAAGTCGGTCAGGAAGGGGGGTTCCGATCTGGTCGAACAGGGCCGCCAGTACGACGACGTGCCCGGAGGAACTGATTGGCAGGAATTCCCCGATCCCCTGCACGATCGCAAGCAACGTAATTTCGAGCAAAAGCAACATGGGCCGGTCGTGGGTTGAGTTGTGACGTGCAAATCCGCGTCTCGATCGTCGCCTTGCGAGTGAGCTTTACCCTCTAGTGTGCATATATATGCCCCATCAGAAAGGGCACGCCTTAGGGCTCACTTACAATGCAGCAACCACCACGAGTCGCGGCCACGCAAGTATAGCCACTCCGGCGGAGAAGAGAACACGAGCGCACAAGCTCTCCGCGTCGCTACTCGAGCGCCGGCCCCGCGATCCGTTCACCGCGGCGTTGCCGTTGTTGGTCCTGCGGGTCGAATGTTCCGTAGAACAAGGCGTTGGCGTCCATCCACGTGATCAGCCGCTCGTATTCCTCTTGAGTGAGCGAGACGTTTTCGTGGCCCGCTAACAGCAACTGCATCAGCTTGCTCGCTCGTGCGCCGAATTGGTCGGGGTGGGTCAGTGGTTCGTGGTTGGCCTGCGGCGCGCCCTTCCACTGTGAGAACGGCACCAGGGGCGCCAGCGCGTTGTACGACACGGTAAACTCGCCGGCCGGGGCTCCACATAGATCGACGCCGCCGTCGGTCCGGCCGGGCCGATGGCACTCGACGCAGCGCTTGTCGAGCACCGGTTGCACCAGGATGGCATAGTTGAACGGATTGGATCCCTCGGGGCCGGGCTCGATCGTCGAAGGCGGGCGCTGGCTCGCCAGCGTGGCCATGCCGATCGGAGCAGCCGTGCTACGGTGTTCGTGGCAGCCGATGCAACCGGTCTGCTCGCCGGGTTGCAGGTAGGTGAGACTCCGCATCGTCTGGATCGCCATGCCCCGCTCGTCCAATGCCTGGAACGACAGCGGAATGCCGGCCGGCGCGCGGAAGAAGGCCGAACCGTCGGCCTCCACCGGCACCGTCCCCAGAACCTGTTTGCCGGGCGAAGCATTAGCCAGACCGACGCGCGGCGTATTTGCGTGCGGCGTCGTCTTGGGCAGCACCTGCACGATGCGAAGCTTCCGGACGGCACTTTTCGCGTCGCCCACGGCCGGCCAACTCGCGTAGACGTTCTGCAGATAGAATGTCCCTTCGCCGGGCCGGTCCTCGACGAGCGACGAAGTGAGCACGGGCGGGCGCCGTCGGGCACGCAAGGGGATCGGCCAGAGGCTGCCGATGCTCAGATCGCGGTAGATCAGCTCCTTGTTTCCGAACCGATCGATCAGGTAGAGGCCGAACATGTTGGCCCGATTGGCAAATGGCTCACCGATCAGCGGTTCGAAGCTGTAGGCGGCGAGGAAGAAGTCTTCGGAAAGTGGATACGGTGTGCGGTAGCAATGCCCCGGCCAGCGGCGTTCCTCGAGCGGGACCTCGGGCGCCACCGGCACACCCGCCGTGCCGTGCCAACGCTCGACGGGAAATTCGCTTTCGGGGAACAAGGCGTCGGGCGTCAGCCTCGTGATCGGATTCAAGCCGTCGACCCCTTTCGCCACATCCAGCAGGATGATCGAACCGGCGGTCATCGCGTGGTGAGCCGCCGCCGTGGCCATCACGCGGTTGGAACCGGGGACCGGCCGGGCCTCCCACACGCCCACCGGGTTGAACGTGTTGTTGCCGTAATAGGCGCTGGGGCTGCTGCCGTCGGGCCTCGCCGTCCAGAGTTGCTGGTAATATACGGCGTTGCGATCCACGTAGTCCCACCGCGTGTAGATCACGCGGCCGTCGTTCAACACGGCTGGATCCCATTCGTGCGTCTCATGGAACGAGATCACGCGTGGATTGGAGCCGTCGGTGTCGGCCAGGGCCAGCGTGTGCACCGGGCAAGGACCGCGGCCGCAGCGGTGGAAGCCGCCCCGCCGCGTCGACAGAAAGAGGAGCTTCCCATCGGGCAGATAGCGCGGGGCGAAATCATCGTAGGAATCATCCGTGAGCTGCCGCAGACCGGAGCCATCGGCGCCGATCTCGAACACATGGTAGAACTGCTGCTCGTTGCTTCGCCAATCGGTCGCATCCGGGTCCGTTTCGCAGAAGGAAAACAGCACCCGGCGGCCGTCCCACGAAACATCGGGGCTCAGGTAGCTGCCCATCGGCAGATCGCCTAGCCGCCGGGAACGCATCGACTTTCCGGGGCCGTCGAGGATGAACAGACCGCCGCCGGGCCGCGCGCAGCGGCCGGCATACTGTGTCAACTGGTGACTGAACGCGCTGGGCACCCGCTTGACAAACAACAGAGGCCCCACCTGTGCCAGCGGATTGGCGAAAGCCACTTCCCGCCGCAGCCTGTGAACCTCCCGCCAGAGCGCCTCCCAGTCGGCGTCGCCGGCCGTACCGGCCGAAGCCATCGCCTGCCGCCGGGCCCGCAGGTCTTCCCACGGCCCGGTGAGTTTGTCGAGAGAAACACCTGCCGCGGCCAGGTGGGCGATCAGGCGGTCGCCGCGATCGAGGACGGTTTGGATCACCTCGTCCCAGCTACGGGGCTCGCGGGGCGTGCCGATGCCATCCTGCATTCGCCAGTCCCACTCGACCAATTCCTGCTGGATCGACGGGCGCAACTCGGGCAGGACCGGCGGAGGAATCACCTCGTCAGCGGTTGGAAACACCAGCGGAACCGGAAGCGTCCGGCTGCCGAGCGTGTAGCGCAAGTTGCTGAAGCTCACGCCCGTCTCTCCCTCGGCGCCTCGTGCCGAGAGGGAGAGTTCTGCCTTCGCGCCGCTGTCGACCGGACCGAGATCGAGCACGACCGCTTTGCCCGGTCGAACTGTGCGGCATACCTTGCGGTCCCCCAGCGAGAGCTCGACCTCCGCCGCGGCACCGTGAACCACTCGGACATCGCACGACACCTGCACCGGTTCCTGGAAGTTTCGGACCGGAACGACCAGCCGCACCTCCTCGCCCCGGTCGAGGCCGGCGGTCCATTTCCTGGCCGTTTCCATGAGGGCGGCTTGCGGGCCGTTTTCGCGAGCGACCAGCGCGAATCCGGCAGCCGCAGGGCAGGCCGGCTGGGTCGCGGTGCCGCCAAGATAGACGGTGCTCGATCCGAACGAGGGCATCCGCGGATCGCGGAACAAACGAGCCTCAACCCAGTTGGCCATATCGCAACCGATCCCGTCGCCCGCGTCGGAGGCCACCAGGCGCAACTCGCGGGCGCCGGCCACCGGCACGTCGATTTCCCTGGGCGGATCGCTGTCGGACATCGGTCCGGTTTCGAACATGGTCTTGCCGTCGACGCTAACGCGGAAGACGACACTGCCTCGTTTGCCGCCCTGCCACTGGACACCCACCCAGCCACGGAAACGGCTGTACTGCTCGCGCAGCTCGACGACGATCTCGCCGTTGGCATGGTGGCCCAGACCTTTGTCGAATTTCTTTTCCCCGATCTGCAGTTGTGAGCCGATGCCGCCGGTCCGAGCAGCCGCGGTATCGAGACCGAAGTCGCCCCATTGCTGCGAGTGCCTCAGGGCAAAGCCGCCGCCGGCGTTGCTCAGGCAATCGGCTTCGTCTGCCCGAGCGTTTCCTGCAGACACGGCCGCCAGAGCGGCGAGCGCCGTAAAAACATGCCAAAACGCCGCCGTGGATTGTCGTGTCTTCCGCATGGGCGAATTCTCCTAGCGATACTACGGATGTTCGGCTGGGCTCTACGCAGTTTATTTGGTCCAAAGGGGGGTTGGCAAGAGGGAAGCAAGAGTCGGGCCTGCGGTGCATCGTCGGGCAACGCGAAGGTGGAGTCGACGGGTCCGCCTTCGAATTGGAGGAAACGACGACGTCGGCGTGTGATTGCGATGCAAACCAACTCGGCAAGCGGGGCCTAACGGGCGTCGCTCGATTTATGGCCTTTGTCCATCTCGGCCAGGCCGCTGAAATCGGGCTTCCCGTCCGCGTCGAGGGAGAGTTGTTCCAAGGCAATGCCGCTTTGCGGAGCGAGTTGCCGCTCGATCGTGAAGGTTCTCGCCTTGCGATCGCTGCGTCCCCACAGCCAGACCAGCAAGGCCAGACCGCCCATGACAAGCACGAATGCCCCCCCGGCAATCACCCCAGTCGTCGGGTCAAGTTGAGCCGGCGTCGCGGGAGCCCACAGCGGGTCGCGTCCGATCAATAAAGGGGCGAGTTGCCACTGAACCCCAGCCGACGATTCTTCGCTGCCCCGACGGTAAGCCCACGTCTTGAAGAAAAACCCCGCAATTGTCATGTCTTCTCCGAATTGCGAGCCCTCTCCGGTGGGCATTCCCGGTGGAAGATCGCGAACGCAGAACACCAAGGGGTTTCCCTGCGAATCGTCGGTGAAGAGATAGATTTCGTAGTACCGCTCGATCCCGAGGCGCTCGCGAATATCGGCGTCGTCGATCGGGATCGGAATGATTCGTTTGGCGGTTCCTGAAAGTGCGACAAGTTTTCCGACCTGCGTCTGGGGCTGATTGAACAAAGGAACGACCGAGTAGGCGTCCGGTCCGGAAGACGCCGGCTGTCGGCGTGCTTCCCGAAGCAGTTGGCCGGGCTCGGCGCGGCCCACGGCGGCCAGCATCTGGTAAAATGCCTCGCGATCCTTGGCGGTCAGCCGCAGCTTGCGGATGTCGATGCCGCTTGCAGCTCCCTTCGATCCGCCGGTAATCTCTTCCTGCATCACTTCGTCGAGCAAGCCCATGTCCATTCCCAAGCGGCCCAACAGAGACTCGGGATACCATTGGATCCGCGGCGCAACGAATATCGCAGCGGGTTTCCCTTGCACCTGCTCGCCAAGCTTGAGAAAGAAGCCAAGAGCCGCTGCCGATGCAGGGAGCTCTGCCGAGTTGCGCCATGCATTGGGCACCTTGCGGGCAAAGACGACCGCGCGAGCCCCGGTGTCGAGTTTGATTTCCACCCGGTAGTAGCGATTCAGCCCCAATCGCTCGGCCATTTCTGCGGCTAAGTGCAACTCATTGACGGAAACGGCGAGCCCGGAAAGTCGATACACGGAGCCCCGATGCACTGCCGGCTTTTCGACCAGTTCCTCGAGATCGAGCGGTTGCGACCAGCGCTCGAGATCCAGCAAGCGGAGATTCGGCAGCCGATAGAAGATCTTCATCAGGACTTCGTCTTCACTTGCTTGCCACGGCTGTCGATCCGCGAGAATGGCGAATTGGTTGTCGTCGACGCCGTACAGCGCAAGGAGTTCGCGAGGCCCCGGGGAACGCTCGCCGGATGCGGGGTTTTGCGCCTCGGGGGCCGAAGTCGCTTGAGTCACCGGGTTCGCCGTGCCTGGGGGAGAACCGGAGTTCGGGCCTGATTGAGATGGGAGCATCGACACGTAGGGCAAGGCGGTCCCGTGGCCGAGCACGAGCGGTGTGCAAGGGCCCGCTCGGCAAGCGGGACCTACCGAGAGAACCACCACAATCGCCATTGCGCGAAGACGCTCGGTCACCGGGTTTCTCCTTGGCGTGTCACGCGACGGGCTCCTCGATCCGATCGGCCAGGACGCGTTTTTCCCCTTGGGTTCGAAGACGGATGTAAACGACCGCGAGTGCCGCGATCGCTGCCGAAATGCCCAGGATCACCCATATCGAAGGATCGGCAGCCTGGCGCACCGGGCCGGCGACCGGCCGCTGGATCCAATCGACCGATTTCGAGAGCACCGTCGGGGCGCTGCGGAGCCGGTCCTGGGCCATGTATGCCCAGCGCTTGAAGAAATACCCCGAAAGTCTTACGTCGGCCGACACGCTGGTCCCCGTCGGAAAGCCTTCGGGCAGATAGAGCGAGTAGACGACGATCGGGTCGGTAGGACGATCTTGCGGCTGCAGCCAAAGCTGGTAGTAGCAATCGATTCCTTGATCGTTCTTCGGCGCTTCCACCCGCTGTGCACGTCGGACCGTGCCAGCCAGGCTGACGAGTTGGCCGCGATAGGCCGACGGCTGCTGGGCGAGTTGCACGTAGGTTACCCGGCCGATCGAGGCGGTGCGCAGTGCTTCCGACGGCGTCGCTTGGAGCTTTTTGAACAGACCGAACCAGGCGTCCTGCTCCGCGCTGCGAAATGGGGTGTCGTCCCGCACGGCTTCGAGATCAACAGGACCGACTTCGAAGGATTCGGTCGTCGCGTTGCTTGCCGGCTCCTCGGCCAAGGGAGAACGGAAGGAGCCTGGCAAATCCTGCTCGGGTGCCTCCTCCTCGCGCCGCGGATCGGCCGGACGATCCGCAGCGTCGTTCTGCGCCTGCCACATCCCGTCAAACCACCGGAAGTTGTCCGGATCGCGAGATTCCAAGTAAACAGCAACGACAATCCCCAGGCCCAGCACGATCAGAAGCAGCCGCCACTGCTCTCGACGCGCCAGATAGTTGCGGGGGCGGTTTTCACGTTGAAACTGCAGTTGTCCCACGGATGTCACCAGGAGAAGCAGAGGGACACGATTGAAAAAGGACCTCTGTTTCATTATACCCACTTCCGGCCGCTACTGAGACCGGAAAATGAGAGGCCCTGACAAAACGGGGACAGGCACTTCGCGAAGCCGTCTGGTCCCCGTGATTTACGAATGTTCTGCTCGGAGCCAGTCCCCGGTTTGTCAGGGCCTCTTACCTTCGTTTGCCGTCCAAACTCATCTGGCCGGTGCCGTTTGCAATGATCAGCAGCACGGCCCCGATCATTGAGAGATTCGTTGTCAGTTGAACGACGTGCTCCTGGCGGGCCTGTGCATTCACCACGGTCCAGAAGTTGAAGCCATGCAGATAGTAGGTCGCGAGCACCAGGAATCCAAGCAGGAGAGAGGCGCCGAAGCGAGCCTTGTAACCCACGATGATTGACAAGCTTCCGACGCCGAGGACCGCGGCTGCGCCGATAAGAGCCCACGTGGGGTTGACCATCCCTTGAGCTGACACGAGGCTTGCGAAACTGCGAACATCCGGCACAGCATATCCCGTCAGAGCCGCGACAAAAACGGCGCAGAGCAGGATTCTTCCGAGGACACCGAGGAGAGCGAGCATTTTCTTCATCACGAAACCGCACAAACGAGATTGGAAATCAACAGACCGCAGGAGTAGCGGCTGTATAATCGTAGGTCGCGATCGCAGGAGCTATCCGTCGACCGCGTACCGAGCGGGCCGTTTCTACCACTTGAACGGGACGTTGCAGGGTGCGACAGGCCAGGCCTGCCACTACAAGGGGGTACAAATGAAGCAGATCCTTGGTCTCGTGATACTTCTCGCTCTATGCCTCGGAGCAGCGGCAGCGGGAAGCGCGGCGACCGTGCCGCGAATCGAAGGGTGGTACGCCACTCTGGCCAAACCGTCCTGGACGCCGCCCAATTGGGTCTTCGGTCCGGTGTGGACGGCGCTCTACATTGCCATGGCCGTGGCTGCCTGGCTGGTCTGGCGACAGAAGGGATGGGCCGGTGCCCGAGTGCCGCTTGCGCTGTTCGCCGTTCAGCTTGTCCTCAATGTGGCCTGGTCGTGGTTGTTCTTCGGGCTGAAGAGTCCGGGCCTCGGACTGATCGAAATCGTCCTGCTTTGGATCGCCATCGCAGGGACGCTGGCGGTTTTCTGGCGACGCTCCGTAGTTGCCGGACTGCTGCTTGCGCCCTACCTGGCCTGGGTCACGTTTGCCGCGGCGTTGAATTATTCGATCTGGCAGTTGAACGCGCAGCAGCGCCCGCGGGCCCGCGTCGATGTGTCGGCAGCGAGCATCGCACGTCCGCCGGGCGAGCGTGTTCGGAAAGCGGTTTCCCGAGAGGATCGGTTTCGCAGCCTGGTCGTCGGCACGTGGCAGGACGATTACCAAGGTAAGAGAACATTGACTCTGCGGAACGACGGATCCGGCGCCATGGTGGTGGAACTGAGCGGCCTGCAGGCCATGCTCGTTGCCCCACAACTTACGTTCAACATGGAGTGGTCGGTTGCTGACGGCCGTCTGAAGAAGCGCACCCTCAACGGCGAACCGGCGGCCCATGTCGACATGATTCTGGCGACAATGGGCGACACGGTGGACGAGGAGATTCTCGAGTTGACGGACGAGCGGCTGCTGCTGTTGGACCAGGATGGGAAGAGGAAATACGATTGGCGGCGGGTGCAGTAGGCTTGGCGTTGAGAGAAAAGATTCGCAAATGCCGAGCACCAGGGTGCGATCCCATCCCGCGGGGGTCGCGGTAAGACTCATCCGCCGAGCATCCCCCAACAGACGCATTTTGCGGACAGTTTGGGTTTCACGAGTACCACGACGCGGCAGGCCTAGATACAATTCAGTGCGCCGGGGTGTCTCTCTTGAACGGTCGATCAGGAGGTGAGCCATGAAGAGGTATCGCATTGAACAGGCGTTTGTCTCGACGGCGGCGTTTGTTCTCGGGGCGGCACTCGCAATGTGCATTGCCCCGGGAGACATCGTATTGTGGCTCCTGGCCGGGGTCCTGCTGGCGGTGTTCTGCCGCGAGCACTTTGTGAGGAATTGCGCCGGTGAGATTTTCTGGTGGCCGCATCCCAGGCGCACGCGTCCACCGCACCCACCGGTGGACAGGACGTGAGCAGCGGCATCCGTTATGGAAGGCTATCTGCGGCGTTTCTATGAAGAAGGGGACGGCGGCTGAAGATTGAGGTACGTGGCACGACGCCGCGCGGGGTCGCTTGCCGACCGTGGAAGAAGAAAATCTTCATGATGCAGTCACGTGTCCTCTAAATGCTCCTCAATCCGACGGTGTCATCCCGCCACTACGGCGTGAGCGGATCGCAGCCGTGTTCGCAGCCCGGGTCTGAGAGGGGGCATTCGTCGAGATGGCGCACCGCTCGCATGTGATCGTGGTACATCTCGGAAATCACGCCGGCGGAGATCTCCTCGGCGGCATGGACGGTGATCCGGCGGCTGAGACACGCCACGCGCTTCAGATGCCGCGAGACGAAACCGACGTCGTGGCTGACGACGACGATCGGCAGCCGCCGGTTCAGCTCGTGAAGCAGGTCGATGACGCTCTGCTCCATGTGCTGGTCGACGCCGGCGGTCGGCTCGTCCAGCAGGAGTAGCTGGGCATCGGAAGCGAGCGCCCGCGCGATGAGCACGCGCTGCCGCTGGCCGCCCGAAAGCGTGCCGATCGAACGCCGGGCGAGATCATCGGTGCCGGTCTGAGCCAGGGCCTCGCGCGCGGCATTCACGTGCGACCGGCCGAACCACGCTCCCCACGAGGACCGGCTCAGCCGTCCGGTAAGGACGACGTCGAGCACGGTGGCAGGCACCGTCGGATCGATCTGCGAATGCTGCGGCACATAGCCGATCCGATCCCGGACCTCGACGGGATCGTGCCCCAGAACGCGGACCGTGCCGTGGTCCGGCGCCAAGAGGCCGAGAATAAGCTTCAAGAGCGTCGTCTTGCCGCCGCCGTTCGGGCCGATGACCCCGAGAAAATCGCGAGGCGGGATGTCCAGCGTGATATTTTCGAGCACCGACATCGCGCCGTTGCGGGGCGGATAGGTGAACGTCACATCGCGAATCTCGACCACCGGCGGATCGTCAGCCATCGTTGTCGCTCGGTTTCTCTTGGTGCGACCGGGCAATTGCTTCGGCAGCGCCAAGCAGGTTCCCGGCGACGTCTTCCGCCAACGGATCGAGCGTCTCCACGCGGGCTCCTACGGCCTCGGCGACCGCGTGCGCGGCTTGGCCCGTGATCTGGGGCTGAACGAAGATCACCTGGATTCCCAGCCGTCGCGCCTCCTGCTGGACCTCGGTGAGCTCGGCATCGCTCGGTTGCTTTCCTTCGATCTCGATCGCCACCTGTTTCAGGCCGTAGGCGTCGGCGAAATAACCCCAGGCCGGATGGAAGACGAAAAAAGCCCGGTTCGAAAGCGGCTCGAGAAGCTCGACGATCCGGGCGTCCAGGTCGTCAAGGCGCTGCTGGACCGCCGCGCGGTTGCGATCATAGCCGGACCGATTCGCCGGATCAATTTCCGACAGCGCGTCGGCGATCGTGCCGGCCTGCGTCTTCAGAAGCGGGGGACTGAGCCAGATGTGGGGATCGGGCCCTGCATGTTGATGCTCATGAGCATGGCCATGATCGTGGCCGTGATGGTCCTCTTCTTCGTGATGCGAGTGCGACTCCATCTGCCGAAGCGTGATGTCCTTCCGCACGTCGACGATGGGAACCTTGCGCGACGACTCGATCGCCTCGAACCACGGACCGCTTTCGAACGGCACCCCGATGCGAAAGTAGGCGGCGGCCTGCATGACACGGCTTACTTGGGCGTCGGACGGCTGATACGTATGCGGGTTATCGGCCGGTGCGACCAGCGTGAGCACGTCAATCCGGTCGCCGCCGATCTGTTTCACGAGCCAGGCCTGCGGCGCGACACTCACGGCGACGGTCAACTTTTCCGGCCCGGACTGCCGATCCGTCGACCGCGTGCACCCGGTCGCCCCCAGCATTGCTGCACCAACGAGGAGATAGATACCGCACAGCCGCATACATAGGACCTTTCACAAGAGTTTTTCTTGGTTCCCCTATTCTATCAAGTGGGCAGTAATCGCGGCAGTGCAGGCGGGACACTTCCTGACCGGGCAAAGCAGGCTACGGCGTGTCCGGATTCCACTTTCCTTGCGAACAAAGAGCCGTTGACTTATACTGCCCCCCAGGAGTGGCGAAGGTTGCGATCCGGAAGAATATGGAGTGGGAGGTGATGGCGAAGGGGAAAGGCCGGGCGGCTGCCAATCCCGAAGCGGCGATCGGAGCGGCGATGCTCGACAAGTTGGCATTGCTGCGAGCCGACGGCGGCAACTATCCGCTGACACTGGGCGATCTTGCTCGTGCGGCCGCGCCCGACGCTCGCGCACAACAAGTCTTGGCGGCAGCGAGGAAGCGGTCGTTTTCCAGCCGGGCGATCGTCGCCAGGGCGGGGCGGATCGATGCGCCGGTGGCGGCCTTCGAGGATCTGGGGCGGCTCGCCGGAGCGGCGATCACCCTGGAATTCGCGCTGCGTTCGATGCGGACCGAGACGATTCACGCGCGCACCGTGTCGGATCTCGGAAGCCGGCTGACTTCCACGGCGAAGTTCAAAGACGTGTTCAAGCGACTGGTCAGCGAGCAAGTCGCGCGCGAGCAGACCCCGGCGACCGTCGGCTGGATCGTGGATCGCAGGCCGAAGCTGTTTCTATTGGAAGAGATTCGGCCGCAGTCCTTGCGGCATTGCTTGATGGCCGAAAAGGCGGTTTCGACGGCATCGGACCAGCAGCCCCCGCTTGCGGCGCCCTCCGTCGGTGCGGCGGACTTTGCCGGGCGCTTCGAGGAAGCATTCGATCAGTTGGACCGCCAGAAGGGCTCGCATAATTTTGTCAGCCTCTTGGACCTGCGGCGCCGGCTCGCCGAGTTCCCGCGTGACACGTTCGACGCGGGCCTGGTCCGGCTTCGCATCGACGGCCGCTTCACGCTGAGCGGAGCCGAGAGTCGGTATGGTATTCGGCAGGAGGAGAGGGAGGCCGGTCTCGAGGAAGCAGGGACGCTGTTGCTTCATGTTTCCCGAAAGGTCCCATGACAACACCCGCCGCCCACGATCGCGCAACCATGGCCCCGCTTCAGGACTTCGTTGATCACTTCAGCCGGGAGAACCCGTTCTTTGCCAACCGGGTAAGCGATCCGGCGGGCGGTGAGCTGGACGTGGCCAGCATCCATGACCGGGCGTTTCACGAACTGGTCGGCTACGCCGAGCAGGCCCATCGCGAGCAGACCGGGATCGGGGTGGTGGTCTGGGGCGAGGCCGGAATCGGCAAGAGCCACATGCTGGCCCGGCTCTGTCGCTGGTCGGAACGGGACAATGCGGCAAGCTGTGTGTTCCTGCACAACATACAGGCATCGCCCTCCCGCCTTCCTCGCTACGTGCTCAAGTGCGCCGTCAGCCGGTTGACGTGCGGACGCGCGAGGCAGTTCTACGATACGCCGCTCTGCCGGTTCATCGAACAAACCATCCCGGATCCACTCCCGTTGACCGGCGAGCTGCCCTCGCAGGCCGATGCCCGAGCAGCCCTGTTCCGTTTTACGGAGCGGCTTATCGGCAATCATCCTCATGCCGGAGCCGATGCCTATCGGGTGGCCGAGATCCTGTTTCGGTTCTATCTCTCGGCATACTGCGGGAAGAGGAATGCCGGAGGTGAACGCAGCGCGTCGCTGGCCGCCGGTTGGCTGGCCGGCGACGAACTCGCTCCGGACGAAGCGGCCAAGCTGGGGATCGCAGCGGTTGAATCGTCCGCGTTGGTCGACAACCAGGCGATCGACAGCGCGCTGGTCGCGCTGGGTGAGCTGGCGTGGCACGGTGGGCTGCCGCTGGTGCTCGCGTTCGACCAGGTCGACAACCTCTTGCGCGGGCAGATGGAAGCCTTGACGCATTTCCTCCATACGCTGATCGACCACGCACGCAATCTCCTGGTCGTTACCTCGGGCGTGCAGAGCAAGCTCATGGAGTTTCTCGACGAGGGAACCATTCTCCGGGCCGCCTGGGAACGCATCGCGCAGGACGAATTGCGTCTGCAGCGAATCGGCGTCGAGCAGGCCCGACAGCTTCTGGAAGCAAGGCTCGAGCAATTCATCGACCCATTTGTGACGGTGGCGAAGATCAAGGAGCAACTCCAGGACGACTCGCTCTTTCCGTTGGGACGGAACTGGCTGAATAGGCGGATGGCCGGCCTGGTGGAGATTCGCCCACGCGACGCTCTCAACTGGGCAAGGCAGCGGTGGCGACAGCAGCAAGAGCGTCTGCGAGAGCTGGGAAGCGCAGTATGGCTGGCGAACTGGTCCAAGGTCGACGGAGGTTCTGAACCGGCGCCGGCCGGGGTCGTGTCGCCCGACGGTGATGATCTTCTCCAGAGCGTGGACCTGCGGGTGAGCGAGAGAATTGAAGACCAGATCACCCAGCGCGACCGGGATCCCTCGGGGCTCCCCCCGGACACCGACAATCTCGCGGGTTTGGTGCAGTTGCTTCTCAACCAGTGCGTCGGTCGGCGGGGCTACGCAATCCAGGACCTGCAGTCGGCCGAACCGACGCGTGCCCGCCGCCAGCCGACCTGCCACATGTTGATCCGAAACCGCGGCGATCAGATCGAGTCGCGCACGGCGGTGACTTATGTTGCCACGACGAACCCGTCGGCGACGGCCCTGGCCCTCCGCCGGATGCTCGACGATCCGGAGTTGCCGGACCGGATCCTTTTGGTTTCGGAAGAGCGACTTCCGCTGAACCTTGGGGCCAAGGGGCGGGAGTACTTCGAACAGCTCGAGAGCCGCGGACCGGGCCGTTTCGAACATGTCCAACTGACCTTTCGCGAATACGCGGAGCTCGACGCCTTGCAGGCGGCCGTCGGCGATGCGCGGAGCGGCGATCTCGAGGTGGAACTGCCCGGTGGCCGGTCGCTTCGGCTCGGCGAGGAGGAGGTGATCGAATCGCTCCACCGACAAGATCGCTACCGCCGGCACCGGCTCCTGGGGAAGTTGCTTGTCGAGCAGCGGTCGTCTGCCGGCCGCGGCGGTTCGGAAGACTCCGCCGGTTGAGCTGCGTGGGTGCAGCGAGCCGATGGAACGATCGTGGATTCGCTGATTGAGCCTTTTTCGGCTTGCGGTTGGACGAGTCGGCGACGCTTTCCTGAAATCGTACTGCGCCAAGGTCGCACTTCCCGGCAATCCGACCGTTCCGTACAATTTCCCTCGGCGCGGGCAGCCCATCGGCAACACGCGGTTCCGATCCCGTGATCCCCCAAGCTTGAACGAACCCGATGGAATACTCCAGCCAGTGGCAGCAGCAGAAATACGACGATGTCTTCGAGTCGATACGGCGGTACGTTCACCGCCGGAAGGCCGACGATCCCGATTTCACCATCGACGTGCTCAAGCGGTTGCTGGAAACCCAATATATCAACGAGGGCGACGACTGGGCCGGGAGAGGATCCGTGCAAAACATCACGCACGCGGCCACCGTTGCGGCCTATGAGGCGTCGCTTGTCGAATGGCAGGAGGAACTCAAGCGGCAAGGACGGTAACCGTTCACGGGGCGATCGGGGACTGGTACATTTTTCGGCCGATTGATTTATTTGGCGGCATAAGCGCCGGCTGAAAACATGGACCTGTCCCCACTACCTTCCGCCCCGTGAACCGTTGCGCAAGGAATCTGACCGCAGGATTATGGCCGGCTGTGCTCGAGGATAAACTCGACGATCGGCGTGGGGTCTTTCAAGGAATGGGGATGATGGCCGACGCCCGGCTTCACGATGACGGTGATCGAGCCCCCAAGCCGGCGATAGCGCTGCTCGAGAATCCGGGTGTTTTCCTCGATGGGCACCACCTCGTCGGCATCGCCGCAGACGTGCAAGAGCGGCACACCGGCTTCGGCCAGCGGCTTGAGATTGTCGATCGGATTGGCCCGGTAGGCGAGCGCTTCGGCTTCCGTCAGGCCGTAGGCGGCCAGGCATTTCTGCCAGCCTGGCGGGCTGCCCGGGCTTCTTCCTTTCCCGCCCGGCCAACTCTTGAAATCGCACACCGGGGCGTCGGCGTAGATGCAAGCGACCTTGTCCGGATTTGCCGCCGCCCAGTTGTAGATGATCAGTCCGCCTCGGCTCATTCCCTCCAGGGCCGCTTTGGGAGCGAACCCGTGCTGTTCGGTCAGATAACGGTAAAACGCGTTCCAGTGCGAAACGGCCTTCGGGCATCCGAACAAGTCGGCCACGTCCATGTAGACGAGGTGAAAACCTTTGTCCAGCAGCGCGAGATCGGTTTGCGGCTCATGGCCGAAAAACCTCGCCCGCCAGATCCACGGTTTGCCGGGCGCGACCGACTTCGGCACGACCATGTAACAGGTCCGGCCATCGACTTGGAACTCGTAGCGGTCGAACCCGTTCCAGGCCGACCTGGTGCCGGGGAAAGGCCGAGCCGAAGGCGCCTTTTCCCGGGCAAGCGATTGTCCGAAGCAGACGAGTACTGCAAGGACCAAGAGCAGCATGCTTTGAGAATGTTTCATCAATGGTTTCCCGGTTAGTCGTTCTGGTACGGCAGGTTGTGGACCAACGCTTCCAGGCTGACGCGGAGATTTCGTTTACTTCACTTCGACGAGGCGGTCCACTCTCTCGGTTATCTTACTTGCGCGCTTCGGCGGTGTCAGCCGGTAGGCGATGAACGTCAGGTCGTCGGGCTTGCTCGGCTCGCCGGGTTCGAGGCTGTGCATGCGGCGGCGGCACGCTTCGGCCAGATCGGCGAGCACTTTCTTAAGCGCCCCTTTGCGGATGCGCTCGACGATCTCCGAGATACGCAGATTGTCGAACAGCCCGTCGCTTGCCAGGATCAGCGTGTCGCAAGCGGCCAACTCCACCGTGGAGCCAAGCTCGATCCGCATATCGGCCGACCCGATGATATTGGAAACTACGTGGCGATCCTCATGGTGCATGGCTTCCGACGCGTCCAGCAGACCGGACTCAACGGCATAACCGACCGGGGAATGGGAGATCGTCTGAAACTTGATTCTGCCTCGCTGGCCAACCACGAGCATCATCGAGTCGCCGGCGTGGTAGGAGCGGACGGTCCGACCCTGAATCTCGGCGACTGCCAGGGTCGTGCCGGCCCCCAGCCCCAAGGCTGCCACGGCCCGGTTTGCATTCTCAAAACCATTGAGGATCGCCGTACGCAGGCTGGCCTCGTTGTGGTCGGCCTGCTGGACCGATGCGATCAGCTCGGCCAGCGCCGCTCGCGAGGCCTGCTCGCCGGCCCGTTCGCCTCCCAAGCCGTCGGCGACCGCCAGCACACCGGCGTTTTCGTCGAACGGGATCAACGCTGCGCCGTCTTCGTTCGCGGTTTGTTTGTCGGGCGAACGCGTCGAGTAAACGGCAGCGGTTCCGTGGGCGAGCGGGTGGAATTCGCCCTGGGTCATCTCTTGGTTTAGAAGCAGCCGCGCGTCCATGCTTGTGGTCTCATCCCGCCATGAAGGGGCCCGGCTCTATTCTGCCCTCCCGTCCGGCTGGTGACAAGAGGGCCCCGGATTCGACTCCTCAAACGCCTCCCGCTCAAAAGGATTGTCGAAGTAGGGGTGCTTGCCCTTGAACCACAGCACACCCCAACAGAGGAGGTAAGCGGGAACGAACATCGGGCCCCACCGCTCATACTGCCGCACGTGGACGAGTTCATGCTCGCGGGCCCACCGCAGGCAGATCTCATCGCGTGCCAGGACCGTGTGGCCGAACGTGACCGCCGAAGCGCCCTGGATCAGTGGAAACGTCTTCAGGAAGAAAGCCGGCCCCGCTCCCCAAAACTCGATGACACGCCCGGTCCGCTGCACGCGGCCGCCCAAGACAAGTGTGAGCAGCCCGATGCTCAGGCCGAAAAGCGTCCACGGCGACGCCCAAAGGAGTGCCAGAACCACCAGCAGAGTTTGTCCGAACCGTTTCACGTCAGCTTGCCGCGCCGGGTATTGGTAGGTCCCGCTTGCCGAGCGGGACCTGGAATCAGGAGTCTCTCGGCGTTTGCCGAACGAGATCTGAGATCACGTCCCGCTCGGCAAGCGGGACCTACTACCGGTCAATGCCACTGCATCGTCTCCAGGTACTGCCGGATCTGCCCCGCATTGCGGAACTTCTTGAGAATCAGCGTCCTCTTCAGCCCGCAGCAGATGGCTTTCACTTCCGGCGGGTGCTCCGCATAGTACCTGGCTCCGCCGATGGAATCGTAGAAGATGCGGATGAGATTGAACACATCCTCGTGGATGTTCTCCGGGTTGCCGGCGCCCCAGTGGAACATGTCGACGAGCTTTAGATCGAACGAGAGGCCGTAGCGGCGGAGGATGATGTTTTCATCGTGGAGATCCCCGTGGTACTCGTGCACGTAATGGATCCCCTCAATTCCGGAAGCCAGGGCGTGCAGGAGGTGCAGGCCTTGGAACGCGGACAGCCGCCGGCCGGGCTGCCGGGCGATGAAATGAGCCAACAGCTCCCCTTCCACATACTCAGAAATGAGCACGTGGACCCGCTGATTCTCGAACAGGATCGTTTCGTGCGTATGATACTGGATGAGGATCGGGCAGTGGCGGAGCTTGTGGAGCTTTTTGGCGTAGAAGGTCGACGTCCGATTGCCGCGATTTCGGTGCGGGAAGAAGAACTTGGCGGCGCGGAGGATGCCGGTGCCTTTTTCCCGCAACGTGTACACCTCGCCCTCCCAGCCCGTGCCCAGAAGGGAAACGATCGTGTACTTCCCGGCGACCGGAGTGCCCGGGGAGAATCCAAATTGTTTGATCCGGCGGCTGGAGGTTGTCTTGGCCATGGTGTCGGAGCGCGCGGTGCGGATCAAGCGTGGCCTGATGAAAAAGGGGACAGGCACCGCAAGTAATCGTAGTTTGACGGGAGTGAAGATACAAAGTCTTGTGGAGCCAGTCCCCTTTTTCATCACCCCGGCTCAGGCGTCGGGATTGCCGGAAGAAGGGCCTTTCAATCTTACTAGATAAACCAAGGCGAAGAAGTCGTAAACCCCGTGGGCGGCAATCGGCACCAGCAAATTCCCGCTGGCAGCAAAAAGCCAGCCCAGGTAGACCCCGATCAGCCCGGCGAGGACCGCGTAACTCGTGGTGATCGGGTGGAGCAGCCCGAACAGGATTGCTGCCGCAATGATGCCGATCCAGGTACCGATCCCGCCGCCGAACCATTCGGCGATAGTCACCTGGACGACTCCCCGGAAGAGCATTTCCTCGCCCAGCCCCGCAAAGGCCGAAATGACGGCCATTTCGACCACCCGGCATTCGTGAAACAAGGGCACCAGGAGTTCATCGATCACGCGGGCGAGCCTCGCCAGCCGCCCTAGCGGCAGCCGCACGACGCCCAGCAATCCCAACAGCAACGGAATCCCGGCCGCCACCCCCCAGGCAGCCCCCTCCCAAGTCCATTGGATCATCGGCCAAGGCGGCCGATCAAGCCATGCCCCAAGGCCCACCGCCAGCAGTCCGAGACCGCCCTCGACAGCCACGGCCATGAACAGGAGTTGGGCAGGCGACGGCGGCGGCAGGTCGTCTTCCACGGTCTTTTGCCCGTTAGGCTGGCTCGAACTGAAAAAAGGGATTGCCCGGGGACCGGCTCATTTTGCGGAGTCTTCCGAGCAAAATGTGCCTGCCCCCTCTCCTCGACAGGGTTCCCACCAGCCCGGCTGCTTCCGAGCAGCCGGGCTGATATGCGGGTAAATTCTCATCTGCCGCTCGCCTAAGGCGATTCTACCGGCTGAGGCCGATTGTCATAGGGCCGAAAGACGCGGTGGTCGTAGATGGTCAGGGCGCTCAGGGCGTGCGCGACCGCATCCGTGTCCCCAGGCGTCGCCGAGGCGGGGTTCCAGCGGGAGGCCATGCCGGTCAGGCCGTTGTCGAGGTAACTCGCCGCGCGGAGCATTTCCGCCGTCTGCAACTGACTTTCCGGAACCCAGTAGGCCAGCCACTGGAAAATGTGTCCGGTCGAGCGGAGCGAGACCGGCAAATCCCGGCTTTCCCCGCGGGCAGCGAAGAAGCCGGGATCCCAACTCCCGTTGTCGTTCTGGACCGAGAGGGCATGGCGGAAGAACTCGCCCAGGAATTTTGCTGCCCGATCGTAGGGATCTTCGAGCGGTCGGCCGGCACGTTTGCGAGCGTCGACCGCATAGCTCAAACCGAGCAGGCGACTGGTGGCGGCAGAATCGTCGATTGCGACGGTCCGAGAGAGTTCCTCCTCGACGAGCCGCTCGAGCGACCAATCCTCGCCGAAATCGTTCTGCCAGGTCTCGTCGTCCGGAACGTAGCAGGAAAGTCCGAGGAGCTTGAGAGATTGGTCCTGCCCCGCGCGGCAGGTCTGCTTCTCGCAGGAGACCAGATCGGCCACCGTGCCACGCTGTTGGCCCACGCGGAGTTCATACGTGACCGGAACGGCAAGCTGGCCGAGCACGGCGAGGAGTTGCGACGGTTGGGACTGCAGTCCGTAGCCGATGCGCGGAACGATCCCGGCATTGCCGGCACGGAGCAGCCGATATCCGGCGCACGGGAAGTTCCAGCAGAGACAGCCTACTGCGTTGATCTTGTCGCTGCCGTGGCGAATCTCGGCCCTATACCCGAATGCCATCGCAAACAGGAGCACGTCGCCTGCCGTGTTGCTGCTGGTATTGAACGGCTGCTGGTAGTAGCGGGCGACGGTGCGGCGAATGCGATCGCGAAAGGCCGCCATCTCCTTGCTCAATTCGGGCATCCGCTCGGGCTTGGCAAGCGGTTCGGCCGTTTCTTCCGCAGACTCGCTCGTTTTCTCTGCCGGTTCGGCTGATTTCTCTGCCGGCTTCGGTGCGGTCAGGACGACCGGCGCTTCCTGCGTTTTCTTCTCCTCAGCCGCAGATTCGCCCGGCATGGGTTGCGGATCGATGTCGGTCGCCTCAGACACGCCGGCATCCTCGGAGATCTCGGGGCCCGGCGAGGCGTCGATGCGCGGCCGGACGGGATCCTGCTGCGGTGCCGGTTCTTCGACGGGCTCCGCGGGAGAGGCCGTCAGGGCCGGCCCGGTACGGTGCGGCAAGTCGGGCAAAATGTCCTCGGCAGAGAGCAGATCGGCGAGCGGTCCCATTGCGAGGATTGCAACGAGGATAAGATGCGGCGAAGCTTGCTTCAGCCAACGCATAGCAGAATTCTCCTGGGCCCCGGTTTGACGGAGGCGAAATGTCGAGTTGCCGCGGGGGAACAGCCTCATGAGCCTGAGATGGATTGCCCGGCCGCAGTGTCGGCAGTCTCCTGCTGTTCGTCGCGGCTGGGACGGTCGATCACGAACCCTCCGTCGCTGCCGCGGCGGTTGTACGAATTGTTCCTGACGCCGCAGCCATACTGGTCCTTGCCGCCGTAATCGACGACGAAACTGAAATTGCCGCCACACTGCGGCAGGTCGTGGTAGGAGATGCTGGGCGATGCGTTTCCCTGGCCATAGCCAAGGTAAACATCGTCGCCGCTGTAGTCGAAGAGGATTCCCAGTCCGGCCTGGGCGCCGTTGCCCTGGGTGCCCCCGCCGGTGGCCTCGTAGCGGTCGTTGCCGCCGAAGTCGATCAGTCCGCCGACCGCATCGTCCCAGGCGAATCCAAGGCACATGATCGTTCCGCCGTAGGAATCGTCGCCCGCGTCATCGAAGCAGAAACCGGCGGCATAGTGGCAGCCGAATCCGCTGCTGAAGCGTTGGAAACGTCGCTCGGTGCGAGCCGAACCGTTGTAGAGCCGGCGGGTCGCGCCGAGCCGCTTGTCGTTTCCGCCGAAATCGCGAGCGAAACCGACCCCCAGCCAGTAGCCGCCGCCGTGGGCGAGGTAGTCGTATTCATATTCATCGTCGCCGCCGCCGTCGAGGATGACGCCGATCCCGCCGTTGCCGACCTGGCGGAGGCCCGCGCCGATCCCCTGGCCCCAGCCTTCGTAGCCGGGTGTCTCGTCGTAGGAATCCGGGTATTGGCCGCCGGTGTAATAGCGGTCGTTGCCGTCCAAATCGTCCAGGACGCCGAAGCCGAGCGGGGCGCCGAACCCTTGGGTCCACATCGCGCCGTGGTACCGGTCGTGCCCCTGGCGGTCGACGAGAATTCCAATACCTGCCAAGGCGTGTCCCTGAATCCGGCGGAGTCCCAGATAAGAATCGTTGCCGTCGCAATCGACCAGGATCCCGACGCCGGCCAGCGCCGAGCCTTGCGCGACATCTTTGGCCTGGTACGTATCATCGCCCGACGCATCGACCAGCATCGACACGCCGAGCACGGCGCCGCCCTGGATTCCCGGCTGCGATCCGCGATAGGTATCGGCGCCCGCCAGATCGATGGTCACGAGCACCGGTCGCTGGAACGAGACTGCGCCGTCGACGTAAACGTCGTCGCCGCCCAGGTCGATCACCGCTGCCGCGGTGGACACTTTGTCCAAATGATAGGTATTTTTTCCTCGCCCGCCGATGATGATATCGCCGGCGGGGGTTACGATGTGCTGCAGAACGGTTCCGGTGACCCCTTCGACGACGAAACTGCCTTCCTCGGGGATCGCTGCCAGTTGCTCGAGCAATGTGGGGTCGCACAGCGGCGCGAGGCCCTCTGCGGCCGCGTAGAAGCCGTTGAGATCCGACTTTTCCATCAGATCGCAAAGCCGGCGCGCGGTGCCACGGTCGGGAAGTGTGTGGCCGTTGACGGCCTGGGTCGTAAATATCGGGTAGAGATTTCGGGCGAGTTGCCCAATCTCGTTGCGATCCAGCGGAGCCAGGGCCGCTGCGTAGCCGATTTGGGCATCGGTCAGGGCCTGCCTCACGGCAGCAATCGCCTCGGCCGGGGACTTGGCTGGAACGAAGCATGTCGTCGGTTGCTCCTTCCGGTCCATGTGGCGGCGGGCAAGCGCGAGGGCATCGACAAGCCCCTGGTGTTCGGCTCGAAGGGCGACGTGGAGCTCTCGGGTGAAACGCTCGGCCTCGCCTGGAGCCTTGAGCGGATTGCGAACCAGTTGCTCGTACCACTTCAGCCGGCAATTACCCGTTACCTCTGAGGTTTGTGCCCTTCCTGCCGTCGAATTCAGTTTTCCAGCCGTGTAGCTGCGAAAACGTGCGAAGTTGCTTGAGATACCTCGCTTGGTGAAGCCGGCATTCATTTCGTCGTCCAGCAAGGCAATGATCCCCGGGGCCAGGGGATGACCGACACTCGTCGATTCCGCCGTTTCGTCCTGGCCCAATGCCTCGCAACGCACCGAAAAGATCGCCCACACGACCGCCAACACGACAACCCGACGATTGCTAAGACACCTGCCAAGACACCGGCTCGTTCGACGAAGCCTGAAGACCGATCCCATTCTGCAACTCCTGGTGAACTGCCGAAGGCCATAGGACTCCCTTCGGCTGATCCGCTGCCCGTACTTGAAGGCCACTGGGCCCCACCTCAGACGGCCGTGGGCAATAGCGATCCGATGGGCCACCATTATGATCGCGTCGAAGGGTTTGCCGCAAGGCGGATTGCGCAAACCAGCAACCCCGGCAGCCTCGCTCGATATTAATGAAACGGACCGCGAACTGGAAGATGGAATGCCTGGTCCTCGATGCAGAGCAGCAGATCTCCCTGGTTTCGGTGGACGCTTTGAACCCGGTGTTGCCTGTGACCCGTTCGGCGGCCAAGCGGATCGCCGCCGCCACAGGCATCCCGGAAGACAACATCTTGATCTGTGCTATGCACACCCACCGAGGCCCCCCATGAGCGAAGCCTTCGGGCAGCCGAGCGAGGAGTATGCGCGCCGGTTGGAGGAAGGAAGCGTTCTGGCCGCCACCAAGGCGTTCATGGCGATCGACGCCGCGAAGCCCGACACGCAGGCCACCGTGCTATTCGGCCAGAGTCAGGAGGCCACCATCGGCCGCAATAGCCGGCTGCTGCTCAAGGACGGCAGCATCGGCTGGGACGGCTACGAGGAGCAAGACGTGGTGACAATGTTGATCCATGGACTCTTGGCGATCATTCCCGGCACCACGTCGTCGCGACCAACAATGAATTCCGGCTTTGTCGTGCCTGCTAGTTTTCTTGCGCCGGTCCTTCCTTGATTCGGTAACGCCAGAAGACGTCCGCAAGTCCGCGGAAGGCCTTCAGGGCTCCAGCCAGGTTGACCTTCGACCCGCGGACGTCCCGCCAACACGGCAAAGGCACCTCGTACAGTCCGAACCAGGGACTCTCCTCAGGCGGACGGCCGTGGATGGCCAGGTAGCGGGCCAGTAGTTCGACATCGAATGCCCAGGAAGCCCGAAAGGGCTCGGCGAACAGTCGGCGGGTTTCCGCCGTAACCCGGAAGATTTTCGCCCCGCACTGAGTATCATACACCGGCAGATCCAAAATCAGACTTGCGAAGGTCGCGAATATGCGACCGACGTAATGCCGGCCCGCATGGCGCTCGACCTTCCGGCCTAGCATGCGTACGCGTGAGCCAAGCACGATCTGCACCTCCGGGCATTCGTCGAGGACCCGCAGGAGCTGTCCAATTGCATCCAAAGGAGTTGCCAGATCCGCATCCCAGTAGCCGGCTCGTTCCGAGCCGAGTTCCATGGCCGAGAGAACGCCGTGCCGTACCGCCTCGGCCTTTCCACGGTTGGTCTCCAAGGCAAGCATGCGAAACCGATCCGGGGCTGCCTTGCAGAGCCGGGAGAGAACCTCGGCAGTCGCATCCCGGCTTCCGTCGTCGACGAAGACGAAACGGCACGAGCGGTCGGAGTCCGCAAAGGACTTGAAGGCGTCGAGATCCAGCCGCGAAGCCTCGTTGTAGCACGGCACGACGATCGTACACACGCCCCCGGCCGACCCCGCCTCCGGTGGCGAAGTGCGTGCGGAATTCCCGTTCTCAGTTTCCACGGTCAGATCCTCCGCGGCTCGCGCGCCGGAGTACGGCGAGCAGGCTGACGCTTCTGCGTCTGCCGGGCTGGCGACGTCCGTCAACGGCGGCGAGAATCCGGCCGGCTTCCCCGGCAAACACCGTTCGAAGCACAGAGTTGATCGGCCCTGCCGGCAAGACCAGATCGGTGTTGCCGGGCCCTGCGGCTCGGCCCCGGATCCGCGAGATTGCCCGAACCATCCTAACTAAAGGATACAGCCGCCAATTCAGCGGTGAAACGAGCATCTCCTCTGCCGGCAGCCCCGCCCAAAGCTCGCGAAGCCTCTGGCGAGTATACCGGCGAAAGTGGCCGTGGACTACGTCGTGCGGGCTCCAGAGGGCCGGATCCGCCGGCACCGTGATTAAGAATAGGGTGCCGGGGCGTACGAGTTCGAACGCCTGCCGAAAGCAGTCGATTTCGTTCTCGATATGTTCCAGCACGTCGTTGAGCAGGACCAGGTCGGCCTGGCGGAAGAACTCGGCGCCGTCCGACCACTCGCGCACCATCGCAAATTGCGCCTCAGGATGCCGCTGGCCGCCCAGTCGGACTGCCTCCGCCGACGTGTCCAGGCCGATGCACCGGTAATCCCCCTTGAGCAACGCCAGCGTGCTCCCGGTCCCGCAACCGACGTCGACAACAACCCTTCCTGGGTCGGGCGGTAGAACGTGGCGCACCAGCGACGTGAGAATCTGCCGGCGCGCGACAAACCACCAGTGCCGTTGTTCGATCCGGGCGTTAAGTTGCTGTAGGTCGTCCCGCATGATCAGGTTCGGGGCCCGCGCTTTAGTTTTGGAGTCTTTTTCGGCCGGCTGGTTTCGCCCCGCGCAAGTCGTCTTTCATTTGCCGCGAGCGCTGCTGCATCGCGATCCAGACAAGCATCGCGATCAGGCCTCCCGATGCCGCTCTCAAGGCGACTCCGAAAATGGCCGGCTTGAATCGCAACACAACCTCTCGAGCTCCTGCCGGAATCCACACTGCCTGAAAAATCCCGTTGGCCGCCACAGGCTCCGATTCCCTTCCGTCCACCCAGGCTCTCCAGCCCGGGTAGGACTTGACCGAGACGACCAGCAAGCCTCCCTCCGGAGCGACCACGGTCGCGCGGAGCCCGGCCGGGTCCCACTGGATCGATTCCACGGCGGCATCCGCGAAGTCGCGGGCCTGGTCCAGCCCTTCGAGGAACGCCGTTCGCAGTGCCGACCGGTTTTCGAAAAGTCCCTCGATCGCGGCCCGGGGAGAAAACGGCTCGGCGCGGGTTGCGAAGTAAGCACGCGGCAGCGCGTCGTTGTTGGCGTACACAACCGTGTGTGCGAGCTCCTTCACGCGAGCATAGCCGGCCTGCGAATCGAGCAATTCGACGAGCGCCCGGTCTTCCTTGACAACGATGCAATAGCGGACGTTGGCCGCCCGAAGGAAGTTCGATGCGATCAGTTTCGGAACAAACGACGGCGGCGGACATCCCCAGACATAGGCCGGCATCCAGTCGTCCATGCGGCGGTCGTACAGGGCCGCATAGATCCCTGTCGCCGAATCGTAGCCGTTCATGGTCGCCGAATGAAGCAGTCCCTGCTCCTGGTAAGCGACCGGGCGAAGTTCCGGCCCGATCGGCTCGCTCAGCGGCACGACGCGGTAGTCCGGATCGATTCCTAGTTCGTCAGGACCGACCGAGGCGTAAGTCTCGTCGAAGAACTTCGCCTCCGAGTCGTGGGCCAGCGCGATCGTCGCGCCGCAGGATACGATTCCAAGCACCAGCACCGTCCGACGCCTCCACCGCGTGTCGAGCAGAGCAAGCGGGGTGCCGACGCAGCGCTGGTCAGTATCACCAGCATACCGGCCGGCGTGAAGACGACCGGCGAGCCATATACGAGGAAGACGACGGCGGCGATCGCCAGGCTCGCAGCGCCGGCCGGACTGCGAGCCGTGCGGTTCCGCGTCTCTGGAAGTACTCGCCTCCCAGGGCGGCCAGGATCGCGGTGGAGGCATGGCCAGGCCCAGGAATTTGAACGGCCAGCGGAACGACGACCAGACCGGCACGACTCGGGTCCAGCCGTACACAAGCCCGTGGCGTCCCAGCGCAAACAGCACGAAGATGCCCGCCAGCACCAAGAATAGGGTAATCGATCGCAGGAGTTGCTCGTTTTCGGGGTGAGCCGCGATTCGAGCGTCGGATTCGCCCTTCCTGCGAGGCAAAACCGCTTTCAGTGCCAGAGCCGACAATCCGACCAGCGACGCGGCAACCCAGAAGCCCTGATACGCGAGAACCGTGTACTTCGCGGGCAGTGCCTCGCTGTCGACGGCAAGCGTCGGGAGAAAGATCCCGGCAAGCTCCATCGGCCGCACGCCGCGGTTGGAAAACTCTTCCAGACCATAAGCCTGCCCCCGATTCGACAGGAATTGCAGTTCGTACATCGGCAGAATCACGGGAGAGGCGAGCAACCCCGCCAGCAGAAGCGCAAGGGCCATGCGGCCGAGTCGGAGCGGCCAATCGTGTACCCAGCAGGCCCAGCCGACGGCCAGGAGCGCGATGGCCAGCCAGTAGTAGACGGTCATTTGCGGATGGCCCACTGCCGCGATTGCAGCCAGCAAGCCGCCCGTCCCTGCAATCCGCACGGCCTGCATGCTGTCGCTTTCGAGCATCCACAGGGCAGCGAGACAACCCCAGGGAAACAGCGTTGCCAGGGGAAAGGAGAAGACCCAGAGGGTCGTGATCGCCGTGAGATAGCCCCCGCTGACCGTGCCGAGGGAACCCAGGACAGACCAAAAGGGCCGGGCGCCCAGGCGACGCAGCAGGAGGTAGTAACCTAGCGCGGCGGCAGGAAGATGGGCGAACACAATTACGCCGCAATAGGCGCCAGGGCCGAGCCCTGTGGTACGGCAGATCATTTGGCAGAGGGTATAGGGAAGATAGCAGGCACCGGCTTGCCCTTTGGCGTGGAGCGGCTCACCGAACATCTGGTGCTGGTTCCAATGGGGAAACTGGCCGGAGAGCAACTGGCCGTGAGCCTCCCACAGCCAAGGGCTGAGAACCTCGAAATTGTCCCACTTGAGGTACGAGTACCGATCCGCCAAGCCCCAGCCGATGACCTGGGCAGCCAGAGGCGCGACGACGACCAGCAGCGGCCAGTTCCAGGTAGATCGCATCCAATTCTTGGTTGTCGGGGCCACTTTCATATTCGAAGTATAGCCGCCCCCGGCAGCGGTGGTCGAGCAGCGACTCACCTTACCCCCCGGGCCTCCCCGGCCTGCTAAGAAACCACCCCCCAGAACATCAAGCAGCCCGGCTGCTACCATGGGGCAACGACCGGACATCACGGGAATCGGATGGCGGGCAGCCGGGCTGCTCTGCTTCGAAGCCCGTCCCCTTTTACATTACCCCGTGGGCTCCCCGTCGAACCGCCAGTATCGCTTGGCACCGCACAATCGGTCCCCTCGGTGCGGCTCGCGCAAGCAGCCCTTTGCGGCCACGCCTGGAGTTCCGTTGCCGCGACATCCGACAATGAGCAGTAGCGCGGTTCTGTTTCCCACCCTGTTCCCTCCCTGGCAGAAGGTGTACCTTTGGAACGCTCTCTCAGCGCGCTGCTGCCGGTATGCGATGCGCAGTTTACGCTGTGCGCGACGGTGTTAGACCTCCTGGACGTCGTACCGGACCTGACCGATCGGTTCGAAATTGTGATCGTCGACGACGGTTCGACCGATGCCACTATCGAAGTAGCCGATGATCTGGCTGCCGGCTACCCGCAGGTTAAAGCCCTTCGCCACGCCACCAGGCAAGGGCGATTAGCCGCCATTTGCACAGGTTTGGCAAACAGCCAAGGCGAGATCGTGTTCGTTCAGGTTCCTGGATGCACGGTGCCCTGCGATGAGATGCGGCGGCTCTGGGAGCGGATCGGCGAGCACGAAATCGTGCTGGGGCGGGTTCCCCGCTTGGCGCGGCCGCGCCGGGATGCCCACTCGGTCGTCGACTTTGAAAGCCAAGGCGGTTTCTACATGCTTCACCGCCGGGCAGTGGAGCCGGTTCGGCCCCATTTGGCGCATCAACAGGATCTGCGGAACTTTTTGACGGCCAACCACCTCCAATGGCAGGAGGTTGAAGTTCGCGATCGTGCGCTGCAGCCGGTTCGGCGGCAGTCGCGTGGCGGCCGGGCGGCTCAGCCCGTCAGGCGGCCGAACTATCTCGATCGGATTCGACAGTTCGCCCTCGGCGAGTAGTCCGCGGTTTTTCGCACGGTTTCCAGCGAGAAATCCGTTCGAAAAAATGTCGACAGATCGTCGCGGAACGTCCTTGTAATCGGACCGTCGAAGATTTAGAATGTCTGGACAGACGAGGCCCCCTCGCTGCAATCCGGCGTAATCGGGTCCTTGCTTGTCCGGTGATCGCTTGCCCACTGGCTATGCTCTGCCAAGATCGGTACCACTGACCATTTACGTATATTCGCAACCGTTCGTTAGTCAAAACCCTGTATTGCTGCCGCATTGTTCGGCAGGTGGAATCGAACACAAAGAGGTTAGTGCGTTTTCAGCGGGCACGGCGGCATTCGGCTTATAGACTACGCCATTTTTCTCTGCATTTAATTCGCTGCCTCTCGCCAAGCTGAACAGCTACACGGCGATCTCTTCTTGGGCGGTTCGTGCCTTCCCCTCATGACGGCGGATTTGGGGTGTGCTACGCGCGAAGTGCGAGTTTGTTTCTCATTCTACGCATCTTTCAAGTGGTGCTGCGGCATGCCCGTAGCCAGGAGGCACTCCTATGAGCATCGTCGACTATACAGTGCTCGGCACCGGAATCGCTCCGGATTCGCCCCTGCGAAGCGAAGCGCCGCATCCGCGGCTGCATCGCCTGGCGGAAGTCCGTCAGCAGCAGGGGATTTCTCGCCGCACGCTTGCGCGGCGAATGAACATCGATTTGGCACAAGTGAAGCACCAGGAGGAAACGGCGGATCTGCCGCTCAGCGCACTCTATGCCTGGCAGCAGGCGCTCGATCTGCCAATCGCCGAACTTCTCGTCGAGGCGGACGAGTCTCTTTCGACGCCGGTCATGAAACGGGCGAAGATGGTCCGGATTATGAAAACCGCCGCTGCCATTCTCGAGCGGGCCCAGCAGCAAGGCATCCGCCGCATGGCCCAAATGCTCGTCGAGCAGTTGGTTGATCTGATGCCGGAGTTGGCCGAAGTAACTCCCTGGCATGCGGTTGGAAAACGACGCACCAAGGACGACCTTGGCCAGGCAGCCCAGCGGCGACTGTCCCTTGATGCTTTCCAGAGTATGGCAGAGTGATTGTTCAAACACCCCCCACGATTTCAAAAGTCTCAGCGGTCCGGCTGTTGGCAAAGGGATTCCCGCTGCCCCAAGCGGTCGCTCGATGTTAGCAGCCGGGGGTGCTTGATGTTCTGGCGGATCGTTGCGATTTTTCGGCCCGGCTACGCCGCGACCTCAGTTGGGAGACCCTGATGGGACCTCAGGCTGGCCGGGCATATTCTGTTCGATCCAAGGCTTGACCGGCCGAAGGCCGGAGGGCAGGATAGACGTTATCCCTCGACGAGCGGGGACCGAGTAACGTCTTGGAAAGAGCCCTGCCATGCCGATCACCGCACACCAAGTGGCGAGCCGTTTCGCACAGCACTTCGGTTCCCCCCCACGCTGGATATCGCGGGCGCCCGGGCGAGTCAATCTGATCGGCGAGCACACCGACTACAACGAGGGGTTCGTGCTGCCGATGGCGATCGACCGGGCGGTCTGGATCGCCTTTCGTGATCGGGACGACCACCGTGTGGTCGTCCATTCGGCCAATTACGGCGAGACCGGCGAGTTCTCGTTGGACCAGTTCGACAAGGCAGCGGCAGGGTGGATGGAGTACTTCAAGGCCGTGGCTTGGGCGCTCCACGAGGCCGGCCATCGCCTGGCTGGTTGGGAGGCAGTCGTCCATGGCGATGTTCCGGTCGGCGCCGGCCTGTCTTCTTCCGCCGCTTTGGAATTGGCCATCGCCCGCGCCTTTGCTGCGGTTGCAGGACTGCCTTGGGACCCGAAAGCTATGGCGCTACTCGGCCAACGAGCCGAAAACCAGTGGATTGGAGTCCGCTGCGGCATCATGGACCAGTTGGTCTCCGCTGCCGGATGCGCCGACCACGCGCT
Source organism: Thermoguttaceae bacterium (assembly GCA_040768665.1). Classification (GTDB taxonomy): domain Bacteria; phylum Planctomycetota; class Planctomycetia; order Pirellulales; family Thermoguttaceae; genus JABWBD01. The sequence goes on from JAXGMN010000009.1 coordinate 397,332, forward strand.
TCTGATCGACTGTCGCTCGCTCGACGTGCAGCCCGTTCCGATTCCCGGCTCGCTCGCCGTTGTGATCCTCGACACGGGCACGCGCCGCGGCTTGGTCGATTCGGTCTATAACGAAAGGCGTGCGGAGTGCGAGTCGGCCGCGGAGTTTTTCGGCGTCCGAGCTCTTCGTGACGTCGATATCGACCGCTTTCAGCAAGTCTCTCATCAACTTGAGCAGCCCGTTCGCCGCCGTGCCCTGCATGTGGTCACGGAGAACGACCGCGTATTGCAGGCGATCGATGCACTGCGCCGCGGAGACCTGGCGGCGTTGGGGGTGCTCATGAACAAGAGCCACGCCAGTCTCCGAGAGGACTACCAGGTTTCCAGCGATGCCCTGGACGCAATCGTCCACGCTGCGGCCAGCCAAGCGGGGTGTTACGGAGCCCGCATGACCGGTGCCGGTTTCGGGGGGTGCGCCGTGGCAGTCGTCGATGCGGCAACGGCGCAAGCATTCGCAGCGAACGTCGCTACCGAATACCACAGGGCAACCGGCAACACGCCGGCGACCTATATCTGCCGACCCGCCGGCGGCGCTGAGTTGCTGCCGGGGACCGCCGCAACTTAAGCTCCCACCTCCCCGGCCAATGGACAACAGCCGGATCCGGTGGTCATTGAGCCTCTTTTTTCATCAGAAGGCCGAAGGGGTGCCCCGAGAGCGTCCTCGTTGCGCGGTCGCTATGAAAGCCCGGCCCTGTCGCGATGGTACGTCATTTTGACGCCTCGGATAGACGTCCGGCCCGCTGTTTCGGCGAGGATGCACCCTGAGGTCTTGCCTGCCTGAATGGCACACAACTTGCAACTCCGTGGCAGCCGGGCACAACTAAAAAACTCAACTGGAGGATGACCATGGAACTGTTATGGTGGGCGATTATCGCGTTGGTAGTTTCGTTGATCGCCGGAGCAATGGGCTTCACCGGTGTTTCGAGCGGAGCGGCCGTGATAGCAAAGGTCCTGTTCGGGATCTTCCTTGTAATCTTCCTCGTGCTGCTGGTTCTGGCGCTGCTCGGGGTCGGCGCCGCCGCTCTCTAGCAAAGAGGAAACAACGAGCCTCAAGAGCCGTTTTTGCCCGACGCGACGGCTGCCGACCGCAGCCCGAGTGGTCGGGCGTTTTTGTTCAACTACCCGCCAGAACATCAAGCAGCCCGGCTGCTACCATCGGGCAACGGTCAGACGTCACGGGAATCGGATGGCCAGCAGCCGGGCTGCTCTGCTTCTTGAACTCTTGTTGGTCGTTGTTTTTGTTGCTGATTGCGGCTACGGATATCGGACGATTTCCTCCGCGATCGACAGGAAACACCCGCCGCGGACCCGCAGTCCCTCCGCTTGACACCACCCGTTGGGCTGAGCCAAAATAGAAGTTTCGGGCAAGTGGACTTGTCGCCAGTGCAGCCCGGCATAGAGCCTACCCCCAATCCGCTAGGGACTGGCTCATTTTGCGGAGTCTTCGGAGCAAAATGTGCCTGTCCCCTCTCTGGTTTTGGGATAGGCTTTTAGCCGCGCCTGTCCGCCGGTCCCTCTGAGAACGGCCTCCCGGGAGACGACTTGATGCCGGTGGATGTTCAACAAATCAAGCAGCGAGTTGCCGAAAAGGCGGATCTGCTGCATCGCTTGCGTTCGGAACTGGCCAAGGCCGTCGTCGGGCAACACGAGATGATCTCCCGCCTCCTCGTAGGGCTGCTTACGCACGGCCATATTCTCCTCGAAGGCGTCCCCGGGCTGGCGAAAACCACGGCGATCCGGTCGCTCGCCCAAGCTTTGGCGACCCGTTTTCAACGGATCCAGTTCACCCCGGATCTTCTCCCTGCCGATCTGGTCGGCACAATGATTTACCTTCCCTCGGAAGGCCGTTTCACCACGCGCAAGGGCCCCATCTTCGCCAACTTCATCCTGGCCGACGAGATCAACCGGGCCCCGTCGAAGGTGCAGTCGGCATTGCTGGAAGCCATGCAGGAGCGGCAGGTTACGATCGGGGAGCAGACGTATCCGTTGGACGGCCTTTTTCTGGTCATGGCCACGCAGAATCCGATCGAGCAGGAGGGTACGTATCCACTGCCCGAAGCCCAGGTGGACCGCTTCATGCTCAAGGTCAAGATCGACTACCCGGCGCAGGCGGATGAGCGCCGCGTGCTCGACCTGGCGCTGGACGGCACGGGTACGTCGGTGCAGCCGGTCCTCGAGGCGGCCGATGTGGCCGCCATGCAAGAGGTGGTCCGGATGGTCTACGTCGACGATCAAATCAAGGACTACATTCTTGAGATCGTCCGTGCCACGCGGCGTCCCGACCGATACGCCATGAAGGATTTGATGCCGCTGATCGAGTATGGAGCTTCGCCGCGCGCGACCATCTTCCTCGGGCTGGGAGCACGCGCCGCCGCATTCCTTGCCGGACGGGGGTACGTCACACCGCAGGACGTCAAGGATATCGCCTATGACGTCCTGCGCCACCGTATCATCCTCACGTATGAGGCCGAGGCGGAACAGACCACGACGGAAGACGTGATCAAGGAGATCCTCGCCACGGTGCCGGTGCCGTGACGTGCGGAGTGTGGATCGGTACTCGATCATGGGGCGATTGGCCATGCCCGAAGTGACGGAAATCTTGAAACGTGTCCGGCGGATCCAGATCGTGGCGAACCGCACGGTCGACGATCTCTTCGCGGGCCAGTATAAGAGCGTGTTTCGCGGCCGCGGCATGGAATTCGAAGAAGTCCGCGAGTACCAGCCGGGCGACGACGTCCGGACGATCGATTGGAACGTCACCGCTCGCACCGGCAGCCCGTTCGTCAAGCGCTTCTGCGAAGAGCGGGAACTGACCGTCTTGTTCCTCGTCGACGTTTCCGCTTCCGGAGTCTTCGGGTCCGGGACGCGATCCAAGCTCGACCTGGTCGTGGAATTGACGGCCCTGTTGATGGTTTCGGCGCTGAAGAACAACGACAAGGTCGGTTTGCTCACGTTCTGCGACGACGTGGTCGCCTATTTCCCGCCCCGCAAGGGCAAGTCGAACGTGCTCCACCTGATCCGCGAGCTGGTGGCGGCCGAGCCGATTCCTCGCGACACGAACCTGGGCGCGGCCCTCGATTTTTTCAGCCGAGTGCAGAAGCGGCGATCGGTGGCGTTCCTGATCAGCGACTTCCTGGCCCCTCAGGCCCAAAGCGCCATGGCGGTAGCGGGCCGAAGGCATGATCTGGTGGCGGTCACGGTCACCGACCCCCGGGAACACGAGATTCCGGACGTGGGCTTCATTTCTCTCCTCGATGCCGAGACAGGCCGAGTTGTCGAACTCGACACCCGTCGCGCCCGCGTACGGGAGCTTTTCCGTGCCAAGGCGGCCCACCGCAGTCGCCAGCTTTCCGAGGAATTGAAGAAGGCCGGTGTCGACCAGCTCTCCATTCGCACGGACGAGGACTACCAGACCGCCTTGCGGCGGTTCTTCCATATGCGTGAACGGCGGTTTCGGTAGATGGAAAGAGATGCATGCCTCCTGGCTGTCGTGGCTTTCCTGTTCCTCGGATGTGCGGAACATGCGCGGCCCACCGGTAAGAGCTCGCGGGCAGGAATTCCCGCACCGGCCCGCTCCGTGGTCCAACGCGGCCCGATCTCGCTCCTTGCCGAGGTGACGCCCCGGAAGGCCCGGCTTTCCGACGAGCTCACCCTTACGCTGCAAATCGCAACTGCCGAGGGAGTCCGAGTCGAACACCCTGAGTTGAAAGAAACCATCGGCGACTTCATGATCCGCGGCGTCCGCAAACTGTTGCCTCGCGTCGAGGAAAATCGTGAGGTTTTCGAACAAATTTATACGCTGGAGCCGACGCGAACCGGCGAGCTTATCATTCCTCCGATTCCCGTCAAGTTCACCGTCGCGCGGCAGGACGGCGAGGCGGAATTCACCGTCGAAACGGAGAAGCTTGCAGTCGAGATCGAAACGGTTGTCGCGTCCGACTCGCCTTCGCTTGCCGATCTCCGTCCGCTCGCGGCGCCGGTCGAGGTCCCCGCTGAGCGAGGCCTGAGCCCTTGGTGGATCATCGCTCCGCTGGCAATCTGCCTGGCTGCCGCGGCTTGGCTCGCAAGACGTCGCGGCAGGCGAACCGTGAAGGAGAAGACGCTTTCTCCTCAGGAGCTGGCCGAACTCGAGCTGCAGCAGCTTCTAAGTCGCGAACTCGCGGAAACGGATGTTAAGCTCTTCTACACGGAGCTGACGGCGGTCGTCCGGCGCTACATCGAGAGGACCACCGCCGTTCGGGCCCCGGAGCAGACTACCGAAGAGTTCCTCCGGGAGATCGCCGAGAAAGGGACTTTCCCAACAGACGAGTCCCAACGGCTGAAACAGTTTCTCGAGTCGGCCGACCTGGTCAAGTTCGCCGCTCATCAGCCCCGCGACGAGGACATCCACGAGAGCATCCTGCGGGCCAGACGGTTCCTCGGTCTACACCCGGCGGAGGTCGCGGTATGACGGCTCTCCGATTCCAAGACCCTCTCTGGTTGCTGCTTCTCGTCCCGCTGGCAGTGGTTGTCGTACTGGCGATCCGCGGAGCGCGTCGCACGGCGGTCGTCTATTCCGAAACCGCCCTGTTGGCGAGATTGCCGCAGACCGCGGCCCAGCGGATCAAGCGCGTGCTCCCCTGGGTGCGGATGATGGGGATGGTCCTGGTCGTCGTCGCCCTTGCCCGACCGCAGCTCGGCAAGGAGGAAGTCCGCGTGCAAACCGAGGGGGTGGCCATTCAGATGTGCATCGATCGGTCCGGATCGATGCAGGCGCTCGACTTTGAACTGGATGGAAGGCGTGTCGATCGGCTCGAAGCGGTAAAGCACGTCTTTCGCGACTTCGTGGCCGGCAATGAGCGACTGCCCGGCCGCCCCCACGACTTGATCGGCCTCGTCGACTTCGGAGGTTTTGCCGACGCCCGGTGTCCTCTGACGCTCGACCACGGTGCACTTCTGGAGGTTCTGAATTCGGTCGAGATTCCCTCTCCGATCTTCGACGCCCGGGGGCATCCTCAATGAGAGGCTGCTCGAGGAGGACATGGCGACGGCCATCGGAGATGCCCTGGTGCTGGCCGTCGACCGGCTTAAGAACGTGAAAGCCAAGAGCAAGGTTGTCATTCTGCTCTCCGACGGCAAACAGACGGCGGGGGTGGTCCAGCCCTCTGAGGCGGCCGAAGCCGCCAAGACGTTCGGAATCAAGATCTACACGATCGGCGTCGGGACTACCGGCACGGCCCCCTTTCCGACCATTGATTTTTTCGGCAACAAGGCGATCCGCCCGCAACCGGTAGAATTGGACGAACAGACGCTCAAGGCGGTTGCGGAGGCGACGGGCGGCCAGTACTTCAACGCCCAAAGCACGCGAGCCCTCGAGGAAGTCTATGCCCAGATCGACCGGCTGGAGAAATCGCTGGCCGAGGGGCGGGTTTTCACCCAATACCGCGAGTTGTACCAATACCTGATCGTGCCGGGAATCGGCCTGGTCCTTCTGGAACTGGTGGCGAGCTCAACGAGGTTTCGATCCTTGCCATGAACTGGGAAACCCCATCCATCCTGCTGGCCCTCTGGCTGCTGCCGCCGGTGGCAGGGCTATTGGTCTATGCGCATCGGAAACGGAAGGCGGCGGCGGCCCGGTTCGCGGATCCGGTCATGGGCGGGCGGCTCATGCCGCCGCTGGGAAACTCGCGTCGGTGGGTGAAGGGGGTGATCCTTCTCATCGCGATTGCGCTGTGGATCGTCGCGGCGGCCCGTCCCCGGTTCGGCACCTACTTCGAGGAGGTCTCGCAGCGTGGGGTGGATATATTCGTGCTGCTGGATGTTTCGCGATCCATGACGGCCCGCGATGTTGTCCCCTCCCGCCTGGACCGCGCGAAGTCGGACATCCGCGATCTGCTCCGCCGCCTGGTGGGCGATCGCGCAGGACTGATCGCCTTCGCCGGCCGGCCGACGGTGAAGGTGCCCCTGACCACCGACTATGGGTTTTTTGAGATGATTCTTGATGAGGTCGACACCACCAGTGCGCCCCGCGGCGGCAGCCTGATCGGCGATGCGATCCGCAAGGGGGTCGAGGCGATGCCCGAAGTACCAGGCCGCGATCAGGTCTTCGTGCTGATTACCGACGGCGAGGATCATGAGTCGTTCCCCCTCGACGCCGCCCGCCAGGCGGCCGAGCGCGGGATCAAGATCTTTGCCGTCGGGCTGGGCGATGCCCGCGAGGGGGCTCGCGTTCCTTCGCGCCAGGCGGACCAGAGACCCTACCTGACCTACGAGGGCGAGGTCGTCTGGTCAAAGCTCGATGAGTCGCTCTTGACCGACATCGCACTGGCCACCGGCGGCGCCTACATCCCGGCGGGAACGCGTGCCTATGATCTCGGCCAGGTTTATGAAGACCACCTCGCCAAGCTCGCCCGGGGCGAGCTTCAATCGGGAAAACAGAAGCGATATCGCGAGCAGTTCCAAGGCTTCGCATGTCTTGGACTGATCATGCTCATGGTGGAGATGTTGATTCCGAGTTATCCGCCGACGGGCGGCTTCCGCTGGAACCAGGAGCGTCGCGCGTGAGGGTGATTTTGCTGGTGCTGCTTTTTCCTTCGCTCGCCTCGGCCGCCTCGGAGGAGGTGGCAAGAAAGGTCCGCCTCGGGATCGCGCATTTCGAGGCCGGGCGCTACGACGCGGCGGCCACCGTGTTCGCGGAAGCCGGCGAAGCGAACCCGGCCGACCCCCGGATCGCGTATAATCGGGCGTGTGCCTACGCCGCCCGGGGCGACGTGGCCAGGGCCGTCGAGATGTTCCAGCAGGCAGCACTCGCCCGGGATCGGGGCCTGTCCGCCCGCTCGCACTACAACCTGGGCAACCTGGCTGCCGAGAAGGCCCGCGAGGAGTTTGGCCCCAAGCCGGAGGACGCGCCGCCCCCGGTGCGTCAGGAAGGGCTCAAACGGCTGGCACGAGCGATCGGCCACTACCGCGACTGCCTTCGTATCGAGCCCGACCATGCCGCCGCGCGGCACAACCTGGAATTGATCCGCATCTGGATCAATCGGATGGAGCGCATTTGGGAAGAAAAAGACCGGAAGCAGGACCGCGACGAAGAGACTTTGCTGGAAATGCTGGCCAAACTTGAAAAGCGGCAGCGGGAGTTGCGGCTGGAGAGCAAACAGCTCGCTGCCGAGCCCGACTCGCCCCAGCGGCGAGAGTCGGCGAGCCGGATGGCCGAATCCCAGCAGGCGCTTGCCGCCCGTATGGAGACTCTGCGGGAGAAGATCACCGAGACGCTGGCGGGCCCGGTGCCGTCGGACGAAGCGCAGCGTGCCGAGCAGGTGCTGAGGGAGTTGGTCGATCGGGCCGCCGGGCACATGGCCGGCGCGGCCGATGTTCTCAACCATGGCGAGCCGGCCAAGGCCGTCGAATCGCAGGCTCGGGCAGTCGAAACGCTCGACGAGCTCTTCATGGCGGTCGTTCCTTTTGTTGGTCTGGTGCAAAAGGCGATCGAGAGCGAGAAGGAATTGGTCGGGCGCGTCGAAGCGGCCGGCCGATCGGACGCGGAAGAAGCCCCGGATCTCTCCGAGGCGGCCTGGGACCAGCGGTTCGTCGCTCGCTGGAGCGAGATCCTCCCGAGAAAGGCGGAGGCCGAACTCGCCCAACTCAAGGCGGCGGCCTCCGGGCCCGCGGCCGATCGCGGCGGGTCGCCGGGGAATCCCGAGCTTGCAAAAATGAAGCAGCAGGCTGCGGCCATGGCCAAGGCGATGGAAAAGGCCGTCGAAGTCGGGCCGAAGATCGCGAAACTGACCGAGGAAGCCGCCGATCACCTCGAGTCCGAAGAGGCGGCCGACGCCTTGCCCAAGCAGAAGGAAGCTCTGAAACTGCTCGAGGAGATTCTCCAATCGCTTCCCAAGCAAGACAACCGACAAGACCGGAAGCAGCAGCAAGATCAACAGGCCGAGGGCGAACAGATGGACGAAAACCAGGGCCGTCAACAAGGGCCCGATGAGAACGACAAACCCCAGGAGGATGACGGGCAGCAGAAGACGCCGCAGCAACAGCAGCCGGAAGAGCAACAGCGGCCGTCCGATGCTCCGCAGCAGAAAGATGTCTCTCAAGAGGAGGCCGAGGCCATGATCCGCCAGGTCCGCAATCGTCAGCAGCAACGCCGCGAGATGGAGAAGCGGCTCCAGCGATACCTGGCTCGACCTGTTCCCGTGGAGAAGGACTGGTGAGATGATGCGAGCGATTCCCTACATCGTCCTCGTGGTACTGTCCGCCGGCGGTTCGGCGACCGCTGACGGGCCGCCGGCGATTGCGTTTCATCTCGACGCAGATCGGACCTACGAAGGACAGCCGGTGACGTGCACCGTGTCGATCTCCAATGTCTCCGACGCCGGCCGGCCGGAGTTCCAAAAGTCCGATGACTACGAAATCGCTCCCCTGGGCGGGCCCACCGACCACAGCTCCATGAAGTTTTTTAACGGCAGAACCACAAGCACCTCCGAACGGACCTACCGCTACCGCTTGATCCCCCGCAAGACCGGGAAGCTGGTGATCCCGGGGCCCACGCTCACCGTCGACGGGCAGGTGCTGGAAGCAACCGATCAATCCCTCGAAGTCCTGCCGGCGACGGACCAGGATATCGTCTACCTGGAGATCGCCGCCGACCGGCAGTCGCTCTACCCGATGCAGGAAGTTACGGTTACCCTCACGGTTTCCATCAAGCAGCTGCCCGCCCCTTTTTCCGAATACGAGCCGGTCGCCGTCAATACGACTCCGCAGTTGACGATCCCCTGGATCGATCGCCGGCATCTTTCGCCGGGAATCGAGCACGCCGAGGACCCCGGGGACCAGTTGATGCGAGTGCGGAGCCGGCATGGGACCGGTTTTCGCGTGAACGACATCGGCGTCGATTCGGTCTTCACGCTTTTCGGCAGCCATGCGACGGCTTTCCACCCGAAGCCGACCACGGTCGTGCGGCCCAACAAGGAGGGAATTGCCGCCCGATATTGGCAGTACCGGTTTCCGCAAAAATTCCGAGCCACGAAACCGGGCACGTATACGCTCGGCCCGGCTTCGCTCATCGGCAGGTTCGGCGTCTCCGTAAACGGCCAGGAGGAGCTCGAAACCGAGAAGATCTTCACCCTCTCGCAGCAGATGCCGATCCGGGTCGAGGAGATTCCCCAAGAAGGCCGGCCGGACTCGTTCGTGGGCGCGATCGGCAGCTTCGAAGCGACCGTTGAATTGAGCCCGACGAAGGTCCAGGTCCGCGACCCGATGACTCTTGAAATCACCCTTCGCGGCCACGGAGCCTTCGAAAACGTGAAGCCGCTCGATCTGCGGGCGGTGCCGGCGATCGCCGAGCACTTTCTGATCCATGAAGCGGGTCAGCGAAGCGGGGACGGTTTCACCACGTTCAGCTACGATTTGCGTCCGTTGGACGCCGCGATCCGGCAGTTTCCCTCCATCCCGCTGGCCTACTTCGACGTCAATCAGGAGAAATACGTCGTTCTCAAGACGGAACCGATCAACATCGAGGTCGCCGACGCCGACAGCCTCACCGCGGATCAGATCGTCGGGCCGCCCCGAACCGAGCAGCCCGGCGAGGACGACCTCGAGATACGGAGCGAAGGCGTGTTTGCGAACGTCACGGACCTTTCGGCGGTCCGTGACGAATCGGTCCGGCCTGCCTGGTGGTTCGCCGGTCTGGGCGGCATGGCAGCGACCTACGCGGTGCTGGCCGGGGTGGCGGTCGCCGCTGGCCGCCGCAACGAAGACCGGTCCCTCCTACGACGGCGCCGGGCGCCGGCCCGCGCCCGCCAAAGGCTGCGGGAAGCCCGGGCGGAACGGTCCGCCGGCCGCTTGGCTGCCGCAGTGGATGCGGTATGTGAAGGGATCGTGGGGCTGGTCGCCGACGCGAGCAACCTGCCCGACGCAGGGATGACAAGCAAGGATGTCCGACGCCACTTGACCGAAGCGGAGATCGAGGATGCCTTGGTCGATCGCGTGGTTTCGCTTCTGGACGCCCGTGATGCGGCCCGCTACGGGGGCTCGCACATTGTCCGGGAGGCGCTGAACCAGGAGGCGGAGCAAGTCGTCGAGCCACTGATCCGGGCGCTGAAGAGCAAAGGGAAGTTTCGCTGATGGTTACTCTGCAAGCGGCTCTCGCACTGCCGCCGGCTCGCAAGGCGTTTCGTCCGCGTTTCATCGGCTCGATGGGGCTTCTTATGGCGGCAACGGTCGCCCTGGTGGGGTGCAGCCACAGCGTCAGCCCCGAGGCTCTTCGAGAATTTCAGGAGGCCCAGCGGGTCTTCGACCAGGCCGACACGGCCGAGGATTTCCTTGTGGCTGCCGGGCTTTATCAACAGATTCTCGACCGGGGCATTGTCTCCGGGGCCGTCTTGTACAACCAGGGAAACGCTTTCATGCGCGCCGGACGACGCGGCGAGGCGATTGCCGCCTACCGGCAGGCGAAGCGCTACCGGCCCCGCGACCCCTATCTGGAAGCGAATCTGCAGTACGCGCTCGGCAGCCCCTCCGCTTCGCCCGTGCGTCGTCCCGTTCTCGATACGTTGATTTTCTGGCAGGATTGGATAAGCTATCCGGCCACGCTGCGCCTGATGGCAATCTTCGGTGGTGCGACGTTCGCAGTTGCCGCCACGTGGCTTGTTCTCAGGCGTCGCTGGCTGGCGTGGTCGGCCGCGACCGGAATGGCATTGACCCTCGTGGCGGCACTCTCGGCGGGCTACGACTGGTACCGATACGAGGCGATCTCGTATGGAGTCGTCACCGCGAGCGAAACGATCGCTCGCAAAGGCAACGCCGCGAGCTACGAACCGGCCTTCACCGAAGCGTTGCGGGAAGGCGCCGAGTTCCGCCTCGTCGATCGCCGCGGCGAGTGGCTTCTGATCCGCATGCCGGGCGCGCAGCAAGCCTGGGTCGAGGCAAAAGACGTGATCGTATATTGATGAGGTCCTACCATGACGCAGGTGAATGAGGTTCTGCAGCTAGCCCATCTCCTACAACACACTTCGGGCCCCCTGCCGCCTTGTGCGGCAGGGGCCAAAGGTTCTCCAGCTATGTGGGTCGCCAAGAGTCTCTTGACATTCGATCTGGTCGCAAACTCTCCGGCGGCCTCCTTCGCGCCGTAGCCACCACCATGGCCCCGGCGATGCAGTCACCCTCACAGCCGCCGCCGACCTCGTGTCGGTGGTAGCGACGATTGGCGACTAACAGACTCGCCCGCCTCAACATTTCCTCTCTTTTCGTCGTATCCGTCCGGCCGCGCGGATACGACGAAAGGAGGCCGCACTGCAACATGCCCCTATCCCCGTCCTCTATCAAGCCGTCCCGCACCGCCGTATCACCTCGAGAACCGCCGCCACCCGCTGATCCAGGTCTGCCTTGAGGTCCCTTGCACACTGCTCGATCACCCGGCCGCTGCTGCTGGATGGTGCGGGCTTTGGTCGCCATGTCGGCGATCCGGTCCGACCAGGCGGCCAGGGCGTCGACCTGACCTTGGGTTTTGTGGAAGTCCACCTCCCCGGCGGCCTCCTTCCGCGCCGTGGCGACCACCATCGCGCGAGCGATGCGGTAAGCTGAGTCGAAGAAGAGCATGGGCTTGCCGGCTTCCAGGTCGGCACAGTCGACCGTCACATAGAAGTCCTCGCCGATTCGCCGAAAGTCGCCGACCTCGCTCGGCTCGGCGTGCGCGCGCGAACACGAAGATCCCGGCCGACGCGACGCTTCGCGGTTGGCCTTCGCCTCCTGCAATTCGTCGATCGCAGCTTTCAGGAACTTGTTGGTCCTTGACCTCGACCGCGATTCTCGCACCCGGCCCGCCCGACGATTTCCCGAGCATGGCGACAAATCGCCCTTCTTGCTGCGGCCGTCGGCGCCTTGGGAGCCGCGGACCAGTTCGGTCTCGTCGCCCAGTTGCCCCCCCGGTCTCGGCGAAGACCGTGTCGAGGTCCTCTTCAAACTCGATGCCCTTGACGTGGCCCTTGCGAGCCTCCTCGGTGGTGGGCGAGTCGCGTCCAGACACGCCGGCGGGATTTCACGCAATTCACGTTTCCAGCAGCCAGCGCGCCGCAGAGTGTACGGTCACGCCCTCCGGCATGTCGCGTACCGTTTCGGCCGCCAGCGTGATCACGTGTCGCGTCGCCCGCGGGTGCTCCCGTGCGGCTTCCTCAAGCGAGTTCACTTCGCGCTGCCTCGTCTCGGGCGCGTCGAGATCGACGCACACCTGAATCAATTCTTCGCGTCCTCCGGGGTACCGAGCCACGAAATCGACTTCCAGATTCCCCTTGGTTCGCATATAAGCGAAATCTGCTCCGCGCCGTTGAAGTTCAAGAGCCACGGTCGTCTCCAGTGCGTGCCCCAGATTGGAACGCCCCGAGCGGTCAAACACCGGGATGAGGCCGGGATCGATCGGATAAGCCTTGCGGGGATTGACCATGCGGCGGCGCTCGGAATCGGTCGCAATGGGGATGGTCCGGATCAGGAACGCATCCTCCAGGTGTGCCAGATAGGCGTGCAAGGTATCCTTGGCCACGGGCATGCCCTGCGATCGCAGATCGCCATAGAACCTCTGGATACTGAAAGCTCCGCCCGCGTTTCCCAGCAGTTGGCGCACCATCCATCGCAATGCCAGCGGATGAGAGACGGCGTGCCGCTCGATCACGTCGCGCAAAAGCGCCGTATCCACATAGCCGCGCAGCAGTTCGAAGCGGTCCCGCAGTTCGATGCCTTGCGCCTCGGGAAATCCGCCGCTGGCCAGGTAAATCTGCAACTCATGATCCAGCCTCGAGCGTGCCGCCTTGGGCAGCCGGTCCGCGGGCGTTTCCGGCTCCTTTCCCCGGTGCCGCAGGAACTCCCGGAAGCTGAACGGGAACACCAGCGCCTCCATCGCCCGCCCTCGCATGCTGCTGGCCACCTCGCGGCTGAGCAACCGGGCGGAGGAACCGGACAGGAACAGTTCGATCTTTTCCGTATCCAACAGTCGTCGTGCGAAGGTCTCCCATCCCGCGACGACCTGGATTTCATCGAGAAAGAAGACTGCTTTCCGCTGATCGCGCCACTCCGGATAAAGCCGGTAGTATTCCTCCGCCACAAGCTGCAGGTCCGTAGCCGCCATGTTCGCAAGGCGTTCGTCCTCGAAGTTGAAATAGAGCAGCCCCTCGCGCGGTGTTCCAGAGGCCAGCCGCGCGGCAAGCACTTGCCACATGAACGTCGTCTTTCCGGCGCGGCGTGGTCCGATCACGGCAACCGCTTTGCCCTTAACGCCCGGAAGCCGGATGTCCCGTTCCGTCAATTCAGGGGGGACTGCCGCCACGGAATCGACGATTTTCTGCCGGATGAGGTCGCGCATGTCCTTGATAGAAGGATAAAAATGCTCTGAACCGTCCTTTTGAAAAGGATAATTGTGGCATATCCTCCGTCACAATGCAATCCCGGCATGGCCGCCTGCTTGCGACTCCTAAGAAAATGCGGATCCTCGGTAACGGCGGCCGAGCGCTCCCAGAATTTCCCACACCCGCCGACCGTGTTCAGCCTCAGGCCGCTGACGCACCGTTGCGGCCGCTGTCCCGGACGACGCGCGTTAACCGCCTGGCAAGCAACTTGGTCTCGTCTTTCAGTCCACCTGATTGAATCAGTGGGGATTAGCGTAGATTAGTGTTCCCGCTTCCTCTTTCCGGTTCCTGGCGCCCCCGCACCTCCCTCCCCGCTCTTCAAGAAACGTTCGTTCACTTGGCCCCGCACCGCCCGATCACCTCCAGAACCGCCGCCACACGCTGGTCCAGGTCCGCCTTCAGCTCGTTGGCACACTGCTCGATCACGCGGCCGCTGTTCTGGATCGTGCGGGCCTTGGTCGTCATGTCCGCGATGCGGTCCGACCAGGCGGCCAGGGTGTCGACCTGGTCTTGGATTCTGTGGAAATCCACCTCCCCGCCGGCCTCCTTCCGCGTCGAGGCGACCACCCTCGCGCGGGCGATGCGGTACGCCGAATCGAAGAAGACCAGCGGCTTGCCGGCTTGCAGGTCGGCAAGGTCCACCGTCGAGTAGAAATCCGCGCCGACCCGGCCGAAGTCGCCAACTTCACTCGGTTCGGCGTGCGCGAGCGAAAACAAAGATCCCGACCGACGCTTCGCCCCTTGGCCTTCGCCTCCTGCAATTCGTCAATCGCAGCCTTCAGACGAACTTGCTTGGTCCTTGACCTCGACCGCGATCCGATCGCCCGGCGCCCCGGACGATTCGCCCAGCGTGGCGACGAAATCGCCCTTCTTGCTGCGCCCGTCGGTGCCTTTCGAGCCACGGACCAGTTCCGTCTCGTCGCCCAGTTGCCGGCCGATCTTGGCAAAAACCCCTGCCGGTTTACCCGGCAGGTGAACGAGGTTCAGCAGCTATAGCCCATCTCCTACAACACACTCCGGGCCCCCTGCCGCCTCGCGGCCTGTTGACTTAATCGCCGTAGGCGAGTGATTGGTACTTCATCAAAGTCGCGGCGGCTGGTTTTCGACGCGACCGGTCTGACGTTTTGCGAGTCCGGCGGTGGCGCGACTGGACTCCGGACGGGCCGTCACACAGTCAGGCCGGTATTTTCAGGCGCATAGATCACCGCGCAGCCCCCCTTCCTTCGCTATACTTCCTCCAACGCCGCCATTTTCAAGAACTCGGCGCGCAGTCTGGCTATCTCACGCACGAGTTTGCCTAGGTTGAAAGCCGTGCACGCCCACAGCCATTCGGTCTTGACCTTTTCCAGCCCTCGCAGCAGAAACTGTCGAAATCCCAGTATCGATTTCAAGATCCCAAACGTCGTCTCTGCAATCCGCGGACGCTGCCTGTAGAGTTCACGCGCCGCCGCCGTGGCCATCCGCGCCGCCGTTCGTTCGCGTGCTTCTTCGTACGGGTCGCGCGTGATCGTGCGCCCGTTCTTGCTCTGTCCCGACACGCAGTCACTGGCCCAGTCGCAACCATGGCACGACCGGCAACGGTACACGCGAAGCGTCACACGCTTTCCGCCACGCTCAGCCGGCTTTGTCTTTTCCAACGGCATTGCATGGCCCTGCGGACAGTAGTAGAGATCCGTCTGGACATCGTAGACAAAACACGATTTTGCCAGCTTGCCTTGAGTATTGCGGGGTGACTTCGCACGCTCCGTTTCCAACACCGGCTGCGTCGGATCTGCACGCAGTGCCGGATTGTTCGCTTGCGGTTGGCTCGACTCCACCGGAGCATAGAATTCGATTCCACGCTTCTCCATCTCTTCAATGATCTGGCCGCTGTTGTTGCCGGAATCAGTGAGAAATCGCTCCGGTTTCTGGCCGAAAGTCTCCTCGATCCGATCCACCGACTCGGTTGCACCCTCGCTCTCGTTGACCTCTGCCAGTACATCACAATCAGCGATGAATCCACGATGCCCGTCCGTGGTTGCCGTCGGCGTATAGTTCGGAGCGTAGCCGCCTTCTTTATTGGGCATTACCCGCGAGTCCGGATCCGTCGTGGGAACCTGCGCCGGGTTCTTCTCGGGATGGCCAGTTGCCTCTCCGCCGCCACCGCGCCTACGTCCAGCTCCGGCGAGAGATCTGCTCCGCCCTGCGAGGGCACAAGGCCGAGCTCGATCGCCAGCTCCGAAAGCGAGGGCTCTTTCTCAATGGCTACCAGGTCCGCGGCCGTCGCGGCGCCGTCCCCCGCTTGAAGCCCCGTCCTCCGCAATCGCATAATGGTGTACCGAAACCTTAACCCGGATTGTTCACGTTCGCATCCTAACCCGAAGCGTAAGCAAGGACTGCCCAAGCGCCTACCCTCGCGTATGCTTCGGCTTGCGATGGCGCAGGCTACGCCGCACTCCCCGAGGGCTGTGAACAATCCGGGATAATCCGTCGCAATCACACCCGGGCTCTTCCGTCCTGATCCAGAGCAAAACACATGAAAACCCTCCTGCTGCTCGTCGCCGTCGCTTTGCAGATCGATTCTCAACCGGCCCCGCCCCGCCCCGAATCGCTTCCCAAGCCCGCCGCGAATCCGTCCGCTTCGCAACCCGCCAGGCCCAACATCGTTCTCATCGTCGCCGACGACCTCGGCTACGGCGACCTCGGCTGTTACGGCAGCCGGCAGAACCACACTCCGCAGATCGACCGCCTGGCCGCCGAAGGAATCCGGTTCACCGACTTCCACAGCAACGGCCCCATGTGCAGCGCCACTCGAACTGCCCTCCTCACCGGGTTTTATCAGAATCGTTTCGGGCGCTCGTTCGAAGGCGCACTGGGTCCCGCGCACGCCGGCCTGCCGCTCGATGCAATGACGCTTTCGGAACTGCTGCAGCACGTACGCTACGCGACCGCTATCTACGGCAAGTGGCACCTCGGCAACTCCGCGCCGTTTCTACCAACTCGCCAGGGCTTTGGTGAGTTTCGCGGCCTCTTAACCGGAGATGGCGACCACCACACCCATATCAGTCGCAGTGGGCAGCCCGACTGGTACAACGGCGAAACGATCGAGTTGCAGCCCGGCTACACTGCCGATCTGCTCACGCGCTACAGCATCGACTTCATCGAGCGGCATCAAAACACCCCGTTCTTCCTCTATGTCCCGCACCTCGCGATCCACTTCCCATGGCAAGGCCCCGACGATCCCCCGCATCGACAAGAGGGAGTCAACTACGCGGATGACAAATGGGGCATCATCCCCGATCGCAGCAACGTCGCTCCTCACGTCAAGGCGATGGTCGAGGCGCTCGACCGCAGCGTCGGTGCCATCATCGGCACCCTGAAGCGTCTGGACCTCGATCGAAACACGCTCGTGCTGTTCACCTCCGACAACGGCGGCTATATCAACTACGCTGGCGGATTCGAGAACATCTCCAGCAACGGACCGCTGCGCGGTCAGAAGACCGAGCTCTACGAGGGCGGCCACCGGGTGCCCGCAATCGCCTGGTGGCCTGCGCGACTCCGCCCACGAGTCTGCAACGAGATTGTGCTCACCTTTGACATCATGCCGACCGTACTCCGCCTTGCCTCCGCCCCGCCGCACCCCGGCGACGGCGTGGATCTCACCGGGCTGCTGTTTCGAGGGGAGCCCCTTCCGCAACGACGGCTGTTTTGGCGCAGGCGAGACAGCAAGGCGGTTCGGGAGGGGCCCTGGAAGCTGATGATTCCCGGCGCGAATCGCCCGCCCGAACTCTATCACCTCGCCGACGACATCGGCGAAAGCCGCGATCTCGCCGCGCAACAACCGGACCGAATCGCGAGAATGTCTTCCGCGCTGAAAGCCTGGGAGGAAGAAATGGCCCAGAGCACACGTCCCAATTTCCCGGATCTCCCAAAGCAATCGCATTGAAAGGGGCAGCGGAAATCTGTGACGACTACTCGAGTGAATCCGAAATCGACCGGCTTTTTCCTCGCCGTCGAATCGGTCCGACTCCGCCATCGGCGGCCCCGCGTAAAGGACTGGGCCCACGACGAAGATAAAGATTGGCGCAAAGAGCCCGTTCTGTACAAGTAATACACCCTGATTAGAAGAACCACCTCATGCCATCCACCGCCTGCTATCTCGCCGGATCGCTTGCCTCTTTCATGGTGTTAAGTTGTCTCTGCGGCGTCGCGCCCGCCGCCGACGCCCAGCGCTGGGATATATGGGAGACGTCGTTCCAAGGCCCCGGCATTGGCAACCCCTATCTGGACGTCGAATTCTCCGCCACCTTCCAACAGGCAGACAAAGCCGTTGTCGTCCCCGGCTTCTACGACGGCGATGGCGTCTACAAGGTCCGATTCTCGCCGCCCTCGGAAGGTCCGTGGCAGTACGAAACGCGAAGCAACCGCCCCGAACTCAACGCAAAGAGCGGCTCTCTCCTGGCTGGCCCGCCGTCCGCACACAACCATGGACCCGTGCAGGTATTCAAAACCTTCTACCTGCGATACGCCGATGGAAAGCCTTACCATCAATTCGGCACCACCTGCTATGCCTGGATTCACCAGACCGAGCAGCTCCAGCAGCAGACGCTCGAAACCCTTGCCGCATCGCCCTTCAACAAGATCCGCTTCTGCGTGTTTCCCAAAGCGTACACCTACAACCAGAACGAGCCGGCGCTGTTCGCCTTCCAGAGAAAACCGGATGGTTCGTTCGATTTCGACCGGCCCGATCCCGCCTTCTGGCGCCATATCGAGCGCCGCATCTTGGACCTCAAGCGGTTAGGGATCGAAGCCGACTTGATCCTTTGGCATCCCTACGACCGCTGGGGCTTCGCCGACATGAGCGATCCCCAGGACGACCGCTATCTGCGGTACTGCATCGCCCGGCTTTCGGCTTACCGCAACGTCTGGTGGTCGCTGGCAAATGAATTCGACTTCATGACCAACCGGCCCAAGGGGCATCGCGGCAACAAGCAGATGGACGACTGGCACCGCTTCTTTCGTATCCTCGCCGACGAGGATCCTCATAGCCGACTGCGGGGCATTCACAACGGCCGGATCTGGTACGACCATACCAAGGATTGGGTCACCCATGCCAGCCTGCAAACTTCCGACATGAATGGGGGCGTACGGTTTCGCGAAGAATATCAGAAGCCGGTCCTCTATGATGAATGCCGCTACGAAGGCAATATCCCCCAAGGCTGGGGCAACCTCGATGCAAAGACGATGACCCAGCGTTTCTGGCTCGGCACGCTCGGCGGCTGCTACGTCGGCCACGGCGAAACCTACAAGCATCCCGAAGACATCCTCTGGTGGTCCAAGGGAGGCGTGCTGCACGGCCAAAGCCCGAAACGGATTCAATGGCTCAAGGACTTCATGGCCCTGGCGCCGCCCTTCGACGAACTGCAGCCGACCGGCGATGATCGGGGCACGTTCCTGCTGGCCGACAACGGGAAGTACTATCTGCTCTACTGCCTCGACACGCGCCCGCAGACCATCCAACTCAGCGGCGACCAGCCGTACAAGGTCGACCTCGTCGATCCGTGGGAGATGAAGATCGTGCCCTTGGGCACGGCAGAGCCCGGCGAGCACGCGGTCCACCCGCCCAGACCCGACTTGGCCTACCGTTTCACACCCTACGCCCCCGGCGAGAGACTGCGGCCCGAAGCGAAGATCGTAGCTTCCCCTGCCGGCGGCGTCCCGCCGCTCGACGTGACGTTCCGCAGCAAGACCGATGCAACCGTGGCCTGGGATTTCGACGACGGCGGCACGTCCACCGAGAATCCCGTTACCCACACCTTCCAGCAGCCGGGGTTGTACACGGTTGCCCTGCGAGTCACCGACTCACACGGCGGCAGCGCAGTCGACTTCATGCAGATCGCCGTCGACCGCGCCACAAGTGCACCGATCGTCCGTGCCGGATTCACCGCTGGGGAGACACCGGTGGTGAGCTTCAGCGGCACGGCCCGCCGCGGCAGCGAAGGATCCATCCACTTGCCCGACGGAGAGCCTTGGGGTTGCGCCAAGGTCGGCAAAGGCGTCCTGGAAGACCTCCGCGGGCTGCGATCGTTTACCATTACCGGATGGCTCAAACCCCACAGCCTGCGGATCGGCTCCGGCGGGAATCGGATTGTCTTCTGCCTGAACAAAGATCGTTCCGGAATTGACCTGGTTTGCCACGCCGATGGCCGCCTGCGGCTGGCGGTGAACCAGTGGCCCGACCGAATTCAAAACGACAGCTCGCCGGGCAAGCTGGTCGTCGGCAAATGGACCCGGTTCGCCGTCACCTATGACTCCACCACAACCGTCGACAATGTCGGCTGGTACTTCAGCGAACCGCAGGAGCAGCCCGGACCGGCTGCGCTTGCGCTCGACCGTAAGACCACCTACAACGTCGGACCCGTCGCCGCCGACATCGGCCCACTGGCCATCGGCAACTTTAACGAAACGATGCACAGCTACGGGCTCGACCGCCAGTTCCGCGGCGAGATCCGCGGCCTCGAAATCTACGGCAGCCGCATCAGCGGCCGAGGTGCCATGACGCTGGGATCGCCCGGTCGATGACGGTGCCGGCGAATAGAAAGAGCAAACATAAGACTCCAACGGCAACCGCACGAATCCGGGAAGAAAAAAGGGGCAGAACTAGTTCTGACCTATCTTCACCCGAAGGAGAACGGTCACGATCTACCGATCACTGAGGACGCCGATCTGCTGAAATCGACGTCGCTGTAAATGCCGCTTGCAGCGCCGGAGCGTTCCCGCAGTTGTGCCACCACCGCGCGTGACCCTGCGCAGCACATCGGGTACAATGGCTGGAACGAGAAAACCCCGCATCCCATTCACCCGTTGCCGCCCGCAGCCATGCCGCTTGGAATTCGTCCCATCAACGATTTCGCTTTCAAGAGGACCTTCGGGAGCCCGGAGAACCGCGCCGCCTTGATCAGCCTGCTCAACGCGATTCTCAAGCCCGCCTCGCCGATCGTCGATGTCACGATCGAAAACCCCTTCAACCTGCAGGACTTCGAGGACGACAAGCTGTCGGTTCTCGACATCAAGGCGGTCGATCGCG